>CAWEYO010000020.1:0-339271 GCA_963813315.1 uncultured Alphaproteobacteria bacterium | reverse complement strand
TCTCTGGACAGGCAACCGGCTAAGGCCGGGAAACGCGGACCTGAGCCCGTAGAGTTTGAGAGTTGCTAGAATTTGCTGCTCTCGTCATAGAACTTGACGGCATTGTCCTTGGTGATGATCGGTGATGGTAGCACCGTCTCCTTCTCGGGCGTGCCACCGGCGACGATTGCCATGGCGCGGTTGAAGCCAGCGCGGCCAATTTGATCGGAGGAGTTACGGCCTGTAGCGCCGTAGTTCGAACCTTCGCGCATGATCTCCTTCAGTGTACCCATTTCGCCGTCGACGGAGGTGATGAAGATCTGCTCGGCTTTGCCGGCGTCGGCGATCGCTTTCTGCGCGCCGAGGCACATCGAGTTGTTCTCGCAGAAGACGGCGTTGAGGTCATCGTTCTTTGAAAGCAGATCCTCCATTTGCGTGAAGCCGCCGTCGGCGCTCCACTCGCCCCAACCTGGCGCCACGACCGGCTGGATTTCGGTGCCTTGGAACTTCGACTGCACGCCTTCGACCGGTTGGAGCCGATCGTGTTGTCGGCGGGGCCGCCACGGATGATTGCAACCTTGCCCTTCCCGTTCAGGCGCTTGACGAGGTAGTCGCCGATGCCCTCGCCGATGGCGCGGTTGTCCGGACCGACCCAGGCGGTGAAGTCGCCGCCCTTGAGCAGGCGATCGACCATGACGATCGGCGTCCCGGCCTGGTTAATCGCCTCGAGCGCCGCAGGCGCGGCCTCAATCCAGGCACCGGAGATGATAAAGACATCAACATTCTGGTTGAGAAGGTCCTCGACGTCGGCAGTCAGCTTTGCAACGTCGCCCTTGGCATCGGTCGACAGCACCTTGACATTGGAGAAGTGGCTTGCCTCGTCCTTCACGGCGGCGTCCATGCCGACGAAATAGGCGCAGCAGAGCGATAGGTTCACCATCCCGACTTTGATCTCCTTGTCCTGCGCGGACACCGGCATGGCGCCAAGGACGCCGCAGGCGAGACCGGCGAGCATCGCCATCTTCAGTCTTACGAAAATACGCATCTCCATCCTCCCTTGAGTGAGCCGGCCCGCGCCCACTTTTTTCAAACCTTCTTGCGCCTGGCGAGCACCGCCACCAGGATAATCAGGCCCTTCAGAAGCTGCTGGTAATAGGAATCCACATTGAAGAGATTGAGCACGTTGTCTACGACGGCGAGCGCCAGCACACCGCCCAGCACGCCGACCGTCGAGCCGCCCCCTCCGCCCAGCCGGCCGCCACCGATCACTACGGCGGCGATGGCATCGAGTTCGTAGCCGATTCCGACGCTGGGCTGGGCAATGCCGAGCCGAGAGGCGAGGAGCACGCCTGCGACGGCGGCAAAGAGGCCGCAGGCAACATAGGCGAAGATAAGGTGCTTGTTGACGTCAATGCCGGCAAGCCGGACTGCTTCCTTGTTGACGCCGATAGCGAAGGCTGCTCGCCCCGAAACCGTGTGGTTGAGGTAAAACCAGACGCAGGGCACCGCGAGCACAAAGACGATGAAGTTAACTGGGACCGGCCCTACGAACGCGCCGCCGATAAGACTGCGGAACATTTCGTCCGCCGGATACCGCGGCGTGTCAGCATAGACGTAGGTTAGGCCGCGAAGGCTGCCCATCGTCGCGAGCGTCACAATGAAAGGCTGGAGGTTGAAGCGCGCGGTCAACCAGCCGTTTAGGAAGCCAACGCCAGCGCCCATGGCAAGCGCAATGGCGATCGCCGGAATAAAATGCATCTGTTCCTGCAGGCCGGTAGCGAGAAGACCGGCCAGCGCCAGCACCGAACCGACCGACAGATCGATGCCGCCGGTCCGGATCACCATAAGCATGCCAAGGCCGAGGAAGCCGTTGGTGACGAGTTGGCGAGAGATGTTGACAAGATTGCGCTGCGTTAGGAATGCATCGGTCATCACTGCCGCGAAGGCGATGACGAGAAGGATCGCCGCAGCGAAGAAGAGGTCGGCGCGGCTGAAGCGCTGAAGCAAAGGCAGCTGCTGGGCATTGGAGCCTGCAGTCAAGATCTCTGTCAATTGAAACGCTCCAGTCGTGCCCCGCCAGCGTGGAGACCGGCGGCATAGGCGAAGACAATCTCCGGCTTGAAGTTCTCGGGCTGGAGTTCTACGACGAGCCGCCCGTCGCGCACGACGAGCAGCCGGTCGGCCATGCCGAGCACTTCGGGCATTTCGGACGAGATCATCAGGATCGCGACGCCGCTGTCAGCGAGAGCGCGGATCCTTTGGTAGATCTCGAATTTAGTGGCGATGTCGACGCCGCGTGTCGGCTCGTCCAGAATGAAGAGCTGGATGCCATCCACAAGCAGCCATTTTGCAAGCACAACCTTCTGCTGGTTGCCGCCGGAAAGTTGGCGCACCGGCTGTGCAGGATCGGCGAGTACAATCGACAGCTCGCGAATTTCTCGCCCACAAGCCGACGCCTCTTTCGGTCGTCGATGATGCCCTTTGGCGCGTAGCGCGAGAAACTTGCCAAGCCGGCATTGTCGATGACGCTCGCGTCGAGCGCCAGCCCGTCGCCCTTGCGGTCCTCGGTCAGCATGGCGACATGGCCACGCACCGCTTCGGCTGGAGTGACGAATGCGGCGTCACTTTCGCAGAGACGCGCCTTACCGCTCTGGGCTGGTTTGGCACCGAAGATCGCCTTGGCTATCTCGGTGCGCCCACTGCCGACCAATCCAAACATGCCGACGATCTCGCCGGCACGTACCTCGAAACTAACATCCTCGAACGCGTTGCGGCGCGTGAGCTCCTCGACCTTGAGCACCGGCCGGCCGATTGCGCCTCGCCGTTCCGGGAAGATCGCGGACAGTGGCCGCCCGACCATTGCCGTGATGAGGCGATTCTGGGGTAGTTCGGCCACCTCGCCGGATAACACGCTGCGCCCATCTTTCAACACGACAATCTCGTCCGCGATGGCATAGATCTCCTCTATCCGGTGCGAGATGTAGAGCACTGTGGTGCCGCCGGCTGCGAGACTCCGCACCTTATCGAACAGCTTGTCGGCTTCGGCGGCAGACAGCACCGCCGTGGGCTCATCGAGGATCAGGATTTTCGGCCGCGCAACGAGCGCCTTGGCGATCTCGACGATCTGCTGGCGCGCTACGCTGAGCGATCCGACCAGCGCTCTCGGAGGGATCTCCGAAAAGCCAAAATCGGCCAGCACACGGGCTGCAATCCGGCTCGCCTCCGGCCAGTCAACTATGAAGGAGAGACCTCGCGATGGCATACGCCCAAGCAGCATGTTCTCGGCGACGCTCAAATGCGGCAGAAGACTGAGCTCCTGATAGACGGTTCGAATACCTAGCGCCATCGCGTCGGCGGGGCCGGCGATTACCACCGCGTTGTCGTCGAGCAGGATCTCGCCGGCGTCGGGCCGCGTTGCGCCCGAGAGCATTTTCATCAGCGTCGATTTGCCGGCGCCATTCTCGCCGCAGAGCGCCAGCACCCTGCCCGCGGCGACCGCGAAAGAGATGTCGCGCACCGCCGGATTACCGTCGTAGCTCTTGGCGATATGAGCGACCGCAAGATGAGGCATTAGACGGCAGCCCCGAAGACGTCATGAAGCAGCAGCGTCTTTTCCTTGGTCATCTCGTGAAGTGTATCGTGAATGCCCTCGCGGCCGTTGCCGCTGCCCTTATTGCCGCCGAAGGGAAGCGTCTCAACGCGCACGGCCGTCGTATGGTTAACGACCACCGTACCAACGTCCAGCACCTCGTAAGCGCGCATCACTTTACGAAGGTCATGGGTAAAGATAGCCGCCTGCAGACCAAACGGACTATCGTTGGCGAGTGCCAGCGCATCCTCAAACCGCTCGTAGGGGATGAGCGGCAATACGGGGCCAAAAGTCTCGTCGGCGAAGGCCGGCGTGCCGGGCGTGACGCCGGTTAGCACGGTAGGCTGAAAGAAGTTGTCGCGCCGTGCGCCGCCGGTGACGATCTTCGCGCCGTCAGCGACGGCTTGGCGAACCTGCGCCTCAACTCGCTCGGCACCGCGCCGGTTGATCAGCGGGCCAACATCTGTCGCGGGATCTATCGGATCGCCAACCTGAAGCGTCTTTGCCCGCGCCGCTACCGCTTCGAGCAACTGCTGGTAAATCCCACTCTCGACCAGCACCCTCTTAACGGCGCAGCAGATTTGTCCGTTGCCCGAGGTGAAGCGTCCGGCGATCAGCGCGGCCGCCGTCGCATCGATATCGACGTCGCCGCAGACAATCGTCGCGTCGTTGCCGCCAAGTTCAAGATGAACCTTCTTCAGCGTCTGTGCCGCGACTTCCAGGATGCGTTTTCCCGCAGCTGTCGAGCCGGTCATGGCGATCATCTGAACGCCCTCCGCCCTGACCAGCGCCTCACCGACCTCGCGTCCGCCGGTGAGCAGCTGATGCGCACCGCGAGGCAGGCCTGCCTCTTCGAGGTAGCGGCTGATCTCGATGATTGCCAATGGGCAATCCTCCGGAGTTTTGGTGATGACGGCGTTACCGGCGGCGAGCCCGCCTGCAACCTTGTGACTCCAGAGCTCAACCGGATAGTTAAACGGCACGATCGCGACGACCACCCCAAGCGGCTCACGCATGGTGATGGCCAGGGACTTCTCTCGTCCAGGGATGGAGTTAAGTGGCACCGACCGCCCAAAGATGCGTTTTGCCTCCTCGGCATAACCGCGGAAAATCCGAGCGGCGACTCCTACCTCGCTGGTAGTCTCGCCGATGCGTTTGCCATTCTCGCGGCAGAGCAAGCGGCCGAGCTCCTGCTGGTTCTCCTCAATACGTCGTGCAGCCGCTTCGAGGATTTCGTAGCGCCGCCACGCCGGCATCGCTCCCATCGCAACTTTGCCGCCTTGTGCGGACTGGACGGCGCGCTCGACATCGGCGGCGGTCGCGCGCGGGACGGTGTCGATCTGGTCGTTGGTGGCCGGATTGAGCACCGGATCGACTGCTCCGTCCGAAGCACCTGTCCAGCCACCGTCGATGAGCATGTCCATGAAAAGTCCTCCCGTCGGTACGCCGCCCGCACGTTTGTCAGTTCAGGCGTATTTCAAAATGTAAAATGCGTCAACGATATTTGCACTTGTGCAAATACCCTCACCTAGCTATACGAATATTGAACTGAAAAGTGGATGCAACTTGATGGGTGATCTTGATACCAATATGAGCGCCACCGCCCTCAAGGCGCTGAGCGTACTTGATTTCGTCGGCGAACAGCGCCGACCGGTTACCGTCGCGGAAGTCGCAGCCGGTATTGGTGCCGATCGTGCGACCGCCTACCGGATGCTGACGACGCTGGTCCAATCGGGTTATGTAAAGAAGGCTGCCGACGCCAAGCACTACCGCCTCACCTTCAAGGTGCTTTCGCTCGCCCGCCATCTTGTCGATGAGGACGAGCGCGCGAGCCGCATCCTTTCCTGCCTGCGTGCCATTTCCGAGGAAACTGGCGAGACGGTCCACTATTCCGTTCTTGAGCGGGATGCCGCCGTACTCGTGTTCCGCGCTAAAGGGACGCAACGCGTCGCGGTCGACTTCCAGATCGGCGACCGCTCGCCGCTCCACTGTAGCTCGATCGGTAAGGTACTACTTGCCTTCCAGGACGTCCGGGTCGTCGAGGCCGTAATCGCGAGTGGCCTTCGGCAAGTCGCGCCGAACACCATCACCGATCCCGGCGAGCTGCGCCGTTCGCTGGCCCGTATTCGCGCCGAGGGTTATGCCTTCGACGATCTTGAGTTCGCGCCCGATATGCGCTGCGTCGCGGTGCCCGTCTTTGAGAATGGTGGAGAGGTTCCCGGCGGCATCGCGATCTCGGGTCCGGCCAGCCGCTTCGATCTCGACAAACTCGCCGAACTCCGCGACGTGGTGATGCGTCACGCGTGGAACCTGTCCCAGGAACTAGGGGGCGTATCCAATCTGCGCAGTCGTCTGCAATAAGCCTTTGGGCGGCGCTCGGCGCTCGCAAACGCGGCGAGAGCGAATCCTGATCTCAATCTTGCCAGCGACCGAGAACGTCGAATAGCGGCTTCCGCCGTCCATTTCAGCGAGCGGTTTCAGCGAGCGCGGCGATCGAAATCGGCTGCGATGCTGGTTCCTTTCTCACCGGGACGCATTTCCCCAACTCCTCCAGCAGCCGCTCGAGCCGGCCAAGCCGGCCCTCGATTGCGGCGGCCAGCGCCTGGATGGCTGAGCCGTCGGCCGTGTCGGGCAGGCCCTCGGCCGCCAGATGAAGCGTATGCACCAGCGCTTGCGTGTCCCTGAAGCCATCGACGAGATCAGGCACGATCTCCGCCACGCTACGGACGCGCTCCAGCTTCTCCGGATAAGGATCGGCTGTGGTCTCGTCATCTCTGGTCATTGCGCGTCTCCTCTTCGCGTCGTGGCAAGCGCCAGGCGGTGTTGCGAACATTGGTCTGGTGGACAATGCGTGTCCGTCCGGGCCGGAACGGTTGTCACAATCGACCCTCCCAGGTTTCCCATTTGGGAGGCGGAGCCCGAACTCGAACAACGGGCGTCGCCCAGGTTGCGCGACCGGCCGGACTAGCCGCCTGCAAAATTGTCCTGCTGGACGCGACCCAAACGGTCAAGCGCGGCTTTCAGTCTGCGGGGGCTCGTCGCGCCGCCACCAAAAAGCGCCATGACGACAAAGGCAACGCTTTCCCTGTCCGCGTCGTCCGCAATGCTGTGCGCCAGGCAGTATTCATCGAAGGCCCTCGTCATGATGGCCAGCTGTTGGGGATTGGCTCCCATGGAATACATTTTCCACCTTCCTTCCTCTAGTCGGGCGAAAGCGTGGATCCACTTCCAGACGTACGTCTGCCGGTAAGATCGGACGACATGGAATATTAGTCCGTTGGCACGGCGAATTCGAGGCGGCGGCCCAGTGTCTTTTTGGGCGGATGCTCGGCGAGGGGTATCGCGAAGAAAACACCGCGCACCCTGAAGTGGCCGAGTGGTGCGCGACGCGTGGACGACACTGTACCGGGCCAGCAGCACCTGAGCCCGGCAGCTGAGAGGTGATCGCTTTCCGCGCGAGACAGTGCGAGAATGCCCGACGGCAGGAGGCTTCCAAGGAGCCGCCATGGAGAATGCCACCCATGAAGTGAGGCCACCTCGCAGGAGAGATGGACTTGTGCCGCTCGTCGGCCTCAGGGAATGCCAATGCAAGTGGCCGGCCAGGTATGACGCGCGTGTGATCGGCGGCTTCCTTTTCTGTGGGCGCCGCACAGACGGCCAATCCTATTGCGCCAAGCACCAGGCGCTGACCGGCGTCCGCCAACGAGGGCGCGAACAAACCAAACCGGCATAGTGCGCGAGAACGCACCCAGACCACCGCCGGCAACGCCAGCCTAGCAGCCTGTCATAGCGAAGAAGAGGGTTCGCATCATGACCGACGTCGACCGAAGCACCGACGATCTGCTCATCGAGATCCAAGACGAGCTCATGCACGCCCGTTTCCGTTTCGATGCACTCAAACTGATCTTCAAAAGCTTCGAGGACACGCGGGCAGCGAGTGCCTGTCAGGAGGTCTTCGACCTCGCCAGCAGAAGCTCGGCAGTGTGCAGATCAAGTTCGACGCGCTTGCCCGGCGCCTGCTGGAAAACAAGGAACAGGCCTGATGATCTGGGCTTCTCTCAGTTGCCGCTAGACCGGGTTTCTGAACTGCTAAGCTGTCCTACCTGATCTATCTGATTGAAAGCTGGTTGCCGCTGGACCGCGTAGTTAGAGGACAAGCTTCGACAGCACCAACTAAGGGCCTCGCTCCGGTAGGGGTTTTTGGTTTTTGCAAGCCACTCAGCAGGATCACTGAAAGGGTCGCCCGAAATACGTCAGAACCCACATAGCCAGCAAGTAGAGGCTGAGGAAACGCTCGCCACTGCCGATAGACCTTTTGTTTAGAACCCTGGATCGTGGGCGAGCCGCTAAGGGTTCCAGCCGCCGCTGCCGTACGGGCGGGTGATGATCTCAAGAAGATGCCCATTCGGATCTTCGAAATAGACGCCGCGCCCACCGTCGTGATCATTCGTCTCGTCCGGCTTGCGCTGCCCAGGGTCAGCCCAGAAGGGAAGCTTCCGGTCGCGAACTCGTTTGAATATTGCGTCAAATTCAGCGTCGTCGACCAGGAAGGCGTAGTGCTGGCGTACAATTTCAACTTTGCTATCCATGTAGTCGAGATTGGCATCGTTTTCGGTTGTGACCATATGGAATGGTCCCCACTTCCGTGGCGCCGGAAGGCCCAGCATCTCGGCCAGGAACGCTGCCGACGCCTTGCTGTCGTGAGCCGAAAGGATCGTGTGGTTGAAGTGGATGGCCATGGCGACCTCGCTGCAAAATGGGAGTTCATCAACCTTTGTTCGGATAACGCTTCACGCTTCGCCAAATTCGAGTGGGATGCCTTTGGACTAATTTTTTGAATGGTTCACTACCCCATTGTTGTTCTGATCGCATAGGTCGCGCTGACTTCGCCGACACCTATTTCGCCTCGTGCACGAGGATGTTTACGAGTCGTCCAAAGGGATCTCGCACATAGAAGCGCCGCACTCCCCATGGCTCTGAATTAGGGCCATACTCAATCGGCACCTTCGCTGCTCGAAATCGCCTTAGCGCCTCTTCGAGATCGTCTACCTCGATGGACATATCAGGGACCGCCGTTCCAGATCCCCCTTCGGTGGCAAAGCTGACCTGCGGCTTCATCTCCTCGTTCGATGCAAACGTAGCAATCCAGCCGAGGTCCATCGCTAGGTCGAGGCCGAGGACATCGCCATAGAATGCCTTGGCCTTCCCTACTTCCGTTGTCGCAATGTTGGCGACAATGCGCTTCACCTTCATGTGCATAGTCCGACAATACGAAGCCCAATCCGCCCTCACAATCTCCGAACGTCCGACCAATCCGACGTCGGGGATTTTGGACCGCTGGCGCTGATTTAGTGGAGGCTCGGGCCCATAAGGTTTGTCATTCTAGGCGGCCGCTCAGCGATGCAGCAAGCCTTGCTTTTCCAGAATGATCGTGCCGCCCGAAGCAGACGTCGGCGGGCGTGGGATTGCTGAGGCGTCTCCCTTGGGTGACAAGGGCCTAGCTTTCGACAAGTCCTCGAAGCAGAGCTACTCTTCCGAGGCGCACGCGACATTCGGGGAGCGGGTCACTGCATTTGGGGCCACAACGAGTCGCCGCAGCGAATCCCGGCCGGACGAACTGCGGCAAGTCCAAGTTTACCAAGCGGATCAAACGGGAGGAACCGATGACGAATAGCGTCTATAAAATCATCGAACTGGTCGGCACGAGCACCAAATCCTGGGACGACGCCGCGCGTGCTGCTGTGGAACGGGCGTCGGATAGTTTGCGCGACTTGCGCATTGCCGAAGTAGTGAAACTCGACCTCCAGATCAAAGACGGGAAGATCGAGGCCTATCGCGCGAAGGTCAGCGTATCCTTCAAATACGAGGATAAGGCGTAGTTAAACCTCCAATGAGGTGACAATCTCGCGAAAAAAGTCGGGCAGCTGTGTTGCAACCCCGGAATTGCTCGATGGCCTGGTAGCGGAACCAGGTTGCGGACCGCCTGCTTCCGGCCACATTCTTCAAGCCTCCGCGGTCTCGGTCCGCGCAACGGGCGAAGGCTTGGTGGCGATGATCGTCGCCCCGAGCACGGCGGCAAGCACCGAGCCGATCAGGACGCCCGTCTTCGCCAGGGCCGCTTCGGGGCCAGGGGGAAACGCTTGCTCTGCCATGAGGAGCGACACGGTATAACCGGCGCCGCACAGACATGCTGCACCGATGAAATTGCGCACTGTGACATCCGCTGGCCCGCGCGCGAGCCCCGACCTTGTGGCAAGCAGGGAGGCCACAAATATTCCAAGCGGCTTTCCGATCACGAGCCCGAGAATAACGCCAAGCGGAATACGCCATGCGTCCGGCGCCGAAAGATCGAGGTTGAAACTGACGCCCGTCGCGGAAAACGCAAAGAGCGGCAGGATTGCATAGGTGCTCCAGGGTGCAACTGCTCGCTCGATCCGATCTGCCGGCGACAGTAACCGTTCGCTCGCGGCAGAAAGGTTGCGGCTCGCCCAATCCCACACCGGTTCTTGTGCAATGGCGCTGGCGTCGGATCCGGATCGGCGCGCCTCACTCTCGGCATGTTCCAGTGCCGCCAATGCGGTGGCCGCTTGCGCCAGTAACGGGCCCGCCGCCGGAGCGGGCCGTGTTGGCAGGAAGGCTGCAAGGAAGATTCCGGCCAAGGCACCGTGAACACCTGAGGCATGCAATGAAACCCACAGGACGACGGCGACCACCAAGTAGGGCCAGGTTGCGTAAACCCGCCAACGGTTGAGCGCGAGCAGAACCGCGACCGCCAGGCCGCTTGCGAGCAGCCATTCGGCCGCTAAGGCCTTTGGATAGAAGATGGCGAGCGTCAACACGGAGAGGACATCATCGACGACCGCGAGCGCCGCGATGAAGACCCGCAGGCTAGCGGGAACGCGCGGTCCCAGAAGTGCCAGGATGCCGAGGGTGAAAGCGATGTCGGTGGCCGTCGGTACTGACCAGCCGCGTGCGGCCGGGCCACTGTTCAGCGCAAGGTAAATTGCCGCCGGCGCCAGCACGCCGCCGATGGCTGCCACCGCAGGCAACACTGCCGCGCGCGGATCAGAAAGGTCGCCGACCGTCATCTCGCGCCGGATTTCGAGCCCCACAAGGAGGAAGAAGATCGCCAGCAGACCTTCCGAAAACCAGGCGCCGACCGTCATGGAGAGAAGGCTGCCCGGAGGGCCGATGCCGAACGACGACTCGATGAAGTGCCGGTAGGCTGGGGCAAGAGGGCTATTTGCGCAAATGAGCGCAGCGGCCGCCGCAAGCAACAGGACCAGACCACCCGAAGCTGGCAAATTCGCAAAGGCGCGCGCCGAGCGCTGTACCCGCGCGGCCACCGGTAATTGGAGCGCCTCCAGCATGGAGTGAAAGTCCCAGGCGCCGTCGTATCGAACGCCATCGATGAAGAAGGTGGGCGTGCCTGTGACGCCGTTACGTTTGCCGTCGGCAAGGTCGCTCTCGACCCGTGTGTATGCCTCGTGGCTCTCGACATCCCGATCGAACTGCTCCAGACCGAGGCCGAGATCTGCTACGAAATCGCGGATCTGTTGCTCTGTGAGCGGCGGCTCTTGTTCGTAGAGCCAATCATGCATTTCCCAGAACCGGCCCTGCTTTCCAGCCGCTTCCGCGACCCGTGCGATGAAGCCTGCGCCCGGATGCGCGGCTTCATTGGGGAAGTGACGGAAGACGTAGGCAAGGCGTTCGCCAAGCGCCTCCCGGAGCCGCGCAACAACAAGAACCAGCCTTCGGCAGTAGGGACACAGATAGTCGCCGTAGACGACGACGCTTATGACGCCGCTGGAAGCGTTACCGCCGCGCACATGGTCGCGCGTCCGGTCGACGGGACGCTGCAGCAAGGACTTGGCCGACGCGCTGTCGTTTGCCATTGCTTCCCCTGGTTCAGTAAAAGCGCGGTATTGGACCGTTCTGCGGCGTGGCGCGATCGCCAAGGTCAAGAAAGACCTCGTCGATATAGCACCATCCCCAACCTTCCGGCGGATCATAACCTTCTATGATCGGATGGCGCGTGGCCTGAAAATGTTTGGTGGCGTGCCGGTTGGGCGAGTCATCGCAACAGCCGACATGGCCGCAGGTCCGGCACAGGCGCAAATGCACCCATTGTGAGCCGCTCTTCAGGCACTCTTCGCAGCCGAGTGCGCTCGGCGTGACGTCGCAAACACCTGCAGCATGCTTGCATTCGTCGGCCATCATGCCCTCCTGTCGAGCGTAGGCAGGGCGGTACGTCCGCTTGCGCCCAGATAGGTGTGCAGCGCAGCGACGACCTGAGCGCCTTCGCCGACAGCGGCCGCCACGCGTTTGACGGAACCGGACCGCACGTCACCGATCGCGAACACACCACGGCGGTTCGTCTCCAGCGGGTGTCGCCCTGTCTCTGTTCCGGTTCGAACGAAACCCTTCTCGTCAAGCTCCACGTTGCATTGCGCCAGCCAGTCGGTATTCGGGTCCGCCCCAATGAACAGAAAGAGGTGGCGGATATGGTGCGTGCTCTCGTCGCCCGCGGGGGTGCGCCAACGCACCTTTTCGAGATTGCCTCCGTGGCCTTCAAGTGCCGTAATCTCGGCTTCGGTCAGCACCTCGATGTTTGGCTGCGCTTTGATGCGCTCGACCAGGTAGCGTGACATGCTCGCGTGCAGGCTGACGCCGCGTGCCAGCAGCCAAACCTTCTCTACGTGGTTGGCCAGGTAAACAGCCGCCTGACCGGCCGAATTTCCGGCGCCGACCAGAGCTACCTGCTGGCCGCCGCACAGACGCGCCTCGATCGGCGAAGCCCAGTAATGCACGCATGATCCTTCGAATTGCGCGAGGTTCGGCACATCGATCCGGCGATAGCGTGCACCGCTCGCCACAACCACTGTGCGTGCGCGTACTGTCTCGCTGTCTCCGACACGCAGCACATAGTGTTCGCTTCTTCGCCCGTCGATAAGATCGTCCAATCGGCTCACCTCGTCCGGGATGGCCATCTCTGCGCCGAACTTCTGCGCCTGATTGTAGGCGCGCGCCATGAGCGCCATCCCCGAAATGCCGGTGGGGAAGCCGAGATAGTTCTCGATGCGCGAGGACGCGCCCGCCTGCCCGCCGAAGGCACGGCAATCGAGCACGATTGCAGACAGTCCCTCCGACCCGGCATAGACCGCGGCTGCCAGGCCGGCCGGTCCTGCTCCGACAATGGCAACGTCATAGAGTTGCATCGGATCGATCGGCCGTACCAGGCCGAGGCAGCGGGCAAGTTCGTTCTCGCCCGGATTGCGCAGGAGCTTGCCATTCGGACACAGCACGATCGGCAGGTGGTGGGGATCGACATGGAAGCGCTCGACCAAGGTCCTACCGCAGGGATCGCTGTCGGAATCGAGGGCGCGATGTGGCTGCCCGCTGCGGGCCAGGAATCCCTGTAGCCGCAACACGTCGCCATTGTCCGGTGGCCCGACAATGATCGGACCGCTTGCACCGCTTTCCAGCAGGCCGACACGGCGCAGGATCAACGCCCGCATGACGCGCTCACCGAGGTC
The DNA here is from genome assembly GCA_963813315.1 of uncultured Alphaproteobacteria bacterium. Classification (GTDB taxonomy): domain Bacteria; phylum Pseudomonadota; class Alphaproteobacteria; order Rhizobiales; family Rhizobiaceae; genus CAWEYO01. Next base: position 326,167 of record CAWEYO010000020.1, on the reverse strand, counting down.
AGCTTCCTGTACCATCAGGTCGCGCAATCTTTGCGATGGGATGACCAACGCCTCAACCGGCTCAATTGCCTCGGCATTCACAAGCGAAGGGCGGGCGGAAAGCTGGGCCAGTTCGCCAGCGAAGTTGCCCGGACCGTGGACGACGATGGTCTCGCGCCGGTCGAACCCGCTGTCGTGGGTAACCTCCACTTTGCCGGAGAGTACAACGATCACGCCAGGCGCTACATTACCAGCTTTGACGATATGCACGCCTGCGGGATAGGAAACGGCTTCGCCGAAACGGCGCATGCGATCGATATCGGCCTGAGCAAGCGTGGGAAACATCTGCTCGCGACGGGCAGTCAATATCGGATTGGCGGACTGGGACATGATTTTGAGCGTACCGCCGACTTTGCGACGTTTGAAGTGCTTTCTATGGCCTGCGGAACACTCAGCGATGCTGAGTCTGAGCCTGCCGTTCGTAACCGGCGAAGTCGAAGCGGCCGACGAGACCTTCGCGCCCAACGCCTTCGTCCGTATCGGACGTGACGCCAGATCATCCTGACGAGGCCCTACGTCGAAATGGGCCAGGGTACCTACACGTCGATCCCAATGCTGATTGCCCCGCCGAGCGCGGCGAAGTGGTTCACGCGGCGACCGGCAAACGTATCGCGTATGGCGAGCTCGCCGCCGATGCGGCGCGGTTGCCGGTGCCGGCCATCGTCGAGCTCAAGCGACCACAGGATTTCAAGCTGATCGGCACCCCGGCCAAACGTCTCGACACCCCGGCCAAGGTCGACGGAACGGCCGTCTACGGCATCGATGTCCGGCCTCCGGGCGTGAAGATCGCGACGCTTGCGCAGTCTCCGGTGTTCGGCGGCCGCGTGAAGAGCGTCGACGATGCCGCGGCCAAGGCTGTGAAGGGCGTGCGCCAGATCGTGCGGCTAGACGATGCCGTCGCCGTGGTTGCCGACCACATGGGCGCCGCGAAGAAGGGCCTCGAGGTACTGGCGATCGAATGGGACGACGGTCCGCATGCCGGGCTCACGACCGAAGCGATCGCCGCCGAACTCGAACAGGCGATGCTCAAGTCGGGGGCTGTTGCGCAGAGCATTGGCGATGTTGATCGCGCGATGGCAAGTGCTGTTATCAAGGTGGAGGCGACCTATCAGGTTCCGTTCCTAGCGCACGCAACCATGGAGCCGATGAACTGACTGTACATGTCCGCGGTGACGGTTGCGAAATCTGGGTCGGTACCCAGGCCCTCGCGCGGGCACAGGCCGCCGCAGCGAAATCCGCCGGTCTGCCCTTGGACAAGGTTGTCGCGCACAATCATCTGATCGGCGGCGGTTTCGGCCGCAGGCTCGAGGTCGACAGTGTCGCTCGCGCCGTCGAGATCGCCAAGCATGTTGAGGGGCCGGTCAAGGTCGTGTGTACCCGCGAGGAAGACATCCAGCATGATATGTACCGGCCGATGTTCTTCGACCGGCTCGCGGCCGGTCTCGACGCGAAAGGGATGCCGGTCGCCTGGACCAATCGCTTTGCCGGATCCTCGATCCTAGCAAGGTGGCTGCCGCCGGCGTTTGTCGATGGCCTCGACCCCGACACAACTGAAGGCGCGATCAACCTTGTCTACGACCTCCCGAACTTGCACGTCGAATACGTGCTGGTTGAGCCACCGGGGGTTCTGACCGCGTTCTGGCGCAGTGTCGGTCCGTCGCACAACGTCTTCGTGACCGAAAGCTTCATAGATGAGTTGGCGTCGGCGGCGAAGCAGGACCCGGTCGAATACCGGCTCGCGCTCCTTGAGAACCAGGGCGGTGCTGGCGCTCGCAGCCGACAAGTCTGGCTGGGGAAACAAGTTGCCGCCTCGGACCGGCCGAGGCGTTTCGATTCAGAACGCCTTCGCGACCCATATGGCCCATGTTGCCGAAGTGGAAGTGGCGAAGGACGGCACCGTTCGCGTACGCCGCGTCGTCTGCGCCGCCGATTGCGGCACCGCCGTCAATCCGGACACCGTCCAGGCACAGATCCAGAGCGCCGTCATGTTCGGCATCACCGCGGCGCTCTATGGCGCGATTACCTTGAAGGACGGCCGCGTCGAGCAGACCAACTTCGACAGCTACCAGATGCTGCGCATGAACGAGGCGCCGAATGTGGAAGTCCACATCGTACAGAACTCCGAACCGCCCGAAGGCATGGGCGAGGCCGACGTCATGCGCTTTACTTCCAAGCGGCGCTGCTCAATCGCGGTATAACGGCAGATAAATGCTAACTCCCGGACGATACTGACGGTGGTAGCGCGGATAATCGTCACGGTTGTAGTAGTCGCGGTAGCCGTAATCGCGGCGCGGATAGCAGTTGCCGTAGTAACGGCAGGACCGCCATGCATACTGCCTGTCCCACGGGCGGTCTCCCCGCCATTGATTTCGGTTATGCCAGCCGTAATGACGCCATTTCTGCTTGACCTTTTCGACGACGTCGGCCCGAACCTGTTCGGGTTTCGGCACAAACATCGGCGCGGCTTTCAGCGGCATGGCGAAAGCCGCTGCCAAGATTGTGGCCGTCAGGACTGACAAGAGCTTTTTCATCGCAGCCTCCTGCAGGAAAGGTATTCCCGCGTCGGCAAGACTTAGGCCATCCCTGTTTCGGCCGTATTTCCAAGGCCGGTGCAGAAATGTTTCAATTGTTTCGCGCGATTGTTCATTCGATGTCGGCAATTCTTCTTGTTACGAACTCGCCGAGCGCAAGGGCGGGAAGGACGGCGAGAATGGACAGGTGCGTTCAATGTGCCGAAAGGCATTTCATTTTCCTTCAATAGAGAAACGCTGTGACGATTGCTACCGGCGCCGCGAAGGCTAGTGCCGGATTGAAGATGCGCTTGACTTAACTTTCAGGAGAACCAACCGCCTTCCGGCCCCGGCAGTTTCTATGCTTATGTCCTGTCCGGGCCAGGGGACTTCCGTTGACAGAACTCGAACGCTACGAATTGCGGACCTGGGCGAGGCAGATGCCGCAGCCCGGCAAGCCAACTGGCGCGCTGGGGAGAAATACCAGTTCGACGAGGAGGCGCGACGAAAACAGGCGCGAAAGCCGCAGTTTCAATCCCGCGCTGCTCGGCCTCGTGATGATTGCGCCAGTGCCGCTTTGCTGACTTCGATGTTCCGCATTGGTAGTTCAGTTTGACTTGGGCGGCATCAACGGGCGGTCAATGGCCTACTATTGTGGCTTGCCGTTGCCGCGGCTGGCTCGGAACCGGCCGCTGACCGCTCTCGTCGTCGTCGCTGGTCGGCAGGATGCTGCTGGAACGTCCCTTGCCAGAAACCTGTCACCCACAACCGTGCCGTCACCGGCGCCCAGCAGCAGGCTCATCGCATCGCCGCCATTGTCCAAATAAGCACCGATCGGATCGACCCGGGCCCGTGCCTCGCGCTCCACCCGGCGCTGATGCTCGGTGCGGTCGGCCTTGAGACCGGCCGCCCGCGGCGTCAGCAACAATCGGGTTTGCAACTTCAGGATCCGCGCCGAGAGCCGATCGATGATGGCGAAGCGCGGATTCACCACCGGGCCATGCGGGGTCTGCTGCACCTTGGCCTCACGCGAAAGCTGTCGTTCCTGGCTGGCGAGGTCGCCCAGCGCGCGCACAAGGCTCACTGCCAGGCGCAGATCGAGCGAACTCCATTCGAAGGAAGCCCGCATCTCCACCACTTCCTGCCAGATTGGCAGCAGCGTGTTCGGCAAGGGTTCCGGCGGCGCCATCGAGGTTCGGATTGCCTGCTGGGCGGCCACACTGGCGGCAATCGAGTCGGAACGCTGGCGTGGGTGATGGGTCATCGGCGGAAACCTTCCGGTCATTTCCGGTTCCGGCGACTATAAACCCCCCACGCGAAAGTCCATCAGCGTTAATTTGAGGTGCCGCGCCCGCTCCCGGAGCAAACCCTATGCAATCACGACGTGCCCCCCTGCCCCCGCCGAAGAGCGCGTGGAAGGACACGCGGCAGGGTGCTAGGATCGAGCCGGTTCGATGGTTAGCCGCCACCGAACCGGCACGTGCTCAGGAAGGGGATTCCATGGCACGCTTACTCCGCAGTTCTACCACAGCTGCGCGTTCCGTCGTCCGCGTCGGCGATGGTCGCGGCTTCGTGGTAAACGGCTTTCGTCATCAACGGATCATCCTCACCGCTGCCCATTGCCTGCACCGTCTGCCAACCGGCTTCGGCATCGGCTACGTCGAGGAGCGAACCTATGGCAAGTTGCTCGCTGGGCTCGGCCAGAAACCCGCCGTCGCGGCAGAATGCCTGTTCGTCGATCCGGTCTCTGATCTTGCGGTGCTGGGCCCGCCGGATAATCAGGTCTTCGATGAAGAGAGCGATGCTTATGACGCGCTGGTCGAGGACCTCGAGCCACTTACCGTCAGCGCCGCCGCCACAGACAGCAACGTTGAGCAGCGCGCATGGATGCTGTCGCTGGCTGGCGATTGGTTTTCCTGCACGGTAAAGCACCACGGCGGGCCGTGGTGGCCGGCAGTCTGTGCCCAGCCTATCGAGGGTGGCATGTCCGGATCGCCGATCCTCAACGATGCAGGTGCAGCCATCGGTGTCGTAACCGCATCGTCAAACATGAGCCTGGAGTCACCCAACCCACGTCTATGCTGGCACTTGCCTGCGGGGTTGCTTTCGCTCATGGCCGCAGAGGAATAAGTTAAAGCCGCATCCATTCATGATGCTCCCTCTGACCTTGGCCCGGCAGTCGCACAACGGTTCGCCGGGCCGGGACGGCGTAAGCCACCATTCGACAAGCCGGACCAGGCGCCGATGCTGCTTCAGACGTTGCCACAAAGGTTGTGGAAAGAGCAGATCGGGCCGATGTGAGCCTATTCCGCCTTTCTAACGGTTGACGTAGGGTAAGGTCCTTCATACCTCCCTGATTCGGCCCGGCAGTCGCCCCTATCGATCGCCGGGCCTGTTTGTCAGTCTCACAGGGCACCCAGAGCCGCATCGATTTCTTCCAGGGCGGTCAACCGCTCCTGCAGTTCGTCGATCTTGTCCTGGCGGCTGTCGCTGAACCGGCCGGCCTGCTTGTCTTCCAGCTCGGCCACGGCTTCGCTGAGATCGCCCATCCAATCGGTCAGTGCTATCTGGAACGGCTGCACGGCATCGTCGAAGTCTTGCGGCGATTCGAGCAGCGAGCCCCGCTTTTGCGGCTTGGCTTTGGTGACAGGTTCTGAAGTCTGCATTTCGGTTCTCCTTCCTTCTTGCTGGTAAGAATTAACAATCCTTACATTTTCACACCGACAACCAAAGGTAGATCATCGGCGGGAAACGGGCTTTTTCACGCTTTGGGGTTGCCGGGAAAAATCGGAAAACTTCCTATATCCCCCGATGTTTCCGGTCTCCGGAAAAACGGGAAAAATCGGAAAGAAGCTTGGATGGGGAAGTTTTCCCGCTCCGGTTTTTCATGCTTCCCTCCCGGCCGACCGGAAATCTTCGAAAGTTTCCGGTTTCATCGTCCTTCCGGGCGAACCAGATGACGCCTTCGCCCTCGGCGTTTTCCCCGCGCATCAGGAATCTGTTGAGCAGCCGGTTGAGCGCCGAGACGAAGCCGCGGCGCTTGTTGTCTTCGATCGTCGCCGGCTTTCCGCTCGATGAAGGTTTCGCGCAGCAGCGCTTCCTTGACCGCCTTTACTTCGGGTCCGTCCGGGTAGGGCCGGAACGAGAAGCCGTGGTCGATGAGAGCGTTCTTCATGATGGCCAGGATGAGCGCCTGGTTGCCGCCCGGCTTGCGGGAGGCTTTCCGAGCCGCCGCTGCCGCCGTCCACGCTCTCGATCCGGTCGATGACGGCCGCTTCCACGTCGCCGACCTGGATCGAGGTGCAGCGCATGCGCCCGATCTGCCGGCGCGGCGGTCCGGAGCGGTTCTTGCCGACATGCAGTTCGAACCAGCCGCCTTCGCCCTCGAGCAGGATGAGCTCCAGCGCAACGGTGGATTCCAGGGTTTCGCCCTTGGTCTGTTTCGGGTTTTCGCGGTTGGTGTGGTTGACGATGCAGATCACCACGCCTTCGTCCTCGGCGACCTTTCGCAGCTTGTTGAGCGCCGGGCTGGTAAAGCGGTCGTCGAGCACGCTCTGGCCGTCGAGTCCGGCGCGCAGCGTATCGAAGGGGATGAAGATTTCCCGGTCCGGCCATTTCTCGCGCGCCTGGCGGATGACTTCCCTGATGATGGCGGCGGCGCGATCCGGCTTGCTGAGCGGCACGCCTTCCTCTGATGTGACGATCATCACGCCGTCGAGCTCGAGCGCTTCAAGCCGGTTGGCGATGTCGCTCTCGTCCTCGGCGGCGATGTAGGCGACGATGCTCTGTTTCGTTTCGCGGTCGAGAAACGGCTCGCCGGCGTCGAGGCACCTGGCCAGTTCGAGCATCAGCGCGGTTTTCCCGGCGCCGGGCCGGCCGTTGATCGAGATCAGCGTTCCGGCGCGCACCAGCTCCCTGACCAGGAATGTCCCGCCATGGTCTTTGTGCCGCTCGCGGTACTCGTGCCAGCTCAGAAGCTGGACGTTCGGCGCCTGGCCAGGGTTGGCCTGCCCGTTGCCGGATCCGGATGCCTGGCCGTTGTCGTGCTCACCGGATTTCTTGTGCGCGCGGGCGATGTCGGCGACGAGATCCTTGCCGTCGCGGACATAGCGCTGGCCGATGCCGTCGGCATGCGCCGTGAATATCGTGCGGATAGCGGCGTCGCTGAACTCGTACTGGATGAGCCGCAGGATGACGCTGAAGGCGGCTGCCGAGCGGTCCTCGCCGGGTTCTGGCGCTCGCGCGATATCGTCCCTGAGCTTCGGATCGAGGAAGGCGAGCAGCTCCTCGACGGAAAGCTCCGCATCTTCGTCGCCGTTGTCGTCGGCGGCACCGTTACCGTTCGCGTGCGGATATGCCCCGGCGATCGCCGAAGCGCTGTAGACGGCGCCGGAAGCGGCGAGGATGCGCGTCTGGCAGGTGTCGCGGCCGCGCTCGCGCTTGCGCTGGTCCGGATAGTTCGGCGTCCCGGCGACCCGGTAGGGCTGGTCGGGCTTGCCGGTTGCGCTGTCGCCGCCGCTCGATCGCACGGCGTCGCCGAGCGCTGCCGCCTTTGCGTGGCCGATCGCGCGATCGAGGAACAGCCACTGATGCGAATTGCCGGGCGATGTCTCGACGACGAGCGATGGCGTCAGCCGGCTTTGGCCGGCCTTGCCCTTGTCGGCGTCGCTGTCGATGACGAGGGCGAAGACGCCGACCGTATCGGCGGCCGAGCCGCGCAGCTTGCGGCCGAGTCCCGGCCGCACGGTTCGTCCCTCGACGTAGACGTTGAAGCCGGCGCGGGCATCGGCGACTGCTTGTTCGGCCATGCCGGAGATGTCGCCGACAGGGAAACGAAACACGCTGTCGAAACCGCGGTCGGGAAGGAACCGGCAAAGGTTCATCACGCCGGGCATCGTCACGCCGTCAAGGGCGGTTGCGGCCTGCTCGTGCAGCAGGGCGACGAAGTCGTACACCGTGGTTTCGTCGATTGGATCCGGGCCGGTATCGTCCTGCGGTGGCGGCATGCCTACACACCCTTTCCCTGTATTTCAGGACCAAGGGCGTGCAGGCGGTGATGGCATTGAGGACAAAGCCACACGACATCGAGTGGCTTCGAATAGTCGCGGTGATGGGCGTGGACGTCGGAACGGCCGCAAAACAGGCATAGTTGCTTCTTTAGCCGGCCGTCCCGAACGGCATTGGTTGCGACGTAGTGGGCTTTGTAGCCAAGCGGATTTTCCGCGTTCCATCTGGCAACGGTGGCACGTATGTGCTCGCGTCGTTCTGGCGTCTTAGCTCTCTGCCGATCGTATTCTTGAACGGCCGGGTTTAAGCGGGCACGCAGCTTAACCCGTGCTTTGCGGCATTCCTTGCATGAACGATCACGCTGATAGAAATCGCCAGCCGGCTTTTTTTCGCCGCATGCAACACATACGGGCATGGGTCACCTACCGCCACTCAAAATTGAAGGGGATCTCGTCCTGAAGATCGAAGGGCGGCGAACCGGCTGGCGACTCCGGTGGCGACCAGTCCGGGTCGGGCACCCATTCGACGATTTTCAGCGCCGGGTTCTGCACGATGCCGTAGGTCTCATGCTTGTAGCTCTCGCACTTCAGCTCAACGACCGGCAGTTGCCCGGGATTTCTCCGCGCACGCTGGGCATAGGTTCGCACCAGACGGCCGATGCATTGCCGGCCGCCGTATGATTGGGTCGAATAGAGCCGTGCGCCATCGGTTTCGAGATCAAGCATCGGCAGCTCGTAGGTGAACACCCAGGGATCGGTGCGCTCGCCGTCCTTGTTGATCGGCCAGTCGTCGTCGAGAAGGTCACCGAGTTCGGTACGTCCGGGCGGCAGGGGATGGTCCTGCACCAAAAGCATCCGGCGCTCGACCGGCTTGCTGTCCAGCCATTTGATGTGCCCGTGTCGCAGTCCGGTTACCGCGGCGAGGAACCGGGCATCCGGCTTGATGGTTTCGCCGTCGGCGCCGGTGCTCCAGACGCCGCGCGTGAATTTGACGAGCGCGGCGTCAATGCCGACCGCCTGGTCGGCGAAGGTTTCATAGGGCGCGACATCAGTAAGAGCCGGGGTTGAGTTTTGGTTTTTCATGGGGATACTGTTCATGTTCTTGGTCCTCTTTTGGTCTTGCTTCGAATGAGAAAACGGGCGGTCCTTCGCGGGGACCGCCCATCGCTGTCAGTGCTTCTCCAGGGCTGCGATATCGCCTTCAAGGCGGGCGATTACTTCGGCGCATGCACGCCTCCAATCAGCCTCGGTGATGTCCGGAAAGGCAGCGGTAAGGCGGCGCAGAAAGGCAGCGGTGCTGCCTACCCTTCCCCTCTCGCAATCCTTCTGGTTTTCAACTAGGACGAAGTCGACGAGTTTGCCGTAGCGTTGAGGATCAAGCATCGTCGGCATCTTCCATCTCCGCGACCAGCTCTTCCGCCTTCCGCGAAGCTTCCTCGAGCCTGTCCACAACCTCGCCCCATGCCGTGCCGAGCCCGTCGAGCATGTCCCTGAGATCGCCCAATGCGTCGGGCTCATCGTCCCGGCGTGGCGGCAGGCGTTTGGCGAGGTGAAGGAAATCGGGGAATTCGTGAGTGGCCCAATCCAAACTGGTTTGCAGATCGCGGGCTTCCTCGACATCAAAGTCGTCGTTATCGGGAGCTTCGTCGATGGTGACATCGACAACGTTCACATGTGTTTCAATGGCCATATCGGCCTCCTGTGTTGAAGCCGTCGAACCATCACGCTACATAGACCGAGGGTGCAGATCCCCGGCCCTGCCGCTTCGCGCGATGTGCGACGGCGGGGTCTTTCATTGCGGCAGTGATTTCTATTCGGCGGTGACTTTCTTTCCGGCCTCGCGGTCGCGAATAACCTGGTCGAGCGTGCTTTCACGCCAGCCGGTCACGCGCTCGCTTACCTTGAAGCCAGCTGGGATATTCCCCCGTGCGATCTCACGATGAAATTGGCGCTCTGATATGCCCAGCTTTTGGGCAGCCTTCGGCGCCCGCAGAATGCGGTCGTTCATGGCTCTTGTCCGTTTCGGTTGAGTTCGGACAGAGCATGGCAAGGCACGCCGGATTATGAAAGGGTCCGCCATTTTCTTGAATAGATCTGACTTTCAAGAAATTGGTCGGTCGGATTTCGTCCTGGATAACGCCGTAGGTACTGCTCGCGGAGATATCCCAGCAGTGTTGCGCGCTGGTCGGCCAAGCGTTTCCTGTCCGGATCGGAGATCGTCCGAGCCAGCTGCCTATCATGCTCCTGCACTTTTTCAACGAGACGGCTCCACGCAGCCTTGAGCGTCGAAGGGTCTAGCATCAGCAGTGGATCATCCCAAAGTACATTAGACGGCGAGCGGTAGCTGGCAGGTTCGGCCTGCAAGGTTTTGGCTTTTTCCCGCAGTTCGAAAAAGTTGGTGGGTGAGGTTTTGTAGTGGTCGGCACCGGCATTCGTGGTCATGCCGCAAGCCAGCGGCCACTCGGCTAGCATCTTCTCCAGGATGGCCGCCGACTTCTGGCGTCAAACCGACCGGCCGCCCTTTGCCCCGCTTGCCCCCGGCTTGCCCCCGACGCATTTGATCTTGTTTTTCGTCCCCTGTCATGGCCGTTAAGGTCTTAATTTCTTTGGTGATCCCGACAGGAATCGAACCTGTGACCTACAGATTAGGAATCTGCCGCTCTATCCTACTGAGCTACGGGACCGCGCGCCGAGACACATAGCTGCTTCCGAATGTTTCGCCAACCCCGTTTTGGAGTGGGACGAAGTCGCCACGGGCATGGGCAACAATGGTCCGCTCGAATCCGGTGGTGGCTGGTTGAGATGGTTGCCCTGGCCGCGTCAAGCCGCAAGCTCGGTCTCCGCCAGCCTTACCCAATAGCTCACTCCGTGCGGGATGGTCTCGTCGTTGAAATCGTAAGCCGGATGATGCAGGTTCGCCGTGTCGCCGTTGCCGATGAAAATGAACGCGCCGGGGCGCGCCTCCAGCATGTAGGAGAAGTCCTCCCCACCCATCAATGGCTGGATCGACCGATGGACCTGAGGCTCGCCGGCGACCATGGCGGCGACATCGCTTGCGAAAGCGGCTTCCTCCGGATGATTGAAGGTCACCGGATAGTTGGCGTCATAATCGATGTCGACAGCGGCGCCATGGGCGGCCGCGATGCCCTCGCAAACCACATGGATGCGCTCGCGCGCCAACGCGGCAATGTCGTTCTTCAGCGTTCGCACAGTGCCTGCGAATTCCGCAGTCTCCGGAATGATATTGTAGGCGTCGCCCGCGTGGAATTTCGTGACCGAGACGACGACCGATTCGATTGGATCGGCGCTTCGCGAAGCGATCGTTTGGAGGGATGATACCATCTGGCTGGCAATCACGATCGGATCAATCGTCCGGTGCGGCATCGCCGCATGCCCTCCCTTGCCCTTCACGCGGATGGTGAACTCCGAGGTGGCGGCCATGATCGGACCCGGACGGATGGCGAACTGGCCGACCGGTAGGCCTGGCATGTTGTGCATGCCGAATACCTTCCTGATGTCGAAGCGCTCCATCATTCCTTCCCTCACCATCACGCCGCCGCCGCCGCCACCCTCTTCCGCCGGCTGGAATATCACTGCCACGGAGCCGGCAAAATTGCGGGTCTCCGCGAGATACTTGGCGGCGCCGAGAAGCATCGCGGTGTGGCCGTCATGGCCGCAGGCGTGCATCTTGCCCGGATTTTGCGACGAATAGGGCATTCCGGTTGCTTCCAGGATCGGCAGCGCATCCATGTCGGCGCGCAGCCCGATCGTGCCACCGTCTCCGAGACGGCCCTTGATTACACCTACCACGCCGGTCTTTGCGATGCCCGTGGCCACCTCGTCACAGCCGAATTCCGTCAGTTTTTCCGCCACGAAAGCGGAGGTTCCGGGGAGATCGAAGTTGAGTTCCGGGATGCTGTGCAGGTGCCGGCGCCAGCCGGCGATTTCGTCTTGCATTTCGGCGGCGCGGTTCAGGATTGGCATGTTCGGGACTTTCGACTGACAACACGGACGGGACTGCGCTTTTGTAACAACTGCGACGCCAAGTATTTTGCCATGTTGGGGTCACTTAGGCTAAATAGCACAGTTCAGGGAAGGGGTCGCCGCTGTGAGGCCTGGTTTCGCGAACGCCGGGGCGATTGCTTCAAGTAGCTGTCTAGAGCAAGATGAGGTTAGGCATGGTCAATTCTGTTTCTCGTGCGGCGAGGCGATCCACGCGAAGGGTCGCGATGGTCGATGGGGTTCCATCGGCCGAGGGAGCCGACAAAGTGGGCGCCCGCCGCACGGAAACCCTGCCCGTCGGTTTGCCTCCGGCAAACCAACAATCAGACAAACCCTGCCGGTCGAACTTATCCCGTTTCGCAGAAACTGGGTTCGACCGGTGGGCCGGGTTAATTTGCGCCAAATCCTTCGGGCTCCGGCTCGGCCGTACCCCGGTACGACCGTCGCCGAAGCCCTCGACCTTGTCGCAAATTTCCTCCCGCAGAATGACCGGACCTAATCTCATCTTGCTCTAGGATCGATCATACATGTCTTTTCTGCGTTCCCTTCTCGTCGGCACAGCACTGTGGACAGCGACACCGGCGCACGCCGGCCCGTCCATCGTGTTCGACGTCGGGACCGGCCGGGTGCTTGGCTATGACGATGCGTTCCAACGGTGGTATCCGGCCTCGCTTACAAAGTTGATGACCGCCTACGTCACCTTTCGTGCCATCGAGGCTGGAGAGCTCGACCTTGCCTCGCCCATCAAGGTTTCAAAAAATTCGGCATCCGAACCGCCGTCCAAGATGGGTTTCAAGCCAGGGCAGACGATCTCGCTCGACAATGCGCTGAAGATGCTGATCGTGAAATCGGCAAACGACATCGCCACCGCCATCGGCGAGAATGTCGGTGGTTCCGAAACGGCTTTCGTGGCACGCATGAATGTAGAAGCAGTGCGGCTCGGCATGAGCGGCAGCCATTTCGTCAATGCCAACGGCCTCCACAATGCCGGGCAGTATACGAACGCGCATGACCTCGCGATCCTCGCGCGAGCGATCCGAACCCAGTTCCCGCAGCATGCCGCCTATTTCGCCATCGAGGCGCTCGGCTTGGGCAAGAAGGTGCTGAAGTCGCATGTCGACCTGCTCGGGCGCTTCGACGGCGCCGACGGCATGAAGACCGGCTTCATCTGCCAATCCGGGTTCAATCTTGTCGCTTCCGCCACGCGCAATGGCCGCACGCTGATTGCGATCGTGCTCGGCGCGCGCTCCCCCCATGTTCGTGCCGAGCAGGCGGCCGATCTCCTCGGCAATGGCTTCGACAAGCCATCGTCGGCCGCGATCACGCTCGTCGACCTCGAGCCCTACGGCAAAGGGCGTGACGCGGCGACGGACATGCGACCGCTGATCTGCGAGCGGCAGGCGAAAGCGGAGCAAGGCGAAAAAGCCGACGCAAAGGGCAAGCCGGCCTTGCGTTCGCCCTACCTCCACGCGCGGGACCACCCGCCGCGGGTGGTGGCCCTCGCCCTTGGCGACGCCTCAGGGAAGGTTCCGCTGGCCTTCGCGGCGGCGGTCGCGGCGGGCGAAGGGCCTGATTTCGGGGAAATTCCGATCCCGACGCCCCGCCCGGACTACACGGCTTCCAGTACGCCGGCCGGCAGCGCGGCCACGACCCGCCGCACGGCGAAGGCGTCCCAGGCCGGCGGCTGACCGTGTCCGATTTTCCAATCCCGGTATCCGTGCTGACCGGTTTTCTCGGCGCCGGCAAAACGACGCTGCTCAACCGCTTGCTGAAGGACCCCGCCCTTGCCGATACGGCGGTGATCATCAATGAATTCGGCGACGTGGCGATCGATCATCTGCTGGTCGAACAGGCTTCGGATGGCGTGATCCAACTTTCCGACGGGTGCCTGTGCTGCACCGTTCGCGGCGAACTGGTCGATACGCTGGCGGAACTCGTCGACAGGTGGCAGACCGGGCGCATCGACAGCCTGAAGAGGGTCATAATAGAAACCACCGGCCTTGCCGATCCTGCGCCGGTGCTGCAGGCAATCATGGCGCATCCGGTACTCGTTCAGGCGTTCCGGCTGGACGGCGTCGTTACGGTCGTCGATGCCGTCAATGGCGACGCCACGCTGGACGCGCATATCGAGGCGGTCAAGCAGGTCGCGGTCGCCGACCGCATCGTCGTGGCAAAGACCGATCTCGTCGGCGAATCCGATACCTTGGCCGCGCTGCGCGACCGTCTCAGCTGCATCAATCCGGGTGCTGTCATGTTGGACGCCCATGCCGGCGAGACCGGCCACGCGGCGATCTTCGAGTGCGGACTCTACGATCCAGCAACCAAGACTGCCGATGTGCGCCGCTGGCTGGGGGAAGCGGCCGCTGGGGAGCATGGTCACGATCACGCGGGAGAACATGATCACGCACATCAGCACGACCGCCATCGCCATGATTCTCGTGTGAGCGCGCTCACGCTCACACATGACGGGCCGCTGCCCTTCAGCGCCGTCGAAATGTTCCTGGACCTCATGCGCTCGGCGCATGGCGACCGGCTGCTGCGGCTGAAGGGCATCATCGAGCTTGCCGAGGACGAGTCTCGCCCACTGGTCATTCATGCTGTTCAGAAAGTATTCCATCCGCCGGCGCGATTGCCGGCCTGGCCCGACGGTCGGCGCGGAACGCGGCTCGTGCTGATCATGATCGACATGCCGTCGGACTATGTCAGACGGCTTTTTGCCGCGCTCACCGACACGCCTTCAATCGATGCGCCCGATCGCGCCGCAATGGAGGCCAATCCTTTGGCGATTGCCGGAATGCGGGGTTAGATCATGACCCCGAAAAGTGCGTGGCGATCTCTGGAAAAGATCATGCGGAAATCAAAGAGCTGGAGCGCGGTGACGTTTCCGGAAGGGTCATCGCGCTCTATACGCCCTTGGCATTGTCTCCATGGCAAAGCGCCCGACGGACTTGTTCCCTGATTTCCGCCAGCGTGAAGGGCTTCTGCACAACATCGACGACGACGCCCAACAGGTCCTCGGCTCGCTCTCGCTGGTCGGCGTAGCCTGTAACCAACAGGATGCGAAGGCCGGGGTAAGACGAGGCAGCAGCCTTCGCCATCTCAATGCCATCCATTTCCGGCATCCGGATATCCGAAACGATCAGATCGAATCCGCCGCCGGCGGCACGAATGCGGGCGAGACCGGCTGCGCCGTCGCCGGCAAGTTCGACAGCATGTCCGGCGCGCTCCAGCGCACGGGCAGCGAGTGTACGAACGGACTCGTCGTCCTCAACGATCAGGATTTTTGCCATCGCACGATACTCGCGTGCAAATCTTGACGATCCCTGAATCCTCGTGGCTACCTGTTTGTGCTCGAATTAGCGCGCGTAGGTCTAGAGAAGCGGACGCATCGATGGAATCGCCGCTGCTGCTCTATCTCTTTGTTTGAGCACCGGATTTTCCCGAAACCGGTACCCACTTTCGGGTCCGATGCTCTAGGCTGCCATTCAGGCGTCGCCCTTGACGATGCCAACGAAGGGCAGCTCGCGAAACGCATGGCCAACGTCCATGCCGTAGCCTACGACAAAATAGTCCGGGCATTCGAAGCCGACGAAATCGGCCTTGAGTTCGGTCTGTCGCCGCGTGTGCTTGTCGAGGAGCACAGCGATCGACACGCTCCTTGCGCCGCGCGAAAGCATCAGTTCGCGTGTATATTTCAGCGTTTTTCCCGATTCCAGGATGTCGTCGATCAGGAGTACGTCGCGACCGGTCACTTCGTTGTCGATGTCCCGCAGCACCCGCACTTCACCGCTGGTCGTGCCGGCGCCGTAGCTGGAAATGAAAATGAACTCGACCTCCGGCGAAAGGCCCGTATCGTGCATGGCGCGTATGAGGTCGGCGGCAAAGACGAACGATCCCTTCAGGATCGAAATCACAAGAAGGTCGTGATAGTCGCGTTCGGCGATTTCCTTGGCAAGTTCGAGATTTCGCCGGGCAATGGCCGACGCGCTGAACAGGACCTCTATGTCCTTGCCGCGAACAACAGGCATGGTGCTCTTCCTATTCGTTGGAGCGGTTCCGATTTGGACGGAATCGGCGAGCCGCTCTAACTCTTCTTCTACGCAATTCCGGACGGAAAACCGGTTTCCACTTTTCCTGGAATTGCTCTAGTTCCCGAAAGTGACGGAAACGGATTTCACCCCGTTTGTAGGCACCGGAAGCCGGCTCGCAAAGGCGAATTTGCGTCCGAGCGCGATCGGGCCCCCGATGTCCCCAGATTGTAGCGCCTCGTGGCGCCGTCGCCAGCGGTGACGTCGATTTTGAGCGGCGGCATCGGCACAGTATCGCGCCCGTCTTTCATGACCTGCCGGTCCACACGCGGCATCGCATGACGGCCGGCATACTCGACGCGGGAGGTGAGACCGGCGATGCGCAGCGGCTCCAAGAATGGCGCTTCCGGAGAGGATAGAGCGTGCCGCATGAGAGCATGTCCGCCCGATACCCAGAAAGCCAGGGCGGCTGCGCCAATGCCCGCAATCCAGAACAATAGTCCGGCGCGGGCCGGTCCGAACGCCGGCCGCGCAGCCTTATGCTTGCGCAGCACTGATATATTCGGCGTAAAGGCCGGCTCGTGCTGGGAGTCGGCGGGATAGCGCCGCGGCGCGACACCCGTGCCGACCCCGCCGTCTAACGATTCGAATTCCGCATCGACGAAGTCGAAACTGGGTCCGGGACGCGCCTTGGCCGCTTCGGTCGATGTCGTGGCCATGATTTCGCCGGAAACCGGGCGTGCGTTGCGCTGGTCTGGCATGCGTCCCGGATTGTCCTTTCGAGTTCCTGCTTCCCGAGGTAGACCGAAATGGTTAATGCTTCCCAACCGGCGGTTAACCACGTCGATCGATGGCCATTTTAAACAAACGGTTGGCAGCCGGCATTCCCCGGAAACAAGAGTAGAAATTGATCCGCTTCGAAAATGTCGGCCTGAGATACGGACTGGGACCGGAAATCCTCCGTGACATCTCCTTCCACATTCCGAAACGTTCGTTTCAGTTCCTGAGCGGTCCATCCGGCGCGGGCAAAACCACGTTGCTCAGGCTGCTGTTCCTGTCGCTGAAGCCGACGCGGGGGCTGATCACCGTCTTTGGTAAGGACCGTTCGCGCATCTCCCGTCAGGACCTGCCGATGATCAGGCGGCGCATCGGCGTGGTATTTCAAGACTTCCGGCTTCTCGAACACATGACGACATACGAGAACGTCGCACTGCCTTTGAGGGTGCGTGGACGCGAGGAGGCGAGTTACCGGAGCGATGTAACCGAATTGCTGAAATGGGTGGGGCTCGGCGAGCGCATGCATGTGCTGCCGCCGGTGCTTTCCGGCGGCGAAAAGCAGCGCGCAGCTATTGCGCGTGCCCTTATAGAACAGCCCGAAATCCTGCTCGCCGACGAACCGACGGGTAATGTCGATCCCCCGTTGGCGCGCCGGCTCCTGCGACTTTTTATCGAGCTTAACCGGCTCGGCACAGCTGTTGTCATCGCTACCCACGATCTCGGCCTGATGGAGCAGGTGGACGCACGGCGGATGATTCTCTCGGGCGGAAGGCTCGACATCTATGACTGATCCGCGCGGCGAGACCGTATCGGCGCCGCAAGCCCGAGCGGCCAGCGAGCGACGCGAGCACCGCAAGACCGCTTCGATCGTGCCGGAGCAGAACGTCGCCGGTCGCGCCCTCGTCTTCGTCATCGGAATCATGACGTTCCTTTCCTGCCTGACGCTCGGCGCCGTTACGCTGGTCCGCGACACAGCCTCGGTTTGGGAAAACCAGATCGCAAGGGAGGCAACCATTCAGATCAAGCCCGTGGAGGGGCTTGACATGGAGGCGGCGCTGGAAACCGCCGCGGGGATAGCCGGCGGCTTCGCAGGAGTAAAGCAAGCGAGCATCGTGGACCGCGAAGCGACGGCACGCCTGCTGGAACCCTGGCTTGGAGCCGGCCTGAACATCGACGAACTGCCAGTGCCCCGGCTGGTCATCGTCACCATCGATCAGGACGATCCGCCGGACTTCGCGGCCATGCGCGCCATGCTCGCGCCGGATGTCCCGAGCGCCACATTGGACGATCATCGCACGTGGGTCGACCGGCTGGTCGCCATGGCGCATACGACGGTGACCATCGGCGTGGCCGTGCTCGTCCTCATGTTGTCCGCCACGGTCCTGACGGTCGTTTTCGCAACCCGGGGCGCGATGGCAGGAAACGGCCATATCATCGAGGTGCTGCACTTCGTCGGCGCTGAGGCGAGCTTCATCGCACGCGAGTTCCGGCAGCATTTCCTGCTCACCGGCATTAAGGGAGCGGCCGCGGGCGGAGTTGCCGCAATCGTCGTCTTCATCGCATTCTCATGGTGGTCGTCGATGAATCTCGCCACGCCCGAAGCAGACCAGGCGGCGGCGCTGTTCGGCAGTTTCGCAATTGGCCTGACGGGCTATCTCGGCGTCGCCCTGGTCGTGCTTGTCATTTCGGCGCTTACCGCCGCGACCTCTCATGCAACGGTGGTGGCGTATCTGTCGGAACTCGACAGGCACCATCCTGACGGGGGATGACGATACGTCCCAATTCACGAAATGCGAATGTTTGTAATCATTTGTGGCAGGTCTTTGTAACCATTTGTTGCGGGGCCGGTGCGATCTTCTTGTCCGGTGCATCGGTTCAGGGGTATTTATCGCGCCATGAAGGGACATGAACTGTCTGAACTGATTCTCGGCAGACCGGATTGGGAGATATCGCGGCGGCGGCCCCACTCAAGCGTTGTGGCCGTTTTTCGCGTTTCGGTCGTTGCCGTTCTTTGCGCGGCAGCGATTTTCGCCGGCGGGTTCGCCTGGTTCGCCAGCCATGTGAGCCATCTTGCAACGCCCGAGGATCCGGGTGAAGCCGATGCGATCATCGTGCTTACCGGCGGCCAGGCGCGCCTCGACGCCGCTCTCGGCCTGCTGAAGTCCGGCAAGGGCCAGAGGCTGCTGATCAGCGGCGTCAACCCCCGGGCGGACCTCGACGATCTGCAGGCTGTCACCGGCGGTGACAAGACCTTGTTCGCCTGCTGCGTGGACATCGATCATGCCGCCCTCGACACGATCGGAAACGCTGAGGAGAGCGCCAAATGGGTGGAGACCCATGCGTACCGAAGCGTGATTCTGGTGACCAATAACTACCACATGCCGCGCAGCCTGCTTGAAATGGGCCGCCTCCTGCAAGCGGCCGAACTGCGGCCATACCCAGTGGTCAACACCAGGCTCGACGATGGAGCCTGGATGACAAAACCAGGCGCGCTCAGGGTGCTCTTCACCGAATACACCAAGTATCTTGCCTCGCTGGCTCGCGGAATCCTGCGGGCGCAGCCTGCTGACGAAGAGATAACCGTCGCACACGCCTCGGCCGGATGACCTTCTTTCCGTGACCGTCGTCCAACCGGTTTTCCTTTCCGGCATGTTGGTGTAACCAATCCGGCGAAATCTCCTCTAGTGTGGCGAATCCGAAATTCGTCTACCTTGGAGCGAGGTTCGGATCGAATTTCGGATTCAAAGCCACACTAGCAACTTTTTGAATCTAGTGTGGTTTACGGATTTGAAGTTCCTGAACGCGGATGCCATGGACATGACAGGAACTTCAAATCCACCACACTAGGCACCTTCCATGCTCATCATCCGCTCGCTGGCGTTCAATGTCGCGTTTTATGCCAGCCTGATCATCCAGATGATCATCTGGACGCCCTACTATTTTCTGGCGCCCCGTTCACGGGCGTGGTTCGTGCCGAAATTCTGGGCGCGGAGCAGCCTCTGGCTGCAGGAAAAAATTGCCGGAACGAAAAGCGAAATCACCGGAATGGAGAACCTTCCTGACGGTTCCTGCATAGTGGCACCCAAGCACCAGTCCTTTTGGGACACGATCGCATTCCTGCCGCACATTCCCGACGCGCTTTTCATCCTCAAACGCGAACTGACGTGGATTCCCCTCTTCGGCTGGTACGTCCTGAAGATGCGAATGATTCCGGTCGATCGCGGCAGCCGTTCGAAGGCGTTGAAGGCCGTTATCGCCGCAACCAGGCAGGAGCTTGCCAGAAACAAGCGCCAGTTGATCATCTATCCGGAAGGAACGCGCCGGGCGCCGGGTGATGTGCCGAATTACAAATACGGCATTGTCGAGCTGTACGCGCAGCTCGGCGTTCCTGTCGTCCCGGTCGCCCATGTCGCGGGGCTCTACTGGCCGCGCCGCAAGTTCCTGCGCTATCCTGGCACGATCAAGGCGCGTTTCCTGCCGCCGATTCCGCCGGGCCTCGACAAGGACGAATTCATGCGTCGGCTGGTAGCGGAGACCGAGGCTGCCTGCGACCAGCTTCTGATCGACGCCGCCACCGGCCCCAATCCGCCGCCTCTGCCGCCTACGGCCATCAGAAGGCTCAAGGAACTGGGGGGTGAGGTGAAGGGCTGAGCGAGGACCTATCGTCGGCTTTGACCATCCTCGCCACGTTCTCCAGCCAGTGGTCCCTGATCCCAAGGGCTTTCAGATGCTCCACGGTATTGAGCACATAGTCCTCGTTGGGGCCTGATCGGCCGACGGCGCCCGTAACGATTGCCGCAGCTTCGTCTTCATGGAGGGCGCCGGCGTACTGGCAATGCGCACGGTCGACAACAAAGCAAAGTGCCGGCACCGAAGCCCCGGAGTTGAGCCTCACCGCAAGCGTGCGCTCGAGATAAACGTTGGTGACAAGTTCGCGCTCTCGCAAATAGGCAATCACTTCGTCGCGCAGGTCGCCTGGGACGCGGAAGGCGAGGCCGATGCATGAGCCGCCGCGATCAAGGCCGAGCACGAGGCCGGGACGCTCGGGCGTGCCGCGATGGACATGGGAGTGGACGCAAAGCGAACGGCGGAAACCATGCAGCCGCGCGCGGTGGGTCTCCACATGCGCGAAACCCGGCCGCCACATCAGCGAGCCATAGCCAAATACCCAAAAATCGCCCATATCGCCAAGCCTGATCGCGGCAAGCCGCCGGTCCCGAATAAGAACAGAGCGTTAACGAGAGCCGCAGCATGCCGTCAAGTGAAGTCCGCAAACCAAACTATGCACGCCGGTTCTTCTGGCTGGCTGTGTTCATCATGTTCCTGTTCGGCGCCTACAGTGCCGGCTGGTTCTATCTGGCCGATCGAGTAAAAAAAGTGTCCGAAGCGGCAGTCGCCTCGCTGAACCGCGACGGCGCGACGGCTGAATGCACAAACCTCGAAGTGCGCGGCTATCCCTTCCGGCTCGGCCTCTTCTGCGACAGCCTGGGCTACGAGGACGCTCGCCGGAATATCGCCGCGACGGCAGGCAGCCTGCGCAGCGCGGCGCAGGTCTACGCGCCTCGGCGTATCGTGACCGAACTCGATGGTCCCTTGCGGACGGCCGTTCCCGGCATGCCTCCGCTCTGGCTTGACTGGGACAAGCTGCGGGCGAGTGCGCGCATCGCCGAGCCCGTGCCAGAACGCCTTTCGGTCGAAGCGGAAGGCTTGTCGGGGCAGACCGATCCCGAAGACGAGGACCCGGTTTCGCTGTTCAGCGCCGAGCGGGCTGAGGGCCATCTAAGACCGAACGGCGCTGATCTCGACGCGGCGCTGAGCTTCACTAACCTTCAGATCGATCCGGCAGCCGTCGCAGGCAGGACGCTGCCGGTGCTAAGCGGCGGCCTCGACGCGACGCTGAAGGATGGCGTGCGATTGATTGAAACGAATGCGCGCAGTTTGCGCGGGCAGTCGGGCACCATCCGCAACCTCGACCTTTCGACAGGCCCCGAGAGCAGCATCGCTTTGAGCGGCCCCTTCACGGTTGGGGCGGATGGGCTGATCGACGCCGATTTGATGGTCACTGTGCAGGATCCAAGGGGCGTTGCAGCGGCCCTTGCGGGCGCTTTTCCGGAAGCGCGCCGGCAAATCACCGCAGGCTTTGCCGGCCTGGCGGCGCTCGGCAACGTCCCCTCGCTGCCGCTGAGAATCACGAAAGGCAGGGCCGTGCTCGGCTTCATCCCGCTCGGCGAA
Organism: uncultured Alphaproteobacteria bacterium; assembly: GCA_963813315.1. Classification (GTDB taxonomy): domain Bacteria; phylum Pseudomonadota; class Alphaproteobacteria; order Rhizobiales; family Rhizobiaceae; genus CAWEYO01. Next base: position 304,573 of record CAWEYO010000020.1, on the reverse strand, counting down.
ATCCCGCCGCTATGACGCAATTCCGGAGGAAAACCGGTGTTGCGTTATGACTTCTCCGGCATGGCGACGGCGCCGGGATGTTCGACTACCTGACGTCCGAAATCAGGCACGTCGATTTCCTGGCCTGCTTCGATGATCGAGCGGCGAATCGCCCGCGTTCGCGTAAACATGTCGAACAATTTCTCGCCATCGCCCCAGCGGATCGCGCGCTGAAGCGAGGCGAGATCCTCTGAAAACCGCGCTAGCATTTCGAGTATCGCGTCCTTGTTGTGAAGGCACACGTCGCGCCACATCGTCGGGTCGGAGGCGGCAAGACGCGTGAAATCGCGAAAGCCCGACGCCGAATACTTGATGACTTCCGACTTGGTCACCGCCTCCAGATCGTCCGCGGTACCGACGATATTGTAGGCGATGATGTGCGGGAGATGCGAGACGATGGCCAGCACCATGTCGTGATGGTCGGCGTCCATCGTATCGACGTGCGAACCGCAGCGCCGCCAGAATTCCGTCAGGCGCTCAAGTGCCGTCGGGTCTGTGCCGGGCAGAGGTGTAAAGATGCACCAGCGGTTCTCGAACAGGTCGGCAAAGCCGGCATCCGGCCCTGACTTCTCCGTTCCGGCGAGCGGATGGCCGGGGATGAAGTGCACGCCTTCAGGGATATGCGGCTGCATCTGCGCAATCACCGATCGCTTGGTCGAGCCGACATCGGTCACGATGGCGCCCGGTTTGAGAGCAGGCGCGATCTCGGCGGCAATCACGCCGGAAGAGCCGACCGGCACTGAAACGATGACCAGATCGGCACCCTTCACAGCCTCCGAGGCGCTGGTTGCGTAAGAATTGCCGAGGCCAAGCTCCTCGGCGCGCGCCAGCGTTTCAGGGCTGCGCGTCGCGATGGAGATATGCTTCGCCAGCCTTTCACGGCGGATGACCCGCGCCAGCGATGAGCCAATCAGGCCGATGCCGACCAAGGCGACTGTTTCAAACAACGGTTCGGACATTCTTCAGCTTTTCGAAAAAATCGGCGAGAGCCGCGACAACACCGCGATTGGCTTCTTCGGTGCCGACGGTTAGGCGCAGCGCGTTTGGGAAGCCGTAGGCGGCGACCCTGCGCAGAATGAAACCACGCGAGGAAAGGTAATCGTCCGCCGCCTCGGCCGAGTGGCCGCCATCGTCCGGGAAATGGATCAGCAGGAAATTGCCGGCGCTCGGCGTGACCCGCAAGCCGATCCCGGTCAATTCGCCGGCGAGCCAGGGCAGCCACTGCTCATTGTGGAGAATGGCGCGTTCGACATGGCCGCGATCCCGAACCGCCGCCGCACCGGCCTCGATCGCGGCGGCATTGACGTTGAACGGGCCGCGGACCCGGTTCAGCGCATCGATAATGCTCGATGGCGCATAGATCCACCCGATGCGGATGCCGGCCAGCCCATAGATCTTCGAAAAAGTCCGCGTCATGACCACGTTCTGCGACGACGAGACGAGTTCGATCCCCGACTCGTAGTCGTTGCGGCGGACATATTCGGCATAGGCAGCGTCGAGTACGAGGATGACGTTCGGAGGAAGGCCCTCGTGCAGGCGGCGCACTTCCTCGAAGGGCAGATAGGTTCCGGTCGGGTTGTTGGGGTTGGCGATGAAGACAAGGCGGGTACGTCTGCTGACCGCCGCCAGGATGGCGTCGACATCGGCGCGTTCCTGCTTTTCCTTCACTGCAACCGGCTTGCCGCCCGCGGCAAGCGTCTGGATCTTGTAGACCAGAAAACCATGTTCCGTGAAAATACCCTCATCGCCCGCAGTCAGGTAAGTCTGGGCGATCAGCCCGAGCAGTTCGTCCGAACCGTTCGAGCAAAGGATGTTCGCGGGGTTCAGGCCATGCACGTCGGCGATCGCCTCGCGAAGTTTCGTGGCTGAACCGTCGGGATAGAGTTCTAGATGGGCGGCGGCCTGGCGCACCGCTTCAATGGCCGCTGGCGAGGGGCCGAGCGGGTTCTCGTTCGAGGAGAGCTTGTAGACCCTGGCGGCGCCCTCGACCACGCTCTTGCCCGGCACATAGGCCGCGATTTCCATCACGCCGGGTCGTGGGTCGGGGCGCAGCACTTCGGTCATGGCTCGGCTCTCTGTCAAACGAACGCCTGAGGCATGCAGGCTCGCGTTGTTTCGCCTGCATCCCTCTATTCCTGTCGCAGGTTCTTGTCGGAAAACGGTGTGACACCTTTCCGGAACCTGCTGTATTCTTGTCGCAGGTTCTTGTCGGAAAACCATGTGACACTTTTCCGGAACCTGCTCTAGCAAAGCTTTCCCGTTGACGCAAAGGGCGGCCGGCCGTAAAGCTGGCAACGTTCCGTGGTGATTTGGCCGGTCGGCTTGCAGCCACGTTAAACAATTCGCTAAAGGGCCGTTTGCTTCGATGGTAACCGGCTTTGCGAAGGCAATGCCGGTTTTTTTGCTGCCCGAGCAGGCACGCCGGCTTCGAGGAGAACCGATGACGGCCGTGAGCCCGGGCGGAAAGCGAGACGAAGCCAATGACCCGTCGAGCCCGGTCGTGCGCTTCGGTGCGGACAAGCCGTTGACGCTGGACGCCGGCGCCGTCCTCACTCCTTTCCAGATTGCTTACCAGACCTATGGGAAACTCAACGAGGCGCGGTCGAACGCGATCCTCGTCTGCCATGCGCTGACCGGCGACCAGCACGTCGCCAGCACCAACCCGGTGACCGGCAAGCCCGGCTGGTGGGACGTGCTCATCGGTCCAGGCCGGATCATCGACACAAACCGCTTCTTCGTCATCTGCTCAAATGTCATCGGCGGCTGTCTGGGCTCCACCGGGCCGGCTTCGATCAATCCGGCAACCGGCAAGCCCTACGGGCTCGACCTGCCGGTGATCACCATTCGCGACATGGTGCGCGCGCAGGTCATGCTGATTGACTATTTCGGCATCGACAGGCTGTTCTCGATCCTCGGCGGCTCGATGGGCGGCATGCAGGTGCTGGAATGGGCGGCGAGCTACCCCGAGCGGGTCTTCTGCGCCCTGCCTATCGCCACCGGCGCGCGACATTCCTCGCAAAACATCGCCTTTCACGAAGTGGGACGACAGGCGGTCATGGCGGACCCGGACTGGTGCGGCGGAAAATATGGCGAGGCTGGCAAGCGCCCGCAAAAGGGCCTGGCCGTCGCCCGCATGGCCGCGCACATCACCTATCTTTCGGAGAGCGCGCTGCACCGCAAGTTCGGCCGCAATCTGCAGGATCGGGAGGCGCTGACCTTCGGTTTCGACGCCGACTTTCAGATTGAGAGCTATCTGCGCCACCAGGGCATGACATTCGTCGACCGCTTCGACGCCAACTCCTACCTCTACATGACGCGGTCCATGGACTATTTCGACCTGGCGGCGGACCACGGGGGACGGCTGGCCGACGCTTTTGCCGGTACCAAGACACGCTTTTGCGTTGTCTCCTTCACCAGCGACTGGCTGTTTCCGACCCTCGAAAGCCGTCAGATCGTGCACGCGCTGAACGCCGCGGGTGCTTCGGTTTCGTTCGTCGAGATCGAGACCGACCGCGGTCACGACGCGTTCCTGCTCGACGAGCCGGAACTCTTCGCGGCAATCCGCGGCTTCATTGCGTCCGCGGCGCGGGCGAGGGGACTGGACACCCCATGAGCGTCAACACCGCCCCGCGCGTCGATCTTGAAGTGATCGCCGACTTCATAGCGCCCCGCGCCCGCGTTCTCGATGTCGGTTGCGGCGACGGCCAGCTTCTGGAACTGTTGCAGACTGACAAGCAGGTCGACGGCCGCGGTGTCGAGATTTCGCAGCGCGGCGTCAACCAATGCGTAGCGCGGGGGCTTTCAGTCATCCAGGGGGACGCCGACAAGGACCTCGTCTACTATGCCGACAAGGTGTTCGATTTCGTGATCCTGTCGCAGACGCTGCAGGCAACGCGCAACCCGAAGCACGTGCTCGACGATTTGCTTCGAATTGGCGAGCGGGCCATCGTTTCCTTCCCGAATTTCGGCTACTGGCGGGTTCGATTGTCTTTGCTCCTAAAGGGCCGCATGCCGGTAACCAAAGAGCTGCCCTATTCCTGGTACGATACGCCAAACATCCATTTCTGCACGATCCGCGATTTCGTGAACCTGTGCGAGGAAGTTGGAGCCAAGGTCGAACGCGCTACCGCGCTCGACGGCGCCGGCCAGAGGATCGGCCTGTCCATGCCGTGGTGGTTCTGGAACTTCTTCGGCCAGCAGGCGGTGTTCCTGCTGAGGCGGTAGCCCTTTGCGGCAACTAGAGCAAGATGAGATTAGGTCTGGTCATTCTGCCGGACCTAATCTCATCTTGCTCTAGCCTTGCATCAGTCCGCCACGAATGTCTCGGTAACCACTCAAAACGCGCACAATGTCGACCGACGCTTCCTGAACTTGATAGAATACGATGTAGTTGCCTGCCGGGAAACTTCGCAGGCCTTCCGACAATTCCGGCCTGTGGCGGCCCGCTTCCGGCTGAGACAACAGAAGCATAAAGACTTCGTCTATTCGGAAGAGTATTTTTGGGCAGCGTCCTCGTTTTCGACTGCCACGTACTTCCATATCTCGAACAGGTCTGCACGGGCGCGCGGCGTGACGCGAATGCTACGCGCCACGGTTCCGGGCCTTCCCCTCCGCGCGAACTTCGTTCACGAAATCGGCCATGTCGAACGGCGCTGGTTCGCCGCTCTCGAGCCCTTCACGAATAGCATCTCGAAGGGCCGCGAGTTTGGCCTGGCGCGTTTGTTCACGCTCTTCGATGAGCCGCAGCCCATCGCGCAGAACCTCGCTGGCCGATGCGTAGCGCCCACTCGCGACCAGTTCCCGAACAAGGCCCTCGTAGTGTTGGCCGATTGTGTAACTGGATGGCATCCTTCACGCTCCAATTCAAACTTAGACTATCATTTTATGATATTTTTGGCAAAGGCCATACAGGCATCAGGTTGAGGGTGGTCACCGCATCCTGATGAACGTATAAAGCGCCGCTCCAGCAAGGAGCCGTCTCATGCTTGCCGCGTCAGGTTCCCGCCGTCAGGCGGCAATCGCTTTCATCTTTGTCACGGCGGTGCTCGACATCGTGGCACTTGGCATCATCATTCCCGTCCTCCCGACGCTCGTCGAGGAATTCGCAGGGTCGAATGCGGCCGCGGGCTGGATCAACGGCCTGTTCGTAGCACTTTGGGCCGGAATGCAGTTCGTGGCTTCGCCAGTGATCGGCTCGCTGTCCGACAAGTACGGGCGCCGGCCGGTGATCCTGCTGTCAACCGCGGGCCTGGCTGCCGACTACACGCTGATGGCAATGGCGCCCAACCTCTGGTGGCTGGCACTTGGCCGCATCATCGCAGGCGTCACCTCGTCGAGCTTCACGACCGCCTTCGCCTATATGGCCGACATTACACCGCCCGAAGGGCGCGCTCGCGGCTATGGTCTGATCGGGGCAGCCTTCAGCGCCGGTTTTGTGGCAGGCCCGCTGCTCGGCGGCGTATTCGGCGAGATTTCTCCACGAGCGCCGTTCTGGGTCGCAGCGGGCTTGAGCGGCATCGCATTCCTCTACGGCGTGCTGGTTTTGCCGGAGTTGCTCGCCGAGGAGAAGCGCATGGAATTCTCCTGGCGCCGCGCCAACCCTTTTGGCGCCATGAAGCTGTTGCGCTCGCATCCGGAGCTTTCCGGTCTCGCGATCGTGAACTTCCTGCTTCATTTTGCTCACCACGTCTTCTCGGCGGTGTTCGTGCTTTATGCCGGCTTCCGCTATGGCTGGGGCGCGTGGGAGGTTGGCACGCTGCTGGCGCTGGTGGGCGTGCTCGATATGGCCGTGCAGGGAGCGATCGTCGGCCCGGCCGTGAAGCGCTTCGGCGACCGCGCCGTCATGACCTTCGGGCTTTTCGGCGGCGCGATCGGCATGGCCTGCATGGGACTGGCTCCGAATAGCTTGATGTTTACACTGGCAATGTTCCCCAACGCAGTGTGGGGCTTGGCCATGCCGACGCTGCAGTCGCTCATGACCCAGCGCGTATCCGAATCCGAACAAGGTCAGCTTCAGGGCGCGAACATGAGCGTCGCCAGTATTGCCGGCGTCATGTCGCCATTGTTCTTCGGCGCAGTCTATGCGTTTTCGGTCAGGGAAGCCTCGCCCCTGCCCTTTCCCGGCACGGCGTTTCTGCTCGCGGCATTTGTCCTTCTTGGCGCAGCGATGCTTGGCCTGGTGGTCGCCAGGCGTGCCCGGCGCGACCGGTTGGAGCTCGATACGGACGCCGTGTCGCTTCAACGGTCCAGTTCGGGATAGTAGCGGTCTGACAAGGATCGTCTGACCCGCTCGCCAATCAGGCAGTCAACCGGAGCGGTTGACGCGGCCGGAACGGATGGATGACTGCCGGAAACGCCACTGACCTCGCGAATAAGCTTTCTGCGGATGGCCGTCGCGAGCTCCGACGCAGCATGCACCGGAAGCACGAACGCGTCGGGACCGCCGATGACGCACTCAGTGTAATAGCGGCCCATGTCGGGGAAAACAGGCGACGGCCTGATCAGGATGGGGAGACCATTGATGGTCACGCCGCGCTCGACGGCGGCATCGCGGGCTGCAACCACGGGCGGACCGAAGTTGTTCGGGCCGTCGCCGGAAATGTCGATCACGCGCCGCGCGCCGTCAAAGCCGTTGTTCTCCAGGGACGACACGCCGAAAGCCAGGGCATTCGAGATCGACGTGCCTCGGAAGGCGCTGAACGGCCGTTTTTCCAGCCGTGCGGCGAAATCGAGCGCGCTTTCTGCGCTGTCGATGATTTGCCAGGGAACGGCCAAGACAGGGCGCACGGTGCCAGCCCATTCGAAGTAGGCGACGGCAACGCGTCCATTCAATCCGGATCGCGCGGCCGTGAAAAACGCCGGGTCGCGAAGCGCTGCGACATATCCGGCGCGTTGGACTGCAAATTCCTCCGGATCCATGGATTCGGACACATCGACGGCGAGCACGAGTTCGACGTCGACCTGCATGGCATCTGATCGAACGGCCACCACCGCCAGCAACCCACAGGCAAGGCAAACCGCGATTCCGCTTGTCATGCGGGAGCTTCCAGGGCGGCGCGCGTCGCGCCCTGTGGGGAAAGCACCGGAACGAAAACCCGACGCGAAGCGCGCTGCGTCACAGGAAGGCCCTGGTAGAGCCGTTTTTGCGCCTCGACGACGATGATGCCGGAAAACATCGGCCAGAAGCGGCGACCGGTCGTTTCGAGGAGCTGATGGAACCGCTGCACCCAACGACGGTGGGACGGCGGGAAGAAAAGCGCATCGGACCACGGGCCGGGCGTAAAATTGGCTTCGCGGAGCAGCGCGGTGAGTTGTCCGCGCGAGAAGGGCCGGCCGGTGCCGAAAGGCGTGTGTTCGAAACGCGCCCAGACGCCGCGCCGGTTTGGCACCACGACCACGAGCCTGCCACCGGGCGCCAGTACGCGCCAGATCTCCGTCAGCGTCTCGCGCGGGTTTTCGGAGTGCTCGAGCAAATGAACGAGAAGCATGCGATCGATCGAGGAATTGACCAGCGGCAACTCTTCGTCAAAAACCAGCGCCGTTGCGGAGGGGCCCTGCGGCGGCCAGTTAACCGCACCCTGCGTGGCCGGCATGAAGGCAAAGACGCGCTCAGCGTCCGTGCCAAACCGCTCGAGCCAGGGCAGCGCATAGCCGAGACCCACCAACCTTTCGTTGGGGAGCTTTGCCCAGACGGCGGCGAGCGCCATCGCGATCGAGTGTTCTGCAAGCCGCCCGAGCGAGGTTGCGTAAAAGGAGCGCAGATCGACAATGTCGGAATTCATGCGACAGACGGTAGCGGCCCTTCTTCAAGCTTTCAAGAAACACCATCATGGCGGGTGACACTTGCCGGAGCGCGGCCTAAAGCGCGTCGCGGCGAAACGGATTCATGCGACGCGCTTTAGGCTATTGTTTTTGTGCATGTCGTTATCCCAAAACCGCTGCGCACTTTTGGGCGACATGCATTTCTGTGCATGTCGTTGTCCCAAAACCGCTGCGCACTTTTGGGCGACATGCATTTCTGTGCATGTCGTTATCCCAAAACCGCTGCGCACTTTTGGGCGACATGCATTATCGTCTTCGAAAAGGAGATCGGCCATGACGATTGAGATCGAGCAATTCACCTGCCGCAGCGACAATTTCGGCGTGCTTGTCCACGAAATCGAAAGCGGCGAAACGGCGATCATCGACGCTCCCCAGGAGGCGCCGATCCTTGCGGCGATCGAGCGCACGGGCTGGCGGCCGACGGCGCTCCTGATCACGCATCATCATGGCGACCATGTAGAGGCCAACCTGCCGCTGAAAAAGCGCTTCGGCCTGAAGATCACCGGACCAAGGGCCGAGGCGGCGAAAATCCCGGGCATCGACGAGGAGGTGGAGGAAGGCCACATCATCAAGCTTGGCAGTGAAATGATCAGCGTGATCGAGACGCCCGGCCACACTGCCGGGCACATTTCATATCATTTCGAGAACAGCCATGTGGCCTTCACAGGCGATACGCTGTTTGCTCTGGGTTGCGGACGACTTTTCGAGTGCAAGGCGCCGGTCATGTACCAATCACTGAAAAAGCTGACCGCCTTGCCGCTAGACACCCGAATCTATTGCGGTCACGAGTACACCCAAGCGAACGCGCGTTTCGCGCTTACAGTCGACCCGACAAATTCGGCCCTGAAGGAGCGCGCCGCCGAGATCGATCGGCTACGCGCCGAAGGCAGGCCGACGCTGCCGACAACCATGGCCCGCGAGCTCGCGACAAATCCGTTCCTGCGCTGGCACGACCCGGCAATCCGCCGAAACCTCGGCCTGGCGAATGCGTCCGACGAAGCGGTGTTCGCCGAGATCCGTAGGCGCAAGGACGGGTTCTGACGCAACTTGCAGCGGCAGGCGCTCTGTCAACACAATCTGGTCCAGGGTGTGTCGGGATTGAGGTCAGGCCGGCCTCACCTCAATATCAACCCACCCTAAGCCCTGACCTCGCTTTGCTTCATGGTACCGCGCCCGAACAGGAGTGACTTTGCCGCAAGCATGGCGCCCGCCGTAATCAGCAGGCAGGCCAGCAGGATATGGGGCGTCGCCTCCGTCCTGCCGGCGGCGATCAGAATGAGCGTCGATAGAAGCGGCGCAGCGTAGCTCGCCGCGCCGAGCACCTGGATGTTGCCGTGCTTCACGCCATGGTCCCACGCATAGAAGGCGGCCCCTACGGGCATCAGGCCGAGGCTGGCAACGGCGAGCCACTCGGCCGGGCCTGTTGGCAGGATCGTCTCCTCAAGCGCGAGGTGACAGAGAAAGGAAAGCACAGCCGTTGCCGCGCAGAACCAGGTGACGATGCTGGTCGGCACCGCGGGAAAGCGGCGCGAGAGAAGCGAGTATCCCGACCAAAGGAAGGCGCAGACGGCAGCCATCGCATAGCCGAAGATGTATCGGCTCTCGAAGGTAAGGCGGCCGCCATTGGTGATGATCAGGACGGTACCTGCAAGGCCCAACAAAGCGCCTATCACATGAAACCAACGCAGCCGCGCGCCCGGCATCAGCGCCGAGCCGAGCACGATGAAGAGCGGCCAGAGATAGGCGATCAGGCTGGCTTCGACCGCCGGCGCGTTACGAAGCGCGGTGAAGTAGAAGAAGTGGTAGCCGAAAAGGCCCAGGATACCGATGACCCAGACCTGTCGCGGAACCTTCGCCTTCGGAGCGGCCGGAGCAAGAAGGCGGATGACCAGCCCGACGGCGGTGCCCATCGAAAAGCAGATCGCAGACATGAGAAACGGCGGCACGTCGCCGGAGGCGTCAGTCAGCAGCGCGAGCAGCGACCACATCGCGATTGCCGAAAACCCGATCAGCGTGGCGCGCCCCATTCCTCACCCCTTCACTCGTGTGCCGAATCCGAAATTCGTATCGCCTTGGAGCGAGCCTCGGATCGAATTTCGGGTCCCAATCCACACTGGCAACTTTTCGAGTTTCGTGTGATTTACGGATTTGAAGTTGCTGAACGCGGATGCCACGGAATGACAGGAACTTCAAATCCACCACACGAGCGCCGCGCCCTTATCTTGCGATTTCGAACCTCCGCGCGCTGATCGTCAGCGTACCGATTTGGGTACCGACCGTGGCGTGGATGGGCGCATATACCCCGGTTGTCCCCAGTGGCGCAAATGCGACGCGGATCTGGCTTCTGTTCTTGAGAAACTCAAGTGCGCGCCGCCCCTGCCGGTATCCGGCGACGGGATTGAAGTGGACGCGGCAGGTGACTGTCCTGCCTTCGTAGCCGGGGACGGATATGGAGCTGTTCGTCTCGCGTACAAGCGTCAAATCGGCGCGGATTTCGCCGTCATAGACCCTGATCGTGCGGCCGCAGACCTCGGCAAGGCTGTCGGCGCGCACAAGCGTCGCGGCAAGAGGGTCCGTCACCGACCGCAGGTGGGATTGTTTCAGCGGCACCCAGTCGCTGCCGCGCTTCTTGAGCGGCGGCACATTCTCCGTCCTGGTGACCGAGCCATTCCTGAAATGGATGGACGTAGTCTGCGACTTCCGGCCCTCGGTGTAATCGACGCGGAAGGCCGCAGGCTGCGTCGTCTTGCCGGAAAAGCGGCCGGCCGTCGAGACAGTGCCCCGCGTGCTGTCGAAGAGCTGCGCGAGGCCGGCGCTGGAGAGACGTCCCTTTACCGCGAAGGAATTTCTCCCCACAGTGCTGTCGAAGCTCGATCTGGCCACGGTCAGGCCGAAGAAGGAAATCGAATAGTCGCCGCTGAACGACTGCACATTCTCGTTGCGGGAAGCGGGAGCGGTTGCGACCAGTGTGGCCAGAAGTCCATGGACGATGCCCTGCATGAGCGGATGCCCCGGTACGCGCGCGGATCGCAAATGCGCGATCGGCTTCGTTCTTTTTCAATCGGCAGAATCCGGCAAATATGTGGATCGCCCGGATGTATGGCGCGCAAGGTCGCGTAACAATGTGCGGCACGTTGGCGGCGCAGTTTCGCTTGACGCCTGCACCAAATGCCACTATGGGACGCCAACTCTTTCCCATATGGCCGCCTGACCTGAATTGCGCGCCGGCTTTTTCTGGTGTGACATCGTCTTTTGGCCCGGCATAGAACTGAAGGTAAGCAAAAATGTCCCGCGCATGTGAATTGACCGGCAAGGCTGTTTTGACCGGCAACAATGTGAGCCACGCCAACAACAAGTCGAAGCGCCGCTTCCTGCCGAATCTCGTCAATGTGACGCTTATTTCGGAAGCGCTTGGCCAGAACGTGCGCCTGCGCATTTCGGCCAACGCGCTGCGCTCGGTCGAGCACCGCGGCGGCCTTGACGCGTTCCTCGCCAAGGCAGACGCGGCCGAGCTCTCGCAGCGCGTGCGTCTGCTGAAGAAGCAGATCGCCAAGAAGGTAGCCGAGCAGCCGGCCGCCTGATCTCTCTTGATCCGGGGCGGGCGCGCCTGCCTGCCTTTCCCCGGCGTGATCCGGACCGGATCACCGCTCGCTGGTTCCATTACCCAGGATAAAAAAATGATACGGTCTTCCGCCTATCTTCCTTTCGTTGTCGCGATGGCGCTGATCGTCGTCGCGTCAAATGTTCTCGTGCAATTTCCGCTCCAGGGCCAGCTCGGCCGGATTGCGCTCGCCGACATCCTGACCTGGGGCGCCTTCACCTATCCCTTTTCCTTTCTCGTCACCGATCTCGCCAACCGGCGTTACGGTCCGTTCGTGGCGCGCCGCATCGTCTTCGTTGGTTTCATGATTGCGGTCGCCTGCTCGATCGTGATCCCGCCGCTTCTCTTCAAATACGGCTACATCCCTTACGAAACCGCCGCCGGCAGGCTGGTCAGGATCGCCGTCGCTTCCGGCAGCGCGTTTCTTTTCGCCCAGCTTCTCGACGTCACCGTCTTCAACTGGCTGCGCCGGCAGGCCTGGTGGCGTGCCCCCGTCTTCGCATCCCTGGCCGGCTCGGTTTTTGACACTGCGATCTTCTTTACGATCGCCTTCTCAGCCGCTTTTGCCTTTGTCGGACCCGACGACGGATTTGCAATCGAAGCCGCACCGCTGATGGGCGCCCTCGGTCAGGACGCCCCGCGCTGGGTTTCCTGGGCGATCGGCGATCTGGCGGTAAAGCTTGCAATCGCGGTTTTTGCGCTGATCCCTTACCGGCTGATCGCCGCACGCTGGAGCCAGCCGGTGATTGCAGCTGCCTGAGCGCAGCGCGCGGCGGGGGGACTGGCCAAGCGCGTCAACAACTGAAGCGCGATGGTCGGTGCCTCGATGGCAAAGGCCAAACTGCTCGGCCTCGGCTCAGATCACGAAGAAATCCGTAGCCGTCAGTGTCAGCTTGTTAGTCAGGGCACAAATTTGCGTCACACCGCCCGCGCCGCTGCCGTTGACATCGTACGATAAGACGCCGGTAGTTTTGTTGTAGACTAAGAAGTCGTTGGCGTCTGTCGCGGCAGCCCCGACCTTGAAGAAGGCGGGGTTCAGGGCATGAGCCGCCCCGGCACCCAACTTGGTGAAGATCGCGTTCTCCAGGTGGCAGATGTCGTTGTTACCGCTTGCGTTGGCGAAATCCATGATAGCGTCGCGGTTCGTGGTAGTGCTGATGGCAGCGTTGAAGACGAAAGTGTCGCTCCCAAGCCCGCCGACCAGCTTGTCGTTGCCGCCGAGGCCGGAGAGGACATCGTTACCGGCGTTGCCTGTCAGGACATTCACGCCCGCGTTCCCGATGATTGTGTTGGCTGCGGTGTTGCCAGTGCCGTTGGCTGTAGCCGCGCCAAGCAAAGTCAGCTTCTCGATGCTGCTCGCCAACGTGCGGGTGATGGTCGAGGTGATCGTGTCGATGCCGCTGCTGTCGGCGATGGTGTCGTACGCATTCTCCAACACGTAGGTGTCGTTACCGGTCCCGCCGTTGAGAACGTCCGCACCAACGCCGCCGTTCAGGGTGTCGTTGCCAGCGCCGCCGGTCAACGTGTCGTTACCGGCCTCTCCCCTGAGGACGTTGGCGACCCCATTGCCGATCAAGGCTGTCATGGCCGCTTCCGCCACGGGCATCTTCAATGACCACGCCGGGGCCGATGGTAACGGTGGCACGTGACGAACTGGCCGTGAAGAAAATCCTTTCGCTTAGCGCGCTGAATTGGCCGGGGTTCAAGTTGATCGAGCTATTCTCCACACCGTTGTAGACAATTGTGTCATGACCGGAAGCATCATTGATTGCCTGCCAATATCTGGTTCCGTCGTTGAATGTATATGTGTTGTTCCCTGCGTTGATTGTGGTATTTTTTCCGTACAGCGCCTGGATCGCAACCAGATCGTAATACATCGGCGTGGTGGGATAGAATGATGCGTAGTCGTCACCTGAGAAGGGCGACGCCGTGTAGCTCATGACCGAGTAGAAGTAGTTGTCCTGTGCCGCAGGGATTGCGTTGGGGCTTGCGAACGAATGTTTCAGCCCCAGAGCGTGGCCGACCTCATGTAAGATCGTGTGGTAGTCGAACGAGCCGTTGGCGATCGTGGGGAGAGCGTCCGGATTGAAATTGTACCAGTCTAACCAGACATCGCCAGCGCTAGGGGCGGTACCCGGAAGATATGCGTGCGCGGCTTCGTTTCCACCGTTTTGCTGCGTGTAGGCAAAGCGAAGCTCGCCCGCCACATTGGCGCTGTCGGCCACTTCGCGGAAATTCAGGTTCGCGGAGCTGGACCAAGTGGCGAGAACGGCTCTGATTGCGGCCTTCTCCCCTGCAGTCAGAAGCCCGGAGCCGTCGTTGTATTCGTTGTAGGCGGAATAGTAGGTTGAGTAATACGAATTGTAGGTCTGGAAGCTGAAGTCGAGCGTCACGCCTGTCCCCAGCGCGCCGCCCCATTTCGTCCCCTCAACTAAGTATTTACCCGCTCCAGTCGCAATCGGATTGATTTCCGTCACTGGCACAAAATTGCTTGTTGGCGTTGCCAAGATTGCTCTCCTTCGAGCTTGTTTGTGCGCAGGCGACTGACGCCTTCAACATCGGCGCGGATTGCGCCAACCACATTGCGGGTAGCTGTTGATGGGTAGCGTGCGGGCAGATGGTCGGCTTATCAGACGCGTGCCCGGCCTTGCGCTTACTTAATCGGTTCTTTTCGCTGCATGTATTAAGGTATTTGCCCTGCCGTTAGGAAGGAGCGCAACTTGCTCTTCGCTGCCAATTGCTTGCAGTTTGCCGCCAGTCAGCACTGGACGCTGGTGAAGTTGCAGAGGCAGATCGGCCTTTGACGGCCACCATGGCCTCTTCGGCAGATCAAACGGCGGTGTTATTCTCGCCGATTATGTCATCGAGAGCGGTCCACATACCAAAAGTGAAGCCGAGAAAGGGCAAGGCTGGGAAGCGCGGTGGCGAAGCCGGGAGGCGGGCGACCCTCGCCGCCAAGGCAAAGCCGGGAAGGCGGATGCCACTTAATGCGAGGCAGGAACGGTCCAACGCGACAAAATCGCAAGCCACTGGTTTCACACGGAAAAGCGGCGCGGGGCCGCGGCGCACTTTCAGTCGTCGTGCAGGATGAATTCCAGGTAGAGGTTGCGTTGGAACATCGACTGGTTGTCGTCGGATAGGAGCGACACCATCAGCGCGCCGTCGGAACGTTTCCAGACGTCCATCGCTTCCATGTTGTCGATCTGGTAGCCCATGTCGGCCGCGAGCAGAACCGGCCCGTCGGCAACGGCACCCTTGGCGATGAAGTCTCCGGATATCCGGCGAAGCTGCATTTTCACCCCTTCCGCCATTGAGAAACTTCGCTCCAGCAGCAGAAGGTCGCCGCCCGGCAGGAACGCGCCGTCCGTGATGTCGAAACTGCCGTGACGCGCGACCGTGAAGACGCCCTTGTTGGGTCCCTGGATAATGGCGGCGAAGACGTTGCCTCGGCTGTCCAGGCTCTTTTCGGAGACCACGACCAGCCCACCCTCGTGTTTGCCATCGGCAGGGGTGTGCGCCACGGTCTCGAAGCCGCGGTTCCTGCGGAGCTCGTTCGCGGGCACAAGAAAATCGAAGTTGCGGATCGCAGCGCCCATACGGTCAGGATCGATCCTGAACTCAGCGATGCGATGGTTGCGCTCGAAGCCGACGCTCGCAATTCCATCCTTGACAGCCAGACCTTCCGCATCGACATCCCATTTCGCGGCGCCGGTCATCCCTGCGTCGTCGACAATCTCGACCATGCGGAAATTATCGATTCCCGCCGGGCGCTGGCTGGCATCGTGAACGACCCTGCCGAAGAACCAGAAGCCGCTGTCGGCAACTCCGACGAAATCGCCACTGGGCCCGGTGAAGCGAAATGCGGAGAACGCGCCGAAATCGCGGGAATTCGCTGTCAGCTCGAGCCCGCCGACGAATTCCAGCGGCCCGAACTGCTTTTCGTCGCGGCCGATATGGAACTGCGTGATCGGGCGGGCCGTGACCTTGATTTGATCGAGGGGAACTGAGCCGGCGCCGAGCGGCTGGAACAGCACAACGGCCGCAAGCAAAGGAAGGACGGCGGCGCCAGCCAGCAATTTCCTGGCACGCAGAGGCGGCGGCGGCGTCATCCGAAGCGCCGCAAGGCGCCGCCGCGACGGCCGGCCCGCGCCGATTCTTCATCGAAAAGCGATGCGAGCTGCTCGGTCATCGCGCCGGCGAGCTCCTCCGCATCGACGATTGTGACGGCACGCCGGTAGTAGCGCGTGACGTCGTGTCCGATGCCGATCGCAAGCAGTTCGACTGGCGAGCGCGTCTCGATCAGCTCGATCACGGCGCGCAGATGCCTTTCGAGATAGTTGCCCGGATTGACCGAGAGCGTGGAATCGTCGACCGGGGCGCCGTCGGAAATCATCATCAGGATCTTGCGCTGTTCCGACCGTCCCATCAGGCGACTGTGCGCCCACAGCAACGCCTCGCCGTCTATGTTTTCCTTCAGCAGACCTTCGCGCATCATAAGTCCCAGATTGCGGCGCGCCCGCCGCCAGGGCGCATCGGCGCTCTTGTAGATGATGTGGCGCAGGTCGTTGAGCCGGCCAGGGTTGGACGGCTTGCCGTCCTTCAGCCATTTCTCCCGCGCCTGGCCACCTTTCCAGGCGCGCGTGGTAAAGCCGAGTATCTCGACCGAAACGCCGCACCGCTCGAGCGTGCGGGCAAGGATGTCGGCGCAGGTGGCGGCGACCGTGATCGGCCGCCCGCGCATGGAGCCGGAATTGTCGAGGAGCAGCGTCACCACCGTATCGCGGAACTTCGCGTCGCGCTCCTGCTTGAACGAGAGCGGCTGCATAGGATCGATAACCACGCGGACCAAACGTGCGGGATCGAGATAGCCCTCTTCGAGGTCGAAATCCCAAGACCGGTTCTGCTTCGCCATCAGGCGGCGCTGCAGGCGGTTCGCAAGCCGCCCCACCACGCCCTGCAGGTTCGAAAGCTGCTTGTCGAGAAACGCGCGCAACCGGTCGAGCTCTTCCTCGTCGCAAAGATCCTGCGCGCCGACTGTCTCGTCGAAGGCGGGCGAGAAGACCTTGTAGTCGATCTCCTTCGAGAGGTTCGTGAAGGGATGGTCCGGCCGCTTCGCCTCGCCTGGCGTCTCGGCGTCTGGGTCATCATCCTCCGCAATATCGTCGGCGCTCGCCTCGGCTGCCTCCGTTTCGCCGGTCTCCTCGTCCTCGGACGAGGTCTCGGCGCCCTCCTGCTCGGACTCCTCGGAGCCGGAATCGTCCTCGCCATCAGCGTCGCTTCTTTCCTCGCCCTGCGGCTGGTCGTCGCTTTCGGCGTCTTCGCTCTCCTGCTCCTCGCCAAGCTCTTCCGCCATCTCCATTGACGCAAGCATGTCGCGCACGACACGCGCGAAGGCGTTCTGATCGTCCAGCTTGGCGGCAAGGCCATCGAGATCGGCCGCGGCCTTGCCCTCGACCCATTTGCGCCAGAGGTTGACCATGCGCTCGCCGCTTTTCGGCACGGCGCGTCCTGTCAGCTTCTCGCGGACCATCATCGCAACCGCTTCTTCGATCGGCGCGTCGGCTTGGTCTTTCACGTCGGCGAGATTGGCCTTGGCGTATTTGTCCTCCAGCATGTTGCCGATATTGTCGGCCACGCCCAGCATGGCGCGCGACCCGATGGCCTCCACACGCGCCTGCTCGACCGCGTCAAAGATGGCGCGGGCCTGCTTGCCTTCCGGCGCAAGCCGGGTGTGGATACGGGCGTCGTGGCATGCGCGTCTTAGCGCCAATGAGTCGCCGATGCCCCGAGTCACCGCTATGTCGTACCTGGTCGGCTTCTTCGGCAACTCCGGGAGCCGCGCCCGGTTTCCGGCAAGTGCGGGCCGGTCCTTGGCAAAGGTTACCTCGAGGCCATGGTCGCCGGCGATCGCGCGCACGCAGACCGAGATGGCGCGGCGGAAAGTTTCGCCTTCACCGTTGGTCTTGCGTGCGCCGCGCGTCGAATTGTCGCCTTGGCCTGCCATGAGCCTTGCATCATCCCAAAACGACGTTGGCAGCCGATTCCGGCAATTCCTCGCCGAAGGCACGCTGATAGAATTCGGCCACGACGGTGCGCTCCAGTTCGTCGCATTTGTTGAGGAAGGTCAACCGGAAGGCCATGCCTACGCTGCCGAATATCTCGGCATTTTCGGCCCAGGTGATTACGGTGCGTGGGCTCATGACGGTCGAGAGATCGCCGTTCATGAACGCCGAGCGCGTCATGTCGGCGACGCGCACCATTTTGTTCACGATGTCCCTGCCCTTTTCGTTCCGGTAGTGCTTGGCCTTGGCGAGAACGATCGCGACTTCATTGTCGTGCGGCAAATAGTTCAGCGTGGTGACGATCGACCAGCGGTCCATCTGCGCCTGGTTGATCTGCTGGGTGCCGTGGTAGAGGCCGGTGGTGTCGCCCAGGCCCACCGTGTTAGCCGTCGAGAACAGGCGGAAAGCCGGATGCGGGCGGATGACCCGGCTCTGGTCAAGCAAGGTGAGGCGGCCGGACGATTCCAGCACGCGCTGGATAACGAACATCACGTCGGGGCGGCCCGCGTCATACTCGTCAAAGCAGAGCGCGACATTGTGCTGATAGGCCCAGGGGAGAATGCCATCCCGGAACTCGGTTACCTGCATCCCGTCCTTGACCACGATGGCGTCCTTGCCGACGAGGTCGATACGGCTGACATGGCTGTCCAGATTGACCCGCACGCAGGGCCAGTTGAGACGCGCGGCTACCTGCTCGATATGGGTCGATTTTCCCGTCCCGTGGTAGCCGGACACCATGACGCGGCGGTTGAACGCAAAGCCGGAAAGGATCGCCAGCGTTGTCTGTTCGTCGAACAGATAGTCGGGATCGATGTCCGGTACATGTGGGTCGGCTTCCGAATAGGCTGGCACCACCATCCGGGATTCGAAGCCGAATTTCTCCTTAACCGACGCCGTTGTATCGGGGAGGTTGGCGATATCGCGTTCGACCTTGTTCATGACATCTCCACGGGCGAGGCCGAGGCTTCGCAGGCAATCCGCTTACGTTCGGGAGCGGTCTTTAGAGCAGATGGCGAATCCAAGACAAGCCATATTGCCCTAAATTGCTGTTCACGCATGATCTTGTCCGAAGAGTCCGTCAACTTTTCGGGATCATGCTCTAGCAGACCTGCCGCTCAACACAAACCTGCTTGTTTGAGCACGCGATAGGCCTGGAGCACGTCGCGGAACCGGTCTTCCGACCCCCTGTCGCCGCCATTCGCATCGGGATGGTGGCGCTTTACGAGCTCCTTATAGCGCGCCTTGATGTCCGCGCCAGTCGCCTTTGCGTCAAGACCAAGCGTTTCCAGCGCCTTGGCCTCAAGCGGCCTGGCCTTGCGCTCGCGCAGTGCGCTCTGATCGCCAGGCTTTGCGCCGAACAGGTTGAACGGATCGCGCATGCGGTTGTAGTAGCCGGCGCGGCCCGAGCGCAGCTGGGCGAAATCCGGCGAGGTACGCGTACTGCCGTTGGCGCCCATCGTCCAGGTGGGACGATGGCCGGTCAGCGCTTCCTTCTGGAAGCGGGAGATCTCTGAATCGGCCAGACCGGAGAAGTAATTGAAGCCCTTGTTGTACTCGCGGACATGATGGAGACAGAATCTGAAATACTCGCCCTCGCGCAGGCGGCCCACCGGCGCGCGGTGGGTGCCGGCCTCCCTGCAGCCGTCCCACTGGCAGGCAGGCGCGCGCGACTTCAGTTCCGCGTCGGGATCTGGCCGAACGCGGATTTTTTCGAAATATTTCGAATACGTCTTCATTTGCTCCGATTATGGGACGTTCGCGGCGCGAAACAAGAATTGACATTTGCCTGACAATGGACCTAACCGCTGATTTGCGGCCCCGGCCCACCGGTTTTGCTGTTTTTGTGGTGATCGGGGCACATGTGGTGAAAGGAAACGGCCATGTCCATGCAGGAAAGGATGGAACGGAAGCTGAGCGAAGCCCTTTCGCCTGAGCGGCTCGATATCATCAACGAGAGCCATCTCCACGCCGGCCATCACCACACCGAATCCGGGCATCACGCCATATTCGACGGTACCGGCGAAACGCATTTCCGCGTCCGTATCGTTTCAGCGGCCTTCGCCGGGAAGAGCCGCGTGGAGCGCCATCGCGCGGTGAACGAGTTGCTTGCCGACGAATTGAGGGCCGGTGTGCATGCGCTCGCTATCGAGCCTGCGGCACCTGGCGAGAAAACACGGTGGTAAACAGGGCCATTTGAGCCTCCTTTGCCGCCACCTTCCGTATCTCCAAGGTCGGCTTTCCATGATCCGTAACGATAAGCGGCTCGCCAGTCGTCTCGACCTTGCGAAAGTACTCAAGCGCATGCGCCTTGAATTGCGATTTGGAAACCTGCACCGGCATAGTCAACGTCCTGTCGAACGCACAGGCGAGGGCGGAACGGTCTCCGCCGCGGGCCTGATCCTGATTCTGGCAAGCCGGTTCTTGTCGCGCTTCAGGACGATGAAGCGCTTGCCGTGGAAGGTGAAGGCCTGCTTCTCTTCCGGAATGGACTGCGTCTCGTGGATGACGAGGCCCGCGATGGTGGTTGCCTCATTCTCCGGCAATTGCCAGTCAAGGGCGCGGTTGAGATCGCGGATGGGCACCGTGCCTTCCACAACGACCGAGCCGTCGGCCTCCTGCTTGACCCCATGGATATCGATATCGTGCTCGTCGGCGATCTCGCCGACGATCTCCTCGATGATGTCTTCCAGCGTGACGAGCCCTTCGACCTCGCCATACTCGTCGACCACGACCGCGAAATGCGCCTTGCGCCTCAGGAAGGCGTTGAGCTGATCCTGTAGCGACGTCGTGTCCGGAACGAACCACGGCTTTGACGCGATCTTCATGATGTCGATCCGGGAGAAGTCGTTGCCAACATCGTTAAGCGCCCTGAGCAGGTCCTTGGCATGCAGGACGCCGACGATGTTGTCGAGCGAACCTCGCCACAGCGGCATGCGCGTATGCGGGCTTTGCAGGATCTCGCGTACCACCGCTTCGGGCGGGTTGTCGGCGTTTACCGAGCGCATGTTGGTGCGATGGACCATGACATCCGAAACCTCGAGTTCGGTGAGGTCGAGCAGACCGCCGACGCGGTCCCGGTCCGCCTTTGTGACGCCTTCTCGCCGTTGAACGGGCGCCGTACCTTCATGCGCGGAGCGCTGCGGCAAGGCGGCGGCGCGCTCGACGCCGGCAGCAGCCAGGATCCTGCGCCCCAACAAGAGTCCAAGCGCAAGGAGCACTACAATCCCTGCCGCTGCTGCAACGATCCATTTTTGGGGGGTCATTTTCGATCCAGATTATGCAGCCGGAAGGTTCTCCCGCAGGAATGCCAACACTTCCGAGGCCGGCACGTCCCTGGCGATGAAGGACTGGCCTATGCCTCGGGTCAAGATGAAGGTCAGTGCGCCGCGAGACACCTTCTTGTCCTGCGCGATGTAGTCGAGCAGGCGCTCGGCGCCGGGCAGCGAGCCCGCAATGTCGGTCATGCGCCACGGCAACCCGACAGCTTGCAGATGCGCTTCAACGCGTTGGGCGTCATCGGGGCTGGCGAGATTGAGCCGGGAGGAAAACCGATGCGCGAGCGCCATGCCGATGGCGACGCCCTCGCCGTGAACCAGTCGCTCGCTGTCGAAGTCGGTCGCGGCCTCGAGCGCGTGACCGAACGTATGTCCAAGATTGAGCAGCGCGCGGTCGCCCGTCTCAAACTCGTCGCGGGCCACCACGTCAGCCTTGGCGCGGCACGATTCGGCGATCGCTTCCATGCGCGCCGGTCCGCCGGAAAAAACCTCCTGCCAGTTTCTTTCCAGCCATGAAAAAAATTCCGGCCTGTCGATCAGCCCATATTTAGCCACTTCTGCGTAGCCGGCACGGAACTCGCGCCGCGGCAGCGTGTCGAGCACGGTGGTGTCAGCAAGCACCAGACGCGGCTGATGGAAGACACCGATGAGGTTCTTGCCATGCCTTGCGTTGATGCCGGTTTTGCCGCCGACCGAGGAATTGACCTGTGCCAGCAGCGAGGTAGGCATCTGAACGAGATTCATGCCTCGCCGGACAATACCCGCGGCAAAGCCGGCGATGTCGCCGACAACGCCGCCGCCGAGCGCGACCACCGCGTCGCCGCGCTCCAGGCGCACGGCAAGCATCCGGTCGACTACCTCCTGCAGCGCGTCGAAACTTTTTGTCCTTTCCCCCGGCGGCAGGACGATCGGCGCCGAATCGATGCCGCTGGCGGCCAGGCTCTCTGTGAGGGCGTCGAGATGCTCCGCCGCGACATTGCGGTCGCTGACGATGGCTGCCCGGATGCCCGGCAGTCGCGCGGCAATCTCCGCGCCCGCGCGGGCCAGCAATCCGGGACCGATCAGGATGTCATAGGCGCGCGACCCAAGTCGGACCTCGACCGTGACGGGATCAGCCTTCATTGTCGCTCTTTCCCTCTGCCGCAGCCAGATCGCCCAGGACACCCGCCAGCGCGTCGATCACTTCCGTGGCGATGATTTCCTTGCGCTCGTCGCGCGTTGCCACCGTAACGTCCGCTTTGGCATAGACCGGATAGCGCTCACCCATCAGCTTTTCCATGACCGCGCGCGGGTCGGGGTTCTTCAGGAGCGGACGGTTCTGCTTCTTGGACACGCGCTCCATCAGAGTGTCGATGTCGGCCTTGAGCCACACCGACACCCCATGCCCGGCGATTGCCTGACGGGTCTGCTCGTTCAGGAAGGCACCGCCGCCGGTCGAAAGAACTTGCCTCCCGCTCTCCAGGATGCGGTGGATTACCCGCTGTTCAAGCGCACGGAACTCGGTCTCGCCGTAGAGTTCGAAAAGTTCGGGGATGGTCAGCCGCGAGACCGCCTCGATTTCGTGATCGCTGTCGGTGAACGGCAGGCCAAGCGCCTGAGCCACTTTGCGGCCGATCGCCGTCTTGCCGGCCCCCATCAGGCCGATAAAGACGATCGAGCGGTTGCCGAGATGGCGCAGGACTTCGCTCGTGCGTTCGGGCGGCAAGATGTGCGGGACCGTCATTGCAATGCCTTCCAGCGAGAACCTTTTGGAATTCGCGCTGACCGAACAGGCCGCCAGGAATTATCAAAAGTCTCCGGGACGTATCGACATGAAAAGGCGCCAAGCGTCAAGCAGGGGCGGCGAGCGCTTGAAATGACCGGTTACCCGTCCCATAACGGCACGGCGCAACGACAGGACGGGCAGTAACGACCAATGCCGACACTTTTCCGCTTGCTGGTCACGATCGGCATTCTCGCGGGTCTCGCTTATGCGGCGATGTTCGCACTGGTGAGCTACGTGGAACCCAGGAAAGGCGAAATGACGGTGCGCATCCCAGTCGAAAAGCTCAATGAGCAGCAATGAACAGCGCCGCGAGGATAGAAGCCTTCCTTGAAATGATGAGCGCCGAGCGCGGCGCGAGCGACAACACGCTGTCCTCCTATCGGCGCGATCTGGAGGATGCGGCCGGGCATATGTCCGGAAGGCTGGCGGAGGCCGCGCCGACCGACATACGCGCTTACCTGGATAACATCGCGTCGCGCGGGTTCGCGGCGACCTCGCAGTCGCGCAAGCTTTCGGCGCTGCGGCAGTTCTTCAAGTTTCTCTATGCCGAAGGACTGAGGCCCGACGACCCGACCGGTACGCTGGACAGCCCAAGGAAGGTCCGGCCGCTGCCGAAAACGTTGAGCGAGAGCGAAACCGGGCGCCTGCTCGACCGCGCCGCTGAAGAGGCGGCAGACAATGCCGCCGGCGACAGCAGTCGCTTTGCCGCCAGGCGCCTGCATGCGCTGGTGGAGGTGCTCTATGCGACGGGATTGCGCGCCTCGGAACTGGTCAGCCTGCCTCTTTCCGTGGCGCTGCGGGACGAGCGCTTCTTCATTGTACGCGGCAAGGGAAACAAGGAGCGCATGGTGCCTCTATCGGAAAAGGCACGCTCGGCGATGCGCGTCTGGCTCATCGAGCGCGAGCGCCTGCCCGCGCTTGCCTCCGGCCCGTGGCTGTTCCCGGCCCAGTCGGAAAGCGGTCACCTGCCGCGCCAGGTCTTCGCGCGCGAGCTGAAATGGCTTGCCGCGCGCGCGGGAATTGCCTCGGCGAAGATTTCGCCGCATGTCCTGCGGCACGCCTTCGCAAGCCATCTGTTGCAGCACGGGGCGGATCTCAGGGCCGTGCAGCAGCTTCTCGGCCATTCGGACATCTCGACGACGCAGATCTACACGCACGTTCTGGAAGAACGGCTGGTGCGGCTGGTCAATGAGCATCATCCGCTTGCCGATCACACATCGTAACGCTATGTGGGGACGGCATTCAGCATGCCGGCGGCGCAGTTCAGGGCGTGCCGGGCCTCTTTTCATCGATTTCAGGCGTTCTGGTCCCTCACGAATGTACAATTACCTTGATTTCGAAAAACCCGTCGCCGATCTCGAAGGCAAGATCCTGGAGCTGAAGAAGCTTTCGGAAAACGGCGAGGCGGTCGACGTCGCGGAGGAAATCAAGCGGCTGGAGAGGCGCTCGGGGGACGCGCTCCGTGAGGCCTACAAGTCGTTGACGCCATGGCAGAAGGCGCAGGTAGCCCGCCACCCCGACCGGCCGCACTGCCTCGATTACGTTGGTGCACTGTTCAGCGACTTCACTCCGCTTGCCGGTGACCGCGTTTTCGGCGAAGACGATGCCATCATCGGCGGTTTCGCACGATTCCGGGGCCAGCCGATCGCGGTGATCGGTCAGGAAAAGGGATCCGATACCAAGAGCCGGCTGAAACACAATTTCGGCATGGCCAAGCCGGAAGGGTACCGCAAGGCCGTTCGCATCATGGAACTCGCGGACCGCTTCGGCCTCCCGTTGCTGACGCTGGTCGATACCGCTGGTGCCTATCCGGGCATAGGCGCGGAGGAACGCGGCCAGGCCGAGGCCATCGCGCGCTCGACCTCGACCTGCCTCGGACTGAAAATTCCGTCGATCTCCGTGGTCATCGGCGAAGGAGGGTCGGGCGGCGCGATTGCAATCGCGACCGCGAACCGCGTCTATATGCTCGAGCACTCGATCTATTCGGTGATTTCGCCGGAAGGCGCCGCGTCGATCCTGTGGCACGATTCCACACGCGCCAGGGACGCGGCGACCAACATGAAGATCACCGCGCAGGACCTGCTGGACCTGAAGGTCATTGACGGCATCATCGCGGAACCGCTGGGCGGCGCCCATCGGGCTCCCGAAACAGTGATCAGCGCGACTGGCGACCGAATTGCCATGACTCTGCGGGAATTTGCGGGACAGAACATGGACTTCCGCGAGCACCGGCGCGAGAAATATCTGGCCATCGGACGCAGCCTCTGAGATTCGATAATGCATGTCGCCCAAAAGTGCGTAGCGGTTTTGGGATAACGACATGCACAAAAACAATAGCCTAAAGCGCGTCGCATGAATCCGTTTTGCCGCGACGCGCCTTAGGCTGGCGATTGCTTATTGCGGCGCAAATGTGCGCTCCGCCACAAAATCGCCTTGCCTTTTAGTTCAATGAAGCGACGTGAGTGAATGACGGGCCGCTTGCGGTAACAAAATTTCAAGGTTAACCAGGCTAGCGTGCAGCCGAGACCAAACGGCTCGGCAGCCTACCCGGACAAGCCGACGAACAGACGACGCGAATTTTCATGCTTTACAATATTGCACGTGCCGGTTTGTTGGTTGCAGCCTTGGCGTTGGCCGGCTGCACGGACACGACGTTGAGCGGGGTGAACCCCAACGCGGAAAAGCAGTTGCCTCAAAAGATCCTCGCCAGAATGAACGCGAAGGGGATGACCCGTTCATCGCCTGTCATGGCGCGCATCTTCAAGGAGGAGGGCAAGCTCGAAATCTGGAAGCGTAAGAACAACGGGCGCTACGACATCATCGCGGAATACGACATCTGCAAGTGGTCCGGCCAACTCGGGCCAAAATTCGCCGAGGGCGACCGCCAGGCCCCGGAAGGGTTTTATACGGTGCGGCCCGCACAGATGAACCCGCGGTCAAACTACTATCTGGCTTTCAACATCGGCTACCCCAACACCTACGATCGGGCGAACGGCCGTTCGGGCTCGAACCTCATGGTGCACGGTGCCTGCTCCTCGTCCGGCTGCTATTCGATGACCGACGAGCAGATCGAGCAGATCTATGCCTTCGGGCGCGACGCATTCCGCGGCGGGCAGACGGAATTCCAGATCCAGGCGTTTCCTTTCCGCATGACGGCGGCCAACATGGCGCGCTATCGCAAGGATCCGAACTACGAGTTCTGGAAGATGCTGAAGCAAGGCCACGACTATTTCGAGATCACAAAGGTGCCGCCGAAAGTCGACGTCTGCGGCAAGCGCTACGTCTTCAACCAGACGCCCGCGGCCGGCGATACCTTCAATCCGACCGGGCCGTGCCCTGCCACGACGCAGCCCGAATCGCTGAGAATGGCCTATCAAAGCTACCAGACGACCTACGAGGCTGCCTTCTCAAGCGCCGTCGGGTCAAGCAGGACGCAGCCGAAGCCTACGATTGGCGGGCTCAAGGAAGCGGCGCTGGTTTCGGAATGGAGCCGCAAGCGCGCCCGCGGGGAACGCGTGCCGATCGAGCCGCCGTCGATGGCGGATAGCGGAGCAGTGACCGTGACCTCGCGGATGGGCCGGATCGATTCGCCCGCCGGACGTCGCATGGCGGCGACCGAGGCCGCCGCGGCAGCCAAGCGGAAGGCCGCCGAGGAATTGCTGGCCGCCAAGCAGAGGGCCGCCGAGGAATTGCTGGCCGCCAAGCAGAGGGCCGCCGAGGAAAAAGCGGTGGCCGCGACGGCTGCGGAAGAGGTTCCGGCGACGACTGCAGCCATTCCGCAAGCGGATGCGCCGGCGGCTGTCCTGCAGCCTGCACAGGCTCCGGTCGCAGCCGTGCCTGCCACGCCCCTCGAGAAGCCCGGCCTGCTGGGCGGCATGCGCAAGAAGATCACGGGTCTCTTCGGTAGCTGAGACTGTCGGTGGCGGCGGAAGTCTATGATCTGAGGGGCCTCAACTGCCCCCTCCCCGTGCTGAAAGCGAGGAAGCGTCTGTCAGGTATGCACCCCGGCAGCCGACTCTGGCTGGAGACCACTGATCCGCTTGCGGTCATCGACATTCCAGCCTTCTGCACGGAAAGCGGTCATCGACTGGTCGAGAGCGAACGCGTCGCGGGCGGGCACCGCTTCCTGGTGGAACGGGGCAGATAAGCAATTCCAGGATTCATGCCTTGCGCCAACGCGTCCCGCCACGCCACACGACTTCTCTGGCACCGGCCCCGGAAAACCGACGGGCCGGATTGTTCCTGCGCAAGGACATCGCGGCGGCCAATCGGGTCAACCTGTGCGCGGGTATTTTGCGGCAATCTCCGGGAAGAAGCCCGGTATGCCGTACCGCTTGCCGAACATCATGTCGTACTGAAGAAAACGGAAGTCACGGATCACCGGATTGGCGTCGCCCAGTTTCCCCCAGTCCACAGTCGTCTCGTTGTCGGGTTCAATCAGCATGTGACGGTCGACAACGCGATAGCGCTCGCGAACTTCGCCCAGGAAGCCCGTGTAGTAGGGATGCGTGATGCCGGCTGCACGCAGGATATGCAGCGGCAGGAAAGCCGGGCTGATCGCGCCCACACCCTTCACCGGCCCGCTGCGGTTCGACCACACTACGAGCGGCGTTTCGTGGTCCCGGCTCATCTCGGCGAGCGAGCCTTTGCGGGGCGGCACTGGTTCCTTCATGAAGCCGGTTTCGACATAGACGGGGCCAAGCGGCGGCAAATGGTCGCCGAAAAAGGCAATAACCGTCGGTCGCTTGCGCTTCGACGCCCAGTCGATCAGCCGCTTGAGACCCTTGTCGGCGTCGGATGCGCCTTCGGCATAGGTAAGCAACGACTCCCGCGACCATGAGCTCGCCTCGATCTCCACAGTGTGCGTCGTACTCGAATAGCGGTGCGGCTCGTATGGACCGTGGCTCTGCAGGGTCACTGCGAAGAAGAAGAACGGATCGCGGGTGTTCTCGGCCTGCCGGATGATCTCTTCCGTTAACGCGGCGTCGGAGGCTAGCGGGCCACGCTTCTCGAGCGGCGGCAGGTCTTCCTCAGAGAGAAACTTTTCGAAGCCGAACGCCTCATAGACAGCACCCCGGTTCCAGAACCATTTGGTGAAGGGATGGATAGCGCGGGTCCGATAGCCTTCCTGGTTCAGGAAGGTCGCAAGCGAAGGCAGCTTGTGGCGCACATATTGCTGGTAGGGAATGCTGCCATAAGGCAGGAAGGCATTGGAAAAGCCGGTCAGAGCTTCGAATTCGACATTCGCCGTCATGCCGCCGAATTCCGGCGAGAACATAGAGCCGGAGCGGATATTCCTAACATTTTCGATCGGGTCCGGTGTGATTTTCACGCCGGGCAGCCGCGTCGGATCCCAGAAGGATTTACTCATCACGATGATGATGTCAGGCTTTTCCGAAGGCACCGTGGCGATACCTGTCGGCGTCCGGATCGTCTGGATCGCCTCGGCCGAATAGCCGTGTGGCGCAGAGACATTAGCCATCGGCAGGTTCAAGGCGAATGCGAAAGTGAAACCGTTGAAGGCGTAGTTCTCCCTCTGGTCCCACATCATCGGCACGATCTGCAGACGGTCACGCGCCCAGGAGAAGCTCGCATAGTCCATGATAGAGACGAAGAAAGCCAACGCTGGAAGAGCGAACGCAAGGCGCAGCCCGCGATCGCGCCATGAGAGGGCACGGCAGCGGCGGCGCCAGTATAGCCAAGCGGCCGCCAAAACCGCTATCGCCGCCACCGCGCCGCCAAGGATCGCCGCCGCGGTCCAGGGCCGCTCGCGAACCAGCAGCGGAAGCAACTCGACGATCTGGGCGCCGTAGAGAAAATCGGTCGGATAGAGCGGATCGCCAAGATAGTAGGCCTTCTGCTTGCTGATGAAGGCCACCATGAGCACCAAGGGGGCCGTCAGCAACAGCGCCATGTGCGCGCGGCCAAGAAGGGCGTCGAGACAGGTCAACAAAAGCGCGAAGAAAGCGACCGTGGTCCAGCCGGGCCTGAGCGGTTCGCGCAGGAAGGTGAGCGCACCCTCAAGGGAACCGCGCGCGATGATCTCAACTGCGAAAACCAGCGATGCCGAAATGAGAAGCGAGACGGTCAGCGAGCCTGCCAGGCGCAGCGCCCGCGGCAAGCGGTCGGGGCGCGAGCCAGGCCCGGCGCCGGGTCCCCGCTGCCCTGCCGACATCCTATCTGTAAGGCTTCGCTCCACCGCAGTCTCCAGTTCCAACGAAAAAGCGTCATGCTTCTGTCACTGAACTGTTACAAAAGCTAGCGGAGTGCGTTCAAAATGGAAGAGCGTGGCTGATTTGAGGCAGTTTCGCCGGCAAAAGAGAAAGGCCGGCGATTTCTCGGCAACACTTTTGGTTTCAGTGCGTTACCGACTACGACTGCGGCAATTGCCAGTCTTTTTCTTACCGACTGCTCCGGAGCATCGGACCCCCACGGAATGATGGACGAAGTCTTTCAGTTCGAGGAGACTTTCCAGGAGTTCCACCCCTATCGTTCCCGCCGTCGTTCAATCCGGCGAACGTGATGGAATCTACGCTGCGCGGCATCAAGCGGAGGGAGGCGCTGAAGCAGAACCTTGACCTGGAGAGGCTTCGCGGTGGCCTGAACAAGATGATCAATGAGGCTCTCCCGCACCGCGCCCAGTGACGGGGCGCTTACCGCCTCGGCTTGCCTTTGGCGAACCGGGGGATCTCGCTCAACAACCGCCGTGACGATCGAGGCACGCCTTACATTCAGCTTTGCGCACGAGGTCGATTTGGAAGCAGGATGCGGCGACTACTCTGGCCGCGCTCAAAACCTGCCACAGGAATGACCACGCTTTCGATGCTGCAATGCAGCAGCGAATTCGCTTGCGATGTTTAGTAAAATCTGTCTCATTAAACAAAATACTCAACATCTCGCATCTCTGGAATTGCAGTGTCCGGGACCTGGATGAGGTCCGATTCTTGGAAACAGCCATCGCTGGCTGTCCGCAACGGGAGGAGAGAGCATGAAATCCATATCGAGAGCGACTTTTGGCCTGGCGGCGACACTGCTCGCGTCTACTGCCATTTCGACCGCGGCCAGCGCCGATGAGCTCACACTTTGCTGGGCGGCCTGGGATCCTGCGAATGCGCTGGTGGAGCTTTCGAAGGAATTCACCGCTGCATCCGGCACGCAGATGAAATTTGAATTTGTGCCGTGGCCGAATTTTACCGACCGCATGCTCAACGAACTAAACTCGGGCGGCAAGCTATGCGATCTCATGATCGGGGATTCGCAATGGCTCGGTGGCTCGGCGGAGAACGGCTACTACGTGAAGCTCAATGATTTTTTCGACAAAGAGGGCATCAAGATGTCCGACTTTGCCGACGCGACTGTCTACGCCTATTCCACGTGGCCGAAGGGCACACCGAATTACTGGGCGCTGCCGGCCATGGGCGATGCCAATGCGTGGTTTTATCGCAAGGACTGGTTCGCCAAACCTGAAATCCAGGCGGAATTTAAGAAAGCGACCGGCCGGGATCTTGCCGTGCCGAAGACCTGGCCTGAGCTGATCGAGACCGCAAAATTCTTCCAGGGCAAGGAGATCGACGGCAAGAAGGTCTATGGCGCAGCGATCTTTACTGAGCGTGCCTCCGAAGGCATTACCATGGGGGCGACGCAGGCGCTCTACGCAAACGGATTCGGCTATGAAAAGACGCCGGGCAAGTACGACATGGAAGGCGTGGTCAATTCGGCGGACGCCGTAAAAGGTCTTGAAGAATATAAAGAACTCTACAAGTGCTGCACTCCGCCCGGTTACACCGACGCCTACATGACCGAGACGCTGGACGCCTTCAAGTCAGGACAGGCGGCGCTCGCGATGAACTGGTTCGCCTTCTTCCCCGGTCTTTACAAGGATGAGAATGTCGGCGGCGACAAAATAGGTTTCTTTGTCAATCCGCCCGGCACGACCGCGGCTTCAACGCTCGGCGGGCAGGGCATTTCGGTTATCGCCAACACCGACAACATGGAAGGGGCATTGGCCTACGTCAAATGGTTTGCCCAACCAGAAGTGCAGAAGAAGTGGTGGGCGCTGGGTGGTTATTCCTGCCACAAGGCCGTGCTGAACGATCCGTCTTTCACGGATTCGCAGCCTTTTGCGGCGGACTTTCTGGTCGCCATGACCCAGGTCAAGGATTTCTGGCAGGAGCCCGCATACGCGCAACTGCTGCAGTCGATGCAAAAGCGGCTGCATGATTATGTCGTCGCGGATCAGGGGACTGCCCAGGAAGCGCTCGACAAGCTGATCGGCGATTGGACTGAGGTGTTCCAGGACGACGGCAAGATGTAGCCGCGATCCTCCCAGCCCCGTCCCGCGTCGTGCTAGTCTGGCGCGGGACGGAGTTGCCTCGCAATGAACGAAACGCCCAGCGGAAAATCCGTCGTGACCGAGACCGACGCATCCATCCTGGAAAGGGGAGCGGCAGCCGCCGCCCGCGCCACGCCCGAGACGCTTGCGCGGCAGGTTCGCGGCTTGAGCGACCGGGTGGTTGCCTGGCTGTTCATCGCGCCGACGATCCTGCTCCTGCTTGCAATCAACATCTTTCCCTTGATCTGGGCAGTACGGCTTTCTTTCACCAACTATCGCGCCAACCGGCCAAACGCCGAGCTCGTGAATGTGGGATTGGGCAACTATCAACGCATACTGACCGACAGCGACATCTGGATCGCCATGCAGACGACGGCGCATTTCGTCTTCTGGACCATCCTTCTGGAGACGCTGATCGGCTTCACGCTCGCCTATCTGATCGACCGGCGATTTCGCGGCCATGCCTTCTGGACGACCATCATCCTCATCCCCATGATGCTGTCGCCCGCTGTCGTCGGGAATTTCTGGCGCTTCCTCTACCAGCCGCAAATCGGCCTGTTCAACTATGTTGTTTCCTTCTTAACGGGCATACCGCCGTCTTCCTTCGAAATGCTCGGCTCCGTGTCGCTGTCGCCTTGGGCGATCATCATCGTCGATACATGGATGTGGACACCCTACGTGATGCTTATTTGCCTCGCGGGCCTGCGGGCCATACCGGACTATATCTACGAGGCGGCCGAGGTCGACCGCGCCTCGAACTGGCGGCAGTTCTGGTCGATCACGCTCCCCTTGGCGTTGCCGTTCATCATGCTGGCCGTGCTCTTCCGGGGCATCGAGAACTTCAAGATGTTCGACATGGTGAACCTGCTGACAGGCGGCGGGCCGGGCTCGACCACCGAGGTCGCCTCGATCACGCTTAAGCGTGAAGCCTTCGAGAAGTGGCGGACCGGATTCTCGTCCGCCTTCGCCATCATACTCTTCGTGGCCGTGTTCGGCCTTGCCAACATCTACGTGAAGGCACTCAACCGGGTCAAAAACAGATGAGTGCTACCGCCCACTCCGTTGTCGAGCCGAGTGAGACGAGCAAGCGCGTGGCCGGTGCGGTCGTCGTCCTCTACGCGCTTGTTTCGATGATACCGCTCGTCTGGATCGTCATGACCTCCTTCAAGTCGCCGCCGGATTCCATCAGCTATCCGCCGAAGGTCGTCTTCACGCCGAGTCTCGAGGGTTACTGCAATTTGTTTACGACTCGCACGCGCCAAACGCCCGAGTACATTCGGTCCCTCGGGGAGCCGACCTCGACCTGCGACGCGGTCACGCGAAGCCGCAACATGGTCATCGCCGGGCCGTCCAACTATTGGCCTCGGTTCCAGAACTCGATGATCATCGCGTTCAGTTCGACTTTCCTTGCAGTCTTTCTCGGAACGCTTGCGGCCTATGGTTTCTCGCGCTTCAAGGTTCCGCTGGCCGACGACCTGCTCTTCTTCATCCTGTCGACGCGCATGATGCCACCGATCGCGGTCGCGATCCCGATCTACCTCATGTATCGCGAACTCGGGCTTTCCGACACCGCCCTTGGGATGATCCTGCTCTATACGGCCGTCAATGTGTCGCTCGCGGTCTGGCTGTTGAAGGGATTCATCGACGAGATACCGCGCGAATACGAGGAAGCGGCGATGATCGACGGGTACACGCGCCTTCAAGCCTTCCGGAAGGTCGTCCTGCCTCAGGCCACGACGGGAATCGCTGCCACCGCCATCTTCTGTTTGATTTTCGCCTGGAACGAATACGCCTTCGCGGTGCTGCTCACTTCCGGCGAAGCGCAGACAGCGCCACCTTTCATTCCAACGATCATCGGCGAAGGGGGCATGGACTGGCCGGCGGTTGCCGCCGGTACCACGATCTTCCTGGTTCCGATCCTCGTATTCACGATCCTGCTCAGGAAGCATCTCCTGCGCGGCATCACCTTCGGAGCGGTGCGGAAATGAGCAAGCCTCCCGCGACCAGACCTGCACACCGGCAACTTTGGCTTCGGCGTGGCTTTCTCGAAATCGTCGCGACGGCGATTATCGGGATCGGCTTCCTGATGCTGTTTCAGCCTTTCGCGCTGTCCCTCTACACATGGTCCTTCGTTACCATGCTCGCGGGGACCGCAATGTTCGTCATCGTCTCGAAGTTCCCGGAGTAATCTGGTGGCCGAAATCCGAGCGGAGCAACTGAAAAAGCAGTTCGGATCGTTCGTCGCGGTCCTCAATTCGGATTTCGTCGTCGAAGACGGCGAGTTCTTCGTGATGCTGGGACCATCCGGCTGCGGCAAGACGACGACGCTGAGGATGATCGCTGGACTGGAGCTGCCTACCTCCGGCCGCATCATGCTTGGCAGCGAGGACGTCACCATGCGGCGCGCGCGGGAGCGTGACATCGCGTTCGTCTTCCAGCTTTTCGCGCTCTACCCGCATATGAATGTCCGGAAGAACATCGGCTTCCCGCTACTTGCCCAGGGAACACCGAGGGCGGAAATTCGCGCCCGCGTGGCGGAGACTGCGCGGCTCTTGAGGATCGACCATCTGCTCGACAAGCCGGTCTCGGGTCTTGCCGGCGGAGATCGCCAGCGCGTCGCACTTGGCAGGGCCATCGTGCGGCGGCCGAAATGCTTCCTTATGGACGAACCGCTCGGCACGCTCGACACCGAGTTCCGCGACCTGATGGTGCACGAGCTGCGCGAGCTGCACACCCGGATTCACGCCACCACCGTCTATGTGACGCACGATCAGATGGAAGCCATGGCGATGGCGGACAAGATCGCGGTGATGAACAACGGCGTCATCGAGCAGTTCGGCACGCCGCAACAGATCTATGACCGGCCTGTTTCGATGTTCGTGGCAGACTTCATCGGCTCCCCGCCCATGAATTTCCTGCCGTTCCGGGGAGGACTTGCGAAGGGCGCCAGAGAGATTGTGGTGCAAGGCGCTTCGATCGCTGTGCCCGAGTTGCGCGAAGATGTAGCACCATCGGAGCTCTCGCTTGGAGTTCGCCCCGAGCACATCCGGTTCGACGACGCGTCGAAGCTCCGCGGCGCGGTATTTGGCACCGAATATCTCGGCACGACGCAGATCGTGGCGGTGGAAACCGCGGAAGGCCTTATCAAGGCGCGCGTGCCGGCAGATCGGTCGCTGGCGATCGGAGAACCTGTCGGCCTATCGTTCAACTCAGCGCGGCTGTCCATCTTCGACCAGGAGTCCGGACGCGCAATCGGCACGACCATGCACAGCGGAGGCCACCGTGGCTAACGTCGCGCTGAAAGGCGTCACCAAGAGCTTTGGCGAAACGCCGGCGGTGAACAGTCTCGATTTGAGCATCGCCAATGCCGAGTTCGTCGTGCTGCTCGGGCCCACCGGGGCGGGCAAGACGACAACGCTCAGGCTGATTGCCGGATTGGAGCGGCCCGATACCGGCACAATCGAGATCGCCGGCCGTGACGTGACGAAGCTTGAGCCCGCAGCGCGCGACATCGCCTTCGTCTTTCAGCAGTATTCGCTTTATCCGCATCTCTCAGTATACGAAAATCTCGCCTTTCCGCTGCGCTCCCCGGCACGCAAAATGCCAGAGGATCATATCCGCCGCAGAGTGGACGACGTTGCGCGGCTGGTTAGGATCGACCACAAGCTCGGCAGTCGCGCTACCAGGCTTTCCGGCGGCGAAATGCAGCGCGTAGCGATCGGCCGTGCGCTGGTGCGAAAGCCGGCCGTGTTCCTGATGGACGAGCCGCTGTCCTCACTCGATGCCAAGCTCCGGGCAGAGCTCAGGCTGGAGCTGAAGCGCATCCAGGTCGAGCTAGGGGCGACCATCCTTTATGTCACGCACGACCAGATCGAGGCGATGACCATGGCCGACCGGATCGGCATCCTGTCAGAGGGTGAGCTGGTTCAGATCGGCTCGCCTCGGGTCATCTATGCCGAGCCTGCCAATGTGCACGTCGCAGCCCGGCTCGGCCAGCCACGGATCAACCTGCTACCGGCAAAGCTGCTTCCAGACGCGGCCGCGCCGCTCGGAACAAAGACGATCGGCGCGCGCACCGAACACCTGACCATCGCGAAGGCACCGAACGGTCATGCCGACGGGGTTGTTGACTGGGTCGAGCATCTGGGGGACCAGAACCATCTTCACGTGACGGTCAAGGACACGAAGCTTGTCACTCTGGTCGACACGGACACGCCGTTTAGGAAAGGCGACGCTGTTACAATTCGATACAAATCGCCTCTCTATTTCGATGGCGAAGGCGACAGGATTGGACGGTCATGACAGGATCGCACGCCCTGGAACGTATGGACCTCGGCAGGTTGATCGAAACCATGGCCGATACGATAGCGGCTCACGCGGACGAACTTACCGAACTTGACCGGGCAATCGGCGACGGCGACCATGGCACGAATATGAAGCGCGGCTTCGAGGCCGTGCGCGCCGAGCTGCCCGCATTGGCCGCGCAGCGTCTACCGGATGCGCTGAGGGCTATCGGAACGAAACTGGTGATGACGGTCGGCGGCGCGTCGGGCCCGCTTTACGGCACCTTTTTCATGGCGATGGGCAAGGAACTGCCCGACCCGGCGAGCCCAGGCGATCTCGAAGCCGCATTCGGCAAGGCTGTTGACGCGGTCGCAGCGCGAGGCAAATCGCAGGCGGGCCAGAAGACCATGCTGGATGTGCTTTATCCAGTAAGCTCAGCGCTTCTGGCAGGTGCATCGTCAAGCGAGATTGTCGCGAAGGCAGACAGGGCGGCGGAAGCCACTGTGCCGATGAAGGCAATCCGCGGCCGAGCGTCTTTTCTTGGCGACCGCTCGATCGGGCATATGGACCCGGGCGCGCGTTCGTCGGCGCTCTTGATCCGCGCCGTGGCTGAAACGCTTGGGAGAGCCGCATGACGAATGTCGGGATCGTCATCGTTTCGCATTCGCCGCTGGTAGCCCAAGGCACGGCTGACATGGTGCGCCAGATGGTGGGCTCGGAGGTGCCGCTTGCCTGGTGCGGCGGCAATCCCGAGGGCGGACTAGGGACGTCGGTCGGGGCAATCGTTGAAGCGATCGAACAAGCCTGGTCCGATGCCGGGGTGGCCGTGCTTGTCGATCTGGGTGGGGCCGAGACGAACAGCGAAATGGCGATTGAGATCATTGGAGAGCCGCGATCACACCGCATCGTGGTTTGCAATGCGCCGATCGTCGAGGGCGCTGTGATGGCGGCCACGGAAGCATCCGGTGGTGCATCGCTGCGCGAGGTGGTAGCGACTGCACACGAATTGTCACCGGCGTAACGAAGCAAGGCATCAGCAGGGAATCCAGATGTCCAGGACAGCCGAAGCCAAGGTCTTGATCACCCACGAAGTGGGCCTTCACGCGCGGCCGTCGGTCAAATTCACCAAGCTCGCAAAGACCTTTGCCGCGCGCGTCGAGGTGGCCCTGTCGGGGGATGGTCCCTGGTTTGACGCAAAGAGCATCGTGAAAGTCATGGCGGCCAAGGCGCCCAAGGGAACAATGCTTTATCTGCGCGCGACCGGCGACGAAGCCTCCGAGGCAATAAGGGCGCTGGTGGAGCTCGTGGAGCGCGGCTTCGACGAGCATGAAGCGGGTGATTTGCGTGAGGACGAAGCGAATGTCCGAACCGCTTGAGCTGACCGGCATTCCGGCGTCGGCAGGTTACGCAGAAGGACCGTGGTTCGATCTCGACAGGCCGTCTTCACGCTATGCCGCGAAGGACTCGCCCCGGGCTGAGGCGGAGGCGCTGAGGGAGGCACTCGCCGCTGCCACCCTGCGGCTTGGCCGCCTGATCGCCGATCTGTCCGGCGAGGCGCGGGAAGTTCTGGAGTTCCAGTTTGCGATGATCGAGGACGAAGCACTCACCGCACCGGCCCTGCTGTCGATCGGCGAAGGTGTAACGGCCGATGCCGCCTGGCGCGCCGCGCTTGACGCGGAGATTGCAGGCTACGTGAATTCACAGGAGGAGTATTTCAAGGCACGGGCCAGCGACCTCATCGACATCCGCGATCAGGTCTTGTGGGAATTGGCGTCGGAGGCCGCCATTGCTGTGCCGGCCGGTGCTATCCTCTATGGCGACGATATCGCGCCCACGCGGTTCCTCGAGACAGACTGGAGCGGCGGCGGCATTGCACTCAAGGGCGGAAGTTCCGCCAGTCATGTTGCCATGCTCGCTCGCTCACGGGGCGTTCCGATGGTGGTCGGTTTGGGCGCGCCGGCAAGCGTCCCCTCTGGCTTCGCCCTGCTCGACGCCGAGCACGGAGAGATCGTGTTCGCGCCATCAGAGGTCGATCTGTCACGCTTCCGGCGCAATCGGGCCGCCTTTTCCGCCCGCCGCGACCAGGCGCAAAGTTTTCTCACCAGGCCGGCTGTGACGAAGGATGGAACGCCTGTACGCGTGCGGGTAAACGTCGCCGATCCTGTTGAAACGGAGGCGTTCGATATCGCCAATTGCGATGG
This sequence comes from uncultured Alphaproteobacteria bacterium, assembly GCA_963813315.1. Classification (GTDB taxonomy): domain Bacteria; phylum Pseudomonadota; class Alphaproteobacteria; order Rhizobiales; family Rhizobiaceae; genus CAWEYO01. The sequence continues at coordinate 267,193 of CAWEYO010000020.1, read as the reverse complement.
CGTGGGGCTGATGCGGACCGAGTTCCTGTTCGGCGGGAAAACCGGTCTGCCTGATGAGGAGACGCAGTATCGCGCCTACAGGAAAGTGCTCGAATGGGCGGGCGGGAAGCCTGTCACCATACGTACGGTCGACGCGGGAGGCGACAAGCCGGTTCCAGGCTTCACCGTGGAGGAAAGCAATCCATTCCTGGGCCAACGCGGAATCAGGCTTTCATTGGCGCGGCCCGAAATCTTCCGTATCCAGATCAGGGCACTGCTGAGGGCGGCCGTGCACGGCGCTCTCAAGGTGATGTTTCCGATGGTCTCAGTACCGGATGAGTATCACCAAGCCGCGGCGCTGTTCGCCGAGGAAGCAGCGAGACTTGCCGCGGAGGGCGTCGATCACAAGAACCCACCGCTCGGGATCATGGTAGAGGTTCCGTCGGTCGCCATCGCGCCCGAGCTTTTTTCAGATGTGGCCTTCTTCTCGATCGGCTCAAACGATCTTACGCAGTACGTAATGGCCGCCGCCCGTGACAACGGAACCGTTGCCAGGCTGAACGACGTCACAAATCCCTCGGTGTTGCGCCTCATCGGACAGATCGTGACGTACGGCCACGAGCAGGGCATCCCGGTGAGTCTTTGCGGCGACGCCGGCGGTAATCCTGCTGCCATACCTGATCTCTTGAGGGCGGGGCTTCGCGATCTTTCCATGGCCCCAGCCCAGGTTGCCGCAGGCAAGGCAGCCATCGCTGACGTTTCGGTCTAGCTCACCATGCACGGACGCGACAAGCAAGTTTCCGACGGTACGGCCAACGCGATCAGGGCCTACAAGGCGATCCTCTCCGCCGTAATTGATCAGCGCCCGTCCGGTACGCGCCAGCGTCTCGCCGACGCGCTTGGGAAGCACAGGAGTTTCATCACGCAGATAACAAGTCCGGCCTATTCGACGCCCATTCCGGTGCGGCACCTGCCGGGAATCTTCTCAGTCTGCCATTTCAGTCCCGCCGAGCGCGACAGCTTCCTCTCCGCCTACTATGCCGCCCATCCGGGCAAGGAGACAGCCACAGCAGGGATGAAGAGGGCGCGGCATTTGTCCCTCACTGTGCCCGACCTTGGCGACGACAAACGCAATGCAGCCCTCGACAGGGCGATCACCGAATTCGTGCACAGGATAGCGGGCATCGCGGCGAAAGGCGACTGAGGCGCCGGGGAGGAAAACAGATGAAAAAATTCATGAACTCGGTTGAAACGATCCTGACGGAAAGTCTTGACGGTTTCGTCGCTGCTCATTCCGAGATCCTCGTTCTTGGCGATGGCCACAAATACGTCCGCCGCAAAGTGCTGAAGCCTGGCAAGGTAGCGTTGATCTCGGGCGGAGGCTCGGGTCATGAGCCGCTTCATGCCGGGCTTGTCGGCCACGGCATGCTGGATGCTGCCTGTCCCGGCCAGGTTTTCACCTCGCCGACGCCCGACCAGATGTCGGCGGCCGCGACCGCAGTGGATACAGGCGCAGGCTGCCTTTTCATCGTCAAGAATTACGAGGGCGATGTGATGAACTTCGACATGGCGGCCGAAATGTCGGGCGGCATCTTGCAGGTGGTCACGAATGACGACGTGGCAGTCGAGGATTCGCTATACACCACCGGTCGCCGGGGCGTTGCCGGCACGCTGATCGTAGAAAAGGTTGTGGGCGCAGCCGCGGAAGAAGGCATGCCGCTTGCCGAACTCAAGGCGTTAGGGGACCGGGTCAATGCGGCAACGCGTTCGATGGGGGTGGCGCTGACGTCCTGCACCGTCCCGGCCTCCGGCAAACCCACTTTCGCGCTTGGCAATGATGAAATGGAGTTCGGAGTCGGCATTCACGGAGAACCCGGACGCAGGCGCGACAAGATGAGAACTGCCGATGCGATTGCCGAGGAAATCTGCGGCGCAATCGTCGGCGATCTTGGCGCTTCGGCACGCGGAACGGCACTGCTTTTCGTTAACGGCTTCGGCGGAACGCCGTCAATGGAACTCTATCTGATGTACAATAGCGCGCGGAAGATATTTGAAAAGCTCGGGGTTACGGTCGTGCGTTCGCTGGTTGGCTCCTTTGTCACATCACTTGACATGGCCGGGTGTTCGATGACGCTGTCAATGCTTGACGACCGCAGCCTGGGATACTGGGACGCGCCGGTTCATACCGCGAGCCTGCGATGGAACATGTAGCTCTTGGAATTCCAATAACGGCATAACTTTCCGATGATACACTGCGACCGTTGAATGCAAAGCCGGCAAGTACGCGGGGTGCGGCCTCGATCAGCACGACGGCGGAAGCGGGACAGCCGTTCAGGTTGGACATGATCCGCCGCAACACATTGAAAAGGCAAAGCAACCAGAATCCGGTGGTACGCCCAAGGGGAATCGAACCCCTGTTTGCGCCGTGAGAGGGCGCCGTCCTGACCGCTAGACGATGGGCGCGGAGACTTTGAGCCATATAGGCGAGCCTTCCCGAAAACGCAATCGCAATTCGCAGGCTGGCTCAGGGGAGAAGCGGAGCCGGGTCGGGGCAAGCCGCTGGAGCATCGAACCCGAAAGTCGGAACTGGTTTCTGGGAAAATTCGATGCTCAAACAAAGAGATAGAGCGACAGCACCAATTCCATCTGATTTCGTGATTCCGTCAAAGCGTCCGCCGGTAGCCCGATTCAGGGGCATAGCTCCAGTAACGCTCATTTGGCCTTCACCGCAAAGCGGCCGATGACCCGATTTCCCGCAATATCGTAGAGGAAGATCGCCCGGCTGCCGTCGGCCAGCTCGGCGTCCAGCGCCAGCTGGTTCCCCGAAAGGCTGTGCGACAGCACCTTTGCTCCGGCAGGCAACACGATGTCGCCGGCGATGATACCGTCCTGTAAGGGCGAAGGCACGGCCGACGCGGCGGGCTCTTGCGTTTCGGATCGACCGCTCTTGTAGACAAGCGCTCCGACCACCGCCATAAGGGCGGCTAGCAACAGGCTGAGATTGATGGCTACGAACCGCACCAGCTTGCGGCGCACGCGCTCGAGGGCCGGATCGAGCGGCTGTTCCTCGGTGTCATCGTCTGCCGGGCGTACCATGGATGAGGTTTTCCGTTGGGAAGTGAATGAGCGCCCCTGATAGCGAAGCAATTGAAGGATTGAAAGTGCTGGATGCCGGATCGGAAGCGGCAGGCGCACGGCTGGACCAGTGGCTTGCAGCGGCCCTGGGATCGGACTATTCGCGCAATCGAGTGCAGACGCTGATCCGCCAGGGGGTCGTCCGGATCGGCGGGAATGTCGTTTCGGAAGCGAAACGCAAGATGGTCGCGGGCGACCGCGTCACGCTGGAACTCCCGGCGCTTGAGCCTGCGGAACCGCAAGGCGAAAATATCCCGCTCGACGTTCTTCACGAGGATGGTGATCTGATCGTCATCAATAAGCCGGCGGGTCTCGTAGTGCATCCGGGATCCGGAAACTGGACAGGCACGCTGGTCAACGCGCTTGTTTACCATTGCGGCAACAGCCTCTCGGGTATCGGCGGCGTGCGGCGGCCGGGCATCGTCCATCGGCTGGACAAGGAAACGAGCGGCGTCATGGTCATCGCCAAGACCGACCCAGCACATCGCGCATTGTCGGAGGCCTTCGCCGATCACGGGGCAACCGGCGGCCTCGAACGCGCCTATGTGGCGCTGGTCTGGGGAATTCCCGTACGCATGATGGGCACAATCGACGCGCCGCTCGGCCGTGCGGCCGACCGTGTGCGCCGCGCTGTGGTGCCTGGAACCCGCGACGACGCGCGCCGCGCGGTTACCCGTTTCACTGTGCTCGAGCGGTTCGGCGAAGGCCGCGCAGAGGTAGCCCAGGCTTCGCTGGTCGAATGCCGGCTCGAAACCGGCCGAACCCATCAAATCCGAGTGCATATGGCCCATGTCGGCCATCCGGTCATCGGTGACCCGGACTACGGCAAGGCGCTCCGCACGAAGGCCAACCGGTTGCCGGTGCTTCTCCGGGATCGCGTCAATGCGTTTCCCCGCCAGGCTCTGCATGCGCGGCTGCTTGCCTTCCGGCATCCCGGAACCCAAATGATGATGCGGTTCGAGGCGCCGATGCCTGCGGACATGGCTGAGCTCATCGACGGCTTTCGCGCGCTGTAGAACTGTCGCAGTCGCGTAGGGATCGGGCGGACCGGAAAACCTGACTTGGACAGTTCACTTTTATGTGACGGACTGTTCCGGTTTGAACAATTGGCTGTATTTTCCTGATTTGTTCCTATATAAAAAGGTTTCGCGGCGCAGCTACAGTGCTGGCCGCGTCTCATGCCCGCCTCTTTCAGGGGGCAAAATTTATCGCCAGAGGGAGGGTGCTTTATGGCCCAGACACTGCCAAGTATCGTTTCCGGAGAAGGCGGCCTCAGCCGCTATCTGGAGGAAATCCGCCGCTTTCCGATGTTGCAGCCGCAGGAAGAGTATATGCTCGCCAAGCGGTACCAGGAGCATCAGGACACCGGTGCGGCGCACAAGCTCGTGACCAGCCATTTGCGCCTCGTGGCGAAGATCGCCATGGGCTACCGTGGATATGGACTGCCAATCGGTGAAGTCATCTCCGAAGGCAATGTGGGCCTCATGCAGGCAGTCAAGAAATTCGAGCCGGAACGCGGCTTCCGCCTGGCAACTTATGCCATGTGGTGGATCAAGGCGTCGATCCAGGAATACATCCTTCGCTCGTGGAGCCTCGTCAAGATGGGCACTACGGCGAACCAGAAGCGCCTGTTTTTCAATCTTCGCAAGGTCAAGGGAAAGATACAGGCACTCGATGATGGCGACCTCAAGCCCGAACAGATCACCGAAATCGCCACCAGGCTGAATGTCAGCGAGGAAGAGGTTGTTTCGATGAACCGGCGCCTGTCCGGCGACGCATCGCTCAACGCGCCGATCCGCGCAACCGAAGGCGAATCCGGCGAGTGGCAGGATTGGCTGGTCGACGACCATGACAGCCAGGAAGAAATGCTCATAGAGCAGGACGAACTGGAAAACCGCCGAGCCATGCTCGCCGGCGCCATGTCGGTGCTGAATGACCGCGAGCGCCGCATTTTCGAAGCACGGCGCCTTGCGGAAGAGCCCATGACGCTCGAGGAACTGTCTTCCGAGTTCGACATCAGCCGCGAGCGCGTGCGCCAGATCGAGGTCCGCGCCTTCGAGAAGGTCCAGGACGCCGTGAAGGCGGCAGCCAAGCGGCAGGCGCAGTCACTGCGGACCATCGAGGCGGAAGCGCACTAGATGTGAGCAGAACCGAAAGTGAGCATCGGTATCGTGAAAATCCGGTGCTCGAACAATGAGATAGAGCAACAGCTCTGATACATCGATATCATCAGAGCATCCGTCGCTCTAAAATCTCGCGAGCCCGGCTTTCAGCATCGCCAAGACCGCCAGTATGATAAATGCGCCGCCTAGCCCCGTCGCCATGGCGAAGGTCAGGTTGGGCATTACGATGCCCTTGCAGTTCAAGAGAAATATCGTCGCAAAGAACCCGACCGTGATCACCGCCATGTTGCCGACCGGTCCGAAGCCGTCGTCAAGCATGATGGCATCCATGATCGAACCGAAGAAAAACGAGAGCACGGTTACGAAGGCGACTGCCATCATCAGCCAGGCCGGATCCATGTTCCACAGCATGTCTGGCCCTTTCCTCCAGCGCCACGCGACCCTAAAGCGCATCGCGGCGAAACGGATTCATGCGACGCGCTTTAGGCTATTGTTTTTGTGCATGTCGTTATCTCAAACCGCTGGACACTTTTGGGCGACATGCATTGGGGCGCGCGGCACGCCAACCCAATTTTGTCTACCTCCGCTTCAACACACTCAAGTCTAGGGTCTATTCGTTGCGGTTTGCTTATTGGAATGTACTGCATTAGAGCGATCCCGTTCATGCCCAGCCCCGGCACTCCTTTCATGGCAAGATCAGCGCGCCTTATTCCTTCGTCATTTGTCGTGCTCTGGGCAACCGGCTTCATCGGCGCGCGCTATGCCATGCCCTGGGCGGAGCCGTTCACCTTTCTGGCGGCCCGATTCATCCTGGCTTTCGGCGTGCTGGCGCTGATTCTGGCCTTTCGCCGACGACGCCGGCCGAATCCAACCGGACGCCTCAAGGCAATGGTTGCCGGCGCGTTGATGCATGGCGTCTATCTTGGCGGCGTTTTCTGGGCGATCCACAACGGCATGCCGGCCGGCATTTCCGCCCTGATCGTCGGGCTGCAGCCGCTGATAACGGCAGTCATCGCGGGCACGCTTCTTGGCGAAAATATCCTGCCGCGTCATTGGGCGGGGCTGGTGATCGGCTTTGCGGGAGTGGTCATGGTGCTGTCGCCGAAGTTCGGATCGCTCGGAAGCGGCATCACGGCGGCGACGCTGGCGGCTTCGGTGACCGCCGTCGTTGCAATGAGCGCCGGCACAATCTGGCAGAAGCGATTCGGCTCCGGAACGGACCTGGTTACCGGAACACTCTATCAGTACCTTGGCGGCGCTCTCCTGATGGCTGCGGCCTCGCTTGCTTTCGAAACGCGGTCGGTGACGATCAATGGCGAATTGATCTTCGCGATGGCGTGGCTGGTGCTCGTACTTTCGATCGGCGCCATCTTTCTGCTTATGCATCTCATCCGGGAGGGTGAGATTTCGAAAGTGGCGTCGCTGTTTTATTTGGTGCCGGCTGTCACCGCCGTCATGGCCTGGCTTCTGTTCGGCGAAGACCTGTCGTTCGTCCAGATCTGCGGCATGGCGCTGACAACGCTCGGCGTCGGCATTGCGACCACTCAGCCGCCAACGCGGGCGCGCGCGTCCAGATAGCGCCTGATCGCCGCATTGAACTCGCCGCCAAGAATGAAAATCAGCGAAACGATGTAGAGGAACACGACCGCAACCATGATCGATGCCAAACCGGCGTAAGTCGTCACATAGGACGAAAACCGGTCGATATAGGCGGCAAACAGCGTCGAGCCCGCGAGCCAGCCAATGAGGGTGAAGATGATGCCCGGCACGATGTCGAGGAATCGCCGATGGCCGGCGGGCAGCCAGAAATGTACCGCAACGAGCCCTAGCACAATGACCGTCGAGGCGATCACGAAGCGCCAAAGCGTGAACGTGCCCATATAAGGATCGATCCAGTCGAACTGTGCCTTGGCCAGGCGCGCGAGCAAGGGAGTAAACACGAGCAGCACGCTGATCGCCACGAAGCCAATCGTTGCGATCAGCACGAAGGCGAGACTTTGAAGGCGGCGCCAAATCAGCGAACGCGTTTCGACGACGCGATAGGCGCGGTTGAGCGAAGTCCTCAGTGCTTCGATTCCGTTCGACGCAAAGAACGCGGCGAGTAATACGCCAAAGGTAAGAAGGTCGCCGCGCTGCACGGTCAGGACATTGACCACCTCCCGCGCGATAGGCTCTGCGATCTGATCGGGCCACGTGTCGAAGACGAGGTGGACGGCAGTATCGGCAAAGGCTTCGGCGCCAAGGAAGCTGGCGAGCGTCGTTGCGAAGATCAGAAACGGAAAGAGCGCCATGAGGGCGCTGATCGCCAGATGGCTTGCCATCGACCAGCCATCATCGTCATTGAAATGGCCGAGCGCGTCCGCCAGCACGCGGCGCGTCGCAACGATCCTGCGCACATTGTCTCCTTCCGATTGTTTCCGTGCCGCGAATATGGGAAGGGATTTCTGCAAATGGCAAGCATAACCGACGCCTCGAACCGTCAGACAGGCGGGAAGGACAAATGGCAACTGTTTTTAATATTTTCGCCATTCTTGTCATGGTCGGCGTCGTGGTCGTGCTTGTCAGGGGCTTTGCGAACATGATGCGCGGCGGCTCCGGCAACACGTCGAACAAGCTGATGCAGGCTCGGGTCCTTCTGCAGTTCATCGCCGTCGTGCTGCTCCTGCTGGCTGTTTATTTCAACCGCGGCTGAATGTTCCGGAGCTCAAGGATGGTCAGGCTCAACAAGATCTACACACGGACTGGCGACGACGGCACGACCGGATTGGCCAATGGCGAGCGGCGGCCGAAATCCGACTTGAGAGTGGATGCCTACGGAACGGTCGACGAGGCCAATTCCTGCATCGGCATGGCGCGCGTCTCGACGGGCGCGATGCATCCCGGGATCGACGACATGCTCGGCCGGATCCAGAATGATCTCTTCGACCTCGGCGCCGATTTGTCGACGCCCGATACGGGCCGCAAGCTTGCCCATGAACCGCTTCGCATCGTCGCGTCCCAGGTCGCGCGACTTGAAGCCGACATCGATCGGTTGAACGGGAACCTGCAGCCGCTTCGCTCCTTTATCCTGCCGGGAGGCTCTCCTGCGGCAGCGGCGCTGCATCTCGCACGCACCGTTGCCCGTCGCGCCGAGCGGATCATGGTGGAACTCGCGGAAGATCCCGCGGAACATGTCAACCGGGAAGCCTTGAAATACATGAACCGCTTGTCGGATTTCCTGTTCGTGGCCGCCCGCGCGGTCAATGACAACGGAAATGCCGACGTGCTATGGATCCCCGGCGAGAACCGCTAAAATCGGATGTTCATTCCGCTCCACGACGCCAACAGCCTGAAGCATATAAAGCTGCAATATGTGACATTCGGGCTGATCGCCGCCAACGTGATCGTGTTCCTTTCCACGACGCTCGGCACGCAGCATTTCAGCGAAGCCACCATGATGGGCCTCGGCTACATTCCTTCGGTCGTATACGACACCGTGGAGTTGCCCCCCGAATATGTACTGGTCCCGGAAGACTTCACCTACGTCACCTATGCGTTCCTGCACAGCGACATTTTCCACCTCGGCGGCAACATGTTGTTCCTCTGGGTGTTCGGCGACAATGTCGAAGATGCGCTCGGTCATTTCCGCTATCTGGTGTTCTACCTTCTTTGCGCGATCGCCGGAGCGTTGGTGCATGGGTTTGTAGCTCCGGATTCCCAGATGCCGCTGATTGGAGCGTCGGGCGCCATTGCCGGTACTGTTTCCGCCTATCTGATCTTGCATCCGCGCGTGAAGATCTGGGTGCTCGCCTTCGGCCGCATCCCGCTCCGCGTCCCCGCCTACGTTTTGCTCGTGCTCTGGATACTGTTCCAGTTCCTCATGTTCGCCGGCGGCGGTGAACAGCAGATATCCTGGGCCTGTCATATCGGCGGCATCGTGGCAGGCGCCGTGCTGGTGCTCGTGCTCAGGCGGCGCGATGTTCCCGTGTTCGATCGCGAGATCGTCACGCCTCGATCGGTCGGCGTCGAACAGCCGAGCGCGGTCGAGCCTGCCGGGAAGCAGCCGGCGGCGCGTTGGGGACGGCAATGATTCAACCGATTTGACTTGCCTGCGGATATTGACGTTCACCTGCCCCGTCACTACGGTCCGGCGCATTTTCGGGGCCGGCGCAGGTAGCGGATGCGCATGGAAACGACTGTTTACCTGCCCGGCATGTCGGCAATCGGCAAGCCCGGCATCCTTCGCGCTGATATAGCGCCCGCAAAGATTCCGTCAGAGAGGTGAAAAACTCGATGAAAGTGTTGGTTCCTGTCAAAAGGGTGGTCGACTTCAACGTGAAGATCCGCGTCAAGGCGGATGGCTCGGGGGTCGAACTTGCCAATGTGAAGATGTCGATGAACCCTTTCGACGAGATCGCGGTCGAAGAAGCGATCCGCCTGAAAGAAGCGGGCAAGGTGGAAGAGATCGTCGTGGTGTCGATCGGCCCGGCACAGGCGCAGGAAACGTTGAGGACCGCGCTCGCCATGGGTGCTGACCGCGCGATCCTTGTTAAAACCGACGAGCAGACCGAACCACTCGGCGTCGCTAAGGTGCTGAAAGGCGTTGTGGAGGCCGAGAAGCCGGGGCTCGTGATCCTTGGCAAGCAAGCGATCGATGATGACGCCAACCAGACCGGCCAGATGCTGGCCGCGCTGCTGGGTTGGAGCCAGGGAACCTTCGCATCGAAGGTCGAGATCGCTGGCGACAAGGCGAAGGTTACCCGCGAGGTTGACGGCGGCCTGCAGACGGTTGAGCTGAAGATGCCGGCGATCGTCACCACGGATTTGCGCCTGAACCAGCCGCGCTACGCGTCGCTGCCCAACATCATGAAGGCCAAAAAGAAGCCGCTCGACGAGAAGAGCCCGGCAGACTATGGCGCGGACGTGAAGCCCAGGCTGAAGGTTGTCAAGACCGAGGAGCCCGGTGGGCGCAAGGCCGGCGTCAAGGTCAAGAGCGTTGCCGAGCTGATCGACAAGCTGAAGAACGAAGCCGGCGTGCTTTAAGCGAGCGGGAAAGGGACAGGGATATGGCTATTCTTCTGATTGCCGAACATGGCAACGACCACCTCTCCGACCAGACCGCCAAGGCTCTGGCCGCTGCGCTCAAGATCGGCTCCGACGTGGACATCCTGGTCGCCGGCAAGGGCGCCAAGGCTGCCGCGGAAGCCGCGGCCAGACTGAAGGGGGTGCGAAAGGTTCTGCTTGCGGAAGCCGACGAACTGGCCGAGCGCCTCGCCGAGCCGATGGCGGCGCTGGTGGTTTCGCTGGCCGGCGGCTACGACACGCTGATTGCGGCGGCCACCACGATGGGCAAGAACGTGATGCCCCGCGTGGCCGCGCTCCTCGATGTGATGCAGGTTTCGGAGATCATCGATGTGATCGCACCCGATACATTCAAGCGGCCGATCTATGCAGGCAACGCCATCCAGACCGTGCAGGCGTCCGACGCCAAGAAGGTGGTTACCGTCCGCACGGCCTCTTTCCAGGCCGCACCGGAAGGCGGCTCGGCTGCCGTCGAGACTGTTGGCGCGGCAGCCAATCCCGGCCTTTCGGTCTTCGTGGAGAACCGGCTTTCCGAAAGCGACCGGCCGGAGCTTACATCGGCGAGGATCATTATATCCGGCGGCCGCGCGCTCGGCTCCTCCGAAAAGTTCCACGAGGTCATCCTGCCGGTCGCCGACAAGCTCGGCGCGGCGGTCGGCGCCTCCCGCGCGGCGGTCGATGCCGGCTATGCCCCCAATGACTGGCAGGTGGGCCAGACCGGCAAGGTCGTGGCGCCTGATCTATACATCGCCTGCGGCATCTCGGGAGCCATCCAGCACCTTGCGGGCATGAAGGATTCGAAGGTCATCGTCGCAATCAACAAGGACGAGGAAGCGCCGATATTCCAGGTGGCGGACTACGGCATTGTTGGCGATCTGTTTGTCGTTCTTCCGGAGCTTGAAAAGGCGCTTTGACTTTTCTGACACGCGATGCGCAAAATTCGATGGCCGGGGTAGACGAAGCTACCCCGGCCATTTTAAGTTGCACTGCAACAAAGTTGGGCGCGTAACGCCCGGGACGGGATCCGTGTGATGGCCCTAAAGATCGAAACCATTGGCATCGTGGGCGCCGGGCAGATGGGCAGCGGGATAGCCCATGTCGCGGCCCTGGCCGGTTACAAAGTGCTGCTTTACGACATATCGGGCGAGCGCATAGAGAACGGCCTGGCCACGGTGAGCGGCAACCTTGCGCGTTCGGTAAGCCACGGCAAGATCGAGGAAAGAGATCGCCAGGCCGCGATTGCCCGGATCGCCGCCGCGCCGTCGATCGAAAGTCTCGCGGGCGCCGACCTAGTCATGGAGGCTGCGACCGAGGACGAGACCGTCAAGCGCAAGATCTATGCGCAGCTTTGCCCTGTTCTCAATCCCACGGCTATTCTGGCGACCAACACGTCGTCGATCTCGATCACCCGGCTCGCCGCGCAGACCGACCGGCCGGAACGCTTCATCGGCATTCACTTCATGAACCCGGTGCCGGTCATGAAGCTGGTCGAGCTGGTGCGCGGCATCGCCACTGACGACCAGACATTCGAGGCCGCCAAGGCATTTGCCCAGAGGCTCGACAAAACCGTGACGGTCGCTGAGGACTTCCCGGCTTTCATCGTCAACCGCATCCTGCTGCCCATGATCAACGAGGCGATCTACACGCTTTATGAAGGCGTTGGATCGGTCGATTCGATCGACACGGCGATGCGGCTCGGCGCCAACCATCCGATGGGCCCGCTGCAGCTTGCCGACTTCATCGGCCTCGACACCTGCCTGTCGATCATGCAGGTGCTGCATGAGGGGCTGTCCGATTCCAAGTACCGCCCGTGCCCGCTGCTCGTGAAGTATGTCGAGGCTGGCTGGCTCGGCCGCAAGACGGGTCGCGGTTTTTACGACTATCGGGGCGAGCACCCGGTGCCGACGCGTTAGAGCATCGGAGGGCGCAGCCCGCGACACTTCCCTCTTGCCGGAAATCAAGCGCGGTTAAGAAACAGGGTTAAGCACCGCTTAACCTTCCTGCTCCATTGTCTGGACCGGGGTTAGAGCATCGGACCCGAAAGTGGGAACCGGTTTCGGGAAAAATCCGATGCTCAAACAAGAAGATAGAGCGGCATCGCTGACTCCGTAAGAGCGTCCGCCGCTTTAGCGATGGTGCCCGCGGGTGCGTCGTAATTTCAGGGGCGGCAGGCATGTTCAGATTTGCGAATTGGGCCATCATGGGCGCGCGTGCGGAATTCACGGCCGCTTCGGCCGGTATCATCGTTCCGCGGCCTGCCGATAGGGATCGCACTTCCGCAGTTTCATCGAAATTGACAATGCCGCTCCGAAATCCATGAGACCCGGGCTGCAGGTCAACCCGGCCATAGCCCGCAATCCGAATGGTTGTTTAAAGAAGAATGTCGATGGCGTTGGCATGAGGAAAGTACGGTACGAATTTATATAAGAAATATTCAATACAACGCAAGGGTTATATATTTCATCTATGCTGTATATATATTTTCTTTTTTGTTAAGAGTCCTACTGCGTTTCCACGTTTTGCGGCCTACGGCAAAAAAACTTCCGTCATCCTTAACGGTGGCTTAACCACTATGGTTAACAATGCACTCGAAACTGGGGGCTGCCTGACACTGCTGGTCAGCCGAATTTGCGGGGGATTCGGGTCATGAATTTACATTTGCGTTTGGTCCTGCCGGCACTGGCCGCAGGGCTTTTTCTTTCGATGCACGCGCGCGCAGCGGACTATGAACCGCCGATCGTTATCGATGAGGCGCCGGAGGTTCCTGTGGAGATAGGCTCCGGCTGGTATCTGAGAGGCGACATTGCTTATAGTTTCGATCGTACCGAGGCCGACTTTTCCGGCATACCGGACATCGACGTCAGCCGCGTCCGTTTTGGCGGCGGCGGCGGCGTCGGTTACCATTTCACCGACTATCTTCGCGGCGACCTGAACCTGTCATTCCTCTCAAGCGACAGTTTGACATTCGACAATGGTGTGGACTTCGCGAGGTTGGAGTTGGAATCGTGGAGCGGCATGGCGACTGCCTATGTCGATTTGGGCACGTTTTCCGGGTTTACTCCTTACGTCGGCGCGGGCTTTGGTGGGCTTTTCACCCACAATACGGTCGACATGGACCTCCCCGGAATCGGCATCGTCGATACCGATGACGATCAATATGAATTCGCTTATTCCCTTGGCGCGGGCATCGCCTACCAGGTTGCCACGAACTGGTCCATCGATCTCGGCTACCTCTACACGGCTTCGCCTGACACCCAATTTGTCGAAGTAACTCCCGCCGGCCTGTCCTTCGACGAGGGTCTGGAATTTCACCAGGTCAGGGCCGGGCTCCGCTTCGACCTTTGGTAATGGGGAACAAACGTGGCAGGCCGGCGGGTCTAGTCCAATGCTCCAACAAGGAGATAGAGCGGCAGCGCTGATTCCGTCAGCGCTACCGCTAGCGTTACAACCGCAACAAGAACAATTTCCCTTGACGCCTCGCTGCTGAACGCCTAACGCCATTCGTGGGCCACCCCTCCCCAACGAGGGGCTTGCTATCTGGAAGGATAGAACCACGATGACGACTCTTCCCCCGCCCGGACTGCGTCCGCAAAATCCCAATTTCTCATCAGGTCCCTGCGCAAAGCGTCCTGGCTGGTCGCCCGAGGCGCTGGCCAATGCCGCGCTCGGCCGTTCCCATCGCTCCAAGATCGGCAAATCCAGGCTCGAACAGGCGATAGCCCTTACACGCGAAGTGCTGCAAGTTCCGGCCGGCTATCGAATAGGCGTCGTGCCGGCGTCCGACACCGGGGCCGTGGAAATGGCGCTCTGGTCGTTGCTCGGCGAACGCGGTGTCGACATGGTCGCCTGGGAGTCCTTCGGCTCAGGTTGGGTCTCGGACGTCCTCAAGCAGCTGAGGCTCGCGGATGTCCGGGTGCTGGAAGCGCCTTACGGCGAACTGCCTGACCTCGGAAAGATCGACTTTGACCGCGATGTCGTGTTCACCTGGAACGGCACCACTTCGGGTGTTCGCGTGCCGAACGGCGACTTCATCCCTGCCGGCCGGCGAGGCCTTACGATCTGCGACGCCACGTCGGCCGCATTCGCACAGCGCCTCGACTTCACGAAGCTCGATGTCGTCACTTTTTCCTGGCAGAAAGTTCTGGGCGGCGAGGGCGCGCATGGCGTCCTGATCCTGTCGCCGCGCGCCGTCGAGCGGCTCGAAAGCTACACGCCGGCCTGGCCGCTGCCCAAGATTTTCCGGCTTACCTCAGGCGGCAAGCTGATCGACGGCATCTTCAAGGGCGAAACGATCAACACGCCGTCGATGCTTTGCGTTGAGGACTATCTTGACGCGCTCGGCTGGGCGAAGTCGATCGGCGGGCTGGACGCCCTTGTTGCGCGGGCCGACGCCAATTTCGCCGTCATAGACAGGTTTGTCGCGCAGTCGGCGTGGGCCGGCCATTTGGCGGCCGATCCCGCGACCCGCTCCAACACATCGGTCTGCATCGCCATCATCGATCGCCAGGTGACGGCGCTAGACGCCGACGCGCAGGCCGCTTTCGCCAAGGCAATCGTCACCGCGCTGGAACAGGATCGTGTGGCCTACGATATCGGCGCCTATCGCGACGCGCCGCCCGGGCTGCGCATATGGACGGGAGCGACAGTCGAGACGTCCGACCTCCAAGCGCTGATGCCATGGCTGGATTGGGCGTTTGCCACACGGAAGGCCGCGCTCAACGCGGCCGCCTGATCTCGATTTAGAGCGAGAAGACATTCCATGGTATTGCCCGCTCTAGATCTTCGTTTTTACGCATGATCTTGTCCGAAAAGTCTATCAACTTTTCGGGATCATGCCCCAGCCGGTCGAACAGCCGGCTCACAGTCACGATATTTTTTCAAGGAGGCCGCAATGGCGCCCCGCGTTCTCGTCTCGGACAATCTCTCCCCCACCGCCGTCCAGATATTCAAGGATCGCGGAGTGAATGTCGACTATCTGCCCGATCTCGGCAGGGAGAAGGACAAGTTGCTCGGTGCGATTGGCCGGTATGACGGCCTTGCGATCCGCTCCGCGACAAAGGCCACCGAAAAGCTGATCGCCGCCGCGACAAATCTCAAGGTGATCGGCCGCGCCGGCATTGGGGTCGACAATGTCGACATTCCCGCCGCCTCGCGCAGAGGCATCATCGTGATGAACACGCCCTTTGGCAACTCGATCACGACGGCGGAACACGCGATCGCAATGATGTTCGCTCTCGCGCGCGAACTGCCGGAAGCCAACACCTCCACCAAGGCCGGCAAGTGGGAAAAGAATCGCTTCATGGGCGTGGAGATCACCGGCAAGACGCTCGGCGTGATCGGCTGCGGCAATATCGGCTCGATCGTCGCCCAGCGCGGCGTCGGCTTGAGGATGCATGTCCTAGCCTTCGATCCTTTCCTATCCGAGGATCGCGCCGTCGAACTCGGTATCGAGAAAGTGGAGCTCGACGCGTTGTTGTCACGCGCCGACTTCATAACGCTTCATACGCCGCTGACGGACAAGACCCGCCACATTATCAACGCGAGCTCGATCGCCCTTATGAAGGACGGCGTGCGCATCATCAATTGCGCCCGCGGCGGCCTGGTGGTCGAAGCCGATCTCGTGGCGGCGCTGAAAAGCGGCAAGGTGGCCGGCGCCGGAATCGATGTATTCGAGGTGGAACCGGCGACCGATAGCCCACTGTTCGGCATGGCAAACGTCGTCTGCACGCCGCATCTCGGTGCGTCCACGACGGAGGCGCAGGAGAACGTCGCGCTGCAGATTGCCGAGCAGATGTCGGATTATCTGATCAAGGGGGCCGTCTCGAACGCCATCAACATGCCCTCCATCACAGCGGAGGAAGCGCCGCGTCTCAAACCTTTCGTGAAGCTTGCCGAGGTGCTCGGAGCCTTCGTTGGACAAGTGACGGAGGATCCGATCAAGGAGGTCGAAATCCTTTTCGACGGCTCAACCGCTACCATGAACACGCGAGCCCTTATCAGCGCCGCGCTGGCGGGTCTGATCCGGCCGCAGGTTGCCGATGTCAACATGGTATCGGCGCCGATCATGGCGAAGGAGCGCGGGATTATCGTCGCCGAGGTCAGGCGCGATAAATCGGGGGTGTTTGACGGCTACATCAAACTCACCGTCAAGACCGAAAGGAAGACGCGTTCGATCGCCGGCACCTGCTTTTCTGACCACAAGCCGCGCTTCATCCAGATCAAGGGTATCAACCTGGATGCCGAAGTCGGCCAGCACATGCTCTATACGACCAATGCCGACGTGCCGGGGATTATCGGCCTTCTGGGCACGATCTGCGGCAATGCGGGAATCAACATCGCCAATTTCCAGCTTGGCCGCAACAGGCCGGGCGGGGATGCGATTGCCTTGCTCTATCTCGATGCGCCGTTTCCCGAGGATGTTCTTGCCGAATTGCGCGCGCACAAGTCGATCGACTTCGGCCAAGCCACTGCATTTCGACGTGGCAGGAGCTTAACAGGCCCATTCTGTAAGATGCATGTCCACGATTGCACATGCTGCGCCAAACTTGAATTGTGTCGACCGCGGCAGAGCGGCAGGAAAGAAAGGTCGCGCTTCCTGCTTCTTGACGCTATAGAGGCCTGTCATTTTTGGGTGCCTCGGCGAGGTCCAAGTTGCTTGAAGGGAAAATCGCATGGCGAATGTGGTTGTCGTCGGCTCGCAATGGGGCGACGAAGGCAAGGGCAAGATCGTCGACTGGCTGTCTGAACGAGCCGAGGTCGTCGTTCGCTTCCAGGGCGGCCACAATGCCGGGCACACGCTGGTTGTCGACGGCAAGGTCTACAAATTGTCGCTGCTGCCGTCGGGCGTCGTGCGCGAAGGCAAGCTGTCGGTCATCGGCAACGGCGTCGTCTTCGACCCGCATGCCTTCGTCGCGGAGGTTGGCAAGCTGAAGGCACAAGGCGTCGATATCTCGCCGGAACGCCTGAAAATTGCCGAGAATACGGCTCTCATCCTGTCGCTGCATCGCGAGCTCGACGGGTTTCGCGAGGATGCGGCCTCGGGTTCGGGGACCAGGATCGGCACCACGCGCAGGGGCATCGGCCCCGCTTACGAGGATAAGGTCGGGCGCCGCGCGGTGCGCGTGATGGACCTGGCGAGCCTTGATACGCTGCCTATGAAAGTGGACCGGTTGTTGACACATCACAACGCCTTGCGCCGTGGGCTCGGTCACCCGGAAGTGGCGCACGACGCGATCATGGAAGAGCTCACCTCGGTCGCGGATGAGGTGCTTCCCTATGTGGATCGGGTATGGAAGATCCTGGATGACAAGCGCCGCGCCGGCGCGCGCATCCTGTTCGAGGGCGCGCAAGGCACCCTGCTTGACATCGACCAGGGAACCTATCCGTTCGTCACCTCGTCCAACACGGTCGCCGGGCAGGCCGCGACCGGGTCAGGCATCGGGCCGGGCGCCATCGGCTATGTGCTGGGCATCACCAAGGCCTATACGACGCGCGTCGGCGAAGGGCCGTTCCCAACCGAGCAGGACAACGAGATCGGCCAGTTCCTCGGCGAGCGCGGTCACGAGTTCGGGACGGTGACCGGGCGCAAGCGCCGCTGCGGGTGGTTCGATGCGGTTCTGGTGCGCCAGGCGGTGGCGGTGAATGGCATCAACGGCATCGCGCTGACCAAGCTCGACGTCCTCGACGGACTGGACGAAATAAGGGTATGCACGGGATACAGGCTCGACGACGAGGAGATAGACTATCTGCCGGCAAGTCAGGGTGCGCAGGCGAGAGTCGAGCCGGTCTATAAAACTCTGGAAGGTTGGAAAGACACCACGAAAGGCGCGCGGAGCTGGAATGACCTTCCCGCGCAAGCGGTAAAGTATGTGCGCTACATCGAAGAATTGATCGGCGCTCCGGTAGCCCTGCTATCGACCAGCCCCGAGCGCGACGACACGATACTTGTGACCGATCCATTTCAAGATTAGACCATGATTGGATGACAACAGTTGTGGGAGCGAAATTGAGGGGCAGGCTTGCCCGACCGGGTTCTCCTGCGCTGGCAGGATGACCGGAAAGCACAGGTCCGAGGAAGCATGGCAGATTTTGTTGCAGTTCTGAAGAAAACCATCGACGGGCTTGGCGACACGACCCCCGATATGCGCGAACGCGTGTACGAGAAGGCGCGTTCGACTGTCGCGGCTAAGCTCGCTGCTATCAGCCCGGCTCCTCCGGAGGCCGTTTCTGCCCGGCAGAAGCAGTCTCTCGAAGATGCCATAGCCGAGGTCGAGGCGCAGTACGCTCTACCCCCGGCTGCTGATGATGCCGAACCGGTGGATGAACTCGAGAACGTTTTCGCGACGCTCGACGCCTCGAAGCCCATTGAGGCGGTTCCTGCGAAGACTGCCGGCAGCAGCTTCGAAGTCCAGCCTCCAGCGTCAACATCGACCGAACCGCCTGCTGAAGAAGCTCCCGCCGCCTCCGAATTGGAAGACGAGGAAACCCCAAACCGGCCACTTTTCCACGACATGGATGCCGACGAGGAGGCCGACGAAGACTTCGACGAGCCTCTGAAGCGAAGGCGCGGTATCGGCAGTGTCATCGCAGCCCTGATCCTGCTCGCCTTGCTCGGCGGCGGTGGCTATGCCGCATGGCTCAACAGGGACAAGCTCGCGGACATGCTCGGGGAGCTTAAGATGCAGACCTCGCAGCCTGCCGGAGAGGCGCAGCAGCCGGCAAAGCCCGCGCCGGATACCGCGAAGGTGACCCCTGCACCCGCGGAGGCGCCGGCGAAAGCCCCGGACGCGCTAGGGGCGCCTGAGAGTCCGCCGGCGCCCGCCCAGCCAGAGAAATTTACGCAGCGAACTCAACGCCGATGGCACCGAGATCGACGACGGACCCGCGCCAAATTCGCGGATGCTCGGCGAGGGAACATCCGTGGCAGAGGCCACACAGCCGGCCGAGCAGGCGCCGATGGAGCCCGCTCCCACAGTTCCCTCGGCCCCTGCGGATCCTGGCGCGGCCGGATCAACGGCGGCACCCGGAACTCCGACCGTTGAGCCGGCTCCCGGCACGCCTGCCGCTCAGCCGCCGGCTCCTGCCGAATCCGCCGCCGCGCCTGCCATTGCGGTCGGCCAGAAGGCGATTTTCTACGAAGAGCGGACGAATGCCGCGCAGGGGTCTGCCGACACCGGCTCCATCATCTGGTCGATCGCGCAGGAATCGCCGGGAGGCGATCTGGCGCCCGAGCCGGCCATCCGCGCCGAGGCAGCCATCCCTGGCAAGGACCTCCGGCTTCGCATGACGATCCGGCGCAATGCCGACCCGACGCTGCCGGCGAGCCATATCATCGAATTGATCTTCCTGACGCCGGACGGTTTCGAAGGCGGGGGCATCGAGAGCATATTGCGTGTATCGCTGAAGGATTCCGAGCAGGCAGCCGGCAATGCGCTGCTTAGCATTCCGCCAGCCAAAATCGCCGACGGTTTCTTCCTGGTCGCGTTGAATGACAACAAGCCGGAGATGGATGCAAATCTGAACCTGCTGCGCAGGCAACAGTGGATCGACGTGCCGCTGGTCTACAAATCGGGCCGCCGCGCGCTGATCACCCTGGAAAAAGGCATCCCCGGGGAAAAGGTGTTCGAGGAAGCGATGAAGGCTTGGCAGGCCAACCCTATCGGGTCTTCCGGCTAAAGTATCGGACACGAAAGTGGGAACCGGTTTCGGGGAAAATCCGATGCTCAAACAACGAGGTAGAGCAGCGGCATCGATGATTCATCGGTGAGTCCGCTGCCGCCCAAGAGTGCGCATCTTGCGCTAGAGCAATTCCAGGAAAAGTGAACCCGGTTTTCCGTCCGGAATTGCGTAAAAACAAAAAGATAGAGCGGTTCACCGATTCCGTCAGAGTGGGAACCGCTCTAGGTGGCCGACGGAGCCGGAAAGGCTCGGCCTCCTGTCGAGCCTGAAGATTCGCTCATCTCGGCCCGCCGGTAGAAATCCGCGAGTTGCTTGCCGCGCTCCGGCTTGAAGGAACGGCCGGCTGGAGCCACGGTGGCGATTCGGTCGATACGGAACGTGCGGAAATCGTCGCGCAATTCGCACCAGGCGATCAACGTCCACACTTTGCCCCAGAACCATAGCCCCAGCGGCCGCGCATCGCGCAGCGTGCCGCGCCCGGCTTCGTCGTGATAATCGAGCGAAAGCACTGTGCGCTGTTCGATCGCCCTTTCGATGAGATCGATCGCTTCGCGGTCGGCATTGCTCACCACATACATCGGCGCATGGATTTCCGTTCGCGCGATGCGGTCCTTCTCCGGGGCGGGCAGCACCGCGCCGATCTTGACGAGCGCCTCATCGGCAGCACGCGCCATCGCGGCGCCCCCGAAAGCGCGCACCATGCGGGCGCCCGCGACCAGAGCCACGATTTCATCACGTGTGAACATCAGCGGCGGAAGGTCGAACCCCTCCCTCATCATGTAGCCGACACCTGCTTCACCGTCGATCGGCACGCCTGTCGATTGCAGGTCGGCGATGTCGCGGTAGATCGTGCGCTCTGAGACCTCCAGCCACGCGCCGAGCTTCTGTGCGGTGACGAGACGGCCGCCGCGCAGGTGCTGCACGATCTGGAAAAGTCTGTCGGCGCGTCTCATGTCGGCTCAGGCTTTCGGCGCCGGGGGCATGCAGGCATCGTTGGCCCCTCGTCAGACAAACAGGCCAAAACTGTTGCCATCAGGATCAGTGCAGTAGGCAAAACGCCCGGCGGGGATAGTAACGATTGGCGATACCACTTCTCCACCGTTCTGCATTACGCGCTCAAGCGCTTCCTCGAGAGGTGCGGCTACCGCCAGATGGACCGTGGGGCCTCTGCCATCGGCAGCGGGTTCACCGGGATAGAGATGCCCGGCAACCGACGACTGTTCCTTTGCCTTGAACATTGCCATCGGGTTTGGAAAGCCCTCTTGATCGGCCAGCTCATTGCGAAGAACAGCTCCATAGAACGCCTTCGAACGCTCCATGTCCCTCACAGGAATTTCAAACCAAACCGCCGCGTGCTCGGGCACGAAACTTGCCATTGCCTTGCTCCCTTCGTCCGATCTTACCCATGTCACAAGTTTCCTGACACTCTTCTGTCAGGAGGCTGTCGCCTGGCCGGCGTCTTCCATCGCGCTCAGGCCCGCTCGCGACACGCTAGAGCGGCGGACGCTTTTTCGGAATCAGCGCTGCCGCTCTATCTCTTTGCTTGAGCATCGGATTTTTCCCGAAACCGGTTCCCACTTTCGGGTCCGATGCTCTCGCGCGGGCAGGCCGTCACCGGTGATCAACCGAGCCTTCCGCGCGTCGCCCGGCGCACCGCGTAGCTGTCCGGCCATCCGATGTCCTTGCGGATGTTGGCAGGCAGCGAATTCAACACTCGCTCCGTGCGTATCTCGTCGCGCATCGCGCGGAACGATGCCGTATAGCGCCCGACGGCCCGGAAGAGTGCGGGAGTGAAATTATCCATGGCTGTGGCTCCTTCCTCTTTCTGATGAAGCCACTATCGCACACCCCTCCTGACAACAGTCTGTCAGGAGCGTTTGCTTGCCGCCATCGGCCGTTACTCTTTCACTGGCACCGTATAATTCAGCGGCATACGTCCGCCGTCGGCGTAGATCGTCTGTCCCGTGATGTAGCTCGCATCGTCTGATGCGAGGAAAGCGGCAACGGCGGCAATCTCGGACGGTTCGCCGATACGGCCCAGCGGCGTGCGCGACAGGATACGGTTCCTGGCCGCCGGATCTGCGTTCACGCTGGCGAGCATTTCGGTCATGATAGAGCCGGGCCCGATGGCGTTAACGCGGATGCCGTAAGGCGCCAGCGACAGCGCCATCACCTTGGTCAACTGGTTGATGCCGCCCTTCGACACCGAATAGGGAACCTGGTTGGCAATCGCGAACACGGCGTTGACCGAGGACATGTTGACGATGGCGCCTGGTCTGCCGCCGTTCCTCACCTTTTCGACCATGGTCCTGGCGACCGCCTGCCCTGTGAGGAACGATCCCTTCAGATTGACGTTGAGCACCCGGTCGAAATCTTCTTCGGCGATGTCAAGGAAATCCGCACCGTGCACGATGCCGGCATTGTTCACCAGTATATCGATGTCGCCGAAAGCCTCGATCGTTGCGGCGACGAGATGGTCGATCTCGGCACGCTTGCCGACATCGGCTTTGACGAACCGCACCTCGCCAAACTCGCGGAGCTTGCCGACCGCGCGTGCGCCGCCCTGCTGGTCGAAGTCGGCGACGATGACCTTGGCCCCGTCCCGCAGAAACCGTTCCGCTATGGCGTAGCCAATTCCTCCCGCGGCGCCCGTAACGATTGCCGATCTGCCGTCAAGTTTCATGGCTCTTCCGTCTCCTGCCTGGCGCGGGAAACTGCGCCGGGACCCGGCAAAGGTCAAGCGTCACACGCCGATCCCCCTCCGGTTCAGCGCCGCCGTGATCTCGTCGAGGATCACCGGGTCGTCGATGGTGGCGGGCATCGCCCAGTCCTGCCTGTCGGCGATCTTCTGCATGGTGGCGCGCAGAATTTTCCCTGACCGTGTTTTCGGCAGCCTCTTGATCGTCACCACTGTCTTGAATGCGGCGACCGCCCCGATGCGGTCTCGAACCAGCTGCACGACTTCCTTTTCGATGGACCCGACGTCCCTTTCGACTCCGGAATTCAGTACGACGAAGGCACAGGGCACCTGACCCTTCATCGCATCGTGGATTCCGATCACCGCGCATTCGGCCACGTCTGGATGCTCCGCCACGACCTCCTCCATTCCACCGGTCGAGAGCCGGTGGCCCGCGACATTGATGATGTCATCGGTGCGCGCCATGATGAACAGGTAGCCGTCGTCATCAATGAGGCCGGCATCGGCCGTTTTGTAATAGCCGGGGAACTCCTCAAGATATGCCTGCCGGAAGCGCTCATCGGCGTTCCACAGCGTAGGAAGGCAGCCGGGCGGCAAGGGCAGTTTCAGCACGACGTTGCCAAGCGTCCCGGTCGGAACCGCGTGGCCGGCGTCGTCCAGCACCCGCACGTCGTATCCCGGCATCGGCACGCAAGGTGAGCCGTATTTGACCGGCAGTTGGCCGAGTCCGATCGGGATTCTGGGAGATCGGCGAGCCGGTCTCGGTCTGCCACCAGTGATCTATGACGGGTACCGCCAGCTTCTGCTCGGCCCATTTGATGGTCTCCGGATCGGCGCGCTCGCCTGCCAGGAACAGCGTTCTGAACTTCGAGAGGTCGTATTTCGGGACGAAAGCGCCTTGCGGGTCTTCCTTCTTGATCGCACGGAATGCCGTCGGCGCGGTAAACAGCGCCACGACGCCATGTTCCGCGATGACGCGCCAGAATGTGCCGGCGTCCGGCGTGCCGACCGGCTTGCCTTCGAAGAGAACGGTCGTACAGCCGTGCAGCAGCGGTCCATAGACGATATAGGAGTGGCCCACGACCCAGCCGACATCCGACGCTGCCCAGAAGACCTCGCCCGGCTTCACGCCGAACTCGTTCCACATCGACCATTTCAGCGCGACCATGTGGCCGCCATTGTCGCGAACGACCCCTTTCGGCTGGCCGGTCGTACCGGACGTGTAGAGGACATAGAGCGGATCGGTGGCAAGGACCGGAATGCAATGCACCTTGCGGCGCTCGGCCTTCGACACGGCGACAACCTGGGCATAGTCGATATCACGCCCGCTGAGCAGATCGCATTCCAATTGCTCGCGTTGCAGGATGATGCATGCCTCGGGCTTTGCAACGGCCATTTCGATCGCCTGGTCGAGCAAGGGCTTGTAGGCGACGATGCGCCCAGGTTCGAGACCGCAGGATGCGGAGATCACAAGCCTTGGCCGCGCATCGTCGATGCGGGTGGCCAGTTCCCTGGCGGCGAACCCACCAAATACCACGGAATGCACCGCGCCGATGCGCGCACAGGCCAGCATGGCGAATGCCGCTTCCGGCACCATCGGCATGTAGATGATGACGCGATCACCCTTGCCGATGCCGTGATCCCGCAGCACGGCCGCCAGCGCCTCGACCTCGATTTTCAGTTCGCCGTAGGTGAATTTTTTCTGGCTGCCTGTGATCGCGCTGTCATGGATCAGCGCGATCTGATCTGCCCGCCCGCCGTCCACATGCCGGTCGATCGCGTTATGGCAGGTGTTGCATTCGGCACCGGCGAACCAGCGGCCATAAACGCCGGCATCTTTGTCAAAAACCTTGTCCCACGCCTTGAACCAGTCGATCTCGCGGGCGGCTGCCGCCCAGAAACCTTCGGGATCGCTTTTCCAGCTCTCGTAAACCGCGTGGTAGCGTGAATTCATCGTTCCCTCCCGAACGCGTTCCCCGACTTGTCACCGCGTCGCCGGTTGTCCGTCAGGCCATGGCCCGGACTGGACCTACCGCGTTGATACAGCAGCAGAGCGATCCGGAGCAGCAAGATGAATGACATTCCCGCCGAGCACCAGAACCGTCAACCCGGCAAGACCAAGAACATGCGTCCGCAGTCACGGGACCGGATGAAGGCCTGCACCGACGGCGATCGGCGAAACCCGGCGCGACAGCTGGGCCGCCGGGGTTTCGCTGATCGCCAACGTTGCAGGGCTAGCGAGGTATCGATGACAGCCGATCTCCCCCCTTGCGGGGGAGATGTCCGGCAGGACAGAGGGGGGCGCTGTCCCGCCGGCGTCTCCACGATGCGGTCGGCCTCATTGCGTTCTGGACCGACATCATGCGGTATGGCGCACCTCCATGCCGGCCTTCGTCCAGGGAAGTGCTCTACGTTGCCCCCCTCTGTCCTGCCGGACATCTCCCCCGCAAGGGGGGAGATCAGCCGGCGCGTTGGGTTTCGCCAATCGCCGGCGTTCATTTCCCTTGCCAGCGACGCCGCCTCCTATATGACCGGGCAAGTCCTCGCCGAACGGGCAACAAGTTCCGCGCGGCAGACTTTTGCGGTTCTTGGTCGAAGTAGCAGAGGGACGGATGGGCAAGATTCTGGCGTTGCTCCTGCTTGCCGCGATGGTTGTGCAGATCGCCAAGCCTCTGAATTGGCCTGGCCTTCGACGGCGGAGCGACTTCTGGAAGATTGCCGTCGTTGCGATCGTCGCGATGATGATGACCGCGCTCGTCAGGTAGAGCTTCGGACCCGAAAATGAGAACCGGTTTCGGGAAAAATCCGATGCTCAAACAAGGAGATAGAGCGGCAGCGCTGATTCTGAAAAAGCGTCTGCCGCTCTAGTGCTTCAATACGAGGACATTCCGTCACCACGAAAACAAAAGCCCCGCCGGAGCGGGGCTTTGTGATGCGTCGGCCAATCAAGCGGCCTTTTCCAGCTCCTGCTGCCATTTCCCCAGTGCGGCAAGGCTGTTCATGCGCGCGCGGTGGGTGAATGCCGCCTGTCCCGCCGCGACGTTCTCCACCTTGCCGCTCCATGCCTTCTGCGGCGCGGCCTGCAGCGCGCGTCCGTAGGAGAAGGTGAGTTTCCAGGGATGCGGCCCTGCCGCATTCATCGCATTGAGGTTGGCGGTGGCTTCTTCATCGGACTGGCCGCCTGAGAGGAAGGCAATGCCGGGCACGGCGACCGGCACGGTCTCGCGGAAAAGCTTGAGGGTCCTTTCGGCGACTTCCTCGGGGCTAGTCCTGCTTCCCGACTTTTTGCCCGCGATCACCATATTGGGCTTAAGCACCGTTCCTTCGAGCTTCACCTTCATGGCGAACAACTCGTTATAGAGCATGACGAGGGTCGCCTTGGTGACGTCGTAGCAGGTTCCGATGTCATGGGACCCGTCCATCAGCACTTCCGGCTCGACGATCGGCACGATGCCCGCTTCCTGGCAGAGTGCCGCATAGCGTGCCAGCGCATGGGCGTTGGCGGCGATTGCCGTGTTGGATGGTACGCCACTCGCGGTATCGATATCAATCACCGCGCGCCATTTGGCGAAGCGGGCGCCGAGCTTGTGGTATTCGGCGAGACGCTCGCGCAGCCCGTCCAACCCCTCGGTGATCGTATCGCCCGGAAAGCCGGCAAGCGGCTTCGCGCCGGCGTCGACCTTAATGCCCGGAATTGCGCCGGCCGCCTTGATGAGGTCGACCAGCGGCGTGCCATCGGCTGCCTTCTGGCGGATCGTCTCATCGTAGAGGATGACGCCGGAAATATACTTCGTCATCGCTTCCCTGCTGCGGAACATCATCTCGCGGTAGTCGCGACGGCTGTTTTCCGTCGACTCGACGCCGATGACATCGAAACGCTTCTTGATCGTTCCGGAGCTCTCATCGGCCGCGAGAATGCCCTTACCGCCGGCCACCATTGCCGCCGCTATGTCTTCAAGACGCTCGTCCATCTCTTTCCTCCTGAACTTGTTGGCCGCGCAAATAGCAGAACGGCCTTGCCAACGGAATGCCGGCAAGGGGCCTGAATTGATTGAACCGCCGTTTGCCTCGCCTGCAAGCGCGGGAAGCAACCCGCCTGCGGTTTGATGCATGTCGCTCAAAAGTGCGTAGCAGTTTTGGGATAACGACATGCACAAAAACAATAGCCTATGCGTTAAGCCTTGAGCACTTCCACACCGGGCAATTCCTTGCCCTCCATCCATTCGAGGAACGCGCCCCCGGCAGTCGAGACATAGGTGAAGTCGTCCGCGACTTCCGCTTCGTTGAGGGCCGCGACCGTATCGCCTCCACCGGCCACGGACACGAGCTTGCCTTCCCTCGTGCGGCGCGCGGCATGCTTGGCAGCCGCCACTGTCGCCCGGTCGAACGGCTCGATCTCGAAGGCGCCAAGCGGACCATTCCAAACCAGGGTGGCCGCGCGGTCGATCCACTGATTGACGGTTTCGATCGTTTTGGGGCCGACGTCGAGGATCATGGCATCGTCCGGCACGGCCTCGATGCTGACGGTCTGGCTGTTGGCGCCGGCCTTGAATTCCCACGCGATCACGCCGTCCGAGGGCAGGATGATCGCGCAGCCCGCCGATGCCGCCTCGATCATGATCTGCCTGGCCGTGTCGGCAAGATCGCGCTCGGCAAGCGATTTACCGATGCTGGTGCCGCGCGCGGCGAGGAAAGTGTTGGCCATGCCGCCGCCGATCACCAGCGCCTCGACTTTCTTCACCAGGTTCATGAGCAGGTCGATCTTCGTGGAGACCTTGGCCCCGCCGACGATGGCAATCACCGGCCGCGCCGGGCTGCCGAGACCCTTGTCCAGCGCTTCGAGCTCGGCCTGCATGGCGCGCCCGGCGAAGGCCGGAAGGATGTGCGCAAGGCCCTCTGTCGAGGAATGAGCGCGGTGCGCGGCCGAAAAGGCATCATTGACGAAGATGTCGCCATTCCTGGCAAGCGCCTCTGTGAAGGCCCTGTCGTTCTTTTCCTCTCCTTTGTGAAAGCGGGTGTTTTCAAGAAGCACGATGTCGCCGTCGTTCATCGCAGCCACTGCCTTGGCCGCTTCCTCGCCGCTGCAATCGGAGGCGAAGCCGATCCTTCGCCCGAGCACTTCCCCGGTTGCGCCGGCGATCGGCTTCAGTGACAGCGCAGGGTCCGGCCCGTCTTTCGGCCTGCCGAAATGCGCGAGCAGGATGACCTTGGCGCCCTTGGCCGAAAGTTCGGCGATTGTCGGGCCGATACGCTCGATACGCGTCGCGTCGCTCACCTTGCCGTCCGCCACGGGCACGTTCAGGTCGACCCGGACCAGAATCCGCTTGCCCCTGACGTCGCCGATCGTGTCAAGGGTCCTGAAAGCCGTCATGGCAAGTCCTCCTCTTCAAACCGCCGGACCATATCGCGCGGAACCGGGGATGCAAGACGCCATTCTGCCGCCGGCTTGCGTCAAACGGGCGCTGGCGGTCCGATTCTAACATTCGCTGCGCTCGCGCGGCATAAACCCGTTGCGAATGTTAGAATCGAAAGACCACTAGCAATTTCAAAGTTCTTGTGGAGCTTTGGATTTGACATTCGCTGCGCTCGCGCTGCACCCAGGCGGGATGCGAATGTCAAATCCGCTCCACTGGCGGTTAGCGAACGGCGCTATCCTCCGGTGCTTTGCCTGCCTTCCGCGACTTGCCGCCCGCCCGGGCCCTCAGCCATCCCCACAGCGCGCGCAGCCGGTCGCCGATCTCGCTGGCGCTCAGGAAGATCGGCACGCTGCCTCTCGCCGTGTGCGGCTCGATCGACAGGCCGATCGACGTGATGCGCCCCTTTTCGTCGACATCGCGCACGATCAGTTCGATGGGATCGATCGGCACACGGTCGGCATATTCCGCGCGGCCGCCGAGCCGCTCGCCTACGAGCGCGCCGATCGTCAGCTTCCGCTCGGCTTCGGTCAGGCTGACCCCATAGGCGATTTCCAGTTCCGCCGCGGGACGGGAAGGATCGACCGCAAAGGCACCGAAGAAATCCTCGTCTTCGGGATCGACTTCCGCCCGGCTGGCGAAAAGCCTGTCGAGCAGGCGCGGATAGCGGTCAGGAACGAAAATATAGACATGATCGCCGGCGACCAACCTGCCCATGTCCTGAAAGCGCATGGAACGGCCGTCGCGAACGACGAGCGAAGGCCGCGCCCAGCGCGGAATGCGCTGCCCACGTGCCACCGGGCTCCCGGGTACAACGGTATAGGCAAGCAATTCGTGGTGAGCCGATCCCGGCAGTTCGAGCTCGACCTTGTCGAGCGGTCCGAGTCTCGCCGGAACGATCAGCCCAAGCCGCCGTGCCAAAGGCCCGACCGTCCAGCCCTGGACGACCAGCGACACCAGCACCACTATGAAAGCGATGTTGAAGATAAGGCGCCCGTTTTCAAGCCCGCCGATCAGCGGCGTCAGCGCGAGCAGTATCGACACGGCTCCGCGCAGGCCCACCCAGGAGATGAACGCTGTCTCGGCGCGCGGCATGCGGAACGGCAGCAGGCAAAAAGACACCGCCACCGGCCGTGCGAAGAACGCCAGGAAAAGGCCCAGCAGGATCGCCGGGACGAGAACGGGGATGAATTCCGACGGCGTCGCGAACAGGCCGAGCACCAGGAACATGATGATCTGGGCCAGCCAGGACATGCCATCCTGAAAACGCTTCAGCGTGTTGGTCGCCCGGATTTGCAAATTGCCCGCGATGAGCCCGGCAAGATAGACCGCTAGGAATCCGGACCCGCCGATCGCTCCGGCGCCGGCGAAGATCAGAAGCGAGACTGTCAGCACGAAGATGGGCAGCAGCCCGCTGTCGAGGTTGAGCCGGTCAACCAGTCGCACGATCGCCATTCCGCCCAATACGCCCGCAATCGCGCCCAACCCCATATGCTTGATGAAGCCAATGACGATGTTAAGGAGTAGGACCTTCGTGTCCGGCACGGCACCGATGGAGATTACTTCGACCAGTGTGATTGTCAGGAAGATGGCGATCGGATCGTTGGTTCCGGACTCGATCTCAAGCGTCGAGCGCACCCGCTCGCGCAGCGACAGATTGCCAGCACGAAGCAGGAAGAAGACTGCCGCTGCGTCGGTGGAAGCGACGGCAGCGCCGAGCAGGAAGGATTCCAGCCACGACAGATTGGTCAGGTAGAAAGCAGCCGCCCCGAAGATCAGCGTGGTCAGTGCGACCCCGATCGTTGCCAGCGAAAGTGCAGGCAGTGCCGCCTGTCTGAGCACGCTCAGCGACGTGCCGAAGCCCGAGTCGAAAAGTATGACGGCAAGCGCCAATGCGCCGGCAAAATAAGCGAGCGGTCCGTTGTCGAATTCGATGCCAAGTCCATCGGTGCCTGTCAAAAGGCCGATAGCCAGGAAAAGAAGCAGCAGCGGGGCGCCGAAGCGGAAGGCGATGAGGCTCGAAAACGCCGCTGCGAGCACAAGCGCGGTCGCCACCAGCGTTACGAGATATATTGTCTGATCCACAACTGGCCCTTCTTGCCCCCGATTCGTTTTAGTCGATGCCGAGTGAGGCGAAGACATGGCAGGACGACAGATCGAAGGAGTCAATGGGCGACAACGGAAAGTTCGGCACTCGTCATAGCCACGCCCGGTTTTCGCCGTCTGGCCATTGTCAAGGAACGGGCCTTGAGGGGCCGGGAGACGGGTGGTCGTTCGAGCAGACCAACGGGCTCGCGAGCTGGCAGATTGAACGCTACAGGCTGCCGTCAAATATGAAAATGGCGGGCGGCCTGGTGGCCGCCCGCCATTTAAGACATCTCGCCAACAAATCTCAGATCGTCTTGCCGAATGCGACCGCGGTGTCGGCCATTCGGTTTGAGAAACCCCATTCATTGTCGTACCACGACATCACGCGCACCAGATTGCCCTCGACAACCTTGGTCTGGTCGAGCGCGAAGGTCGAGGAGGCCGGATTGTGGTTCAGGTCGATGGAGACCAGCGGCTCTTCGGTATAGGCAAGGATACCCTTCAGCGGGCCTTCCGTCGCTGCCACCAATGCCCTGTTGACCTCCTCCGCCGTCACCGATTTCCTGACGAGGACCTTCACGTCCACGACCGAAACGTTCGGTGTGGGAACGCGTATGGCGACGCCGTCAAGCTTGCCCTTGAGCTCGGGCAGCACCAGGCCGACCGCCTTGGCCGCGCCGGTGGACGTCGGGATCATCGACATCGCCGCCGCGCGGCCGCGGTAGAGATCCTTGTGCAAGGTGTCCAGCGTCGGCTGGTCGCCGGTGTAGGAATGGATCGTGGTCATGAAGCCTTTTTCAATGCCGAAAGCATCGTTGAGCACCATTGCCACGGGCGCAAGGCAATTGGTCGTGCATGAGGCGTTGGAAATGACCATGTGGTCCCTGGTCAGCTTGTCATGGTTGACGCCGTAGACGACGGTCAGGTCGGCGCCATCGGCGGGCGCGGACACGATCACGCGCTTGGCGCCCGCCGCGAGATGCGCCGACGCTTTGTCCCTGGAGGTGAAGATGCCGGTGCATTCGAGCGCAATGTCGATGCCGAGTTCTTTCCAGGGAAGCTGTGACGGGTCCTTGATCGCGGTGACCTTGAACTTGTCGGTGCCGATATTGATGGAGTCGCCTTGCACCAGCACCTCATGCGGGAAGCGGCCGTGGACACTGTCGTAGCGCAGAAGGTGCGCATTCGTCTCCACCGGCCCGAGATCGTTGACGGCAACGACGTCGATGTCCTTGCGGCCGGATTCATAGATGGCGCGCACGATATTGCGGCCGATGCGGCCAAATCCGTTGACGGCAACTCTGACGGTCATATCCATTCTCCCTGAGAGCAAGAAAGCGCTGTAGCACGCGAAACTTTACGACAAGTCGGCTCGAAGGCCATGCAGGAGGAACCAGCCACCAAACCGGCGCAGCGCTTCATAGCGGCGGCAGGACCAAGAATCCAGCCGCCACAATTTTTTTCGTATAAGCCATGGCCGGTAGCGTCGGACCAGCGCCACTACAGAGAGTAGCGTCGGCTACTCGGCCAACCGCGCCTCAGCAGCCTGGACCGCCGCTTCCGCGGTGATGCCGAAATGAGGATAGAGCTGCTCGATCGTTCCGCTGGCGCCGAAGCCATGCATGCCGACAAAGAGGCCGTCCGTGCCAATGAAACGGTCCCAGCCCTCACGAACGCCTGCTTCAATGGCGATCTTGACCGGAGCATTGCCGATCGTTGCCGTCTGATATTCGGCACTTTGCTGCTCGAAGAGCTCAAAGCAGGGAACCGAAACGACGCGGGTGGGATGGCCGCGCTCTTGCAGCACGTTGCGGGCGCTGACCGCGATTTCAACCTCGGATCCGGTGGCGAATATCGTTACCGCCGCCTTTCCGTTTGCCGGCGCAAGTTCGTAGGCGCCGTAGCGGCAAAGGTTGTCCTCGCGGAATTCGGTGCGCACGGCAGGCAGGTTCTGGCGGGTCAGCGCGATTGTCGCGGGAGTTCCCCGCGATTCCAGCGCGAGCTGCCAGCACTCGGCAACCTCCATCGCGTCAGCCGGGCGGAAAACAAAATGGTTCGGAATGGCACGCAGCGCAGCCAGATGCTCCACCGGCTGGTGGGTCGGCCCGTCTTCGCCGAGACCGATGGAATCGTGCGTCATGACAAAGATCGAACGGATGCCCATCAAGGAAGCAAGACGCATCGCCGGACGCGCATAGTCGGAAAAACACAGGAACGTGCCGCCATAGGGAATGACGCCGCCATGCAGCGCCATACCGTTCATCGCAGCGGCCATGCCGTGTTCGCGGACCCCGTAGTGCACGTAACGGCCACCATAGGAGCCGGGCGTGATCGGCTTGGTCTGGCTGGTCTTGGTGTTGTTGGAACCTGTGAGGTCGGCTGACCCGCCGATGGTCTCAGGCGCCACGCCGTTGATGATTTCGAGCGCCATCTCCGACGATTTGCGGGTCGCAACCTTGGGCCTGTCCTCGGCCAGCTTGCGCCTGTAGCCGGCCATGGCCGCGTCGAACCCGGCCGGCAGGTCGCCGCGCATCCGGCGCTCGAATTCGACGTGGATATCGCCGCCGGCCGCGGCCAGCCTCTTTTCCCACTCCTCGCGCTCTCGGGCGGAACGCGCTCCCGCCTGGCGCCAGCCGTCCATGATGTCGGCGGGCACTTCAAAGGCGGGATAGTCCCAGCCAAGCGTCTTGCGCGCGCCGGCGATCTCGTCGGCACCAAGCGGCGAGCCGTGAGCTTTGTTGGTGCCGGCGCGTGTCGGCGCGCCAAAGCCGATTGTGGTCTTGCAGGCAATCAGCGTCGGCCGGTCCGAGCTGCGCGCCTTTTCAATGGCCGCTGCAATGGCCTCTGGGTCATGCCCGTCGACGGCAATGGCGTTCCAGCCGGATGCCGCGAAACGGGCCAACTGGTCGGTCGAGTCGGCAAGCGAAACCGGCCCGTCAATGGAGATGCTGTTGTTGTCCCAGAATACGATCAGCCTGGAGAGTTTCAGATGCCCGGCAAGCGAAATCGCCTCATGGCTGATGCCTTCCATCAGACAGCCGTCGCCGGCGATTACGTAGGTGTAGTGGTTCACCAGAGCGTCGCCGAACTGCGCGTTGAGAATGCGCTCCGCGAGCGCCATTCCCACCGAGTTCGCCAGCCCCTGGCCAAGCGGGCCGGTCGTCGTTTCGATCCCTGCGGCGTGGCCATATTCCGGATGGCCTGCCGTGCGCGAGCCGAGTTGGCGGAAATTCTTGATCTCGTCGATCGTGATATCTTCATAGCCGAGAAGGTAGAGCAGCGAATAGAGCAGCATCGAGCCGTGGCCGGCCGACAGCACGAACCTGTCCCGGTCAGGCCAGTGCGGGTTTTTCGGATCGTGCTTCATGAAGCGCGTGTAGAGTACGGTCGCGATGTCGGCTGCGCCCATCGGCAGGCCGGGATGACCCGAATTCGCCTTTTCGACTGCATCCATGGAAAGAAAGCGGATTGCGTTGGCCATCCGGTCGTGTCTGTCGCGTGGGGTCATGATGCCTCGCTGGCCGGTAGGGAGTGAGGGGCTATCCGCCCCTTGGAAAGCTGGGCGGACACATAGCAGTTGCGCCCGGCGTGTCAATCAATCCGCCCACCCCAATGATTTCCGGCAACGGCGCGGACCTTCCTATCCAGCCATAACGGGGGAAAGCCGCAATCGGTTTATTGACGGTTGTTTTACACGGTGCCTAATGTTTCGCGAATAACGTGTTAGGAAAGCGTGCGATTCGGGGTGGCGGGCTTGGAAGTGGAGCCATGACCGGGGAAACGACACTGAGGGAAGTCATTGTTCGCCTCGGCAAAGCGATTGAGGCGCTGGAAGGTGCCGTCGCTGGCCGTCTTGAACACGATCAGGACTATTCCGAGGCCGAAGCCGAAGTGCAACGCATGAACGCCGACAGGACGCGGCTTGCGCAGGAACTCGACAATTCCGAATCGCGCGCCGAGCGGCTCGAGGAAGCCAACAAGGAAGTGTCGCGCCGGCTGGTGACCGCGATGGAGACCATCCGCGCGGTTCTGGATAGGTGAAGGAGTCCGCGATGGCGCAGGTGACAGTGACGATCGACGGCAAGGCCTATCGCATGGCATGCGACGAGGGCCAGGAAGAACATCTGATTGATCTCGGCCAGCGTTTCGACCGCTACGTTTCGCATTTGAAGGCCTCCTTCGGGGAAATCGGCGATCAGCGGCTGACGGTCATGGCGGGCATCATGGTGCTGGACGAACTGTCCGAATTGCAGAAGCGGATCAAGGGGATGGAGAGCGAGATCGGCACGCTCCGCAAGACCCGGGACGAAGCTCTGAGCAAGGCGGACAAGAACGACGCGGCGCTGACTGGCGCCTTGAGCGGCTTGGCGGAGCGGATGGAGACCCTGGCGACCAGGCTGGCGGTCAGGACGCCGCAGTAGGGTGTCCAGCGTCCAGGGTGGCGCAGTACGACTCAAAAGCCTTTATCCCTCGATCTCTTCCCTGAGCATCTCGAGTTCCAGCCATTCCTCTTCCATGGCTGTAAGGTCGGAGCGCATCTTGTCCAACACCGCCGCCGTCTTGGCGAAACCCGCTGGGTTGCGGCCATAGAATTCCGGGTCCGCCATTTCAGCTTCGGACAAGGCGATTTGCGCGGCCATCTCCTCCATTTTCTCAGGCAGCTTCTCCAGCGCGAATTTCTGCCTGTAGGAGAGTTTCCTGGCCGCCGTCCCGTTTGCCTCGATGGGTGACGCAATGCGCGGGGTGCGCCCGCCGGTATCGGCCTTGCGCCGGGCCGGACGATCTTCGAGCTTTTTGCCGCCCCGCTGCGCCAGCATGTCGGAATAGCCGCCGGCATACTCGACCCACCGTCCGCCGCCTTCCGGCGCGACGATGCTGGTCACCGTGCGGTCGAGAAAATCGCGGTCGTGACTGACCAGCAGCACCGTTCCGGCAAAACCCGCCACCAATTCCTGCAGAAGTTCGAGGGTTTCCATGTCGAGATCGTTGGTAGGTTCGTCGAGAACCAGCAGATTTGCCGGCCGCGACAGCACCCGCGCCAAAAGCAGGCGGGCCTTCTCCCCCCCTGAGAGTTCGCGAACCGGGGTACGCGCCTGCTCCGGCTTGAACAGAAAGTCCTTCATGTAGGAGACGACATGCCGGTCCTCGCCGTTGACGACCACGCTTTCTCCGCGCCCGTCGGTGAGGAAATGCGCCAGCGTTTCGTCGGGATCAAGTGCGGCGCGTTTCTGGTCGAGTGTCGCGATCTCCAGATTGGCGCCGAGACGGATTGTCCCCGTGTCCGGCGTCATCTCGCCGGTCAGCATCCTCAGCAACGTTGTCTTCCCCGCGCCGTTGGGCCCGACGAGCCCGATCCGGTCGCCACGCTGGATGCGCGTCGAAAAATCCCTGACCACGGAAAGCTCCCCAAAGCTTTTCGCGATATTTCTGGCCTCGACGACCAGCTTGCCCGACTGTTCGGCGTCGCTTGCGGCCATCTTCGCCACGCCTTCGGCGCCGCGATGGCTTCGAAAGCGCTGGCGGATCGTCTGCAATTCGCCGAGCCTGCGCATGTTGCGCTTGCGCCGCGCGGTTACGCCGTAACGCAGCCAGTGCTCCTCGCGCACGATCTGGCGGCCGAGCTTGTGTTGCTCGCGTTCCTCTTCCTCAAGGATCGCGTCCCGCCACACCTCGAAATGCGCGAAGCCTTTTTCCAGCCGTCGCGTCTCGCCGCGGTCCAGCCAGACCGTGGCGCGCGAGACGCGCTCCAGAAACCGGCGATCGTGGGAGATCACGATCAGCGCGGAGGAGCATCGGCCGAGCTCGTCTTCGAGCCATTCGATTGTCGAGAGGTCGAGATGGTTTGTCGGCTCGTCGAGCAGCAGGATATCGGGCTGCGGAGCAAGCACCCGGGCGAGCGCTGCCCTGCGTGCCTCGCCTCCCGAAAGATCGCCCGGCTTTTCGTCTCCGGTCAGCCCTAGATGGTCGAGCAGGTAGGTCACCCGGTGCGGATCGTCGGCCGGTCCGAGTCCCTTCTCGACATAGAGCCGCACAGTCGCAAAACCGTCCATGTCAGGGACCTGCGGAAGATACCGGACAGTCACGGCGGGGTGACGGAAAACCTCGCCGTCCTGCGGCTCGATCTGGCCTGCCGCGATCCTCAGAAGTGTCGACTTGCCCGAGCCGTTGCGGCCCACAAGCGCGATGCGGTCGCCGGCCGAGACCGAGAGTGATGCACCGTCGAGCAGCGGTGCGCCGCCAAAGGTCAGTTTGATGCCGTCGAGACGTAGAAGGGGAGGCGCCATATTGCTCTAGAATTCCGGACCTGGAAAAGGATGGGCGATCAGCATCGCGCGGCCGCTGTTGAGCCTCGCGCTCAGATTGCCCTTCACTTCGTTGGAAATGGTGAGCGAGGAGCCGAATGCAACCTCGACGGCATCGAGCGGCCACTTCACACCCTGCAAGGTAAGGCCCGACAGCGCCGTGAACCCAATGACCGAAAACAGCGTGCCATCTTCGTAGTCAAAGCTGGATAGGCCGGGCAGCAGCGGATGGCCCTCCTGCGCGCCACTGGTCAACAGGACGGGGGTGCCGCTTTCGGCGAGTTTCATCGCCAGCGCCAGATGCAGGAAGGCGTGATCGGCACGTGGCCCGCCGAAGGCGCCGGCCAGCACAAGGCGCGTCGCGCCGCGCGCGAGCGCCATGTCGATCGCCAGTTCACCATCGGTTTTGTCTTTTTCTGACGGAAACACCTCGCGAGGCACATCCGGGTAGGCTTTTTCCAGCCTCTTCGGCACGGAATCGAAGTCTCCGACCCAGAGTTCAGGCGCGAGACCAAGAGCTGCTGCATGGCGGATGCCGGAATCCGCGGCGATGACGCGGCTGTCCGCAATCTGCGCGTCTAGACGGGGGGTGTGGACCATGTCCCCGCCAAGCAGGATGGTAAAACGGCTCATGGCGAGCCCTTATCACGCCAGCCATCAGAAACGGAAGGCGGGCCGGTGGATTTGCTTCATTGCACGAGATTCAACACCTTGCTCATACACAATCGCTTGCCTGCCATCTGTGTGCGCTCTATGTCTCGAAACGCTCTAACGGGGTGCCGGCGGCGAGAAGCCGACGGCTGAGAGGCAGATCGGGGCAACCCGGCCAACCCGCTGAACCTGATCCGGTTTGTACCGGCGGAGGGATTAGACGCTTTCAACGGCGCCTCAATTCCCTTACCACCAAAGGAGGCGCTCGATGCGTGCAAAATTCTCGTTTCTTGCGTGTGTGGCCGTACTCGGTTTTTCCCTGCCAGCGAGGGCGGAAAAGCTCACCGTCTACACCTATGAAAGCTTCACTGCCGAATGGGGTCCCGGGCCGAAGGTCGAAAAGGGCTTCGAGGCCGCATGCGGCTGCGACCTCGAATTCGTCTCGGTTGCTGACGGCGTGGCGCTTCTCAACCGCCTCAAGCTGGAGGGGACAGCGACCAGGGCGGACATCGTGCTCGGCCTCGACACCAACCTGACGGCTGAAGCCAAGGCGACGGGGCAGTTCACGCCGCATGGTATGCGCGTTGACAATCTGACCCTGCCGCACCAGTGGACGGACGACACCTTTCTCCCGTTCGACTACGGCTACTTCGCCGTCGTCTACGACACCGAGAAGCTGAAATCCCCGCCAGCCAGCTTGAAGGAACTCGTCGAAGGCAACCCAGCGGAGAAGATCGTCATTCAAGACCCGCGCACATCAACTCCCGGCCTCGGCCTGCTGCTCTGGATCAAGGCAGTCTATGGCGACAAGGCGCCTGACGCCTGGGCGATGTTGAAGAACCGCGTGCTTACCGTCACGCCCGGCTGGAGCGAATCCTACGGCCTTTTCACCAAGGGCGAGGCGCCGATGGTGCTTTCCTACACAACCTCTCCCGCCTACCACATGATCGCCGAGAGCACCGATCGCTACAAGGCGGCGGCATTTGCGGAGGGCCACTACCTCGAGGTGGAGGTCGCCGGCGTAACCAAGACCGGCACGCGGAATCCGCTTGCAGCCAAATTCCTGGCCTTCATGGTCAGCCCTGCATTCCAGGACATCGTTCCGGAGACGAACTGGATGTTCCCCGCCGCGAAGACGTCGAAGCCGCTCAATGCGGCATTCGATGGCCTCGTCAAGCCGGCCAAAACCTTGCTGTTCAGCCCGGACGACGTTGCCAGGAATCGGAAGGCCTGGGTGGATGAATGGCTGTCGGTGATGAGCAAATGAAGCGATGGCGGGACCCAATAGCATAAGCGCTGGCATCGTCGCGCTTGCGGCTATCGCAGTGTTGATCGGCGGCGCCTTTGCCGGCCTCATCATGGAAGCGTCGACCAACTGGTCGGGCGCGGCCGCGGCTTTCGACGGCTACATGTTCCGCGTCGTTCGCTTCACGCTCTGGCAGGCGGCTCTTTCCACCATTCTTTCGGTCGTGCCGGCGATCCTGGTGGCACGTGCATTGTCGCGCCATCCGGGCTTTCCGGGCCGCGCCCTCATTTTGCGTCTGTTTGCGGTACCCTTGGCGATCCCTGCCATCGTCGCGGCACTTGGCGTGCTCGCGCTCTACGGCCGCGCCGGCTACGTTGCCGGCATCCTTGCACGCACTTTCCGGCGAGGTGTGGCCCGGTGTCTATGGCCTTTCCGGCATTCTTGTCGCGCATGTTTTCTTCAACCTGCCGCTCGCCACACGCCTCTTTCTCGAAGCGCTGGACACGGTGCCTGCCGACCAGTGGCGCCTGGCAAGCCAGTTGGGCATGCGCGCTGGCGCGGCTTTTCGCTTCATCGAGTGGCCAGTGCTCCGCGCCGGGCTGCCGGGTGTCGCCGGCCTCGTTTTCATGCTCTGCATCACATCGTTCACCATTGTGCTGACGCTTGGCGGGGGTCCACGCGCCACCACGCTGGAAGTCGCGATCTATCAGGCGTTGCGCTTCGATTTCGACCCTGCGCGGGCTGTCGCGCTGACCGTGCTGCAGGTTCTGCTTACCGCGGGGTGCGTTCTTGCGCTTACCAGAATCGGCGCCGACGCTACCGGCGATTCAAATCTGTCGGTCGTGTCCGAGCGGCCACGTGAAACCTCCCAAATGGAGGCAATCGCCAACACGCTTGTCATCGCATCGGCGCTTCTTTTCGTGGCCTTTCCGATGTTCGCGACGCTCATGGCCGGACTGGAAGCTGATCTCGGCCGCCTGGCCAGCGAATCCGCCGTCCACAGGGCGACCGCGACCAGCATCGTCCTGTCCACCCTGTCGGCGTTTTTTGCGGTCTGCCTGTCGCTCTCGCTCGTTTCGGCGCGCCGCGCGCTTCAGCTGCGCCGCCGCGCCGGGTCGCGCACATATCTGGAACGGCTGACCGACACTGGCGCCGGTTTCGTGCTGGTCGTGCCGCCGATCGTCATCGGCGCCGGCTGGTTTATCCTACTTAGCCGCTTCGCCGATGTGTTCCTTCTGGCGCCAGTGATGGTCGTCGCCGTCAACGCTGTCATGGCGATGCCTTTCGCGCTCCGTGCGATCCGCCCAGCCTACGATACGGCCAGCGAGCGGCACGAAAAGCTGTGCGCCTCGCTTGGCATCGCCGGCCGCAATCGCTTCCGGCTCATCGACTGGCCGGTACTTCGCAGGCCGCTGTCCACCGCCTTCTTCTTTGCCATGGCGCTGTCGCTGGGAGATCTCGGGGTGATCGCGCTATTCGGCAGCGAGTCGGTCCAGACCTTGCCCTTTCTCCTGCTCGCTCGCATGGGCAGCTACCGGACGCAGGACGCCGCCGGGCTTGCGCTGCTTCTGGGGCTCTTGTGCCTCGCCCTGATGACGATTGCCGACCGGCTGGGGAAAAAACGGGATGGATAAGGCTGCAGGCAGCCTCGGTGGTGCTGAAGTTCGGCTCGACCGGGTCATATTCAGCTTTGGAGAAGCGCCGATGGACTTCGACCTAACCTTCGAAGCGGCGTCCATCATTGCGATTATCGGGCCGAGCGGCTCGGGCAAGTCGACGCTGCTCAATCTGGTTGCGGGTTTCGTTACCCCGCAAACCGGGCGTGTTCTGATCGGCGGCGCCGACGTGACGCATATGCCGCCGGCCGGGCGGCCTGTGTCGATGGTCTTTCAGGAGAACAACCTCTTCGCCCATCTGGACGTCGCGGCGAATGTCGGCCTTGGCCGGTCACCGGCGCTGCGATTGACATCGGAAGATCGCGTCGCCGTCGAAGCCGCGCTCGCACAAACCGGGCTTTCCGGAAAGGAACGCCGCCTGCCAGGCGAATTGTCCGGCGGTGAGCGCCAGCGGGTCGCGCTCGCGCGTGTCCTTGTGCGCGACCGTCCCGTCCTGCTTCTCGACGAGCCCTTCGCGTCGCTGGGACCGGCCCTTCGCCAGGACATGATCAATCTCGTGAGGATGCTTCATGCCGAACGCCGGATGACCATCCTCTTCGTAACCCATCAACCGGAAGATGCCGGGCAAATCGCCGGCAGCATCGTGTTTCTGGAGGGGGGACATGTCGCAGCCGCCGGCGAAACGAAAGGATTCTTCGGAAAAAATGCTCCCGAGGCTTTCAAACGCTATGCCGGTAGCGTCGCGGGCCGGTTGCCGCCGGCCGGAATTGCCCGGAAGCCGACATAATTTCGGGCCAAACTGCGCTACTGCGCCGCGCGTCCTTTCGGACGCGAAAATCGATTCGATTTCGGCCCGATGCAATACAGCGCGGCGTGTCCTTTCGGACGCGCAAAGGACGCTGTATCTTTTTGACCTCTGCACCCCATTCGCGTTCTTGTCTTGACGAGGAGAGTGTGTCTAGGTCCCGCGCAAACATGCCCGGCGCGAAGCCGGGCCCGAACATGCGAAAGGAAACCGTCTGTCGATCTGTCTGACATCCGCGCAAGTGCCTGTCCAGGGATTGCCCGCGCCTATCCGGCGGCGCGGTATGATCTCGGCCGCGCTTCTGGCGCTGATCGCGGGGTGCCAGGTTTTGAACGGGCCGATCAACGAGCAGGCCTTCCGGCCGTCGGAAAATCCTGTGACGGTCGACACCGTCGGGCGCAACGACCGGCTTGCCGAACTCGCGAAGGCGCAACACCCGCGCATTCTTGCCACCTATGGCGGCGAGTATTCCGATCCGAAGCTGGAACGCATGGTTGCCAAGGTAGTGGGCAAGCTGACCTTCGATGCGGACAATCCATCGCCTCAGACCTATCGCATCACGATACTGAATTCGCCGAACGTGAACGCTTTCGCGCTTCCCGGGGGCTATCTCTACGTGACCCGCGGGCTCCTTGCGCTGGCCAACAACTCGGCCGAGCTCGCGGCTGTTATTGCCCACGAGATGGGGCACGTCACAGCCAATCACGGCATCCAGCGCCAGCAGAAGGAAGCCGAGGAAGGTCTTGCGACGAGGGTAGTCACCGACGTGCTCGGCGGAAGTCCGGTCGCCCAGGCCGCACTTATCCGCGGGAAGCTTCGCCTTGCGCAATTTTCGCGCAATCAGGAGCTTGAAGCCGACGCGATCGGCATCCGCTCGATCAGCCGTGCCGGTTTCGATCCGTTCGCGGCGAGCCGCTTCCTGCAGTCGATGGCCGCCTACAGCGAGTTCCGGAACGTGACCGGCGCGCAGGACGCCAGTCTCGACTTTCTCGCAAGCCATCCGAATGCGCCGCAGCGCATCGAGCTTGCACAACGCCTTGCCCGTACCGACGCCGCGCCGGGAACGGGGGCGGTCGATCGCGATTCCTTCCTTGCCGGGATCGACGGCCTGCTGTTCGGGGATACGCCGGAAGAAGGTTATGTCCGCGGAAACTCTTTCATTCATCCGGGCCTCGGCATCGCATTCTCGGTCCCCTCGGGATTTGTCATCGACAATTCGGCAACCGAAGTTACCGCAACCGGACCGGGCGACA
The DNA here is from genome assembly GCA_963813315.1 of uncultured Alphaproteobacteria bacterium. Lineage (GTDB taxonomy): Bacteria > Pseudomonadota > Alphaproteobacteria > Rhizobiales > Rhizobiaceae > CAWEYO01. Next base: position 225,144 of record CAWEYO010000020.1, on the reverse strand, counting down.
TGGCGATCCGCTTCGATGGCGTGGCAGTCGAGCGAAACGTTCGGCTGACCGACTATATCCGCAGCGGCTGGGTCGCCGGCCTCAAGCCCGAAAGTATCCGCGCGGAGACCGTCAACGGCAACGAGGCGGCCGTGGCGCGGGCGCGCGCGGATAGCTGGCAGTTCGACATCACCGTCGTCCGGGCCGGAGACAAGGTTTACCGCCTCTTGACCGCCGCACCGGTCGCCTCAGCGTCCCTTGACACGGTGGCTGGCGCCGTGAGGGCCAGTTTCCGCTCGCTGTCCGCCAGGGAAAAGGCGGCGCTGCGGCCACTTCGCATCCGGGTCGTCACCGTCAAGCCCGGTGAGACCGCTGGCTCGCTGTCGGCGTTGATGGTTGGCGTGGACCGCAAGTTGGATCTCTTCCGGGTGCTCAATGCGTTGCCGCCCGGCGGCGGCGTTTCGGCCGGAGACAAGGTCAAGATCATCACCGATCGATGAAGGCATCATGCCGCGTTGGCGAAGGCCGGATTGGCTTTGACCAGCGCCGTTTTGAGCTTTTCCATCGCGCGGCTCTCTATTTGCCGTACTCGCTCCTTGGAGATGCCGAGCGTTACGCCAAGCGATTCCAGCGTTGCGCCGTCCTCCCGCAGCCGGCGTTCCTGGATGATCTTCAGTTCGCGCGGATTGAGCACGCCAAGCGCGTCGTGCAGCCAGTCGGATCGCCGCTCGACATCGATGATCCCCTCCGCGACCTCATCGGGCAGCGGCTCGTCCGAAACGAGGAAGTCGAGACGATCGGCCGCGCCGCCTTCGTCGCTGAGCGGAGCGTTGAGCGAGGTGTCCGGCCCGGAGAGCCGCGAGTCCATCATTGCAACGTCAGCCTCGGATACGCCGAGCTCCGAGGAGATTTCCCGGTATATTGTGCCGTCGGGCAACGGCCCGGTACTTTGGGACAACCTTGCCCGCAAACGGCGCAGATTGAAGAACAGCGCCTTCTGCGCAGAACTTGTGCCGCCGCGCACGATCGACCAGTTGCGAAGTATATAGTCCTGCATGGAAGCGCGAATCCACCACGAGGCGTAGGTCGAGAAGCGCACCTCGCGATCCGGTTCAAAGCGGGCGGCCGCTTCCAGCAGGCCGACATGGCCCTCTTGTATGAGATCGCCGATGGACACGCCGAAATAGCGGAACTTCGCGGCCATCGAGATCACAAGCCGCATGTGGGCGGTAGTAATCCGGTGAAGCGCTTCCTGATCACCCTGATTCTTCCAGCGCACGGCGAGCAAGTGTTCTTCATCGCGATCGAGATAGGGGGCCCTCATCGCGGTGCGGATCAAGGTTCTCTTCGCCGATTCATCCATAGCCAAGCGCCGGAGCGACATGCTTCAAATCCGAATAAGGATCGCACTGCTCGCGGCCTGAAAATACCCGCAAAGCACCGCCAACCCTCAACGCCGAGCGCGAAAGATCGTTCCATGAGCCGCCGCTAATGCATGTCACCCAAAAGTGCGCAGCGGTTTTGGGATAGCGACATGCACAGAAATGCATGTCGACCCGCTTGAATGGCGGCGGGTGCGGCAACAAAAAACCCGGCCTCGCAGGGCCGGGTTTCTTTTGCGATGGCTTGGAGACAGGTGCGCCTATGCGGCTTCTTCCTGTTCGGCTTCCTCATTGTCGGCCTTGGCGCCGCGCTTCGGACCCTTGTTGAGGTTGACTTCGATCAGGCGGACCGCTTCGGTCTCCGACACCTTGTTGACGGCAGCGATTTCACGCGCCATGCGGTCGAGCGCCGCCTCGTAGAGCTGCCGTTCCGAATAGGACTGTTCCGGCTGGTTGTCGGCGCGATACAGGTCCCGGACGACTTCCGAGATGGAGATCAGATCGCCTGAATTGATCTTTGCGTCATATTCCTGCGCGCGGCGGGACCACATGGTCCGCTTGACCCGTGCGCGGCCTTGCACGACCTTGAGGGCACGATCGACATAGTCGGTTTCGGAGAGCTTGCGCATGCCGATCGACGTCGCCTTGGCAACCGGCACCTTCAACCGCATCTTGTCTTTCTGGAAGTCGATGACGAACAGCTCGAGCTTATGTCCGGCAACCTCCTGCTCGTCTATCGATACGATCTGGCCAACGCCGTGGGCGGGATAGACGATGAACTCGCCGGTTTTGAAACCGTGGCGAGCTGGTGCGGACTTCTTCTGCTGCGGAATTGCCATGCGCCCTGGACTCCTGTTGTGCTGCCGGCGGGCATCGCCGGCCAAACTGCTGGGCCTTTCATTCGGCCGGTTTGTGCCGCCTGAGCACACGAAGACTATCCGGCTGAACAGGGCGGCCGGCATTGCGCACGTAATGTGCACGCCTGGCCCAAGTTGCCTTGGTCCGGATACTGATCCTCGCTTTCAATGATTAACGCTTCTGCGCCATAGATCGACGTTGTGTCACCGGCATCGGTTTAATCGCTACCACAAAATGGTGAAAGAATCAACAATTTGCTGCATGCGCGAAGATGACGCGCCCCAGCATGAAAGCCCTTTGAACGGGAAATGGCGGACTGCGCGTCCGTGTATCTGTCCGGCCGGCGGATGATCAGTCGCCTTCCCCAGGTGCGGCGGAGAAGTACTTTTCCAGTTTGCCTTCGACGCCGTCATATTCCTTGGCGTCGGCAGGTGGCTCCTTCTTGGCCGTTATGTTCGGCCATTTGCTGGCATATTCGGTGTTGACCTCCAGCCATTTCTCCAGCCCCGGCTCAGTGTCCGGCTTGATCGCGTCGGCTGGGCATTCCGGTTCGCAAACACCACAGTCAATGCACTCGTCGGGGTGTATGACGAGCATGTTTTCACCCTCATAAAAACAGTCGACCGGACAAACCTCGATGCAGTCCATGTATTTGCACTTGATGCAGTTGTCAGTCACGACATAGGTCATGGGGCGGCTCGTTTCTGGGTTGCCTGCCGGTGAGGTATCCCCTTTGCGGCCTCGTTTCAAGGGCGCGGATGCGCGCACATGACCGCCTTGAGGGAACAGATTTCTGTCAGCCGTGAGCTGTCAGCGGTCCTTTTCCCGTGGGCTTTCCGCGGCGCGGCGCGCCTTCCGTGTAGGCCGTTCGGAGCTGACATCGCGAAGCGGCAGGATTTCCTGGCGCAAGTCTGGATCACGCGGCGCGCGCACAGGCGACAAATCCTCGTAGAGGGTGCGCGCCTCCTCCGCCGGCCCGCGCCGTGTCCCGCAGTCCAGCACACGATAGACACGCACCTGGCGGTCGAGCATGATCGTAAGCACGTCATCCGCCTTCACGGAAGAGGAAGCCTGTTCTGCTTTCTCCCGATTGACGCGTACGCGTCCGGCCTGCACCAGCCTTGCGGCCAGCGACCTCGACTTCACCACCCGCGCGAAAAACAGCCACTTGTCGATGCGCTGTCGGCCGTCGGAAATCATCTACTTCTTCAGCTGGTCACGCAGCGCTGCGAGTTTTGCGAACGGCGAATCCGGATCGACGCGCGCCGGCCGCTCCTCGCGCGGCTTGTTTTGAAAGGCGGATTTGCCCGGAAAGCCGCTCTTTTGTGCCGGTTTACGGGCATCGCGACCGTCCTGCCGCATATCCGCTCCGTCCGACTTGCCGGGTTTGCCATGGAACTTGCGGTCGAAGCGCTCCTTTCCGCCTTCGTGTGGGGATGCACGGCCCTCGGGCTCGCCGGCAGGCAAACGCGAAGGACGGCCACGCGGGCCTCCACGCGGTTGGCCGTGGCGTTGACCCTGGCGGCCATCGAACCGCGCCTGTCTCCAAAGCAGGATCAGCTTTGGTTCTTCGGCCGGCGTCGCTTCCTCCTGGAGTGAAGGGCTGGATGGCGGCGGCACGGAACCAGACGCTTCTCCTTCCGTCGCCGGCGCCGACACTTCATCGGTTTGGCGGGAGGAAGGGACGTTGTCGCTGTTCACCGCTGCCGCAATCTTCTCGTCAGCGACCTGTTCGGCTCGCTGTGCCCCTAGATCCGTCGTCTCGCCGGCGGTGACGGGTTCGATGTCCGCTCCGGGGGATACGGCTTCAGCCGCTTCTCCCTCCGTCGCCTGCGCCGACACTTCATCGACTTGGCGGGAGGAAGGGACGTTGTCGCTGCTCATCGCTGCCGCAATCGTCTCGTCAGCGATCTGCTCGGTTCGCTGCGCCCCTAGATCTGTCGTCTCCCCGGCGGTGACGGGTTCGAAGGATACGGTCTCAGAAGCTTCTTCCGAAGAAGGGTTCGCCGCCCCGGCAACCGTGCCTTCAGCTTCCGCCCCTGCCGCATTCACCGCCGTCTCGTTTTCCTTCGCGGCGGCCTTCGCGGCGGCCTCTGCATCCAGCGCGTCGAGCTTGGCCTTCACCTCCACCGCAGGCTTCGGCTCCGCGCGATATCCGAGGCCCTTCAGGATCTCGACGATGTCGTCGGCGGTGGCGCCGAGAATCGACATCATGGCAGGCGTCACCAGGAATGCGCTGCCGTCAAAGGCTCCGTCAGGCCGCGCTCCGGCGCCGGCGCGCCATGCAAGTGCGGGGCGGATAAGATCGGCAAGCCGCTCCAATATGTCCACTCGGACGGCGCGACGGCCGAGGTTGCGAAAACCGGCAAGCCTGTAGAAGGCGTGGTCAAATGCCGGGTCGATGACCACCGAAGTGCGACCGGACGCAAGTGCATGCACGACGTCGCCGAATCCGGGCTTGTCCTTGCCTTCGTTCGCCAATGCCCAGAGCAGCGTCACCAACCCGGCCGGACCCGGCTTCAGGAGCGCCGGCACGAAGACGTGATAAGCGCCGAAGCGCACGCCGAGGCGCCGAAGCGCTCCGCGACCGTCCTGATCGAGGGACTTAACGTCCTCCGCAACATCGCGTCGGTTGAGCAGGCCGAAATTCTCCACGAGCCGGAATGCTATGCCGCGCCCGATCCCGGTCAGTTGATCGGCGCTTTTGAGGTCCACCAGCGGCTTCAGCAGCGTCTCGATCTGGAAGTTGACGAACCGCTCGGCCCGGGCGGCCACCTTGTCGCGGGCCTGGCCCGTGAGCTGTTCGTCCGCCAGCAGGATAAGCCGAGGCTTCAGCATGTCCTCGCCGGAGGTCAATGTCGCGATCGGTGATCCGATCCAGCGCAACACCCCATCGGAACCAAGCGCAATATCGCCATTGGGAGAAGCCGAGAACCGCTCCCCGCGCGCTTCGAACTCCACCGCAAGCGCCTTCTGCGCCGCGGTCTTCACCGCCTTGGCGTCCTCGCCCTCGGCGGTCTGGTCGGCGGTGAAGCGAAACCCCTGCAACTCACCCACATGATGGCCTTCCACGAGGACCGCTCCGGTCGGGCTTATTTCGGCTTCAAGCATCGTATTCTCTCTCAGGCGCTTCATGAGCACGGAAGTCCTGCGGTCTACGAAGCGTTTCGTCAACCGCTCATGCAGCGCATCCGACAATCTGTCCTCGATCTCTCGCGTTTTTTCCTGCCAGTGCGCCGGATCGGCCAGCCAGCCCGGCCGGTTAGAAACATAGGTCCAGGTGCGGATCTGCGCGATGCGGTGGGAAAGCGTATCGATGTCGCCGTCGGTGGAGTCCGCGAGCCGCACCTGCTCGGCCATATAGGTCTCGTCGACATGGCCCCGCTCGGCAAGGTCGAGATACATCGAAGCGATAAGGTCTGCGTGCTGCGCCGGCGCGATCCGGCGATAGTCCGGCAGTGCGCAGGCCTCCCAAAGGAGTGCCACCCGCTCCCGGCCAGTCGCCAAGGCGCGGACCTCGGGATCGCGAGAAAGCTGGTCGAGCGCCTGGGCGTCCACCGCCGGCGGCGCGCGCGTCAGCCCTTCGGCGGGCGCCAGCGTTTCGATCGAGTGTTTCAGCGCGTCAAGGCTCGAATAGTCGAACTGGGCGGTGCGCCACTGCAGCACCCTCACGGGCTCGAAATCATGCGAACTCGATCTTCTGCACCAGATCATCCTCGAGCGGGTCCACCTGGCCCGTCACCCCGAATGTACCGTCGCGCAGGTGCCTTCCGGCACGGCCAGCCACCTGGCCGAGTTCTGCTGCGGTCAGATGCCGGTACTGGTAGCCGTCGAACTTGCGGTTCTGCGCGAACGCAACATGGTCGACGTCGAGATTGAGCCCCATCCCGATCGCGTCCGTGGCGACCAGGTAGTCGACATCGCCGGACTGATAGAGGGCCACCTGGGAGTTTCGCGTCCGCGGCGACAGGGCTCCCAGCACCACCGCTGCTCCTCCGCGCTGCCGGCGGATGAGCTCTGCGATCGCATAGACCTCATCCGCCGAGAAGGCGACAACCGCCGTCCGTCGCGGCAAACGCGTGAGCTTCTTCTGGCCGGCATAGGCAAGGTGCGAGAGCCGCGGCCGGGTAACCACCGAGACCCCTTTCAGCAACCGCTCGAGAATCCCGCGCATCGTCGCCGCGCCGAGAAGCAGGGTCTCGTCGCGTCCGCGCAGATGCAGGATGCGGTCTGTAAAGATGTGGCCGCGCTCCAGGTCGCCGGCCAGTTGCACTTCGTCGATCGCGACGAAAGCCGCGCTGGTCTCGCGAGGCAGCGCCTCGACCGTGCAGACAGAGTAGCGAGCGCCGGCGGGCTGGATCTTTTCCTCGCCAGTGATCAGCGCGACATTCTGCACGCCGACCTTCTCGGCCACGCGGCCATAGACCTCGCGCGCCAGCAACCGCAATGGCAGACCGATCAGCCCGCTGCCATGCGCTACCAGACGCTCGATCGCCAAATGAGTCTTGCCCGTATTGGTCGGGCCGAGAACGGCCGTGACATCACGTCCGGAAAGAACGAGCGGGTCCCCCTGTTTCGACTGTAAGTTCATCGGGCGGGCAGGCGCTTTCCTCGTCAGACGTCCGGCTGAAGCAAGGTGAGGTTAGGTCAGCCTCATCTCGCTCTAGGGACCGGATTGGAAATGGCGGCGATCCGGATGCGCCGCCGCCCGAGACATATAGGATTTGGAGGGTGAAACGAAAGCGGAAATGTTCGTAAATTAAGGGTTGGAACGAGTTTGGAACGAATCGGCGACGAATCACTGACTCGGGCCGATTCAGGTTTTGTTCACCCCCAGATGTAGAGGAGTCGGTGAGGGTTTTCCCCACATCGTGAATCGTCCTTTTCCCTGCACGAAGGAATCCCGCGCTTTCTGTTAACTTTCGTTTTGCCGTGCAGCAAAGCGACCCCGGCAGAGCATCGCTATTCCGTTAACAGTAAGAATTTCTTCATGAATTTCACCGTGATGAAAGCATTTCGCGATCCGTTTCGCGACTTTCGTTAACACTTCGATCAAACCCCGAACGAATCGTCGACGAATCGCTGATGGAGCCGGTTTCCCGTTCCGTTCACCACAACATATTGTGGCCAGGCAGCGATACTATCCCGAGAAACGTCAGCACGAAAAGCGTTACGCGCGTCGCCGCCGCCCGCTGCTTAACCAATTCGTCCCAATCCGGGACAGTTGACCCCGCGCCATCGATTGGCAGGGGTTGAAACGGTAGAATGACAGAGAGGCTTGTGCGACAGCCAATCAACCCCACAGGAGGAGACCAGAACGGCGGACGCTTTGACGGAATCTGCGCTGCCACTCTGTGGCCATTTCCTGGCCGAATGGATGCAGAGCCTCGAGCCGTTGGGCGCGCCGCCGCGAGATCACGGCATGGATGCTCGGCTTAAGCCGCTTAAGCCCGAGGATCCATGCCGGATACGAAAATGGAGCGCGATGGGGCAAGACTGTGCTTGCCTCACAATGCGGCCATTCGAGCCGAATCTCTGATTTAATGCATGTCGCCCAAAAGTGCGCAGCGGTTTTGGGAAAACGACATGCACAGAAACAATAGCCTAAAGCGCGTCGCATGAATCCGTTTCGCCCGACGCGGCTCTGGGCGCGGCCCCCAGCGCTCTTTATGCAGAGTCATAGATTGGCGAAAGCGAAGATGACGGCCAATCTCTCCAACTCAAGGGGAGATCAGCCGCCCGGCACTCACACGAAAAACTGCCCGCCATTGGCGGAGATCGTTGAACCTGTGATGAAGCCTGCTTCATCCGAAGCGAGAAACACCACGCAGCGGGCGACCTCTTCCGGTTCGCCGAGCCGCCCGACCGGAATCTGCGGGATGATGCGTTCTTTGAGCACCGACTCATCGATAGCCTTCACCATTTCGGTGGCGATGTACCCAGGACAGATCGCATTAACGGTGATGCCGGCCCGCGCGCCTTCCTGAGCCAGAGCCTTGGTGAAGCCGAGATCGCCGGCCTTGGCCGCTGAATAGTTCGCCTGTCCGGCCTGGCCCTTCTGGCCGTTGATCGAGGAGATGTTGACGATGCGGCCGAACTTTCTTTCGCGCATCCCGTTCCAGACAGGATGCGTCATGTTGAACAAGCCGGAAAGATTGGTATCGACAACCTCCCGCCATTGCTGCGGTGTCATCTTGTGAAACATTGCGTCGCGTGTGATGCCGGCGTTGTTGACCAGGATGTCGACGGGACCGAGGTCGGCCTCGACCTTTTTCACGCCTTCAACGCAGGCGTCGTAGTCCGCGACCGACCATTTGTACGCAGGGATTCCGGTTTTCTGTGTGAAGGCGGCTGCGGCCTCGTCGTTACCGGCATAGTTTGCCGCGACACTGTAGCCGGCGTTCTTCAGTGCGATGGAAATGGCGGCACCGATGCCGCGAGATCCGCCGGTGACGATTGCAACCTTGGACATCTGGGTTCTCCTCAATATGAATTGGTGAGTAGTAAGTAGTAAGTAGTAAGTAGTGGAATTAGTAGCACCGATCCAAGGCGACAAAGTTCTCTGGTATAAATAGCTAACGTCGGCTAGGCATTCACCGTTTCACTACTCACTACTCACTACTTCTCTATTAACCTCACATCGCCTCCACGCACATCGCGACACCCATGCCGCCGCCGATGCAGAGCGTGGCAAGGCCCCTTCTCGCGCCGCGCCGGCGCATCTCGTGAACCAGCGTGTTGAAGATACGGGCGCCCGAGGCGCCGATCGGATGGCCGATGGCGATTGCGCCGCCATTGACGTTCACAATGTCCGGGTTCCAGCCCATGTCCTTGTTCACCGCGCAGGCCTGCGCGGCGAAAGCTTCGTTGGCCTCGACGAGGTCGAGATCGCCGACAGACCAACCGGCCTTCTCCAGCGCCTTGCGCGAGGCCGGAATCGGCCCGGTGCCCATGATCTGCGGATCGACGCCGGCCGTCGCCCAGGAGGCGATGCGAACCAACGGCTGAACGCCACGGCGGATTGCTTCCGCTTCGCTCATCAGCACCACCGCTGCCGCGCCGTCGTTGATGCCCGACGCATTGGCCGCTGTTACCGTACCGTCTTTGTCGAAGGCAGGCCGCAGCTTCTGCACCGAGTTCGAGCGTCGTGCCCGGACGGATGTATTCGTCCTGGTCGACGATCGTATCGCCTTTCCTGCCCTTGATGATCACAGGCACGATCTCATCCCTGAATTTGCCAGCCTTCTGCGCGGCTTCCGCCTTGTTCTGGGAGGCCACCGCGAAGGCGTCTTGCTCCTCGCGCGTCAGTTGCCACTGGCGGGCTACATTCTCGGCCGTCGTGCCCATGTGATAACCGTTGAAGGCATCCCAGAGCCCGTCCTTGATCATCGTGTCGATCATCGCATAGTCGCCCATCTTGACGCCGGCCCGCAGATGCGCGCAGTGCGGCGACAGCGACATCGATTCCTGGCCGCCCGCGACAATGATCCTGGCGTCGCCGGTGGCGATCTGCTGCATGCCGATCGCAATCGTCCGCAGTCCCGAGCCGCAGACCTGGTTGAGGCCCCAGGCGGTGGTCTCCTTCGGCAGACCCGCCTTGATGGAAGCCTGCCGTGCCGGGTTCTGTCCCTGCCCGGCGGTCAACACCTGACCGAGGATGACTTCATCGACTTCCGCAGCGTCGACGCCCGCACGGGAGAGCACCTCCTTGATGGCGATTGCGCCGAGCTCATGCGCGGGGGTGTTAGCGAAAGAGCCATTGAACGAGCCGACCGCCGTACGGGCGGCGCTTGCTACTACGATTGATTCGGAAGCGGGCATTTTCGTCTCCAGGCTGGGTGCGGAAGTTGCAGCTTGTCTTATGCTGGCTTTCTTGACCTTTCCAGAGGCCGAGTCAAACCGGAAAATGGCTGACAGGCGGCGCGAGGGGACGCGAACGTTCCATGCCATGGACCACAGCCGCCGATCGATTGCGGCATTTGCGGACGCCTGGCCGGAGGCCTCAAATCCCGCAGTGCACAAAACGCTTTCAAAACCAGTGCCTTTGCGCATATCCTAATCGCCATGCACAACCGTTACCGGCCGCTTACGCGGTGTCGGGTCTATTGGGAGGGTTCTGATGCCGGCAAAAGACGATCCGGTTGTGATCAAGAAATACGCCAACCGACGCCTCTACAACACAGGCACCAGCACCTATGTGACGCTCGAGGATCTGGCCGAAATGGTGAAGCGCGGAGAGGACTTCACCGTCCAGGACGCCAAGTCCGGCGAGGACATCACCCACCCTGTGCTCACCCAGATCATTTTCGAACTCGAAAACAAGGACGGGCAGAACATGCTGCCGGTCCCGTTCCTGCGCCAGTTGATCTCCTTCTACGGCGACCAGATGCAGATGATCGTGCCGAGTTTCCTCGAACAGTCGATGATCGCTTTCGCGAAGGAGCAGGAGCGTTTCCGCGAGCAGATGAAGTCGGCGATGGGCAAATCGCCGATGGATGTGATGAAACTTGCCACGCCCATCAAGGCAATCGAGGAACAGGCGCGTCGCAATATCGAGATGTTCCAGAATGCCTTGCGGCTGTTTTCGCCTTTTCCGCCGGGCGCCAATGCAAGCCCGCCGCCTGCCGCCGCCGAGCCTGCCAAGAAGGAGCCGCCGGAAAAACCTGACGAGTTGCAGGAACTCAAGGAGCAGATCGCGGCAATGCAGCGCAAGATCGATTCCATGGGTTGAGAAGCGGCCAAAGCGCGGCTACCGCCGCACGTAACGTGCAGGGGCGAAGAGAAAGGGGCAGTTCCGCTCTGGCATGACGAAGAGGCGAACGCTGCACCCAATCGCCGTCGCTCGTATTGGCCAAAACCCTCCCCGCACCGTCATCCTCGGGCTTGAGCCCCTAGGACCCATGCCGGAACGCTCGTCGTGGGCGAGGCGGTCGAGAATCCGGACCGCCGCGCACTGCCTTCATGCTCAGGCATGGATCCCAGGTTCTACGCCTTCGCTGCGCTTCGGCTCCGCCCTGGGATGACGAGAGAGAGGGACGTTTGGTATGACGAGGAGACGGACGCTGCCGCTAATCGCTGATGGCTTCAGCTCTTCGGCTCAAGCACCTGCCGACCGCGGTACATGCCGGTCTTCAGATCGACATGATGCGGGCGACGCAGCTCGCCGGAATTCTTGTCCTCGACATAGGTCGGGGCCTTCAGCGCATCGGCCGAGCGTCGCATGCCGCGCTTCGACGGCGAAGTTTTTCGTTTTGGAACAGCCATGGAATTACTCGCTCATCGGTCAAAAGCCCCATATTCCCTCGCGAAAGGGCCATATGCCTCGGGCCGGAATCCTGAAAGTCGGCGTGCCTATACACAAGCGATGCCCATTTGACCAGCGCCCCGGCGAATATTTTTCCCGCTGAGTGTGGCGAATCCGAAATTCGTATTACCTTGGAGCGAGACTCGGATCGAATTTCGGATTTAAAGCCACACGAGCAACTTGATTGAATCTCGTGTGGTCTACGGATTTGAAGTTCTGAGAACGCGGACGCCACGGAAATGAAGGGAACTTCAAATCCACCACACTAGGCCGGCGCGTTGCAACGCCAAATGTCAGCGCTGCCGCGGCTTCAGTCAACGCACTGCACGTAGCCGCCTGACTTTCTTGCGCGCCGTTCGATCACGCCGGCGAGCCTGCGCAGCCCCGCACCAGGCTTGGCCGGGTGACGGTCGGCGGGATTGGGAAGCGTAACCGCAAGAAGCGCGGCCTGCCGGGGCGAAAGTTCCTTCGCCGACCGGCCGAAATGATGCTGCGCCGCCGCCTCCGCGCCATAGATGCCCGGACCCCATTCGACGATGTTCAGATAGATTTCCATGATCCGCTTCTTCGGCATGATCGCATCGAAATAGAGTGCCAGCGGCGCTTCGAGAACCTTGCGGATGAAGGAGCGGCCGTGCCAGAGGAAGAGGTTCTTCACTGTCTGCATGGGGATCGTCGAGGCGCCGCGCGTCGGCTCGCCCGCCATGGCGTCGTCAATCACCAGATTGAGTTCGGCCCAGTCTATTCCGCGATGCGCGCAGAATTGGCCGTCTTCGGACATGATGACGGAATCGACAAGTGCGGGCGCCACCTCTTCGATCGCCACCCACTGACGGTCGTATCCGCGCAACGTCACCAGATCCTTCAGCATCAGCGTCGACAGCGGATGCACGAAGGAGGGCAAGTAAAGGAGGGTCAGAACCGCTGGCAGCAGCGCCAAGCCAACGCACACAAGGAAAGCACGGCGCGCCCACCCGTTCAGGCTGGCGTGCCGTCCCGGCCTGGTGCGACGATCCGTTGCCCTTGGCGGGCATCGCCAGCCCCTCCGGTTCTGGATCCGCTGTTGGCTCGACCAAGCCCGATGTCCCCGAGTTCATCCCATTCGCATAGCGTCGAGCCGGATCAAGCGCAATGCCGGCAACCGCTTGACCGGTGCTGCTTTTGCCTTAAAGGCTCCGGTTATGGTCAAAACAGCCGATTTGCCCTTCGAAGTTGCATTGGAGCTGCGTGCGCGCGCCGTGGATGCCGCGCTGCGCATGCTGCTCGACGACCGCATCCTTACGGGCGAGATCAGCCGGCCGCAGCGCCTGCTCGCTGCAATGCGGCACGGTGTGCTGAATGGCGGCAAAAGGCTCAGGCCCTTTCTTGTCATGGAGGCCGCCGCGCTCTTCGGGGCGAGCGGCGAGGCTGTTGTCCGCGTCGCCGCAGCGATCGAATGCGTCCACTGCTACTCCCTGATCCACGACGATCTGCCGGCCATGGACGACGACGCTGCTCAGGCGTGGCCAGCCGACTGTGCACATGGCTTTCGATGAAGCAACCGCCATTCTCGCAGGTGACTGCCTGCTCACCTATGCCTTCGACATCATTGCCGATGCCGCAACGGATTTGCCCCCCGCAACAAAGACCGACCTCGTGGTGGGTCTCGCTCGCGCCGCCGGTGCTGGTGGCATGGCGGGCGGGCAGGCTCTCGACCTCGAAGCCTGGCGGACAAACCCCGGCGAGGAAGGCATTATCAAGCTGCAGGCCATGAAAACCGGGGCGCTGATCCGTTTCGCTTGTGAAGCGGGCGCCATCATTGCCGCTGCCCCTCCTGCCGATCGCGAAAGGCTGGCGGAGTTCGGTTCGGCGATCGGCCTTGCCTTTCAGCTTGCCGACGATCTGCTCGACCTGACATCGGACACTGAGACCATGGGCAAGGCGACCGGCAAGGACGCCGCCGCCGGCAAGGCGACTCTCGCCGCGCTTTACGGCGGCGACTGGGCGCGCCAGCAGCTCGTCGGCCTTGTCGAGCAGGCACAGTCGCTGCTTGTGCCGTTTGGCGAAAGCGCCGATCTCCTGAAGACTGCCGCCGCCTTCATCGCGGAGCGCCGCAATTGAAAGTTTCTATCGGTTCCTGAGCACCATGCAGGCGCCGCCGACTCCGCGCAACTTTTGACAGATGATATTGGCTTCGCCGCGGCTGTCGGCCCCGATCCGGACTGCGTAGATGCCGCGCCTCCCGCGCGGTGACCACACCCGGCTTATCACCGGTTCGTACGCTGCCAGCACGCGGGAACCGGCCTTTCAGCCGCGCCCATTGCCTTATTGACACCGCACGGCGAAAATTGCCGGCCACCTGGATGCCCCAGGGCTTCACGTGGATGAGCGCCATCGGGACTGTCCCCGCCATGATCACCGGCAGGCTGCGGCAGGCTTCGCCGAACTCCCGCTTCGGGTCAAGCGGATGAACAGAGCCCTCATAGGTCGGTACGGCAAAACTGTCCGCCGGCTCTCCCATGATGTCGAGCACATAGTCTTCAGTTTCGAGCGGCAGAAAACCGCCCGAGGACAGCCACCGCGAAACCCGCGCCTCGCCCGCATTGTAGGCTGCCGCGGCAAGCCCCAGATTGCCGTATCCGCGCTTCAGTTCACCAAGGTATCTGGCCGATGCGGGTATCGCCTGTTCGACATCAAATGGATCCGCGAGGCCCCGCAGTTTTGCCGTTCCCGGCATGAACTGCGCAATACCTTCCGCCCCGGCCGGACTTTCTGCGTCGGGGTCAAAGCGGCTTTCCTTCCAGATAAGCCTGGCGAAGAAATCGCGCGGCAGCTTGTGGCTGTCGGCATGGATCTCGATCAGATGGCAGATGCGCCCGATCGTCACCGGCCTCTGAACCTTGCCCGGCGGATCGGCGAGTGCGGCGCCGCTGCAGATGAACCCGCAAAGCAGCACCGCCGCTTTCCGGAGCATCGGCATCCCGGCTATTCCGCTGCCTGCTTGCCGCGTCCGAACCGCTCCTCGATATAGGCGGCGACCATCTTTTGAAACTCTTCGGCGATGTCGGGCCCGCGCAGGGTTGCCGCCTTCTTGCCGTCGATGAACACCGGCGCGGTCGGCATCTCGCCGGTCCCGGGCAGTGAAATCCCGATGTCGGCGTGCTTGGATTCACCTGGGCCGTTGACGATACATCCCATCACGGCGACCTTCAGCGCCTCGACGCCAGGATATTGTTCGCGCCAGGCGGGCATGTTCTTTTTTATGTCTTCCTGGATCGTCTGGGCAAGCTCCTGGAATACGGTCGAGGTCGTGCGCCCGCAGCCGGGGCAGGCCGCCACGACCGGCACGAACTGCCGGAAGCCCATCGTCTGCAGCAATTCCTGCGCCACCACGACTTCGCGCGTGCGGTCGCCTCTTGGCTCCGGGGTGAGCGAAATGCGGATCGTGTCGCCGATGCCCTGCTGGAGCAATATTCCCATCGCCGCCGACGAAGCCACGATGCCCTTCGATCCCATACCGGCCTCGGTCAAGCCGAGGTGGAGCGCATGATCCGAGCGTCTGGCAAGCTCCGTGTAGACCGCGATCAGGTCCTGAACCTGGCTCACCTTGGCGGAAAGAATGATCTTGTTTCGCAGCAGCCCGATCTCCTCTGCTGCGTCGGCCGACAGCAGCGCCGATTGCACGATCGCTTCCCGCGTAACCTCCGCGGCCGTCCGCGGCGACCCGGCTTTCTGGTTCTCGTCCATCAGCCTCATCAGCAATTCCTGGTCGAGCGAACCCCAGTTGACCCCGATCCTGACCGGCTTGCCATAGCGGATCGCAATTTCCACGATCGCGCGAAACTGCTTGTCCTTCTTGTCCTTGAAACCGACATTGCCCGGATTGATGCGATATTTCGCCAGAGCTTCGGCGCATTCCGGGTGATCGGCAAGCAGCCGGTGGCCGATATAGTGGAAGTCCCCCACCAGCGGAACATGGACGCCAAGCCGATCGAGCCGCTCGCGAATGCCCGGCACGGCGGCCGCGCTTTCGTCGCGGTCGACGGTGATGCGCACCAACTCGGAGCCGGCCCTGTGAAGGGCGGCGATCTGGGCGACCGTAAGATCAACGTCGGCGGTGTCGGTGTTGGTCATCGACTGAACGACCACGGGGGCACCGCCGCCCACCATGACGCCGCCGACATCGACACCGACCGAGGGACGGCGCTCGAGTGGAGAGGAGAAATATCCGGTCATCGCCGGCGCCCTTTCTGGCCAGAATTGCGGCTCTGAGGTGAAGCAGGCAGCCCAATCTGTCAATATCCCGGCAATCCGACAACCATTTGTCAGGATTGCGCGATAGATGAACATTCTCGATTGTAATGTTGCGAAACTTCGGGCTAGAAACCGCCGCTGCTCCGACTCAGGCGGCAAAAACGATTGAATCCCGCATTGTGCGCGCCCATATCGAGATCGCGCCATGGCGCTGCAAAAGTTGCGGGAACCTGCGTGGAAATGATGATGTCTAAGTTCAGGTTCCATAAGCTTGCCGCTTTGGCCGTGCTGGTCGGTTTCGCCGCCTGGATCGCGACCGGCAAGTTCTCCTCCGTGGGCAGCGCTTCGCCAGAGGCAGAAAAGCCGGCCGCCGCCGAAGGGACGAAGCAACCCGTCAGGACGGTCGCGGTCGTGGCGCCGCCGCGCGTCCAGCACGCCCGCGCGATCCGCATGTCCGGCCAGACTGAGGCCAATCAACGCGCCACGCTCGCGGTACGAACCAATGGCGTCATCGATCAACTGCCGGTCAAGCAGGGCGACCGTGTGAAGGCCGGCGACCTCATCCTCAGGCTCGCGGCGGAGGAAAAGGCTGCGGCAATCGCGACTGCCCGCCAGGTTCTGGACCAGCGCGAGGCCGAAGCCGCCGCCGCCGAGCAACTGGTGAAGAGCGGAAGCATGGCAAAACTCCAGGCAGACAATGCGCGCTCGTCGCTCGCCATGGCCCGGTCGCTGCTCGAGGCCGCGGCTGCGGAAATGACCCGCAATGAAGTCCGCGCGCCGTTCGACGGCATCGTGGACCGCGTGACGGTCGAGCAGGGCAGTTCGGTCATGCAAGGGGGCGAGGTCGCGACGGTGCTCAATCTCGATCCGGTCCTCGGCGTCGGCGAAGTCAGCGAGCGCGATCTGGGCTTCCTGAAAATGGGAGACGAGGCAGACGTTCGCCTGGTCAGCGGCCAGACGGTCAAGGGCAAGGTGCGCTACATCAGCCGCGACGCTTCGGCGCAGACGCGGACGTTCCGGATCGAAGTCGCGATCCCCAACGGCGACGGCGCGATTCCAGCCGGCATGACTGCGGAGATCATTTTGCGCGCCGCACCGACGGATGCCGTGTTTCTGCCGCGCTCCGTCGTCACGTTGAGCGGCAACGGCGATCTGGGCATCCGGGCCGTCGACAAGGACAACAAGATCACCTTCCATCCGATCGATCTGGTCGACGACACTCCGACCGGACTGGTCCTGGGCGGCATTCCGAAGGATGCGCGCATCGTTATCGCCGGACAGGATCTTGTAACCGAAGGCGACGTTGTGAATGCCGTCGAGGCCGATGCGGAAACCGTGAAGCGGCTGGCTGAAGAAGCGGCCGGTGACACAGAGTAAAGGCTCCGGAGCCATGGGCATCGTCGGCTACGCAATCCGCAATGCGCGGCTCACGCTTTCGATCATGATCTTTTTCCTGATCGCCGGCGCGCTGGCGTATCAGTCGATTCCGAAGGAAGCCGAGCCGGATATACAGATCCCGATCATCTATGTGAGCCTTGCCTATCAAGGCATCTCGCCGGAGGATTCGGAGCGCTTGCTGCTGCGTCCGGTCGAGACCCGGATGAAAAGCCTGTCGAACATCAAGGAAATGCGCTCGGCTGCCTTCCAGGGCGGCGGCTACGTGCTGGTCGAGTTCAATGCCGGCGCCGACCTTTCTGCCGCGCTGGAGGACGTTCGCGCCAAGGTTTCCGACGCCAAGCGCGATCTGCCGCAGGGTGCGGAGGAACCCACCATCAACGAGGTCAACCTGTCGGAATTCCCCGTGCTGGTGGTGACGCTTGCCGGCGACGTGCCGGAACGGACCCTGACGGCGGCTGCGCGAGAGTTGCGCGACCGTATCGAGGAAGTGACGGGCGTGCTCGAGGCCAGCCTGCAAGGGGCGCGCGAGGACCTCGTCGAGGTCATCGTCGACCCGGTCAAGCTTTCCTCATACGGCCTTCAGCTCGACCAGCTCATTCAGGGCGTAGGCGCTTCGAACAGCCTCGTTGCCGCGGGCAATCTCGAAGGTTCACAGGGCCGCTACGCAGTGAAGGTGCCGTCCCTCATCGAAGACGTGGAGGATGTCGCCAACCTTCCGGTCGTCGCCGGGCCCAATGCCGTGGTGCGTGCACGCGACATTGCCGCCATCCGCTCGACGTTCAAGGATGCCGAGACGATCACGCGGCTCGACGGAAAGCCGGCCATCGCGATCGAGGTCAAGAAGCGCACCGGAGCCAATCTGGTGGAGACGGTCGACCAGGTCAAGGTGGTTGCCGACGCGTTCGCCAAGCACCTTCCCGAGGGCAGCGTCGTCTCCTACAGCCAGGACAAGTCCACCTCGATCCGCCAGCTTCTCGGAGATTTGCAGAACCATGTGATGATCGCCGTCATCCTGGTCTTCATCGTCATCCTGTACTCGCTGTCGGCGCGCGCCTCGATGCTGATCGGCCTCGCCATTCCGACCTCGTTCCTGCTTGGCATCCTGATGCTTTCGATGGCGGGACTGACCGTCAACATCGTCGTCCTGTTCAGCTTGATACTGGCGGTCGGCATGCTGGTCGACGACGCAATCATCGTCACCGAATTCGCCGAGCGGCGAATGGCCGAGGGGATGCACAAGCGAGATGCCTATGAGCTTGCCGCCCGGCGCATGGCGGGGCCGGTGATTGCCGCGACGATGACGCGCGTGGCGGCATTCTCGCCTCTGCTCTTCTGGCCGGGAATCGTCGGCGAGTTCATGAAATATCTGCCGATCACTCTGATTGTCACACTGTCGGCGTCGATGCTTTATGCACTGGTCTTTGCACCCACGCTGGGCGCGATCTTCGGCAAGGCCCACCATGAGCCCGAACACAAGGACGGCCCGTATATGCGCACCGTCAAGCTCGCGGTGAAGCATCCGGTCGTGACGCTGTTGCTTTCCGTCTGTCTTCTTGTGGCAGTGCCCTGGATCTATTCGCAGAAGGGCGCCGGCGTCGAGTTCTTTCCCGATGTCGAGCCTGAATACGGCCTGCTCTATGTCCACGCGCGAGGCAACCTGTCCCTTGACGAAATGGACAGGGCGACCCGCGAGGCGGAACGCCGCATCCTTGGCTGGCCGGGCGTCAAGTCCGTCTATACGCGCGCCGGCAAGGCGCAGGGCAGCGGTAACGAAAACGTCGCCGAGGACGTGGTCGGCGTGATCCAGTACGAATTCGTCGACTGGCGCGAGCGCAAGCCGGCGCATCGGGTTCTCGACGAGTTGCGCGCCGCCATGGCCGGCATCCCGGGTGTCGATGTCGAGGTCCAGGTGCCTCAGGCCGGGCCACCGACCGGCAAGGCCATTCAGGTCCGCCTGTCCGCTGTCGATCCCGCCGGCCTGAATGCCAAGGCGAGCGAAGTCGCGGCAATGCTCAAGACAATTCCGGGCGTGATCGACATTTCGGACGGTCTGCCGCCGCCCGGTGTCGACTGGGCGCTGCAGGTCGATCGCAGCAAGGCTGCCCGCCACGGCGTCAGCCCGGCATCGGTCGGCACGGTCGTGCAACTTGTCACGACGGGCCTCAAACTCTCGGAATACCGCCCGGCCGGTGCGGATGACGCGGTCGATATCCGGCTCCGCCTGCCTGAAGAGCGCCGCACGCTGGCCACCCTCGACCAGCTCCGCGTCGTTACCCCGGACGGCTCGGTGCCGATCTCCAACTTCGTCGAGCGCAAACCGGAACCGAAGGTGGGCATCCTGAACCGCATCGACGGCCAGCGGACGATCGTGGTTCAGGCCAACGTCGCCAGCAATGTTCAGCCGGCGGTCGCCCAGGCACATGTTGCGGAGGCGATGAACAAGATGGAGATGAACGGCATCCGCTGGAAGCTTGCCGGGGAAGACGAGGAAAGCAAGGCGGCCCAGGACTTTTTGAGCAAGGCGTTCGGCGCCGCGATCTTCCTGATCTTCATCGTGCTTCTGGCACAGTTCAACAAGTTCATCAGTGTCGCCCTCGTGCTCGCGACAGTCGTCATGTCCACCATCGGCGTTTTTCTCGGCCTGCTGATCATGGGTCAGCCGTTCGGCATCGTCATGTCGGGGATCGGGGTCATCGCACTCGCCGGCGTCGTCGTGAACAACAACATCGTATTGATCGACACATATGACCGCCTGCGCAACGAAGGGTGGGACAAGATGGACGCCGTGCTGCAGACCTGCCGCGAGCGGGCGCGGCCCGTGGTGCTCACGGCATTGTCGGCCATCCTCGGCGTCATGCCGATCGCGTTCGGTCTCGGCCTCGAGATATTCCACCACGAGACGACAATCTTCGCGCCGTCGACACAGTGGTGGATATCGCTGTCGAGCGCCATTGTGTTCGGCCTTGCCTTTGCCACGGCACTTACGCTCATCGTGACGCCGGCTGCCTTGATGGTGTTTTCGCGCAGCAATGACAGCAAGTTCTACGCGATCATCCGTCGCCTGTTCCGGCGCGGCAAGAAGGTTGATGCGACGGCCCAGACGACCGAGCCCCCGGTTCCGGCACGCCCCGCCATCGCCTATCCCAAAGCCGCCGAATAATGCATGATCCCGAAAAGTTGACAGACTTTTCGGCCAAGATCATGCGTGAAAAACAAGGATTTAATGCATGTCGCCCAAAAGTGCGCAGCGGTTTTGGGATAACGGCATGCACAAAAACGATAGCCTAAAGCGCGTCGCATGAATCCGTTTCGAAGCAATGCCCTTTAGGAGGCGCTGAAGCGGCGCCGACGCCGAAACCACAAGGCCCCGCGGGAACTTACCGCGGGCCTTTTGCATTGTCAGTGTATTGCCAATGCATGTCGCCCAAAAGTGCGCAGCGGTTTTGGATAACGACATGCACAAAAACAATAGCTTAAAGCGCGTCACATGAATCCGTTTTGCCGCGACGCGCTTTAAGCCGCGTTCGCGCGATTTCGGCCCCATGCATTGGAGGAAATTTCAATGACGCTCGGAACCATCCTGATCATCATTCTCATCCTCATCCTGCTGGGCGCCATTCCTGCCTGGCCATATTCCAGCGGCTGGGGATATGGCCCGTCTGGCATCGCCGGGGTCATTCTCGTTGTCCTGCTCATCCTGGTCTTGATGGGCCGGATCTGACTTATGCCGACGCAACAGGGCGCGTTTAGAGCGGCGGACGTTTTTACGGAATCAGTGCTGCCGCTCTATCTCTTTGTTTGAGCATCGGATTTTTCGATTCCCACTTTCGGGTCCGATGCTCTATAGACGTGTCCGAAATCCGCGGCGCGGGCGAGCCTGGCCATGAGGAAAACAACCACCAACAGGGCCGAAAGTGAGACAAAGACCGGTGCGAAGCCTACGTGTTCGCCAACGAATCCGATCGCTGACGGAGCTACCAGAAGCCCGGAATAGCCCATCAGGGTAACGACGCTCATCCCAGCGCCCGAGGGCACGCCGGGTTGGTTTCCGGCTGCCGAAAAGGCGATCGGCACCATGTTGGCAATGCCGATGCCGCAAAGCGCGAAAGCCGCGATTGCCAGCCATGGCCAAGGGGACAGCCCAGCGACCAGCATGCCGGCGGCCGCGATAAGGCTTGACACGCGCAAGGTGGCCACTGCGCCGAAGCGGTTGCGGACACCGTCGCCCAGGAAGCGCATGAGCGCCATCATTGCGGCAAACGCGGCAAAGGCGAAACCCGCCGTCGCTATGTCAGTGCCAAGTTCCTGTCGCAGATAAAGGGCAGCCCAATCCAGGACCGCGCCTTCCGGTATCATTGTGAACAATGCCATCAAGCCAACCAGATAGATGGCGGGGCTTCGCGGCAGGGTGAACTTCCGCTGTTCATGCGCCGCCGGATGGTCATCGGCGACGACGTGCCCGAGCGCAAATGAGACCGCGCAAAGTGCGATCACCGTGACGATGGCCGCATGTGCGAGGTGGCCATAGTTCTGGATGGCGATGCCGCCCAGCGCCCCGCCCGCAAAGCCGCCAAGGCTCCAGAATCCGTGGGAGGACGACATGACCGCCCGCGACAGCCTTTTTTCGACGGCCACCGCATTCGCATTCATGGCGACATCCATGGCGCCGATCATTCCGCCGAAGAGATACATGCTCACCGCCGCCAGCGGCACATTTGGAGCGAGCGCCACCATAAGCAGGCCGAACGATCCGGCGCAGGCGAAGATACGGACGACACGCCGTGAGCCGTGTCTGGCAATAAGATGGCCGGCCCACGTCATGGCGCTGACGGCGCCTGCGCCGAAGACGAGTATCAGCAGGCCGAGGGTGAATTCGCTGATGGCGAGACGCGTAAGGAAGACCGGAATTTGCGGCGCCCAGCTTCCGGTCAGGAATCCGTTCACGCAGAAAATCGCCGCAACTGCCCACCGGCCACGAACTGCAAGAGCGATTGCATTGGTGGCATCCACGGGCACGGTTCCTGAATCTGGTGTGATAACAGGTAGAATCAAATCGCTTTATGGGACGAGTTAATCGCGGCAGCGAACGAATTGTTGGGCCAACCCTCCCTAGGCAGGCGATTGGTGGTGGCATCGTTCCTGCGTCGAAGGTTCTGGCAGCGGCGGCTCGCAGATGCCCCTTGAGCTTTGAGAACGCCATTTCGATCAGGTTGAGGTCTGGACTGTACGGCGGCTTGAAGAGGGCTCCTCTGTCCTTCAGGCATTCGGCCGCCTTGGCGCTCCTGTGGACGGCGACGTTGTCGAGAACAACGACATCGCTTTTTTGGAGCGTCGGTGCGAGTTGGCGCCGAAATGGCCGGCGGCAGCACGCCGCGAATGGCCCGCCTCAACGAACTCGACAACCCGATCCCGAAGATCCAATGAATAGCTCTTGCCCATAATCCACCTCCAACAACGGTGAATCACAAGCACACCCAAAAGGGAATTCCTCGATTCCGATTTCCTGTCCGATGCTCTAGTTTCGCGTCACGACCTGAATATAATTGACCGTCTCTAGCGGCAGTTTCTTACGCCGACCGAACATACATTTTTCGCCGCAGTTGTAACCAGTCAGGGTCTCTTTGACATTCCCACCTGATAATCTGAGCAGGTGTTTGAGTTCCTTCACGCCAGCCTCCGCCCCGGTGCGACAGTTACTTAGCTGCTTGGTCGAATAACCGTGCTTGGCGCCGGTGTGTGGCATGACCTGCATCACACCTAGGGCACCGGCTGATGATTTAGCACCACAATTACCGCGTGATTCCTGTTTGGCCACTCGCAGCGCCAGATCCACTGGTACCTGGTGTATCTTGGCCGCGCGTATGACTTCTTGATATCCGGGTTTCCCGATCTCTATACCGGACACACTGGGGATAGATTGGGATAGGGTGGAGGCGCTGCGGATACCGAACAGAGAGGACAGCCGCCACTGTTCGTTGAGCGGGGTCTGTTCGACATAGGCTGTCTCGACCGTCTTGGTTTCCGTCGTCTTTAAGATGATTTTGGTTCTGGTCTTGAGCTTCTGTCTCGGTTTGTCGGCTGTTGATACTTTGTTGCGTGGTTCTTGATCTTCCAGTTCCTGATTGTCATCCATGGTGGAGAAGATAAATGGGATTGGGATCTGTGGGTCGGTGGTGCCGAATTGTTCGTCTGGACCGAACCGGGCGACGATGCGAGTGGGTTGGCTACCCAATTGTTCGCGCTTGGTCGATTGTGTGTGTTCGGTTGAGGGTTGGAGTAGTGCGCCGGTGGATGGGTACGGATCTTCCAGTTCCTGATTTTCATCCACCTTGGAGGCGACAAACGGGATTGGGATCTGCAGGTAAGTGGCGCCGATGCGTTCCTCTGGACCGAACCTGGCGACGATGGGTGGGTTCCCCAATCGTTCGCGCTTGATCGCCAATCGTTCGCGCTTGATTGATTGTGTGTGTTCGGTTGAAGGTTGGAGTTGTTCCCCGGTGTACGGGTACGGACAGCTCAGCAGTGAAGCGAGCAGACAGACGGCTGCCGACATTGATGATGTCCCACCTAGTTATTTAAGCACCCTCTCCGGTACTCTCACTTTCAAAAAGCGGGCGGCGACTCTCCTGCGGTCTCTGGCAGAATCAGGTACTGTTTCCACGAATAGACCCAAAGACAAAGCGCAAAGCTTGCGCCGCGAGGTGTTGCTGCGCGGAATTGGCTGAACCTGTTGCAAAGAAGAAACAGCCAGCGCTCGCGCCTCGCTGCCCGTGACGGTAGTGTGGCCGGGGTTACAGGTGCCGACGTGGCAGCTACCGGCTACCAAACGACCGCATTCCCCTCCTTCGCGACGTTTGGGCAGCGCACTCGCGACGACTGGTATGGGTCAAACTTTTGCTTTCGCCGGCGTTGAGGACACGCCGTTACTCGCTAGAGCGGCGGACGCTTTTGCGGAATCACGGAATCAGCGCTGTCGCTCTATCTCTTTGTTAAGTATCGGATTTTTCCTGAAACCGGTTCCCACTTTCGGGTCCGATGCTCTAGTCCTCTCGTGCACCTGCTGAGCAATGACGCTTTGGTCAATTCACGCCCCTCGGGATCGCTGGGATGGCCCAAGGCAGAGTGCGCGGCCGCTTTCACGAGCAGGCTATGCAAGCCGCCGGTCGTGCGGAGGTCGGACATTGTGGAGTTTGTGGCCAGCCTTGTGGTTCGGACGATAAATTGTCAAAAAACATAAATAAAATCAAACGTATATGGCGGAGAGGGAGGGATTCGAACCCCCGATACCCTTGCGAGTATGCCGCATTTCGAGTGCGGTGCATTCGACCACTCTGCCACCTCTCCGCATCCGTGGTCGGCCGTTTCCGGCGCGGCGCACTAGATAACGGCTGGCGTGCCCGCCTGCAAGGCCCAATGGCCGCGAATTTCGCACCTTCGCGTTGACTTCATCGCCGCCTTGGGATAAGCACAGCCCGCTTCCGGCGTGGGCTCTCCGCGCCGGTTGCGCTTTTAACCCCGAAGACTGACAAAAAGACGGCCGGACCGCCTCGATGCGGGCCAAAAAGCCGGACCGAACAGCGAAAGGCAAAAAATGTTCGCAGTCATCAAAACCGGCGGCAAGCAGTATCGCGTTGCCGCCAACGACCTCTTGAAGGTTGAGAAGGTTGCCGGCAATGCCGGCGATGTCATCGAATTTGCCGAGGTGCTCGCGGTGGGCGAAGGCGAAAGCGCAACGATCGGCGCTCCGTTCGTCGAAGGCGCCGTGGTAACCGCGGAAGTGGTCGAGCAGGGTCGTGCGGCGAAGGTCATCGCGTTCAAGAAGCGTCGCCGCCAGAACTCGCGGCGCACCCGCGGGCACCGCCAGCACCTCACGACGGTCCGGATTTCGGAAATCCTGACCGGCGGCGCCAAGCCGGCGAAGACGGCTTCGGCCAAGAAGGAAGATGCCGCCGCCGCCGTCGCAGAGACCGGCGAAAAGAAGCCCGCCAGGAAGGCCGCGCCGAAAAAGGCAGCAGCTTCGGCGGAAAACGAGTAAGACTGAGCACGAAGGAGAACACCGATGGCACATAAGAAAGCTGGCGGTTCGTCGCGCAACGGTCGCGATTCGGAGTCCAAGCGACTTGGCGTGAAGAAGTTCGGCGGCGAGAAGGTCATCGCTGGCAACATTCTCGTGCGTCAACGCGGCACCAAGTGGCATCCAGGCTCCAATGTCGGCCTTGGCAAGGACCACACACTTTTTGCGCTCGAAGAGGGCGCAGTCGCGTTCCGAAAGAAAGCCAACGGCCGCACCTACGTATCGGTGAACCCGATGACGGACGCAGCGGAATAGCCGGATCCGCACTAGAACACCGGCGCCCCATCTCGGGAACCGGTGTCTGGAAAGGCCAGAAAAGGATCAGGGGAGATGGGTCGCCATCTCCCCTTTTTCATGCTCTGGAGGAAGCCATGGTTGCCGAACAGCAAGAGGTGGAAGACGAAAGCCTGACGATCGACTGCCCGGTCCTCGTAACGGAAAGACTGGTAATGAGACCGCCGCACGACGACGACGTTCCCGAGCTGATCCAGCTTGCGAACAATCGTCGCGTTGCCGAAATGCTGGCCCGTATGCCGCACCCCTACGGCGAGGCGGAAGCCCGCGCTTTTCTCTCGATGGCGCGCGATACGCGTGCCGCGGGATGCGTCTATGCCGTGACGCTTGCCGACAGCGGTGCTTTTATCGGCTGCACGGGATTGAACGGCACCGAACGCGGCCTCGAACTCGGGTACTGGATCGGCGAGCCGTACTGGAAGCGGGGGTATGCCACAGAGGCGGCGCACACGCTGGTCGATCTGGCATTCCGGGCGACTGCGATCGATCTGCTGCATGTGTCCTGCCGCGTGATCAACCCGGCCTCGCGGCGCGTGATCCATAAGTCCGGCTTCCAGTATGCTGGCCAAGCGATGCTGAACTCGATCGTGGCTGGCCAAGTTCCGGTCGAGCGGTACCACTTGGACCGCAAGACCTGGGTGAGCCTCAGGACATGGGCGCGGACATAGATGACCCAGAGCGACGCTTCACCCAAGCAAGCCCCCACTCGCGCGCGGCGCTTTGCACTACAGCGCCGCGTGTCCTCAAACGCGCAAAGGACGCTGTAGCACTTTGAAACTCCGCATCGTGCTTGCCGAAAATCGATTTCCGATTTTCGGGCCGATACTACAGCGCCGCGCGTCCTCAAAACGCGCAAAGGACGCTGTAGCACTTTTGAAACTCCGCATCGTGCTTTCCGAAAATCGATTTCCGATTTTCGGGCCGATACTACAGCGCCGCGCGTCCTCAAACGCGCAAAGGACGCTGTAGCACTTTTGAACCTCCGCATCGTGCTTTCCGAAAATCGATTCCGATTTTCGGGCCGATGCTACAGCGCCGCGCGTCCTCAAACGCGCAAAGGACGCTGTAGCACTTTGAAACTCCGCATCGTGCTTTCCGAAAATCGATTCCAATTTTCGGGCCGATACTACAGCGCCGCGCGTCCTCAGACGCGCAAAGGACGCTGTAGCACTTTGAAACTCCGCATCGTACTTTCCGAAAATCGATTTCCGATTTTCGGGCCGATGCGGTAGAGCAGTATCTCCCTCGCAACGCCAGCCAGCTAATTCATTGTCCGACCTATGAAATTTCTCGACCAAGCAAAAGTCTTTATCCGCTCCGGCGACGGCGGGGCCGGGTCCGTCTCGTTCCGGCGTGAAAAATTCATTGAATTCGGCGGGCCGGACGGCGGCGACGGCGGCCGTGGCGGCGACGTTTGGGTAGAAGCCGTCGATGGACTGAACACGCTCGTTGACTACCGCTACCAGCAGCATTTCCGAGCCAAAACCGGCGTTCACGGCATGGGCCGCAACCGCACCGGCGCCAAGGGCGCTGACGTCTTGCTCAAGGTTCCCGCCGGCACGCAGGTTTTCGAGGAAGACAACGAGACGCTGATTTGCGACCTCACAAAAGCGGGCCAGCGTTTCCGTCTTGCGGCGGGCGGTAATGGCGGTTTCGGGAATCAGCATTTCAAAACCTCGACCAACCAGGCTCCGCGCCGCGCCAACCCCGGCCTGCCCGGCGACGAACGCACGATATGGCTGCGGCTGAAACTGATCGCGGATGCCGGCCTGGTCGGCATGCCCAACGCCGGCAAATCCACCTTT
The DNA here is from genome assembly GCA_963813315.1 of uncultured Alphaproteobacteria bacterium. GTDB lineage: Bacteria > Pseudomonadota > Alphaproteobacteria > Rhizobiales > Rhizobiaceae > CAWEYO01. The sequence goes on along the minus strand of CAWEYO010000020.1, from coordinate 197,817 downwards.
CTTGCGGCCGTCACGGCGGCGAAGCCGAAAATCGCGGATTACCCCTTCACGACGCTTCACCCCAATCTGGGGGTCGCCCGCATCGACGCACGCGAGTTCGTGATTGCCGACATTCCCGGCCTGATCGAAGGCGCGCACCAGGGCGTCGGTATCGGCGACCGGTTCCTCGGCCATGTCGAACGTACGCGCGTGCTGCTGCACCTTGTTTCCGCGCAGGAGGAGAGCCCGTCAAATGCCTACAAGGTCGTGCGCGGCGAATTGGTAGCTTATGGGCATGGTCTGGCCGACAAGGCTGAGATCGTCGCGCTCTGTCAGGCTGACACGATCGGCCCGGATGAACGCAAGAAAAAGCTCGCTTCACTCAAAAAAGCCGCGGGCCGAACGCCGTATCTGCTTTCGGCCGTCAGCGGCGAAGGCGTGGAGGCGGTGTTGCGGGCGTTGATGGCCGAAATCCAAAGCGCGCAGGCGGCGGAACAGCCTGCTTTGCCAGAGGCGCGTTGGACAAGCTGAGACGAGGCACGATCGATGTTCGTACTCCATATTGTCCGGTTGTTCCGCTACACCCTCGAGATCCAAGCATGGCCCCTCAGTCGCTGAAAAAATATCGCCGCATCACCGTCAAGATCGGCTCGGCGCTACTCGTGGACAGGACCACCGGACTGAAGCGCGAGTGGCTCGCCACGCTGGCCGACGACATAGCCGTCCTTGCGAAGGCGGGAGCGGATGTGCTTGTCGTCTCGTCGGGCTCCATTGCGCTCGGCCGCACCATTCTCGGCCTTGGCAAGCGTGTGCTCAAGCTGGAAGAGAGCCAAGCTGCAGCCGCCGTCGGCCAGATCGCTTTGGCGGGCGCATGGTCGGAAGAACTCGGCCGCAAGGGGCTGAAGTCCGGGCAGATATTGGTGACTCTCGGTGACACGGAGGAGCGCCGCCGCTATCTCAATGCCCGCGCCACGATATCGACGCTGTTGAAAATGAACGCCGTGCCGGTCATCAACGAAAACGACACAGTCGCCACGACGGAAATCCGCTATGGCGACAACGACCGGCTGGCGGCGCGCGTGGCGACCATGATGGGCTCGGACCTGCTCGTGCTTCTGTCGGATATCGACGGATTGTACACTGCCCCTCCGGGGGTTGATCCGAAGGCCCGCTTCATTCCAGTGGTCGACCGCATCACGCCCGAGATCGAGGCGATGGCGGGCGCAGCGGCTTCCGAATTCTCACGCGGCGGCATGCGCACGAAGCTCGACGCCGGCAAGATCGCGACGGCAGCCGGCACGGCGATGATCATCGCCGCCGGCACAAGGCTCAATCCGCTGATGGCGGTTGAACGTGGCGAACGGGCGACCTTGTTCCGTCCGAGCCCGCAGCCTGTCAAAGGCTACAAGACCTGGATCGCCGGGCAGCTTGAGCCGGCCGGCCGGCTGACAGTGGATGCCGGTGCGGTCGGCGCGCTCATGTCCGGCAAGTCGCTGCTGCCGGCCGGGGTTAAACTGGTGACCGGGAATTTTTCGCGCGGCGACACGATCGCCGTCATATCGCCCGAGGGCCGTGAGATCGCCCGCGGACTTGTTGCCTATGATGCCGCCGATGCCGTAAGGATCGCGGGACTGAAGAGCAGCGAGATCGCAAGCGTGCTAGGGTATGAGGCGCGGTCGGCAATGGTTCACAGGGACGATCTCGTCATGAGCCGCAGCGCGGAGCCCGCAATACCCGCAAAGGCGGATGGCTAGAATGCTGCACCGAACTAACGACCTGCCTGAGGAAACCGAGGCCCTTATGGCGGAACTCGGCCGCAAGGCGCGGGCCGCGGCCCGGCCACTCGCCATCGCCACGGCCGAACGCAAGCACGCCGCGCTGATCGCCATGGCAGAAACGCTGCTTCGCCGGCAGGATGCGGTCCTTGCAGCCAACGCGATTGATATGAGCAATGGCGAGGAAGCCGGGCTATCGCCTGCCCTGCTCGACCGCTTGAAACTGACCTCGTCCCGCGTGCGCGATATGGCTGATGGCATTCGTGCCATCGCGGACCTGCGCGACCCGGTCGGCGAAGTGATCGCCGAATGGGATCGCCCCAATGGCCTGCATATCGAACGCGTCAGGACGCCGCTTGGCGTGGTCGGCGTCATTTACGAGAGCCGTCCCAACGTGACGGCCGATGCAGGCGCCCTCTGTCTCAAGGCCGGCAATGCGGTCATTTTGCGCGGCGGCTCGGATTCGCTGAATTCATCGCGCGCCATTCATTCATGCCTCGTCGAGGGCCTGAGAGCCGCGAAACTTCCAGAGGAATCCATCCAACTCGTGCCGATCGCCGATCGCGCCGCCGTCGGAGAGATGCTGAAGGGCCTTGGCGGAACGCTTGATGTGATTATCCCGCGCGGCGGCCGCAGTCTGGTCGAGCGCGTGCAACGCGAAGCGCGCGTGCCCGTGTTCGCGCATCTCGAGGGCATCTGCCATCTTTACATCGACCGTTCCGCGAAACTCGACATGGCGACAAGCATAGCCGTCAATGCGAAGTTGCGCCGCACCGGTATCTGCGGGGCGGCCGAAACGCTTCTCGTGGACCGGGCCGTTGGTTCGACTCACCTCGTGCCGATCGTCGAAGCGCTTGCCAGAGCCGGCTGCGAGATTCGCGGCGATGCCGACGTTCTTGCTGCCTTCCCTGAAGCAAAGCGCGCGACCGAGGCCGACTGGACGACGGAGTATCTTGACGCAATCATATCGGTGAAGGTCGTCGATGGCGTTTCCGGCGCGATTGACCACATCGAGGCGCATTCCTCCCATCACACCGAGGCGATTGTCGCGGAGGAACCCGCCACGGTGGAAAAATTCTTCAACGAGATCGATTCGGCCATACTGCTGCACAATGCCTCGACCCAGTTTGCCGACGGAGGCGAGTTTGGAATGGGTGCGGAAATCGGCATCGCCACCGGCAAGATGCACGCTCGGGGCCCGGTGGGCGTCGAACAACTCACCTCCTTCAAATACCGCGTGCGAGGCTCGGGGCAGGTGAGGCCTTGAGAGTTTCGGCAAGTCTAGAGTGAAAGTCGCGCGCTGGTACACCCCCCTCTGTCCTGCCGGACATCTCCCCCTTGCGGTAGGGCAATCGCATATGGGTAACCGCCCCCTCATCCGGCCTCGCTCTGCTCGGCCACCTTCTCCCCGCTGGGGAGAAGAGGGTGCGGCGGCGCGGCCGGCGACCTCCTCTCCCCTCGGGGAGAGGGTGGCGAGGGCGAAGCCCGAGCCGGGTGAGGGGGACACGGATCCTGGCAAAACCCACATGCGATTGCCCTGCCTCAAGCGGGGAGATCAACTGGTCACGCGGCTTTCGCCTATCTCCAACGCTGCCCGAGCGCGCGGAGCGTTGAAACTGCCAATCTCCCCCCTTGAGGGGGAGATGGCCGGCAGGCCAGAGGGGGGTGCCTGACACGTGCTTTCGAAGCCGCAATTGCACGTCGAGCAACGCTATCTCCGCATGCCGCATGTCGAGAAAGGCATGGCGGTCGGCCTGTTCGGCGGCTCTTTCAACCCGCCCCACGCGGGCCACGCGCTCGTTGCGGAGATCGCGCTCCGCCGGCTCGGTCTGAACCAGCTCTGGTGGATCGTGACGCCGGGCAACCCCTTGAAGGCCGTGCGGGAACTCGCACCGCTCGCCGAGCGTATCCGGCTATCGGAGCAATTCGCCAGCGATCCGCGCATCAAGGTGACGGCGTTCGAAGCCCTACATCGTGTCCGCTACACAGCCGACACGATGGGTCTGATCAAGGCTCGCAATACGGGCGTTGATTTCGTCTGGATCATGGGCGCCGACAACCTGGGGGATTTCCACCGATGGCAACGCTGGCGCCAGATCGCGACGACCTTTCCGATCGCCGTGATCGATCGCCCCGGATCAACCCTCTCATTCCTCTCTTCGGTCGTGGCCAAGACTTTCGACTACGCCCGCGTCGATGAAGCCGACGCCCCTCTCCTTGCCCGCATGCCGGCACCGGCGTGGACCTTTATTCACGGCCCGCGTTCGTCTCTTTCCTCTACAGCGCTGCGGCAGGCCGCCTCGAATCGCCTTTGAGCCAAGGGCACCCATTTGCAGGTCCAGCAACAGCGTCATCAAACGATGTCGCTTTTGCCGCTTCCCGCGCCTCGACAGACAGGCAACCTGAGCCGGATATGACGGCCGTGACCAAGACAACAACCGATCAGAACGCGACCGGCCGCGTGGAAGCACCCACGCCGCTCATCGCAATTGGCGGCGTCATCCTGTCCATGGCGCTGGTCGCGGTGGGCAACGGGCTGATGTTTGCCTATATCCCGGTCCGTCTTGGCGCCGAGGGTTTTCCGCCGGCCCTGGCGGGCACAATCATAACCGGCCTCTCGGCGGGAGGCCTTGCAGGCTGCATCCTGACCGGGCCCCTGGTCAAGCGCGTGGGCCATGCAAGGGCCTTTATGGTGTTGTCAGCCCTCATAGCGTTGTCCAATGCCGCTGTCGGCGCGGGACCTCACCCGGTCCTCTGGATCGCGGCACGAAGTCTCTATGGCCTGGCCATATGCGGTCTTTTCGTCGTTGCTCAAAGCTGGCTGAACGACGCCGTCGCCAACGCAATTCGAGGCCGGGTGATGGCGGTGTTCTATGTGGCCTATATCGCCGGACTTGGCGTCGGCTACTACCTGCTGGCTTTCGTCGATTTGAGAAGCGCCGAAGCCCCGTTGATCGGTATTGCTTTCACGGCGCTTTCGATTCTGCCCGTCGGCATGACGCGTCTGCGCCAGCCGTCCCCGCCGCAGGGGGCCTCGCTGGCGCTGCGCCGCGCCTGGCGCGTCTCTCCTGTTGGCGTGGCAGGCATGCTGGCGGTGGGCGGCCTGTCGATGGTGATCGTCGGTTTCGCGCCGATCCATGCGACGGCCAAGGGCTATAGCCAACAAGAGGTGGCGATGCTGCTTTCAGCAATGCCGCTCGGCACACTCATCTTGCAGATACCCCTCGGCTGGGTCTCGGACAGAACGGATCGACGCTACGTGCTCATCGCCGCTTCGCTACTCGTTGTCCTGGCCGGGCTGTTCGCGGCGGGTTTCGATGGCGGCGCGCTCGCCACCCTGGTGATCATCTACATCGTCTGGGATGGCGCCGCCGAGTCGATCTATTCGCTGGCCAGCGCCCATGCCAACGACCGAGCCGGCAAGCAGGACCTCGTTGCCCTGTCGAGTTCGATGCTTTTTGTCTGGTCTTTCTCCGGTTTCGCCGTTACCGGCATCGTGACAATGCTGACGGCCCTATACGGCACGCAGGCCTTCATGTTTGCGGCAATCGCGATCGCCGCTGTCTATGCAGCCTTCGTCGCCTGGCGTGTGGCGAGGGCGGAACCTGTTCCGGCCGAGGAGACGGGCAGCTTCTCGCCGATGACTGCGCAGGCGCCGCTTGCGGTCGAACTGGCCTTTCCGCCGGACGGCGATCCGCATTCGGGCAATCGGTCCGGAGTTTGATCGACGTCATTCCTTTAGATGTCTTGAAAGTGTTATCCAACTCGGCATATCTATGCTGTGTCGCCCTGATTTGCGGGTGATTTGGTTGTTCCTGTTTAGAAAGGAAAGACGCTGCGAACAGCACTTCAGAGGAAGGCATCCGTTATGCCTTCGCCGGCCGGGATTAGCCGACACGATGAAGCGTCCCGCGCCATCAAGACAGTCCTTGTCAGTCTGGAAGACTCCAAGGCGGAAAATATCGTCTCCATCGACATTCAGCGAAAATCGTCTCTCGGCGACTACATGGTGATCGCTTCGGGCCGGTCGCATCGTCATGTCGCGGCAGTTGCCGACAACCTTATCAAGGCGCTGAGAGATGCCGGTTTCGGCAATGCCCGCGTCGAGGGGTTGGCCAGCGCCGATTGGGTCCTGGTCGATGCAGGCGACATCATCATCCATGTCTTCCGTCCGGAAGTTCGGGAATTCTACAACATCGAAAAGATGTGGCAGGCGCCCGACCTCGAGGAAGAGACGGTTCACTGAACCGCCGCTGACAGAAGGATGAAGGTTGCGGTCTATGCCGTGGGCCGGATGAAGGCCGGCCCCGAAAAAGATTTGGCGGACCGCTACTTCGACCGCTTTGCCAGAAGCGGCACGGCGATCGGCCTTGAATTCGCCGGCGTGAGCGAATCCCCGGAAAGCCGTGCTCAAAGCGCTGCCGAGCGGCGGCGGGAGGAAGCGCAGAAGCTTCAGACGCAGCTTTCCCCCGGAGCCGCTCTTGTCCTCCTCGACGAGCGCGGCAAGAACATTTCCTCCGAACAATTCGCGGAATGGATCGCCTCGTTTCGCGATGGCGGCCAGCGCAGCCTCGCATTCGCTGTCGGTGGGCCGGACGGCCATGACCCGACCTTGCGCAATGCCGCGGCGCTTATGCTTTCCTTTGGCGCCCTCACCTGGCCGCACCAGCTCGTGCGCATCATGCTCGCCGAGCAGCTCTACCGCGCCGCGACGATCCTATCCGGCCATCCCTATCACCGTGCCTGATACTGGGCTGCCGATTTTCGCCGATTCCCGCGCCCTGACGAACATGGTTGATGGTTCGTTAACAGCCTTGTTGGTAAGGTCGTCTATGCGGATAAAGCATCGGACCCGAAAGTGGGTACTGGTTTCGGGAAAAATCCGATGCTCCAACAAAGAGATAGAGCAGCAGCATTGATTCCATCAGATCCCATCGATGCGTCCGCCGCTCTAGAATAGTTCCATGGCAGGGTTCCTTCGATCGATGGCCGGTTCCACGCTCCTCCGCGTCTCGGCGCTGGCCGCGGCGGTTCTTGCTGCGCCCGCAGCCGGCGCGGAAGATTCGGCGGCCATCGCGACGCGGCAGAACGAAAGCCGAGCCGAATATGAGCGCGTACTGCGCGAGATCAGCCTGTCGTCGGAGCGCACCGAAAAGCTCGCGGCGGAAATCGCCGCAGTGAAGAAGGACCATGCGACAATCACTGCCGCTCTTGTTCAGGCTGCCAAGACGGAGAAGAAGCTCGGACAGGACATCGAGGACATAACCGAACGGCTCGAAGGGCTGAAGGACCAGCGTGAGGGCATTCGCCGGTCGCTCGAAGCGCGGCGCGGCGTGCTCGCCGAAGTGCTGGGCGCGCTGCAGCGCATGGGGCTCAACCCGCCTCCCGCACTGCTGGTCAGGCCGGAAGACGCATTGTCGTCGGTTCGGAGCGCCATCCTGCTTGGGGCGGTTGTCCCCGAATTGCGCTCGCAGACGGAAAGCCTGCTCGCCGATCTCAACGAACTTACCCGCGTGACAACCTCCATCGAAACGGAGCGCCAGCAGCTTGCCGCCACGGTCGTCGAGCAGCTCGGCGAAAAGCGCAGGCTTGGCCTGCTGCTTGCGGAGAAAAGCAGGTTGCAGGGCGAATCCGAGACCGCGCTTGTGGGCGAGCGGGAGAAATCCGCCGCGCTTGCAGCCGAGGCCGGCAGCCTGAAGGACCTGATCGCTTCGCTCGAGTCGGATATCGTCGGCGCACGCTCGGCCGAGGAAAAGGCGCGCCGCGCGGAAGAAGAGCGCGCGCAGCGGGAAGCGGCACTGGCCGCGATGCCGGTGCCGGAGAGCAATCAGCTGGCCGAAACGGCGCCTTTTTCGCGGATGCAGGGCAAGCTTGCGGTACCGGTCGCAGGCCGCTTTGCGCGGCGTTTTGGACAGGACGACAGTAACGGCGGCGTGATGCTTGGCGACATGGTTGCGACACAATCGGACGCCATTGTCACGGCGCCTTCCGACGGAAGCGTTCTCTATGCGGGGCCGTTCAGATCTTACGGGCAACTCTTGATCCTGAACGCCGGCGACGGCTATCATGTCGTGTTGGCGGGAATGGCTCGAATCAGTGTGGCGACTGGTCAATCTGTCCTGGCAGGTGAACCGGTTGGCGCGATGGGGCAGGCCAGGGCGGCAAGCGCTTCGGTGGCCGGTATTGGAAATGCCGGGCCGGAACTCTATGTTGAGTTCCGAAAGGACGGGAAACCCGTTGATCCCGCTCCATGGTGGGCGGTGCGTTTTTCTGGAAGGACTGGAAATGGTGCGTAAATTGTCGCTTCTGTTTGCTGGTGCCCTGATGGGTGCATCCGCCATGAGCCTGGTACATGGCGCGCCAGGCTTGACGGCAAACGCGGCGGGGTCCGAAACCTATCGTCAGTTGGCGATCTTCGGTGACATCTTCGAGCGCGTGCGCGGTCAATATGTGACGCCGCCCGATGAAAAGGCGCTGGTGGAAAGCGCCATCAACGGCATGCTGTCCTCGCTCGATCCGCATTCCTCATATCTCGATCCGGAAGCCGCCAAGGACATGCGCGTCCAGACCAAGGGCGAATTCGGCGGGCTCGGCATCGAGGTCACGATGGAGAACGAGCTTGTGAAGGTGATCACGCCGATCGACGATACGCCGGCCGCTCGCGCCGGTGTTCGCGCAGGCGATTTCATCTCCGAGATCGATGGCGAGGAAGTACGCGGCCTTACGCTCAACGACGCCGTCGAAAAAATGCGCGGCCTCGTCAACACGCCCATCGAACTCACCATCCTGCGTGAAGGCGCTGACAAGCCCCTCAAGCTCACCATTGTCCGGGACGTCATCAAGGTGAAGGCGGTGAAGTACCGGGTCGAGAACGACGTCGGTTACATGAAGATCACCTCCTTCACGGAGAAGACCTTCGACGATCTGGAGGCGGCGATCGAGGACATCAAGTCCAAGGTGCCGAATGAAAAGCTCAAGGGCTATGTGCTCGACCTTCGCCTCAATCCGGGCGGCCTGCTCGACCAGGCGGTCAACGTGTCGGATGCATTCCTCGATCGCGGCGAGATCGTTTCGACCCGCGGCCGCGATCCGAAGGACATATCGCGCTTCGACTCGCGCCCAGGTGACCTGACCGACGGCAAGCCGGTGATCGTTCTGGTCAATGGCGGCTCGGCGAGCGCTTCGGAAATCGTTGCCGGCGCACTGCAGGACCACCGGCGGGCCACAGTTCTCGGCACCCAGTCCTTTGGCAAGGGCTCCGTTCAGACGATCATTCCGCTAGCGGAAAACGGCGCGCTGCGGCTGACGACCGCGCTCTATTACACGCCGGCCGGCAAGTCGATCCAGGGCAAGGGCATCACGCCCGACATCAAGGTCGAACAGCCGCTGCCCGAGGACCTGAAGGGCCGCGACGTGAGCCGCGGAGAGTCCGACCTGAAGGGCCATATCAAGGGCGCCGAGGAGGGCGACCAGGGTTCCGGCTCGGCAGCCTATGTGCCGCCGGAGCCGAAGGACGACATCCAGTTGAACCAGGCTCTCGACCTGCTGCGGGGGACAAAAACCGATCCGGCCTTCCCGCCGAATCCGCAGAAGGCCGTGTTGAACCAGCAGTAAGCGTTTCCGCGGCCGGGCAAACGGGGGCCGGCCGTTGCGTAGGCGGATTATCCGCCGGGATTGGAACCAATCCCGACGGACCTCGCCGCAGCCGCCCGCAAATCGGGGGAATGCTTGCCGCCGGCACTGAAGGAAATCGAACAGCCGCTCGGACAGGCCGGGTTGCCGAGACCGCGAAATGCCCGCCGTTTCGCGGCGAGCGGCCGCGTCATTGCGGGCGGCATCGTTGCCGCCTTGCTGATTGCAGCATCGACCGCGATCGCCTTCCGCGACAGGCCTTTCCATCGACCGGAGATCACCATCGCGACGATACCGGGCGGGGAAGCACAACAGGATGGGACGGACGCGGCTAGCGCAGTTTCACAGGGCCGAACCGCACCGTCCATCATCCATGTGAACCCCGCCGGCGAGGCGCCCCGCACCGGTACTATCGTCATCCGTGACCCATCCACAATCGGCCAGAACCTCAGGGTCGCCCATTTGCCGGACAGAGCGCTGATCGAGCAATCGCCGGACGGCCCGCTGCCCATCCGCGCCGCCGATGGCCGGCGGCCGGTGGACGTCTATGCCCGGCCATGGTCCGGTGCGCGCGGCGCCCGTGTCGCTATCGTAATCGGCGGCCTCGGCGTCTCTCAAACCGGCACACAGGAAGCGATAGAGAAGCTGCCGGAGGAAGTTACACTAGCCTTCGCGCCGCATGGCAACAGCATCGGCCGCTGGATGCAGGCGGCCCGCCGTGAGGGTCATGAGATCATCATGCAGGTGCCGCTCGAACCGTTCGACTATCCGAACGTAAATCCGGGCCGCAACACGCTGACGGTCGGAGCGAAAGCTGGCGACAACATCGCCAGCCTCCACTGGACGCTGTCGCGCACCACCAACTACACCGGCCTGATGAACTATATGGGCGCACGTTTCTCGGCCGATCGCGCCGCCATGGCTCCGGTCATGGAAGATCTCGGGCGGCGCGGCCTGCTTTATCTCGACGACGGATCGTCGTCCCGCAGCGTAGCAGCCGAGCTTGCGCTGAAAAGCGGCGTGCCGTTCGCCGAAGCCGACGCTACGATCGATGTCGTGCGTGCGCGTGGCGACGTGCTGAAAAAGCTTGATGAACTGGAACGAACAGCACGCGCCAAGGGTTTTGCGATCGGCACCGGATCAGCGTTCGACGTCACCGTGGACGCTGTGTCCTCGTGGATCGGCGAGGCCAGGAAGCGCGGCATCGAGATTGTGCCGGTTTCCGCGCTGGTCAGCGACCCCGAACATGGGTGAGGAAAAGTCGATGGCCAGAGGAAAACCGATTTCTCCGGAAGCTCTCCCCTATCGGCCGTGCGTCGGCATGATGGTGCTGAACGAGAAGGGCCTTGTCTGGGTGGGCCACCGCATTAGCGAGCCCGACAACGAGATGTCGGGCTCCGACAAGCTTTGGCAGATGCCGCAGGGCGGCATCGACAGGGGCGAAGAACCGCTTTCGACCGCCAAGCGCGAACTGTTCGAGGAAACCGGCATGGAGAGCCTGCGGCTTCTCGCCGAAGCGCCGCACTGGATCAATTATGATTTGCCGCGCGAACTGATCGGCGTCGTCTGGAAAGGCAAGTATCGCGGTCAGACCCAGAAATGGTTCGCCTTCCGATTTCACGGTGATGAGAGTGAAATCCGCATCAACCCGCCGCCCGGCGGCCACGAACCCGAATTCGACCGTTGGGACTGGCGCCCGATGGGCGACCTTCCGGGACTGATCGTACCTTTCAAGCGCAGGGTCTATGAGGAGGTGATCGCGACGTTCCGTCACCTTGCGGGCTGACGGTTGTTCTTGCCGATGCGTTTGCCCGGTTCGGGAAGCGGAATCGATCACCTTCGGGGACGGATCCGCGTGAAATGCCCCATCTTGCGGCCGGCCCGGGCTTCAGCCTTGCCGTAGAGGTGCAAAACCAGATCAGGCTCCGCAAGCAATGCCTCTGCGCGTTTGACATCGCCGCCGATCAGGTTTTCCATCACGCAGTCGCAATGCCTTTCCGTGCTGCCGAGCGGTAGGCCGGCGATCGCGCGGATATGCTGCTCGAATTGCGACGTGACTGACGCCACCTCCGTCCAGTGCCCGGAATTGTGAACGCGAGGTGCGATCTCGTTGACCATAAGCGAGCCATCCCTCATCGCGAAGAACTCGACGCCGATCACTCCGACATAGTCCAGCGCCTCCAAAATCGCGAAAGACGCGGTACGCGCGGCCTCGGCCGTCGCGTCCGATACCTCGGCGGGAACGGTGGATGTGCGAAGAATGCCGCCGCTATGAAGGTTCTGGGCGGGGTCGTAGCCGGCAAGCTGTCCTTCGCGCCCACGGGCGGCGATCACCGAAATCTCCCGGTTGAACCGCACGAAGGCCTCCAGAACCAGCGGCACGTCGCCCATCGCCGCATAGACGCCGGACAGGTCGTCGCCGCCGACGTTGCGAAACACGCGCTGCCCTTTTCCATCATAGCCGAGGCGGCGGGTCTTGAGGACGCCCATGCCGCCAAATTGCCTGAGAGCATCGATCAACTGCCGGTCGTCATCCACGGGACGGTACCCTGCTGTGGATATTCCGATGCCGTTCAGGAAGGACTTTTCGGCCACGCGGTCCTGCGAGACTTCGAGAGCGCGCGGCGGCGGATAGACGGGCACGTCGGCGGCCAGCATTTTGGCCGACTCCACCGGAACATTCTCGAATTCGTAGGTCACGACGTCGCAATCGCGGACAAGCTCGGCAAGACCGTAGGCATCGTCATAGGCCGCGACAATCTGGCGATTGGCGACCTGTGCGGCCGGGCAATCACCCTGAGGTTCCAACACGACTGTGCGGTAGGCGAGGCGGGCCGCCGCCATTGCAAGCATACGACCGAGCTGACCGCCGCCGATAATGCCGATGGTCGAGCCGGCTGGAAGCGGCACAGTCATGCCGGGTCCGCAGGTTTTTCGGCGACTTTCGCGGTCTGCTCGGCCCGCCAGGCCTCAAGCCTCGCAGCCAGCTCATTGTCTCCAAGCGCCAGCACCGCCGCCGCGAGCAATGCTGCGTTGATCGCGCCGGGTTTGCCGATCGCCAGCGTGCCGACGGGAATGCCGCCAGGCATCTGCACGATCGACAGCAGCGAATCCCGCCCTGAAAGTGCCTTCGACTCGATTGGCACGCCGAACACTGGCAGCAGCGTTAACGCGGCCGTCATGCCAGGCAGATGCGCCGCCCCGCCCGCTCCCGCGATAATGATCTTGAACCCTTCGCCTCTTGCGCCTCGGGCGAATTCGTAGAGCCGCTCCGGCGTCCGGTGAGCGGAAACGATGCGGTTGTCATGGGAAATGCCGAGCGCTTCCAGCGTTTCGGCTGCGTGCTTCATCGTCGCCCAGTCGGACTGGCTTCCCATGATGATGGCAACTTCAGGACGGTCTTTGCTCACGGCGCTTTTCCCGGCAGGAAGGACTTCGCTCAGGCGATGATATCGGGAATGATCCGGTCCTCGAGAAGCGTCAACCGGTCTTTCAGCGCCAACTTTTTCTTTTTCATGCGCTGAACCTGCAACCGATCGCAACCCATCGCGATCATCGCATTGATCGCCGCGTCGAAATCCGCATGCTCCTGTTTCAACCGCGCAAACTCGAGACGAATCTCGGCCTGTTCCTGTTCCGACATGTCTACCGTCTGCTGGTCTCCGGCGCCCAAGATAGCGCCTTTCCGGGCGGGACCGAAAACACTTGATTCCGGCGCGCCGCTCATAACACATTTCATGACGACAGGAAATGCTACTACCGCGAAATCGACTTCGAAACGATGAAGTGGCAAACTGTCACGGTACCGTCATGTTGGGCGAGTTAGCGGCGGGCGCCCCCCGTGCCGGTTGCATCGAGGAACGTGAAGGGAGAAACCAATAATGTCGCTTGCCAACCATCTTGAAGAGCTGCAACGCAAACACGGTGATATCGAGCGCGAGATTGACGAAGCATTGCTCCATCCGTCGATCGACGACCTCGAAATCGTGAAGCTGAAGCGCCGCAAGCTGGCACTCAAGGACGAGATTGAGAAACTGAAAGCTCAACCAACCACACACTGAAGGCATTGAGTAACCCATAGCCGCGCGGCCGCGTGGTTGTTTTATCTGGCGACACGCGTTGCCGGAGTGTTTGGGTTTTTGTTTTGGCGGCTGCCGTTTCTGCCGGACGATCCGAAAGGTGACAAGCTTTTCGAGCGCGGTGTGCGGGACATGTTTCTCCGGGGCCGCAACACTTTGACTGCTTCCAAAAGCGAGACCTTCGCCGCGATTTTGGGTCGTCGCGGCTGCAAGACGGGGCTATTGTCTCTCGGCTTTCAAGAATGATGGCAATCGAGCGCCTAACGACAGTGGACCTACATGACGTTGCCTAAGACAGAGCGAAAGCTGGTCGCCATAATGGTTACCGACGTGGTCGGTTACGCGCGACTTGTCGAGAACGACGAAACCGGGGCGCTGGCTGCGATGAAATATCTGCGGCACTCCCTCGTGGAGCCGCTGCTGGCCGAGCATCGCGGCAGCATCGTCAAGCTGATGGGTGACGGCATGATCGCCGAGTTTGGCTCCGTGGTCAGCGCGATAGCCTGCGCGGCTGCGGTGCAAACACAGGTAGCCGGCTGGCAGGAAAAGCGGACTTCCGAGCCCCGGATCGCCCTGCGCATCGGTGTCAACCTCGGCGATGTCGTAGTGGAAGACGATGATCTGCTGGGCGATGGCGTCAACATCGCGGCCCGTCTGGAACAATTGTGCCCCCCGGGCGGCGTGTTGATCTCGGGCTCGGCTTACGACCATCTCTCGGGCAAACTCGATGTCCGTTTCGAGTATGCGGGCGAGCAGCGACTGAAGAACATCGCGCGCCCCGTCAGGGCATACCAAATGGTTCTCGCTGGCTCTCCCTCCCCGCTGCCTCCCAGCGTCAGTGCCGACAAGCCCGCGGTTGCGGTTCTGCCTTTTGAGAACATGAGCGGTGATCCCGAGCAGACCTATTTCAGCGATGGCATGACGGAGGACGTGATCACGGAGCTCTCCCGTTTCAGAGAACTCACGGTGATTGCCCGCAACTCCACATTCGCGTTTCGCGGCCAAAGTGTGGACGTGCGGCATGTTGGCCGCTCGCTCGGTGCCGGATACGTCGTTGAGGGCAGCGTGCGCCGGGCTGGGGATCGTGTCCGCATCACGGCGCAGCTCGTGGATGCCGTCAACGGTCTTCATCTATGGGCAGAGAGATACGACCGCGCAATGGAAGACGTGTTCGCCATCCAGGAGGAAATCGCGCAGAACATCGTCGCGACGGTTGCCCAGCGCGTCCGAGAGGATAGTGAGATCGCGGCGCGGCGACGGCCTCCGGAAGACATCCGCGCCTATGACCTCTTCCTTCAAGGCTATCGTCTCTCCGATGTGTTCACGCCGGAAGCACAGGAGCGCGTTCAGGCGCTGTACGAACAGGCACTCCAGATCGATCCCACCTTCGCCCGTGCCTACACGGGCCTTGCCTTTTCTCACTTGACCCGCGCATTCGACGTGGTGGGCGTCCCAGTGGAACAGGACGAGGACCGCGTAAAGGCGCTTCGTTTGGCTGAACAGGCCCTGGTGCTCGATCCAAACGATCCGAGGGTGCACTCCACGCTCGGCTTCGCTTGTCTGATCGGACGTGACTTCGACCGCGCCGAACATCACGTGGATCTTGCCAGGGCAATGAACCCAAACGATCCCACCATTCTGATGTACTGGGCCTGGATGCAGGGATGCATCGGCAAGCCGGAGCGAGCGCTGGCCGTGGCTGAAATCGCCTTCAAGCTCAATCCGCGCCATCCAGGTTGGTACAATGCCGTGCTTGCGCGCTTCCTCTTTCAGCTCGGGCGCTACAACGAAGCTGCTCTCATTTTCGAGAAACTAACATTCGATAGCCCTGGACGGCACGCGCGTGACATGGGCTGGCGTGCTGCAGCTTATGGTCATCTTGGCCGGATCGATGAGGCGCAGCAATGCGGCAAGTTGGTTATTCAATCTCTCAGGAGTTTGTGGCGTGGCGAGCCGACGGCGGGGCCTGAAGACTACGTGGATTGGCTCATTGATAGATCGCTCCTGCAGCAACCGGAGGACGTGGAGCGCCTGCGCGAGGGCATGCGCCTTGCCGGCCTGCCCGCCTGACCATCGGTTCATGGACCGCACGGCAACGTCGATCCAGAGATAGGGCAACTCTGAGTTGCGGTGGCAGCCGCCGCGCGACAACTCAAGAACGAAGGGTTGCGGATCCTTGAGGCCCGCCCGCGGGCAAGGGCGCTGATTGTCGGCGGCGACGGCGTTTCCTATGGCTCGGGTAGGACAAGCTTGATCTTACGCGCGTCCACTTGGTCGGTCGGATAGAGGCGCTGGCGGACAAGGTGATCGATGCGCTCGCATTTCCTAAGCAATATCGTCCGCTGCGCGAGGCGGCGCGACACACGGTGGTGAACAATTACGACGTCCGCGTCTGCCTCCCGCGTCAGATCAGGATGTTGGAGCGGCTGCCAACCCACTGAGTGCAGCTCAAGCGACATCCGTGCCGGCCAACCCGACCATGCGCCGGATGTCGGCAGGCGTGGCGCCCCTTTCGCGCAAGGTTGCGAGTCCCGTATCGCGGTTGCTTTTCGATAGCTTGCGTCCGTCCGGTCCGTTGATCAGGCGATGGTGGAAATAGACCGGCGCCGGCAGGCCGAGATGCTCCTGCAACAGGCGCTGGACAGCCGTGGCGGGATAGAGGTCGCGACCGCGCACCACATGGGTCACGCCCTGCAGTGCATCGTCGACGACGACCGAGAGATGGTAGCTGGTCGGAATTTCCTTGCGGGCCAGCACGACATCGCCCCAGGCCATCGGGTCCGCCACGACCGAATGGAACGAGCCGAGTATCCCGGAATCGGCCTCCTTCCATGACAGGCCCTCCCGCAAGGAAGCGCACGCGGCCTCGACGTTCAGCCGCCATGCGAACGGCTCGCCGCTTGCAATGCGACGCCGCCGCTCGCGCCTGGGAAGCGCCTTGTCCAGGCCGGGATAGAGCGGCGCGCCGTCCGGATCGCGCGGCCAGCGATGGCCGGCAGCCTCATTGCCTGCAATGTGAGAGCGTATCTCACCGCGGCTCATGAAGGCTGGATAGACGAGTTCGGCACGGATCAGCTTCTCCAGCGCCGCCTTGTAGTCGGCGAAATGTCTGGATTGCCGTCGCACCGGTTGGGGCCATTCGAGACCCAGCCATTCGAGATCCCGGAATATGCCCAGCTCGAACTCCGCGGTGCAGCGGGCAATGTCGATATCTTCGATTCGCAGCAACAGGCGGCCTCCGGTTGCGTTCGCCAGCTTCTGGTTGATGAGCGCCGAATAGGCATGGCCGAGGTGCAACTCGCCGTTTGGGCTCGGAGCAAAGCGGAATGTCAGGATGCTCATCTTTCGGCAGCAATCGGGTTGTGCGGCAATCCAACCGATTGCTACTGTGCCGCCGGTTCAGGAACAAGTGCGATCACATGCGCCGCATTACATCGCAACGCGACATTTCCGACGGTCTCGACGCGCTCTGCGCGATGGATCCGCGGCTGACAGGTGTGCGCAAGGTTGCCGGAGAGGTGCCGTTGCGGCTGTCAGAGCCGGGCTTCCAGAGCCTTGTTTCGATCGTCGTGTCGCAGCAGGTTTCCCGCGCCAGTGCGGACGCGATCTTCGGCCGCCTGGCGCGACTGGTCCACCCGTTGACAGCGGAAGGTCTGCTGGCGACCGGAGAGGAAGTGTTTCGCCAGGCCGGCCTTTCGAGGCCGAAGCAGAAGACGCTGCTCGCTGTCTCCGAGGCCGTGGCTGCTGGTGCGCTCGACCTGCTTCAGCTTTGCGGGATGGAGGCAAAGGATGCGATCGGCCGGATGACGGCGGTCCCCGGGATTGGTCCGTGGACCGCCGAATGTTACCTGCTTTTCTCGGCGGGGCATCCCGACATATTCCCGGCGCGCGACGTTGCGCTGCAGAGCGCCGTTGGCCATGCATTCGGTCACGAGCAGCGTCCGGGCGAGAAGGCACTGATTGAAATGGCCGAATCATGGGCGCCGTGGCGGGGCGTCGCATCGCGGCTTTTCTGGGCCTATTACCGCGAATGGAAGGGCTGGGAAGCCCTTCGGCCGGCCTAAGCCGCAAAAAAGTCGAGAAATCAACCTTATTTACGGCCAAGTGTTAGCCGGTGGGCGCTTCACATTCCTGTCACCTCGGGCTTACACTATCCGCGCCGATCGGTTCGAGAGCCAAGGAGGTCTTGAAGTGACGATCGCAGTGTCGCCGCATGGGCTCCCAGCGCTCGTGTTGAATGCGGACTACCGCCCGCTCAGCTATTACCCCCTGTCGTTGTGGTCCTGGCAGGACGCCATCAAGGCGGTTTTCCTCGACCGGGTGCACATTGTTGCCGAATACGAGCATTCGGTCTCGTCTCCGTCATTTTCCATGCGCGTGCCCAGCGTCGTCAGCCTGAAGACCTACATCAAGCCCTCCCGCAACCCCGCCTTCACGCGGTTCAATGTTTTCCTGCGCGACCGGTTCCAGTGCCAATATTGCGGCACGCCGGACGACCTTACATTCGACCACGTCATACCCCGCCACTGCGGCGGCGCCACGACCTGGGAGAATGTTGTGGCCGCCTGCTCGCCCTGCAACCTCAGGAAAGGCGGCTTGCTCCCCGCACAGGCGAAGATGTGGCCGATTTCAGAGGCCGTATCAGCCCACGGTCCACGACCTGCACAACAACGGCAAGCGCTTTCCGCCGAACTATCTGCACGAAAGCTGGATGGACTACCTTTACTGGGATGTCGAACTGGAACCCTAGCGCGGCGGACCCACTACAGAACCAGCGTTGCCGCTCTATCTCTTTGTTTGAGCATCGGATTTTTCCCGAAACCGGTTCCCACTTTCGGGTCCGATGCTCTAAGCCTTCGCAAATGCTCCCCGGAAGGCAGCCATGGCGAAGAGGAGGCTGGCGATGGCGTTCCATCCGGCAAAGGAGAGGCCCAATATGCGCAGCGCCGCCTTGTCGCAGGAGGGCGGGATCACCGTGTTTATAGCGTCGAGCACGCCGCTGCCACCGGTATCGACGGGAGCCACGGCCGCGCAGTCCGTGGGGCCCGGCCACCAGGACCATTCAACGCCCGCATGATAGACAGCCAGAGAGAGGCCGTAGGCCATTAACAGGCCGCCTGCCAACAGCAGTCCCCGGGCCACGACCGCAGCCCAGCCTAGGCGCGAGGCGAGCACTGCCAGCACCATCAACGGCACGCCGGCATAGTAAGGCAGGCGTTGTTCAAGACAGAGCTTGCAGGGAATGTAGCCGCCGAGGTGCTGGAAGCCGACCGCAGTGCCGACCGTCGCCGCCATGGCAAGCGCCAGGAATGCGGCGGTCAGGGTCTGGGAGCGCCCTGTCGGTGCGGTGATGGCGCTCATGCGGTCTGTTCCGGTCTCATCCGACGCTGCATGGTCAGTGGAAGTATCTGAAGAGCAGATACAGCAAAATCAAGGCAGCCGCGCCAAGGCCCGCAATCGTGCCGAGGCGCTTCTCGATGAATTCGCGGATCGATTCGCCATAAGTCCTCAGCAGCCACGCGAGAAAGAGAAAACGCGCGCCGCGCGCCAAAATGGCGGACGCGACAAACACCCCGATGTTCACATTCAGAACGCCGGCCAGGATGGTCACGACCTTGATGGGCGGCAGATGGGCGAGGCCGGAGGTAACAAGCATGAGCAGGACAAAGCCTGTGCCGCCGGACTGCCGAAGCGCTTCGAAGTTGTCGAACTTGCCGTAGAATTCAAGCACCGGCCTGGCAATGGTCTCATAAGCGTAGTGGCCGAGCATCCACCCGGCAATGCCGCCGAGCACCGACGCAACCGTAGCGACCAGAGCGTAACGATAGGCACGATCCGGGCGGGACAGCGCCATCGGCAGGTAGAGCACGTCGGCGGGCACCAGAAAGACCGAGCTCTCGACAAAGGCAATGACGGCAAGCCACCTTTCGGCGGATTTTCGTGCCGCCAGCGACAATGTCCAAGCATAGAGTTTGCGAAGCATCCGTGTCCTCGTTTCGTGCGGCATCTCTATTGCATGTCGCCCAAAAGTGCGCAGCGGTTTGGGATAACGACATGCACAAAAACAATAGCCTAAAGCGCGTCGCATGAATCCGTTTCGCCACGACGCGCTTTAGAAAGATTTGCCGCGCCGCACAATGGCCTACAGCGCCGCACGGCTTTCGACGCGTAAAGGGCAGGCTTCGGCAAGAAATCTGCACGACACGGCAGTTGACGACCCGGCACCTGAACGTATAGTCCGCAGCCGTTCTTGTCCGCTTCGGGCAGGGCGGCCCCTGTGGCGGAATTGGTAGACGCGGCAGACTCAAAATCTGTTGCCCTCACGGGCGTGCTGGTTCGATCCCGGCCAGGGGCACCAACTCGTGTCGCGACAACCCTTGTCGCGAAGGGAAGTGTCGACCACGGATGTTTGAGAGGCGAGGCAGCGATTCCGATCTCGATAGCGGCCCTCACCCTGCGCTCGATACACCTTCTTCCTTCATCCAATTGCAACGACTGGACGTTCCGTGAAGCCTAAAATCCTTTTCATACACAATGGAAGCCCCGGCCGATTTCGCTTTCTCGCCTCGGCGTTTAGCTCAAAAGGATGGGAATGCGCGCATATCGGGCCTCCGGATGCAACCGACCTGCCCGGAACCAGAAACTTGCGCTGGCAGTATCGTCGAGGGTCCAGCGGCGGCATCTTTCCGCTTGCCGTTAGAGCCGAGGCCGACCTGATAAGAGCCCAGTATACGGCAGACCTCGCACTTGGCCTGAAGGGGGAGGGATTCGTTCCCGATCTGATCATCGGCCACCCCGGTTGGGGCGAGATGGCATTCCTGCACGAAGTCTATCCTAAGGCTAAGCAAATCCAGATTGGCGAGTTCTACTATCTTTCCTCGGGGGGCGATGTCGGCTTCGACCCGGAATTCGATGCGGTCACGTTTGCCGATCAATGCCGGGTGCACGCGAAGAACTCCGTCCTCGCCATGTCGATGGTCGAGGCTGAAAGGATCGTTGCGCCGACGAAATTTCAAGCGAGCACCTTTCCGGCAGCGCTGCAGCCGCGCATATCGGTCATCCATGAGGGAATCGATACGGACATCGCGAAGCCTGGCCATGCAACGAGTCTCAAGCTTCCAAACGGGGTCGAACTGACCCGCAAGACGCCGGTGGTGACGTTTGTCAATCGCCGCTTCGAGCCGCTTCGCGGATTTCACACATTTATGCGGGCGCTCCCCCGCTTCCTGGCAGCAATGCCCACCGCGCATGTGGTGCTGGTCGGCTCTGACGACCCCGGCGTTTATGGCGCGCGCGCCAAGAGCCATGCGACATGGAAGGAGACCATGCTCGCCGAAGTCGGTGACCGGCTCGACGCCAGCCGCGTCCATTTTGTGGGCAAGCTCGGCTACGAGAGTCTGCTGAAGCTGTTCGCGATCTCGACCGCGCATGTCTATATGACGTACCCGTTTGTCCTTTCGTGGTCATTGCTTGACGCGATGGCATGCGAGGCGCTCGTCGTCGGTTCGGACACGGCTCCCGTTCGAGACGCCATCCGAAATGGCGAAAACGGTTTCCTCGTCGATTTCTTCGACCACGCCGCACTCGCGGACAAGCTTGCGGAGATTTGCAGTAACCCCAATGGTTACGACGACATTCGCCGCGCCGCGAGGCAGACCGTGCTCACGGAATTCGATCAGAAGACGATTTGCCTGCCGGCCTGGCTCAAACTCGTTGACGATGTCCTTTCTGGATGATCGACGGATGCTTGAGCGGCGCGGCAGCTATTTTGAACTCTATCGCGACTTCCGCTGGAAGATACCGGCCCGGTTCAACATCGGTACCGCCGCCTGCGACCGCTGGGCTGCCAGGGAACCCGGTCGCGCCGCGCTCATCGAATACCGCACGTCGGGCGAACCCCGCATCCTTACCTTTGGCGAGTTGGCCGCGCAGTCGAACGCGCTTGCCAATGGCCTCAAGGCAGGCGGCATCAGACGCGGGGATCGCGTAGCCCTGCTTCTGCCGCAGTGCTTCGAGGCAGCGATCGCGCATATGGCAGTCTACAAGCTTGGCGCCATCGCGGTGCCGCTCGCGCTGCTTTTCGGCATCGAAGCGATTGAATACCGAATGGAGACGGCAGGGGCGAAGGCCGTCGTCACGAATGCTGCCGGTCTTGCCAAGCTGAAAAAGATCAGCGACCGGCTGACGTCGCTCGAGCAGATCCTTTTGGTCGACGGAGCCGATGGCGTGGCGTTGGAATTCCATCGCGTCGTGGCTGATCATTCACCGCATTTCGTCGCCGAAGAGACTGGCCCGCACGATCCGGCGATGATGATCTTTACCTCCGGTACGACAGGTCCGCCCAAGGGGGCACTGCACGGCCACGGGGTGTTGCTTGGCCATCTCCCGGGCGTCCAGATGCACCATGAATTCCTTCCCCGGTCGGGGGACCTGCTGTGGACCCCCGCGGACTGGGCCTGGGCGGGCGGCTTGCTCAACGTGCTGCTGCCTGGCCTCTACTTTGGCGTGCCGGTCGTTTCAGGCCGCTTCGAGAAATTCGATCCCGAAGCAGCACTTCAGCTTGTCGAAAGAATGAGGGTCCGCAACGCGTTCATTCCGCCCACCGCGCTTCGCATGTTGAAGACCGTCCCGGACATTTCCAAAAGATTTCGGCTCGATCTTCGAACCGTGGGCTCCGGCGGAGAATTGCTCGGGCGCGACACCTACGAGTGGGCGAAGGAGGAACTTGGCATTACCGTGAACGAGTTCTACGGCCAGACCGAATGCAATCTCGTGCTGTCGTCGTGTGGGGCAATCGGCGTCACCCGCAGCGGAACGATCGGCCTGCCGGTTCCCGGTCACACCGTTGCCGTAATCGATGATGAGGGCCGGCGGGTAAAGCAAGGCGAACCGGGTCAGATCGCAATCGCACGACCCGATCCCGTCATGTTCCTCGAATATTGGCGGAGTCCCGACGCCACCTCGAAAAAATTCATCGGCGACTGGATGACGACCGGTGATCAGGGCATCGAGGACGCGGATGGCTATATCCAGTTCTTCGGTCGCGACGACGACGTCATTACTTCCGCGGGCTTCCGGATCGGGCCGGGGGAGATAGAGGACTGCCTGAGCGGGCATCCGGCGGTGGCGCTCGCGGCCGCTGTCGGCAAACCGGATCCCGTGCGGACCGAAATCGTCAAGGCCTATGTTGTTCTAAAGGAAGGAGCGTCCGCCGACGATGCTCTGGCCGAGGAAATAAAGCAATGGGTGCGCGAGCGGCTCTCCGCGCACGAATATCCACGCGAGGTTGAATTCGTCGATTCCATGCCGCTGACGACGACGGGAAAGGTCATCCGCCGCATCTTTCGCGACCGCGCGAAGCAGGAGACCGGCAGAAGTCGCGAAGAAGGACGGTAAGCGGATTCCGGTGGCAGCCGATCGAGACGCAGCCATTGTCCGCCTGCCGATGCTCTATTTCCCTAATCGCTCGATGATTTCGTCGGTGTTGGCGAGCAGCCTCCGCACCGCCCTTCGGGCGGCCTCCGGGCGTCGCAGCCGGATGCATTTCTCGATATCTTCATGCAGTTCCTGCGCGTGACGAAGGTCATTCGCCTCGCGCGTGACGAACACAAAAAGCTGGTCGAGGGCGGATTCGATGAGCACGCCGAGTGGCACCAGAAGTTCGTTGCCGGAAGCCCTGAGAATGGCGACATGGAAGCGGGTATCCGCCTTCGTCCTGTCGGGAAGGCTGTCGGCGTTGCCCATTTCCACGCAGGCGTTCGTGATTTCCGCCATCTGTTCGTCGGTGCGCCGCGTGGCCGCGAGCGCGGTGGCCTCCGGCTCGATGATGTAGCGGAACTCCTGCACGGTCTTAAGAAAGGGCGCGCGGTTGGGCAACGACGAATACCAACTCAAAACGTCGCGATCGAGCAGGTTCCAGCGTTCGCGAGGCTCGACCCAGCTCCCCACCTTGGGGCGCGAAGAGAGCAGGCTCTTTGCTGTCAGCATCTTGATCGCCTCGCGAACAGCGGAACGGCTCACTTCGAATATCTGCGACCACTGCTGCTCGTTTGGGAGGATCGTTCCGGGAGGATAGTCGCCACGCACGATTCTCTGGCCGATTTCGGCGGCAAGCGAGGCGTGAACGCTCGTCCCGATGATCCTTGTCGGACTCGGGCGCCGCAGCATGAGGGGACGTTGGTCCGCCTCTGTCCGGCCGGCCTCTGTCACCGTTCTGCGCTTTACGTCTCTCATGGTCCCTGACGGCCTCCAAATCATCCAAGCGCTGCGCGGGCGCCGCCGAGCCTGGCGCGGCTGCAACCGCCGACGGCAGGTACCGTGCCCGCAACAAAAGCACGCACCCGGCATCGCGACAGGTTTCGGAAATCTCCGTCGGTTTCGCATCCGGCGGATGCAAAGGCAAGACGCGCCCGCTGCCGGGCGCGTCTCAATTGCGGTGTTACTTCTGGATGCAAGTGTCGACGGTATCCTTGGTGCATTCGTCGAGGCCCGTAAACACCGGGTCTTCGACTGGCTTGCCCGCGATCAGATCCAACATGACGGCCGGAGCCTTGTAACCCATCTCGAAAGGCCGCTGCCCGACGAGCGCGGTCACGAGGCCCTCACGGGCGATCGCGACTTCGTCGCCGATGGTGTCCGCGGCACCGATGACGAAGTCGTTGCTTGCGATCTTGTCCGCCAAAGGTTTGAACAAGTCGCGATAGGGCTGTGGCGCGCCGAACAGCGGCCAGCCGCCCATGATGCCGAACGCATCAAGGTCGGGATTGGCGGCGAGAATGTCCGTCATTGCCTGAACACCCTTGGCGCCGTCGTCATTGGTGAAAACAGGGCAGCCGGCGACTTCGGTCCAGCCTCCCTCGCCCTTCAGTTCCGCCAAGCCCTTCTGGCCGGACAGTACGTCGCGCATGCCCTGGGCGCGGCGCAGGATGTTGTCGGCGCCAGGATTGCCTTCGATCGTGCAGATCTTGCCGCCGTCTGGCTTGCCCTTCTTGATGTATTCGGCGATCCGAGAGCCCATCAGATAGTTGTCGGTGCCGAGGTAGGTCTTGCGCAGAGCCGAGTCTTCCGCCGCAAGGTCGGCGTCAAGCGTCATGACCGGCACTGTCGGGTTGGCGGTCTTGATCGTCTGGGCAATCAATTTCGCGTTGGATGGCGAAATGGCGATCGCAACCGTATCTGCCTTTCCGAGCATGTCCTGTACGATTTGTGCCTCGCCGGCTTCATCGGAAGTCGATGCCGGGCCGGTGTAGAAGCACTCATACTCGGAGTCAGCGTTTTCTTTGTTCCACTTCTGGCAACCCTGGTTGATGGCTTCGAAGAAGGGATTATCCAGACCCTTTACGACGATGACCAGTTGCTTTTTGGCCAGGGCAGGTCCGGCGCCAAGCGCCAGCGTCGCCGCGGCGACC
This sequence comes from uncultured Alphaproteobacteria bacterium, assembly GCA_963813315.1. Lineage (GTDB taxonomy): Bacteria > Pseudomonadota > Alphaproteobacteria > Rhizobiales > Rhizobiaceae > CAWEYO01. The sequence goes on along the minus strand of CAWEYO010000020.1, from coordinate 172,944 downwards.
ATTAGGGCTAGTCTCTTCATTCACTCCTCCCTTTGAAAACACGCGAATACCAAGCCGGCCCCCACCCTTAGCTAATATCGACTGCAAATCCTCGTCAATGTCTTTTGTCAGACAAAACGTATTTTTCACGAAATGAGGCGTATACGCTGGCCAGGTGGCTGCCGTGCCACTGTCTGGCCAGCCCGGCACGGCGCAGCCGCAACCGGCAGGGCCGCGCAGACTGCCTTCAAAACTGATTTGTCTGACATTCGATTGACGCCCGCACGGGGGTTTGCATAAAGTCGCATGTGGCCGGTGTGGCGAATCCGAAATTCGTATGACCTTGGAGCGAGGCTCGGATCGAATTTCGGACAGGAACTTCAAATCCACCACGCTAGGGTCACGCGAGGCGGGCAATCAAGGCCGGCGTCCGTTCATACTGCGGGGACGGCAAGATCGGTCGAAGGACGGGGAGGCGCGAAGAAGGGTGGCGGTTCTCGAACTCACCAATATCTCAAAGCATTTTGGCGCTATCCAGGCGGTGAACGACGTTTCACTTTCGCTGGAAGCAGGCCAGGTGGTCGGCCTTATGGGCGACAACGGCGCCGGCAAGTCCACGCTGGTCAAGATGATCGCCGGCAACTATCGCCCGAGCCTTGGAACCATGCAGATGGACGGCAAGGAACTGGTGCTTCACCGGCCGGTCGAGGCCCGTCAGCACGGAATCGAGATCGTCCATCAGGATCTGGCGCTCTGCAACAATCTGACCGCCGCCGCGAACGTCTTTCTCGGCCGCGAACTGCGACGGGGCTTCGGGCCTTTCCGGGTTCTCGACTACACGAAGATGTACCGGCGTGCCGGCCAGATTTTCGCCGAGCTGAAATCGGAGACCCGTCCACGCGATCTGATCAAGCAAATGTCGGGCGGCCAGCGGCAGGCGGTTGCGATCGCCCGCACGATGCTCTCCGACGCAAAGATCGTGCTGATGGACGAGCCGACGGCCGCAATCTCCGTTCGCCAGGTTGCCGAGGTCCTGAACCTGATCCGGCACCTGCGCGACCAGGGCATCGCGATTATCCTGATAAGTCACCGCATGCCCGACGTCTTTTCGGTAGCCGATCGCATCATCGTTCTCAGGCGCGGGCGAAAAGTAGCCGACAAGCCGATCGCGGCGAGTTCGCCCGAAGAGGTCACAGGGCTCATCACCGGGGCAATCGAACAGGTCGGATAAGCGCAGCTCTTCGGCAGCGGGCGGAAACGAGGACGACGATGGCAATCACGCTTGACCAGGCAATCGGGCAAAAGCAGCAGAACTGGCTTTCATCGGTCTTGGGCAGCCAGACTTTCTGGGTGTTCCTTTCCGTCATCGCCGCCTGCGTATTTCTGTCCTTCGCAACGGATTCCTTTGCCACGACCAAGAACCTCTACAACATCACGCGCAACGTCACCTTCGTTGCGATTATCGCGCTTGGCATGACCCTGGTGATTATCACCGGTGGAATCGACCTGTCGGTCGGGTCCGTGCTTTGCCTGTGCAGCATGGTGCTGGCGGTCGTCATGCACGCCGGCTACGGCATTGAGGTCGGCGTCTTGGCGTCGCTTGGCACCGCCCTCGCAATCGGCCTGTTCAACGGGGTGCTGATCGCCTATCTCGGTTTTCCGCCCTTCGTGGTGACGCTCGGCATGCTGTCGATAGCGCGCAGCCTGGCCATGGTTGCATCCAACAACACGGTCGTGTTCCAGTTCGGTCCTGACCATGACCTTCTTCTCGACATCGGCGGCGGAGCCTGGCTTTTCGGCATTGCCAACCCGGTGCTCTACATGATCCTGTTCGCGTTGATCACCGGCTTCGTCCTGCGCTGGACGAGGTTCGGCCGATATGTCTTCGCCATCGGCGGCAACGAACACGCGGCCACTCTGACCGGCGTACCGGTGCGCCCGATCAAAGTCGCGGTCTACATCGTCTCGGCCATGTCGGCGGGCATTGCGGGCATCATCCAGACCGGGTGGCTGGGCGCTGTGACCACCAACATCGGCGCAGGGATGGAACTCCAGGTCATCGCCGCGGCCGTCATCGGCGGCGCCAATCTGGCCGGTGGCGCCGGCACGGCGACCGGCGCCCTGATCGGAGCTGCGCTGATCGAAGTGATCCGCAACAGCCTCGGGCTGCTCGGCATCAATGCGTTCTGGCAGGGAACCTTTATCGGCAGCGCCATCCTCTTTGCAGTCCTGTTCGACCGGTTGCGCAACTTCCGCCAAAGCGAGTAGGACAACCGGGCATCCGGCGGCACCGGGAAGCCTGCTATCCTTTGCGTCGCGTCCTCATGCATGTCGCCCAAAAGTGCGCAGCGGTTTTGGGATAACGACATGCACAGATAACAATAGCCTAAAGCGCGTCGCATAAATCCGTTTCGCCACGACGCGCTTTCGGCGCGGTTTTCCACATTGTCATCGTCTGAAACTTTGTGTTACTTGCGCCGGCACGGGCAGGGCATCTAGCTTACCGAGTTGTTTGTTCGTTCGTTCCCCGTGTGATCGGTCAGTGAGTTCATGCCCTGCTTGGCAAGCAGGCCAATTGATGAACCGGCGCAGGTGCGGGTTCATCGCCGGCCTGTCAATCCGCCTTCCATCGCAATGAGAAGGGAAGAAGTCGCATGTCATACGCTGGAAATAGCCTTGGCGCACATGAGGCGGTAGCAGCAGCGGTCGCGGGAGGCACAAATGCCGTCCGGGCCTTGCGCGAATCCATTCACTACAGCGTGGAGGACCTGGCGATTGCCTGTGGTCTTGCCTGCAGCGAAATTGACGAGATCGAAAACGGCGGTTCTCCGGATCAGGCCAAGCTCCGCCGCATCGCCAACGCCCTGAAGCTGCCGGAGAGCATATTTTCGAGCTGAAGGCAGCAAGCACCGTTCCCGGTTTCGTGCTTCGGCGGGCAACGCGGCTGTCAAACGGACGCCTTGCTTGGCACTTCAGAGCATGTGTTGATACGACCGCAAATTGTGCGACAAGTGGGCAATTCTGCTCATAGGAATTCCTTGCCTCTGAACGCAATATGGCTTGTCGCGGCCGTCCTCCTTGGCGTCCTGCGTCGTCGCGACCCACGCCCGGCGATTGTGGCGTTCCCAGCCTCGCCGGGCGCGAGCGTCAGTGGAGAATCCTTCGAGAACGCGCACGGTTGAGGAGTTTGGCGATGCCCTGCCGGGAACGGCCGCGCCGGCCAAAGAATTCAAACCCCGCCGTTCGGGTTTCCGGGCGAGGTCATGCTTTGTCCATCACCCTCCCGTCGGCGCCGAAACGGAAGCTCCGTCCCGGGTCTGGAGTCGCGAAAACGGTCGCTCCCGGTTCGGCCTTGAACTCGCCGAAGATGCGGACCGTCAGCAGTCCAGCCCTCTCCGTGTCGATGTAGAGATTGGTGTCGGCGCCAAGATGCTCGGCATGGATAACCGTGCCTTTCCAGGTGCCCTTTAGCGGATCGACCGTCAGATGTTCCGGTCTCACCCCGATTGACTTCGCCGTCTCTCCCAGCCGGGCACCATCGATGAAGTTCATTTTTGGCGAACCAATGAAGCCTGCAACGAACTCATTGGCCGGAGAATTGTAGAGCTCCATCGGCCCGCCGATCTGTTCGATCTGGCCGTTGTTGAGCACTACGATCTTGTCGGCCAGCGTCATCGCCTCGACCTGATCGTGCGTCACATAGATCATGGTGGCGGCGAGCCTGTGGTGGAGCTGTGCGATCTCGAGCCGGGTGTTGACGCGCAGCGCGGCGTCCAGATTCGACAGCGGCTCGTCAAAAAGAAACAGCTTCGGCTCACGCACGACGGCGCGCCCGATCGCGACGCGCTGTCGCTGGCCGCCGGAAAGCTCCGCCGGTCGACGCTCCAGAAACGGCTCGAGCGAGAGCATGGCGGACGCGGCCGCCACACGCCGGGCGATCTCGGCTGCCGGCTCGCCGGCCTGCTTCAGGCCAAGGCCCATATTGTTGCGTACGGTGAGGTGCGGATAGAGCGCATATGTCTGGAACACCATGGCGATGCCGCGCTTGGCGGGCGGCACGGAGTCGACCTTGGCGCCGTCGATCAGCACACTGCCGGACGTCGAGTCTTCCAGCCCGGCGATAATCCTGAGCAATGTGGACTTGCCGCAGCCGGAGGGGCCAACGAAGACAACGAACTCGCCGTCCTTTACGTCAAGGTCGATGCCCTTCAGGACATCGACCTTGCCAAAGGACTTCCTGATATTTTCGATGGTCAGCGAGCCCATGAAATATCTCCGGAAAGGTCGGGAGTGTGTTCACCCCCCTCTGGCCTGCCGGCCATCTCCCCCTCAAGTGGGGAGATCATTCGCGGCGCCGCCGTACTTCTCTTTGCGAGGTTAAGGAGGAGTGCGTGACCGTGCAGGGGCCAATCTCCCCCCTTGAGGGCCCTTGAGGGGGAGATGTCCGGCAGGACAGAGGGGGGTGCGAGGTCGCGCCGTTACCCAGATCATAGTCATAGCCGCACCGCCTTGCCGGAGCGCACGCTTTCGTCGGCGGCTCCGCAAATCGTGAGCGATTTCACCGCGTCGGCCTTCAGCGCGAATTCCTGCTCGCGGTTCATTTGACCGCTCCCGATGTGATGCCGCGGATGAGTTGCCGCGAAAAGACGAGATAGAGGATGAGTACGGGCAGGATTGCCAGGGACAGCGCGGCGAGCACCGCGTTCCAGTTCGTGACAAACTGGCCGATGAATATCTGGGCGCCGAGCGTGATCGTCTTCGTCGCTTCGGCCGGCGCCAGAATCAACGGAAACCACAGATCGTTCCAGATCGGGATCATGCTAAAGACCGCGACTGTCGCCATGGCCGGCCTGAGCAGCGGCAGCACGAGGCGGAAGAAGATGCGGTACTCGGAAAGCCCGTCGATACGCCCTGCATTCTTCAGATCATCGGAAATCTGTTTCATGAACTCCGAAAGGATGAAAATCGCCAGCGGCAGACCTTGGGCCGTGTAGACCAGGATAAGGGCCGTGAGAGTGTTGACCAGCCCGCTCGCCACCATCAGCTGCAGAATGGCGACCGTACCAAGCCTGATCGGGATCATGATGCCGATCGCCAGGAAGAGCCCCATCATCGTGTTGCCGCGGAAGCGGTATTCGGAAAGCGCGAAGGCGGCCATCGCGCCGAGCAGGAGCACCAGGAACAGCGAGACGACCGTCACGATGAGGCTGTTCTGGAAATAAAGGAAAAAGTCGCCCTGCGACATTACGGTCGTATAGCCGATCAAGTCGAATGTTTCGGTCGTCGGCAGCGCGAGCGGCGAACGGAAGATTGCCGCTCGCGACTTGAACGAGTTGATGACGACGACGACCACCGGAAACAGGGCAATGACGGTATAGGCAAGAAGCACCGCGTGTGCGCCGAAGTTGCTGGCGGAGGAGAGGCGGGCTTTGTTCATGCGCTGCACTCCCTCAGAACTGGTATCGGCGCAGGCGCGTCTGGATCGTGAAAAGATAGAGGCAGACGCCGGCCAGGATGATGAAGAACATCATCGAAGCAATGGTCGAGCCCATGTTCGGGTCGCCGATCTGCAACTGGAAGCCGAAGAAGGTGCGGTAGAGGAAGGTGCCAAGAATATCAGTCGAGTGATTGGGGCCGGCCAGTGCGCCCTGCGCCGAGTAGATCAGGTCGAACGCGTTGAAATTGCCGACGAAAGTGAGAATGGAGATGATGCCGATCGAGGGCAGGATCAGCGGCAGCTTGATCTTCCAGAATTGCGCCATGCCGGTGATACCGTCGCACTCGGCTGCCTCGAGCACCTCGTCAGGGATCGAAAGAAGGGCCGCGTAGATGAGCATCATGGGAATGCCGACAAACTGCCAAACGGAGATCAGGCCGAGTGTGGTCAGCGCGTACTCCTCTTTGCCAAGCCAGGGCGTAAACAGGCCCTTCAGGCCGACAAAATCGAGCATGTTGGGCGCAATGCCCCACAGCGGACTGAGAATGAGCTTCCAGGTGAAGCCGACAATGACGAAGGAGAGGATCGTCGGGATGAAAATGGCGGTGCGGTAGAAGGATGAAAAGCGCAGCCTCGGGTTGGACAAAAGCGCGGCGAGCGCCACGCCGATCGGGTTCTGCACCACCATGTGAATGACGAAGAACCAGGTATTGTTGAAAAGCGCATTCCAGAATGCGCCGGACCAGCGCGGGTCGCCGAACAGCGTGCGGAAATTTTCGAGGCCGACGAAAACCTGCTGCTGGGCTACATTGCGGAACAGGGAGAGTTGCAGCGTGCCGAACAACGGCAGGATCATGATCAGCGTATAAATCAGGACCGCCGGCGCGAGGAACACGCCGATATGCCAGCGTATGGGTCTTGGGCTTCCTGCTGTGTTCTCGGCCATGACTAGGATCCTGCGGCCTGATGGAGAGCTACCCTCATCCGCTGCCGGGCCTTCTTCCCCGTGAACGGGCAAAGGGCCTCTGGCCGTGATTTTGGCGACCCTCTCCTGTTTTCGGCGAGAGGGCAGCGTGAGGGGCAGCATCGGCAATTGGGTGGGCAGCGCAATTGCGATGCCCACCAGTCGTTCAAGCTATTTAGCCGGCTTAAACCAACTGTCGAGACCGTCCTGCAGCTTCTTGGCTGCCGCTTCGGGCGTGTCGGTGCCATTGATCACATTGGCTGATTCCACCCAGGTCTCGTTCTCGAGATTGGGCGTGCCCCGCCCAAGTATCTGGTACGTGGAGCGGATCGTCGGCTTGCATTTCTCGCGCCAGGAGACGAATTCCTGGGCGAGCGGGTCTTCCATCTTCACCGGCGTCGACGACAGGCTGAAGAAGCCCGGCAGTGCATTGGCATAAATCGAAGCGAATTCCGGCGAAGCAACCCAGGAAAGGAATTTTTTCGCAGCGTCTGCATTCTTGCTCTTTGCGTTCAGGCCGATCGCTATATCGGTATGATCGGAGATGTAGCAGGTGTCGCCGGCGTTCTTCACCGGCGGCGGGAACGCGCCCATCTTGAATTGCGCCTGGCTGTTGAAGCCTGATATCTCCCACGAACCGGCCGGATAGATAGCAGCGCGGCCAAGCGTGAAGAGGTTCTGGCTGTCCGGATAGCTCTGCGCCTCGAAGCCGTCGCCCAGATAATCCTTCCACTTCGCAAGCGTGGCAAAGGGTTCGACCCACTGCGGATCGGTCAGCTTCTGCTCGCCCTTGAGCAGGGCCAGACGCCCCTCCTCGCCCTTCCAGTAGTTCGGGCCGATGTTCTGGTAGCCCATCGTGGCCGCTTCCCAGGTATCCTTGGTACCCATGGCCATCGGGATGTAGGTTCCGTCCGCCTTGATCTTGTCGAGCGCAGCGAAGAAGTCGGCTTCGGTCGCCGGCGGCGTGATGCCGAGCTTGTCGAACGCCTCCTTGTTGTAGATGAAGCCATGGATGACGGATGCCATAGGCACGCAAAACGTCGCCTTGCCGTCATCCGTCTGCCATGCCGACTTTGCAACGTCGGAGAAATTCTCCATGCCCGGCAGACCGGAGAGATCCGCGAGGTGACCCTTGTTGTAGAGCTCCAGCGAGGCATCGAACGGGCGACAGGTGATGAGGTCACCGCCCGAACCCGCGTCGAGCTTGGCATTCAGGGCTGCATTGTATTCGGTCGGCGCCGACGGCGCGAACACCACCTTGATGCCTGGGTTCGCCGCTTCGAAGGCGGGAATCAGTTTTTCCTGCCAGATGGCCAGGTCGTCATTGCGCCAGCTTTCGATGTTGAGCGTGACGTCCTGCGCGAAAGCCGTTCCGGCGAAGCCGAGAATGGTCGTCCCCAAGAGAATTGCCGTCAGTGTTTGTCTTTTCATTTCCGTTCTCCCTGTTGACCTGTTCAGGCACTGTTTCTCGCAGCGCTTGCCCCCTTCAGCGGTTCCTATTCTGACGGAATCGATGAACCGCATTACTCTTTGTCTTTCCGCAATTCCGGACGGAAAACCGGTTCCCACTTTTCCTGGAATTGCTCTTGAGAGCATGATGACCGACCGATCACCCTGCCCTGATTTCACGCGTCAAATGTGATTCCTGTCCACAGAGCCCTCCGGCTTCACGCTTTCATGCGCCAACTCTGAAAGTGCTGCCCGAAGTTTCTGCCCATGGCGATCGAGCAGTCCGGCCGCGGCCTTTTTCCCGTTGGCCCCCGCAGCCAGGAGCACGGCCGTTTTCACCGAACCACCGGCCTCATCCAGCCAGCCGGCCGCCTGCTCGCGGTCGCAGCCGCTGATGGCCGCGACTATGCGTGCGGCGCGGTCCTTCAGCTTTTGATTGTCTGAACGAACGCTCACCATATAGCCGTCGTGCACGTGGCCAAGATGGACGCCCATCAGCGTCGACAGCATGTTTAGCGCGATTTTCTGGGCGGTGCCGGCGCCCATGCGGGTCGATCCCGCGATCAGCTCCGGCGGCGTCGCGAGCACAATGCCAGCGTCGGCCAGCTCCAGGAGCGGCGCGCCCGGATTGTTGGCGATCGCAATGGTCCTGAGTTTCCGCCGCTTCGCCTCATTGAGGGCGGCGAGCGCGTAGGGCGTCGAGCCGCTGGCCGAAATCGCGATCAGGCAGTCGCCTTCAGAAAGTCCGGCATCCGCTACGTCGCGAGCAGCCTGATCGGTATCATCTTCGGGGGCGCCGGCGAGGTTGGAAAAGGCTTCGATGCCGCCAGCGACCAGCACGACGATGCGGTCGCGGGGAATGCCGAAAGTGCCAGGCAGTTCGAGCGCGTCGGCGAGTGCCATCAGCCCGGAACTGCCCGCCGCCGCATAGGCGATGCGGCCCCCGTTGCGCAGCGTGTCGGCAGCGATCCCCGCTGCCGCGGCGAGCGGCTCTGTCGCGGCAAGAACAGCCTTGGCGGCCTCGATCTGGGCTTCGCCGAGCAACCGGAGCACCGTCACCGGCGGCTGCACATCGAGCCCGCCGGCATTTGGATGCTGCTGTTCGGTCCGCTGGACGGCCATGCCGTTCCTCCCCCTTGGATTGACAATACCAAAAAAATACCACTTGTCCAGCGACGTCGGAAAATTTGTGAAACGCGGAGCTATGATTGGCAGTATCGGAGCCTCGAAGGCTAACAGGAAGCCGATAGGCAGTGCTCCGACAGAAATTAACACTTGGCTATTGGTATTTTATTGGTATTATCGCTAAGGGAGGATCCGACTTGGAATTCGTGCTCGGCATCGATGGCGGCGGCACCAGTTGCAGGGCCGCGCTTGCGACGACGGCCGGCGATGTGATCGGCCGCGGCAGAAGTGGTCCCGCCAACATCACAACCGATCTTGCCGGCGCGCGCCAGAGCATTGTCGAGGCGGCGCGCCTCGCGTTCGAAGATGCAGGCAGGGACCCGGCACTGATCCCCTCCACGGGCGCGCTGCTTGGCCTCGCTGGTACCAATGTGGGCGACTACAAGGATCAGCTGGAAAAGATCCTTCCCTTCCGCGAAAGTGTCGTCGAAAGCGACGCCCTGATTGCGCTTGACGGCGCGTTGGGCGATCGCGACGGAGCAATCGCCATCATCGGCACAGGCTCGATATTCGTGTCGCGAAAGGGCGCTGTGCTGAAAACCGTGGGCGGACGGGGCTTTGTCCTCGGCGATCTCGGCGGGGGCGCCCGCCTTGGCCGCGACTTGCTTGAGGAAGCGCTGCTCGCTTATGACGGCATCAGGCCGCCGTCTCCGCTGGCCGAGGCCGTGCTGGCGAAATTCGGCCAGCGGCCCGGCCCGCTGGTGGATTTCGCCGTCGCCGCCAAGCCTCGCGACTTCGGCACTTACGCGCCGATGGTGTTTGAGTATTCGGGCAAAGGCGATCTGCTTGCGGCAAGGCTGATCGCGCGCGCCGTCGCTGACGTTGAAGAGGCGCTCGATGCGCTGAACCTATCGGCCAGCGACCGGCTTTGCTGTCTGGGGGGCCTCGCCGGGCTCATGGCGCCACATTTCTCGGCCCGGTATCGCGCGATCCTGAAGCCGCCGCTGCAGGATGCGCTTGGCGGTGCGGTGTCGATGGCTGTCAGGCACTTCCGCCGGCAGGGGCAAGGCCGCCATGGCTGATCTCGCCGACCAGATTTTCGCTGCGGTCAAGGACGGCGGCCAACAGGGGGCGCCGCTCTATCTGCGCTTGAAGAAGACGATTGAAGACGCGGTCAGGCGAGGCATCGTCGGGCCGGGCGACGCGCTGCCTTCGGAGCGCGACATCGCCGCCCGGGCCGATGTCTCGCGCGTCACCGTCCGCAAGGCCGTGCAGGATCTGGTAAGGGGCGGCATTCTTGTTCAGCGTCACGGTTCCGGCACATTCGTTGCCCCTCGCGTGGAGCGCGTGGAGCAGTCCCTTTCGCGGCTCACTTCTTTCACCGAGGACATGGCACGCCGGGGTATGACGGTGCGTTCCGCATGGCTGGACCGGGGAATCTACGCGCCGTCGCCGGAAGAAATGATGGTTCTCGGCCTGTCGTCCAGCGAACGCGTCGCGCGCCTCGCGCGGCTGCGCATCGCCAACGAGACGCCGCTCGCGATCGAACGGGCGTCGCTTTCGGCAACAGTGCTGCCGGACCCGGATACGGTCACCTCGTCTCTCTATCTTGCCCTGCAAAGGGGCGGCAACCGCCCGGTGCGTGCGGTTCAGCGGATTTCCGCCGCCAATCTCGCTGAGGCGGATGCGCGGCTTCTCGAAGTGCCGGTGGGATCGGCCAGTCTTCACATCGAGCGCATTTCCTATCTCGCCACCGGTCGGGTGATTGAGTTCACGCGCTCCATCTACCGGGGCGACACCTATGACTTCGTCGCCGAGCTGCGGCTGGACGGCACAGATGAAACCGGAGGCAGCCCGTGACCAGGATCACTCACATGCTGAGCGAAATCAGGGAGATTCCGGATGTAGCCGCGCGGCTACTCGATGTGTCCGACAAGCCGCTGGCCGAAGCCGGGAAAGCCATCCGTGCCCGCGATCCGCGGTTTCTGGTGACAGTCGCGCGCGGTTCCTCCGACCATGCCGCATCCTTCATGAAGTATGCGATCGAGCTTACCGCCGGCATCCCCGTTGCGTCGATCGGTCCTTCCGTCACTTCGATCTACGGCGCAAGACTGCGACTGGCCGGTTCCGCTTGCCTCGCCATCTCGCAATCCGGCAAGAGCCCTGACATTGTCGCCATGGCGGAGGCGGCGCGCCAAGGCGGTTCGCTCACCGTGGCGCTCACCAACACCGCGGATTCGCCGCTCGCCCGCGCTTGCGACCACGCGATCGATATCAAGGCAGGCGTGGAGAAAAGCGTCGCGGCCACCAAGACCTTCGTCAATTCCGCCGTTGCCGGCCTGGCCCTGCTGGCTCACTGCACCGGCGACAGCGTGCTGCTTGCCGCCCTCGCCGAACTCCCTCGCCATTTGCGGACAGCCATCGAATGCGACTGGATGGACCTTGCCGGCGCGCTTACCGGGGCCGGTTCGCTCTTCATCCTCGGGCGCGGACCCTCCTTCGCCATTGCCAATGAGGCGGCGTTGAAGTTCAAGGAAACCTGCGGCATGCACGCGGAGGCCTACAGCGCGGCCGAAGTCATGCACGGGCCGCTGGCTTTAGTGAGGCCGGGATTTCCGGTTCTGGCGCTCGCCGCGCGCGATCGTTCCGAGCCGTCGATTGCGGAGGCCGCCGATCTGCTTCATGACAAGGAAGCGGCAGCGTTCGCCACGACCGATCTTGCGAGAAAAGCAAAGCGCCTGCCTTTTGCCGCGACCGGCCACCCACTGACCGATCCGTTGACCCTGATCGTCTCCTTCTATGCGTTCGTCGAGGCTTTTGCCCGGCACCGCGGGCTCAATCCGGACGAACCGCGCAACCTCAGAAAAGTAACCGAAACCCTATGAGCGAGCTCGTTGCCTTCCTCAGCGACCGCATTTTCGATGGCAAGACATGGCACGATGCCGCCGCTCTGATCGTCCGCGGCGATTTGGTAGAGGATATTGTCGCCGTCGGTGAAATTCCCGCCGGCGCGCGGACAGTGCGGCTCAAGGGCGGAATGCTTGTCCCCGGCTTCGTCGACCTGCAGGTCAACGGCGGCGGCGGCGTGATGCTGAACGACCGCCAGGATGTCGAGGCGATCCGGACCATCTGCACGGCGCACGCGCAATTCGGCACCACGGCGCTGCTGGCGACATTGATCACCGACACGGCCGAAGTCACCCAGCGGGCGATAGAGGCGGGCGCCGAGGCGGCAAGCCAGCGCGTGCCGGGATTTCTCGGGCTGCATCTCGAAGGGCCGCATCTCTCGATCGCCCGCAAAGGGGCGCATGATCCCGCACTCATCCGCGAGATGGACGATGCGGACGAAGCCGCCCTGATCGCCGCGCATAGGGCTGTGCCGCACCTTCTGTTGACCGTCGCGCCGGAGTCCGTGACACCTGAGCGCATTGCCGTGCTGGCCGCGGCAGGCATCGTCGTCAGCATTGGCCATTCGGACGCCAGCTATCGCTTAGCCGCCGCCGCGGCCAAGGCCGGCGCTTCGATGGTAACGCACCTCTTCAATGCGATGAGCCAGGTCGGCAATCGCGAACCCGGCCTCGCGGGCGCGGCACTGGACCTCGGCATTCTCGACGCCGGGCTGATCGCCGACGGCATCCATGTCGATCCGGCCACCATCGGCATAGCGCTCCGCGCCAAGAAAGGGCCCGGCAGGATCTTCCTCGTCACAGACGCCATGGCGACAATAGGCACTGATATGCAGTCTTTCACGTTGAACGGCCGTGTGATCAAGCGCTCCAACGGCAGCTTGAGACTTGAGGACGGCACGCTGGCCGGTGCCGATCTCGACATGATTTCTGCAGTTCGTTTCGTCAACGAAATGATCGGCGTCCCATTAGAAGAAGCATTGCGGATGGCTTCGCTCTACCCTGCCCAGGCGATGAGTGTCAGCCATTGCCACGGCCGCCTTGCCAGGGGTGCGTTCGCCGATCTCGTACACCTTTCCGATGCGCTGGAGGTTAAGGGCGTCTGGATCAAGGGAGAACCGGCCTGAAAGCCGCGCCCTGCCGGCTTTCAGCTCACCTTGCCGCTTTTCGCGCGTTCGATCGCTTCCACGATCATGCGCCTGGCGTAGGCTGCATCGTGCCAGCCGCCGATCTTGACCCATTTGCCGGGCTCAAGATCCTTGTAGTGCTCGAAGAAGTGCTCGACCTGCTGAAGCGTGATTTCCGGCAGATCGGTGTAGTCGGTCACATTTTCGTAGCGCATCGTCAGGTTCGGCGACGGCACGGCGATCACCTTCTCGTCCTGGCCGGCATTGTCTTCCATGACCAGCACGCCGATCGGCCGCACATTGATGACGCAGCCGGGAACGAGCGCGCGAGTGTTGCAGACCAGCACGTCGATCGGATCGCCGTCGCCCGAGAGCGTGTGCGGAACGAAGCCGTAATTGCCGGGATAGCGCATCGACGTGTGGAGGAAGCGGTCGACGAACAGCGTGCCGGCCTCCTTGTCCATCTCGTATTTGATCGGCTCGCCGCCGACCGGCACCTCGATGATGACGTTGACGTCGTCCGGTGGATTCTTGCCGATGGCGATCGCTTCGATGCGCATGATGAACCTCTCCGATAATCCTTGCTTCGAATAGCGGCATGCGGCGTCCCGCGCAACGCGCAACGCCCGTTGTTCTCACAATTGGACAAGAAGGGCAGGATCAGTCCCAGACGAAGGCGACCTTGCGCAGTGCCTTCTGGTCGAACACCTCGACGCCTTCGGCGATGTCGCGGCCGCCGGCGCCGGCATAGAAGGCAAGCGCGTTTGCATTGTCTTCGAGCGCCCAGACGACAAGGCCCTTCAGCCCGTGCGCCGCAAGCTTCTCGCGCGCGGCCGCGAACAGCCGGCTGCCGAGCCCGATGCCCTGGTATTCCGGGCGCAGATAGAGTTCGTAGATTTCGCCCTGCTGGCTGAGCTCGCGAGCGCGGTTTCGGCCGATCGTGGCATAGCCGGCGACCTTGCCGCCGATCTCGACGACCAGCACCGTGCGGCGCGGCGGATGGCGTTGCGCCCACCAGTCGCGCCCGCGCCGGTTGATCATCGCGTTCAGCGCCCGGTGCGGAATGATGCCGGCATAGGCGCCTCGCCAAGCCTCGTGATGCACGTCGGCGATCGCTCCTGCGTCGCGCGGCTCGGCCTTGCGGATGTCGACCGTAAGCGTGGTCATGTTCCGTTAACCATAGACGCGGCGGGCCGGTTTATGCAAGACGGCCAAAGGTTGCACAAGAGGAGTTGAAAGCGCCGCTCAGATTTCGACAAGATGATCGTCGAGTTCGTTGATGTCGCGCTGCCGAAACCGGGAAATGCTCGGCAAGTGCGGCGCCGACAATGGCGACCGCCGCGACGAAACCATCGGCCAGTTGCTCCCGGCGCGCATGATCCGTTAGAACCTGCGACGACCCCGTCCCAGGTTTCCTGGGCAACACGCTGGTTGATGCCGGCGTCGGCGACGACTTCGGCGTAGCGCTCGGCCAGCGACACGAAAAGCAGCACGCCGGTGCGCGCGGCGGTGAGATGGATGTTGCGGGCCAGGAACTGCTTCATGCGCATTGTCGTGCGCGTGGCGGTATTGCAGCCGGGGCGGCACCAGTTGGATGCGTAGCCGGGAAAGAACCGAAGCACCAGCAGCGCGCAGGCAAAGGCCAGAAGCTGCGCGGCCACAAACACCGGCGTACTTGGATCGTACCACCAGTATTCGAGCAGGAAGGCGACGACGAGGCTGACGGCAAGCATCGCCAGCGCGACGCAGGAAGGCGGCGGGAAGAAATAGCTGTCGCTGGAGCGCGCCACGACGCAGTAGATCTCGCCGGCAGTCCTTGCCTCCGCGCTCTGGATCGCCGCGGCGATGCGGGCATGGTCTTCTGGGGTCATCGTCAGCGGGTCATCGCGATCGTACCAGCTCCCCGATGAACCGCCGCCGCCGGACGAGCCGCCGCCGCCCGAAAAGCCGCCGCCGCGAGCTCCGGACGACCAGCCGCCGCCGGAGGAGCCACCTGACCAGCCGCCGCCATGATGAGCCTCCCGAACCGGAACCGTAAGATGAAATCCATGCCGAGCCAGCGATAGCGGCCGGGCCCGATCTTGCGGCCGAACATCGGCGGCAGGATCGCCATGGCGAAGCCGCCGAAGAACAGCGTCCCCAGATGAGCGATGAAGAGCGACCACTTCAAGTCGGAACGCGCTCTGTCTCGCTCCCTCTGGTTGCGCTTCGCCGCGCGCTTCCAGTTCGGCCGCGTTGCCCTCCAGCACCATGATCGATGTCGTCGACGGCGCGGCAATGCCGCCGGAAAAGTCGCCGGCGCGGAAGGCCGGCACCATGGTGTTCTCGATGATCAGCTTGGTGTGCAGGTCGGTCAGCGTGCCTTCGAGGCCATAGCCGACCTCGATGCGCATCTTGCGGTCGGACTTGGCGACGAGCAGCAGGACGCCGTTGTCCTCGCCGGCCTGGCCGAGGCCCCAGGCGCGGAACAGCCGGTTGGCGTAGGGCTCGATCGCCTCGCCGCCGAGACTGTCGATGGTCGCGACCACGATCTGGTCGGAGACTTTCTTCTCGAAGGCTTCGAGCTTCTGCGTAAGCGCCGCTTCGCTGGCCGGGTCGATCATGCCGGCATTGTCGACGACGCGGCCGGTGAGCGCCGGCAGCTCCGCGGCAAGCGCAATGACGGGAAGGAAAAGAAGGAAAAGCAGCGGCGAGCGCGCAACGACCGGGCCGTCGAGCATGCTGCTCATCGCTGCCCTGCTCCGGACCCGACATCCGACCTTCAACCGGCAAGATTGGCTGTCACTCTCGATCAAGGCTCTGCTCGATTTCGGACAAGTCAGCCGCCCTGCTTCTGCGTGTCGAAATCCACCTTCGGCGGCTCGATCTTGTCGTCGGCGACGGTGAAGTTCTGGAACGGCTCGTTGTCGGTGAACCAGAACGTCGCCCAGAGCATCGACGGGAAGGTCCTCAGCGCCGTGTTGTAGATCGCGCACCGCCTCGATATAGTCGCGCCGCGCCACCGCGATGCGGTTTTCCGTGCCTTCGAGCTGCGCCTGCAGCGCCAGGAAATTCTGGTTGGCCTTGAGGTCGGGATAGTTCTCGACCACCGCCAGCAGCCGCGACAGCGCGCCGGTCAGGCCGGCCTGGCTCTCCTGGAACGCCTTGAAGGCCTCCGGATCGGTCAGCGTCTCGGGCGACACCGTCACCTGCGTCGCCTTGGCGCGCGCCTCGACCACGCCTTCCAGCACGTCCTTCTCGTGCGAGGCATAGCCCTTCACCGTCTCGACCAGATTGGGGATCAGGTCGGCGCGGCGCTGATACTGGTTCAGCACCTCGCTCCAGGCGGCCTTGGCCTTCTCCTCGGCGGTCGGGATGGTGTTGTAGCCGCAGGCCGACAGCAGCGGCAGAGACAGCGCCAGAACAGAGCAGCGCGGGAACAGACGCGCAAGCGCGGCGGCAAGAGCGTGGATTGCAGCGAACATGGCATATCTCCTCGATCGCAGTCGGACGCGGCGCGACATTAGTCACAATCGCAGCCGAAGGGAATGCAGTGCTGCGAAACCAGTCTGGTGCGGTTCGATGCATGCGACCTCGTACACTGTGATCCGACGAGCGAACGCGCTAAGCTCGCTGCAAATCGAGGGACTCGGTGACCAATGGCGAAGCGAGGAACAGCGACAGAGAGGCCGAATCGCGGCGCATTCTCGACCGCGTCGTCGCGGGAAGCGGAGGCCGGCGGCACATCGGCGGTCGACCGCGCACGGCCAGACGGGCGCGCGACCATATGGCCGCCGACGATGCCGACCAAGAGCGACTGGGCGGAATATTGGGGCACGCGGATCGGCCGCGTCGCTCGGCGTGTTGCTTGTCGCCGGTCCTCGTCTGGCTGGTTGATCCTACTTCTGCTGCGCGGGTAGACCTCGATGGAATTGCGTGAGGCTCGACGCGCCGCGGGCGGTGATCGTCATTTCGAGCCATGTCGCGCGCGGCTCGGTCGGCAACCGCGCCGCCGTCTTCGCGCTGGAGACGCTCGGCCATCCCGGTCTGGGCGGTGCCGACCGTCATCCTGCCCTGGCATCCCGGGCATGGCCGCGCGACACGCATCGTTCCGGATCCGGAACAGTTCGCCGCCTTGATGAAGGATCTGGAGCGCGCGCCCTGGCTCGGCGAAGTCGGCGCCGTGCTGTCCGGCTATCTCGGCGATGCCGGCGCAGGCCGTCGCCGTCGCTTCGCTGGTCAGCGGCGGTGCAGGCGAAGAACCCGAAAGCCGCTCTATGTCTGCGATCCGGTCATGGGCGATGCCGGCGGGCTCTACGTGCCGCAGCGAAATTGCCGAAGCGCATGCGCGACCTGCTGATGCCGATCGCCGACATCGCCACGCCCAACCGCTACGAGCTCGAATGGATGAGCGGGCGCCAAGCTCGACGACCTCCGCTCGATGATGGCGGCCGCGCTCGATGCGGGGCCGCCGCGCCATGCTGGTCACCTCGGCGCCGGCGATGATGGCCGGCGGCACCGGCAATCTGCTGCTGACGCCGTCCGAAGCGCTGCTTGCCGAGCATCGCATCATCGAGCAGGCCGCCCAACGGGCTCGGCGACCTCACCGCCGCGGTCTTCCTGGCGCGGCTGCTTGGCCGGCCAGCCGGCCGCCAAGGCGCTGCAGTCGACGACCGCGGCGGTGTTCGAGATCCTGGCGCGCACGGCCAAGCGCGGCGGCCGACGAACTGCAGCTCGAGACCGACGCGCAGAGCCTGTCGCATCCGATGGCGATGGTGCAGCTGCGCCACCTGACGCATCCCGGCAAGGACCGGCGCGCTTGAGCGATGGATCGGCCGGTCGCACCGTCGCCGGGCGTCGACGGCTGCAAGGCGGGCTGGATCGCGGTGGTTCTGCGGCCCGGCGGCGACCCCGCCGTCGCCGTCTTTCGCAGCTTTGCCGGTCTGGTCGACAGCCTTCCCGACGACGCGATCATTGCCGTCGACATGCCGATCGGCCTGCCTGACTTCTCGCGCAAGGGCGGGCGCGGCCCGGAGGCGCTGGTGCGGCCGCTGCTCGGCCAGCGCCAGTCGAGCGTCTTTTCGATCCCCTCGCGCGCGGCGCGTCTACGCCGCAGACGGAAGCGTTCACCACGGTCGAGCGCTGGTACGAGGCGCATCGCAGGGCGAGCGAGGTGGCGCGGACGACATCCGATCCGCCGCGCGGCGTGTCGATCCAGGCCTTCGGCATCTTCTCGAAGATCCGCGAGATCGACGCGCTGCTGCGCGCAGCGGCCGGATCTCCGGCAGCGCGTCATCGAATCGCATCCGGAAGTGGCGTTCTGGCGGCTGAACGGCGGACAGGCCATGCGCCTGCCGAAGAAGATCAAGGGCCAGGTCAATCCGGCCGGCATGGAGGAGCGCAAGGCGCTGCTTTGCGCCATCGGCTTGCGAACGCAGCTTTCTCGACCGACGCGCCGCCAGCGGGCGCGGCAGCCGACGATTTCCTCGACGCCGCGGCGCATGATGCTCGATCGCCGGACGCCTTGCGCGCGGCGAGGCGAGGCCCTTTCCGGACCCGCCGGCTCGTCGACAGCCACGGCATTCCCGTCGCCATCTGGGCGTTGAACTGGACGCAGGCATGTGTGCATTGCCAAGCCGTGCAGGGCGAATGCTAGTCGTCATGGCGCAGCTTGAATGCATTGATTGCGCGCGCCTTTGCCTTAACTGCCGCCGATGCCCATCTTCCCGACCATCTGCTCGCCGGCTACCGCAACTTCATGAGCGGGCGCTATCCCGTCCGAGAGCGGCCGCTATCGCGCGCTCGCCCGGGAAGGCCAGACGCCGGAGACGATGGTGATCGCCTGCTGCGATTCGCGCGCCGCGCCGGAAGCGATCTTCGATGCCGGACCGGGCGAGCTGTTCGTCGTGCGCAACGTCGCCAATCTGGTGCCGCCCTATGCGCCGGACGGCGAATTCCATTCGACCTCGGCGGCGCTCGAATTCGCGGTGCAGAGCCTGAAGGTGAAGAACATCGTGGTGATGGGCCACGGCCGCTGCGGCGGCATCCGCGCGGCGCTCGACCCGTGCCGGCGCCGCTGTCGCCCGGCGATTTCATCGGCAAATGGATGAGCCTGGTCGGGCCGGCCGCCGAGGCCGTGTCCGGCAACACGCATGATGACCGCCGGCGAGCGGCAGACTGCGCTGGAGCGCATCTCGATCCGCTACTCGATCGCCAATCTGCAGGACCTTTCCCTGCGTCAGCATCCTCGAAGGCAAGGGGCGGCTGCGCTGCACGGCGCCTGGTTCGACATCTCGACCGGCGAACTCTGGGTGATGAACCGCGACACCGGCGATTTCGAGCGGCCGGACGTCGACTGAACGTGGTCAGCAGCATCGCATCCATGAAAGAAGCCCAGATGTCCGATAAACATACTGCCATCGACCTCGCCACGCATCCGCTGACGCATTGGACCGGGCCGCTCGGCCTGCCGGATTTTTCGCGCATCGCCGACGATGATTTCGGCCCGGTTTTCGACGCGGCGCTTGCCAGGCGCACGAGGCCGAGATCGACGCGATCGCCGGCAATCCCGAAAAGCCGACGATCGAAAACACGCTTGCCGCGCTGGAACTCTCCGGCGACCCGCTCGACCGCGTCTCGTCGATCTTCTGGTGCCGCGCCGGCGCCCACACCAACGACGCGATCCAGGCGATTGGAGCGCGAGATTGCGCCGAAGATGGCGCGGCATTTTTCGGCGATCTCGATGAACGCGGCGCTGTTTGCCCGCATCGACGCACTTCATGAGAGCGCGCCACGCGCTTGGTCTCGATGCCGAGACGCTGCGGGTTCTCGAAAAGACCTGGAAGGGTTTCGTCCGCGTCCGGCGCGAAGCTCGACGCGGCCGGCAAGGCGCGGCTCGCCGCCATCAACGAGGAGCTCGCCTCGCTCGGCGCGCGCTTCGGCCAGAACGTGCTGGCCGACGAGAAGGAATGGGTGCTGTTCCTCGATGGCGACGACCTTGCCGGCCTGCCCGACTTCCTGACGAGCGCGATGGCGGAAGCCGCCGAATCGCGCGGCAGGAAGGGCAAGTTACGCGGTCACGCTGTCGCGTTCGATCTACGAGCCTTTCACCACCTTTTCGGAGCGCCGCGACCTGCGCGAGAAGGCTTTCCGCGCCTTTGCCATGCCGCGGCGAGAACGGCGGCGCGACCGACAATCGGCGAGGTTGTGAAGAAAACGCTGCAGCTGCGCGCCGAGAAGGCGAAGCTGGTCGGCTACGACAGCTACGCCGCGCTGAAGCTCGACGACACCATGGCCAAGACGCCCGAAGCCGTGCTCGGACCTGCTCGACCCGGTCTGGGACAAGGCGCGCGAGAAGGCAGCGCCGGAGGAGACCGAGTTGCAGCGGCTTGCCGCGCAAGCTGGCCAGCAATCGACCCGATCGCCGCCTGGGACTGGCGCTACTACCAGGAGCGGCTGCGCGCCGAAAAATTCGCCTTCGACGAGGCGGAGCTGAAGCCTTATCTGCAGCTCGAACGGATCATCGAAGCCTGTTTCGACGTGGCGACCCGGCTGTTCGGCGTCTCCTTCGAGGAGAAGAAGGGCATCACGGCGTGGCATCCGGACGTGCGGGTCTTCGAGGTGCAGCAACGAGGACGGCAGCACTCGCGGCACTTTTCCTCGCCGACTATTTCGCGCGGCCGTCGAAGCGCTCCGGCGCCTGGATGAGCGCGCTTGCAGTCCGGCTACCGGCTCGGGCAAGGCGCCAAGCCGGTCATCTACAACATCATGAACTTCGCGAAGCCGCCGGCGGGCGACGCCGCCCTGCTTTCGCTCGACGAGGCAAAGACGCTGTTCCATGAGTTCGGCCACGCGCTGCACGGCATGCTGACGGACGTCACCTGGCCGTCGGTGTCGGGCACCTCGGTCGCCCGCGATTTCGTCGAGCTGCCTTCGCAGCTCTACGAGCATTGGCTGACCGTGCCGGAAGTGCTGGAAAAACATGCGCGGCACCACAAGACCGGCGAGCCGATGCCGAAGGAGCTGCTCGACAAGATGCTGGCGGCGCGCACTTTCGATGCCGGCTTTAGCACGGTCGAGTTCACGGCGTCGGCGATGGTCGACATGGCCTACCATGCCCGGCCCGACGCCCCCGAAGACCCGCTTCGTTTCGAGGCCGAGACGCTTGAAGAGTTTACAGATGCCGCGACGCCATCGTCATGCGCCACCGCACGCCGCATTTCAGCACGTGTTTTCCGGCGACGGCTATTCGGCCGGCTATTATTCCTACCTGTGGTCGGAAGTGCTCGACGCCGACGCCTTCGCGGCATTCGAGGAGACCGGCGATCCGTTCGATCCGGCGCTCGCCGAGAAGCTGAAAGAGCACATCTACGCGGCGGGCGGCTCGGCCGACCCGGAAGCAGCTCTACCTCGCCTTCCGCGGCAAGATGCCGACGCCCGACGCAATGATGGAGAAGCGCGGACTGGTGTGATAGCCTAGGGTGCGTTGATATTCAGGTGATGCCGGCCTGCAAATGGCAGTCTTCTCCGCTTCCGGTACTCACGACCCAAACGTACGCTCTTGTGCCGGTTCTCGAAAACCGCCATTTTCAACTCGGCCTGACCTGAATTCCAACACAACTAGCTTGAAATGGCCGACCCGACCAGGCGCGCCAATCCGCCCCTTTCGCAGATGCGAAAAAACCTGTAAGAGCGCGGCCAATGAAACTGGGCGACGCATTTACGTGCCCGTAAAAAATTTCCCGAGTGAAACAATGAAACTCCGCAATATAGCGATCATCGCACACGTCGACCATGGGAAGACCACGCTCGTCGACGCGCTTCTGAAGCAGTCCGGCTCGTTGCGCGAAAACCAGCGCGTCGCCGAGCGCGCGATGGACTCCTCCGATCTCGAAAAGGAACGAGGGATCACCATCCTGGCCAAGGCGACGTCGGTGGAGTGGAAGGACACCCGCATCAACATCGTCGATACTCCCGGCCACGCCGATTTCGGCGGCGAGGTCGAGCGTATCCTAAACATGGTGGACGGGGCGATCGTTCTCGTCGATGCGGCAGAAGGGCCGATGCCGCAGACCAAATTCGTGGTTGGGAAGGCGCTGAAGGTCGGTCTGAAGCCGATCGTGGCGATCAACAAGATCGATCGGCCGGACGCGCGCGAAGTCGAGGTCATCAATGAGGTGTTCGACCTCTTCGCAGCACTCGATGCGACCGATGAGCAGCTCGATTTTCCGATCCTCTATGGCTCGGGCCGTGACGGCTGGATGGCCGAGACGCCCGAGGGCCCGAAGGACAAAGGCCTTGCGCCGCTCTTCGACCTGGTGCTCCAGCATGTTCCTGAGCCAAACGTCGGCGCCGGGCCGTTTCGCATGATCGGCACCATTCTTGAAGCCAATCCCTTTCTCGGCCGCATCATTACAGGGCGCATCGAGTCTGGCTCGATCAAGCCGAACCAGGCAGTAAAGGTGATGAACCGCACCGGCGATCTTATCGAGCAGGGCCGGCTCTCGAAAATTCTGGCTTTCCGCGGCCTCGATCGCCAGCCGATAGACGAAGCTCACGCCGGCGACATCGTGGCCATCGCCGGCCTGCAGAAAGGTACGGTCGCCGACACTTTCAGCGATCCCGCCGTGACCGAGCCGCTTGCCGCGCAGCCGATCGATCCGCCAACCGTCACGATGTCATTCCTCGTCAACGATTCGCCGCTTGCGGGCACCGAAGGCGAAAAGGTGACTTCCCGTGTCATCCGGGAACGGCTGTTGCGCGAGGCGGAAGGCAATGTCGCGCTGAAGATCGAGGAATCCGCCGACAAGGACTCTTTCTATGTTTCGGGCCGCGGCGAGCTCCAGCTTGCCGTGTTGATCGAAACGATGCGGCGGGAAGGCTTCGAGCTTGCCGTTTCGCGGCCGCGCGTGGTCATGCAGAAGAGCGCGACCGGCGAACTGCTGGAGCCGGTCGAGGAAGTGGTCATCGACGTCGACGAAGAGCACGCCGGGGTCGTCGTCCAGAAGATGTCGGAACGCAAGGCCGAGATGGTCGAGCTGAAGCCGTCGGGCGGCAACCGCCAGCGGCTGGTTTTTCACGCGCCGACGCGCGGCCTGATCGGATACCAGTCGGAGCTGTTGACCGATACGCGCGGCACTGCGGTCATGAACCGGCTCTTCCACGCCTACGAGTTCATACAAAGGCGAGATTGGCGGTCGCATCAATGGCGTTCTGATCGCCAACGAGCCGGGCGAATCGGTTGCCTACGCGCTATGGAATCTCGAGGATCGCGGTCCCATGGTCATCGATCCCGGTGTCAAGGTCTATGCCGGCATGATCATCGGCATTCACACTCGCGACAACGATCTCGAGGTGAATGTGCTGAAGGGCAAGAAGCTTACCAATATACGCGCCGCGGGAAAGGACGAAGCAGTGAAGCTTACGCCACCTGTCCGCATGACGCTTGAACGCGCTCTTGCCTGGATCCAGGACGACGAGCTGGTCGAGGTGACACCGAAATCCATCCGGCTGCGCAAGCTCCACCTGGACACGCATGAACGCAAGAGATTCGAGAAATCGAAAGCGGTCGGCGCGGCTTGATTGCCGGCTTGGGGGGTGTGACTCCCGAGTAAGTACTGCCAGCGGCTGCAACCTCTGACCCGCCTGACACCCTTGTTGGATTTCCCTCTCTTGGTCCGCAAGCGGAGCGGGGTGGGGGTTAACGTGAAAATGTTAGATTCTTGATGACCCCCACGCTGCTCGTTCGTTCGCCACCCTCCCACAGAGTCCTAAAGGGGTAGCGCTAACGCACATGAGTATAGATGCTGGCGATCGAAGTATTTCGACGACGCGCGAATTCGGTTTCCAAGGCGGCGTTTCGTGGTCCGATTCTGCTTTGTTCTCGGTTTGGATTCGAGGCAGGAAAGTATATCGGAGCAGCAAATTTCCATATGCGATTGCCCTGCAAAAAGGGGGAGGGTGGGCCGGCCGTCTTGTCCGGTTCCCACTTTCGGGTCCGATGCTCTGAAGCGCTCACGCGTCCAAAAGGACACGCGGCGCCGTAGAGCGAATTGAGCATTGCCGCGGGGATGGAGCCGGATTTTCAAGGTTCGCCTCCCGTCACGCGGCCTGCGCCAGTCTCTCTCCCGTGATCCGATAGGAGATTGCCTCCGCGAGGTGGATGCGGCCCACGGTTTCCATGCCGTCAAGATCGGCGAGCGTTCGCGCGACTTTGAGCACACGGTGAAAGGCGCGCGCCGAAAAACCCAGCTTCTCGCTGGCATCGCGCAACAGGGACAAACCGGCCGCATCCGGAGCAGCGATTTCCTCCACGAGTGCGGTCGCGCAATGCGCGTTCGTTGTCACCGACGGGAGGCCAAACTTCTCGAACCGTTCCTGCTGGATGGACCGCGCACGCGCCACCCGCTCAGCCACCGCGGCGCTCGCCTCCGCCTTTGCCGGACGGATCAGGTCGGCGGTTGAAACGGCCGGCACCTCGATCCTGAGATCGATGCGATCGAGCAGGGGGCCGGAAATCCGTGCCTGGTAGTCCGACTGGCAGCGGGGGCCGCGAGCGCAGCGGTAGCCCGGTTCCCCGGCCATTCCACAGCGGCACGGGTTCATCGCGGCGACAAGCTGGAGGCGGGCCGGGTAGGTCACTCGGTGGTTAGCGCGGGCAATCATGCATTCGCCGGCTTCGAGAGGCTGCCGCAGAGAGTTGAGCACTGCCGGCGAAAACTCGGGGAATTCATCCAGAAACAGCACGCCGTGATGGGCAAGCGACGCCTCGCCAGGCCGGACACGCAAACCGCCGCCTACTATCGACGCCATCGAGGCGGAGTGATGCGGTGCCCGAAAAGGCCGCCTGTCGGTCAGCTTGCCGCCGGCAAGTTCTCCGGCAATCGACGCCACCATGGAGACTTCAAGCAATTCCCTCGGTGCCAGAGGCGGCAGGATCGAGGGAAGGCGCTGCGCCAGCATCGACTTTCCGGAACCGGGCGGGCCGACCATCAAGAGATTGTGGCCCCCAGCGGCTGCCACTTCCAAAGCCCGTTTGGCGCTTTCCTGCCCCTTGATGTCAGCGAGGTCGGGCAGGTCCCGCGCAGGTGCGCGAATGCTTGCCTCCGGCCGTGACAATACCTGAGTCCCGCGGAAATGATTGGCGATGGCGATCAGGCTTCTTGGCGCAACGATATCGACATCGGAGCCTGCCCATGCCGCCTCAGGCCCCGAATCATGCGGGCAGATCAGGCCCTTGCCAAGGGCATTGGCCCCGATTGCCGCCGGCAGCGCGCCCGCAACGGACGTGATCGTGCCATCGAGTGACAACTCTCCAAGGACGACATAGCCGTCGAGCGCGTCCCCGGGAATGGCCCCCAATCCCGCCATCAATCCCAGCGCGATTGGCAGGTCATAGTGGCTGCCTTCCTTGGGCAGGTCAGCCGGCGCCAGATTGACGGTCACCTTCCTGGCTGGCATCGAAAGCCCCGAGGCATGAAGCGCCGCCTGGACTCGCTCGCGGCTCTCGGCGACCGCCTTGTCGGGCAGGCCGACGATCTGCATGCCGGCCTTTCCGGGCGCGATCATGACCTGCACGTCGACAGGCACCGCCTCTATTCCCTGAAAAGCGACCGTGCGAACCCGCGAAACCATGCCATCTCCTCCGCGCCGGTCGCTACCGGCATTCGGCAGATCACAGGCTTATCAAGCGAAACAAGCATGGTTCCCTCCCGAAAGCAAGAACAACACGGGAACAATTAATCGCATCACGTGCAATCTGGGCAGCCCTGGTTGAAAAACCGGGATGGCTTAGGGTGTGTTGGTATTCAGTGATGCCGGCCTGACCTGAATCTCAACACACCTATTTTGGGCCAGTGGTTTTTTGGTCGCTTTCAGCCGCGTTTTTCTTCGACTGCATCCCAGAATAGCGCTGCGATGTCGGCGCCGCCGAATTTACGGACCTCGCGAATGCCTGTCGGGGAGGTGACGTTGATCTCGGTCATGTAGTTGCCGATCACGTCGATTCCGACCAGAATGAAGCCGCGCTCCCTGAGCGAGGGTCCGATGCGCGCGCAGATCTCGCGCTCCCTCTCTGTCAGTTCGGTCTTTTCCGGCCGCCCGCCGACATGCATGTTGGAACGCGAATCATGTTCGGCCGGCACTCTGTTGATCGCCCCGGCTGGCTCCCCGTCAACCAGGATGATGCGCTTGTCGCCGCCGCGCACTTCCTTCAGATAGCGTTGCACGATGAAAGGCTCGCGGAACATCTGCCCGAACATTTCGAGCAGCGAGGCAAGGTTCCTGTCGGCCTCGTGCAGATGGAATATCCCGGCGCCGCCATTCCCGTAGAGCGGCTTGATGATGATGTCGCCGAACTCACGCCGGAAGGCGGCCACTTCCTGCGGGTCCTTGGTAATCAACGTCTCGGGCATAAGGTCGGGAAACTCGGTTACGAAGATTTTCTCCGGGCTGTTGCGCACCCATGCGGGGTCGTTGACGACCAGCGTCGCTGGATGGATCCGCTCCAGGATGTGGGTGGTCGTAATGTAGTTCATGTCGAATGGCGGATCCTGCCTGAGCAGGATCACGTCCATTTCGGAAAGGTCGGTCCTCGTCGGCTCCCCCAGAAAAAAATGAGCACCCTTCACGTCCCGCACTTCCATCTCCTCGATCCGCGCAACCACGGTGCTGCCCGCCATGGTGAGGCGGTCGGGCGTGTAGTGGAAAAGCTTGTGGCCGCGCCGCTGCGCCTCCAGGGACAGCGCGAAGCTTGTATCGCCGGTGATAGAAACGGTGGAAACATGGTCCATCTGGACGGCGACCCTGAGCGACATGGCATTCTCCGGCGCTTCGACGCAAAGCATGGGTGTACCGCCTTGGCCGTCCGATGCCAATCGGCTTGGTGACTGGCGCGTCCGCGCGGCGTGGAACCCAAATTCGGTTCCGCGATTGTATTCATTCTGGCGGCGCAAGTGTGCGTCTGCCGGGCGGAGGGCGATCGCGGGAATGACGACGTTACCAACCGGCCCGGATGGGTTACCAACCAACCCGGATGGATCGCGGCCGGAGCAGCCGGCCGTGCCCGAACCGCCCATAGAGGTTCGATCGCATGCCTCGGTGGTGACCTATCCGGCGCTCATTACTGTCATCGCGACTGTCGCGGCATTGTATTTCGGAAAGGACATCTTCCTGCCGCTGGCGGTTGCCGTGCTGCTGACTTTCGCGCTGGCACCGGTCGTCTCGTGGCTCAGAAGGCTGCGAATGCCAAGGGTGGCCGCCGTACTTGCCGTTGTCATCGGGGCGTTCACGGCGATCGGGATATTCGGAGCGGTGGTGGCCACCCAGCTTGGCGCGCTTGCGGAAAACCTCCCTTACTACCAGAGCAACATCGAAGCCAAGGTACGCGCCGTCAGGGACGTCAATATAGGCGACGGGATATTCGACCGCGTTTCGAAGCTGCTGAAGCGCTTGGGACGCGAGATCCAGCGCGATGATTTATCCGCGCCCGGCAGGACAGACACTGAACCCCAGAGCGTCAATCCGCTTCCAGTGGAGGTGGTACCGCCCAAGCCGCAGCCGCTCGAAGTGCTGCAGACCATCATCGGCCCGCTGATCGATCCCCTGGCGACCGGCGGCATCATCCTCGTTGTGGTTATCTTCATGCTCATGAAGCGCGAGGATTTGCGCGACCGCTTCATAAGGCTCGTCGGAGCAGCCGACCTGCACCGGACCACCGAAGCCTTGCAGGATGCCGGCAGGCGCGTCGGCCAATATCTGCTGATGCAGCTTGTCGTGAACGTGACCTATGCGGTGCCGATCAGTCTCGGCCTTTGGATCATCGGCGTTCCGAATGCGCTGCTTTGGGGTCTCTTGGCCCTGGTGCTGCGGTTCGTCCCCTATATCGGGCCGGTAATAGCAGCCATCCTTCCGCTGGTGGTGGCGCTCGCCGTCGATCCGGGCTGGACCATGGTGTTATGGACGGCGGCACTTTTCATCGTGATCGAGCTGGTCAGCAACAATGTTGTGGAACCGTGGCTATACGGATCGCGTACCGGCCTGTCGCCGCTTGCGATAATTGTCGCGGCTATCTTCTGGACCTGGCTATGGGGACCGCTCGGCCTGCTTTTGTCGACACCGCTAACGGTTTGCCTGGTGGTGCTCGGAAGACATGTGCCGCAGTTCGAGTTCCTCGACGTTCTGCTGGGCAGCGAACCGGTGCTCGAACCACATGAGGCACTCTACCAGCGGCTCTTGGCCGGGGATCCTGATGAGGCCACGGACCGAGCCGAAGCGTTTCTGGCCGAGAGCGATCTCGTGACCTTCTATGAGACAGTCGCCATTCCCGCCCTCTTGCTTGGCGAATATGATCGCGCCCGCGGCGTGATGCTCGACGACCGCCGCGGGCGCGTCGCCGAAGGGGCAATGACGCTCGTCGACAATCTCGAGGAATATGCCGACGAGGAAGCAGACGAAGAAGAAGACGCGACGGACGATGCCGGCGAGCAGAAGGCCGACGCCGAGGAACCGCCGGATGGCACTGGCAAGACGGTGCTGTGCGTCGGAGGCCGCGGCGAGCTTGACGAAGCCTCGGCGGCGATGCTCGCCCAGGTGCTGATCGCGCATGGCGCCGACGCCAGGGTGATCGAAACGCGTTCGATCGCCGCCGCAAAGGTCAGGGGGCTCGATCTCGACGATGTCCATGCGGTGGTCATCAGCTACCTCAACGTCGAGTTCGACCGCACACGTACGCTACCTGGCACGACGCATGAAGCGCAGGCGCAAGTCACTGCGTGTCGGAGCTGTGTTCTGGCGCCTGGACGACCGTTTCCGGAACGCCAGGTTCACATCTTCGATCGACTGCGATTTCGTCGCTTATACGATGGCCGAAGCCGTAGGCGGTGCTTTGTCCGACGAGCCGGCAGCGCCGGTCAGGGCGGCGCCACGGCGGATGCCACCGCGGAAGAAGCGCGCGCGGGCGAAAGCCAAGGTCAGAGAAAGCGCCTGATGACCTAAAGCGCGTCGCGGGGAAACGGATTCATGCGATGCCTCTAGGGTGTTTGTTGTGATAAAGCATCCTTTGCGCTCGGCGTCAGGGGAGTTCGATCTCGCCGTCCACGACATGGTTCAGGCCCGTCCCTTCGGCGGTCAGCCTCATGCGGACCTTCAGCGTCCCGCCGCCTGCCTTGTCCTTGCGCGCCACCTCCTCGATCTTGCGCTGGGAAGTGACTCCCACCTCTTTCAGGAATTTGCGAATCGACATGTTGAAAGCGTCTTCGCTCATGATGGAACTCCCTGTGCAAGGCAAAGATTGTAAACTGCCGCGGAAGGGTGGCAAGCGCTGCTCGTCTTTCCCTTCCGACCGACTGGACAACAAGCGAGATTGCGCAGAGGTTTGAGGCTGACGAGGTTATTTATCAAGGAGGAAACAATGGCTCGTGATCGAGAGGCGCAAATTCGGGCGCGTGCTCACGAAATTTGGGAAAAAGAAGGCAGACCTCAAGGCGAGGAAAGGCGCCATTGGGAACAAGCCGCCCGCGAGATCGACACGGAAGGAGCGGGAGGCGGAACCAACGCCTCCGGCTCCGGAAGCAGTCCGGCAGCCCCGGCGGCAGCAACCAAACGAAAGAGCAAATCCGCGCCAGCTTCAGGCGCGACAAGGAGCCCGCGAAGCAAACGATCTTCCTGAGGCCTAGACCGGTTTCGCCATGGCTGGCTGGCAGCCCTTGAGGGGCGGTGCAAGGTTACGGCCGTAGCCGGCTAATATCAGTGGCTGTCATGCTCGACCGATCATGCTACCCCACAGCCGCCAGCCAGGCATAGAACCCCTCTCCGAATGATCCCCTGTCTTGCATTTCTCCCCGCAAGGGGGAGGGTGAGCAGCGGCGAGGCCACGGCCAATCTCCCTCATTATTTTCAGAAGACCGCCATTTGCAGCCCGGCATCACCTGATTACCAACACGCCAAAGGGCCAGTCCGAATATTTGCGGGCCCTCAGATCAGCAACAGGCCCTTCAGGCTGGCATGGCCGTTCCGGCCTATGATGATATGGTCATGGACGGCGATGCCGAGCGGCTTGGCGGTATCGATGATCGTCTTCGTCATCTCGATGTCGGCGCGCGACGGCGTGGGATCGCCCGATGGGTGATTGTGGACCAAGATGATGGCGGTCGCGGAAAGTTCAAGTGCGCGGCGCACGACTTCGCGCGGATAGACCGGTGTATGATCGACTGTACCCGTCTGTTGCAGTTCGTCGGCTATCAGCGCGTTCTTTTTGTCGAGAAAGAGAATACGGAAGTGCTCGCGCTGTTCAAAGGCCATGCTGGCCCGACAGTAGTCGAGGACCTGCGTCCATGACGCGAGGATTTCACGGCCCTGGATCGCACCGCGCGTCATCCGTTGCGCGGCAGCGGCCACCACTTTCAGATCGAGTACAGCCGCATCCCCGACATCAGGCACTTCGCGGATGAGGTGCTCGGGCGCGCCCAACACTTCCGCGAGCGACCCGAAGCGCTTGAGCAGGGCCTTGGCGCGCTCCTTTGTGTCGGCGCGCGGAATCGAGCGGAACAGCAGCAGTTCAAGGATCTCGTAGTCAGACAGAGCCGCGGGCCCGGCCTGCCGAAACCGCGCGCGCAGCCTGTCCCTGTGGCCTTCATAGTGCGGTTTCTCGGCGGAACTCTTGGCCTTGCGAAGTGGCTTCAGCGGCTGTTCGGCCAAGAAACCGCGCTCGTCCCCGCTGTCTTCTGTCATTTACACTTGGTCCCAGCATTTCCCGGCTTATCTTGGCCGTCCGGCAAATTAGGATGGCAGGCCGGGCCGGTCGAGCCCCTTAGGTGAAAGCGTGAAAATTTCACACCCAGTAGAGGTGACGCCCACCGTGTGTTCGTACTGGGCCGAGAGCGAACGATCGCGGGTGACTGCGGTCCAGCCGTCGGAAAGCACCTTAACATGCGGCCGGCCAAGGTTGATCATCGGCTCGATGGTGAAGATCATGCCGGGCCGCATCTCCACGCCTTCGCCCCCATTACCGTAGTGCAGGATGTTGGGTGCGTCATGGAAAAGCTGGCCGACACCATGGCCACAGAAGTCCCGCACCACGGAGCAGCGTTCGGCTTCGGCGTATGCCTGGATCGCAGCGCCGATCGCACCGGTCAGGGCGCCGGGCCTCACGGCCGCCACGCCACGCATCAGGCATTCATGGGTGACTTCCAGTAGTCGTTCAGCGGCGCGCTTGATCTGGCCCACCGGGTACATGCGGCTGGAATCGCCGTGCCAGCCATCCAGGATATAGGTGACGTCGATATTGACGATGTCTCCTTCCTTCAGGGGCTTCTGATCGGGAAGCCCGTGACAGACGACGTGGTTGATCGAAGTGCAGGACGACTTGGTATAACCCCGATAGTTGAGCGTGGCGGGCAGCGCGCCCTGATCCATGCCGAATTCAAAGACAAAGCGGTCAATCGATTCCGTCGATACGCCGGGCTTCACGAAGTCGGCCAGCTCGTCGAGGCAGCGGGCCGTCAAATCACATGCCTTGCGCATGCCGGCAAAAGCGCCCTCGCCATAGAGCCGGATTTGCCCTGTGTTGCGAAGGGGAGCGGTGGCGGCGTCGAGGTAGGTGACCATATGCATGTCCGAAATGTGAGCGTGCACCCGAATTGACGATCAGCGCGACACACGAAGACCTCCAGCGGGTGATCCGGCGCCGCATGCATGCATCAGGCGGTCCGCCTTCCGCTGCGCTCGCGTCCGCACTGATGTGGCATCGGATCGACGAAGCTGCAACCCCCAAAACTGCCGAGATCCATCGCCAGCCGGCCGATTGCCGCGCTAGAGGTAGCACTGACCCTTCCCGGCGCGCATGACATAGGCACTGCGATCGCCGCACTGGTTGCCGTCGATCATGAAATCGTACGGGCACTGGCAGTCGCCGCGTTGCGGCGGCCTTGCGGGGCGCTTCCGCGTGGCCGCCATGCGAGAGCGCCCGCTCCACGCCGAAAAGGCGTCCTTTGGTGCGGCATTAGCGCGGGCGCCGACGATCATTTCCTTCGGCCGCGGTCCATGAAATGCCGGCAGGCCGATATAGTCGCCATGCACCCATCCCTTGCGCCCGGCGGTCGAAACCCATCGCCATTTGCCGGAAGCTCCGAGGATGGTCACAGCCTGGCCCGGTTCAAGCATCGCCACGGTCGACGCGCCCACACCCGCCTCGGTGCGCAGGCGCACACGCGACGTGGTGTAGAACTGCTCGGCGGCGGGCTTGTCTGATGGCGCCATCGACCTGGCAATGGCCTTCGATGGTCGCGATGCGGCGCTTTCGGTGGCTCGCTGAGCGTCCGGCCGCGGCGAGTTTCGGGTTGCGAGTTCGGCCGGCTGCCTTCGACCGGCCGAGACTTGCGCAGAGTGACGTTTCCCTGAACCGGCGTCTCGCCAAGACACTTTGTCTTTCTGCATGATTCTGTCCGAAAAGTCTGTCAGTTTTTCGGACAGAAGCTCCAGAGGCCGCGAGACCGCGTGGCACTTGCCTGGGTCTATCGGCTCCTGTCGGAGCGCCCATATGCCGGCAGCCACCGCGCCGATTACCAGCCATCTGAGCTTGGGAAGACCTAGTCCAGCCATGCGGCCATAGTGACGCCCAAGGCTTAAGGCACCGTTGACGTCCGGTGACGAGGCTAGAGCGGGCACCGGTTTCGGGAAAAATCCGACGCTCAAAACAAAGAGATAGAGCAGCCGCAGCGATTCCATCGCTGCGTCCGCCGCTCTAGACCAATTCCACGATAAATGGGAACCGGTTTCAGTCCGTCAGAGCCGATCTCTCGCCCTTTCCCGGAAGGCGCGCTCAGGCATCGACAAGGGATCCGGCTCTTCGGCCGATCCGCCGTTCATGGGAAGCTGCATGAAGACTGTGTCCAGCCAGCGCCCGTGTTTGTAGCCCGAACCCGCGAGCGTGCCGCAGAAGCGAAAGCCGAGCTTTTCGTGCAGCTTCACGGAAGGGCTGTCCGCCCTGCCGTCGCCGATCACGGCGATCATCTGGCGGAAACCGAGTGCTTCGGCTTCGACGATCAGGCGTTTGAGCAGCAGCGCACCAACACCGATGCCCTTGGCCTCCGGCGCCACGTAGATGGAGTCTTCCACAATGAAACGGTAGGCTGGCCGCGCGCGGAAAGGTCCGGCATAGGCGTAGCCGGTCAATTTTTCCCCATTCTCGGCGACAAGAAAGGGGAAGCTGCCTGCCGAAAGCGCGGCAAATCGCTCGCCCATCTCCGCCCGTGTCGGCGGCTCCAACTCATAGGTTGCGGTGCCGTGGATCACGGCGTCGGTGTAGATTTCGGTGATCCGGTCAAGATCAGCTTCTGTGGCGGACCTTGTTCGCATGCTGCTCACTTTTTTATGCACCTGTTCATGCTGCCTATGTCAAAAGCCAGGTTGTTTACGAGTTTGCCCCGCAAAAGAAAAAGGGCGGTCCGCCGACCGCCCTTTCCGATTGTAGGACCAGCAGTTGCAGCGCGATTATTCGCGGTTGCCGAGGAACTGCAGCAGGAACGTGAACAGGTTGATGAAGTCGAGATAGAGCGTCAGCGCGCCCATGATGGCCTTGCGGCCGGAGACCAGCACATCGTCGCCCTCGAAATACATCTCCTTGATCTTCTGCGTGTCATAGGCGGTCAGACCCGAGAAAATCAGCACGCCGATCGCCGAGATGGCGAACTGCATGGCCGAAGACTGCAGGAAGATGTTGACCACCATCGCGATGATGAGGCCAAACACGCCCATGATAAGGAACGATCCCATCGCAGTTAGGTCGCGCCTCGTGGTGTAACCGTAGAGCGACAGCGCACCGAAAGCGGCGGCCGTCACGAAGAAGGTCTGGGTGATGCTGGCGCCGGTGTAGACCAGGAAGATGGTCGATAGGGACAGGCCCATCAGGCCGGCGAAAACCCAGAACGCCGTCTGCGCCGTGGACACGCTCATCGCATGAACGCGGGCGCTAAGGAAAAAGACCATGCCGAGGGGGGCGAGCATGACGACCCACTTCAGCGGGCTGGTGAACAGCACCTGGCCGAACGCGGTCAGCTGGCCATTTTGAACGGCAAGGACGAAAGCGCCGTACGCAACGACGCCGGTGATCGCGAGGCCAAGCGCCATCAAGTTGTAAACCTTGACCATATAGGCGCGCAGGCCCTCGTCGATGGCAGCGTCTGTGCGGGTGCCCGCCGCGGCAACGCGTGCCTGATAGTTGCGAAGGTCAGCCATGGATTTCCTCTGTTGCTTCTGCCCCGTCGGGTGTCGGGCATTTTCACAAGCCCAGGCGCCGCTGGCGGGACTCCAGCATGCCTGCCGCCAAATATGATGCTTCTTTCTCTGAAGGACAAGACCCGTAACGACCCGAAACCGGCCGTGGGTCGTCCTAAAATCTTCTAGCGTGTGTTGGGATCGGGTCAGGCCGAGTCGAAAATGGCGGTTTTCGAGAACCGGCACTAGAGCGTACGTTTGGGTACGTGAGTACCGGAAGCGGAGAAGACCGCCATTTGCAGGCCGGCATCACCTGAATACCAACACACCCTAAAGGTTCCTCAGCACGGGCGCCGCCTTGTGCCCGAGGACGCGCCAAGTGCCGGCGAGCCCGAAGCCGACGGTCAGAAACAGCGCTACGGCGATCGTCGTCACGGCCACATATGGAAGAAACGCGATCGGCAGCAGCATGATCCGCGCCACGACGTACCATGCCGCGATGCTTCCCGCAAAAAGAGCGAAAACGGCTGTCGCCATTCCGATGAGCATGTATTCGAGCGAAAAGGCGGCAATCAGCATTCGTCGGGTAGCGCCGAGAGTCTTCAACACGACAGCATCGTGGATGCGCGCGCGGTTGCCCGCGGCGAGCGCGCCTGAAAGCACCAGCACGGATGCGATAAGTGCCACACTTGCCGCGGCACGGATTGCGGCGCCGAGCTGGCCGACAAGCCGGTTGACGACATCAAGCGCATCCTTGACCCGAACGGTCGTCACGGCGGGGAAAGCCCTTGTCACGGCATTGAGAATTCGCGACTCGTCCGTCGGCGTCGCGCTCCCCATCGACAAGGTCGCCAGCCACGAATGCGGCGCTCCGGCAAAGGCATTCGGCGAAAACACCATGACGAAATTTATGCCCATGGATTCCCATTCGACCTGGCGAAGATTGGCGATCCTCGCGGTGACGTCTCGGCCGAGCACGTTTACAGTCACCGTATCGCCGGGTTTCAGGCCGAGCTCGCCGGCTTCTTCCGCCGAGAACGACACCAGCGGCTCGCCGGCATAGTCCCTCGGCCACCATTGGCCTGCCGCGAGCGTCGCATTCTCCGGCACGGTTTCGGAATAGGTGATGCCGCGGTCGCCGCGCAGAACCCAGGCTCCGCCCGCCGATGCCGCGATCTTCTGCACATCGATGCCGTTCAGCGCGACGATCCGCCCCCGCAGCATCGGTACGCGCACCAGCGTTCCACCCGGCGCTTCCTTCTTCAGAAGCCGGGCAAAATTTTCGACCTCCGCGCCTTGAATGTCCACGAAGAAGAAATTCGGCGCCCGTTCGGGCAAGCTTTCCGTGATTTGCCGCCTCAGATTGCCATCGATCAAAGCCAGCGTGACAAGCAGCGTCAGGCCGAGGCCGAGTGAAAGTACGACCGATGGAGTGAGGGCGCCCGGTCGATGGATATTGCCGACGGCAAGCCTCAGCGCGGTCGACCGCACGCGCGGGCTCTTCTTCGCCAGCCACTGAACCAACCAGCTGACGCATCGAAGCACGACGAATGCAAAGACGGTGGCTCCGACAAAGATCGACGCGATATAGCGGTCGGCCGAAAACAGCACGGCGAGCAATGCCAGTACCGACGCTATGGCGACTGCTGAAATCACGTAGACCAGCCGCGGGAAGCCGCGGCCCATGAAGCCCATTTCGCGGAACAGCGCGGTTGCCGGCACGTCGCGCACGCGGCCAAGCGGGAGCAAAGCGAAAGCCAGTGTCACCAGTACGCCGAAGAGCCCGGCAATCCCCAGGGCGCCGGGATAGATGGCTGTCTCCGCCGGCACCGGGATCAGCGATTGCAGCGCGGCATTCGCCGCGAAGGGCATCAATGCGCCGGCGAGAAGACCAGCCACGATGCCAAGCGCGGCGATCAGCAGAATTTGCACGAGATAGACCGTGAAGACAAAGCCGCCGGATGCGCCAAGGCTCTTGAAGGTGGCAATCACGCTTCGCTTTCCATCAAGATATGCCCGAACGGCATTCGCCACGCCCACCCCGCCGACCACGAGCGCCGTCAACCCCACAAGTGCGAGGAATTGCGAAAAGCGTTCTATGTTGGCCGACAGCGACGGCGCGGCGTTGCTTCTCGTTCGGACACTCCAGCCGGCCTGCGGAAGTTCACTCGTTGCCCTATCACGAACGGCCACCAGGTCCGCATCGCTCGCGCCCACCGGAAGCCGGACCTTGTAGGCGAATTCGAACAGGCTGCCAGGTTGGATCAAGCCGGAGGCGCTCAGTGCCTGCAGCGATATCAGCAGCCGGGGAGCAAAACCGAAACCATCCGACGCCGCGTCCGGCTCGGTGATGATCCTTGCCGTCAGTTGAAGGGTTGCGCTGCCAAGCCTGATCCGGTCCCCCACCTCCAATCCAAGCCGCTCGAACAAAAGGTCAGGAGCCGCCGCTCCAAAGGCTCCTTGCCGCTCGCCAAGCAACTCCAGGGGGCCCATTTTCGGATCGGTCTTCAGCGTACCATAGAGAGGATAGGCGCCGTCGACCGCCTTCACCTCAGCAAGCATCTGGTCCGATCCGTTCTCAAGCCGCGCCATCGAACGCATCGAGGCGCTGACAGCCACGCGACCGATGGCGGCGAGGAAAGCACGCTCCGCGGCCGTCGCCTCCCGCTGATTGAGCTCGAAACGAATATCGGCGCCAAGCAGCGCCTGGCCTTCATTCGCGACGCCGGTGCTGATCGCGCGCGCCACCGAATTGACCCCGCCGATCGCAGCAACGCCAAGCGCGATGCAGGTGAGGAAGATCAGGAAGCCGGAAAGCCCGCCGCGCATCTCGCGCAGCGAAAAGCGGACGGCCAGTCTGAGGCTGCGCAGCATTGAATTCGCATCAAACGAAGTCGCTTGCGCGCTGCCAACCCGGTCGGCCATTCACGCGTCCTTATCCATGGGGGTGGCGGCAACCAGGTCGGGCTGCGCCGCGCTGGCGCTCGCCATGCCTGCGTCCGGCATTCTGTCGCCGCCCTCGATGCGTCCCGAGCGCATAGCGACCTGCCGGGCGCAGCGGGCTGCAAGTGCTGCATCATGCGTAACCAGCACCAACGTCATGCCACGCTCCTTCGCTTTGGAGAAAAGGAGATCGGCTATCTGCCGGCCGGTCGCCTGGTCCAGATTGCCTGTCGGTTCGTCCGCGATCAGGATGCCCGGATCCGGCGCCAGCGCCCTTGCGATCGCCACCCGCTGCTGCTCACCACCGGACAGCTCGCCCGGATAGTGCGTCACGCGGTCGCTCAGGCCGACAGCGGCAAGCTCGTGCCGCGCGACACCGAAAGGATCGCGGTGGCCGGCAAGCTCCAGCGGCACGGCTACGTTTTCCAAGGCCGTCATGTTCGGGATGAGATGGAAAGACTGAAAGACGATGCCAATGTTGCGGCCCCTGAATGCGGCGATCCGGTCCTCGCTCTTGCCGTTCAGCAACTCACCCGCGATCCGGACCGTGCCCGAATCAACGCGCTCCAGCCCGGCAATCACCATCAGCAGCGTCGACTTGCCGGAGCCCGAGGGTCCGACGATGCCGGTTGCCTCGCCGCGCGCCACATCGAGACTGACTTTCGTGAGCACATGGACCGAAGACGGCCCCTCACCGAGGGTCAGCGACACATCTTTCAGCTCTATGATGGTTTTTGTCACTACGCATCGGCCCTATATGTCGGTGAGGTGGACACAGTTCCCGTCATATGGGTGGCGTTTCATGGCATTCAAACATCCTGCACGCCTGCTCTTTTGTGCATTTCTGGCACTTGCCGCAATGGTTTCGGCCGCGTCCGCCGAGCCCTACAGGATCGTTGGCTTCGGCGACAGTCTGATGGCCGGTTATGGTCTGGCTCCCGGCGAAGGTTTTCCCGAGAAGCTGGAGGCGGCACTACGAAAGAAGGGTCACGATGTCGTGATCGCAAATGCCGGCGTTTCGGGCGACACGACGAGCGGCGGCCTTTCGCGGCTGGAATGGTCGGTATCCGACGGCACCCAGCTCGTCATTCTGGAACTGGGTGCCAACGACATGCTGCGAGGAGTGGCGCCCGCGGTTACCGAGCGGAACCTTGACACGATGCTTCTGCGCCTGAAGGAGCGCCGCATCGCCGTGCTCCTGGTGGGAATGCGTTCCACGCCCAATCTTGGCGCCGACTATGCCTCCGCCTTCAACGGCGTTTATCCGAGGCTTGCAAGAAAGTACGGTGTCCCGCTCTATCCGTTCTTCCTCGAAGGCGTCGCCGCCGATCGCGGTTTTCTGTTGGAGGATGGCATGCATCCCAATGCCGCCGGCATAGAGCGCATGGTCGAACGCATGTTGCCGGAGATCGAAAAGCTGATAACCGCAAAGGGTTGATTCGTGAACTTTCGCGCATACGTAGCGGAAGCTTGATCGCCGGGTTCAACCAACAAACATCTTGCTCACATTTCGTATCGGTGATTCGCTAGGGGTGACAATTCGATTCGGGGAGGTAGCCATGCCGCGACTTTTCACCGCCCTCGAAATTCCACGCGATGCCGCGTTGTCTCTTTCCCTGCTGCGCGGAGGCTTGCCGGGAGCGCGTTGGATCGATGTCGAGAACTACCATTTGACACTGCGTTTCATCGGCGACGTCGAAGGCCACGTTGCCGACGAGATAGCCAACGCGCTTGACCGTGTGCGCCGGCCAGCCTTTTCGCTCGCGCTCTCGGGCGTGGGCGCTTTCGGCTCCAGAAAGCCCCACGCCGTATGGGCCGGGGTGGTGCCCTCGCCCGAACTTGGCGCGCTGCAAGCGGAAATCGAGCGCATATGCAAGCGCATGGGCATACCGGCCGATCCGCGTAAATTCATGCCGCATGTCACTTTGGCGCGCCTGCGGAACTCGAGCCCGCAGGATGTTGCACACTATCTGTCCAGCCGCGGCAACTTCGCGACCTTGCCTTTCAGGGTGGGGCGCTTCGTTCTGATGTCGTCGCGCGATTTAATCGGCGGCGGGCCCTACATTGTCGAGGAAGCCTGGCCGCTTACCGGCGCCGACACACCCCAGCCGAGCCTGTCGGCGAGGGCCTCGGAGGCGTTGCGGATCATGCGGTAGACCTTCACGAAGCCG
This sequence comes from uncultured Alphaproteobacteria bacterium, assembly GCA_963813315.1. Classification (GTDB taxonomy): domain Bacteria; phylum Pseudomonadota; class Alphaproteobacteria; order Rhizobiales; family Rhizobiaceae; genus CAWEYO01. The sequence continues at coordinate 133,654 of CAWEYO010000020.1, read as the reverse complement.
TCCGCGCCGCCATGGTACGGATCGGGCACTTCACCGGGCCCCCCATTTGCGAATTCCAGGAAAAGATGCACCCGGCCTTGCGCGCCGGCGGGAGCCAGCGCTCGCAGTTCGTCGGTAATCGACCAGTCCATGCCCAGGATCAGGTCGAAGCGCTCGAAATCCTCCGCCGTGACCTTGCGCGCCTTCTGGCTTGAGATGTCGATGCCGTGACGGGCAGCGATCGAAATGGAGCGAGGATCGGGCGCAGAACCAGCATGCCAGCAGCCGGTGCCGGCGGAATTGATCAGCACGTGGCCGCCGAGCCCTCGCGCCTCGGCGACCGTGCGCAGCACGCCTTCAGCCAGAGGCGAGCGGCAAATATTGCCGAGACAGACCAACAAGACGGAAGCGGGCGGCTTGGCGAGCATGTTTTCCTCGGAAAGCAAGAAGCACGCGATTACCACGGAAGCGCACTCCTGCGAGAGGAATCTTTGTTAGGGTCTGCGCCATCTTGCACTGCATCGCCGCCTTTCCCACATCTGCCCAGAGGAGTGGCTGGCGATGGAAAAGAGCAGGATTTCCGATTTTGCCGCTTTCTTTGGCGACGGCGATGCCGGCGAAAGCGAGGTGCGCGAGAAGTTCTGGAAAACCGTAAGGAAGGCAGCGCGGCAGGTGCCGTTCATGGAAGATGTCGTCGCCGCCTACTACTGTGCGCTCGACACGCGCACACCGCTGCGGGCGAAAGGCATTCTGCTTGCAGCGCTTGCCTATTTTGTCTTGCCAGCCGACACCATTCCCGACGTCATCATCGGTCTCGGTTTCACCGATGATGTCGCGGTGCTCACTGCGGCAATCGCGGCGATTCGCGCCCATTTGACGCCAGCTCATCGAGCCGCGGCGCGACGCGCGCTGGCTGAAACCGGTTGAAGAGGGACATTGACGCGCGATTTCGGGCTGAAACAAAAGTCAAACTCTTGCCGTTTTCGTGGTTTTGATGGCGATAGGGACTCGGGTGGCAGAGGGCGGCGAACCGCTTTTCCTGGCAGGTTCATTCTTTGGTAACCCGGAATAAATCAAGATCGTGTACAGGGGGCCCCTGTGGTGACCCGCCTTTTGCCCGCCACATGTGACAGACAGGATAGACAGAACAACTATGCGCGGATTGATTTCCACACTCACCGGCCTGATGCTGGTGGCAGCGGCCGCCCCGGTGCTTGCCCAGTCGGCCACCAAGATCAGCCAGCACAACGCCTGGGGCACCTATAGCTATCAGGCACAGAACGGCAAGGTTTGCTACGTGCTCACCGTTCCAACCGACAAGCAGCCGCCCACTCTCGACCATGGCGACATTTTCTTCTTCGTCAGCCAGAAGCCGGGCCAGAACATTTCATTCGAGCCACAATTCATCGCCTCCTACAATTTCCAGGAAAACTCGAAGGTCTCCGTCACCGTCGGTGACAGGTCATTTTCGATGTTCACGCGCGGCAAATCGGCCTGGATGGAGAACGCCGCCGAGGAGCCGCAATTAATCGCGGCCATGAGGGCAGGCTCGGACATGAAGGTCTCGGCAAAGTCCGGCCGCGGCAACCCGACCAACTATGCATTCTCGTTGAAAGGTATTTCGGCGGCGCTGCAATCGATCGCAAGCTGCAGGTAGAGCATCGGAGCCCGAACCAGGGCCGGACATCGCGGACGGCCCACCTCTCCCTTGTGGCCCTTGTGGGAACGGTGAGCGGCGGCGAGGCCACGGCCAATCAACCTCGCCATTTTCGCAGACCTGACGAATTTTGCGGTCAGGCGTTACCAGAGCAGCTGGAACAGCCGGGCGCGACACCGTGACGCCGCTTCTCGTCTGTGCTAAGTGCCACCGCAATCCGAACCGGCCCGAACATGACGCTTTCATTTGACATTACTGACGATAAGACGCGCTCCGCCCTCGCGGCCCGCGCCGCCACTCCCGCTAAGCAGTCGCTGATAGGACTGAGCCGCGCCGAACTGGCCGATGCACTTGTCGCTGCGGGCATTATCCCGGAACGGCAGGTCAGAATGCGCGCGCAGCAACTTTGGCACTGGCTCTACGTGCGCGGCGTCACTGATTTCGCTCACATGTTCAACATTTCGAAAGAGCTGCGCGCCGCCCTTGACCGGCATTTCACGATCGCTCGGCCCGAAATCGTCGAAGAGCAGATCTCTACCGACGGCACTCGCAAATGGCTTTTCCGGTTCCCCGCGAGAGGGGCGGGCAGGCCCGTGGAAATCGAGACGGTCTACATCCCGGAAGAAGGCCGCGGCACGCTCTGCATCTCCTCGCAGGTTGGCTGCACGCTTACCTGCTCCTTCTGCCACACCGGCACGCAGAAGCTTGTCCGCAACCTGACAGCAGAGGAAATCCTGGCGCAGCTGATGACCGCCCGCGACCGGCTCGGCGACTTTCCGGATCGCGACACGCCCGATGGAGCCATCGTGCCCGCCGAGGGCCGCAAGATCTCGAATATCGTCATGATGGGCATGGGCGAGCCGCTCTACAATTTCGATGAGGTCAAGAAGGCGCTGCTGATCGCGTCGGACGGCGACGGCCTCTCGCTTTCCAAGCGCCGCATTACACTGTCCACCTCAGGCGTGGTGCCGGAAATCGCCCGCACTGGCGACGAAATCGGCGTCATGCTGGCTATCTCGCTGCATGCGGTACGCGACGATCTCCGCGACATGCTGGTGCCGATCAACAAGAAGTATCCATTGAAGCAACTGCTCGAGGCCTGCCGCGCGTATCCTGGCCTGTCGAACGCTCGAAGGATCACATTCGAATATGTGATGCTGAAGGATGTGAACGATTCGCTCGCCGATGCCAAGGAACTGGTGAGGCTCCTGAAAGGCATTCCGGCCAAGATCAACCTTATACCTTTCAATCCATGGCCGGGAACGAACTACCAGTGCTCGGACTGGGAGACGATCGAGAGATTTGCCGACGCCATCAATCAGGCCGGCTACGCCTCGCCGATCCGAACGCCGCGCGGTCGCGACATCCTTGCCGCCTGCGGCCAGCTTAAGTCAGAATCCGAGCGGCTGAAGAAGCACGAGCGCCTGGCGCTGGAGGCCATGATGATCGCAGGACACGGCGAGGCGTGAGCCGCCGCCTCGCTCGGATTTCTGTCATTTCGTCTGGGCGGTCAGGATCTTGAGCGCGAAGGCCGAAAACACTCCTGCAAAAAGATAGTCCACCACCCGCGTCACTTTGGGGCTCTTGCGCAGCAGCCCGGCAAATTTGTCTGCTGCGATCACCATCGGCGCGGTTACCGGCAACGCCAGAGCAATGAACAGCAGGCCGAGGAAGAACAGTTTTCCAGGCGCGTGAGGATCGCTCGCCGACACGAACTGCGGCAGGAAGGTCATGAAGAACAGAATGATCTTCGGATTGAGAAGGTTGATCCCCAGCCCCGTCGCCCAATTCTGAAAGAGCGAGCGCTTCGGCCCCTTGGCAGCTTCCGGTGAAAAGGCCGATCCATGCCGTATGGCCTGGTATGCCAGCCAGACGAGATAGCCCGCGCCCGCGGCCTTCAGCACCAGAAAGGCTTCGGGCGAGGCGACGATCAGCGCTGAAAGGCCGAGCGCCACCAGCGACGTGTGCACAACGATCCCGCTCATCGCCCCAAACATGCAGGAAAAGCCCGCCGCCCGTCCTTCCGACAGCGCCCGGCCGACGAACAACGTCATATCGGGTCCGGGCGTAATTGCGATGATGAAGGTTGCGATGGCGAACTGAATGATGGTCGGCCAGTCAGGAACGAAGGACATGAAAAGCTCCGCGCGAAACAGTGGCGGACACTACCGCATCGGCTCGAAAATCGGAAATCGATTGTCGGAAAGCACGATGCCGATTTTTCAAGGCGATACAGCGCCCTTTGTGCGTCAAGCACCACGCGCAGACAGTCACGCTGGTCAGCGAGGAAGGCAAGGCGCGCCGGCATCTGCCGCAGAGAACTAGCGCGGCGGACGCCTTTACGGAATCTCAGGGAATCGGCGCTGCTGCTCCAACTCCTTGTTGGAGCATCGGATTTTTCTCGAAACCGGTTCCCACTTTCGGGTCCGATTCTCTAACCACGCAGCAAGCGGCCATCATTTGCGACGACCTTGCCGCCTCGATAGGCTTCCACGCGCAATGCGACCGCCGCCCCGGACGCCGCTGCGGCCACAGGCAATGGCAAGGTAATGGAAAGAGGCTCGTCCTTGTAGTCGAGGCTCGTCATGGTTCGGCGGTCCAGGATCACGTCCACCCGGTCGATCCTCGTTCCCGAGATGCCGAGTTCAACCCCGCGCCCGACAGCCTTTGTCACTACGCTGAGCGTGCTTGTCTTCATCCCGGCGAGCACGGCGCAGACCATGTCCTTGAGGTCTGCGTTGTTTTTCATAATGTCCCTCCGGGTCGGATTGTGGATCAAGTCTGCCTGCACGCCGAGTTCCTCCAGTGGCACGCCGGCGCTCGGCCCGATCCGCTCGCAGCGCCGGGCAGAGAACCGGATCCGCGCGCCGCTGGGCAAGGGCTCAATCCCCAGAAGCGCTTCTGCTTTAGGCCCAAGCCTGGTCAACTGGTCAAAGGTCCAGCAATTCGCTCCGGCCCCTCCCGTGGAGGGATCGACGCCGATGACGGGGCCGATCCCGTGGTCCTGGAAGCCTGCCGCGAACATCTCCGCGGAACTGAAGGAGGTCGCGTCGATGATCACCGCACAAGGGCCGTAGTACTCTTGACCGAAGACATTGATCTCGTCGGGGTCGCTCAGCGGAAGGCCGCGGGAGTAGGTCGAACCGGTGGCCAGCGAGACGTCCACCACCCGCGCCCAGCTGTGTTCATTTTCACCCGCCTCGTGGACGACCCCGGCACCTTCTCTTCCCGGACGATGCGTGAGCAACTGTGCAACCTCCGTGCCGAGGTACTGGAATTCCAGCGGCCGAATGCGGCGGGGGCTAATGAACTGGAGAATGCCTTCCGCGCACTGGATGACCCCGCCGGGGTTGGAGCGGACGTCGAGCGCAAGCCCAGTCGCGGGCATCAGTGCCAGCAACCGCCTGAATTCGGTCGCGAACTCCAGCCAATCGCCGTACTCGAACGACCGGATGCGAATATAGCCATAGGTCCGCCCACCCGCCTTGATGTGCTCTGCCTCGAAATGATGCGGGAGTTTCGACGAGAGTTTGGGAACTACGGCTGACAGGTTTGCGCCCTTCGAGCCACCCTCCACGGCGCTCCGCATCTTGCGCAGGTCGGCATTTCGCTCGTGATCGCCTTTCGCACGGTCCTCATCCTCGGCCTTGGCGGCGCCGGTCCGAAAGAGACGGCGCCGCGTCCTCGCCTCGACCTGCGAGCGCAGCGACAAGCCCTTGCTCGTCGAGGGCGTCCCTGTTTCGCCGGCTGGTCCTCCGGTCTTGTCGGCCGCATCTTCGAGCATCCAGACCGCCTGCGAGCCGAACATGAAGCCTTTGTCCTCCTCGATGTGGAGCACGCGCCACGGCAGACGGATCTCATAGGCTTCGCCGTCCTGTCCACGATAGCCGACGGCCACCCAGCGCGCGTCGGGCAAACGGGCCGAGCCGAGCCAGCGAACGGTCATGTATTGAAGCGCCAACGCCTCGCGGGAATAACAATTGTTACCGCCCTCGATCTCGGCCATCAAGGCGAGCGCCCGATGGATCGGCGTGCCGTCCCAACTGATCACTTCGACGCCCGGCCGGAAGGTATGATGGGCGAAATCCGCCAACAGCCGTGTCACGAGGAACCGCGCCTTGGGGTGGAGACTCTTGCCCGCCCGCTCCATCAGAAACGGCAAGAAAGCCACCATCGAAACGTACGGAGCGGGGGGCGTATAGGCCAGATGCACGTCCCGCAGTGTGTCAAGTACCCCGATCAGGCGATGCTGGAATATCAGGTCCGTCAAGTTCTTCAATTCGCGCTGCAGCAACCGCAACGCGGCAACCGGATCGATCGCATAACGGGGCCGTTTCATCGGGAGGTGGACATAAAGACTCGAAATCACGCGAAGCGCTTGCTCGATGGTCAACATGCGCTCTTCCGGCTTCGTTGCGATCGGCAGTGCCTCCACCTGGTCGATTGTCGAGACACGGCCCAGCGCGCTCAGTGCCGCGTCGAGCACCCCCATGTCGATGTTCTGAGGTGTGTGCATGTTGCCCTCCGCTCAGTCGAGATCGCTGATCAGGCGATCGACGCACGTCCTGTAGCTCTCCAAGGTCTGGATCACTGATACGCCGATCCAGCCAATCTCGCGCCGGGTCAACGGCAAGCTGTCCAACAGCGCGTCGAGGTCGTCCTTGTGGTGAGGATCGACACTCGCATGGTAGCGATAGGTTCGGAACGCAGCATCCGGCAAGCCACTGCGTTCCTGCAGCCGGTCGATGTGCTCAAGCGACGGCGGCTGTCCTTCCAGCACCGATATATAGCCAAGCAGCGCCACCGGGTGGTGATGATAGATCCAGTAGTACTGCGCGCCAACCATCTGCGCGATTTCCGCTGGCGGCATCGCCCCCGCTATCGCATCCATGTCGCCACCTATGGCGCCCAAATCCTCGAGCGTCCAAAGGTCGTGGTTGCGCTCCTCCAGCGCGTGCCGCCTGAAGTACTCCGCCAACGGGGCGCCGATGGCGTCCTCGCCGCCGCGGCGTTCGGCTTCGACGCGGGCCGCTTCCATCAGTGGCACGCTCGCCCGGATGATTTGGTGGACCATCGAGAGAAATGCCGGGTAGGCCCGGTCGAGATCGTCGCGCGCCCATATCTGTGCAAAGGACGCGCCTAATCCGCCGCGAAACATCTCCAATTTGGCGCGCACTTGAACACTTGCCGGTCTATCAATGTTTTTCAGCATGTCGCCCCCCGATTGACGGTGTGCACGATTGCATGAAAGGGTATTGGTGCGCATGACGCAAGGGCCCGTGCAACCAGGGACCCTTTCGATCTTTGGCGGTCCTTTTGTCAGGCCGCGAGTTGGCTTGGTTGCGATGCGTTCGCTAAGTCCGTTACTGCCCAACTGACTCAAAGGGAGCTCACAAATGCCCAGCAAAAAATCGAACGTCAAGATTCTTGAGGACGCCGGCGTCCTCGACGCGAGCGAAATGACCGACGAGCATCACAAAGCGCTCAACGACGAGCTCTCCGACGACGAGGTCAAGGCACTCGTCAAGGCCAAGCGCCTTCTGAGCGCGAAACATCCGCTCAAGCCGTCAAGGGACGGTGGCTTCTTCTGAGCAGCCGCTTCGACTGCCGCGGTCTCCCGGGCGCGACGTGAGGGAGACCGCGGATGACCAACACGGAACTGGCCGTCATGACCTTGGCTACCACGACTGTAACTGGCGAAGGCGACTTTGAACTCGCGCTGCTGTTCACCGATATCGAGGGGTCCACGCGGCTCCTTCAGCTGCTCGGTCCCAAATATTACGACACTCTCAACATCCACAACAACGTGATCCGCGAGCTTCTTAAGTCGCGCGGCGGCGAGGAAGTGAGCACGGCAGGGGATTCCTTCTTTGCCGTCTTCGCCGATCCGGGCGCCGCGATCGCCGCGACGGTCGACGCGCAGCGTTCCCTTGCGCGGCAACGCTGGCCGGACGACACGCCTGTCCGCGTCCGCATGGGCCTTCATCTGGGCAAGGTGCATTTCTCGCCCGGACAGGGTTACCGCGGTCTTGACGTCCACCGTGCCGCGCGGATCAGCGCTGCTGGCCATGGCGGCCAGGTGCTGATCTCCGAGGCAATGCGTGCGGCCGTCGAATCCTCCAGCCTGCCTGACGGCGTCTCTGCCAGGGACCTGGGTCTGCATTACCTCAGGGACCTGCGCTATCCCGAACACCTCTACACGCTGACTGGTGAGGGTTTGGAAGAAGTGACCGAACCAATCCGATCTTCCAGCCGTGGCACCCCGAACAACCTGCCACCATCCGACCGGCTGCCCATCGGCCGCGACGATGATATCGCCGCGCTGCGCCAACTGTTCAGCAAAGACGCAACCCGGCTCGTGACGCTGACCGGCCCCGGCGGTGCGGGCAAGACGACCCTTGCGCTCGATGTCGCGCGCGGACTGCTTGACCACTTCCCCGCCGGCGTGTTTTTCGTCCCTCTCGCCCCGATCTCCGATCCCGCGATGGTGCCTATAGCCATCGCCCAGTCGATGGGCGTTCGCGAGTATCCGGGCATGCCCCTGGGGCGCAATCTCAAGGTCGCGCTGAACCACGGGCCAACCCTGCTCGTGCTCGACAACATGGAGCATGTCATCGAGGCGGCGAATTCCATCGGCGGGCTGATCAGCGACTGCACCGAACTGAAGGTGCTCGCCACCAGCCTCGAACCGCTGAACATCCGGCATGAGCGGATATACAACGTGCGGCTCTTGTCTACGCCCCCCTTGGATCCGTCCATCGGGGTCGCCGAAGCGCTGTCGCATTCCGCCATTCGGCTATTCGTCGAGCGTGCGGCATCGGCGCGGCAGGGCTTTGCGCTGACGCCGGAAAACCTTCGTTCGGTGCTGTCGATCTGCGAGCACCTTGACGGCTTGCCACTCGCCATCGAACTCGCCGCATCGCGCGTTCGCCTGATGACGCCGCAGATGATCGAGAGCCGTCTCGAGCGGAGCATCGATGTGCTCGCAGGCGGGCCGCGCGACGAAGAGGGCCGGCATCGAACCCTGCGCGACACCATAGCTTGGAGTTACGACCTGCTGGAACCTCAAGAGCAGCGAGCCCTTGCAGTCCTGTCGGTGTTCCGCGGTGGCTTCAGCGTGGCCTCCGCCGTGAAAGTCTGCGGCGATTTCAACGGAGATGAGGATATTTTCGATCTGATCGTCTCGCTGCTCAACCGCAACCTCCTGCGCGAGGCCGAGATCAACGGTGAGATCCGGCTGCGGATGCTCGAGACCGTACGCGATTTCGTCGGCGCCGAATTGGAGAAGAGCCCCTACGCGGACGACCTTCGGCGTAGCCACGCCGAATACTACCGCGACATGGTCGCTGCCTTCTCGGCAGATCTCGTGGGACCGGGGCAGCGCGCGGCGGTGACCCACCTGTTCGACGAGATCGCGAACCTGCGCGCCGCCCTGCGCTGGGCAACGGCTCAGCCGACGGCCGATCTGACCGCCGACCTGCTGCGCGGGCTTGTGTGGTTCTGGATACCGCAGGGCCTTTTTTCCGAAGGCAGGACCTGGATCGAGGCCGCCCTCGCCCAGGCGGACACCCAGCCCGACGGGCGCGCCAAGGCGATCATCCACGACGTCGCGGGCTGGTTCCGGATCTTCTCGGGCGACTATGAAGCTGCAATGACAAACTGCGAAGCCGCGCACACGCTCTATGCCGTCCACGGAACCGCGCACGAACAGGGACGCGCGAAGGCGACCTACGGGATAACCCTCGCCGCCTCGGGCCAGATTCCCGCCGGCCCGGAGATGATTATCGCCTCGCTCGAAGCCGCCAAGTCGAATGAAGATGCCGAAGGTGTCGCAATTGCGCTGGTCGCGTTAGGCGAAGGCGCCCGTTACGGCGGCGATTTCGCGGCGGCCGAAGAGTGTTACCATGAGGCGCTGAGCATTCTGGAAACGCTTGGCAACACATGGTGGCCGGGCGGAATCCTTCAGAACCTGGCGCAAATCCGCCTGAAAGAGGGGCGCTGGGAAGAGGCCGTCGCTTTGTTGGACCGGACCTACAAGGTTGCCGGCGAGAACGACTACCGCCTGGTGATCCTGCTTTACCTCATGGGCATGGGCGGAGTGGGCGTTGTCCGCGGTCGCCATGCCGACGCGGCGAGGTTGTTGGGCGCGACCCGCTCGCTTCTGAAGCGCGCCGGCGCTGCCTTCGAGCCCAGCGACGAAGCTGAGTTCCAGAGATACGAGTCCGCAACGGTCGAGGCCTTGGGCGAGGATGCAGCCGCGCTCAGCGCGGAGGGCTCAGCCTGGAGCCAGGGCGAGGCTGTAGCAGCGGCCCGGCGACTTGCGGCCCCATCCTGATTGGCATCGCCGCACCAATGTAAATCGGTTTCTCAGACAAACGAAGGCGATGAATGCTTCCGCGACGAACAATGACGAAAAGACTTCGGTCTTCTGCCGGCGAACAGCGATGCCGTCTGCTGTGACGTGGCCGGAAGCTTGATCCAGCCCCGTCCTATACCTACGTAAAATGCGGGCGACGGCGGGCAGCCCGCGTCCCCACCCGCAGAGGCGGGCAGCCGTACTCCCAAGTCGCCGTCGCTCACGTCAAAGCGCCCGCGTAAGATGACGTGACTGAGCTTGTCATCGGCATGAGGCTGCCGGCAAACCGGCGTCGGTGCGTCGCACCGATATGGGGCCAAGTCCCAGGCCGGAAGCGGGGTTCGCATGTTGTCAGGACAGGGCGACAGGAGACGTATTCGACCTTGCTGGTGCGAGAAAACCTATGGCATCCTCAGCCCCTTTAGAACATCGGCTAGAACATCGGCCCCGAAAGTGGGAACCGGTTTCGGGAAAAACCGATGCTCAAACAAAGAGATAGAGAGGCAGCTCTGATTCCGCGAGGGCGTCCACCGCTCTAAAGCGTGTCGCGGCGAAACGGATTCACGCGACGCGCTTTAGGCTATTGTTTTTGTGCATATCGTAATCCCAAAACCGCTGCGCACTTTTGGGCGATATGCATTAGGAGACCAGGCATGATCCTGATTGGCCAGTATGATTCGTCCTTCGTGCGCCGGGTTGGCATCGCGCTAACGGTGTACGGTTTTGCGTTCGAGCATCGGCCCTGGTCTGTTTTCGGGGATGCCGACAAGATCCGACCCTTCAACCCGCTCGTCCGTGTTCCCGTACTGATCCTGGACGATGGCGAGGCGCTCATCGAAAGCCATGCGATCCTCGACTACCTCGATTGCCTCGTGCCTGAGGAGAAGCGCCTGTTTCCAGTAGGGCAACCTGAGAGACGCCATGCACTCAAGATCGCGTCCTTGGCCACCGGACTGGCCGACAAGGCTGTTACGCTTTTCTACGAGGTCAGACTTCATCAGCAGGTTTCGGAAGAATATGTGGCGAGAAGCCGCTCACAAATCGCCGGCGCGCTTGGCGTTTTGGAAGCCGAGCGAGCCGAACGGCGCAGCGCCTACTGGTTCGGCGAGGACTTCGGCCACGCCGATATCGCGGTTGCTTGCGCATTGCGCCACTTCAACGAGGCGCTTCCGGGCATGGTTTCGATGACAGCATACCCGGGAACTCGACGCGCATTGCCGCAAGCTCGAGGCCTTGCCAGTTTTCTTGACGATCAGCCAACCCTTCGTCGCTCCGGCGTAACAGCGGGACCGGAACCGTCGCGCTTGCCTTCGCGGCAGCCCGCTGCTGGAGCGCGGTGCAGATTATGCGAATTGGCGATTCCGTGTGAGCGCCTGCATTTTTGCGAGCAAGGAATAATACGATTTGTCAGACAAATCTTGACACAGCGAGCGGCGTTCGCTTAGCTGACCCTGCAAGCAAGCTGCGCGGCAAGGGGGGAGCGCAGGAGCATTTGGCTACAGGTGATAGCGTCTTTTCTGCGCAAATCCAAGCGCAGTTCGCGGGTATGGGAGGAACCGATGAGACTTGCAGCTACAGCCGCCGCGCTGCTTATGACCGCGGCTTTTGCGACTTTTTCTGCCCAAGCACAGGACAAAAAGCAGCTCGCGTTTGTGGTCAACGGAGCATCCGACTTCTGGAAGCTCGCCGAGGCCGGCGTGAAGAAGGCACAGGAGGAACTGCCCAACTACGAACTATCCTTCAAGTATCCGGAACAGGCGGCGGCCGCCGTTCAGCAGCGCTTGATGGACGACCTCGTGGCTGCAGGCGTCTCCGCTATCATGGTGAGCGCGGTAGACCCCAAATCATCGACCGAAGCGCTCAACCGCGTCGGCAGCCAAGTGCCGCTTTTTACGACGGACAGCGACGCGCCGGACACAAATCGAATAGCCTATATCGGCTCGTCGAACACGGATGCAGGCAAGCAGGCTGGCGAGATCGCTCTTAAGGCACTGCCGGACGGAGGCAAGTGCATTGGCTTTGTCGGGCTTCCCGGAGCCGACAACGCGCGAGAGCGGATTGAAGGCATGAAGGCCACGATCGCAGGCTCCAAGGTAGAGCTGATCGACGTGCGGGGCGACGACATCGACCAGACACGAGCCAAACGCAATGTAGAGGACGCGCTCGCCGCCAATCCCGACATCACCTGTATGGTCGGTTTCTATTCGTACAATCCGCCGCGGATCTACGAGGTACTAAAGGAAGCCGGCAAACTCGGCCAAATCACGATTGTGGCTTTTGATGAGGACCCGATTACGCTCGGCGGAGTGCGCGAGGGCACGATAGCCGCGACAGTCGTGCAGCAACCCTACGAATGGGGATATCAAGGCATGAAGCTGATGGCCAAGTACCTTGAGGGCGACAAATCGGTGGTACCTGACAATAAGCTGATTATCGTTCCGACCAAGATTATCGACAAGGCAAATGTGGACGCGTTCGAGGCAGAGCTGAAGTCGCGTATCGGCGGCTGACGGCTTGAGAAGCAGGCCGACGACTTCTCCAGGCGGCCTGCTTCCTGCAGCCGTATGCGCTTCTTAGGGTGTGTCGGGATGCAGGTCAGGCCGAGGCGAAAATGGCGGTTTTCGAGAACCGGCACGCAGCGTACGTTTGGGTACGTGAGTACCGGAAGCGGAGAAGCGCCATTTGCAGGCCGGCATCACCTGAATACCAACACACCCTAGCTGACCGACCATGGCCGCTTCGTTTCTGATCATGGCCGACATCTCGAAGCAATACCCCGGCGTTCGGGCGCTGGACAGCGTCAGCCTTGCCGTTGCGCCGGGCGAGATTATCGGCCTGGTCGGCGAAAACGGGGCAGGGAAGTCGACCCTCATGAAGGTTCTCGGCGGCGTTGTGGAGCCGAGCAGCGGTACGCTGACGATCGACGGTCAGGAGGTCAGTCGGCTAAGCGTTAACGGATCGATGAGGGCCGGAATCGCCTTCGTTCATCAAGAACTGAATTTGTTCGATAATTTGACGGTTGCAGGCAATGTCTTCATCGGCCGGGAGCCGGTTCGCGGCGGTTTCTTAAAACTTGTCGATCGGGATGTGCTCAATCGACAGACTGCCCCCTTGCTCATCCAACTCGGCGCCGATTTCGGTGCGGAAACGCCCACTTCCGATCTGTCGCTGGCACAGATGCAGCTTGTCGAAATTGCCAAAGCGCTATCGCTGAATGCGCGACTTGTCATTTTGGATGAACCAACATCCAGCCTCACCGCATCGGAAACTGTGCGCCTTCTTGCAACTGTTCGAAAGCTGAAGGCCGAAGGTGTCAGCGTGATCTTCATCACGCACCGCCTGGCGGAAGTTGAGCGGGTTGCAGATCGCGTTATTGTCCTTCGAGACGGCAGGACTGTCGCAGAGCTTCATGGCGAAGAGATCAAGCCGGCGACGATGATCCGCTATATGATCGGGCGCGAGTTGAAAACGCTGTATCGGCCCCCGGCCTCTCCCACGGAGAAATCCGTGGTTGACCTCGAGGGCATCGTCACTCGATACCGGCCCCGCGAGCGGGTTAGTTTTTCGGTGCGCCGCGGGGAAATTCTTACGCTGGCCGGGTTGGTTGGCTCCGGGCGCACGGAGCTGGCGAGAGCAATCTTCGGCCTTGACCCGGTACTCGACGGCGAGATTCGGATCAACGGCAGAAAGGCTGCGATTCATTCGCCCCGCGATGCCATCGACCTGGGCATCTACCTCGTTCCCGAGGACCGCAAGCGCTCCGGCCTTGTTCTCGATCTCGCAATCCGCGAAAATATTACGCTGACCAATGTGCCGGTCCTCGGGCCGCTGGGTTTGGTGGACCGGATGCGCGAGGAAGTCGTTGCGCGCGATCAGACGCAGAAACTCGATATTCGCGCCCCGAATAGCTCGGTCAAGGCAGGAATTCTTTCCGGCGGCAATCAGCAGAAGGTCGTACTTGCCAAGTGGCTTTCGATGAACCCCAGCCTGCTCATATTTGACGAACCGACGCGCGGTATCGACGTAGGGGCCAAAAGTGAAATCTATCGGCTTTTGCGCGAGCTATCCGACCGAGGCGTCGGTATCTTGATGATATCGAGCGATATGGAAGAAGTGATTGGTGTCAGCGACCGTGTCGCGGTCATGCATGAAGGGCGCATAGCGGGATTGCTGGAGCGCGGCGAGCTCAGCGAGCAAAGCATACTGTCGCTTGCAGTCGGGAGGAGTTCCGGCTGATGACCCAAAGCGCGTCGCGGCAAAACTGATCATGCGACGCGCTTTAGGCTATTGTTCTTATGCATGTCGTTATCCCAAAACCGCCGCGCACTTATGGGCGACATGCATTAAACGGTGAATTTTTGGTGGTAGGTTCAATGATGATCAACCGCAAGGATCTCTGGCTGCTCGTTCTCATCCTGGTTGTTGGAACGATTGTCGCAATCATCAATCCGAGGTTTCTGTCGCCGCTCAACCTGTCGAATACCGCCAACCTCATCGGATTGTTCGGCATCTTCGCCGTCGCTCAGGCGTTCGTCATCATATCGGGTGGCATCGAGTTATCGGCCGGCTCGGTCATCGCCTTGCTTGGCGCCATCTTCATTGACTCGATCGCCGTGGGAAAACTGGGCCCAGGATTTGCCGTTGTCCTCGTTGTGATGCTTGGCTGTCTGATCGGCTTCGTCCACGGCTATCTCATCGCAAAGATCGGCCTCCAGCCTTTCGTAGTGACGCTGTGCGGCCTGCTCATCTATCGCGGCGTCGCGCGCTATTATACCGACGACGCCACGGCAGGCTTTCCTTTCGGAGCCAGCTTTCCCACACTTGAATGGCTGACTGCCGGCCGGTTTTATGGCATTCCGCATAGCCTGATCGCCTTTATGGTCATCACGCTTGTCATGGGTGTCGTCCTTCACCGATCGGTTTTTGGACGCTACCTCTACGCCGTCGGCAAAAACGAGGAAGCCGCGCGGTACAGCGGCATCCGCACCTCGCGCATCGTCATTGCTGCTTACGTCATTTGCTCGGGACTGACGGCGATAGCGGCTATTTTCATCGCCATGTACACCCGCTCGATCTCGCCCGCGTCCCACGGCAATTTCTACGAGCTATACGCCATTGCGGCCGCCGTCCTCGGCGGCTGTTCGCTACGTGGCGGTGAGGGTTCGATCGTAGGAGTTGTGCTCGGCACTGCATTGCTGCAGGTGCTCCAGAATCTTGTCAATCTTCTTGGTATTCCGAGCTCGTTGAATTTTGCGGTGATGGGATCAGTCATCCTGATCGGTGTCCTTGCCGATCAGCAGTTTTCAAAAAGACGCGCCGAGCGCGCATACTCGGCACTGTCTGCGGAAGGCCGCCATGCAGGGGAGTAGGCCTAGAGCATCGGACCCGACAAGTGGGAACTGGTTTCTGGGAAATCCAACAGCATTGATTCTATGCGTGCGCTTTCTGGCCATCAATTCGGAAAATCTCCGACCGCCCCGTGGAGGGCAAGGGCGCATGGCCTGATTGAGGTGACGACACCCGAACTGTGTGTTACGGGTACGCAAATGAAACGGCGGCTATTACTCTGTTTATCCATAACACGCTCACCCTGTGTCCGCGCTACGACACCGGGACGACCGCAGTCTTGGTATTGTCCGCGGCGCCGTTCCCTGGACAAGGCACGCGGCGCTCACCGCTCCGCCCAGACGCCGGGATCAGGCCCAATTGTACCTCGCTCAGGAGAAACCCATGAATGAACGGGCGCGCTGCATAAATTGCGGGACCGACCAGTTCGTCACCCGCCTGCACCGCGAACGCGGTGGGCCGATGCTTTGCGCCAGATGCGGTGACGGCATACTTCAGGAAATTACGCGGGAGCGAAAAAAGCAGGAAGCGATAGTCGAAGCCCTGGGTGTCGACACACTGGAAGTGCTGGGCTTCGGGAGTCGACACGCCGAACCCGGCCAACTCTCCCTTCAACTGCTCGATGACGTGCTTTCGCTCGTCCATCCCGACAGGCATCCCCCGGAACGTGCGCTGCTGGCGCATCGGGTCACCGTCGAATTGCTGGCACTTATGCCCTTCGTAAACCCGCGACCGGTCGCGGAATTCTCTGTTACGGCTCCGTATCACATTGTACCTCGAACGGCCGACAATGCGTTACGAAAGGCTTCTTTTCCTTGCAAAGACTGCCGCCATACGGTGCCGCGCTACTATTGCGACGACTGCCGGCAACGATGGGAGCGCGAGCGCAGGACCAAGCGCGAAGGAAACAACACGGCAGCCCGGAAGAGGCGCGCGGCCAAGCGCATGCTCTGGCGAGCGACTTGTGCGCAATGCGAAAACGTATTCGTTCCGAATCGCCGGGATGCACGCTTTTGTTCGGCGGCGTGCCGCCAGAAAGCCCACAGGGAACGCGGCTCCGGCGACTCACCGGAGCGCATTGGTCCCCAAAGTTCTTAGCCGACAAATTATAATGCAGCTAGTGGCGGAGATGGAAGCGATCCGGCCAATGGCTTGCCAAATATGAAGCGCTAAGAGCATGATCCCGAAAAGTGCGTAGCGGTTGTCGGACAAGATGAGGCGGGAAATCAAAGAGTTAGAGGGCGGCGACGACTCCGGAAGAAATCATCGCGCTCTAGTGAGCCCCCGGCTGTACCTGTCTGCCGACTTTCGCCTGCTTGCGAGCGGCTAGCCATTCCTCGAAGCGCTGTACCACCACAAAAAATGATGGCACGAAAAGCACGGCAAGGCATGTCGAGGCGATCATGCCGCTGAAAACCGTGATGCCGATCGACTTGCGAGCGCTGGCGCCCGCCCCCGTCGCGACAACCAGGGGCGCAACGCCGAGGATGAACGCGAAGGACGTCATCAAGATCGGGCGGAAGCGGCTTCGAGCGGCTTCGACAGCCGCTTCGACAACCGGCCGGCCGGCGGCCCGCAATTCGCGCGCCACCTCAACGATTAGAATGGCGTTCTTCGCCGAAAGCGCAATGAGCAGGATCAGGCCGATTTGGACGTAGAGGTTGTTCTCGATTCTTAAACCCAGCAGCACCGAAACCGGACCTATAAGCGACAATGGGGCTGCAAGGATCACCGCGACCGGCGCGAACCAACTCTCATACTGGCCGGCAAGCACGAGATAAACGAGCAGCAGCGCCAGCGCGAAAACCAGATACATCTGGTTGCCCACGAGTTTTTCCTGGAAAGAGAGCGCCGTCCAGCTGAAGCCGACACCGGCCGGCAGTGTGTTCGCGGCTATTTGCTCCATCAGCTTAATCGCTTGGCCCGACGAGAAGCCCGGCGCAGGCACGCCCACGATCGAAGCGGAGGGATAGAGGTTGTAGAGGCTTATCAGCGACGGGCCGATGCTGGGCGTCATGGTCAGCACGGTTCCGAGCGGGATCATATCGCCGTTCTTGTTGCGTACGGTCAGGTTGCCGATGTCATCCGGCGTCACGCGAAACCGCGCATCACCCTGCACATAGATCTGGAACACGCGCCCGAACTTGTTGAACTGATCGACATAGCTCGAACCGAGATAGCTTGCGAGAGTGGCGAAGACCTCATCCGTGGTGAGCTGCAGCGCCTGCACCTTCTCACGGTCGATCACCACGCTGTATTGCGGCACCACGGCCCGGAAAGGCGTCCACACACGCTGTATGCCGGATTGCGTCTCGGCAGCCTTCACCACTGCGTTGGCCGAGGCTTGCAGCTTGGCGAAATCGAAGCTTCCGTCGCGAACCGCGATCTGCATGGTGAAGCCGCCGGCGTTGCCGATGCCCTGGATGGGAGGAGGAGGCAGCAGGAGCACGCGTGCCTCTCCGTTGACGCCGAGACTGCTGTTGAGCGCTTTGTAGATCGCCGCGAGGTCCTCGCCCCTGCCGCGCTCGCTCCAGTCCTTGAGCATGATGTAGGCAAGCCCGGCATTGGCGAGTGTGGAGTTGTTGTCGAGCGCCGAGACCCCGGTGATCGTGATCACCTGGCTGACGCCCGGCGTCTCCTTGGCGATCCGCGAAACCTCCTGCATCACCTTTTCCGTTCGGCCGAGAGCGGCGCCATCCGGAAGTTGCACGGCGGCAAGCAGATAGCCCTGATCCTCGATCGGCAGGAAGCCGGTCGCCACCCTCGACATGCCGTAGCCGGCGGCGCCGATGATCATCAAAGCGATCAAGGTCATCGCACTGCTATGCCGCACCATGGAGCCGATCAGGCCGGCGTACGAGCCCTCCGCCCGCACGTAAAGGGCATTGAACCCACGATAGAAGGCGTTGCGTCTTTCCAGCGGTACCGGGCGGCGCAGCCACATCGCGCATTGCGTCGGCTTGAGCGTCGCAGCGTTGATTGCGCTGATGAGCGCTGTCGCCGCGATCACCAGCGCGAACTGCGCATAGATCTGCCCGGTGAGGCCGGGAACGAACGAGGCCGGCAGGAATACCGCCATCAGCACGAGCGTGATGCCGACGATGGGTCCGAACAGGGCGTTCATGGCGCTGATAGCGGCATCGTGGCCCGACATGCCGCGTTCGATATTGTGCGCAGCGCCCTCGACCACGACAATGGCGTCGTCCACGACGATGCCGATGGCAAGCACGATCGCAAACAGCGTCGACAGATTGATAGAGAAGCCCATGGCGGCCATCGCTGCAAACGCGCCGATGATCGTGACCGGAACCGTCGTCGCCGGGACAAGCATCGCCCGCCAGTCCTGCAGGAAGATCAGAATGACGATGAGCACCAGAAAGCCTGCCTCGAACAGTGTTTTGTAGACCTCGTTGATCGCCTGGCTGACGAATGTGGTGGTGTCGAAGGGTATCGCGTAGGCGACACCCTGCGGGAATTCCCGCGCCAGCTCCTTCATTCTGCCGCTCACTTCTTCGGCCACGTCCAGCGCGTTGGCGCCCGGCGACTGGAAGACGGCGAGGCCAGCCGCCTGCCGTCCGTCGAGGTTGAAAATCTGGCCATAGGTCTGTGCGCCGAGCTCGACGCGGCCGACGTCGCGAATGCGCGTCATGTCGCCCCCGGAGCCGGACTTGACTATTACGGAACCGAACTGATCTGGATCGTCGAGGCGGCTGGACACATTGATCGTGTACTGAAAGGACTGATCGTCGGGTGCAGGCGGCATGCCGACCTGCCCTGCGGTGACCTGCTCGCTCTGCTGCTGGAGCGCCTGAATGACGTCCTGAGCCGTCAGCCCGCGCACCCGCATCCTTTCCGGATCGAGCCAGACGCGCATCGAGTACTGGCCGGCGCCGAACACATTCACGTTGCCGACCCCCGGCAGGCGAGCGATCTCATCCTTCAGCCGGATGGTTGCATAGTTGCTGAGGTAGAGGCTGTCATAGCGCCCGTCCGGCGATGTCAGCGTCGCGATCAGCAGAATCGCCGTCGACTTCTTCTGGACGTTGACCCCTTGCACCTGCACCGATTGTGGAAGAGCCGCCATGGCTGCGGCAACCCGGTTCTGCACCAGCACCTGGGCTGCGTTGAGGTCGGTGCCGATCGCGAAGGTGACGGTGAGGGAATAGCTGCCGTCGGCGGCCGCATAGGATTGCATGTACAGCATGTCCTCGACGCCGTTTACCTGCTGTTCGATAGGTAACGCGACGGTATCGACCACTGTCCGCGCGCTGGCGCCGGGATAGCGGGTGGTAACCTGAACGGTGGGCGGCACGACGTTCGGATATTGGGCCACCGGAAGGGCAAGCAGCGATACGGCGCCGATGACGACCATGAGGATGGCAATCACATTCGCCAGAACTGGCCGTTCAATGAAGAATTTGGAGATCATTGCGGAACTTCATCCGCCGCGACCGCGCCGAGGCTCTTCACTCGCGGCGCGATCTTCTGACCCGGGACCGCTGTCATCATGCCGGAGACGATGATGCGGTCGTCCGGCTTGATGCCCGACGCGATCACGCGCAGGTCCCCAACCTGCTGGCCGATCTCAACCGTGCGCTGTTCGACCACGTTGTCGTTGCCTGCGATGAGCACATAGCGTCCGCTCTGGTCGCTGCCGATGGCGCGGTCCGGAACCAGCAACATGTCGGGCTCATCGCCCATCGGCACGCGCACACGGATGAAATAACCCGGCAGAAGCCGGCGTTCTGGATTGGGCAGCACAGCACGCACAGCGAGCGTGCCGGTGGAGACGGTTACGCCAGGCGCCGCATAGTCGAGCGTCCCCTTGTGGGGATAGTCCGTTTCGGATTGCAGGCTGATCTCGACGGGTACCTTCTTGAGGTCGCCCACTGCGATTCCGCGCTTCCGCATCTCCGCGCGGATGCGCAGCACATCCTTTTCGCTGATGTTGAAATCGGCATAGATCGGGTCGAGCTGGACGATCGTGGCCAGCGTGGTCTGCCCGCCAGCACCGCCCACGAGCTGGCCCACCGATACCTGGCGGGCGGTTACGATGCCGTCAAAGGGCGCCTTGACTTGTGTGTAACCCAGGTTGAGCTCGGCCTGCTTGACGTCCGCTCCCGCCTGCTTCTGCTTGGCCAGGTCGCCATCGCGCTGCGCGGCCGCCTTGTCCAGGTCCTGCTGCGTGGCGACGCCCTTCTTCACCAGTTCGGTCTGGCGGACGTAGTCGGCCTGGGACTGCTTTATGGATGCATCCGCGGCCGATTGCTCAGCCTGCGCCTGCTCCAGAGCCAGCTGATAGGGCTCCGGCTCGATCACGAAGAGCACCGTTCCGGCCTTTACCGCATCGCCGTCCTTGTAGCCGATCTCCTGGATGAAACCCTCCACGCGCGCTACGAGCGCCGTGTCGTTCACAGCCGCCGTGTTCCCCGTAGCGTGCAGGTACGGCGTCACATCCTGCTTGGCCGGGATGGCGACGTCGACCGTTGGCGGCGGCGGCGGAACGTAGGTGTTCGCATCATTGCATGCCGTCAAAGTTGCTATGACGGCGATGCAAAAACTGGCGCGCAGCTCCAAAAATGCGCCGAACATCGATCGCTCCAGGGAAGTCTGCCGCAGGAACTCTTGCTTGACGCTACAGGACTATCGCAGTCGAGTATAGCCGCTGATCCGGCGTGAAGTCGCGTTGCTATTGAGCAGCGGACGCATCGATGGAAACGATGGAATTGCTGCTGCTGCTCTATCTCTTTGCTTGAGCATCGGATTTTTCCCGAAACCGGTACCCACTTTCGGGTCCGATGCCTAACCGCGACGGCCGTCGCGCCATTCGGCAGGCGATAGACCGGCGATCCGCTTGAAACTTCGACTGAACGCCGCTTCGGATTCATAGCCAACGTCGCGGCCGACTGCCGCCACCTTGGCCGGCCCATCCGCGAGCAGCCGCGCGGCCAGTTGAACCCGCCAACGCGCCAGGTATTGCATCGGCGGATGGCCGATCACACGCGTGAAGCGTGCCGCCAGCACGGAGCGCGATACGCCGGTTTCGCTCGCGAGTTTCTTTATCGTCCAGCCTCGCGCCGGTTTGTCGTGAATGAGCGCAATCGCCCTGCCGACAACGGGATCGCGCAATCCGGCCAGCCAGCCAGCCTGTTCCGGCGGCAGTGCCTCCACATAGCGCCGCATACCCTCCACGAACAGCAATTCGCTGAGGCGCAGCCGAATGCATTCCCCGCCTGGCCGCTGCACCGCCAACTCCGACATCGTCAGTGCCATCAGCCGGCTTAGCAAATCGCCGCGGCCACCGACCGCCTGCCGAACATGCACCAATGGAGGCAGGGCTGCGAGCAGCGGGTTGAATGGGTGCGCATCGCAGCCAAGATAGCCGCAGACATAGCGCGAGGATTCGGCGCCTCCGCCGCCCTCGCTGACCGTCGGACGCATTTGTCCGGCTGCCATAGCGCGAAAGAAGTCAAGCGTGTCTTCCCGCGTCAATCCCGACCGGACGCCTGGTTCGCTGGACATCGCGTACGGGTCTTCGTGCGGAACGACAAGCACGTCTCCCGCCTCGAATTCAATTGGCGGATTTTCGCGAATGCTCACCCAGCCGGAGCCCTCCGTGATGATGTGATAGGAAATCACATGCTGCGCGGTCGGCAGGATCGCCCGGGCGAAGGAATTGGCATGGGGGACTTCCACGCTCCAGGGTGACGAGGCGTTGACCCTGAAAAACAGCGCACCGGTCAGCTTTATCGCGCGCAGAACATCCGACAGGACATCCTTGTCTTCAGGGAACGGCGTCGGATCGGCAGGGGTCCGCAGCGACTGCGCTTCGGACTCTGCGGCAAGCGTTCGAGACGCCGGGTCATGGAGCGTGCCCATGGCAACCATATAACCTGCTCACTGCGGATCCACCAACACGCTCTGCCACCTACACGCTCTGAAAGGGATGGATCATGTCTCCGAGCAATGCCGCGAATGTGAGCCATGCAGAAAACTCCCCTGCCGAGATCTACGATGCGCTCTTCGTCCCGGCGCTTTTCCAGCAATGGGGGCCGATCGTCGCCCGGGAGGCACACGTCAAGCGTGGGGACCGCGTGATCGACGTTGCCTGCGGAACCGGGGTGCTGGCCCTGACGGCGCTGGACCGTGTCGGCGTAGAGGGCTCCGTGGTTGGCCTTGATCCCAATACCGACATGCTCGGTGTCGCGCACCGCAAGAGCAACCACATTGATTGGCGCGAAGGACGGGCCGAGCATATCCCCTTTCCCGATGGATGGTTCGACGCTGCAGTCAGCCAGTTCGGCTTGATGTTCTTCGAGGACCGCTCTGCCGGCTTGCACGAAATGATGCGCGTCCTGAAGCCCGGCGGCAGGCTCGCCGTCGCGGTCTGCGATGCCCTCGATCACTCGCCCGGATACTTCGAACTCGCGGCCCTGCTGGAAAGACTTTTTGGTTCCGGCATCGCAGACGCATTCCGTGCGCCGTTCGTGCTGGGCGATCCCGACTTGCTGCGCACACTCTTGGCGAAGGCCGGTATCAATCGTGCCCAAGTGAAGCGGCATGTCGAAAATGTCCGCTTCGATTCCATTGCATCAATGATTTCGACGGAAAGGGCCTGCATTTGGACGCTTGGGGGGCTGTTGGACCAGCAGCAGTTCAGGCAACTGCTTGATGAGGCCGAAAAGACGCTTTCGCGGTTCGTCGAAGCGAACGGCGCCGTGGTCTTCGAAATGCCGGCGCTCGTCATAACTGCGTCAAGGGAGTGACGGGCCGCCTTCAAAAACGCTTTGAGTCACACATTGACTGCCAATGCTCGTCAGATGCCCTATGAAGCATTCACATACTCGTGCCGAGCTCAGCCATGCGCAGAGCGGAGTTTGGTGGCCGCCGTTCGCGACCGGGTACGCGCCCATCCACCTAAAGTAGGATGAACCTCTACGCTATCCCACCTTCATTCTACACCTCCTTATACGAAATGCTGACGCGCTTTTGCTGCGAGGCATGAGATGCTGGCCGGGCGCAAGGGTCGACGTGGGCAATGGCGGGTAAAGTCAAAATGCCCCTGCGCGAATCAAACAGGAGGCGCCCATGACCGTTTTGCGGCCCGCCACTACCGGTGACATCCTCACCCTTCAAAATCTGGCTCTGATCCATGAGGTCTATGAGGCGGCATGCCGGGTGGACGCGAGGCTCCAGGGCGAGCATGCCGCAAGACTTGCGGCCAAGCGGCTGATCGCTGCTTTTACGGACAGGCTCGACGAAGCGGACGACATGACCTGGCTGAGGACCGTGGCTCCGATGGGCTCGGCATGATCCTTGCCAGCCCGTAGTGAGACGGCTTTCGGGGTCACGCTTTTTTCCTTGTTGAGGTTTCGCTACCCTGTTTCATCGCAGCGCCGTACTGTTCTACAGCGCCGCGCGTCCTTTTGGACGCGCAAAGGACGCTGTAGCACTTTTGAACCTCCGCATCGTGCTTGCCGAAAATCGATTCCAATTTTCGGGCCGATACTACAGCGCCGCGCGTCCTCAAACGCGCAAAGGACGCTGTAGCACTTTTGAACCTCCGCATCGTGCTTGCCGAAAATCGATTCCAATTTTCGGGCCGATACTACAGCGCCGCGCGTCCTCAAACGCGCAAAGGACGCTGTAGCACTTTTGAACCTCCGCATCGTGCTTGCCGAAAATCGATTCCAATTTTCGGGCCGATACTACAGCGCCGCGCGTCCTCAAACGCGCAAAGGACGCTGTAGCACTTTTGAACCTCCGCATCGTGCTTTCCGAAAATCGATTCCAATTTTCGGGCCGATACTACAGCGCCGCGCGTCCTCAAACGCGCAAAGGACGCTGTAGCACTTTTGAACCTCCGCATCGTGCTTGCCGAAAATCGATTCCAATTTTCGGGCCGATGCGGTACGCGATGGTCATGGCGCAAAAGAAAGCACATGAGGTCGACGCATGGCTGCTGCGCCGCGACCCAGGAAAACGCGTCGTCCTGCTTTACGGGCCAGACCGCGGCCTGGTCTCCGAACGGGCGCGACGGGTTGTTGCGTCGACCGGTCTTGCCGCTGACGATCCCTTCTCCGTCGTTCGTCTCGAGGCAACGGAAATCGAGCAGACACCCGGGCGGCTCATCGACGAAGCCCGCACTGTGCCTATGTTTTCCGATTCCCGGCTGATCTGGGTACGCAACGCAGGCGCGCAAAAGGCATTGGCCGAGGATGTGAAAATCCTCTCGGGCCAGCCACCGCTTGATGCCGTCATCCTGGTCGAAGCGGGCGACCTGAAAAAGGGCGCTCCCCTACGCACAATCGTGGAGGCGTCCGAACATGCGATGGCCCTGCCCTGTTACGCCGACGACGGGCGGGCGGTCGACAGCTTGATTGACGAGGAGTTGCAGAAAGCGGGCCTTATGATTGGCCTGGAAGCCAGGCAGGCTCTCAAACGCAGTCTTGGCGGCGACCGTCTTGCCTCACGCGGCGAGCTGGAAAAGCTCGTGCTCTATGCAGCCGGCCGAGCGCAGGTCACGCTAGACGACGTGAAACTCCTGGCCGGCGACGTGTCGGGTCTGTCGATCGATGACATCATCGACGCCGCGCTCGAGGGTGACATGACAGGGTTCGACCGCGCTTTCTCCCGGCTGTGTGCCAGCAGCAATCAGGCTGCCGGCCAAGTGCTTGCATCGGCGCTCCGCCAGTTCCAGGCGCTGCAACTGATGCGGGCGGCCATAGAGAGCGGGAGCAGCGCCACGTCGGTCGTGGCGTCTGCCCGCCCGCCGATATTCTTCGGTCGCCGCAAGACTATCGAAAACGCGCTCACGACCTGGAATGGGCAATCTATCGTTCGCGCCCTTGGTGCCCTGCAAAATGCTGTGCTTCAGGCACGCAAGCGGTCCGATCTTGCGGAACCGATCGCGCGCTATGCACTCCTTGCGATCGTTGTCGAGAGCGCAAGGTCGCGCCATGGAAATCGATAGCACGAGCATCGGACCCGAAAGTGGGAACCGGTTTCTGGAAAATCCGATGCTCAAACAAAGAGATAGAGCGGCAGCGCTGATTCCGCAAAAGCGTCCGCCGCTCTAACATTTGCGTCCAAGCATCTTCATGCTGGTTCTCTAGAACTCATGTCTTTAGTCGGCGGCATAATTCGTCCAGCTGATCGAGTGTGCGGTAAGCAATCCGCACTTCGCCGCCCTTTTCCCTGTGGTTGATGGCGACCCGAAGTCCTGTCGTATCAGTGAGCAGCTTCTCCAACGCAAGTGTATCGGGATCCTTCCCGGCGGGCGATGCGGCCCGCGAGCCCGTGGCCTCGCTAGCTGCTGGAAGCTGTGCCAGCACTTCCACTTGACGAACGGAAAGTCCTTCTTCCACGATTCGTCTAGCCAGGCCGGCCGGCTCCTCGGCGGTCACGAGGGCGCGCGCGTGCCCGGCCGAAAGTTCGCCATTGACGAGCAGGTCGCGAACCTCCTCGGGGAGCTTGAGCAGACGAAGCGTGTTGGCCACATGGCTGCGGCTTTTGCCGATCACCTGCCCGAGGTCCGCCTGCGTGTAGTGGTGCTCTTCCATAAGCTGCTGATAGCCGAGCGCCTCCTCGACCGGATTGAGGTCGGTTCGCTGCACGTTCTCTATGATGGCCAGCTCCAGCGCCACCCGATCGTCCACGTCGCGGATGATCACCGGCAGTTCGATGAGGCCTGCCCGCTGGGCCGCGCGCCATCGTCTTTCGCCCGCGATGATCTCATATCGGCCAGCTTGCGATGCCCGACGCACGACGACAGGCTGAACGACCCCGTGCTCACGGATCGATTGTGCCAGATCAGCCAAATCGCTGTCGGGAAAGTTGCGGCGCGGATTTCTCGGATTGGGCATCACGAATTCGATGGGGACGCGGCCGTCGGCGCTCACCGGCCGCTGATCCGGTTCAGCCGGTCTGTCCATTTCTCCGATCAATGCGGCAAGTCCGCGCCCCAGCCGCTTCTTTGACAGTTCGTCGCTCATTGTTCTTCCGGATCGTTTCGCTATCGAATTGTTTATTTACGCTGCCTGCAACCGCCTCTCGCGGCGGATGACCTCGGACGCCAATTGCAGATAAGCCTGGCTGCCGGCACAGTGCAGGTCGTACAATATCGCCGGTTTGCCGTAGGATGGCGCCTCGGACACCCGCACGTTGCGGGGAATGACCGTTTCATACACCTTGTCGCCCATGTGAGAGCGAACATCGTCCACCACCTGGTTGGCAAGGTTATTGCGGCCGTCGAACATGGTCAGCACAATCCCCTGGATGGTCAGCGACGGGTTGATCGTTCGCCGCACCTGTTCCACCGTCTCCAGAAGCTGGCTGAGGCCCTCCAGGGCGAAGAACTCGCATTGCAACGGAACCAGGACCGAATCTGCCGCCGCCATCGAGTTCAAAGTCAGGAGGTTGAGCGAGGGCGGGCAATCGATAAGGACGTAGGAGAAGTTGGCTTCCTTTGCTGTGTTGGCATCGAGCGCCTTGCGAAGCCGAAGCACGCGGTCGGGCGCCGCCGCTATTTCCATTTCTACACCGAGGAGGTCAAGCGTCGATGGAACGATCGAAAGTCCGGGCACCGCAGTCGGTATGCAGGCGGCGCCGATCGTCATTTCGCCCGTCAAGACGTCGTAGGAGGATACCGTCCGGTCGTGGCGATCGATGCCTAAGCCTGTGCTCGCATTGCCTTGCGGGTCAAGGTCGATAATGAGCACGCGCTCGCCGATCGCTGCCAGAGCGGTGGCCAGGTTGATCGCCGTGGTCGTCTTGCCGACTCCGCCCTTCTGGTTGGCTACGGTGATGATGCGTTGTGCGTGCTTCATGGTCGATCTTTTTGGCCGCTTTGTCGCACTGCGGATGTCTCCCGCGACCGGCTTCGGGCTTGAAGATTGCGAATCTCCAACACCACGCTATCCGGATCGACGATGCTTCGGTGTTCTACCAGATCGAACGACCAGTGTTGAACGCTTTCTTTGACCTCCGCCCGGTAATCCCGGCCTTTGTGAAAAAGGCCCACTGCACCGGCGCAGAGCCACGGTGAACTCAACGCAAGCAGATTCGGCAACGGGGCCAAGGCACGGGCGGTCATGACTTCGGGTGCCGCTATGACGGTGTGGCAGTCCTCGATTCGCCGGGCGTGTATGCGCGCCGGCGCCTTGAGCTGGCCAAGCGTTGCTTGCAGGAACGCTGCCTTTTTTCGGTTGCTTTCGACGAGATCGATGCAGGCGCCGTCGCGCTCCATCAGCAGGAATGCAATGATTGCACCGGGAAAGCCGCCGCCGGATCCAACGTCGAGCCATCGCTTCGCTGCCGGCGCGATACGGGCAAGTTGCGCGCTGTCCAGAATGTGGCGGCTCCACGTCTCGCCGAGCGTCGACGAGGCTGACAGGTTGATTCGCGCTGCCCACTTCAGAAATTGTTGCTCAAACGACAGAATCCGCTCGAATGTTTCACGTGAAACCTGCCCGGCTGCCTCCTGCAGGACCTCGAAGGATTTCGCAATCACGCTGCACCGCGGCGGTCTACGCTTTCAAAATGGCGAATCCGCGCCACTATGATGGCCAACGCGGCAGGCGTCATGCCATCGATACGCTGCGCCTCGGCGACCGAGCGCGGCCGTCGATTGTGTATCTTCTGCTTGAGTTCATTTGAAAGACCCGGAACATCCGCGAAATCGATACCATCGGGTATGAGCCTTGCCTCCTCGACGCGCATCTGCGCCACATCCGCCTGCTGGCGATCCAGATAAACGGCGTAGCGCGCTTCCGTTTCGAGTGCGTCCACAGTCTTATGGTCCAGCGCACTCAACTCCGGCCATACACGGGCAAGCCGCTCGACGTCGATGCCAGGATACGCCAGCAATTCATAAGCCGATCGCCGAATGCCGTCACGATTAACCTCGAGCCCGTAGCCTATCGCCTCGTTAGGAGTGAGCGCCAAAGATTTCGCCACTTCCCGCGCCCGGTCAAGCCTCGCCCCAGTCAGTGAGAAGCGGGTAGCACGTTCCTTCGACACAATGCCGAGTTGCATTGCCATTGGAGTGAGTCGCTCGTCGGCATTGTCCGCGCGCAGTGACAGGCGAAACTCTGCCCTGGACGTAAACATCCGGTAAGGCTCGCTGACACCCCGATTCACCAGATCGTCGATCATCACGCCGATATAGGCCTCGCTCCGCCCAAGCACGACACCGTCCGCGCCCGACGCCTTCCGTGCGGCGTTCAGTCCGGCCACAATTCCTTGCGCCGCTGCTTCCTCGTATCCGGTGGTGCCGTTGATTTGCCCCGCCAGGAAGAGACCTTGCACACGTCGTGTCTCGAGCGTCGCCTCGAGCTCGCGCGGATCCACGTGATCGTACTCGATCGCATACCCCGGCTGGGTCATGGTCGCCCGCTCCAGTCCGGGGATCGTCTTCAGCATGGCCCGTTGGACATCTTCCGGCAGCGACGTCGATATGCCGTTCGGATAAACCGTGTCATCGTCCAGCCCTTCCGGTTCCAGAAAGATCTGGTGACCTTCACGATCGCCGAATTTGACGATCTTGTCCTCGATCGAGGGGCAGTAGCGCGGCCCGATACCTTCGATCGATCCTGAATACATGGCCGAGCGCCTGAGATTCTCCCTGACAACGGCGTGGGTCGCCGAGGTTGTCCGCGTGATTCCGCATTCGATCTGCGGGTTGGCGACCCTGTCGCTCATAAGCGAAAACAGGACCGGATGTTCGTCCGCCGCCTGCATCTCAAGGGCACCCCAATCGATGCTGCGCCCGTCAAGCCTCGGAGGGGTGCCGGTCTTCAGTCGCCCGAGACGGAAGCCAGCACGCGTCATTGTCTCCGAAAGCCCGAAGGATGCCTTTTCGTTGATACGGCCGGCTCGGATCTTCCGATCACCGATATGGATCAGCCCTCGAAGGAATGTCCCCGTGGTGAGCACAACTGCGCCGCATGCTATCGCCCGCCCGTCGGCCAACCGCACCCCGCACACGCGACCGTCCTGAAGGTCGATGTCCACAGTTTCCCCGATGATGACATCGAGACCCGGCTGGGCGCGGATCGCATCCTGCATCCATCGCTTGTACAGCTTGCGGTCAGCTTGTGTACGCGGACCACGGACCGCCGGACCTTTGCGGCGATTGAGAAGCCGGAACTGAATTCCCGCCGCGTCTGCGATCCTGCCCATCAGGCCGTCGAGGGCATCAACTTCACGCACAAGGTGCCCCTTACCCAGGCCGCCGATGGCCGGATTGCAGGACATTGCACCGATGGTATCGAAGCCCAATGTAACCAGCGCAGCCTTCGCGCCCGCGCGTGCCGCCGCTGAGGCTGCTTCGCATCCGGCATGTCCGCCGCCGATGACAACAACATCGAAGCTGTCTCGCATCACATATTCCATCTCATAGTTGCGTGATCACATGTGCCCATCCTTGTTCGAAGTCAAGAATGGCAGCGCAGAGCACCAGGAACTGTTTCACGTGAAACAACGCTGCGCCGCGCGTCCTTTTGGACTCAAGAGGACGCTCATCTCTTACGAGCCTGCACCGCAATGTTTCACGTGAATCAGGGTGAAAGCCTCAACGGCGATGTTTCACGTGAATCATTTGCCAATGCAGAACGCCGAAAAAATCGTATCAAGCAAATCCTCGACGTCGACTGCGCCAACGATCCGGCCAAGGCTTTCGCTCGCCTTCCGCAAATCCTCCGCGCTCAATTCAAGCGCAGACGGCGGCTGCCCTACCGCACGTTCGAGCTCCTCGCAGCATCGTCGCAGCAATTCGACATGCCGGAGCCGAGACGGCAGCGCCTCCCCCATTCCGCCCGCAGCAGCCGCAGCCCTTTCGCTGATCGCTTCAAGCAGCTCCGAAAGCCCGGCCCCGGTGCGGGTTGAAACCGCCAGATCGTATGCTCCAGCAGCACCAGCGCCGCTCAACAAATCGCTCTTGGTTCCAACACGCAGATAGTTCGACGCGCTCGCCACGATGCGGCTGTGCGTTGGGGCCGTTATCTCCTCCAGCTGCAGCACAAAGTCCGCAGACTCGGCCGACTGCAACGCGCGCTCGATCCCAATTGCTTCAACGCGTCCGGCTTGTTCCCTGATGCCGGCAGTGTCAATGACCGTCACCTTGATCCCGTCGAGATCGAGCGTGACCTCCACGAGATCCCGTGTCGTTCCTGGTTCATCTGTCACGATGGCAACATCCCGACCTGCGAGCGCGTTCAGCAGGCTGGACTTTCCTGCATTCGGCGGGCCGATAATGACAACCTTGTAGCCTTCGCGAATGATCTCAGCCCGCCTGTAGGAAGCAACATGCCCGCGAATCTCCGCTATCATCGCACGCACGTCCGCCCACACCGCATTCGACACCGATCCGGGAACATCGTCCTGGTCGGCAAAGTCGAGCTCCGCCTCTATCATGGCGCGGGCATGGATGATCCGGCTTCGCCATTTCCCATAAAGCTCGCACTGCGCCCCCGACACGTTCAACAGTGCAAACCGCCGCTGCGCCTCGGTTTCCGCCGAAACCAGATCCGCGAGCGCCTCAGCGCCCGTAAGATCGATCTTGCCGTTCAGAAACGCGCGGCGGCTGAATTCGCCCGCCTCAGCGTGCCTGAAGCCTTCGATCCGGCCAATGGCGTCGAGCGCCGCCGCCACCACGGCGCGGCCACCGTGCAAATGGAGTTCACAGCAGTCTTCCCCTGTAAAGCTCGCCGGTCCCGGAAAGAAAACGGCAAGGCCCTGGTCAAGCACACCGCCATTGCCTGCGCGTATTGCGCAACGCCGCAGCACGCGCGGCGGCGGTATTGATCCAGTCAAGACGTCCAGAGCCGACCTCGTGTGAGGGCCAGACAGGCGAACAACGGCAACTCCTGCCGGCAGTCGCCCGCTCGAAAGCGCATAGATGGATTCCCGGAATATCATTTGCCCCTGCCCTGCCTCCGGCCTAGGTTCACTCTTTCGTCCAACCGCCGGGACAGCGATTGTGCCCTTGCCACCTGCAAACTTGCTCGCCAACGAGTCCAGCCCCTATCTGCAACAGCACCGGGACAATCCCGTTCATTGGCGACCGTGGTCACAGGAATTGCTTGCCGAGGCCCGGGAGCTTGACCGGCCCATATTGCTTTCAGTCGGATACGCTGCATGCCATTGGTGTCATGTCATGGCCCATGAGAGCTTCGAGGATCCGGAAACCGCCGTTCTCATGAACCGGCTCTTTGTGAATATCAAGGTCGACCGCGAGGAGCGTCCCGATATAGACCAGATCTACATGGCCGCGCTCCACGCGACTGGCGTAGCAGGGGGCTGGCCGCTCACCATGTTCCTTACACCCGAAGGGAACCCGTTTTGGGGCGGAACCTATTTTCCCAGACAGGCGCGCTATGGTCGACCCGGTTTCAACCAGGTTCTCGAGGCCATCGATCAGGCATGGAACGAAAAGAAAGAAAGCATTAACCATAGCGCCATCGCTCTTACTGACCACGTAAGGGCCCAGCTTTCAGCCACACATGCTCCCTCCCAGATCGAGCAGCAGAGCCTGACTGCCCTTGCAGACAGCATCCTCGCCATGATCGACCGAGAGCAGGGCGGCCTGCGCGGTGCACCGAAATTCCCCAATGCACCATTCATGGAAGCGCTTTGGCTCAATTGGCTCGCCACTGGGAATGCCGCCTGTCGCGACGCGGTCACAAACAGCCTGCGCCACATGTTGAACGGTGGAATTTATGATCATATCGGGGGCGGCCTGAGCCGCTATTCTACAGACGCCTCTTGGCTGATCCCGCATTTCGAAAAAATGCTCTACGACAACGCTCAACTCATCCGGCTGGCCACATGGGCGTCAGCCGAAAGCGGCAATCGATCGTTTCGGGATCGAATTGAACAGACCATCACCTGGCTTCTGCGCGAAATGCGGGTCGATGGCGGCGGCTTCGCCTCCAGCCTCGATGCCGACAGCGAGGGAGTGGAGGGACTCTTCTACACATGGACTCGATCGGAGCTGGCGGACGTTCTCGGTGACGACGCCGACGCTTTCTTCGCGGCGTATGCCCTTGCGGCCCCCGATGGCTGGGAAGGCAAGCCGGTCATCCACCGGCCTTCGGACGATGCCTCGATACCGGACGACGTCTTGAAGCCCCTGCGGGAAAGAGTGCTCGCCGCCCGCGACCGCCGGCCCCGCCCAGGCAGAGACGACAAGGTGCTCGTCGACTGGAACGGCCTTGCCATCACCGCGCTCGCCGGTGCCGGCCGGGCCTTTGAGCGCCGGGACTGGATCGTCGCCGCAGAGGAAGCTTTTGACTTTTGCATCCAGTCCGGCGCGCATGATAACCGGCTGCCACACTCTATCCTCGGATCGCGGAGATCATTTCCGGGACTGGCCAGCGACCATGCAGCATTGTGCAATGCGGCCATCGCGCTCTACGAAGCCACCGGACATACCGCCTACCGCGAACGGGCTGTTAAACTCATCTCCGTACTCGACAAATGGTACGGCGACGACACCGGTTCGGGATATTTCCTTACCGCATCCGACTGCCAGGACGTGCCGGTGCGCATCCGAGGAGATGTCGACGAGGCGACACCCTCGGCGACCGCCCTGATCATCGAAGCAATGCACAGAACCGCCACCGCGACCGGCGACGCTGCTCTCCAGCAGAAGACGTGGGCGGTCGCCGAGGCCGCGTTTGGCCGCGCACTCAATCAACGTCATGGCCAAGCGGGTATCTTCAACGCCTGCGCGCTAGCATTGATGCCGGTAAAGCTGGTGATCGTCGCCCGGCCCGATCGCCCGAGCTTGCTGGTCGTCGCAAATCGCAATCCCGATCCGCGCCGCGTCGACATCGTCCTTGACGTCGGCTCGAACGCTGCCGACGCCAACCTACCAGGTGGCGTCCGTTTCGACACGTCCACGGCAGGTGCCTGGCTGTGCACCGGGCAAGTCTGCCTGCCGGTCATCACCGATTCGGTCGAACTCGATAGGGCGCTAAAACGCAAGCTGCTTTGAAAGCAGCCGCGGATCACGTGTTCATGGAATTGAAGAAATCCGTATTCGACTTGGTTTGCTTGAGTTTGTCGATCAGGAACTCGATCGCGTCCGTCGTTCCCATCGGTGCCAGGATACGCCGCAACACGAAGATCTTCTGAAGATCCTGCCGGGCTATCAGTAGGTCTTCCTTACGTGTGCCCGATTTCAGAATGTCCATCGCCGGGAAGATCCGCTTGTCAGCAACCTTGCGGTCGAGCACGATCTCGGAATTGCCGGTGCCTTTGAATTCCTCAAAGATAACCTCATCCATGCGGCTGCCCGTGTCGATCAGCGCCGTGGCTATAATCGTCAGCGACCCGCCTTCCTCGATGTTGCGCGCCGCGCCGAAAAACCTCTTCGGCCGCTGCAGCGCATTGGCGTCCACACCGCCGGTCAGCACCTTGCCAGATGACGGCACTACGGTGTTGTAGGCGCGGCCGAGACGCGTGATTGAATCAAGCAGGATGACGACATCCCGCCCGTGCTCGACCAACCGCTTCGCCTTCTCAATTACCATTTCCGCGACCTGCACATGCCGCGTCGCCGGTTCGTCGAAGGTCGACGAAACCACCTCGCCCTTCACGGACCGCTGCATGTCCGTCACTTCCTCCGGACGTTCATCGATCAGGAGAACAATCAGGTAGCACTCCGGATGATTGGCCGTGACGGAATGCGCAATATTCTGCAGCAGCACAGTCTTGCCGGTCCGCGGCGGAGCGACGATCAGGCCGCGCTGACCTTTGCCAAGCGGAGCGACAAGATCGATGACCCGCGCCGACAGATCCTTCGTCGCGGGATTGCCCGTCTCCATCCTCAGCCGCTCATTGGGATAGAGCGGGGTCAGATTGTCGAAATGGATCTTGTGGCGGATTTTCTCCGGGTCTTCGAAGTTGATCGTGTTGACCTTCAATAGCGCAAAATAGCGCTCGCCTTCCTTCGGACTGCGGATCGGACCCTCAACGGTATCACCGGTTTTCAGCGAGAATCGCCGGATCTGCGAAGGAGAAATGTAGATGTCGTCGGGACCGGGCAGGTAGTTGGCGTTGGCAGACCGGAGAAAACCAAACCCGTCTTGCAGCACCTCCACCACGCCTTCACCGATGATTTCCACTTCCTGCGACGCGAGCTTCTTCAAAATCGCGAACATCAGCTCCTGCTTGCGCATCACACTGGCGTTTTCGACCTCGAGCGATTCGGCAAAGGCAATAAGGTCCGTCGGCTTCTTGCTCTTGAGCTCTTGAAGTTTCATTTCCTGCATAGGGGTGGACTTTGGATTCAGAAGGGAAAAAACGGCGTATAACGATGTGCGTCGGACTCGATCGGGAAAGGAACGAAAGGAGACGCGTGTGCCGAGGAGGGAGCTGTCTTTTATCGCCGCCTTTTGCAAAGAGCAAGGCGGCATTTGTGATTGAGCTCAAAACGGCTTCACAATCACCAGGATCACGATCGCAACCATCAGTAATGTAGGCACTTCATTCATTATGCGCCAGTGACGTGCCGATTTGTCGTTGCGATCCTCGGCAAACAATCGCACCGCCCGGGCGAAATAGCCATGCACCGCCGACAGGGCGACTACGGCCGCTATCTTCATGTGCAGCCAGCCGCCAGTGAATTGAAATCCCGTCCACGCAAGCCACAGCCCGAACATCCACGCAACGATCATCGCCGGATTGATGATCGCGCGCAGAAGCCGGCCCTCCATGATTTTGAAGGTCGCTGATTGCGCCGACGTTCTATCAACCTCCGCGTGATAGACGAAAAGCCGCGGCAGATAGAGCATCCCCGCCATCCACGACATCACCGCTATCACGTGAATCGCCTTCGCCCACGGATAGAATGCCGCCGGCGCAAGCAGGAACAGCGCCGTGAAACCTGCGACGACGACTGCGATCGCCACCGAAGCCCGACGAACCGCACTCGCTTGCCCGCCGCCGCCAACCGCCTTCTCCCTCATGACTGTCGCGCTTCCCGCACAAGCGCCAGCATCATCTCGACATGCTCGATTGGCGCATCCGGCGTAATGCCGTGTCCCAGATTGAACACGAGCGGCCCACCTCCCAGCGAGTCCAGAATACGCGCAACGCCATCTTCCAGCGCCTTGCCGCCTGCGACCAGCCTCATCGGGTCAAGATTGCCCTGCACGGCTCCGCGTGCCTGCAGGGCGACCGCTTGCTCCAGCGGCACCGTCCAGTCCAACCCAAGCACGGCAGTTCCCGTTTTTTCCCTATAGCCGTCGTACAGCCTGCCCGCCCCTTTCGGGAACCCTATGATGGGCACATCCGGATATGCTGTCCGCACCCGCTGCACGATCTGTGCGACCGGACGAATGCAATGCGCTTCGAAAGAGGCTTCGTCCAGCACGCCTCCCCATGATTCGAATATCTGGACGGTGTCTGCTCCAGCCTCGATCTGCCGGATAAGATAACTGGCCGAATGCTTCGCCAGAATATCGAGCAACTGTGCAAACGCCTCGGGATGCCTAAATGCGAAGAGCCGCGCCGGTGCCTGATCCGGCGTAGCGTGGCCGGCGATCATATAGGTCGCGACTGTCCACGGCGCACCGCAAAAGCCGATCAACGTCGTTTCCGCAGGCAGCTCCGCGCGAAGCCGGCCGACCGTTTCGTAGACCGGAGCCAGATGCTCGTGAAACCGCGTTCCGTCGAGACCGCCGATCTCCTCGGCCTCAATCGGCTGCATCTGTGGTCCTTGCCCTTCCTCGAAGCGAAGGTCGCGGCCAAGCGCATGCGGCACGACCAGGATATCGGAAAACAGGATGGAAGCATCAAAGCCGAAGCGCCTGATCGGCTGCAACGCCACCTCCACCGCCAAATCCGGATTGTAGCAAAGGTCCAGGAAGCTCCCTGCCTTCTCTCGTGTCCTGCGATATTCGGGCAGGTAGCGTCCAGCCTGCCGCATCATCCAGACGGGCGGCGGGAACACGCTCTGCCCGTTGAGCACGTCGATCACTACACGTTTCTTTGTCATGTCGTCTCGCGCTCCGCAGGATCTATTAAATAAAATATCTATAGAGAAAGTTGTTTTTGATTCTAAGAGTTTGTTGGAATCGGGAATTCGCACTTTTTCACATGGGCGGCCAGAACCCGACACAGCCAATTGACGCACGGTCGCGGACAAAGGCACTGGAACTGTGGGGAAAAGACACATTTATGATTATATTTCAATGGTTTAAAAGTGTATCAACCTGCACCGTCATGAAGCGTGCTGTGCCCGGCGGAGGCGATTCCCGTTATTCTCCACAACACCGTTTCAGACTTCACGGACGATCGAATTGTGGACAAGCGACGTTTTGATACAGTCGCTGCCGGGCGCGGTGCGGCGTAGCGCGCCTTGTCCACAATTTGTCACAGGCGGGAGCCAACTGGTGTGAACAAACCACATAGCTTCTTCCATCTGCATCTGATCTCGGACGCGACGGGCGAGACACTGCTGGCGGCT
Source organism: uncultured Alphaproteobacteria bacterium (assembly GCA_963813315.1). Taxonomy (GTDB): domain Bacteria; phylum Pseudomonadota; class Alphaproteobacteria; order Rhizobiales; family Rhizobiaceae; genus CAWEYO01. Next base: position 96,841 of record CAWEYO010000020.1, on the reverse strand, counting down.
GGCCGTGCGGCTTCGTCGCAGTATAAGGATGCACGAGCAATCGAGCATATCTATCCGCTGATCCGTACGGAAAAGCAGCTGATGAAGGTCTTCGAGGACATTGACGAGGAGCCGGGGATTGTCCTCTACACGGTTGTCGATCAAAAACTGGCGCGAATGATCGACGAGCGAAGCGCGGCGATGGGCCTTCCCTGCGTCTCGGTGCTTGAACCGGTGCTTGCGGTCTTTCAATCTTATCTTGGAACGCCCGCGGGACGCCGTGTCGGCGCGCAGCATGTACTCGATGCTGAATATTTTCGACGCATCGATGCCCTGAACTTCACAATGGAGCATGATGACGGGCAGCTGCCTGCCGATGTGGAGGATGCCGAGATCGTGCTTATCGGCATTTCGCGCACGTCGAAGACACCAACAAGCATCTATCTGGCAAACCGCGGCATCAAGACTGCCAACATCCCGATTGTGCTCGGTGTTCCGGTGCCTGACAGTCTTGTCTCGGCCAGGAAACCGCTGATCGTCGGGCTGATAGCAACGGCAGAGCGGATCTCGCATGTGAGGCAGAACCGGCTGCTCGGCACTACGGCTGGTTTCGATGCACAGAGCTATGTGGACCGGGCCAACATCGCCGAAGAACTTACCTACGCCCGGCAGATATGCACGCGGCACGGCTGGCCGATGATCGACGTGAGCCGCCGCTCCATAGAGGAAACAGCGGCGGCCATTGTTGCGCTGCGCGGCAAGGCGCGGTAGACCATCGGCCGCGAATTTAGGAACTGTTTTTGGCAAAATCCGATGCTTGATCAAAGAGATAGAAGCACGGTTCATCAAAAGCGGCGGGCGTGACAGCATGACAATACGCATCATCCTTGCATCGGGCAGCCCGTTCCGGCGAATGCTGCTGGAAAATGCGGGTGTTGACTTTGAAGCGATACCGGCTGCGGTCGACGAGCGCGCCGTTGAGGCGCCGCTGGAGGGAAGTGGGGTTTCGCCCGAGGATGTCGCACTTATTCTCGCCGAAGCGAAGGCTCAAGAGGTGAGCGCACGTTATCTGGATGCATTGGTTATCGGCTGCGACCAGACGCTTTCGCTCGACGACAGGATTTTTCACAAACCGGTCGACATGGAAGACGCGCGGCGGCACTTGCTGAGGCTCTCGGGCCGCACACATCACCTGAACAGCGCGGTCGTGCTTGTCCGCAATGGTGAAACGCTATGGCGCCACGTGGCGGTGGCCGGTCTGACCATGCGGAACCTCAATCCGGGGTTCATCGGCCGGCACCTTGCACGGGTAGGTGCGAAAGCGCTGTCGAGCGTGGGGGCCTATCAGGTCGAAGGCGAAGGCATTCAGCTGTTCGAAGAAATCGCGGGCGATTATTTCACGGTTGTCGGGGTTCCGCTGATACCGTTGCTTGCTGCACTTCGCGATCAGGGAGCGATCGATGGCTGAACGGCCGCAAAAGGCATTCGTCTGCGGTCATCCGATTGGCCATTCACGGTCGCCGCTGGTTCACCGGTACTGGCTTCGCCAGTTCGGGATCTCCGGCAGCTATGACGCGGTCGACGTGGCTCCCGAACAGTTTCCGCAGTTCTTGCAAGGTTTGAGTAACAGTGGATTCGCTGGCGGCAATGTTACGATCCCGCACAAAGAGACAGCCAATTCGCTTGTCTCCCGCCGCGATGAGGCCGCCGAACTCATTGGTGCGGTAAATACACTGTGGCTGGAGGAAGGAGCGGTTCACGGGGGCAACACCGACGCCTACGGCTTTGCAGCCAACCTGGATATCGGCGCGCCGGGCTGGCAAGAGGCGCGGCGGGCTGTCGTTTTGGGGGCAGGTGGGGCGTCCCGCGCAGTGGTGTTCGCGCTGCGGCATCGCGGCATCGCGGACATCCGTATCGTGAACCGTACGGTCGGTCGGGCGACCACGCTGTCGCACCGCTTTGGTGGCGGCGTTTCCGCACATGGGGTGGCGGCCCTCCCCGAACTGCTCGGGGATGCCGATATGCTCATCAATACGACGCCTCCGGGCGTGGATAGCTGGGGAACTGTGGCGGCCGACTTGACCCGCATGCCCGACAACGCGCTCGTGACCGACATTGTCTATGTGCCCGTGCAGACACCGCTTCTTGCCGCCGCCGCCGCGCGCGGCCTGAAAACCGTCGACGGCATCGGAATGCTGCTCCATCAGGCCGTTCCCGGCTTTGAACGTTGGTTCGGCGTCCGGCCGCGGGTTACCGGAGAACTCCGCGAGATTTTGGTGACGGATGTAGAGAGGCGCTCGTGATCATCCTCGGCCTGACCGGATCGATCGGCATGGGCAAGTCGACAACGGCGAAAATGTTCGCGGAAGCAGGCGTGCCGGTGCACGATTCCGATGAAACCGTGCACCGGCTCTATGCCGGAGCGGCTGCTCCTCTTGTCGAATTGGCGTTTCCCGGCACTGTCAGCGAAGGCGTCGTGGATCGCGCCAAGCTATCGCAGGCCGTTGTGGGCAATGTCGAAGCCCTGAAGAAACTGGAAGAGATTGTCCATCCGCTTGTCAAGGCCGATGCCGACGCGTTTGTCGAGGCTCACCGCGCAAGGGGAACGCCGCTTGTTGTCCTCGACATTCCGCTTCTCTTCGAGACCGGCGGCCGAAAACGCGTCGACAAGGTCGCGACCGTTACGGCGGCGCCGCAAGTACAGCGCCAGCGCGTCCTGTCACGGCCGGGCGTAACCGAAGAAAAGCTTCAGGCAATCCTCGCCAGACAGATCCCGGACGAGCAAAAGCGCCAACAGGCCGACTTCATCATCGATACAGGAAACGGCATGGAAGCCGCCCGCCACGACGTGCATCGCATCATTGAAACGCTGGTTGCGCAGTGTGAGACCGGCGGCTGAGCTTGCTGGACTACTGTCCGCGATGCATGCTCGGGTCGCGGAGTGATTCGATGCGGGAAATCGTCTTTGATACGGAAACGACAGGTCTCGATGCGCGGGAAGACCGCATCATCGAGATCGGCGCCGTCGAACTGGTAAACCGGTTTCCGACGGGCCGCATTTTCCACCATTATCTGAACCCGCAGGGACGGACCATTCATGCCGAGGCCTTGGACGTCCACGGCATCAGTTATGCGCAGCTGCTGGACAAGCCGACCTTCGAAGCGGTGTCGGCCGAGTTTCTGGATTTCATCGATGGCGCCAGGCTGATTGCGCACAATGCCGGCTTCGACATGAGTTTCATCAATGCGGAGCTGGCCCGGCTTGGGCAAGAGGCGATCGAGCAGGCCCGGGTCGTCGACACTTTGGCGCTGGCACGCCGCAAGCATCCAATGGGTCCCAATTCGCTCGATGCGCTGTGCCGCCGCTATGGCATTAACAACAGCCACCGTACCAAACACGGCGCCTTGCTTGATTCGGAGCTCCTTGCCGAAGTCTACATAGAACTCATCGGCGGCAAGCAGGCCGCGCTCAGTCTGGAGATCGTCGTCCAGCCGGCGCCGGGCCAACTGCAACTGCACGGCGTCGACCTGGCGATCGGGACACGTCCGCGGCTACTGCCGCCACGGCTGACCGAACGTGAAAGAGCCGCGCACGCCGCGCTGGTATCGGAACTTGGCGGCAACGCCATCTGGAACCGCTTGGAGACTGCCTGAGCACGGAGTAGAAACGTCCTTCTCTGCGTCATCCCAGGGTCAAGCCGGTCAAGCCCAAGGATGACAATGCAGGGAGGGCTTCGGCAATCACAAGCGCCGGCGATTGGCTGCAGCGTCATGCCAGAGACTGGAATTGCTCTGAAGCGCGTGGCGGCGAAACGGATTTATGCGACGCGCTTTAGGCTATTGTTTTCGTGCATGTCGTTATCCCAAAACCGCTGACGCACTTTTGGGCGACATGCATTAGCTGACCTGAACCTTGGCCTTCGCCTGATCCTCGGCGATCTTCTGCTGAAACATCTTTGTGAAGTCGATCGGATCGAGCATCAACGGCGGGAAGCCGCCATTGCGGGTGGCCTCGGCGATGATCTGCCGCGCGAACGGGAAGAGCAGGCGGGGGCATTCTATGAAAAGCAGCGGCAGCATGTGCTCCTGCGGAAACCCTTCGATGCGGAACACGCCGCCATAGACCAGTTCGACATTGAACAGCACGTCCTTGTCAAAACCGGCCTTGGCGCTGAGCGTCAGATTGACGTCGAATTCCTTGTCGGAAAGCGGGTTGGCATTAACGTTCACATTGATATTGATGCCGGGCGCCTTGTCGCGGCCGCGCAGGGAATTCGGCGCGCCGGGGCTTTCGAAAGAAAGGTCCTTCACATACTGCGCGAGCACGTTGAGCATGGGCTGGGCGCCGTTGCCGGTTTTTGTGGCGCCTGAAGGCGCTTCGTCGTTCTTGGCCATGGGCCGGAATCCTCTCATTTCAAAGTCGCGCGTTCGCTAGCATGGAGACGGTGGCATGACAAGTTTGGCCGGTTCTGAACTTACCCGTCTCCGCAAGCCCAGGGAACGCTAATCCTTGCCGAGGCCCTGCCATGGCGATCTTGAACCCGAGCTCCTGGAATAATCGCCATCGTCTAGATCGATGGTCTTGCCGCTGTCCGGGGGAGGTGTCCACGCGTCCGCACCGAAGCCACGATGCACGGTGATGCGGCTCTTGACCAGGCGCCAGCCGAAATCGCGGATCGGCGGGATGAACAGAAGGATACCGAGGACGTCCGTGACGAAGCCGGGAATCAAAAGCAGCATTCCGGCGACGACGATCATGACGCCGTGCGCGAGTTCGCGGCCGGGATTTTGCCCGGCCTCGATCTGATGCCGGATGCGCGCGAGAATGCCAAGCCCCTGTATGCGCAGCAGAATTCCACCGGCGATGCCGCTCAGCACGACGAGGCTGACCGTCGGCAGAACGCCGATCTCCTTGCCAACGATCACGAAAACCGCGATCTCAATGAGGGGAAGCGCCAGAAAGAGCAAGGAAAAGGGGGACAATGCCGGGGTTTCTTCGTCTTGGAGAGGTTTAGCGAGCGATCGTTTTCGCCCGCACGTTAGATAGGTATTCGCGCCTTTGATTTGAATGATAGTCGTATGCGTTCTATATGCTTGACTGAGGAATTGAATGGGGCGCATGCCGCTCGGCGCGCGGTATCGACCCGTCTACCGATCGGCCCGAAAATCGGAATCGATTTTCGGAAAGCACGATGCGGAAGAATACAGCGTCCTTTGAGCGTCCAAAAGGACGCGCGGCGCTGTAGCGGGGCGAAGGATTGATTGGCGGACAAATGGAATTCTTTGACTTCGGCACTATTTTTTTCCTCGTTGCGGCGGTGGTCATCTTTTTCCAGCTGCGCAATGTGCTTGGGCGCCGTACTGGAAACGAGCGCCCGCCCTTTGATCCATTCACCGCCGGCCGCAAACGCGACAAGGACGGCAGCCCTGCCTCCGAGAATGTGGTCTCTCTTCCGCGAAAGCGAGCCGGCGGCGAAGCCGACGAAAGCTACAAATCCATCGACGCCTTCGCGCGGCCTGGCACCGATCTCAACAAGGGGCTGCGTGCGATCAAGGACGCCGACCCGTCGTTTGACCCCAAGGGTTTTGTTGACGGCGCAAAGATGGCCTACGAGATGATCGTGATGGCCTATGCCGACGGCGACCGTAAAGCACTGAAGAACCTGCTCTCGCGTGAAGTCTATGACGGTTTTGTCGCCGCGATTGCGGAACGCGAGAACCGCTCCGAGAAGATCCAGTCGTCCTTTGTCGGCATCGACAAGGCAGATATCGTCTCGGCCGAAATGAAAGGAAACGAGGCGCATGTGACGCTGCGGATCGTCAGCGAACTCATATCCGCAACCCGCAACCTCGCCGGGGATGTGGTCGAGGGGGATCCCGAGACCGTCGCCGAAGTGAAGGACGTCTGGACGTTCGCCCGCGACACCCGCTCGCGCGATCCGAACTGGAAGCTGGTAGCTACCGAGGCCGAGGACTGAACCCGGCCGTGGTTGCGGCATGGGATTTTCCAGAAAGGGTCCGACCCGTTTCTTCACTTTTTCGTGAAGTGCCTTGGGGCGCGCTGCGCGGGTGGCACGCCGACGCGCTCGATGAAGCGTATTCGGCCTTCCGCCGATCGGCTTTTCAGGTGCTCGCCAAGCCCTATCGGTCGGGTAGCCTCGGCCTGGATTTTGCAGCTTTCGCGGATTCCTATGCTGCGGCGCGCTCGAGCGAAGCGTTGACGAAGGATGAAGCGCGCCAGTTCTTCGAACTTCATTTTGTGCCTTGCAGGATTTGCTGCGACAACGACGAAAGTGGTTTCGTAACCGGCTTCTACGAACCGCAAGCCGAGGCTTCCCCCATAAGGACGGCGCATTTCCGGTCTCCGCTGCTGGCGCGCCCTGCGAATCTGATCGATATCGACGACAGCAACCGGCCGCCGGGGTTCGATCCCTATCTCGCGTTCGCACGCCGGACGGCCTCCGGAACGGTCGAGTTCTTCGATCGAAGGCAAATCGAGCAAGGCGCGTTGGCCGGACGGAATCTGGAAATCGCCTGGCTGGCCGACCCTGTGGATGTGTTCTTCATCCATGTCCAAGGGGCGGCACGGCTCATGATGACGGACGGTCAGGTGAAGCGGGTGACATATGCCGCGAAATCCGGCCACCGTTTTTCGGGACCGGGCCGCATACTCACGGATATGGGCGAAATTCCACCTGCCGAGGTGACAATGCAGTCGATACGCGGCTGGCTGCGTGCGAACCCCGATCGTGTCAACGAAATCCTTTGGCAGAACCGTTCCTTCATTTTCTTTCGCGAGGCGCCAGTCAACGACCCTGCGCTTGGACCGATCGCGGCGGCGAAGGTTCCCTTGACGCCAGGCCGCTCCATGGCGGTAGACCGGATGCTGCACACGTTCGGGACTCCCATCTTCATCGACGCCCCGTCGCTCACCGCATGCGATGGCGAGCCTTTCGGGCGTTTGATGATCGCGCAGGATACCGGCTCGGCGATCACCGGGCCTGCGCGCGGCGATCTGTTCACCGGATCGGGATTTGCGGCGGGAGAAATCGCCGGGGTGATACGCCATCCGGCCGAATTCTTCGCCCTTGTACCAAAGCCGATATTTCCCGGTTTCTCGAGATGACCCCGCCGTCGCAGAAAAGGTTGAGCGAAGAGGATCGCATCATCTGGAGCCGTGTGGCGCGAACAGCCAGACCTCTCAAGGGCAAGGAAGCGGCGGTGCTTTCGGAGGCCGCGTCGAGCGTCCTCGAGGCATTGGAACTTTTGCCGGCTGCAGACCCGCCTGACCGGGGCGGCCTGGCAGCTGCGGCACCGGCGCGCAACGAAAGGCCGCATCACCACCCTTTCGATGCACCGACGCGCAACAAGCTTTCGAAAGGCCGCCTGCAGATCGACGGCCGGGTCGATCTTCATGGCATGACGCAGGGAGAGGCGCACATGCTGCTGCTATCCTTCCTCCATCGCGCGTGGGCGCAGGGCCTCCGCTATGTTCTCGTTATCACGGGCAAGGGATCGTCACTCGGCAGCGATGGCGTTTTGCGGCGCGCCGTCCCCGGCTGGCTGGCGACGCCTTCATTCCGTATGATGGTAAGCAGCTATGATAGCGCTGCACGCCAGCATGGCGGAGCGGGCGCACTCTATGTCCGGCTGCGGCGCCGCGGCGGAGGGACCTCGCCATGACACCATTTGGCCGGAAAGTGCGTGAACTGCGGCGCATCAAGGGTGCTTCGCAGAAGGACATGGCGGCTGCCATGAACGTCAGCCCGGCATATCTTTCGGCGCTGGAGCATGGACACCGCGGCAGGCCCAGCTGGGCCATGGTCCAGAAAGTAATCGGCTATTTCAACATTATCTGGGACGAGGCCGACGAAATGGAACGTCTCGCGCAAACGTCTCTGCCGCGCGTTGTCATCGACACGTCCAATCTGTCCCCGAACGCCGCCGAGCTCGTCAACCTGCTTTCGCAAGCAATTTCGCAACTCGACGAAAGCGACATCCAGGAGCTTGCGTTAAGGCTGAAGGTCGCACTCGGGAGGTCGCAGAATTCACAGCATGATCCCCAAAACATCGACAGACTTTTGGACGAGAATATGCCTAAATCAAAAGCGAAATGACGATTGAACGAAAAAGCCGGGCCGCTGCAGGCGAATTCTCAAAATAGCGTGCGAAGTTCTGTCAATCTCTCGTTCACCAGCCACCCATAGTAGTTTTCCTCAGGGAATCTCGGTTCCAGGCCTTCGCTTGTGCGCCTTTGGTTCTCGTCCTTCAGCGCATGGGCTCGGGCTTCGCAATCGCCGACATTGTAGAGCGTAGCCGTGATTCCGGGATTCTGCGAAATGTCGAAACCGGCAATGGTTCGATAAGCGTCGATTGCCTTCTTCACCGTCGCCGCCACATAAGGCAAGGTGAGGTCTGGATCCATGATCGTCTGGTAGACCCGTTGCGGTTCGCGCGCATCGAGTTCCGGCAGTCCCGAAACCTGACTTACCAGATCACTCATTTCAAGCGCGGTCAGCGGATTGACCTGCCCGATGCCGAAGGTCTGGCCGGCATAGAATGGTTGGAAGAACGTTGCGCTGAACCGGTCGTCGGGATAGCTCCTGCCGTCGACGGTCCTGCCACGAAACGATGAATTCCATACGCTTTCGCGGCAGTTCCAGGTTTCGTAGCTGCCGCCGACGCTGGCGCACCGTGCAAATTGCGGCCTGGAGACAAAGTCGGCGACGTCTTCGCCGGCGTAACGGAAAGCGAGCTCGTTCCCCAGATACGAGATCGCCTTTACATAGTAGGTCTGCAGCCTGTCGTAGGCGTCGACATTGTAAGTATGCTCACCAACAATGGCGCCAACGACATGTATGGGATCAATACCGTAAGCGGCGGCGACTTCCCGTATCTTCGACTGCAACAAGCGATCCTCTTTGAGCAGTGTGTAGACCTTGTGGTACTTGGCCTCGTAACTGGTCTTGTTGGCCGCGGTCCTTTTTGCCGAGGCGCCGGGCACATCGGGCTGATGCGGGTAGCGGTTGCCGGCCGGTACCAAGCTGGCCGGCTGCGCCTGGACCAATCCGGGCGAAAGAAAAAGACATAACAGGAATAAGATAGACCGTTTCATGCGCCGTCGTACTGTATCCAGCCAGATCCAGAACGGCATCCGTTCCGAAAGATCGTGTATTTCCAAACAAATGACAGCCGCGCAACCTAGGCAATGTCCGAGGCGAAGTCGAGGGTTCGGCTTGCAGCCTGCAGTCGGCAATCCCGTGGCGCGGCATCGGAGCAACAGGGCCGATGCCGGCTCTTAAAGGATGAAACGCGACAAATCTGTGTTCTTCGCAAGATCGCCGACGTGTTTGCTCACATATTCGGCGTCGATGGTAACAGCCTGGCCGGAGCGGTCGGGGGCATTGAACGATATTTCATCAAGAACGCGTTCCATCACAGTCTGCAGTCGCCGGGCTCCGATGTTCTCGACGCTGGCATTGAGATCGACCGCTATGCCGGCAAGCGAGTCTATGGCGTCGTCGGTGAATTCCAGCTTGACGCCCTCCGTTTCCATCAGGGCGATATACTGCTTGATCAGGCTCGCTTCGGTCTCGGTCAGAATGCGGCGGAAATCCTCCTTCTCCAGTGCTCGGAGCTCGACGCGTATCGGCAGCCGGCCCTGCAGTTCGGGCAGGAGGTCGGACGGCTTGGCGACGTGGAACGCCCCCGAGGCGATGAAGAGGATGTGATCCGTCTTTATCGGTCCGTACTTTGTAGCCACGGTCGTTCCCTCGACTAGCGGCAGCAGGTCGCGCTGCACGCCTTCACGGGAAACTCCGGCGCCGACACCGCCGTCTCGCGCGGCAATCTTGTCGATCTCGTCGAGAAACACGATGCCGTCGTTCTCGGTCGACGAGAGTGCCTTCTGGACCACCTCGTCCTGATCGAGCAGCTTGTCGGACTCGTCATTGATCAACTGCGCGTAGGAGTCGCGCACCGTGGTCGTGATGGTCTTGGTGCGTTTGCCGCCCATGGCCTTGGACAACATTTCGTTGATGTTTAGGACGCCGATGTTGGCGCCGGGCATACCCGGTATCTCGAAACCGGGCATGCCGCCGGTGCTGGTATCGGCCACCTCGATCTCGATTTCCTTATCGTCGAGTTCGCCGTCGCGCAGCTTCTTGCGGAAACTGTCGCGGGTTGCCGGGCTCGCCGTCTTGCCGACCAGCGCTTCGAGCACGCGCTCCTCGGCGTTCAAGTGCGCGCGCGCCTTGACGTCCTCGCGCATCTTCTCGCGCACCAGTCCGATAGCGACCTCGACGAGGTCGCGGACGATCTGCTCGACATCGCGGCCTACATAGCCGACTTCCGTAAACTTCGTTGCTTCGACCTTGATGAAGGGTGCCCCCGCAAGCCGCGCCAGCCGGCGCGAAATCTCGGTCTTGCCTACCCCCGTCGGGCCGATCATCAGAATGTTCTTTGGCATGACTTCTTCGCGCATCTGGCCTTCGAGCTGCTGGCGCCGCCAGCGATTGCGCAGCGCGATTGCCACCGCGCGCTTGGCGTCCTTCTGGCCGATGATGAAGCGGTCGAGCTCCGATACGATTTCACGGGGAGAGAATGTGGTCATGGTTCAGAGAGTTCCGGATTGCCACTGCCGAATGGCCTCGAAGGGATGCAGCAGCATGATTACGTTGAGGGTGAGATTGTCACGGATGACAGCGCCGACTGCAATCTCCATAAAAAGCGCAAGCGCTACGACGAACCATATAGGAAGCCTCGCGGCCATGACAAAGCCGAGCATCATCATCAGCGTGTCGGAAACGGAGTTGACAATGCTGTCGCCGTAGTAGTCGAGCGAGATGGTACCCTCGCGATATCTGTCGATGATGAAGCTGCTGTTTTCAAGCACTTCCCACGCGCCCTCTACGGCGACAGCCAGCGCCAGCCGCGCGGCGAGCGACCAACGCGGAAACAGGAAGCGCGCAGCCGCATAGAACAGGAAGCCGTGGATGATATGCGAGAAACTGTACCAATCTGAAATATGCTGGGAGTTCTCGGAACTCTGCACGACGCCATGCCAAAGCTTGATGGTCCCGCAAGTGCAAATCAGCGTGCGGCCCATCCAGGCGAGGATTACGGCCTGCAAGACGACAAGTGCCGCCGCCACGACAAGGCCCGTCATTGGCCATCGCGAGCGCAACCTCGCCGTGCCCGACCCTGCTGCGGCCGTCATGCGATTGGCTCTTCCCTGTCGCGCGCCATCAAAAGTACGTGGCCGTATTCGGATGTCCTTTCGCCCAGCGGGCGGAACCCTGCCTTTTCATACGCGCGGACAGCTCGATTGTTGGCCAGGTCCGGATCGATGATGACGCGCGGCGCGCCTTCTGCAAACAGAAGCTCCGTGAACCGGCGCATGATCGCCGAGCCATGGCCGATGCCGACCAGCTCCGGCACGGCGATGGAAATATCGATGCCGAGCGTTCCGAAAGGCTGGTCGTTATAGGGATGGTCATCCTCCAGATGCGGATCGTAGGTCTGGATATATCCGATCGGCTCGCCATCCAGTTCGATGATCAGGGGTTCGACGGAGATGCTGGTCATATGATCTCGTATGGAGGCGATCTCAGTCTCCGAATCGCCCCACCACTCCATCATGTGCGGCTGCTTGAACCAGCCTTCGATCATGGAAAGGTCCGCATCGGTGACCGGCCTGAAGCCGTACCTCGTCGTGGAATCAGGCGGCATCGAGGGTTTCGATCACGACGTTCTGGTTCGTGTAGACGCAAATGTCAGCGGCGATCTGCATCGCTTTGCGGGCAATTTCTTCCGCATCCATTTCCGAGTCCAGCAGTGCGCGGGCTGCGGCAAGGGCATAGTTTCCGCCCGAGCCGATCGCCATCACGCCGTGCTCGGGCTCCAATACGTCGCCGGTGCCGGTCAGCGCCAGCGTGACGCTGCGGTCCGCCACAAGCATCATGGCCTCGAGGCGGCGCAGATACCGGTCGGTGCGCCAGTCCTTGGCGAGTTCCACGCACGCGCGCGTCAACTGATCCGGATATTGTTCAAGCTTGGCTTCAAGGCGTTCGAGAAGCGTGAACGCGTCGGCAGTCGCGCCGGCGAAGCCGGCAATGACATTGCCCTTGCCAATGCGCCGCAACTTCTTCGCATTGCCCTTCATGATGGTCTGGCCGAGGCTTACCTGGCCATCGCCGGCAATCACGACCTTGCCGCCCTTGCGGACTGTTACGATCGTCGTTGCGTGCATGGTCGATTCGCCCGCCATTTGCTGCTCCGATGTTGCGGGATCGCGTTCCGCACAACGCATCCCGTGAGATTGGTCCGACATATGTATGCATGGGCGGGACGTTTGCAATCCAAGCCGAATGGCCGGCACGCCCTGGAATTTGTGGGCCGGCTTTTTTTCGTCGTGCCATACTGATAGAAGGCACGCTCGTCTGAACCTACATCGTAAAGTTGGATCAATGGCATCCGGAACAGAAAAGCGCGCGGCGAGCACCACCCGCAGAACGAAGGAGACCGAAATCAGCGTGTCCGTCGATATTGACGGCACCGGGCGATGCGACATTGCCACTGGCATCGGTTTTTTCGATCACATGCTCGAGCAATTGGCCCGCCATTCGCTGATCGACATGACGATCAAGGCCAAGGGCGATCTGCACATCGACGATCACCACACGGTGGAAGACACCGGCATAGCCATCGGCCAGGCAGTCGCCAAGGCGCTCGGCGAGCGGCGCGGCATCGCCCGCTATGCGTCGCTGGACCTTGCCATGGACGAGACGCTGACGCGCGCGGCGGTCGATGTGTCCGGCCGTCCGTTCCTGGTTTGGAATGTTTCTTTTTCCTCGCCGAAGGTCGGCACGTTCGACACCGAACTCGTCCGCGAATTCTTCCAGGCGCTGGCGCACAATGCCGGGATTACGCTGCATGTCGCCAACCAATACGGTGCAAACAACCATCACATTGCGGAAACCTGCTTCAAAGCCGTGGCACGCGTTCTGCGCGCCGCTATCGAACGCGATCCACGCCAGGCGGGGGCGATCCCGTCGACCAAGGGCACATTGAGCGGATAGTGGTGCGATGGCCAGTTACGTCGTGATGGAGCCGGCGCGAGGAGCCGGGAAGGGCGAAGCGGAGAATACAGTCTTCATTCGCGACGGCTTCGCGCTGACCGCGTTTTTCCTGCCCGTTCTATGGCTTCTTTGGCATCGCCTTTGGATTGAGGCGGCGCTCGCCCTGGCGGCTACTGTCGGGCTGGCCGCGCTTGGAAATGTCACCGGCTTCGCGGCTACCGCGCCGGCGCTGTCGTTGCTGGTTTCCCTCTATGCAGGGCTTGAAGGAGCCGCCCTGCGCATTGCAGCGCTGCGGCGTCGAGGCTGGCGGGAAATGGGCATCATCGAAGCCGAACGCGGGGTTGACGCCGAAACACGCTACTTTGTCGAAGCCGGTTCCGGCCTGGAAATCAATGCCGAGCCGCAAGCGGCAGCGCCGGTCCAGGGCCGCATGCGCAAGGCTGCTCCCGGTCCCGCGCTCGGGCTTCTTCTGAATCCGGGCAAGGCCTGAAATGCACGTCGCCATCATTGACTACGGTTCCGGAAATCTGCGCTCGGCGGCGAAAGCCTTCGAGCGTGCGGCGCGCGAAGCAGGCATCACCGCTCGTATCGAATTGACGGCAAGCGCTGAACGGGTGCGCACGGCCGATCGCATCGTGCTGCCAGGTGTCGGCGCCTATGCGGAGTGCAGGGCGGGCCTCGATGCCGTTCCCGGCATGGTCGAGGCGATCGAAGAGGTCGCGGTGAACAAGGCGCGACCCTTTCTCGGTATTTGCGTCGGCATGCAACTTATGTCGGAGCGCGGTCTGGAAAAGGCGATAACCCGAGGCTTCGGCTGGATTGCAGGCGACGTGATGGAGATGGAACCGAACGACCCCGCGATGAAGATTCCCCAGATCGGCTGGAACACCATCGATGTCGTTCGCGAGCACCCGCTTTTTGCGGGAATTCCTACCGGCCCGGACGGGCTCCATGCGTATTTTGTGCATTCCTATCATCTCGATGCGGCGAGGCCGGGCGACGTTTTGGCAACCGCCGACTATGGCGGTCCGGTCGCGGCGGCCGTCGCGCGTGACAACCTTGCCGGAACGCAATTCCATCCCGAGAAGAGCCAGACGCTCGGCCTCGCCCTCATCGGCAATTTCCTGAGGTGGAAGCCGTGATCCTTTTTCCCGCGATCGACCTCAAGGATGGCGCTTGCGTTCGCCTGAAGCTCGGCGACATGGACCAGGCGACCGTCTACAGCGCCGATCCGGCAGCGCAGGCGAAGGCCTTCGAAACGCAGGGCTTCGAATGGCTGCACGTCGTGGACCTGAACGGTGCGTTTGCCGGCGAAAGCGTCAATGGTGCCGCGGTCGAGGCGATTCTGAAAGCAACCAGAAGTCCAGTTCAGCTCGGAGGCGGGATCCGTAGCCTTGCCCATATCGAGGCGTGGCTGGCAAGGGGCCTCGCCCGCGTCATCCTCGGTACGGTCGCGGCCAGGAACCCCGATCTGGTCAAGGAAGCCTGCAGGAAGTTTCCCGGCAGGATCGCCGTCGGCATCGACGCCAGGCGCGGAAAGGTCGCGGTCGAGGGTTGGATGAAGACGTCAAAGCTCGACGTGATCGAACTGGCCAGGAGATTCGAGGGGGCGGGCGTGGCAGCCGTCATCTACACAGACATCGACCGCGACGGCGTGCTGAGCGGCATAAACTGGGAATTGACCATCGATCTTGCAGACGCCGTATCAATCCCTGTCATTGCCTCGGGCGGGCTTGCTTCGCTCGCCGATATTGTTCGCATGACCATGCCGGACGTAACAAAACTGGAGGGAGCAATCTGCGGGCGCGCGCTTTATGATGGGCGGATTGATCCTTTCCAAGCTTTGGCGATCCTGCGCGGCGAAGCAAAACCGGCGCCGGGGCTGTTCGAGGGGCGGCTATGATCCAGTCCCGCTGCGGTGATGCGCGATCGATAGGAAAGGCCGTCCGTTGACCCTCAAGGCCCGCGTAATTCCCTGTCTCGATGTCAAGGACCGCCCGCGCCGACCGCAGCCGCGCAGCGGCGAGGACGCGCGATCGATAGGAAAGGCCGTCCGTTGACCCTCAAGGCCCGCGTAATTCCCTGTCTCGATGTCAAGGACCGCCCGCGCCGACCGCAGCCGCGCAGCGGCGAGGACGCGCGATCGATAGGAAAGGCCGTCCGTTGACCCTCAAGGCCCGCGTGATTCCCTGTCTCGATGTCAAGGACGGCCGTGTCGTCAAGGGGGTCAACTTCGTCGATCTGGTCGATGCCGGTGATCCGGTGCTGGCGGCGCGGGCTTATGACGCGGCCGGTGCCGACGAACTCTGCTTCCTCGATATCACTGCTTCGTCGGACAACCGTGACACAATCCTGGACGTGGTTGCCAGGACAGCCGAGCAGTGTTTCATGCCACTGACGGTCGGCGGCGGGGTACGCCACATCGCCGACATCCGAAAATTGCTGCTGGCGGGAGCCGACAAAGTCTCGATCAACACCGCGGCGGTGAAAAATCCGGATTTCGTCGCCGAGGCAGCCGATAAATTCGGCAACCAATGCATAGTCGTCGCCATCGATGCCAAGATGGTTTCAGCGACCGGCGAAACCGGTCGCTGGGAAATATTTACCCATGGCGGCCGCGAGCGCACAGGCATCGATGCAGTCGAGTTCGCGCACAGGGTCGTGGACCTCGGCGCAGGCGAGATCCTGCTCACCTCGATGGACCGGGATGGCACGAAGGCGGGGTACGACATTGCCCTCACCCGCGCAGTGGCGGACGCGGTGCGCGCGCCGGTGATTGCCTCCGGGGGGGTCGGGAATCTCGACCATTTGGTTGCCGGTATTCGCGACGGCCACGCCAGTGCTGTTCTAGCCGCGTCGATATTCCATTTCGGCACCTACACGATCGCGCAGGCGAAGGCGCATATGGCGAAAGCCGGCCTACCGATGCGACTCGACTTCGCCGCTCAACCGTCATAAACGGCGATAATGACAGGATTTTCCCTCCTTGATCTCGAACGGATCATTGCGGAACGCGCAAGGTCCGGCGATGCCGGCTCCTGGACGGCAAAGCTCTTCTCGCGCGGTATGGACAAGGCCGCGCAGAAACTCGGCGAAGAAGCTGTCGAGACAGTGATCGCGGCGATCAGGGGGGATGCCAAAGGGCTCGTTTCGGAAAGTGCCGACCTTGTCTATCATTGGCTCGTGGTCCTGGCGATCGCCGGTGTTCCGCTGTCGGATGTTCTCGATGAGCTCGAACGACGGACCGCGCGCTCGGGATTGGCCGAAAAGGCTTCCCGCGGTCGGGAGCGTCCGCTCCCAGAGCGCGAAGGGTGAGTTTGATGGACCAGCTTGTGCCCACCGAAAAGTACTCGCCCTATCGATTTTTCTCTGCGCAGGACTGGGCGCGCTTCCGCGCCGATACTCCCCTTACCCTGACGGCGGACGAGGTCCGTCGGCTGAGTTCCCTCTATGATCCGATCGACCTCGAAGAGGTCCGGCGCATTTATCTGTCGCTGTCGCGCCTGCTTTCGGCCCATGTCGAGGCGAGCCAGCGGCTGTTCGGCCAGCGCAAGGAATTCCTCAACGTCAACGATGCCATCAAGACGCCCTTCATCATCGGAATGGCGGGGTCGGTGGCCGTTGGCAAGTCGACGACCGCGCGCGTGTTGAAGGAGCTTCTCGCCCGCTGGCCCTCAAGCCCCAAGGTCGACCTCGTAACCACGGACGGCTTTCTCTATCCGAACGAAGTGCTGCGGCGCGGAAACCTCATGGAGCGCAAGGGTTTCCCGGACAGTTACGACGTCGGCGCTCTGTTGCGGTTTCTGTCGGGCCTCAAGTCAGGCCAGAGGAATGTGCGCGCGCCCGTGTATTCGCATCTGACCTACGATGTCGTTCCGGGCGAGTTCGTCACCATCGACCGCCCCGATATCCTTATTTTCGAGGGGTTGAATGTCCTGCAGACACGGGAATTGCCGCATGACGGCAAGGCAGTACCGTTTGTCTCCGACTTCTTCGATTTTTCGATCTACATCGATGCCGAGGAAGAGCTGATCCACAAATGGTACATCGCGCGGTTCATGAAATTGCGGGAGACGGCGTTCCGCAACCCGGAATCGTTCTTCCACCGCTATTCACAGTTGTCCGAGGACGCAGCAAAGGCGATCGCCGAAGGCCTGTGGAGCAACATCAATCTGAAAAATCTGAAGGAAAACATCGTTCCGACGCGGCCGCGGGCCGATCTTATCCTGCGCAAAGGGGCTGATCATCTGGTCGAGGAGGTGGCGCTGAGGAAGCTGTGAAGCACGCTCACGCCGGCTTGTTGCATGTCGCCCAAAAGTGCGCAGCGGTTTTGGGACAACGACATGCACAGAAACAATAGCCTAACGCGCGTCGCATAAATCCGTTTCGTCGTGACGCGCTTTAGTCACGCGCCTGAGCGTCAGATTGATCCGCCCGCCGTTTTTCAGGAGCGCCGAGGTCGACGGATAGATGCGATCGACGCCGTGGAAGCTGAGCCGCCCCTCGCCACCCAGCACGACGACGTCGCCGCTTTCGAGCCTGAAAGAAAGCGTCCTGCCCTCGCGTCTTGTTGCCCGCCGACGCGGAACAGGCACGCATCGCCGAGCGACACCGACACGACCGGCGCGTCAAAGTCCTGCTCGTCGCGGTCCTGATGCAGGCCCATCTTGGCGGTTTCCGAATAGAAATTGACCAGACAGGCCTCCGGCGGATGCGGATAGCCGGCGACTTCGCGCCAGAGGTGGAGCAATCGTTCCGGGATCGGCGGCCATGGCGTCATCGGTTTCGGGATGCGTGGCCTGATAGCGGTAGCCGCGCTCCCTGTCGGTGCACCCAGCCGAGCGCTGCCGCAATTGGTCATCCGCACGCTCATCGGCTTGCCGGTGCCCGGCATGGTCGGCACGTAAAGCGGTGCGGCCTGCACCACCTGGCGGATGTCCTCGACCAGTGCCTCCTGTTCGTCGCGGCCGAGGTAGCCGGGCATGTGGCGCACGCCTTTTGGAAGAACTTGCATTATGGTTCCGATCGTCTGCCGCCAAACAATCAGCGGCAAGGATGCGCTGTCCGCGCGTTCAGTCGTTTTCGACCCTGCCCCGCAGCTTCTTCACGGTCGAGCGGCCCGCCTTGGTCTTCAGCCGCCTTTCGACCGCGCCTTTCGACGGCCTGGTCTTCTTGCGCGGCTTCGGTGGCGGTTCGGCGGCCTTGGCGACCAGCGCGGCCAGCCGGCCGCGGGCGTCGGCGCGGTTCTGCTCCTGCGTGCGGAAGCGGCCGGCTTCGATGACGATGACGCCGTCCTTGGTCGCGCGCTGGCCGGCGAGCCTTATACGTCTGCTCGCGCACGCGCTCCGACAGGCCCGCCGCGTTTGCTGGCGTCGAAGCGCAGCTGCACGGCGGTCGCGACCTTGTTGACGTTCTGGCCGCCAGGACCGGACGAGCGGATGAAGTTCTCGACCAGGTCGTCCTCGGCGATGGATGACCGCCTCGTCGGCGATGATGATGTCGTCCGCGCTCATGTCGACAGAGATGACGCGTCGCGCGACAAAGAAAAGGCCCGGCGCAGCGGGCCGTGCCGACCGGCGTTCCGCTACTCGGCGGCCAGTCTGGATGCGCGGGAGCCGCGCTCAGCACCGCGGCGTCGACATGGGCTTCGAACTTGGCGAAATTGTCGATGAACATGCCGACCAGCCGCTTCGCCTGCCGGTCATAGGCGGCCTTGTCGGCCCAGGTCGCGCGCGGATCGAGGATGGCGCTGTCGACGCCTGGCACGCGCGACCGGCACCGCAAAGCCGAAATTCGGATCGGTGCGGAACTCGGCATCGGTCGAGCGAGCCGTCGAGCGCGGCCGCCAGCAGCGCGCGCGTCGCCTTGATCGGCATGCGCCTGCCGGTGCCGTAGGCGCCGCCGGTCCAGCCGGTGTTGACCAGCCAGCAGTCGACGCCGTGCTCGGCGATCAGCCGCCGCAGCAGGTTGCCGTATTCCGACGGATGGCGCGGCATGAACGGCGCGCCGAAGCAGGTCGAGAAGGTCGCCTCGGGCTCGGTGACGCCCCGTTCCGTGCCGGCGACCTTGGCCGTGTAGCCCGAGAGGAAGTGGTACATCGCCTGCGCCGGCGTCAGCCTGGCGATCGGCGGCATCACGCCGAAGGCGTCGGCGGTCAGCATGATGATGTTTCTCGGGTGGCCGGCCCGTCCGGTCGTGCTGGCATTGGCGATGAAGTCGCAGCGGATAGGCGCAGCGCGTGTTTTCGGTCAGACTGCCGTCGTCGAAGTCCGGAACGCGGTTGTCGTCGAGCACGACGTTTTCCAGCACCGTGCCGAAGCGCCGCGTCGTGGCGAAGATCTCCGGCTCGGCCTCGGCCGACAGCCGGATCGTCTTGGCGTAGCAGCCGCCTTCGAAATTGAAGATGCCGTCCGCTCCCCAGCCATGCTCGTCGTCGCCGATCAGCGTGCGCGACGGATCGGCCGAAAGCGTCGTCTTGCCGGTGCCCGACAGGCCGAAGAACACCGCCGCGTCGCCGTCCGGGCCCGACATTGGCCGAGCAGTGCATCGGCATGACGCCCTTCGCCGGCAGCAGGTAGTTGAGCGCGGTGAACACCGCCTTCTTCATCTCGCCGGCATAGGCGGTGCCGCCGATCAGCACGATCATGCGCGTCAGGTCGACGGCGATCACCGTTTCGCGTCCGCGTGCCATGACGCGCCGGGTCGGCGCGGAAGGACGGCAGGTCGATGATCGTCATCTCGCGGCACGAAGCTTCGCAAGCTCGGCGGCGGCCGGCCGGATCAGCAGGTTGCGGATGAACAGCGAATGCCAGGCGTATTCGGTGATGACCCGCGTCGGCAGGCTGTGGCGCTGATCGGCGCCGCCGATCAGGTCCTGGACGAACAGGTCCCTGCTCGGCGCATGCGCGCGGAAATCGGCGAGCAGCGCGTCGAAATGCGCCGGCGACATCGGCTTGTTGTTGTCCCACCAGACCGTGCGTCATCCGTCGGCGCGTCGCGGACGATGAACTTGTCCTTGGGCGAGCGGCCGGTGTGCTGGCCGGTGTCGGCGACGAGCGCGCCGTGCGCGGTGAGCCGTGCCTCGCCGCGCCGGATCGCCTCCTCGTAAAGTCGCGGCCTCGCTGAGATTGTAGTGGACCGTGCCGGTGGTGGTCAGTCCGGACGCGTCGATCCCGCTAGGCCGGATTGCGATTGCCGATCTCGTTCATGCCTGCTCCCTTTGGCACCGGCTCGTGTCCATAGATCATCGCCCCGGACGGCCATCAGCGACCAGGCACTGCATCGTCAGAAACAGAAAAGCCGAGTGATTTCAAATCATTAATCGATTTAAAGATTTTGAAATCCGTTTAAATCGTTTATATGTGGAGCGCGGCCCGGCTTCCGGCGGAAGAGGAATGCGAACGCAAACGGTTGCCCGGTTCGTTCCGAGATGGCATCTTCGGGAGGCGGCCTCCAATACCGGTCCGTGACATTGACGAGAGACCGTGCCACATTTTGTACTCAATTTGTCCGCCAATAGCCCCTTCTTGAAGCAGGAAGGGACACCCGCTCATGAGGGAGCCGCTTGACATGGCAACGATCGCGCTTGTCGACGACGACCGCAACATTCTGACTTCGGTTTCGATCGCACTGGAATCCGAGGGCTATCGCGTCGAGACCTACACCGACGGCGCGTCGGCGCTGGAAGGGCTTGTCGGCGCGTCCGCCGAACCTCGCCATCCTCGACATCAAGATGCCGCGCATGGACGGCATGGAGCTGCTTCGCCGCATGCGCCAGAAGACCGACCTGCCGGTCATCTTCCTGACCTCCAAGGACGACGAGATCGACGAACTGTTCGGCCTCAAGATGGGCGCCGACGACTTCATCCGCAAACCGTTCTCGCAGCGCCTGCTGGTCGAGCGGGTGAAGGCCGTGCTGCGCCGCGCCAGCGCCCGCGAAGCGGCGGCCAAGACGCCCAACCAGCAGGCCCGTTCGCTCGAGCGCGGCCAGCTGGTCATGGACCAGGAGCGCCACACCTGCACCTGGAAGGGCGAGCCGGTAACGCTGACCGTCACCGAGTTCCTGATCCTGCATTCGCTGGCGCAGCGCCCCGGCGTGGTCAAAAGCCGTGACGCGCTGATGGATTCGGCCTATGATGAGCAGGTCTATGTCGATGACCGGACGATCGACAGCCACATCAAGCGCCTGCGCAAGAAGTTCAAGGCGGTCGACGACGATTTCGACATGATCGAAACGCTGTATGGGGTCGGCTACCGGTTTCCGCGAGGCGTGAGCCGTCGCCAGGGACGATCTTGCAAATGGCCATTGAAGCAGAGCTCAAAGAAGCCGGCGGCCGCCGCGAAAGCGGCCGGCCGCGGCTGTCGCCTGCGCTGCTGGCCCGGCTGACGGTGCGGCTGCAGCGCTTCCTCGGCCACTACATCTTCTCGAGCCTGACGCGGCGCATCCTGTTCCTCAACCTCGCCGCGCTCGGCGTGCTGGTCGTCGGCATCCTCTATCTCAACCAGTTCCGCGACGGGCTGATCGAGGCGCGCGTCGAAAGCCTGATGACGCAGGGCGAGATCATCGCCGGCGCGATCGCCGCCTCGGCGACGGTCGAGACCGATTCGATCAGCATCGATCCCGAGAAGCTGCTCGAGCTGCAGGCCGGCGAGAGCCTGGCGCCCGGCTCGCGACCAGCTCGACAGCCTCGATTTCCCGATCAATCCGGAACGCGTCGCGCCGGTGCTGCGGCGGCTGATCTCGCCGACCCGCACGCGCGCGCGCATCTACGACCGCGACGCCAATCTGCTGCTCGATTCGCGCCATCTCTATTCGCGCGGCCAGATCCTGCGCTACGACCTGCCGCCGGTCGAGGAGGAAGAGCCGGCGTCCTCGAGCGCGTCCAGAAGTTCGTCGCCGAGCTTCTTCCGCCGCACCGACCTGCCGGTCTACAAGGAGCAGCCGGGCGGCAACGGCGCGGCCTTTCCCGAGGTCATGAACGCGCTGACCGGCATGCCCTCGACGGTGGTGCGCATCAGCGAGCAGGGCGAGCAGATCGTCTCGGTCGCGGTGCCCGATCCAGCGCTTCCGCGCCGTGCTCGGCGTGCTGATGCTGTCGACGCAGGGCGGCGACATCGACAAGATCGTCGCCGCCGAGCGCAGGGCGATCCTGCGCGTCTTCGGCGTGGCGGCGCTGGTCACCGTGCGTCCTGTCGATGCTGCTCGCCTCGACCATCGCCAATCCGCTGCGCCGGCTGGCCGCCGCCGCGGTTCGGGTGCGCCGCGGCGTCAAGAGCCGCGAGGAGATCCCGGATTTCTCCGATCGCCAGGACGAGATCGGCAATCTGTCGGTCGGCGCTGCGCGACATGACCAATGCGCTCTATGCGCGCATCGAGGCGATCGAGAGTTTCGCCGCCGACGTCACGCATGAGTTGAAGAACCCGCTGACCTCGCTGCGCAGCGCCGTCGAGACCCTGCCGCTCGCCAAGAACGAAAGCTCGCGCAGCCGGCTGATGGAGGTCATCCAGCACGACGTGCGCCGGCTCGACCGGCTGATCACCGACATCTCCGACGCCTCGCGGCTCGATGCCGAACTGGCGCGCGAGGACGCCGCAAAGCGTCGACCTGAAGAAGTTCATCGGCGACCTGGTCTGCGGTGTCGCGCGACGCCGGACGCGGCACAGGAAGAAGGTCGAGATCGACTTCAAGGTCGGCAAAGCTGCCGCAGGGCGCCAAGGGCTACTTCGTGTCTGGGCCACGACCTGCGGCTTGGCCAGGTCATCACCAACCTGATCGAGAACGCCCGCTCCTTCGTGCCGGAAGAGACCGGCCGCATCAGCGATCAACCTGTCGCGCGCCGGCAAGTTCGATCATCGTTACCGTCGACGACAACGGCCCGGGCATCCGCGCCGACAACATCGACCGCATCTTCGAGCGCTTCTATACCGACCGGCCGGCCGGCGAGGCGTTCGGCCAGAATTCCGGCCTCGGCCTGTCGATCAGCCGGCAGATCGTCGAGGCGCATGGCGGCACGCTGACGGCCGAGAACATCCCGGGCGGCAAGCCGGGCGAGGTCCGCGGCGCGCGCTTCGTAGTGACGCTTCCGGCCGAGGCTGTAGCCGGTGCAGGAACGCAACCTCCACGCGACAGCCGTGGTGCTCGGTGATCGCGGCGTCCTGATCGCCGGAGCGTCGGGCTCCGGCAAGACGACGCTTGCGCTCTGCGCTGATCGATCATGTTCGGCCGAGCGGGGCTGTTTGCGCGGCTTGTCGCGACGACCAGGTGTTGCTGGACGGTCGAGGCGGCCGCCTTGTTTGCCGGCGCTCCGCACGCGATCGCCGGTCTGGTGGAGGTCTACGGGACTCGGCCCGCAGCCGATTGCATTCGAGGCCGTGATGGTTGTCGACCTGCTCGTGAGGCTGGTTCCCGATACGCGCAGCGCAGCGGTTTCCGGAGGAAAGGACCGAAACGCTGGCAGGCTGCAGCGTCCCGTGCCTTGACGCTCGCCGACCGGCGACATGACAGGCGGCGCTGCTTGCCGTGGCGGCACGCCTGTCGCTGCCGCCCTTCGCGCTGAAGGCACGGCCGCATCTGGCATGCTGCGAAATGCGTCAATTTGGCCGATCCCGTCGCAGATTTGGGCTTGTCAACGGACCGCGCGTCGACAAGATAGCGCTCTTGCCGCCCGGACAGCCGGAAGAGCAGTCACAAAACGATGCGCCCATGAAGGGCCATGACGGGAGCCAACGCAGAATGATCGGACTCGTGCTCGTGACGCACGGTCAGCTGGCCGAGGAATTCCGCAACGCCGTGGAGCACGTCGTCGGACCCGCAGGAAAACTTCGAAACCGTCGCGATCGGCGCCGACGACGACATGGAGCAGCGCCGCCAGCGACATCGTCGACGCCGTGGCGCGGGCCGACAGCGGCGCCGGCGTCATCATTCTGACCGACATGTTCGGCGGCACGCCGTCCAATCTTGCCATCTCGGTCATGGAAGCCGGCCGGGTCGAGGTGATCGCCGGCATGAACCTGCCGATGCTGATCAAGCTGTCCAGCGTGCGCACCGCCGACAACATGGCCACGGCGCTGGACGAGGCGCAGGCCGCCGGCCGCAAATACATCAATGTCGCCAGCCAGCTGCTGAGCAGCAAATGACCGGCCAAGAAGCCATGGACGGCCATCAGGCCCTCGTGCGTGATTTCGAGATCGTCAACCAGCGCGGCCTGCATGCGCGCGCCTCCGCCAAATTCGTGTCCGCTTGTCAGCGGCTTCAACGCACTGGTCAATGTCGAGAAGGACGGCGTCAGGTCGGCGGCACGTCGATCATGGGACTGATGATGCTTGCGGCCAGCCCGGGCTGCTCGCATCCGCGTCACCGCCGAGCGGCCCGGAGGCCGAGCAGGCGATGGCGGCGCTCGAGGCAGCTGATCGCGTCGCGCTTCGGCGAGGAGAGCGTGACGTCCGACGCTCCGAGGCCTCGCACAACATATGCACGAATAAAGATTTCTTTATATCCCATTGTCGAGGCAAGGCGCGATCTGCTAGTCAGGTCGCAGAATCGCGCACGCTTGCCGGCCACGCGCCGCGGGCGAATCAACCTTTTATCGGAGCACGACAATGGCCGCAGGCAAAGACTATCTCGTCGCAGGACATCTCGCTTGCCGATTGGGGCCGCAAGGAAATCGAGATCGCCGAAACCGAAATGCCGGGCCTGATGGCCTGCCGCGAGGAATTCGGCGAGAAGCAGCCGCTCAAGGGCGCGCGCATCTCCGGCTCGCTGCACATGACGATCCAGACCGCCGTGCTGATCGAGACGCTGAAGGCGCTGGGCGCCGACATCCGCTGGGCCTCCTGCAACATCTTCTCGACGCAGGATCACGCCGCCGCCGCGATCGCCGCATCCGGCATCCCGGTCTTCGCCGTCAAGGGCGAGACGCTTGAGGAGTACTGGGACTACACCGACCAGATCTTCCAGTGGGCCGATGGCGGCACGTCGAACATGATCCTCGACGATGGCGGCGACGCCACCATGTACATCCTGATCGGCGCGCGCGCCGAGGCCGGCGAGGACGTGCTGTCCAATCCGGGCAGCGAGGAAGAGGAAATCCTGTTCGCGCAGATCAAGAAGCGCATGGCGGCGACGCCGGGCTTCTTCACCAGGCAGCAAGGAGGCCATCCGCGGCGTCACCGAGGAAACCACGACCGGCGTCAACCGCCTCTACCAGCTGCAGAAGAAGGGCCTGCTGCCCTTCCCGGCGATCAACGTCAACGACTAGCGTCACCAAGTCGAAGTTCGACAACAAATATGGCTGCAAGGAATCGCTGGTCGACGGCATCCGCCGCGCCACCGACACGATGATGGCCGGCAAGGTCGCGGTTGTCTGCGGCTATGGCGATGTCGGCAAGGGCTCGTCGGCCTCGCTGCAAGGGCGCCGGCGCCCGCGTCAAGGTCACGGAAGTCGATCCGATCTGCGCGCTGCAGGCGGCGATGGACGGCTTCGAGGTCGTCACGCTCGAAGACGCCGCGCCGACCGCCGACATCGTCATCACCACGACCGGCAACAAGGACGTCGTCACGCTCGACCACATGCGCTCGATGAAGGACATGGTGATCGTCGGCAATATCGGCCACTTCGACAACGAGATCCAGGTCGCGGCGCTGCGCAACCTGAAGTGGACCAACATCAAGCCGCAGGTCGACATGATCTCGTTCCCGGACGGCAAGCGCATGATCCTGCTGTCCGAAGGCCGCCTGCTCAATCTCGGCAACGCGACCGGCCATCCGAGCTTCGTGATGTCGGCGTCCTTCACCAACCAGGTGCTGGCGCAGATCGAGCTGTGGTCCAAGCCCGGCCAGTACCAGAACGAGGTCTACGTGCTGCCCAAGCACCTCGACGAGAAGGTCGCGCGGCTGCATCTCGACAAGCTCGGCGCCAAGCTCACCGAGCTTCAGGCGAGCAGGCCGCCTATATCGGCGTGACGCACGCAGGGTCCGTTCAAGCCGGAACACTACCGGTACTGATCATCGTCCCGCAGCCTACAAGATATTGAAGCCGGGCGATTGACATTTCGCCCGGCTTTGTTTTTGCGCGGACGACCTTCTTCACGGCGATTCGCGCAGCAGGTAGAGTGTAGTGATTCGCGACGCCCCAAGCTCCGGGGTCGGGGGACGTTGGGGCACGTCAGGCGGTCTTGCATCGGCGGCGGAGAGGAACAAGACATGCCGGGAAAATGCCCGCTTCAAGCGGGAGACGCCGATTCCGGCGGCTACGAGGATTCCAGCGGACGGCGAAAGTCCCGGATTGGGGGGCTGTGGCGACGAGCGGGGTCGGCAGCGCTGCATCCCGGTATCGGCACTGCTCTCACTGTCACGACGGCACTGACGACCGCCGCGATGGCACAGGCGCAACGGGGCACTCCGCGTGAACGGACTTTCGGTCGGCACTGTCGAGGTCATGCAGGCTGGCGGTTTTCGCGGGCGTCATGGGCGCGGCGCTCCTCTCGGCGATCTGGCTTATCCGCGAGCGGGCACGGACCGCCGCCGAGAATGTGCGAGCTGCGCGGCCAGCGTCGCCGATCTCAACGCATCGCTCCAGCGCGTCCGAAGCGCTGCTCAACCTGCGCGACCAGCGCGTCGTGGTCTGGGCGAGCGACAAGGCAAGAAGCCCGAGCTGATCGGCACGCTGCCGCCGGAAGCGGGCGCGCCGGAAGAGCGTGGCGGCTTCCTTGCCTTCGGCCGCTGGCTGACGCCGCGTTCGGCGGCCGCGCTCGAACATGCCGTCGCGGCGCTGCGCGAGAAGGGCGATCGGCTTCGACCTGGTGGTCGAGACGCCAAATCGGCGCGCCGCTTGAAGTTCAGGGCCGCAAGACGCGCCGCGCATGTCATCGTGCGCTTCCTATCGCTGTCCGAGACGCAGCGCACGCAGGCCCGGCTGAAGCTCGAGAACCAGCGGCTTGCGCGCCGACTACGAGACGATGCTCGGCCTGATCGAAGCGCTGAAGATGCCGTTCTGGATGCGCAGCGCCGATGGCAGGCTGAAATGGGTCAACCGCGCCTATCGCCGATGCCGTCGAAGCGGAGAGCGCCGATGCCGCCGTTCGCGACGGCAAGGAATTCCTGGGCACGCCAGGCCCGCGAAGCGATCGCCCGGCATCAGGCGAGGCATCCTGTTTTCGAGCAGACGCTGTCGACCGTGATCGAGGGCGACCGGCGCGTGTTTGCGGTTACCGATTTCGCCGGCAGCGAGCGGCTCGGCCGGCATCGCCGACCGACATGAGCGATGTCGAGGCCATACGCGAGGAGCATGAGCGCACGGTCCGCAGCCACGCCGACACGCTCGACCAGCTGACGACGGCGGTCGCGATCTTCGATGCGGACGAGAAGCTGCGCTTCTTCAACCAGGCGTTCCAGAAACTGTGGAGCCTTGATCACGCATTCCTGGCGAGCGCGCCGGACAATGCGCTTCTGCTCGACCGGCTGCGCAGCGACGGCAAGATCGCCGAGCAGCCCGAATGGCGGCGCTGGAAGGAGAACCTGCTGGCCGCCTATCGCGCCGTCGAGTCGCAGGAACATTGGTGGCATCTGCCCGACGGCCGCACGATCCGCGTCGTCGCCAATCCGCAGCCGAAGGGCGGCGTGACCTGGGTGTTCGAGAACCTGACCGAGAAGATCGACCTCGAAAGCCGCTACAACACGGCGGTGCGCGTTCAGGGCGAAACGCTCGACAATCTGGCGGAGGGCGTCGCCGTGTTCGGTCCGGATGGCCGCGTCCGGCTGGCCAACCCTGCCTTCTCGCGCCTGTGGGGTCTAGATCCCGATTTCGTGCGGCCGAGCACACATATTTCGGAAATCAGGGCGGTATGCGACATGCTTGCCGAGGATAGTCCCTGGGGCGGGTTCGTCGCCGCCGTCACCGGCTTCGACGACGAGCGCCGCGACCGCCACGGCCAGGCCGAGCTTGAAGAACGGCGACAGTGCTGCGCTATGCCGTGATCCATCTGCCCAACGGCCAGGTGATGATGACCTTCGTCGACGTCACCGACAGCGTCAATGTCGAGCGGGCGCTGAAGGACAAGAACGAAGCGCTGCAGAAGGCCGACCAGCTGAAGAACGATTTCGTGCAGCACGTCTCCTACGAACTGCGCTCGCCGCTGACCAACATCATCGGCTTCACCGAGCTCCTGACGCTGCCCGGCACCGGGCCGCTGACAGCCGCGGCAGCGCGAATATGTCGACCATATCGGCTCGTCGTCCTCGGTGCTGCTGACCATCGTCAACGACATCCTCGACCTTGCCACCGTCGACGCCGGCATCATGGAGCTCGACATCGGCGAAGTCCGGATCGATCACACGATCAGCGACGGCGGCGGAACTGGTATCGGACCGGCTGCGCGAACACGCGATCACGCTCGACGTCGATGTTTCGCGGGCGCCGCAGAACTTCCATGGCGACGAGAACCGCGTCCGCCAGATTCTCTTCAATCTGCTCAGCAATGCCGCGAACTACGCGCCGGAAGGCAGCGTCATTACGCTGCCTGCGAAATGGTCGAGGGCGGCGTACAGTTCTCCGTGCACGACGACGGTCCGGGCATGCCGCCCGAGGTCCTCGACACGGTGTTCCGCCGCTTCGAGCCGCGCACCAATGGCGGCCGGCGGCGCGGCGCCGGCTTGGGCTTGTCGATCGTGAAGAGCTTCGTCGAGCTGCATGGCGGCACCGTGCGGATCGATCAGCAAAGGACCGGGGCACGACCGTCATCTGCCGGTTCCCCATGGTCCCGTTGCGCGCCAAGGCCGCGGCAGAGTAGCGGTGGTCGATGAAGCAGGCGTTACTGGAACGGCGTCTGGCCGACGATCGCGCAACGGCTTGCTTGGCCAGGACATCGCCGCAGCGCTTCGCCCCGGCGATGTGCTTGCGCTTGGAGGGCGATCTCGGCGCCGGCAAGACCACGCTGGCGCGCGGTCTGATCCGGGCCTTGGCCGGCCGACCCCGGGCTTGAGGTCCCGAGCCCGACCTTCACGCTGGTCCAGAGCTACGAGGCGCCGCTTCCCGTCCAGCATTTCGACCTCTACCGGCTTTCCTCGGCGGCGGAACTCGACGACTCGGCTTCGACGAGGCGGCAGACGACGGCATCGCGATCGTCGAATGGCCGGAGCAAGCGGCCGGCGCTGCTTCCCGATGGGGCGATTGTCGTGGAGCTTTCGCATGAGGGCGAGGGCCGGCATGCGAGGATCGCTGGACCACCGGCCGCGATCGACCGCATCGAGCGCTCGCTTGCGGCGCGGCAATTTCTTCGACCGGGCGGGATGGGCGCGCGCGGATCGCGCGCATTTTTCCGGCGATGCCTCGGCGCGCAGCTACGAGACCGTTGCCCGACCGGACGCGGCACCGCTGCATCCTGATGAACTCGCCGCGGCTGGTTCTGGGTCCGCCGGTGCGCGACGGCAGACCTTATGCCGAGATCGCCCACACGGCGCAGTCGGTCGTCGGCGTTCGTCGCGATCGACGCGCTGCTCGCGGCAGGGCGGTGTCGCGGTACCCGAGATCTTCGCGCAGGATCTCGACGGCGGCTTTCTGCTGATCGAGAATCTCGGCTCCGGCAGCTTCCTGGACGGCCGAGGGCAAGCCCGTTCGCCGAGCGCTATCGAGGCGGCGGCGAAGCTGCTGGCGGAAATTCACGGCAGGTCCTGGCCGAAATCCTTCGAGGCAGCGCCGGGCATGTTCCATCGGATTCCGCCCTTCGACCGCGACGCCATGATGATCGAGGCCGAACTGCTGCTCGACTGGTACGTGCCGGCGGTGTTCGGCAAGCCTGCCGACCCCGGCACAGCGCGCCGGCTTCGCGGCGGCCTGGAATGCCGCGTTCGACCGTCTGGAAGGAAAGGAGCACGGTCTTGTGCTGCGCGACTTCCATTCGCCCAACCTCATCTGGCGCGATGACCGTGAAGGCCATGACCGGCTCGGCATCCTCGATTTCCAGGACGCGCTGATCGGCCCGTCAGCCTATGACGTCGCTTCGCTCGCCATTGGACGCGCGCGTGACCGTTCCGCCGGAGATCGAACAGGCGGACGGTCGACGCCTATGTGCGCGCACGCGGCAAAAGCGGGTAGCTTTGAACGAGGGCGCTTCGAGGAGGCCTATGCGATCATGGCCGCGCAGCGCAATTCCAAAATCCTCGGGATTTTCGTGCGACTGGACCGCCGCGACGGCAAGCCGGATTATCTGAAGCATCTGCCGCGCATCCGGGACTATCTCCGGCGTGCGCTGGCCCATCCGGCGCTCGCCGAACTCGCGAGCGCTCTATGACGCAATGCGGGTTGCTCGAGGAGCGATTCTGTGATCAATGGGACAAAACCCACCGCTGCGATGGTGCTTGCCGCGGGCCTCGGCAAGCGGATGCGGCCGATCACCGACACGATCCCGAAGCCGCTGGTGCGGATCGCCGGCAAGACGCTGCTCGACTGGGGCCTCGACACGCCTTGCCGAAGCCGGCGTCGTCAAGGCAGTCGTCAACGTCCACCATTTCCCCGAACAGATCGTCGCGCATGTGCGCCGCGCCGGGCGAAGCCGGCGGTCGTGATTTCCGACGAGAGCGCCGAACTGCTCGATTCCGGCGGCGGCATCGTCAAGGCGCTGCCGGTTCTCGGACGTGAGCCGTTCTTCATCCTCAACGCCGACACGTTCTGGATCGACCGCGGCCGGCTCGAATCTCGAACGGCTGGCGCTTGCATGGGACCCGTCGGGGATGGATATTCTGCTCATGCTGGCGGACTTGCAATCGGCGACCGGCCACAACGGCAGGACCGATTTCGTGCTCGCCGCCGACGGCAGGCTTGTCGCGCTCCGGCGGGCTTGACGGAAGGTCTGATCTATGCCGGCGCGGCGATCGTCCACCCGCGCATCTTCGCAGCGTGCCCCGGCGAGTGCCGCATTCGCTCAACCTCTATTTCGACCGGGCCATCGCCGCCGGCCGGCTGTTCGGCATCGAGATGGAGGGTCAGTGGATCACCGTCGGCACGCCGGACGCGATCCCGCTTGCCGAAACGGCTGTATCGACGGACGCTGGCTGAAGCGATGAGCGTGCCGGAGCCGCCGCGCGTCTTTTCCATTCCGGCCGGCGTGCCCTTCCTGCCGACGCTTGCCGAAGCGCTGCTCGCGGGCGAGCTGGTACCCGGCTTCGCCTTCGACGGCGATCCGCTGACGCTTGCCGACGCCACCATCTTCGTGCCGACGCGTCGCGCCGCGCGCGAGCTGCGCAGCGTCGTTCGTCGAGCTGGCCGGCGGGCCGCTCCGCGATCCTGCCGACGATCCGGCCGCTCGGCGAGTTCGACGAAGACGAGCTGCTGTTCGAGCGCGGGGGCCCGGCCGCGCTCGATCTTGCGCCGCCGATCGCTTCGCATCGACCGTCTGCTGCTGCTGGCGCCGCTGGTGCGCGCCTGGAAGAGCCGGCTGCCCGCCCATGTCGCCGCCCTGTTCGAGGAAGAGGTCGTCGTGCCGGCCTCGGCGGCGGATGCGATCTGGCTCGCGCGCGACCTGGCGGCCTTGATGGACGAGATCGAGACGGAAGGCTCCGACTGGGCGAGGCTCGACGCGCTTGTCTCGGGCGATCTTGCCGGCTGGTGGCAGGTGACGCTCGACTTCCTGCGAATCGTCACGGCAGCCTGGCCGGAAGTCCTCGCTGAGCGCCAACAATCCAACCCGGCGGCGCATCGCAGCGCGCTGATCAGGGCCGAGGCGGCGCGGCTTGCCCGCAATCCGCCAGCTCGGCCCGGTGATCGCCGCCGGCTCGACCGGCTCTATCCCGGCGACCGCCGAACTGCTGTCGGTGATCGCGCGCCTGCCGAACGGCGCGGTGGTGCTGCCCGGCCTCGACACGCACTGGACGAGCGATGCGTGGTCGCTTGTCGCGCAAGCAAAGGGCCGGTCCTCCGTGCTCGGCCATCCCGCAATTCGGCCTTGCGAAGCTGCTCCGCAAGATCGGCGTTGCGCCGAGCGGATGTCGAGGAGATCGGTATCTCGTCGCTGCCACTGGCGCACCGTTCCCGGCTGGTGAGCGAAGCGCTGCGGCCAGCCGAAACGACGGACGGTGGACCGACTTTCGTCCAACCTT
Organism: uncultured Alphaproteobacteria bacterium; assembly: GCA_963813315.1. Taxonomy (GTDB): domain Bacteria; phylum Pseudomonadota; class Alphaproteobacteria; order Rhizobiales; family Rhizobiaceae; genus CAWEYO01. Next base: position 64,692 of record CAWEYO010000020.1, on the reverse strand, counting down.
CCGCGAAACCGAAATCGACGCCGCACTGGCGGGTGTGACGCTTGGTCGAAGCCGCAACCGAGCGCGACGAGGCGCTCGCCATCGCCATCGCGCTGCGGCAGCGCGATCGCAGTCGAAGGCAAAAATGCAGCGCTGGTCACCGGCGACCGCGATCTGGCTCGCCGCGTCTCGGCCGAACTTCTGCGCTTCGGCATCCGCGCCGACGATTCCGGCGGCACGCCGCTTGCGCGGACGCCGCCCGGCAACGCTGCTGCGCCTCATTGCTCGAAGCCGCTGTCGGCCGGGCGACCCGGTCGCGCTTCTTGCGCTGCTGAAGCATCCGCTTCTTGGCGCTTGGCCTGGAGCGCGGCATCGTTCGCCGCGCAGCCGAGACGATCGAACTGGTGGCGCTGCGCGGCGGCACGGGCAGGCCGGATGCCGCAGACCTCGGCCGACTGTTCGAAGAGCGCCTCGCAGCGCTCGCCGGCGATCGCCACGTGCCGTCCTGGTTGGCGCGCATAGGCCCGCAACGCATAGACGAGGCCCGGCAGCTGCTTGGCAGCCTTCATGAGGCGCTCGATCCGCTTGCTGAGGCTCCGCAAGGACGAGCCGGTAGTTTTGCAGGAGATCGCGCGCGCCACGGTCGTTGCGCTGGAAGCGCTCGGCCGCGGGGTGGAGGGCGGCCTGACCGGCCTCTATGCGGGCGATGCCGGCGCAAAGCTTGCCGGGTTCCTGCGCTCGGTGCTGGCGTCGGAATGCTCGATGCGAGCTAGCGCTGCCAGAATGGCCGGATGTGCTGGCGGCACTGATCGGCCCGGAGATCGTCAAGCCAAGCGCCGGCGGCGACGGCCGCGTCGCCATCTGGGGCGCGCTCGAGGCGCGGCTGCAGACCGTCGACACGCTGGTGCTCGGCGGGCTGAACGAGGGCAGCTGGCCGCGCCGGGCCGAGGCCGACCGCTTCATGTCGCGCATCATGAAGGCAGGCCTCGATCTCGAACCGCCGGAGCGGCGGATCGGCCTTGCCGCGCATGATTTCTTGATGGCGCATGGGGACCGGGACAGTGGTGCTGACCCGCGCGGCGCGCTCGGGCGACGCCCCGGCCGTGCCCTCGCGCTGGCTGCAGCGCCTGCTGACCTTCGCCGGAACGGAGCACGCTGTGAAGCTTGCGGGCGCGGGGCGACAGGCTGCTCGGCTGGGCCAGGATGCTGGACGACGGCGGGGAGGCGCCGTTTGCGAGCCGCCCGCGCCCGCGCCGCCGTTGGAGGCACGGCCGAACGCGCTTCTCGGTGACCGAGATCGAGACGCTGCGGCGCGATCCCTATGCGGTCTATGCGCGGCGGATTCTCGATCTGGCGCCGCTCGAGCCGCTGCTGCGCGATCCGGGTGCGGCCGAGCGCGGCACGCTGTTCCATGACATCCTGCAGCGCTTCACAGAAGCCGGCATCGATGCCGCAGGCCCTGAAGCAGAGGAACAGCTCTTGGGCATCGGGAGACAATGTTTTGCCGAATTGGCGCTTCCGGCCGATGTCGAGGCCGTGTGGTGGCCGCGCTTTGAAGCCCTGGCCGAAGACATTGTTCGATGGGAGCGCGAGGACCGCGAGGGTGTAACGAGCCGGCGTTCGGAAGAGCTGCGCCGAGGCTACGCCGGTCGGCGCAACGGGCGTCACGCTGTCGGGCTACGCCGACCGCATCGATCTTCGCCCGGCAGGCATGGCCGACATTCTCGACTACAAGACCGGCTCGTCGCCCTCGAAGGGGCAGGCGCACACGCTGCTGGCGCCGCAGCTCGCGCTGGAGGCGGCGCTGCTGAAGCGCGGCGCGTTCAAGGGTCTTGGCCCGCGTCAGCCGGCTCGAGCTTGCCTTCGTGCGGCTCAAGGCGAATGGCGAGGTCGAGGAGCAATCGATCCTCGAATACAATCGCAACATCAAATCGGCGGATCGAACTGGCCGAAGAGGCGTGGCGCCGGCTCGAGCAGCTGCTGCGCCACTACAACGATCCCGCGAACGGCTATCTGTCGCGGGCACTGCCGTTCCGCGAAGGCGAGACGGACGGCGACTACGACCACCTCGCGCGCGTGCTTGAATGGTCGGCGGGCAGCGAAGACAGCATTGATTCGGAAGGCGAGGAATGAAAAGGCGGCTGGTCATCCCGCCCGAGACGATCGCGCTCCAGGCAAGGGCCTCCGACCCGCGGAATTCCGTCTGGGTGTCGGCCAATGCCGGGTCCGGCAAGACGCATGTGCTGTCGCAGCGCGTGATCCAGCTGCTGCTCGAAGGCACCGAGCCTCGAAGATCCTGTGCCTGACCTATACGCGCGCCGCCGCGGCCAACATGGCGAACCGGGTCTTCGCAACCTCGCTCAGTGGACGATGCTCGACGACGCGGAGCTGTCGAGAAGTATCGAGGCAATCGAAGGAGCGGCGCCTCCGCCTGCCAAAGCTGCGCGCGCGCGTCGGCTTTTCGCCGACGCGCTGGAGACGCCGGGCGGGCTGAAGATCCAGACCATCCACGCCTTCTGCGAGGCGGTGCTGCACCAGTTCCCGCTTGAGGCCAACATCGCCGGGCATTTCGAGATGCTCGACCCGCAGATGGAAGCGGCTCTTGTCGGCGAGGCCCGGCGCGACATGATTACAGGCGCGGCAGTCCGCGAAAATAGTGAACTGGCGGCGGCCTTCGCCACGGTCCTCGAGCGCGGCGGCGAGAGCGGCCTCGACAGGCTGCTGGCCGAGATCGTCCGCAAGCGCGATCTGCTGCGCGACTTCATCGCCAAACGGTAAGCGCGGACGAACCGTTCGCGGACCTCTTCGAGGAATTCGGGTTTCGAGCGGATGAGACCGCGCCAGGGATCGCGGGCCTGATCTGGCCTGCCGGCTACTTCAGTGAAGCCTTTTGCGATGCGTTCCTTTGCCACGCCGAGCGAGCCGGCAAGACAATAGCGCAGGGCTTTGCCCACAATCTGCGCGAGGCGTGCCGAGCGTCCGATCCGTGCAACGCCTGGAGCGGCTCAGGGAAACTTCCTGACAACGAAATCAGGCGAGGGATGGCAGCCCCGCAGCGGCAGACACATTGCGTCAAGGGGCGTTGGCGAGCATTTTCCGCTGTTCGCCGAATCCTTTGAACGCATGGCGCTCGCGGTTCGCGACGTTTGCGACCGGCTTGCGCTGTTCCGCATGCTGGAGGGCACGCGGGCCGCGCTGACCATCGCCGACTGGCTGATCGCCCGCTACGAGCAGCTGAAAAGCGCGCGCGGGTTCCTCGATTTCAACGACCTGATCACCCGCACCGTGCGCCTGCTTGCCCGTCGGGATGCCGGCCCGTGGGTGCAATACAAGCTCGACAAGGGCATCGACCACATCCTGATCGACGAGGCGCAGGACACCAGCCCGGAGCAATGGGACGTGGTCAGGCGGCTGGCCGAGGAATTCTTCGCCGGGTATGGGCGCGCGTGACAATGTCCACCGCACGATCTTCGCGGTCGGCGACGAAAAGCAGTCGATCTATTCCTTCCAGGGCGCCGATCCCGACGCTTTCGCGCTTGGCGGCACCGAGTTCTCCGCGCGCGTCCGTGACGCCAGAGGCCGTTTCGAGCCGGTCAAGCTCACGCTGTCGTTCCGCTCCACCGACGATGTCTTGTCCGCCGTCGACCGTGTCTTTGCGCGGGATGATGCTCGCAAGGGCTTGACCCGCGATCCCGATCCGATCGGGCACAAGGCGATCCGCGTCGGCGCGCCGGGCTATGTCGAGGTCTGGCCGTCGCTCGGCGCGGACTGCCGTCGAGGAGCCGGACGACTGGACGATACCAGTCGACCATGCCACGGCGCCGGCGGTGCTCGTCGCCGAAAATATCGCACGGACCATCGACGGCTGGATAAAGTCGGGCGAAGTGATCGAGGGAAGCGGAAAGCGGCTGGAGGCTGGCGACGTCCTGGTGCTGGTGCGCAAGCGCGACCGCTTCGTCCATGCGCTGTCCCGCAGCCTGAAGAGCCGCGAGATCCCGGTTGCCGGCGCCGACCGGCTGAGCCTGTCAGCGCATATCGCGGTCAAGGACCTGGTCGCGCTCGGCCGCTTCCTGCTGCAGCCAGAAGACGACCTGTCGCTGGCGGCCGTGCTGCAAAAGCCCGATCTTCGGGCGAGAGTGAGGAGACGCTGTTCGATCTGGCCTGGAACCGGCCGCGGGGCACGTCTCTCTTTGCTTCGCTGCGGCAGAAGGCCGAAACCGACGCGGGACTCGCCCGGATCGCGGCTCAGCTCGCCGCATGGGCGAGCGAAGCCGCATTCAAGCCGGTTTTCGAATTCTATGCCGGCGTTCTCGGGCGCGATCAGGCGCGCCGGAGGATGATCGGCCGGCTGGGCCATGAGGCGGGCGACATACTCGACGAGTTCCTCAACTTCTGTCTTGCCGAGGAGCAAACCGGGCTGCCCGGACTGGAAGCCTTTCTCGCGACGCTCGAGAGCGCGGCACCCGAGATCAAGCGCGAGATGGACCAGGGCCGCGGCGAGGTTCGCATCATGACCGTGCACGCGGCGAAGGGACTGGAAGCGCCGGTCGTCTTCCTGGTCGACAGCGGCGGCGCTCCGTTCAGCGACCAGCATCTGCCGCGCCTCATGCCGTTCGAGTCCGCCCGGCACCAGTGGCAGGGCAACGGTTTCCTATGGCGTTCGGCCAGCGAGGTCGCCAACGGCTTTTCGCGGGGGGCCGGCATCCGGGCAAAGGAAAAGGCCGAGGAGGAATATCGCCGCCTGCTCTATGTCGGCATGACGCGGGCCGAGGATCGGCTGATCGTCTGCGGCTATCATGGAAAGCGCGCGCCGGCGGGCACGACATGGCATGCGATTGTCAGCGGCGCGCTCACTGGCAGTGCGGACAGCGAGGAACGGCGCAATCCCTGGACAGGCGAGACTGTCCACAGATACAGGGTGACAAAAGCAACGGGTGCAGTTCCTGATGAGGAAGCTCGGAGCGCGAAGGAAACGGTTGCCGATGCGCTGCCCGGCGATCTCTTCGCAACGCGTCCGGAACCGCCGGCCTTGCCGCGTCCGCTCTCGCCGTCGGGTGCATCCGCGTTGATAGCGGAAAGCGACGAACCGGTGGCTTTCGCACGGTCACCGGTGCTTGATCTTGATGACGAACCGGGCTTTTCCGCCCAGCGCGGCCTCGCGATGCACCGTCTGCTGCAAATGCTGCCTGCGCTGCCCGAATCGGAATGGGCCGACGCGAGCCTTCGCTATCTTGCTCGTGCGGGGTCCAATTGGAGCGAGCATGACAGGCGGCAGGCGTTCGAGGCGGTCGATGCCATCCTGCACGATCAGCGCTTTGCGCCGCTGTTTTCGCCAAACTCGCGGGCGGAGGTTGCGGTCATGGGCACGCTTCGAGTGAAGGGACGCGAACGTGCCGTGTCCGGAAAGATCGATCGCCTGGCGGTTGCGGCCGGCGAAGTGCTGATCGTCGATTACAAGACCAACAGGCCGGCGCCTGCCGGCCTCGATGACGTTCCGCCCGCCTACGTCCTGCAGCTGGCTCTCTATCGGGCATTGCTGCAGCCGCTTTATCCCGGGCTGAATGTTTCGGCCGCATTGCTTTTCACCGAAGTTCCGCGCCTTATCCCACTTCCCCCGGGGACGATGGATGCGGCTCTTGCCCGGCTCGCCGAGCCATGACACAAGAACTGCTTGAAGGCCCTGCCAGACAACACCACATATTGTGCGACACTCAGCCCGAAAGGATTTTCGCATGACCACCGTCAAGGTCGACAAGAGCAATTTCCAGTCAAGCGTGCTGCAGGCCAGCGAGCCGGTCGTTGTCGATTTCTGGGCCGAGTGGTGCGGACCCTGCAAGATGATCGCGCCGGCGCTGGAGGAAATTGCGGCGGAACTCGGCGGCAAGGTGAAGATCGCCAAGCTTAACATCGACGAGAATCCGGAGCTCGCCGCGCAGTTCGGTGTGCGCTCGATCCCGACTCTGATGATCTTCAAGGCCGGCGAAGTGGCCGATATGAAGGTCGGCGCCGCGCCGAAGACGGCCTTGTCGCATTGGATCAACAGCGCGGTTGCTTGACCCGCCGATGCGGTAGAAATTGTAGATTTGCTCAAGCAGGCAGCGTGCCGTTCTCGGCGAGCACGGCCCCGACGAGATAGAGCGAGCCGCCGATCAGGATGCGCGGGGGCGGGTCGGATGTGTCCCAGGTGTCGCGCAGCAGCATCAGCGCGTTGGCGACGGAATTCACCGGCTCCGCCGACAGTCCCGCTTCCTCCGCACAAGCGGCAAGTTCGGTGTTGGGAACGCCAGCGTCGCTGAAGCTGACGGGCACCGCGTAGACGTGCCGGACCATGCCGTGGAAGGCACGGAAATAGCCGGTCTGGTCCTTTGTGTTGATCATGCCGCAGATAAGGAACAGCGGACGGGCAAATCGCTCCTCCTGCTCGGCGAGCGCCTCCGCGATCACCACGCCGGCGCCTGGATTGTGCCCGCCGTCGATCCATACCTCGGCGCCGGGCGGCGCCAGTTCCGACAGCCGGCCCTGCGGCAGCCGCTGCATGCGGCCCGGCCAGTCGACTGAGTTCATGGCGCGGTCGGCGGCAAGGTGATTGACCTCGAAGCCCGCGGCCTTCACGGCGGCGATTGCCGCCGCGGCGTTGGCGATTTGATGGCGCCCGGAAAGCCGAGGCGGCGTAAGGTCCATCAGGCCGTCCTCGTCCTGGTAGATCATGCGGCCGTTTTCCTCGAAGGCGAGGAAATCCTGGCCGTAGATGAGGACAGGGCAGCCGAGCCGCTCTGCCGTTTGGCAAAGAACGCGCTGAGCGGCCTCTGTTTCCTGCGCACCGATGACGACTGGAATCCCACGCTTGATGATGCCGGCCTTCTCGGCGGCGATCAGTTCCACGCGGTCGCCGAGATAGGCTTCGTGATCGAGCGAGATCGGCATGATGAGCGACGCTGCCGGCTTCTTGATCACGTTGGTCGCGTCGAAGCGGCCGCCAAGTCCAACCTCGATGATCGCGGCATCGGCAGGATGCTCCGAAAAGAGCAGGAACGTGACGGCGGTGAGGATTTCGAAGACCGTGATCTTCTCGCCGCGATTTGCCGTGGCGACGCGGGCAAGGGCATCGGCCAGCACGTCGTCGGCCACCAACCTGCCGCCGCCCGAAGCGCCCAGGCGGTAGCGCTCGTGCCAGTTGACCAGATGCGGCGAGGTGTGGACATGGACTGTATGTCCCGCGGCCTCCAGCAGCGCGCGCGAAAATGCGGCGGCCGAACCCTTGCCGTTGGTGCCCGCTATGTGGATCACCGGTGGGAGCCGGTCTTGCGGGTTGCCGAGTCGCTCCAGGAGACGTGTAATCCGCTCGAGCGAAAGATCGAAGCCTTTCGGATGGAGCGCCATCAAGCGCTCGATTTCCCGATCGGCGGCTGTCCTTGTCATCAAAATGGCACCTTTAGAGCAAGATGAGGTTGGGTATGGTCAATTCTGTTTCTCGGGCGGCGATGCGATCCACGCGAAGGGTCGCGACGGTCGATGGGGTTCCATCGGCCGAGCGAGCCGACAAAGTGGGCGCCCGCCGCCGGAAACCCGAGGGCCGGGTTAATTTGCGCCAAATCCTTCGGGCTCCGGCTCGGCCGTACCCCGGTACGACCATCGCCGAACCCCTCGACCTTGTCGCAAATTTCCTCCGGCAGAATGACCAAACCTAATCTCATCTTGCTCTAAGCGGATGGCCTCAGGACGCCGCCGTAGCTTCGGCAACTCAGGGCTGTGAGTGTATTTCGCCAGATACCGCCGTGGGAGGCAGGATTTCCGGCTCGATTGCGGCGGCATCGGGCGCTTTCAGCAGAATCTTAAGCAGCCGGGCGATGGTTCGGCGCAGCTCCAGGCGCGACACGACCATGTCGACCATGCCATGCTCCATGAGATACTCGGCGCGCTGGAAGCCTTCCGGCAGCTTCTCGCGAATGGTCTGCTCGATGACGCGCGGGCCGGCAAATCCGATCAGTGCACCTGGCTCGGCGATGTGTACGTCACCGAGCATCGCATAGGATGCAGTGACGCCGCCGGTGGTCGGGTTGGTCAGCACGACGATATAGGGCAGGCCTGCCTCCTTCAGCCGGTCGACAGCGACCGTCGTGCGCGGCAAGCTGCATCAGCGACAGGATGCCTTCCTGCATGCGCGCGCCGCCTGATGCCGCGAAAAGCACCAGCGGCCGCTTCAGCCTGATTGCCGTCTCGAAGGCGTGGACGATCGCCTCGCCGGCCGCCATGCCGAGCGAGCCGCCCATGAAAGCGAAATCCTGGACAGTGGCCACGATCGGAAGTTCTTCGATCTGACCCGAGCGCGGTGACGATGGCGTCTTCCAGCCCGGTCTTTGCCTTGGCCTCCCGCAGCCGGTCGGTATAGCGCTTTTCGTCGCGGAATTTCAGCGGGTCGACGGGTACCTTCGGGTTCTCGAGCACCTCGAACGTGCCCTCGTCGAAGAAGAATTTCAGCCGCTCTCGTGCCGAAATCTTCATATGGTGGCCGGACGACGGGATGACGAACTGATTGCTTTCGAGATCCTTGTGGAAGACCATCTCGCCGGTCTCGGGATCCTTGATCCAGAGGTTCTCCGGCATTTCGCGACGGCCGAGCATCGAATTGATCTTCGGCCGGACGTAATTGGTGATCCAGTTCATGCTTCGGCTCCGATTGTCCGGAATAAATGGAAGCTTATTCGGCCGAAGCAAGGCGTGCAGCGCGCACGCCCTGCGAAAGGCCGCCGACAAGTGTCGCCACGGCCTCCGCCGGGTCGGCAACCTTCTCGTCCCCCAGCCCGGCCCAATTGGCCACGGCGTTGACGATCGCCGTGCCGACCACGACGCCGTCCGCCGAGGCGCCGATCGCCTTTGCCTGTTCCGCGGTCTTGACGCCGAAACCGACGCAAACGGGCAGGTCCGTATGCGCCTTGATGCGCTGCGACGGCAGAGGCGACCTTGGCCGTGTCCGGCAGGGCGGCGCCGGTGATGCCGGTCATCGATACATAGTAGACGAAGCCCGATGTGTTCTGCAGGACCTTCGGCAGGCGCTTGTCGTCGGTCGTCGGCGTCGCAAGCCGGATGAAGTTGACGCCGGCCTTGATTGCCGGGATGCACAGTTCCTCGTCCATCTCAGGCGGCAGGTCGACGACGATCAGGCCGTCGATGCCGGCGTCGACGGCATCGGCCAGGAAACGGTCGACGCCGTAGATGTAGATCGGGTTGTAGTAGCCCATCATGACGATCGGCGTCTCGTTGTCGCCTGCGCGGAACGCGCGCGCCATGCGCAAGGTCCTTGCGAGCGTCTGGCCCGCCTTCAGGGCGCGCAGGCCGGCCGCCTGGATGGCCGGGCCGTCGGCCATGGGATCGGAAAAGGGCATGCCAAGTTCGATGATGTCGCTGCCGGCGGCGGGCAGCGCCTTCATGATGGCAAGCGATGTTTCGTAGTCCGGATCGCCGCCCATGAAATAGGTGACCAGCGCCGGACGGCCCTCGGCCTTCAGTTTTTCAAAGCGGCGGTCGATGCGGGTGGTCATGCGTTCCTCTTCAGGATCATTTGCAGCAGCCAGATACGTTGGGGATCTCGATCGCTGATCCCACATACGCACGGATCTCATAAATTCCATCAGCCCTGTTCAATTCGAAATCTGTGATCTTCTTTTTCGTGAGTCCCACAACGCAAGTCCGTGACGAGCTATCTCGGTCGACCATTGTAAGAATTGGCTGTCGTTGTCGATCGCTCGTCGCGCGAAACAACTTATGCGCATCGTAGGTATCTCATATGCTTCTATCTCAGCCAGACGAAGCGCGATTTAGTCCAGTTTGCCGTTTCTTCGTTCACCCAGCTGCAGATCAATGAAGCGTCGGCTCTGGGAAATGAATACGACCTTGTCTAGCTTCGAGCGGCAGCGGCTCGCATGCGCCTCGCGCGGTGCGCGCCTTAGCAAATCGGCGATAATTTCTAGGACTTCGCGCTCTCGGATTTCGGCACTTGCGTATCCCTCAATGACCATCGCGCCTCGAGCTTCGAGCGCGCTTGGTATTGCCGTCAACCTCGGCAAGTGCGATCGATGGACTCAGCCATACCGCGCTCCCCGAACGAACCGGCGACCATAGGCACCGGTGACGCCATGGATTACAAGTCTGACGACCCTCAAATCTCCATGCCGAGCATCTTCGCCACCGTGTGCACGTCCTTGTCGCCGCGGCCGGAGAGGTTGACGATCATGATCTGGTCTTTGCCCATGCCCGGTGCGATCTTGACGGCATGCGCGATGGCGTGGGCCGACTCCAGCGCGGGGATGATGCCTTCCACCCGCGTCGTCAGCTGGAAAGCCTCCAGCGCCTCATCGTCCAATATCGGCACGTAGTCACGCGGCCGGTGTCGCGCAGCCAACTGTGTTCCGGCCCGACGCCGGGATAGTCCAGGCCGGCGGAGATGGAGTGCCCGTCGAGGATCTGCCCGTCTTCGTTCTGCAGCAGGTAGGTGCGATTTCCATGCAGCACGCCTGGGCGGCCGGCGCTCATCGATGCGCAATGCTCGATGCCGTCGAGTCCGCGCCCTCCGGCTTCGACGCCGATGATTTCCACGCCGCGGTCGTCAAGGAAGGGATGGAACAGGCCGATCGCGTTCGAGCCGCCACCTACGGCCGCGACGATGGCGTCGGGCAGGCGGCCCTCCTGCTCCAGAATCTGCGCGCGAGCCTCGTGGCCGATGACCGACTGGAAATCACGCACGAGCTCCGGATAGGGATGCGGGCCGGCGGCCGTGCCGATCAGGTAGTAGGTGTCGTGGACGTTGGTCACCCAGTCGCGCAGCGCCTCGTTCATGGCGTCCTTCAGTGTGCCGTGTCCGGCGCTGACCGGCCGGACTTCTGCGCCAAGAAGCTTCATGCGGAAGACGTTTGGCTTCTGCCGCTCGACATCGGTCGCGCCCATGTAGACGACGCAGGGATAGCCGAAGCGAGCGGCCACCGTTGCGGAGGCGACGCCGTGCTGGCCGGCTCCGGTCTCGGCGATGATGCGCTTCTTGCCCATTCGTTTTGCAAGCAGGATCTGCCCGAGGCAGTTGTTGATCTTGTGGCTGCCGGTGTGATTGAGGTCTTCGCGCTTGAAGTAGATCTTCGCGCCGCCGAGATGCCTCGTCAGCCCCTCGGCGAAATAGAGTTTTGAGGGCCGGCCGGCATAAAACGTCGAAAGAGAATCCAGTTCCTGCCTGAACTCCGGATCGGTCTTCGCCTCGTTCCAGTGCCTCTCCAGATCGAGGATCAGCGGCATCAAGGTTTCGGCAACGAAGCGCCCGCCAAAGATGCCGAACATGCCCTGTTCGTCGGGACCGGTGCGAAAAGAGTTTGGCTCGGCCGGCTTGTTCATGGGCCGATCTCCTCGGTTCAACAAATGGTCAGGCGGCGCGGTTGCCGCGTGCGGCGCGCACGGCCTGGAAGAAACTTTCGATCAGCGCCACATCCTTGACGCCCGGCGCGCTTTCCACACCTGACGAGATGTCGATGCCAGGCGGATTCGCGAAACGGAGCGCGTCGCTGATATTGGCCGCGTTGAGGCCACCGGAAAGCATGTAATCAACGGTGCGGTCAAGTGCCGTGAGAAGCCGCCAGTCGAACGACACGCCGTTGCCGCCGGGAAGATCGGAGCCGACAGGCGGCTTGGCATCGAGAAGGAACCGGTCTGCGATGCCCCGATAGGGGCCGATAGCATCCAGGTCGGACGCCTCGCGTATGGAGAACGCCTTCATCACCGGCAGGCCATAGCGCGCCTTCACTTCGGCGACGCGCTCGGGCGTTTCTTTGCCGTGGAGCTGGAGCATATCAGGCGACATCGTTGCGACAATGGCGTCGAGACCATCATCGCCGGCATCGACCGTCACCGCGACCGCCTTGGCGCGGCCGCGTGCTGCTGCCCGCAACGTGCCTGCTTCCGCCAGATCAATGTTGCGCGGGCTCTTTGGGAAGAAAATGAAGCCGACATGCGTCGCGCCGCCGGCAAGTGCTGCCGCCAGCGCGGCATCGGTCTTCAAGCCGCAGATTTTGATGTCGAGTGCCAAAAGCGCTACTTTCCGGGGATACCCTTCTGAGCGCCAATCCCTCTTTTGAGGCGCCGTTCAACCTTTCTTATGTCTTCGGCAGGCGACAGAGCTTCGGGCATGTCGCCGCCGATCTCGCGGATCGTCTGACGCACCTTGGCGCCAACCTCGTAGTGAGTTCGATTCGCCGCGTCCTTGCCTTTAGTCTTTTCCTTACGCAGCTTTTCCTCAGTTTGCGTTGCTCGAAACAAATTAGCAGCAAGTTCCGTACTGCCCATATGGTCCAGAATTTGCTGCCCGGATTTTAAACCCTTGTGACGGCGGATCCCCGGCACATCCAGACCACCATAGAGGCCCTTGTAGCCATGAGTTTGGAATATAGCGAAATCAACACCCTCACGAACGCCTGCATTTCTTGCCGCGCTGGCGAGATTCTTATTGTGTTCCTTGATCTCGTCACGGAGCAAGCATCTGCGTTCGTCCTCGGATAGCGGAACGTATTCGTCGGCCTGCTGGTCTGCAATCTCCTGCCGCCTTGTCTGGATCGCAAAATATGTTTGCGCAAAAGCCACTTCCTGCTTTCGGGCGTCTCCATTTTGGGCACTGAGGTAGCTGGCGTAACGGCTAAGGGCGATATCTTCGATTTCCCGTTCTGCCCCCTTGCCGAGACTGATCTTTTTCCCGACGTCAGCAAAATGATCAGCGGTTGCATGGCCGGACGCTTCGCATGCGTCGCGCGCACGCTGAACCACCGTAAGAAAATTATCCCATTTGGCGTAGCCAAGAAGCTGCTGGAGATCACGCGCAAACCAAAATTCGTTCCCCGCATCATCGCACTGTGCGGCATCCTCAAAGGCCGAAATCAAATCCTCGATAGTTTCACTTGATACCGCCGCTGGTTTGTAGGCTTCACCTAATGCAATTTGCGCTAATTTCCCGATGCGGTCTTCTTCGTTAGACATTTCTGAGCCTCAACTCCCAAACTTGCAGCCTATCGCGACCGTTTAATTAATTCTATTCCAATCAATTCTATCCAGCTCACTCGAACGCAATCGCCTGCAGTGCGCCGCCGTTGCGCTTCAACCACGCTTTGCAGCGGTCGGTGTCCGGGCAAAGCTCGTGGCAAAGTTTCCAGAATTTCGGCCCGTGATTCATCTCCTTTAGATGCGCAACCTCATGCGCAACCAGATAGTTGATGACCGGCGGCGGCGCCATCATGATGCGCCAGGAAAAGGACAGCGTCCCGTCCGACGTGCACGAGCCCCAGCGGCTCGACGTATCACGAAAGCGAATCGCCTTGGCGCGCTTGCCAATCACCCCGCAATGCTTGGCCACCATCATTTCGATTTCCCTCTTCGCTTCGCGCTTGAGGAAATCTGCAATTCTGCGCGGCAAATGCAGCCGGTGGCCGTGGACGGTCAGCGTCGGTCCAGTCTCGGTGCGACCTGGTGTGACCGAGCCGCGCGTTCCCGGCTCGTGAAGGATCATGTGAGGAGAGCCGCGGAGCGGGATTTTGATCCCCGGGCGAACCTGAGGGCGCTCTGGAACCAGCGAGAGCCGCTGTTCGAGCCAGCTCTGATGGCGTTCGAGAAAGCGGTCGACTTCGCCAGCGGCAATGCCGGGAGGAACCGTGATCCGCAATCCGCGTCCGCCGGCGTCGATGCGCAGCGTCAGTCGGCGGGCGCGGTCGTTTTCGACGATGCGCAGCGGCAAGGAGCGTCCGGCAACATCATACATGCGCTCCCGTACCGGCACCGGAGCCGATGGTTGCCGGATGCGTTTGAGAAATGAGGGCTGCATGAGGTCGAGAAGATACTGATTCGCCGGCCATGGCGAGGGTGGAAAATTGGGAGGCGACGAAGGCAGGCGGCGGTTTCGGCGAAGGGTACACGTGGTCAAGGGCAATCATGCCGCAGCGCGTCGAACCTCCCCGGCGATCCTCCCCGGTGATCCATGAAAAACGGCGCCGCAGAGGCGGCGCCGCCGGATCCTTTCTGTCGCTGCCAGGCGCTAAAGCGCATTGCTTCGAAACGGATTCATGCGCCGCGCTTTAGGCTACTGTTTTTGTGCATGTCGTTGTCCCAAAACCGCTGCGCACTTTTGGGCGACATGCATTAGGCTTCGTCAAGCAAGCCGGATCCCTTACCGCGTCCCTTGGGAGCGGTCGCCGGCGTCGACTTCGAGCGGCTCGCCATGAAGCGATCAAACTCTTCCTGATCCTTCGCCCGGCGCAAATCGCGGGCGTAGGCGTCGAATTCCTCGCGCATCTCGTCGAGCTTGCGGCGCTCTTCGTCGAGACGCTGAAGTTCCGCTTCACGCCAGTCGTCGAAAGCCACATTGCCCGTGCCGGCCTGTGCCTTGTAGGAGGCTCTGCGGCAACCGGCGAAGACGCCGTCGGTGGCGCGATTTACGTCACGCTTGAAGCCGTCTAGCCGGTCGCCCCAGATGATGTAGGCGAGCATGGCGAGGCCGAGCGGCCAGAACACCATGAAGCCGATCACCATCAACGCGATGGTCGCCGGCGTCCAGGCCGGACGGATCAGTGCAGTCGTGTTCATCTTCTCCCGTTCCTTCAGTTGTAGACGGCCGAGGCGGCCGCCTTCGAATCGAGATGGTAACGGGCATGTAGCGATTCAAGATGAGAGGCCCGGAAACCGGTCAAAGGGCTGAAACGACTAAGGTTTATTGATCCTATCGGGGGGCCGGCACCTTCAACCCTCGCAAGCTCCGGAAAGTGGAGCCGAAGCCGGAAACCGGATCGACAGGCGCTGCCGAGGTCAGCCCGCCTGCCGCACGAGCGCCTCGACGGCCCGCAGTATCATCGCAATGTCCTGCGGGCGCGAAAGCCGGTGATCGCCATCGGGTATCAACGAAAGCGTCACATCGTCCGAGGGAAGGCAACTGACCAGTTTCAGGGCATGGCTGTGAGGCACATCGGGATCCTTCATCCCCTGGATGATGTGGACCGGACAATGCGTGTCGATCGGACCGGTCATGACGAGGTTCAACCTGCCGTCTTCAAACAGCGCGCGCGTATAAAGATCGGGTTCGGGCGCGTATTCCGATGGCTCCTCGAAGTAGCCTTTGACGGCAAGGTCGCGCCTGTGGGCGGCGCTGAGCTGCGGTTCCATCAGTTCTGTCGTGAAATCCGGCGCGGGCGCCAGCAACAGCATGCCGGCAACCCGTCGGCCTTCGCCCGACTTGTGAAGTTCCTGGATCATCCGGAGCGCGATCCATGCGCCCATCGACGAGCCAACAAGAATTTGGCGGCCCTCGGTGAGCCGACGGAACACCGCGAGGCTCTCGTCAAGCCAGCGCGAGATCGTCCCGTCGCGAAAGGCGCCGCCGGATTCTCCATGTCCGGAATAATCGTGTCGCGTGATGGAAATGCCCGCCTCCGCGGCCCATTCGTCGAGAGCTACGGCTTTCGTGCCGCGCATGTCCGAGCGGTAGCCGCCAAGCCACATGATTCCGGGCCCCGTCCCATTGCGGCGGCGGACTGCGATTTCCGTTCCCGCGACGTCCAGGAAATGCGGTACGTTTGCGATTGTCATGGTTTTCAATTCCCTGCCGCTTGCTTCTGCCACGGCTGCCGCGTCGCGGGAAGCGGTGCGAACGGCGAAAGCACAACACATCTTCCACGAGGTTTGATCGTGATTCTTTCGAAAGGCTATGGTATTGACAGCGCCGTTGCCTGTAGACATAGCGCATATCGAACCATTCAGTATCGCCCCGAACCGAAACAGCCGGGAGACCACGACCATTCGCAGACCGTTCAAAACCGCGGCGCCGACCAAAGAAGGCCCGCGTTCCAACCGGGACATCCGGGTTCCCCAGGTGCAGCTCATAGATGCAGGCGGAACCAATCGCGGTGTCGTTTCCATCAATGACGCGTTGCTCGCCGCCGAAGAGGCGGGCCTCGATCTCGTTGAAATCTCTCCCAATGCGGAGCCTCCAGTCACCAAGATCCTCGATCTTGGCAAGCTGAAATACGCCAACCAGAAAAAGGCGGCCGAGGCACGCAAGAACCAGAAGATCATCGAGATCAAAGAGATCAAGATGCGGCCCAATATCGACATCCATGACTATGAGGTGAAGATGAGGGCCGTCCGCCGCTTTTTCGAGGAGGGGGACAAGGTCAAGCTGACGCTGCGTTTCCGTGGCCGCGAAATGGCCCATATGGAGCTCGGCATGCAGCTTCTGAACAAGGTCCGGGAGGAGGTCGCGCCGATCGCGAAGGTGGAAGCCGAACCGAAGCTCGAAGGACGGCAGATGATGATGGTTCTCGCGCCCCGCTGACGCGGGCGTGGACGAATGGCTCAGGGCCGCTTCGGCGGCCTTTTGCTTTCCGCCATGATTTCTCCACAGGCCTTGTCGACAAGGGCCAGCAGTCAGTTCGAAGACTTCATCGAGCATCTGAGCACTCGGGCGCGCCGCTGCTGCGGCTCTACTGACCTTTGGCGGACGGGCGACGAATCCCCGGTTGCGCTTTTCAGGCTTCATCGCTATAAGGCCGCGTTCAGAACCGTCCGGCAGGGCATGCCGTGGCGGTTCGCAATGCTTTTCGGGCCTGGTCTGCCCGAAGCGACAAGAAGCGCGATCCTGCGCCAAAGACGGAGTAGCAAAATGCCCAAGATGAAGACCAAATCCGCTGCCAAGAAGCGGTTCAAGATTACCGCGACCGGCAAGGTCAAGGCGCAGGCCTCAGGCAAGCGCCATGGCATGATCAAGCGCACCAACAAGTTCATTCGCGATGCCCGCGGCACGATGGTTCTGGCTGAGCCGGACGGCAAGAAGGTCATCAAGAATTTTCTGCCGAACGGCCTCTGAGCCCGGCCCAGCGTTTTAAGGAGATCATGACATGGCACGCGTCAAACGGGGCGTAACTTCCCACGCCAAGCACAAGAAGGTCCTGAAGGCCGCCAAGGGTTTCTACGGCCGCCGCAAGAACACCATCCGCATTGCCAAGCAGGCGGTAGAAAAGTCGCTGCAATACGCCTATCGCGACCGCAAGAATCGCAAGCGCAATTTCCGCGCTCTGTGGATCCAGCGTATCAACGCGGCGGTGCATGAGCACGGTCTGACCTATGGCCGTTTCATCGACGGGCTCAACAAGGCCGGCATCGAGATCGACCGCAAGGTTCTGTCTGATATGGCGATCCACGAGCCGCAGGCATTTGCCGCGCTGGTCGCCAAGGCCAAGGTCGCGCTTGAATATTTGAAGAACACGACCCCGAACGCTTTTGAAAGCGCTGTCGCTTAAAGGCCAGCGCTTCCCAAGCTTTCGACATGTGATTTTGGGAAACCCGCGCTGGCAGGGCTGGCGCGGGTTTTTTATGCTCTCTGACTAGTCTCGAATTGGTGGCTGCGATGAACATTACCATGAACGACCGCAGTATCGACGCTCTCGAAGGCGCGCTGATGGAGGCAATCTCCGCAGCAGCGGACGAGCAAGCGATCGAAGCCGTGCGTGTCGCGGCGCTCGGCAAGAAGGGTTCTGTCTCGGAGTTGCTGAAGTCGCTGGGCGGGATGACCCAGGAACAACGGCAGAACTTCGGGCCAGAAATCAACGGGTTGAAGAATCGTGTCAGCGAAGCCCTGACGGCGCGCAAGGCCGAGCTGCGCGACGCGGCCATCACCGCGAGGCTTGCTTCGGAGAAGGTCGACGTCACGTTGCCTGTTCGCCAGTCGCCCGCGGAACGCGGCCGCATCCACCCGATCAGCCAGATCATCGACGAGATCGCCGCCATCTTCGGCGATCTTGGCTTCGCGATCGCAGAGGGACCGGACATCGAGACGGATTACTACAATTTCACCGCGCTGAATTTTCCGGAAGGCCACCCCGCGCGCGAAATGCACGACACGTTTTTCTTTCCCCCCGGCCCGGACGGCGAGCGGAAGCTGCTGCGCACGCATACGTCGCCGGTCCAGATCCGCACCATGGAAACGCAAAAGCCGCCGATACGTATCGTGATCCCCGGCAAGACCTACAGGCAGGATTCCGACGCTACCCATTCGCCGATGTTCCATCAGGTCGAGGGCCTGGTCATCGACAAAACGGCCAATGTCGCCAACATGAAATGGGTGCTGGAGGAGTTCTGCAAGGCGTTCTTCGAAGTGCCGAGCGTCAGGATGCGCTTCCGCCCGTCATTCTTCCCGTTCACAGAACCGAGCCTGGAGGTGGATATTCAGTGTGACCGTTCGCGTTCGGGCGAAGTGCGTTTCGGCGAGGGCAATGACTGGATGGAGATTTTGGGCTGCGGCATGGTCCATCCGAATGTACTGCGCTTCGGCGGGCTCGATCCCGACGAGTATCAGGGCTTCGCATGGGGCTTGGGCATCGACCGCATCGCCATGCTGAAATATGGCATGCCGGACCTGCGCGCCTTCTTCGACGCCGACGTGCGCTGGCTCTCGCACTACGGTTTCCGGCCGCTCGACATGCCGACACTGTTCGGGGGACTGAGTTCGTGACCGCCTGCGAAGCAACTGCCGTTGCCTTCTCATTCGGTGACAGCCCGGAGATGGCGGACGAGCTTCTAGCGCTGGTGCTCGCCGGTACGAAAACCGCGACCTGCGGAGCGGTGCGGGATTTTCCGGAGGGCAGCCCGGACAAGCCGGTCGTGGGGCGCCGCGACGTCGTGCTCGACGGCCGGGGCCGCCGCGCGGCGGTGATCGAAACGGTGGAAGTCACGATTCGGCGCTTCGACGAAGTGGATGAAGCTTTCGCCCATGACGAAGGCGAGGGATTTCGCACGCTGGCCGAGTGGCGCGACGGCCATCAAAGATATTTCGAGCGCAATGGCGGCTTCTCACCAGACATGGAACTGGTGTGCGAGCGATTCCGGCTGGTGGAAGTTTTGAACAGAGACGACACGAAAGCATGAACCCATGAAATTTACCCTCTCCTGGCTGAAGGATCATCTTGAGACCGAGGCTATGCTTGACGAAATCGTCGAGCGGCTGACCGCGATCGGGCTCGAAGTGGAATCGGTCGACGACAAGTCAAGCCTGAAGCCTTTCGTCATTGCCAGGGTTCTAACGGCGGAGAGACATCCCGATGCCGACAAGCTGCAGGTACTGACGGTCGATGCCGGCGATGGAAAGCCGGTGCAGGTCGTCTGCGGAGCGCCGAACGCCCGTGCCGGTCTGGTCGGCGCGTTCGCGGCGCCCGGCACCTATATTCCCGGCATCGACACGACGCTTTCCGTCGGCAAGATCCGCGGCGTCGAAAGCCACGGCATGATGTGTTCGGAGCGCGAGCTCGAATTGTCCGACGAACACACCGGAATTATCGATTTGCCGGCAGATGCGCCCGTGGGCACGAGCTTTGCCGCGTACGCCAGGCTGGACGATCCTGTCATCGAGATCGGGTTGACGCCGAACCGCCCGGACTGCACCGGCGTGCACGGTATCGCGCGCGATCTGGCAGCGTCCGGTCTCGGCATGCTGAAGGACATCGCGGTTGAGCCGGTCGCCGGCGTTGGCGCGTGTCCGGTGAAGGTCTCGCTCGACTTCGGTGACACGCCGCCGCTCTGCCTGGGCTTCGCCCTGCGGCTGGTGCGGGGCGTCAAGAATGGTCCGTCGCCGAAATGGTTGCAGCAAAGGCTGATCGCCATCGGGCTGAGGCCCATCAACGCGCTGGTCGACATCACCAACTACATCACGTTCGACATGGGCCGGCCCCTGCATGTGTTCGACGCGGCAAAGGTCAAGGGCGATCTGACCGTCCGTCGGGCCAGGAATGGCGAGAAGGTGCTGGCGCTGGACGGCCGCGAATACGAGTTGACGCCTGAAATGTGCGTGATAGCTGACCAGCAGGGCGTCGAGTCGATCGCCGGCATCATGGGCGGCGAGCATTCCGGCTGCGACGACAGTACGGCCGATGTGCTGATCGAATCGGCACTTTGGGATCCGCGCAACATCGCCAGGACCGGACGCGAGCTTGGCATCGTCACCGACGCGCGCTACCGCTTCGAGCGTGGGGTCGATCCTGAATTCATGGTTCCCGGCCTGGAACTCGCCACGCGGCTGGTGCTCGATATCTGCGGCGGCGAGCCGACGGCGAGCTGAACTGGCCGGCTACGACGGTCACCAACCCCGAAGGGTGGTCTTCCCCACCACCGAGGTGAAGAGGCTGACCGGCCTCGACGTCCCTGCCGCTGAGAGCATTTCGATCCTCGAGCGGCTTGGGTTCGAGGTCCGCGGCGCCGGCTATATTCTCGACGTCGAGGTTCCGTCTTGGCGGCCGGATGTCGAGGGCAAGGCCGATCTCGTGGAGGAGGTGATGCGCATCCATGGCGTCGACAACATCACGCCGCAGCCGCTCGGCGCCCACGGTGCCGTCAATAGCAGGATTCTGACCACACTGCAGATCCGAACCCGCGCGGCGAAGCGAGCACTCGCGGTGCGTGGCATGATGGAGGCCGTGACATGGTCGTTCATACCAGCAAAACACGCCGAACTCTTCGGCGGCGGCCAGCCGCAACTGAAGCTCGCCAATCCGATCGCCGCCGACATGTCGGACATGCGGCCCTCACTGCTTCCGGGCTTGATCACAGCCGCCCAACGCAATGCCGACCGCGGCTTCGGCGATGTGGCGCTATTCGAGGTATCGGGAACCTATGCAGGAGATGCGCCGCAGGACCAGCGCCGCGTGGCAGCGGGCATCCGGCGCGGCACGGCGAAGCTCGAAGGTGCGGGCCGGCATTGGGCCGGCAATGCGGGAGCCGTCGGCGTGTTCGATGCAAAGGCTGATGCACTCGCTGCCCTCGAGGCATGCGGAGCGCCGGTCGACAAATTGCAGATCGAGGCAGGCGGCCCTGCCTGGTACCATCCGGGCCGTTCCGGCACGATCAAGCTCGGCCCGAAGACCGTTCTCGGCACCTTCGGCGAGTTCCATCCGAGGACCCTGGAAACGCTGGATGTTGCGGGGCCGCTTTCCGGCTTCGAAGTGTTCATCGACGCGATTCCCGAGCCGAAGGCAAAACCTACCCGCACCAAGCCGAGGCTCGACCTGTCGAATTTCCAGGCCGTGAAACGGGATTTTGCCTTCGTGGTCGACAGGGACGTCGAAGCGGGTACGCTGACGCGGGCCGCCGCATCGGCCGACAGGAAGCTCATCACCGGCGTTGGCGTCTTCGATGTTTTCGAGAGCGCCTCCTTGGGAGACGGCAAGAAGTCGATCGCTATCGAGGTGTCGATCCAGCCGGTCGAGAGGACGCTGACCGACGAGGATTTCGAAGTCGCTGGCCAGTCGCATCGTGGAAAATGTGAAGAAGCAGACCGGCGGGGTGTTGCGCGGATGAGAATGGTCACGCTCCCATCGGGATTCGCGGTTCCTGCGCTCGGGCAGGGCACGTGGAAGATGGGCGAAAGCCGTGCCCGGCGCAGCGACGAGGTAGCGTCGCTCAAGCTCGGCATCGACCTCGGCATGACGCTGATCGATACGGCTGAGATGTACGCTTCGGGTGTTGCGGAGGAAGTTGCGCGCGAGGCGATCGAGGGTCGGCGCGATGCGGTCTTCCTCGTCAGCAAGGTGATGCCTCAGAATGCCTCGCGCGGCGGCACCATCCGCGCCTGCGAGGCGAGCCTGATGCGGTTGGGCACCGACCGGCTCGACCTCTATCTTCTCCACTGGCGCGGCCAATACGCACTGGCCGAGACCGTCGAAGCCTTCGAGATATTGAAAGAGCAGGGCAAGGTCCTGCATTGGGGCGTCAGCAATTTCGATGTCGACGATATGGCCGAACTCGCCTCGGTGAAGAACGGCGGCGCGGTGCAGGTGAACCAGGTGCTCTACAATCTTGGGAACCGTGGCATCGATTTCGACCTGCTGCCGACGGGGGCAAGGCCTGCAGTACCAATCATGGCCTATTCGCCAGTTGGCCAGGGCACTCTCACCGGGAACAGAAAGCTCGACGCCGTGGCGGCGCGGCACGGAGCAACGAAGGCGCAGATCGCTCTTGCCTGGACTCTCCGCCACCCGAGCGTGATTTCGATTCCGAAGGCCGCGAGCGCCGATCACGTGCGCGAGAACCGAGCCGCACTCGAAATCGAGCTCAGCGCTGCCGACCTCGCCGAGCTCGATGCAGCCTTCCCGCCACCAAAGCGGAAGCGCCCGCTCGAGTTGATCTGACGGTTGCTGCTTTGAACGTCGGTACCGGCGCTTCCCTTCCGGTTTCAGCTCCGTTATTAATTGTCTGACAAATGCGAGGGAAAAGCCATGTTCCGCTGGGGTGTCCTGTCGACGGCCAAGATCGCGCGCGAGCAGCTCTTGCCGGCAATGCTCGATTCGGAGAACGGAAGGGTGACGGCAATCGCCAGCCGCGATCTCGACAGGGCGAAGGCCCTGGCTAACCGCTTCGGCGTTGAACATGCGTTTGGCTCTTACGACGAACTGCTGGCCTCCTACGACGTGGATGGCGTCTATATCCCGCTGCCGACCTCACAGCATGTCGAATGGGCGCTGAAGGCAGCGAATGCCGGCAAGCATGTGTTGTGCGAGAAGCCGATCGCGCTTGATGCCAAGGATATCGAAGGGCTGATCGAGGCGCGCGACCGGAACAAGGTGCTGGTTTGCGAAGCCTTCATGATCTTCTATCACCCGCAATGGATCAAGGTGCGCGCTCTCGTTGCCGACGGTGCTATCGGCCGGCTGCGGCACGTGCAGGGTGCGTTCACCTACTTCAATGTCGATCCCTCGAACATGCGCAATCAACTGGCGCTTGGCGGCGGAGCCTTGCCCGACATCGGCGTCTATCCGAGCGTTGCAACGCGCTTCGTGTCAGGCAAGGAACCGCTGCGTGTCCAGGCGACTGTCGAGCGCGATACCAAATTCGGCACCGATATCTATTCCAGCATCAAGGCCGACTTCGGCGAGTTTGAACTTTCCTTCTATATCTCCACGCAGATGGCCGCCCGGCAGGTCATGGTTTTTCACGGCGACAAAGGCTTCATCGAAGTGCACGGCCCCTTCAACGCGGGCGACTACGAGCACCATCGCATCGAGCTGCACAATCAGAAGCACGACCAGGCGACGGTGTTCCGGTTTCCGGGCGTGCGGCAATACCGCCTCGAGGTGGAGGCTTTCGTGCGCGCGGCCACCGGCAGCAAGGACGACGTCTTCACGCTCGAGAATTCCGTGCTGAACCAAAGGATGATCGACGCGATTTTCAGGGCCGGCGAACGTGACGGCTGGGAGAAGGTGTGATGCCGCAGGGTTATCAAAGTTAACAATGAACTCAACGAGTTAGTTCATTGGCGTTTCTTCACCGGTGTCCAACCGCTCGCCGGCAGCTATCTGGCAAGCATCGCCGCAAGAGCGGTGAAGCTCGGATCGAGCCTCCGACCCGGACCAGGGGGCGCGTCGTGTGTGGTCGGACAGCCGGGGAAGGCTTTGGATCTCATGGAACTCGGGACACGTATCGGTCTACGACCCCATGACAGTAGCTGGAACGCTGGGCGTTTGCCCGGCGACCGTCCTCGCGCCATGTGGTCTATGTGGATGAGCGCGACATTGTCTGGCTCTCCGATTTCGGAGGCAAGTTTACGACGTACCGCAAGTCGACTGAAAACGCGGATGTCCGCCAGACCAATGGCCGCCGCGGAGAGGTTTGGCTGCCAGAATCCAGGGCCGACCGGCTGGTCGTGATTCGCACCATTCCGCCAAGTGAGGCCGCGGGTCGCAGCCGCTGCTTCATTGGCGCTAGTCTAGATTGCCCTTAGTGAATGCGAACGTTTGACCCTTCTCGGACGTTCCTTCGACGCATGTCGGAGGTGCAGACCTGGACCCCTAAGCCGCCCTTCCGACGGTTCAGTCTGGAGTTCCTAGTCTTGAAAGTCTGACATTGCGCGGCCGGCCCGTCGCGTTGGGCTTCGGCAAGTGCGGCGCGATCACCCGCCATTCTGCGTCGGTCAGATCGGTCTGGTATCGGGTGACGATGCGGCTATGCTGCTGTCGAGTAGTTGGCGTCCACATTGCCAATCCAAAATTGGTTCGAGAAACCCCTTGGAATCACGGCGGGTGCCGTGACTCAACCCTTTCTCAAAAACTCCGCTGTCGAGCCGAGGAGACTGAACATGGACATCGACGGTTGGCTCCGCGGGATCGGCCTCGCCGAGTATGCCGAGATGTTCCGCGCTAACGACATCAACATCGAGTTGCTGGGCCAGCTGACCAACGACGATCTCAAGGACATCGGCGTCGTGTCGCTCGGCCATCGCAAGAAGCTGCTGGAAGCGATTGCGGAGCGTGCCGGTGCCGTTTCGTCGTCACCGCAGCCTGCGTTGTCCGAGCCGCAGGCCCAGGACTCCGCCGAGCGTCGCCAGGTCACCGTCATGTTTTCCGATCTTGTCGGTTCGACCGCACTCTCCGGTCAGATGGACCCCGAAGACCTGCGCGAGCTGATTTCGGCCTATCAGACATGCGTCGCCGAGACGGTGCGCCGCCACGGCGGTTTCGTGGCCAAATATCTGGGCGACGGCGTACTCGTCTATTTCGGCTATCCGCAGGCCCACGAGGACGATGCCGAACAGGCCGTACGCGCCGGGCTTGAGACCATCGCGGCGGTGACGGCTCTCAAGATGCTGGTTCCGCTGCAAACGCGGGTCGGCATCGCCACCGGATTGGTGGTGGTCGGCGACCTCATCGGGTCGGGGCAAGCGCAGGAGCGGGGCATCGTCGGCGAGACGCCGAACCTTGCGGCGCGGCTGCAAGGCGTCGCCGAGCCGAACATGGTGGTGATCGCCGAGGGCACGAGGAAGCTGCTCGGCAATCTCTTCGATCTGGAAGACCTCGGGCAGAAGGAACTCAAGGGCATTGCCGGGGCGACAAGGGCTTTCGCGGCGCTACGCGCGGGTTCCGCGGAAAGCCGCTTCGAGGCCCTCCACGCCAGCGGCCTGACAGCGCTGGTCGGGCGGGAGGAAGAGACCGAGCTTCTGCTTCGGCGCTGGTCGAAGGCCAAGGGTGGCGAAGGGCAGGTGGTGCTGCTTTCCGGCGAGGCCGGCATCGGCAAATCTCGGCTGACCGCGGCGCTCCTCGAACGCCTCTGCCGGCGAGCCACATACACGTCTGCGTTATTTCTGCTCGCCGCAGCATACCGACAGCGCGTTCTATCCGATCATCGGCCAGATGGAGCGCGCTGCCGGACTATCGCGCGATGACACCGCTGCGGTCAGGCTCGACAAGCTCGATGCCCTGCTCGCCCAGAGTTCGGCGTCGCCCCAGGATGCGGCGCTCTTCGCCGAATTGCTGTCGCTGCCCAATGACGGACGGTATCCTGCCCTCAATCTGGCTCCGGAGCAGCGCCGGCAGAAAACGCTGGAGGCGTTCACTTCGCAATTGGAAGTCCTGTCGCGCGTCCGGCCGGTGCTGATGATCTTCGAGGATGCGCACTGGACCGACCCGACGAGCCTGGAGGCGTTCGGCCGGACAGTGGACCGGATCCGACCCTTGCGCGTATTGCTCCTCGCCACGTTCCGGCCTGAGTTCGTTCCGCCCTGGATCGGGCGGCCGCATGTCACCTCCCTAACGATCAATCGGATGGCTGAGCGCGATGTCGATGCCATCATCGACCGCGTCGCGGGAAACAAGCCAATTCCGGAGAGCGTCCGGAAGGATATCATCGAGCGCACCGACGGCATCCCACTGTTCGTCGAGGAGATGACCAAGGCGGTTCTGGAGGCTGAAAGCGAAGGTTCGGCCAAGCATTTGGCCGCTTCGGTTCCGTCTCCGGCTCACGCGGTCCCGGCAAGTTTGCACGCCTCCCTGATGGCGCGGCTCGACCGGCTCGGCTCCGCCAAGGACGTGGCGCAGATCGGCGCAGCCATCGGGCGGGAGTTCTCGCACGCCCTTCTGGCGGCGGTGGCGGGCAAGCCGGGGGCAGACCTGGGATCGGCGCTCGACCGGCTCATCGCCGCAGGGTTGCTGTTCCGCCAGGGCGTGCCGCCGCAGGCGACATACCTGTTCAAGCATGCCCTGGTGCAGGACGCCGCCTATGGCACGCTGCTGCGCGAGGCGCGACGCGGGCTGCACGCGCGCATTGCCGAAGTTCTGGAAGGCCAATTCACCGAGATCGCAAAGAACCAACCCGAGTTGCTGGCGCGTCACTGCACCGAGGCCGGGCTGACCGAGAAGGCGGTGGGCCTGTGGGGCAAGGCGGGTCAGCGCTCCCTGGAGCGTTCGGCGCTGGTTGAGGCAGTGGAGCAGCTCACCCGAGCAATCGGCCTGATCGCGGCCTTGGCCCCTACGCCGGCGCTCCGTCGCGAGGAGATCAAGCTCCAGGTCGCGCTTATTACCCCGCTTCTCCACGTCAAAGGCTACGCAGCGCCGGAAACCAAGGCCGCAGCGGAGCGAGCAAATCTATTGATCGAACAAGCCAAGGCGCTGGGAGAGCCCCTCGAAGACCCGCTACTTTTGTTCTCTGTCCTCTACGGCGTCTGGGTCGCGAACTACATCGCGTTCAACGGCGACGCCATGCGCGAGCTTGCGGCGCAGTTCCTCGTGCTTGCCGAGAAGCAAGGATCAGTAGTCCCGGTCGTGGTCGCTCATCGCATGATGGCGGTCTCCTTGCTGTGTACGGGGGACATCGTACAAGCCCGAGTGCATTCCGACCAAGCAGCGGCGCTTCACAATCCGGCCGAGCACCGTCCGGTTGCCACTCGATTTGGCCAGGACATCGGGGTGTCGATCCTGGCCTATCGGTCGCTGGGCTCGTGGTTGCTCGGCTATCCAGCGGCATCGCTGGCGGATGTCGAAAGCGCGGTCAAGGCCGCCCGCGAGATCGGCCAGGCCGCTACTTTGATGTTTGTCCTGACCCACGCCGCACTGACGCATTTGGTCTCCAGGAACTACGCGGCCGCCAAGGAGGAAGCGGAAGAACTGGCCGCAGTGGCGGGCGACAAAGGCGCCGTTTTCTGGAAAGCGATCGGAACGATGGCACAAGGCTGGGTATTTGCCCTGACCGGCAAGGCTTCCGACGCGGCTGACCTGTTGACTTCCGGATTAGGCGCTTTTCGGTCGACCGGATCCACATTGTGGATGCCATTGCACATGTCATGCCTGGCGATAGCTTACCGGGATCTCGACCGGTTCGACGAGGCCTGGCGCTGCATCGGCGAGGCGACGACGGCGATCGAGACCACCGGGGAACGATGGTACGAAGCCGAAGTCCTCCGGGTCGCCGGCGAGATTGCAATGATGTCGCCGGAACGGGACACGGCGAAGGCGGAAATGTTTTTCGACAGGGCGCTGGCAGTGGCGCGTCAACAGCAGGCGAGGTCTTGGGAACTGCGTGCGGCGATGAGCATGGCGCAGCTGTGGCGCGAACAGGGCCAGCGGGATAAGGCCCGCGATCTTCTCGCTCCGGTCTATGGCTGGTTCACGGAAGGGTTCGACACGCTCGATTTGAAGGATGCCAAGGCGCTGCTCGACGATTTGCATGTCTGACAACCAATTTCGAAACAGTCCCTTAGTTCGACCGAACGTGGTGCCTGGTGAGCTTACAACGCAATGGCAGTTCATGGGCGCTCCTCGGACCTTCCTTCCGCCAATTGGCGTCTCCGACAGCCATACCGGACGGCTCTCAATCGATCCAGAACGCCCATGGACCCAGACCGCGTCTATTCGTTACTGCTTCGATCGGAGCGGCGTCTGTGCGAAGAGGTCGCAATGAACCTAGGCGTATCGATGGTTTTGCCGATCCCTTTTCAGTACGATGTCCCCGATCGTTCAGCGTCTCAAAATACACGGCATGGCGAGTTCCGCGTCAGCGATCTCCTCCGACAGTGTTCGAGCGTGTCGTTGCCGATCTCCTCGCTGATGCTGGTCAAGGTGCGACGGTTCGCGGTCGACGCGACGTCGTCGAGTGGTAGCAAGCCGTTATCATGGCCGCGCTCCGTAGGTGATCGACTGGAGTTCGCTTGAGAGCCCGTCGCGTGCGGTGCGTGATATCTTGACGCGCTCGATGAAGCAGAAGAGGTTGAAGTGGTTCGAAAGACCCATTTTAGTCTCGCTCTCCGACCCGGCATCAGCCTGGACGGCCAAGGCAAACAAACTCGTCCAGCTTGGCTAACGGCGACGGAGCGACCCTTCTTAGTCAGCCGTGCGGATGCGGCCTGACATCTGCCCGTTTGACTGGAATTCGGCGCATCGCGGCCGCCAGCGAATAACAAGCTGTTCGCCGTCAATGACCGCTCTTCAGAACGGATTTTCAAGTGTCGACCGACCGGATCGTGAGCCGACACCCGCCACTGGCAAAGATGCGGCGATACCCAGCCGTCGATCTTTGCCACGAATTGACCCAACGGAACACCTTCATAGGATAAAATGGTGCTCCGAAAAGCGTTCGTTCGGGTTGCAATCTCAATAAAACCTCAATTAACGCGCAATGGTTCTTATCGTTTGTTTGGGCCAAGTTTGGCTTTCGCGGCGTCAGAGGCTCTCGACCCGCCATCCCCGTTCCAGATTCGATGACTTGAGGCGCGGCAGGACACACTGCTGCGCGATTGCTCGCTTTTAAGGACACTCCGATGAACACAGGAACAGTGAAATTCTACAACGGCCAGAAAGGTTTCGGCTTCATCGAGCCGGCCGATGGCGGCAAGGACGTCTTTGTCCACATCAGCGCGCTCGACCGGGCCGGCCTCGGCGGTCTCGTTGAAGGCCAGAAGCTACAGTTCGATCTCGAGCAGGATACCAAAGGCCGTAGTTCAGCGGCGAACCTTCAGCTGCTGTGATCTGACCGGACCGATGGAGCTGACCACGGATGTACTGGCAGCTCCCATCTCGGCGGGTCCGGCGAAAGTCAAATGAAGGCAGGGCAATCCCGCTTTTGTTTTTCCTCTTGAGGGCAAGCTCTTGTCGACGCGCACCAAGCACTACACCGTAAACTTCTCAGCGCCCTTTGCGCTGAGGGGCGTGAACGAGATTCAACCACCGGGCGATTATGCGATCGACGAAGACGAGGAACTGATCGACGGAATTTCCTGGCTGGCCTATCGGCGTGTTGCGACCTTCATTCATCTGCCTGCCATATCGTCAAACAGCAGGACAAGTCAGCTGGTCGCGATCGACCATTCCGAACTCGAAGCTGCAGTGCGGCAGGATCACGTAACAGGGTAATAGCGGCCACACATGGCGGCCGCAGGAAAAATCAACATGGCAGCCGCTCATCGCTTTGCAATTGGCCAGTCGGTCTGCCTGAAAAACAGGTTCGGCATGTCCCCCACAACGGCGGAAACCTACCGCATCACCGGAACCCTGCCGGCCAAGGACAATTCGCCTCAATACCGCATTCGCAACGATGACGAGCGTCATGAGCGGGTAGCAACGGAGGACAGTCTCGAAGAGATCGAGTCACCGCTTCAGGGCGGCATTGTCCCGCAGTAGGAGGAGATCAGGATGGCCAAAGGTCAACAGCGCAGCAATCGGGAGCCCCGAAAGCTGAAGAAAGAGAAGGTGCCCGCGAAGCCGGTCACGACTTTCGGATCGCAACTCAGGCAGGCTGAGGACCGCAATGCCCCGAGAAAGCCGAAGGGCTAAGGAGCTGCACGCAATTGTACTGTCCGACCCCAGCACGGGATGAAAGTTCTCATTGAAATTCTACCGTGTTCGCGAGCGGTCACTTGCGCGCAATCCACTCCCGATTGGGCTGGCGAGATCATTGTTTCGCACGCTCGACATGCCGCAGTAGCCCTACGCCGTCAGGATTCTTGATGACCGCGGCAGCGAGGTCTTTCGAGAGGCGGTTGGCTGACGTTAGGCAAGCAGGCCTGGCTCGTTTGGCGCGGAGCACAGGGACATCCTGATTTGACAGTATCGGCGGCGGCGGTATCCGCCGCCTTCGCAGCCAGAGTTCTTTGAGCTTTGACTACTTGGTCCGGCGTCCTTTGGTCTCAGCCTCCTATTCGGCCTTCGTGCTTCTGCTGCACGAACTCTCGGCCAATGCCAGGCTCATTCGCGGTTGCGAGCGACCAAAACCAGATCCAGGCCGCCGTGCCGTTGGATGTTTTCGATCCCGAACCTATCCGGCGCTGCCTTGGAGAAAGGAACGATTATGCGACTTTTTTGGAGAAGACGTCTGCCGGCAAAACCGGAGACAGTTCTGCCGAAGGCATTTGTTGATCAGCAACGCGTCGACGAAAACGCTGCAGTTAAAAGGCGACGGAAGGCGGACAGCGACGGGACCCTTCGCCGTCTGCGTCAGGTCCAGGAAGAAAACAGACTGCTGTGACCGAGCCCTTGGCCGAAAAGCCGTTGAAAAACGTGATCGGTCGTCGACGCGTGCCGCTGACTTTGTAAACCGCTGCAAGGTCAGCGCCGCATCCGATCATACGTTGCGGCGTTGACGGGCTGCACAGTCACGACGGATGGCGGATCTCCCACTCGAAGTGGGACCAGCGTCACCTGCAACTGTAGGCGCGGCAACGACTATGGTCCCTCCCCTGGCGACTGCATGTCTCAGACATCAAAAACACGTCGCCTGAGAAGGTTTCCGTTGCACCATTCCTGACTGGCTGGTGACGTCCGTACCAAAAAGGAATCTGCTTCCTCGTGAGGGTTTTCGGCAAGGGCGACGATCGTGCCAGCTTTGCCGGTTGCCGCTATGAGGACCAATTCACCAAGATGGAATGCAAATTCGTGGAATCCGAAGGAAGCGGCCATTTGATTATTCCTGCCTGTGGACGCCGATCACCTGTGCGACCTGCCCTGCGCATCCTGAAATCTGCAACTGCTAGTCTCGGGAGCAGGCGTTGTTGACCCTGCGAAATGGCCTGTTGCACACCCAGCCGTTCGCCTCAAAGCCGATATGAGCATTGTCAGGAACGAGCAGCTTCTGGCATGCCCCCTCGCTCACACTATAGCCGCGATCGCATTCCCATCCCGGGCCAGGCATGTCAGTCAAATGGCCGTTCGTTGGCACCGCGATCGCCACACAGGCTTCTCCAACCGCCTGGTATCCCCGCTCGCACGCCCAGCCATCGCCATAGCCGAAGTTTGTCAGGTAGGCATTGGCGGGCACTATGATGGCCTTGCATCGGCTGTCTTCGGGGCGAAAGCCACGATCACAGGCCCAACCCGACGCGTAGGACACGTCGGTCAGATATCCATTTTCGGGAACGTCGATTGCGATGCACTCGGTCTCGGTCTCGCGATACCCGCGCTCGCATTTCCAACCGGTGCCATAATCGGAATCCGTCAGATACCCATTGGCCGGCATCTGCACGGGAACACATGTTTCATCAACCATGCGACGGCCAAAATTGCATTCCCATCCGCGCCCATACGTTTCGTTGGTCGCATGGGCGTTGTCCGGCACGACAACTGCTGCACATGTGCCGTCAGCTTCCCTATACCCTTGGTCGCATTCCCAGCCCTTGCCGTAATTTTGCGCGTGCGCGTTGGAAGGAACTGCACTTGGCTCACTTTGAGCAAGCGCAATCCCCGGCATGACTGCGCACAGGCCAAGCAGGATCGCTGCCCGCAACATCATTCGTAAGACGGGATCGCACGAACTGATCATTGCAACTCCCTCCCGAAACTCTCCGAGTAAAGATTGCCTGCTCGCCCCCAGGTTTCTCGGTGGAGACGGCCCGAGATCGCGCCGTCAGATAAGCCGGTTGTCCTCGGCGCTCTGCCGGGCGCGGCGGCGTGTGCCGTCGGTGTCCGATTTGCGGTGCCTTTCCGCCGCAGCCTTGCGAATGCGCTCGAAACGGTTTTCCTCAGTCTCTTCGAGTGCAGGCGCCACATCGGTTTTCGGTTCGAAGGTAATCATTCGTCAGGCTCCTTGCTCTGAAAGATCGGAAAGCGCGCCGGGAAACAAGCCTGGCGTATGTCTGACTTCTCCCACGAATCTCAAGTTGCGAGTGCGACCGCGCAGCCTTCCGCGGCAAGCCGATCCGAAGACTTCTGCCCCGGCATGGTCGCCCAGCCGCCGGTCTCGACGAATTGCCGCTTCTTGTAGCTGTCCGTGATAGCCTTGAACTCGACGAGCTTGGCGGCCGAATCTGGTGCGGCCTTGAACCGCTCGACGCAGATGACCGACGCCAGTTCTGCGCGCGCCGCGTCGCCTGCTGTCGTCGCCATCGTTTGGGATGTGCCGCCCGTGACCCATCCGCCCCAGCTGAATCCGACGATCATCGTGGCGACCGCGGTCGCAACGCATGCCCAGGCGAGCATGGATTTGGTTGGTTGGTAGTCTTCAAAGCGCCGGGCAAACGATTGCTTGGTGGTGT
Organism: uncultured Alphaproteobacteria bacterium; assembly: GCA_963813315.1. Classification (GTDB taxonomy): domain Bacteria; phylum Pseudomonadota; class Alphaproteobacteria; order Rhizobiales; family Rhizobiaceae; genus CAWEYO01. The sequence goes on along the minus strand of CAWEYO010000020.1, from coordinate 32,435 downwards.
TCTGCATGGCCATGAAACTCACTCCTTGTCGGTTGTTGTTCTGGTCCGGCGACCTTCCGGCAGCCGCTTGTTCATGCACTGTGTGAGAAAATGCGGGTCAATAGCCCATGCCGCCCATGCCTCCCGCGCCGCCCATAGGGGGAGCATCCTTACGCGGGATATCCGCGATCATGGCTTCAGCAGTGATCAGGAGCGCGGCGATCGAGCCCGCATCCTGCAGGGCCGTTCTGACCACCTTGGCGGGATCGATGATGCCGGCCTTGATCATGTCGACGTAAAGCTCGGCCTGCGCGTCGAAGCCCTGGTTGGGGTTCTTTCCGTCCATCAGCTTGCCGACGACGATCGAGCCCTCGACGCCGGAGTTTTCGGCGATCTGCCGCAGGGGAGCCTCAAGCGCTCTCAGCACAATCGAAATGCCCGCTGTCACGTCCGCATTTGCCCCGGTGAGCGCGGTCAAAGCCGCCTTGGCGCGCAACAGCGCCACGCCGCCTCCGGGAACTATGCCCTCCTCGACCGCGGCGCGGGTCGCGTTCAGCGCATCGTCGATGCGGTCCTTCTTTTCCTTGACTTCCGTTTCGGTCGCGCCGCCAACGCGAATGACCGCCACGCCGCCAGCGAGTTTGGCAAGGCGCTCCTGCAGCTTCTCCTTGTCATAATCCGAGGTTGTCTCCTCGATCTGCGCCTTGATCTGCTGGATGCGCGACGCAATGCCGGCCTTTTCGCCGGAGCCGTCGATGAGCGTGGTCGTATCCTTTTCGATGACCACGCGCTTGGCCCGGCCGAGCATGTCAACCGTGACGTTTTCCAGCTTGATGCCGAGATCCTCGGAGATCAACTGACCGCCAGTGAGGACGGCGATGTCTTCCAGCATCGCCTTGCGGCGATCGCCGAAGCCCGGCGCCTTGACCGCCGCGACCTTGAGGCCGCCGCGCAACTTGTTGACGACAAGCGTCGCCAGCGCTTCCCCTTCGACGTCCTCGGAGATGATGAGCAGCGGCTTGCCCGACTGCACGACAGCTTCGAGGATTGGCAGCATCGCCTGCAGATTGCCGAGCTTCTTCTCGTGAAGGAGGATGTAGGGGTCCTCCAGCTCCGCGCGCATCTTTTCGGCATTGGTGACGAAATAGGGGGACAGATAGCCGCGGTCGAATTGCATGCCCTCGACGACATCGAGTTCGGTCTCGGCGGTCTTGGCCTCCTCGACCGTGATGACGCCCTCATTGCCGACCTTGTTCATCGCCTTGGCGATCATGTCGCCAACGGTGGCGTCGCCATTGGCGGCGATGGTGCCGACCTGGGCGATCTCGTCGGACGATTTCACCTTCTTGGCGCGGGCCTGGATATCCTTGACGACCGCGGCCACGGCGAGGTCAATGCCGCGCTTCAAATCCATCGGATTCATGCCGGCGGCAACAAGCTTTGCGCCTTCGCGCAGAATGGACGCGGCGAGCACCGTCGCCGTCGTCGTGCCATCGCCGGCAAGGTCGTTGGTTTTGGAGGCCACCTCACGCACCATCTGCGCGCCCATGTTCTCGAACTTGTCCTCAAGCTCGATTTCCTTGGCGACGGTGACGCCGTCCTTGGTGATGCGTGGTGCGCCATAGGACTTGTCGAGGATGACATTGCGGCCCTTCGGACCGAGCGTCACCTTGACGGCATTGTTCAGTATTTCGACGCCGCGCAGCATGCGGTCGCGCGCATCGGTGGAAAATTTGATTTCCTTGGCAGACATGATCTTTTCTTCCAGTTCGGTCTTGATGATTTCGGGGCCAAATCGCCGGTCAGGCGGCTTTCTTGGCCGCTACAATCTTCTCGATGATGCCCATGATGTCGGCCTCCTTCACGATGAGGAGATCCTCGCCGTCGATCGTGACTTCGGTGCCTGACCATTTGCCGAACAGCACGGCGTCGCCGGCCTTGACGTCGAGCGGGATCAGCTGGCCGCTTTCGTCGCGGGAGCCTGGTCCGACGGCGATCACTTCGCCCTCCTGCGGCTTTTCCTTCGCAGTGTCGGGAATGATGATCCCGCCCTTGGATTTCACATCGCCTTCGGCACGTCGGATGACGACGCGGTCGTGTAGTGGCCGGAATTTCATTGGGGTTCTTTCTATAGCCGGCGCATAGGGCGGCCACGCCACATGTGTACGCCCATTGGCACTCAGATGATAGGAGTGCTAAAAAATATTTATCTCTGCGAAAAAAATATTCAAATATGTGATATTGTGTGATTGTGATTAAAACCCTTATCGAATATTGGAGACGCCGAAAAATTGAGTTTCGCGTTAAAAGTCATAATTTACGACTTTGTATCAGTTTATTTGACGCCGAAAGGGCAAGGAGCACGTTTCGTGGCCGAAAGCAGACAAAATATTATGGAAAAGGCCGAATCGCGATTTCTGGAGACCCAGAAGAAAACCGCGGATCGGGCCAAGGCGACGATTGAGTACCAGACCGAGGCGAAACTGAGAGCCACGAAGACAGCCAGACTGCGAGAGCTGCGACTCGCCAAAGCCGAGGCAGAGCGCGCCGCAGAAGCCTCGATGCCCACCGAACCTGCAAAGAAGCGGGCATCACGTCGGCAAACGTAGAGGAGCTTGGGTATTGACCGGCGAACCGATATCCAAGCGCTTGCGACGCTTCCGAACCGTGTAGGTTCAGTATTATGATCCGTGCGTCGACAGGATCAATTTCCATGCCCACTGTCATCCGGCCTGATACCACACTAGGTTAACCCGTGAAGACGGCGACGACGGTCCAGGCCGTTCACGTATCGATAGGCCGCTAGGCACACCGCACGCGATAAGTCCTGCGCGACCGACGAGAACGAAGGTCCGTTTATGAGAGAAGGGCAAAGCCGGCTTATTGCGCAACCTTTCCTTCCGAGAACCGGAAGAATTGACCCTACTCGGACGTTGGGTGCATCCTTAGGCAACGGTCCGCCTTCCGACGGATTTTTGCCATTGCGCGCAGCGTTGCAAGCGCCGTCGTAAGTGAAACGGTGCCAGCGCGGAGCGCACCGGGCCAGGGGAGGCGCATGACAACGACGAAGGAACCCTGTGGGCGCTGGCGGCCAATTCGGCTCCGCTCATCGGACCAGCTCGATCTCGCTCGGGCGCCATTCCCTGGCAAAGAAAGGCTCGAGCGGGCTGTACAAGCGCAGGATCAGGAACCAGCCTTTGCCGGGCATGGTCTGTATCCAGTTGCCTCGCTTCACCCCGTCGGGCTGCGTCGGGCCGAAATAGACCGTCGTCGAGCCGTCAGCGTCTGCTTCGGCGGCAGGTGAAGGATAGCTCTGGCTGCCCGCCCGAGGGTAGCGTTGCGGCGTGTCGAGCATCGAGCGGGTCATGTTGTCGTAGACGGTAAATGACCAGAAGTTCGCTTCGGGAATGCCCTTGGGCAGCGTCACCTTGTAGGTCTTGGCACCGTCAAGGTACTGCTTGTCCGCGTCCAGTGACGCCAGCAGGTACTGCGAGCCAATGCCGGGCAGGCGCATGGCCATTCCCGGCGTAATGCCGGTGATGCCATAGAAGAAGTTCGTGCGGGCATCCAACGTCCGGTAGCCGGTCGGCGGGTATGGTTTGACCCCTCCCGTCGTAATCTCCGGGATCGGCGTCTCAAACTGGTAGCCGGTCACGAACAGGTAGTTCCACCATGATGAGTCCGGGATAATAGAACCAGCTTGGGTCGCGCGGATTCATGAACAGGCTACGCGACGTGGCGTTCGCGACGGCGAGGGCCTCGGTCATGATCTTCATGATCCGCTCATCAGGCGTGAAAGGCTTGCCTTTGACGATGCCGATCGCAGCCACCGGACCCATGAGCTCGGGATCGAGCGAGGTCGCCGGCTCCTGCTGTACGACCTCATTCAGCATCTCAAAATAGGTGAAGTCGTTCGGCGGAACGGTGTTCATCACCTTGCCCGAGCCCTCGTGGAACACGGTCGGCGGCGGCGTGTTGATCTTGCCAAGCATTGCCTTTCCGGCGAGGAACTCGGCGATGCTCGTGCCGACGCCTCCAGGCTCGTACGGGTAGACCTTGGTGAATTTCCGGATCGCCTCGGCGGCCGGTTTTGGATCGTTCTTGTTCTCGATGAAGGCACGCCCGAACCAGACGACGATGTTTGTCTTGGCATGGGCAATGTAGATACCCACCTTCCGGCAGAGTGCCTTCATGATCCGGCGGTACGATCAGATACTTGCCGCCTTCGCCCCTGTCCGGCCCTGGCCCGCCGATGTCGATCACCCAGCGGAACCAGTGGTCGTCGATGGCTCCGAGAAACTTTGGCGGCACTTCCAGGACCATCGGCCCATTCGACAGGTCGAGCGTCCCGAAGGCATAGACCGTGTCGGCGTTGGCGGTCAAAAACAGGGATTTGGCGTCCATCAGCTCCGAGAAGACGATGACCTCATTATCCTTCACGCCGGCGCTGTGCAGCCCTTGTCGGATCGCCTCGATGCTGACGCCTTGCAACGTGTTCACGAACACCTCGAAGGCGTGCGTGAAGTCGAGGTTGTCATACACCCGATGGAGGGTGTATGCGCTTGGTGCGCCATCCTTGAACTCAAGCGTGCCAATTCGCAACTCAACCTTGTCCGGCGTGATGAGTTGCGGGGGGATTTCAGCAGACTGGGCGATGCTGCCGGCGAGGAAGGCGGATGCGGCGAGAAACACCATCATTCCGGGGCGCCCGCGGTATGTCCATTTCATGGTCAGTCCCTTTCGTCTGGTTGACAGTTGATAGTGCTTTTTGAAGGCAGGAGTGCCGCCAAGCTGTCGGATGAAATCGATTAAGTTTGTGACGCGGCTATCTCGGGCTGTTAAGTCACTGCGCAGCCCCTCTCGGCTGCGCTTGTACATCGTATGAAAAGTATTACAGGCAAACGACAGGACGGCGCGGCCATATCGGCGTCTGCGAAGTCAAAAAGCCTCGCGCAAACTTTATGAACGATCAACTTCGCGGTTGCGACGACTGCTGGGAGCAGATGCGAGTGGATTTGCTACACATCGCCCGATGTCCGCATCCGGCTTGGATCGAGCCGTTGGTTGAATGCGAAATCCGACGGCAACTGATGGCGCATCCGCGACGTCCGCGGTGGTCGCGGCTCGATCCGATCGGTCATTGCCGGCACAGCGGCCGATTGGGTGATGAGCGTTGATATGCCGACGGGCATGGTCTGCGCGGCGAGCGTACGCGTAGTAGCGCGGCCGGCAATGAGGATTGGGTCATTCCAGGACATGAGGAATCGATTGGGTGAAGCCGAAATATCTGATCCTTTTTGAATACGTGCCTGTCTTGGCACACAAAATGGCCCCGGTAGGATCAGCGAGGTCCGTCAGGACGTGATCCGGATCGGGTGGCAAAATGTGCAGGGTATCCGGATAGCGTAACGCCGGGGCAAGACGGCAGGCGAAGTCGATCTGCCGATCTTGGGCGAACTCCTCGACAATGATGGAGTCGTTGCCGACCGACCGGATGCTGTTCCTCACCCATTCGGGCAGCCGCCCTTACAAGGCGACCACTTTCGGCAACTGGTTTCACGACCAATGCATAGCAGCCGGACTACCGCATTGTTCATCCACTCCCCTCGCGACAGAGTTCGAGATCATGGCTTTCCTTGGCCACAAGACCACGGACAAGGCCCGGACCTACACGAAGAAGGCCAACCGCAAGAGTCTTTCCGACAGCGGACTGGGCAAGGTGGAGAGGGCAAAAAAGGAACAGGCATTGTCCAACCCTGTCAAAAGGTTGGACATCGACCCGGCGCAACACATTGAAAAGGCAGAGCAACCAGAAACAGGTGGTACGCCCAAGGGAAATAACCTACGCACCCCCCTCTGTCCTGCCGGACATCTCCCCTCAAGGGCGGAGATTGTTCACTTCGTAGTTACCGCGGTTACTCCACCGCGCCAACCATCGTGCTCTCGCCCTCGCGGATCGACACCCAGCGCCCGGTGTCGCTGCTTGCCTGCCGCTTAAGGTACCGGTAGCCGGTTTCGTACCATTGACGAACCGTGTTGGTGAGATTGTCGAGCACGAAGTCGCCCTTGTCGGTACGAACGGTCAGCACCGCATGGCCCTCGCCATCAGGCTTGCGAACAACCGTAATTAGAAGATTGGAAGTCGGTATGCCGCTGCTCATCAGAACCCGGCGCTTCTCCAGCACATAGTCCTCGCAGTCGCCAACGCCGTGGGGATAGGCCCAGACCTCATCCTTGCCGTAAACCTCTAAGTCGTTCATCGGCTTGACGCTATTGTTCACGGCTAGATTGACGCTGGCAATCTTGCGCCAAAGCTTTCCGGTCATGAGTTCCGGGCCATTGTCTGTCGACCGGATCGCACACTCGGCCGGATTGGCCTTGCAGAACTCGAAATGGCCGATCGGCTGCGACGTCAGGCCGCCGGTATGCATGAGTTGCGCGGCGCCAGCCGCGCCGAGGCTCGAGGCCAGGGCAACAATGACACCTGCCAGCCCGGCGCCGGACCGCACGAACTTCAGCTTTGGTGAGGAAGTCATTCAGCCTATCCCCCGACCACCCTTGTCTTAGTTAAGAAAAGGTTAAGGTCGATCAGGAGGCTGAGTCAATTAATGCGAAGGGACGATCTCCCAGTATGGTTACTTACGCCCCGCTCGTTGCGTGCCAGCCACACATTTGGGTGTCTGTGCGATCAGGCACGCGCCGAATGGACGATGCGCGGCTTGATCGGCTGCCGGCTTTCGCGACCATAACTGGTAATGAAATCGACGATGCGCGGCACGATCTCCGAGCGGAAGCGCGAGCCGTTGAACACGCCATAATGGCCGACTGCCGGCTGCAGGTAGTGTGCCCGCATGTCCGCCGGAATGTTGACGCAGATGTTGTGCGCGGCCTGCGTTTGCCCGACGCCGGAAATGTCGTCGTTCTCCCCTTCGATCGTGAGCAAAGCTACGTTGCGTATCGCGGCGGGGTCCACAGGTTCGCCCCGGTGCGTCATCTCTCCCTTCGGCAAAGCGTGCCGAACAAAAACGGTCTCGACGGTCTGCAAGTAGAATTCCGCTGTCAGGTCCATCACCGCCAGGTATTCGTCATAGAAGTCGCGGTGTTTCTCGGCGTTGTCCCCGTCGTTCTTCACCAGATGCATGAAGAAGTCCTTGTGGGCGATGATGTGCCGATCGAGGTTCATGCTCATGAAGCCCGACAGTTGCAGGAAGCCCGGATAGACTTCGCGCATGAAACCGGGGTTGGGCCACGGCACCTGCATGATGACGTTGTCGCGGAACCACTGCGCGCCCCTTTGCTGAGCGAGCGTGTTGACAGCCGTAGGATTGCGCCGGGTGTCGATGGGTCCACCCATCAGCGTCATCGTCGACGGCACAAAGCGGTCGCCCCGCGCCTCCATGATGGAAACCGCCGCCAGTACGGGGACCGAAGGCTGGCAGACCGCCATCACGTGGGCATCCGGCCCGAGCAAGTGGAGCATGTCGATGACGTAGTCGATATAGTCGTCGAGGTCGAATTTGCCTTCCGACACCGGCACCATGCGCGCGTCGACCCAATCGGTTATGTAGACGTCGGTGTGCGGCAGCATCGCCTCGACAGTGCCGCGTAGCAGCGTCGCGTAATGGCCGGACATCGGCGCGACGATGAGAAGCTTCGGGTCCTGGCGCCTGCCCGCCGGCAGGGCCCTTTCGAAATTGATCAGGTTGCAGAATGGGCGCGACCAAACGACCTTCTCGGTCACCTCCACCGTATTCCAGTCGACGGTGGTCGTCGGCAGGTCGAAAGGAGGCTTGCCGTAACGTCGCGTCGTGCGCTCGACGAGTTCCGCCATGGCGGCGACGGAGCGCCCCCATGCGGTGTGGGAAAACGGATTGAGCGGGTTGGTGTAGAAGAGCTTCATTGTATCGGCGTATGCTCGCAGTGGCTGCAGCGACGCGTGATTAAGCTCGTAAAGCTGATAGAACATCAGATACCCCGCTGCCGCGGCCGACTGAAAGAGTCGAGCCGGTCCGGGGCAAGTTCACAACGCCGCACAACTAATGGCAGCATGTTGCGATGCAACACTATTGTCATCCAACTGTCATCTAGTGCTTTCGTCTAAGATGTGAATAACCGCTGAATTGGCGGCTTTTTCCGGCAAGATAGACGGCAGAAGACACGCTGCGCGTGTAGTAAATCGCGGGCCTCAACTCCCGGAGCAGCCGGATAGTGCTGTCGAGGGATGCGAATCAGTGGTTCGGTTCACCATTTCAGGCGAATGCCGGCGCATGGTTCGCCAAATTGGGTGGCGTCGCTTCGGCGAATGATCTGTCCGAAAAGCCTATCAACTCTTCAGGAGCATACTCTAGATACCTTCAACGAGGACTATTTCTCCATCGGCAAATTTCTGCCGGATCGCCTTGGCCGCCTGGTACTCTGAGGAATAGTAGCAATCTCTCGCCTGCTCCATCGACGGGAATTCGATGATGACATTGCGGGCGCGACCGGTACCCTCGACGGCCTCGCTTGCGCCGCCGCGTACAAGGAACTTCGCACCAAACCGGTCGAATGCCAGCCTCGAGGCGGCGACATATCCCTTGTAGCCTTCCGGGTCGCGTACATCGATCCGGGCGATCCAGTATGCCTTCGCCATTCCGTTCTCCCTTGGCGCTTGATCCCGAAAAGTTGGCAGACCTTCAGGCAAGGTTGTGCAATTCGGCCAGAATAGCCTGAGCTGCGGCTTTTCTGTCAACTGCGCCGACGATAGGCCTTGCGACGACAAGATGACTTGCACCGGCCCGGATCGCTTCGGCAGGGGTAACGACGCGTTTCTGGTCGCCGTGGTCGCTGCCGATCGGGCGGATTCCGGGAGTGACGACGGCGAGCTCGGGGCCGACGATTTCGCGTACGGACGCTGCCTCGGCGGCCGAGCATACGATACCGCCCATGCCTGCCTGAAGAGCTTGCGCCGAGCGCTTGAGAACCATCGTGTGCGGGTCACACGGATAGCCCGCCTCGATCATGTCCTGTTTGTCCATGGAGGTAAGCACGGTGACGGCCAGTACGCAAAGCCCGCTGCCCTTCGCGGCCTCCACCGCCGCTGCCATCGCCTTCGGGTAAGCGTGAACCGTCAGCATCGAGACACCCATTCTTGCGATGTTGGCTACCCCCTTCGCCACGGTGTTGTCGATATCGAGAAGCTTCATGTCGAGGAACACCTTAAGCCCGCCGCTCGCCAGTTCGCGCGCGAAGTCCAGCCCGCCGGCAAAGGCAAGTTGATAGCCGATCTTGTAGAACGAGACAGTGCCTTCCAGTTCGCGCACGACCTTTCCGGCCTCGGCGAGGGTCGGCACGTCAAGGCCGACGATCAGGCGGTCACGAAAGGCGTCTGCACTCATACGAAGTCTCCTTGAAGCCGGCACAGGGTGAGGGTCCGAGCCTGCGACGGTCAGTCGCCGATCCGTGTCGAGAGCATGTTCGCGCGCTCGATCAGCGTCCGGCAGACCTTCGTCATCGCCTTTGTGAGCCGCTCCTCCTTGAACGCACCGTCGTCGTCGAAGGCATCGTTGGCTCGGGCGACCGAGCATTGCGGCGAAATGATCTCCACCTGACAATTCATCAGCACTGAACGCAGATGGTAGAGGCCGCGAATCCCTGCAAAATTACCGTCGGAAGACGAGCAGAGCCCGGCAACCTTGCCCTCGAAAGGCTTGAACACGCGGCCATTGTCCTTGCGGACGCGGCTCACCCAATCGATCGTGTTCTTCAGGAGCGGCGGAATGGAGGAGTTGTACTCGGGGCTGCAAATGAGCAGCCCGTCATTGGCTGCTACAAGCCGGCCGAGCTTGTAGGCGTTTTCCGGAACGCCCTTCTCCTTCTCCAGATCCTGGTCCATGATAGGCAGCGGGTAGTCCGCGAGCGAAATCCTGGTTACGTCCGCACCTTGCTCGAGCAGTTCCTTCGTCGCGGCGTCGGCGGTCTTGCCGCTGTAGGCGCCGGTGCGAATGGAGCCCGCAAAAACCAGGATTTTCGCAGCCATCGTCGCGCCTCCGTTACCCTGAAACGGGTATAGCCGAAGTGCTGGCCAGATCAATCGCCTTGAGCACGATGATTCCAATGGGAGTTGTCACGGCGCTCTAATTCTTTGATTTCGCATGATCTTTTCCGAAAACCGCTACGCACTTTTCGGGATCAAGCTCTAGCGGAATTCAGTCGCGCGCGGTCCGGCGATAAATCCAGAGCTGGGTCGGCGGGATGTTGCGGATCACGAAATCGAAATGTTTGACCGTGTAGTCGCCGCGGCCGGCGGGAATGGGAGAAAGCGGGCCATAGGTCAGCTGGACAACGGGGCGTCCCGCCGGGATACGGTCCAGCAGGCTGTTGAGATAGCTGATGCGCTGCGCCACCGGGAAATTGAGCAGCGGCACTCCGGAGATAACGGAATCGAAAACCAGGCCGCGCCTGTCGCCAAGCGTGGTGTCGAGGTCGAACGCGTCGCCTTGGATCACATTCACCTGCGGATAATGGTGGCGCAGATGACGGACGAAATCCTCGGAGTATTCGATGGCGAAGAGGTTTTCAGGCTTGATCCCGCGGCCGAGTATAGCGCGTGTGATAACGCCCGTTCCGGGTCCCACCTCCAGAACCGGAAGGCCGGAATGCGGATCGATGACCGAAGCCATGCGGCGGGCAGTCACAGAACTCGTGGGGATGATCGAGCCAACCGCCTTGGGTTTATCGATCCAGCCCTTGAAGAAGCGCAGCTCGTGATCGAACCTGGATGCAAGCGATTTTCGCAAGCCGGCACGTGCCATATCTTTGTCTCCTGACTGACAGACTATTTACGCGCCGTCAGGTTTGAGGCAAGTAAATGATTGAAAGCCCCGCCACCTAAAGCGTGTCGCGGCGGAACGGATTCATGCGACGCGCTTTAGGCTATTATTGCTGTGCATGTCGTTATCTCAAAACCGCTGCGCACTTTTGGGCGACATGCAATTGTTTTTGTGCATGTCGTTATCCCAAAACCGCTGCGCACTTTTGGGCGACATGCATTACTCTCCGAAGGATTCGAAGAAATCCTTCATGCGGGAAAAAAAGCCGCTGGACTGCGGACTGTTGTCTTTGGAAGACAGCTGCTCGAATTCCTCGAGAAGTTCGCGCTGGCGTTTTGAGAGGTTCTGCGGCGTCTCCACTGCCACCTGAATATAGAGGTCGCCGATGACCGGCTGCCGCAGCACGGGCATGCCCTTGCCCTTCAGGCGGAACTGGCGGCCGTTCTGCGTGCCTTCGGGCACCCTCACGCGGGTCTGCGTGCCGTCAAGCGTCGCCACCTCGAACGATCCGCCAAGTGCGGATGTCGTCATGGAGATCGGCACCTTGCAATAGAGATCGGCGCCGCTGCGCTGAAAGAACTCATGCGGCTTCACGGAAAGGAAAATGTAGAGATCGCCCGAGGGCCCTCCGCGCAGCCCTGCCTCGCCTTCACTAGCGAGCCGGATGCGCGTTCCATCCTCGATGCCTGATGGGATATTGACGGAAAGAGAGCGCTCTTCGGTAACTCGCCCCTGGCCGGCGCACCTGCCGCAAGGGTCCTTGATCGTCTGCCCGCGACCCTGGCATTGCGGACAGGTACGCTCTATCGAGAAGAAGCCTTGTGCTGCGCGCACGCGGCCGGAACCGGAACACATCGAACATGTGACAGGCTGTGTCCCCGGCCTCGCGCCGGAACCGGAACATTCGGCGCAGGACACCGAGGCAGGCACGCGGATCTGTGCCGTCTTGCCCGAATAAGCTTCTTCGAGCGAGATTTCCATATTGTAGCGGAGATCGGCGCCGCGTTCACGGCCGCTCGCGGAGCGGCGCTGGCGCCCACCCATCATGTCGCCAAAGATATCCTCAAAGATGTCGGCGAAGCCGCCGCCCCCAAAGCCGCCGGCAAATCCGTTAGCACCGCCGTTTTCGAACGCCGCGTGACCGAACCGGTCGTAGGTCGCGCGCTTTTGCGGGTCCTTCAGCGTCTCGTAGGCTTCGTTGATTTCCTTGAAGCGAACCTCGCAGGTCTTGTCGCCCGGATTGCGATCGGGATGGAACTGCATGGCAAGCTTGCGGTACGCGCTTTTCAGTTCCTTGTCGTCCGCGCCCTTCTGAACGCCGAGAGTTTCGTAAAAATCAGCCTTCATGGGGTCCTGTCGTCGAGCTTCCCGCGGCCTGCGCCGTTTCTTCTTTCGCGCGCCCGCTCAAGTGGCTATCGATTTAGTAAGTCACGGGCGCAGATGCCATAGTTCGGCTGCAACGATCGGACTTTTTTTCAGTTTAGACCCCGAAAAATGCATCTTCCTACGCCGTTTGGCTGAATTGGCCCGTTTCGCTCCAAAAAAGACCCGGCGCGGGTAGCACCGGGTCTGTTGCGCGGGCGGCCACATCAGGCCGACTTCTTCTTCTCGCCGTCTTCGTCGATCTCTTCGAAATCGGCGTCGACGACGTCCGAGCCTTCCTTCGCGGCATCGGCCTTCGCGTCTGCTTCCGCCGCTTCCTTCTGCGAAGCTTCGTAAATCGCCTGGCCAAGCTTCATCGAGGCTTCCGCGAGTGCCTGCGTCCTGGCGTTGATCGCCTCGACGTCATCGCCTTCCGCCGCCGTCTTCAGCGCGGCAATCGCGTCTGCAATGGCCGTGCGATCCGCTTCCGAGACCTTGTCGCCATATTCATTCAGCGACTTCTCGGACGAATGCGCCAGAGCCTCGGCCTGGTTGCGCGCCTCGACGAGTGCGCGGCGCTTCTTGTCGTTTTCGGCGTTGGCTTCGGCCTCCTTGACCATCTTCTCGATGTCGGCGTCTGAAAGTCCGCCGGATGCCTGGATGCGGATCTGATGCTCCTTGCCGGTCCCCTTGTCCTTCGCCGAGACGTTGACGATGCCGTTGGCGTCGATGTCGAAGGTGACCTCGATCTGCGGCACCCCACGCGGCGCCGGAGGAATGCCGACAAGGTCAAACTGACCCAGCAGCTTGTTGTCGGCGGCCATCTCGCGTTCGCCCTGGAAGACCCGGATCGTCACGGCCGACTGCGAGTCTTCGGCGGTCGAGAAGACCTGGCTCTTCTTGGTCGGGATCGTCGTATTGCGCTCGATCAGGCGGGTGAACACGCCGCCGAGCGTCTCGATGCCAAGCGACAGCGGGGTCACGTCAAGCAGCAGGACGTCCTTCACGTCACCCTGCAGAACGCCTGCCTGGATCGCCGCGCCAATGGCCACGACCTCGTCAGGGTTGACGCCCTTGTGGGGCTCCTTGCCGAAGAACTGCTTCACGACTTCCTGGACCTTCGGCATGCGCGTCATGCCGCCGACCAGGACGACTTCGTCGATTTCGGCCGCCTTCAGTCCGGCGTCCTTGAGCGCTGCCTTGCATGGTTCGATCGTGCGCTGGACGAGGTCGTCGACGAGCGATTCAAACTTCGCCCGCGTCAGCTTCATCGTCAGGTGCTTCGGGCCGGTCTGATCCGCCGTGATAAAGGGCAGGTTGATTTCGGTCTGCGAGGAAGACGACAGCTCGATTTTCGCCTTTTCCGCGGCCTCCTTGAGGCGCTGCAGGGCGAGCTTGTCGTTTTTCACGTCGATGCCCTGTTCCTTCTTGAACTCGGCCGCAAGATACTCGACCAGACGCATATCGAAGTCTTCGCCGCCAAGGAACGTGTCGCCATTGGTCGACTTCACTTCGAAGACGCCGTCGCCGATTTCGAGCACGGAAATATCGAACGTACCGCCGCCGAGGTCATAGACCGCTATCGTCTTGCCTTCCTTCTTGTCGAGGCCGTAGGCAAGTGCGGCCGCCGTCGGCTCGTTGATAATGCGTAGCACTTCGAGCCCGGCGATTTTGCCGGCATCCTTCGTCGCCTGACGCTGAGCGTCGTTGAAATAGGCCGGAACCGTGATGACGGCCTTCTCGACCTTCTCGCCGAGATATGCTTCCGCGGTTTCCTTCATTTTTTGCAGGATCATCGCCGAAATTTGCGAAGGCGAGTGCTTCTTGTCGCCGGCTTCAACCCATGCATCTCCATTGTCGCCTTTGACGATCTTGTAAGGGACAAGCTTCTTGTCCTTTTCAGTGATGGGGTCGTCATAGCGGCGGCCGATCAGGCGCTTCACCGCGAAAATCGTATTCTCGGGATTGGTAACCGCCTGGCGCTTGGCCGGCTGGCCGACAAGGCGTTCGCCTTCGCCGGTGAACGCAACGATGGATGGGGTCGTGCGCGCGCCTTCCGCATTCTCGATGACTTTAGCGTCCTTGCCGTCCATGACGGCGACGCAGGAATTCGTCGTTCCCAGGTCGATGCCGATAACTTTTGCCATGTTGTCTCTCCACTTAGCAGGCTGTCAGGACCCAATCCGGCGTTCCAGCGGCAGCCCCTGTTCACATGAAATTCCGCGCAGGCAGGCCATAACGGCCGGCGCGTGGGCGGTTGCGGCGTATATAAGAACAGCCTCTTCGGCACGCAAGGCATCCGGAGCACCGGAATTGGCCGCGCTCGCGTGATGTCGGCTGACCGGCTGCCTGGCCGGTCTCCGATTTGGACAGGACTCGGCAAACGAAGCCGGCCATACGATAATGGGGCGATGAACCGAGCCGACACGATCGACCTTCTGCAGCAACGCAGGAACCGCGCACTCAACACCTTCCACACGTGGCTACTGGGATTTGGCAGCCTTGCGCTGCTGGCGATCACCGCCTGGGCGTTCGGCGGCACGGCCGGCATCCTCTACGCCGTCATATTGGGCGGCATCTCGATGTGGGCTATCCGTCGTGTCAGCCCGCGGGTCGTGCTTGGAATGTACAGGGCAAGACTGGTCTCGGCCGCCGATTTTCCGGCCGGAGTTCGTCTGGTCGGCGAACTCGCCCGACGGGCGGGGCTGCCCGCCACGCCGAAACTTTTCGTCGTGGCGTCCAAGCTCATGAATGCGTTCGCAGTCGGCCGCCGCGAAGATTTAGCGATCGCCATAACAGATGCGCTGGCCCGCAACCTGACCACGCGCGAGCTGGCCGGCGTGCTCGCGCACGAGATCAGCCACATTGCGCACGGCGACTTGAGAGTAATGGCCTTTGCGGACATGGTCTCGCGCTTTACCTCGATCATGTCGACGGTCGGCATCCTGTCGCTGGTCCTCAATCTCGGCAGCTTCTTTGGCGGTGCCGGCGAACAAGTGCCGTGGCTTGCCGTTGGCGTGCTGCTCGCCGCTCCGACTGTCGGCGGCCTCTTGCAAATGGCGCTGTCGCGGACGCGGGAGTTCGACGCCGATCTGGGCGCTGCCATGCTGACCGGCGATCCTGACGGGCTGGCATCGGCGTTGCAAAAGCTGGAACGCGCGCAGGGACGCGTGTGGGAGAGCATCCTGTTTCCTGCCGGCCGGATTCCCAATCCTTCGGTGTTGCGCACTCATCCGCTCTCCGCCGATCGGATCGCACGTCTCAACGCGCTGAAGGGGACGATGGGTCCGGCGGTCTCCAAGCCGCCGGCAGAGCGGCCTTCGATTGTTCCGGGAATAAGGCGGCCTGCCGACGCAGGGGACGCATCGTTCCTTTCAAGCCCGGCGCCGCTGATTGATGCCGACCGCGATAGTCCGGCCTGTGACCGGCCATTGTATCAGCCGGACGGCCCGCCCCGCCTGCATCTGACGCGCGGCGCGGTGTGGTGGTAGCCGGGGTTGTGACTCTCGCGCGTAGTGTCGCAGATGCGGCTTGGATCGCATGAAGCGCACGGCGTGCGGGCGGACTGTGGAGGCAGGAATGCGTCGCGCCGTGCGGGTTCTTTCCGCTGCTATTCTGGCGTTCGTCGTTGCCGCCGCAGCGGTATGGGCCGGACTGGCTCTGTGGTATCGCCTTCCCGCGCCGGAGATGGGCAGGGGACTTGCGGCGGCGACGTTCGTGCTGCTTGGGCTCGCTACGGCCGTCGCGCTGTTCGGCCGCTTTCGTTTTCATGCAAGTGTGCTCTTCGCTGTGGCATTCGGCGCGGTTCTGGTCTGGTGGAGCACAATAAAGCCGCCGGGCAATGCCGACTGGTCGCCCGATGTTGCCCGGCAAGTGACCGGAACGCTCAATGGGGACGTGCTGACGCTGACCAACGTCCGCGACTTCGATTGGCGTAGCGACACCGACTTTGCCGAACGTTGGACAACGCGCACCTACGACCTCGCCACGCTTCGAACTCTCGACCTGTTCATGTCCTATTGGGCGGGGCCTGAAATGGCGCATGTGATATTGAGCTTCGGTTTCGAAGGCGGTGACTATCTTGCGTGGTCGATCGAGGTGCGACGCCGCAGCGGCGGCGAATTCTCGCCTCTGGCCGACCTCTTCAAGAGCAATCCCCTGGTGATCATCGCGGCCGACGAGCGGGACGTCGTGGGTGTCCGCTCGAACATCCGTCGAGAAGACGTTCAGCTCTATCGTCTCAGGACTCCGCCGGAAGCAGCGCGAAGGCTGCTTCTTGGGTATGTCGCCGACGCCAATGCCCTCTCAACGACGCCGGAATTCTACAACTCGCTTACGACGAACTGCACAACAACCATCGTCAAGATGATTCGAGCCGTCGGCGACATGATCCCGCTCGACTGGCGCCTTGTCGTGAACGGCTACCTTCCCGGCTACGTGTTTGACCAAGGTGTGCTCGACACACGGTTGCCCTTGGCGGAGTTGACGGCGCGCGCCCACATCGACAGCCAAGCACTTGCGGCTGGGTTGTCGCCGGATTTTTCGCGCCTCATCCGCGTCGGCGTGCCATCCCCGCGCGAAACGCAGGAACCATGACTCTGTACCAACCGCGCCGCGGCACGGAGGGTCGCGAACGTCGATGCTTCGGTTTGTCGAGATATCGCTTGTTGGCTCTCGATGTTTCAGTCTCTATACGGATAGGCGCCATTTCGCCATGCTGCCGGCGGAAGCTAGAAGTGCGTTCGAAATCGGGAAACGTCGTCAGGATGGATGCAATGGCCGACAAGCTCGCCGACGAGATCATCGGGAAGATCAAGTCGCATATCGACCCAGAGGGAGATGAAATCACGCTGGCGACCGAATTAACCGAGCTGGGCATCCATTCGCTCGAACTCACCGAAATCGTTTTCGATCTCGAGGAAGCCTATGGTATCGAGATCGAGATGAACACGGTCGAAGCCTGGGACAACCTCAAGAATGTCGGCGACATCGTCAAGGCGGTCCGCGTACTGATCGAAAAACAAGCCTGACATGGCCTCGCCGCGCATCGTTATTACGGGGATGGGCGGGCTTTGTTCACTCGGCACCGATGTCCCCTCTATTTGGGGCGCGATGCGGGAGGGCAGGCCGGGCATCGGGGAAATAACCACCTCGCCCCTGTACGAGCTGAAGGTGCGGATCGGCGCCGAGATCAAGGAGTTGCCGGATCATGGTATCGAGCGAAGGCGCCTTGTCACCATGGATCGCTTCAGCCTGCTGGCAGTGATCGCGGCAAAGGAGGCCATCAGGCAAGCAGGCATCCGCATCGACGAAAACAGTGCCACTCGCATCGGTACGGTCGTCGGCACCGGAATCTTTGGCGGCAAAACGGTCGAGGACAATTACAGGAGCGTTCTTGTCGAGGGCCGTTCGCGCGCCGACGTTTTCACAGTGCCGCGCATCATGCCGGGCGCGCCCGCGTGCCAGGTCTCGATGGTGCATGGCTTGCGCGGGCCGGTCTTCGGTGTCACTTCCGCCTGTTCATCCTCGAATCATGCGCTTTGCGCGGCTGCGGACCAGCTTCGCCTCGGCCGAGCGGATATCATGCTGGCTGGGGGGACCGACGCCCCTCTGGTCTATGGCATCCTGAAGGGATGGGAGGCGCTTCGCGCGCTTGCTCGCGATACGTGCCGGCCATTTTCCGCCGACCGTGACGGAGTGGTGATCGGAGAGGGCGCCGGAATGGCTGTCCTCGAAACCTGGGAACATGCTACGGCCCGCGGAGCGCCCATTCTTGCCGAGCTTGCAGGGGTCGGCCTATCCGGCGACGCGTCCGATATTGTGGCTCCGACAGTGGAGGGGCCGGTCGCGGCAATGCGTGCCTGCCTTGCCGATGCCGGGCTGGCGCCGGAAGAGGTCGACTACGTCAACGCCCACGGAACAGGGACCAAGGCCAACGACCAGATCGAGACGACGGCGATCCGCCGGACCTTCGGCAAGCACGCCGACAACCTGTCGATCTCGTCGACCAAATCGATGCACGCCCACTGCATGGGCGCAGCCGGCTCGTTAGAGATGATCGCGTGCGTGATGGCAATCCGGGAGGGCATCGTGCCACCAACCGCAAACTATCGCGAAAGGGACGCTGAGTGCGATCTCGACGTGACGCCGAATGTCGCGAAGCACCGCCCGGTGCGCGTTGCCCTGAGCAACGGCTTCGCCTTCGGCGGAACGAATTCGACGATCGCCTTCAGAGCGGTTTGACCCGGCCGTTTCGCAATTTGTGAACGATCTTTTTTGCGTTTCCGGCATTGAGCCATCAGAATTGGGACAGCTCCAAGTGGCCGGCTTCCGGCCGGCAGGACTTCGCCATGACCGACCTTTCCGCATTCCCCGTTGCGTCACGATGGCCGGCCCGGCATCCGGACCGGCTCCAGCTTTATTCTTTTCCTACGGCCAACGGGGTGAAAATTTCCATCGCCCTTGAGGAACTCGGTCTCCCGTACGAGGCCCACTTGGTCGACCTGGGCAGGAACGAGACACGAACGCCTGAATTTCTGTCGCTGAACCCAAATGCCAAGATCCCGGCGATCATCGACCCGAACGGTCCGGGTGGCCCGCCGCTGGCGTTGTTCGAGTCAGGCGCGATCCTGGTCTATCTGGCTGAGAAGACCGGCAGGCTGATGCCTTCGGAGCCTGCGTTGCACTACGAGACGCTGCAATGGCTTTTCTTCCAGATGGCGTCGATCGGACCCATGTTCGGCCAGCTCGGATTTTTCCACAAGTTCGCCGGCAAGGACATAGCCGACAAACGTCCGCTCGAACGCTACCGTGATGAGACGAAGCGCCTTCTCGGAGTCCTGGAAACGCGGCTGGACGGTCGTCAGTGGATCATGGGACCGGACTATTCCATCGCGGATATCGCGACGATCGGCTGGGTCCGCACACTGAAGGTTTTCTACGACGCGGGCGAAATTCTCGGCCTCGACCACTTCACCAACACCATGGCCTGGCTCGATCGCGCTCTCACGCGGCCGGCAGTGCAGCGGGGGCTCAACATCCCGCCGCGGCCGCAGCACGGATAGCCGCGAGCGCCGAGGGGTCAGTCAGTCTGGCCCTTCCTCTCCCGGATGAGTGCTGCAGCGCCGGCAAGGCCGGCATTGTCGCCGCACATGGCGGCGACAATTCTGACGTCGCGAAACGGCGGCATGGCGGATGCGCGGAACGCCGCGGCGATCTTCGGATGGAGAAGGTCGAACGCTTGCGAAACGCCGCCGCCCATCACGATCGCTTGCGGGCTGTAGAGGTGCGCGAGATTGGCGAAGCCGATGCCAAGCCAACGCGCCTCTTTATCCAGCAACGCAAGCGCCAGGCGATCGCTCTTCCGCGCGGAGTTGACGATGTCGCGCGCGGTGATCGCGCCAGGCGGGTACTCCCTCGCCAGGATGCTCGCGGGCTCGGCGGCCACGGCTTCGCGGCCGGCCCGCGCCAGCGCGCTCCCGGAGGCGAGCGCCTCGAAGCAGCCGCGCGCACCGCAGGAACAGAGCGGTCCGTCCGGCGCGATGACCATGTGGCCGACATGGCCGGCGAGGCCGCGGCGGCCATGCAGCAGACGGCCGTCGATGACAACCCCGCCGCCGATGCCGGTGCTGACGGTCACATAGACGAAATGGCGGAGTTCCCTCGCGCTACCGAATTTCCACTCGCCATTGGCGGCGGCGATCCCATCATTCTCGACCACGACGGGCAAGCCGAACTCTCGCGCAAGCGTAGTCGCAAGTGGAAATTCTTCCCAACCCGGCAGGGTCGGGATGGAGATTATGATGCCTCTCTCGCTGTCCAGCGGGCCGGGTGCCGATACGCCGACACCGGTAATTCGCTGTTTGTGCCGATCGACGCCGATTCCGTCGCACAGCTGCATCATTTGCCCTACGATGCTTTTAGGCCCGCCAGCAACGTCTGTCGCGACGGCTGCGCGGCAGACGATCACGCCGGCGAGATCGACCAGCGCGGCGCGCACTTGCGTACCGCCAAGATCGATGCCGATGGCGAGATCCCTTTCCGGCAAGCCGTCATCCTCCGTCAGGCATTGCGTGCACCCAGGCCATGCGCTCGGCCAGATCTTGCGCACCGAAGGCCAGCGTTCCCATGACGATCGTCGCCGCGCCTGCCTTGCGCAGCCCGGGCACCGTGTGTTCCCGAATGCCGCCATCCGCCGCAAGCACGACACGGCGCGACCCAGCCCTCTCCGCAATCAGAGCACGCGCCTCGCGGAGCCGCGGTCCGGCCCGAGCGTCGAGTTCCTGTCCTTTGACACCGACGCGCGTGCCGAGCAGCGTTAGCACCTCGATGCGATCGAGGAATTCCGCGGCGGCGGAAACCGGCGAATGGAGCTGCAGCACGATGCCGGACTTCAGGCCTCGTGCCGCGACTGCGTTGAGGGCGGCTGCAGCTCGGATGTTCTCAGCATGCACACTGATCAGGTCGGCGCCGGAGTCGGCGAACTGCTCGATCTGGGTCGTGAGCACCGCATCGGCCACCATCAGGTGGACATGCAGCGGCTTTGCCGTTGCACGCCGTGAAACGGCGACGAGGTCTGGAAAAAACAGCAGTGCCGGCGAGAAATGGCCATCGGCCACATCGATGTGGAAGATGTCGGTGAACTCCTCGACGCGCCGGATGTCGTCGACAAGATGGCCGAGGTCGGCCGACCACAACGACATCTCGGCCATCAGCCGATCCTTCGGCAGTCGGTCGAGCCAATCTCGCGGCGGATGGTTCACGGCAGCGGCCCTTTCGAACTGGCGACATCGTACAGGAAAGACGACAGCGCTGCGCGGAACTCCGCGATGTAGCGCGGCGCATCGCTCGTCTTGGGCGGGATCTCAACGAGCCGCGCGCCGGGAACAGTCTCGGCCAGTATCTCGGCGAACGTCATCGGATGGGCTATGTCCATGCCTGTCGCGATCGCCAGCGTCGGCACTGCGATCGAGCGGGCTTCAGCCTCGCGGATGCGCGGGCCGTCCCTCGAAATGGCCGAAAGCAACGCTGCCAGGCGGGCGCGATCCTCGACCTCAAGGAATTTCCTCATGGTGTCCAGGTTGCCCGGCGCTTCTCGCGCGAGCCTCGCGGCCGTAGCCGATCCCGCGAAAGCGGCGCGTGCCTGCCGTGCATCAGGATTGCGCAGATGCTCTGCCATCTCGCCATAGGGCAGCATGTTGGCAGGCGCCACGTCCCACAGCCATGCCGGGCGCGCCAAGACAAGGCCGATGACGCGCTCGCGATGCCGCGCGGCGATCCGCAGCGCGATCGCAGCGCCCATCGAGATGCCGCCGACGACAAAGCGCTCGACGCCGCGTGCATCAGCGAAGGCGAGCACGTCGTCCGCGAAAGTGGCGATGGAGTAGTTGCCGGCCTCATCGGCCATCGACTGGCCATGCCCCCGGCACTCCAGCGTCAGGCGGCGAAGCCCGCCGCTGTAGGGAAACACCTCGGCGACCTGCGCTTCGTCGCCGCCGAGGCCGTGCTGGAAAACGACCGGCAATCCGGAGCCACGGTCGATCCCGCTAAGGCGCACTCCGTTGCGATCGAGCGCCAACCGGCTCATCCCTCCGCCCCGACTACCACACCGCGCAGGAAGGTGGCGACAGCAGGCGCCGCCGCTTCGCTCAACCCATGGGTCACCAGCGGCCCGTCGAAACCGGCGCGACGCAGAGTTCTCACAAAATGGCGGAAGTCGATCACACCGGCGCCGGCAGCGACAAAGCTGCCGTCAGCGTGCCGATCCTTCGCATGCGCCATCGCGATCCTGTCGCCAAGCAGGTCGACGGCGCGTTCGACAATCGCACGGGCTTCCGCCGCTTGCTCGAACAGGTTCGCAGGGTCGAGCACGATTTGGATGCGCGGCGATCCGAGTTCATCGATAAGCTTGCGCGCCAGCGTGGCCGACGAGACGACATTGGCAAGCTCTGGTTCGACGCCGATGTCAACGCCGGCCTCCTCGGCGAGCGAAACGGCCTTGGTCATTTCGGCAATCAGATCGCTCCACGCCCCGGCGCTTGAATTGTCGGGATGATAAGCCCACTGGTCGGTCGCATGCCGGGTTCCTGTGCACACTGTCACGAGTTGGGTCCCCATCAGCGGTGCCGCGCGCACCAACACCGCGAGCCGAGAGAAGCCCTTGGCACGTTCTGCCGGATCGGGATGGATCATGTTGTAGGTCCCCGACAGGCCGACAATGGCAACGCCGGCCGCGCGGCTTGCCGAGGCGATTTCTGCCGATGTCGCCCGGTCGATCGTGTCCGGCATGGACTGGTCGCCCATCACCACCATGTTTAAATGCGCAACATCGTACCCTGCCGCGCGCACCGCTTGCAGCGAAGGCAACGCGCCGATTGCTGCAAAGGTTTTGGCAAAGATGCCGATTTGCATCAGACCGGCCCTCGCACGTCGGCAAGCCGGACCGGGTGGCCGCCGCGAACGGACTTGGCGATGGCCGCCATGGCGCGGACCGAAGCGACCCCGTCGACTATGTCCGCGCCGCGCATCGGTGCGCCGTGAAGAATCGTGTCGGCAAATCCTTCGAGCTGCCGGCGATAGACGTGCCCGTCCGCACCGAGCGGACGGCGCCATGTCGCATCTCTCTCCGTGAATATCTCGACCTCGGAAGCCTTGTAGTACCAAGGGTTGAACGTTTTGGCGATGACGCTGCCGTTCTCGCCGTAAAGCTGCAGTCCCTCATGCCAGTCCATACGCACGGCGACCGTCAGGTCGAGATGACCGACCGCGCCGTTGGCGAAGGCAACGTCGACGAACCAGCAATAGGCGCCGAATTTTTGCGTCAGCCGGGCACTCACCTCGACCAGGTCGCCGGCCAGGAAACGCGCCGTATCGACCAGATGGCTGCCGTGCGCCAGCATGAAGTAGCGGCCAAGATCGGCCTTGGGGTTCTCCGCCGGCTTCCTCGCGCCGGCACTGTGAACGGGCAGCGGCTGCACCGCATCGGTCATGGTGTAGCGGTGCGTGGAATTGCAGTACCACGCCTTCATCGCCAAAACCTCGCCCATCTCGTCGCGAACGAAGTCGCGCGCCGCCTCAAGGCCTGGATCGAAGCGCTTCATGTGGCCGACCTGCAGGAACTTGCCGGAAGCTTTCACCGCGGCGGCAAGCCCTTCGACCTCCTCGACCGAAACGCCGATCGGCTTTTCGCAGAGCACGTGCTTGCCGGCCGCCAGCGCACGCTTGGATGCCTCGACATGAAATGGGTCAGAGGTCGCGACGATCACCGCGTCCAGTTCGGGATCGGCAAGCATCGCGTCATAGTCGAGCCAGGTCTTCGTCGGCTGGTAGAAGCCCGCCATGCGGTCGACGAGATCGGCAGCCACGTCGCAGATCGCGTGAAGCTCCGCATTGCGTGCCTTCTGGCAAGGATTCGAAATGCGCGAATTGAGCGATGGGGCCGCATCCGAGCACTCCCACCCGCAGTCGCCGCTCCTGTTTGGCAATCGCCACGCGCTGCCCACTTATTTGTTCATTGCCTTAACAAAATAAACCGGACTATGGTTGAGTTAATAGTTTGCGGCCGGCAATGACCAACCAGAGCTTCATCCGGAATATGAACGAGCGGCGCATCCTGACGCTGCTGCACCGCGAGGGCAACCTGTCACGCGCCGAGATCGCGCGTGGCCTATCGCTCACCCGCTCGGCTGTCACCTATCTCGTCGAAGGCCTGTTGGACGCAAACCTCGTCATCGAGACAGCGGCGACTGCGGCAAGCCATGAGAGCCGCGACGTCGGCCGGCCGGGAGTAGCGCTGTCGCTCAAGCCGGATGGCAATTTCTTCCTGGGCATCGAGATCGGAGTCGGCGTGCTGCGTTTTGCGCTCGTCGACATGACGCTGCAACCGGTGAAGACGAGGACGGTCGAGCTTGACGCGCCGCCGAGCCCGGAAGATGCAGTCCGCGCCGTCGCGGCGTTTCGCAAGGAGTGCGAGGCCGACAGGCGATTTCGTGGACGTGTTCGCGCCATCGGGGTAACCGTGCCCGGCCTCGTTCGAAGCGACGGCTTCGTGCTGCACTTGCCGATCCTCGGATGGCGCGACGTAAACTTCCTGGCGCTGGCGAGGAAAGTCGTTCGCGTTCCCGTCAGCATCGAGAACAATGCCAATGCCGCCGCGTTCGGCGAGGTCTACCGCCGTCCAAAGCTGTTGGACGACCTGATATTGTTCCTGAAGCTCGGCAATGGCTGCGGCGGTGCGGCGATCATAAACGGCCGCCTGCTGCGCGGCACCAGCGGCGTCGCGACCGAGTTCGGTCACATGCGTGTGGCAGATGGCGGGCCGCGGTGCCACTGCGGGCAGACCGGCTGTCTGGAGACCCATGTCAACCTGTCGGCGTTGGCGCGCTACCTCACCGAGGAAGGCGCCGCGGTCGCCCCCGAGCCGGCTCTCCTGGCAAAGGCTGTGCTTGGCGGCGACGAGAAAGTGTCAGCTGCGTTGCGCAAGTTGGAAACCTATCTGGCGATCGGCATGGTGAACCTCACCAACATATTCAACCCGAGCGATATTGTGCTCGGAGGGGCGATGCGGCCGATCCTTGCGCTCTCGCTCGATAGGCTGCGCGAGAAGGTCGCAGCGGGCATCATCGCCGGGACAAGGCCGCCGGCGGTGTCCCTCTCGACAGACAACCATTTCGAATGCGCTATCGGCGCCGCGGCCATTGCGCACCACGAGCAGTTCGACAACTCCGCGATCTCGCTCGTTAGAACACCTTCATAGGACGCGCACGACGGTCGGCTTTTCGAAACGTACTCGTGAAAGCTCGTACTCCACCCTGGGGCCGGATGTGGGCATCGCCTGGATTTTGGCTGATCTTATGGTTAGCGCAATAATATGGTAATAAAGTCAATCATGGATGGCGGAGAGAGGGCCCGCCGATACGGTGTCCAATAGTGTCCACCATCTGTCCATCTAAGCACATAATTTCTCAGCATAAATCCGGCTCCTCCCCTTGATTAGCGTCCACAGTTGTCTACTATCTGTCCACCCTGTTCCGGCGGCCAATCCGGGGGTTGCGCCGGAGGAATCGGGTTAGGCGGAGGACGGACACGTGTTGACGGCGAAGAAGGTGGAGCGGCTGAAGCAACCCGGCCGCTATCGTGACGGCCATATCCGCGGCCTCTACCTGCAGATCGGTCCCACCGGCGGCAAGAGCTGGGGGCTGCGCTTCGAGCGCGACGGTCGCGAGCGTTGGCTCGGGTTGGGGCCAGCGGACACGTTTTCGCTCAAGGAGGCGCGTGAGCGCGCCCGCGCCGCTCGCCAGCTGCTGGCCGACGGCATCGATCCGATCGATCATCGCAAGGCTCGAGAAGGCCAAATTGGCCGCCGCCAAGGCCAAGCTGCTGATTTTTCGCGAAGCCACGCAGCGCTACTTCGATCAGCATGAAGGCAAGTGGCGCAATCGCCAAGCATCGTGCGCAATTCCTGAGCACGCTGAAGCAGTACGCCTTCCCGATGCTCGGCAACATGGCGGTCAGCGCGATCGACACCCCGGCGGTGCTGCGCGCGATTGAGCCGATCTGGATGGAGAAGACTGAGACCGCGAGCCGGGTACGCGGCCGCATCGAGAGCGTGCTGGATTGGTGCACGGTGCGCGGCTATCGCACCGGCGACAATCCGGCACGTTGGAAGGGCCATTTGTCCGAAGTGCTACCGGCGCGCGGGCAGGTGGCGAAGGTCGACCACCATGCCGCGCTGCCCTATCGCGAGCATACCGGCCTTCATGGCGGAGCTGCGAAAGCGCGAAGGCGTGGCCGCACGGGCGCTGGAATTCGCGATTCTTACCGCCGCACGCACTGGCGAGGTGATCGGTGCCAATGGGACGAGTTCGATCTCGGCGATAAGACTTGGACGGTTCCAGCCGGACGCATGAAGGGCGGCAAAGAGCACAAGGTGCCGCTTAGCGAGCGCGCCATCGAGCTGCTGCGCGGGCTGCCGACCGAGGATGGCAACGGCTTCGTCTTCTTAGGACCGCGCAGCGGCAGCGGTTTGAGCAATATGGCGATGACGCAGGTGCTTAAACGCATGGATCGCGGCGACATCACCGTGCATGGATTTCGCAGTAGCTTCCGCGATTGGGCCAGCGAGACAACGAATTTTCCCAACCACGTCGTCGAAATGGCGCTGGCGCACGTCGTCGGCGACAAGGTGGAAGCGGCCTATCGGCGCGGCGATTTATTGGTCAAACGCCGACAGCTCGCCGAGGCGTGGTCGAAATACTGCACGTCACCGCCACCGGCTGGTGCGGTGCTGCCGATGCGCAGGCCAGCATGATGCCGGAGGACCTGAAGCCGGAAGAATACGATCGGCTGCGCGAGCTGGCTACCCTTAAGGTCCTGTGGGAAGCGCTAGATGCCGCGAGGAAGAAGGTTGACGTTGTAACTTGGCTTACGGAACGTGGTTACGAGGGAGAGGCCTTTCTGCTCGCGCTCGAAAGCGGCGAGCGGCATCCATTGTTGCGGAAATGGAAAAAGCTTAATTCGACGGTTGCCGCGAATCGCCCGGCGCCAGATCCATTGGTTCGGAATGCTCGCCGCCTGACCGTGCTCATGGTCGAAACCCTGTGCCGTGCCGGCCTTGGCAAGGGAATCGCGCGCAAGCGGGCAGCCGAGGCGGTGAAGCAGTTTTTTCCGAAGAAACTCAACGCCGTACGGGGGAGCTTCGATATTGGTGGACATTGACGCCAACGCGATCGGAACTGGAAACAGAGTATCCGACATTCACCCCGGACGATGAGACGCTGATCGCGGGAGCGATCAAGGATGCCGATAATGATAGCCGCCATATCGTAGGTTGGTTTGTCGACTTGATGCGCCTCGCCCTCTATCCCGCCGCCGCCCTAAGCCACGGCGCATCTTAGTTCAGCGTTAGCAGCTAACGCCCACCTCTTCACTGCAGAAATCTCGTGAGATGGTCCCCCCTGTGTCCACGCAAGGCGCGTGGCGTGAGAGGGACGAAAAGCTATGCGTATTGTCCGCATCGGCGCGATGTTCAATCGCAAGGACCGGAAGGGGATCTTCGACATCTGCCGCGCCAAGGGTTACCGCGATTTCATCCTGACCGATCCGGCCAACCCGTTCATCCCCGGCACCGACGTTCCACGGCTGCGGCCGATCCATCTCGGCGGCAATCGGTTGGCGTCAGCGAAGACGAGATCAACCGCGTCGTCGCGGGTTTGCAGACCTGGCACGCGACCAGGACCGCTCAACGTGCCGCTGCCGGCAAGAAGACCCCGCTACCCCGCGACGTCGAGGCGGCCGACAAGCGCGCGAAGGCCAATGTCGGAATGTCTCGCACAAACGCCGCCGCCTAAATCGGTTTGCCGTGCCCGAGGCGATCCGGCGGCCTCAGTGGATAATCGAACGGTCGGCAAAAACACGGCCGGTGTCCCTCAGCCCTCGCAAAAGGATCGGGACGACCGGCCGGAACAGAGGGAAATTCCCATGGCGCTTTTATCCCACATATCCGCGGATGTCGACAGGTCGTATCCATTTCGATTTATCCGCGTGGACGTCGCCAGCGCATTTCGGAATTCAGCCGCGAAAACGCGGGCCGGCAGCTTTCCACCAGTCTGATCGCAGCTGGCGAAAACCTGGCCGACATCCCACCAAGACTGATCGAAGGCGCGATCTCCTTCTGGCGCGCCGGCGCCGCGCAATTCCGACAAGGTCTGTTTGGCTGTGACACTGCTTTTGGTATCGGCCCTGCGGTACCTGGTACGTTTCTGGTTTCGATTGCAGCCAACACCAACGCTTCCGACGCCGCGATCGGCGGGCTGTGCACAGCATGCTTTCACGCGAAAAATGACGTCGAGCTCGATGCGGTCGCAGTCAGGATGTTGAGGCGCCTGACCAGCCCGCGTTGCCGATGGCTCGATCCGCTGCCGTCACGATACGGCAATGAAGCGCGCCATCTGCCGTTGTGGCCACTGAACCCGCAAAGGAATCCGACAATGAGCAATATCCCACCCTCCCGAAATATCCGCCGCATCTGGAAGCGCTGTTCCAGCAACTGGATCCGTCGAAGCAGAGGTTGATCTTCGGCGTCGACGCGACCGCAAGCCGACAGCCCGTTTGGGACATGGCCGCGAAGCTGACGGCGCAAATGTTCCAAACTGCAGCCGCAAACGGTGGGCTCGAGCTGCAACTCATCCACTACCGCGGCGAAAGAGAATGTTCGCCTCGCGCTGGATGTCGGATGCCCGCGCGCTCACCGCAGCAATGTCAAACGTCACGTGCCAGGCCGGCCTTACTGAGATTGGCCGCGTCATGGCGCAAGCGCATACGGAAAATCGGAGCAGGAAAATCGCCGCCGTTGTTCTGATTTCGGACGCCTGCGAAGAGAATTCCTTCTGAGCTGTACGCAGCGGCTCGTCGGCTCGACGGCGTGCCGGTCTTCTTGTTCCAGGAAGGCGCCGACGAACAGGTCGCCGCCATCTACCGCAGATCGCTTCCATCACAGGCGGCGCGAGCTGCCGGTTTGACACTGGAGCTGCGGCGCGGCTTGCGGATTTGCTGAGAGCCGTTGCTGCGTTCGCGACCGGTGGTCGCAAGGCCCTGGCCGCTGAGAAGACCGAAGCGGCGCGGCTACTGCTCACACAGCTGAAGTGAGGGCAGTGCCATGAAAATCATCACGGCAGACCAGCGACTACGCGAGAAGCGCGGCGCCAAGGTCCTGCTGGTCGGCCCGACTGGCGTCGGCAAGACCAGCCTGTTGCGCACGCTCTCCGATCTCGATCGCGTGCTGTTTGTCGACAGCGAAGCCGGCGATCTCGCCGTGCTCGACATGAAGGTTCCAACGATCCGAATTGACGATTGGCAGACCGCCCGTGATCTTGCCTGTCGGATCGGTGGGCCGAACGCGTCCTTTCCGCCAACCGCCTGCTACTCGCAGGCGCATTTCGAGGCGGTCGGAGGTTGGCTCGAAGGTCTCGACAAGATCGACACCCTTTTCGTCGACAGCCTGACGGCCGTTTCCCGGCTTTCGTTCCGCCATGCCGAGCAGCAGCCCGAGGCGTTTTCTGAACGCACCGGCAAAAAGGATCTGCGCGGCGCCTACGGCCTGCATGGACGCGAGATGGTGCTGTGGCTCAACCAGCTGCAGCACACCATAGCGTTGAACGTCGTTCTCGTCGGCATCCTGGAGTTCGCGACTGACGAACTCAATCGCGGCCTGTGGCAACTGCAATGCGAGGGCAGCAAGACTGGCCGCGAGTTGCCCGGCATCATCGATGAAATCATCACTTACCAGTTTCTGGATTTCGCCGACAGCAAGCCGCCGGAGCGCGGCTTCGTCTGCACCTCGCCGAATAGCTGGGGCTACCCAGCGAAAGATCGATCGGGACGGCTTGACCCGATCGAGCCGCCTGACCTTGGGCGGCTGTTGATCAAGCTGCTCAGCAAACAGAAGGATGTTTCCCATGCTGAATCTCAATGATGCCCCTCTGCAACGGTCATTCGATCTGATCCCGGCGGGCACGATCGCCACCGTGCAGATGGTGATCCGGATGGCGGCTGCGGCGAAGACGGCTGGCTGAAACGTTCGGCGACGGCAATTCGGAAGGCATGGACGTCAGTTTACCGTGGTCGATGGCGAATACGCCAAACGGAATATCTGGCAACTCCTGACCTGAGCGGCACCACCGACGGGCACGCCGAAGCAGCGAGGATCTCGCGCAGCTTACTACGGGGCATCGTCGAGTCGGCCTTCAACATCAAGCCGGATGACCTGAGCGAAGCCGCGCAACAGAAGCGCAACAGGATGGATATTAGCGACTTCAACAACCTGCGATTCATCGCCCGCATCCTTATCGAGAAGAGCAAGAATGCCGCCTATCCCGACAAGAACGGCTCGAAGCGGTCACTCCCGACCTGAAGGACTGGCAGGCCGTCGAGCAGCTCCCTGTGTCGACACAGACGGGCTTGCCGGGCGTGGCGGGGGTGGCAGCGCCGACCCAGGCGCGGCTCCTGGCAAGCCCGCGCAAGCGATCGCAAGGCCGGCCTGGGCAGCGCAGAGCAGGGTGAGCCATGGGCAGGCTGTCGGAAAGGGAAGACAGCCCGGCAGGCGGAAGCGACGGCGAATGCCGTCGCCGATGCCCGCTCGATCGCGCAAAGCCAGCTGGCCAATACGCCGGCTGGCAGGCTAAGCGATCAGCAATGGGGCTGGATCATCAGCGCGGCGATCTTCGCCTGGATCCAGACCCGATATCGGCAAGCGATCGCCGAAGGTCTCGCGCAGGAAGTACATGTCACGCGGATGGATCCCTCGCCGCGTGACAGTCGATTGTTCTGTCGATTTTGCCGAGCCTGGCCGATCAGTCCGCGATCGAATGGTCGAAGCCGCTGGCGCAGTGGTCGAGAGAGGAGATGGCCGGCTTTGTCGACTGGCATGGCGCCTGATCGACGAAACCAGGGCCGCGATCGATCAGGTGCCTAATACAATCCTGCACAAGCCGGAAAGGGAACTCGACGATGAGATCCCTTTCTGAATACCTGGCCGCGCTATGTGCTGACGCTGGTTCCGCTTTCTGGCGTTAACGCATCCGGGCGTTACGTAAATCCTCAAGGCGTCCTACGCCAGGACGGCATGCGCTGTGTCGATCGGGGTTGATCATGCTGCTGAACCTCAATCGCGCGATCCTGTCGGCAAAGCCGCCGACCAGCTCGTCAACGAGTTGATCGAGACGGCTGAGCCGCCGAGCCCGAACCATCGGCAATATCTCGGCGCGTCCTCGATTGGCGCTGAATGCCTGCGCCGCAGCCAATATGACTGGATGTGCGACCCGCAGTTTCCGGCGCGCACGCGCGATATCTTTCAGCGGGGGCATTTCTTCGAAGGGCTTTCTCGCCAGCACCTGATCGCGGCCGGATTTAAGTTCGCGTCCGAGGTCCTCTGAGGTTCGAAGCTGTCGGCGGGCTATTCCGCGGCCACGCCGACGGCATACTGGTCTCCGGGCCGCAACTACCCGGCCTGATCTATCCGGCCATCTGGGAACACAAGGCCCTGAAGGCCAAAAGCTGGCGCGCCATCGAACGCGATGGACTTAGCGGGCTCTACGAGACCTACGCGGCGCAGGTTGCGATCTATCAGGCCTATCTCGACTGCACCAATCCCGCGTGTTCACCGTTCTCAACGTCGACACCTGCGAGCGCTTGACTTCCTTGTGCCGTTCGATGCGCAGCTGGCGCAAACCACCAGTGACCGCGCCGTTGCGGTGATCGAGGCAACGCGCGCGGGCGAGCTGTTGCCGCGCGTCACAGAAGATCCCGAGGACTGGCGCTGCCGCATGTGCAGCCATCGCAACAGATGCTGGGGCGATGCTGGTCCTTCCTGACATAGAGGCCCGCGCCATCGTCGTGGATGCGCCGCTCGCGTTCGCCACCTGGTCGCGCAAGGGAGAAGGACGGTCGCCGCAGCACCATTACAGCTGCATGACATTCGAGCAGTTGGCCGCTATCCCGGTCGCTAACGTCGCGCGGCCGACTGCTTTTTGTTGCTGTGGATTTCACTGCTCGGTTTTCCTGGTCAAGCCACTGATGCGCGCCTGGGGATTTGCCTTCAGCGGTGCCGGCTTTACCTGGGTTAAGCAGAACCGTAGCGGTGTGGGCTGGTTCATGGGCGGCGGCTACGGCACTCGGCACAACGTGGAGATCTGTTGGCTGGGGCGTCGCGGCTCTCCGCGGCGAAAATCGGCCGGAGTGCGGGAGCTGATCATCGCACCAGTACGTGAGCATTCCCGCAAGCCCGACGAAATTTATGGGCGGGTCGAAGCCCTCAGTAATGGACCTTATATCGAGCTGTTTGCGCGACAACAGTGGCCGGGCTGGACATGGGTCGGCGATGAAGTCGGGAAGTTTCAGCGGGAGGCGGTTCAATGACCGCCCTCAATGAGCCGGTGGCCAAACGCATCGCCAAGCTGTTTCGCTCGCTGAGTTCGGATTTCGACGGCGAGATCCTCGGCACCGTGGCGGCGATGAAACGGCTGTTCGCAGCCGAAAGCCTGAGCTTCCACGACATCGCCGCGGTGATCGAGAGCTGCAACGGCGAAATCGAGGATCGCAAATACAGCGACGCCGACGCCAAGGCGATTTTCGAGCGTGGCTTAGCGAAGGGCCGCGCCGAACAACAGGACAACAATCTGGAGTTCTACGACGGCGACGGTCGTCCGCGCTGGTACGACATGGCCTTGTATTGCCAGCGCAATGCCGGGCGGCTGCGCAGCCAGTGGGAAAAAGATTTCATCGCCGACA
>CAWEYO010000019.1:0-157600 GCA_963813315.1 uncultured Alphaproteobacteria bacterium | reverse complement strand
CATGGCAAGGATTTCTCCCCTTCTCATGGCCGTTTCCAAGGCGAATAGAGCTATCGGAAGAATCAGCTTGTTTCGCGTCCTCTTGGCCGCTGAAACCAATCGACTGAGTTCATCACGACGTAGCCTCCGATCCCGCCTGTTATCACAAGCAAAAATTCGTAGATCAGAGAGAGGGTTGGTCTATCGGCAGCCCCCATTCCCTCTTGGCAATATTGAACATGTTGGAGATAGGTGACAACTGCCGAGCAAGAGACCTACCGGAAATATCATTCAAGTCGTCTGTCCCGATACGCAGCGAAATCAACGGTTGCCAACGCCGATAGCTTTTTCCGACAGATTGGGTCGCGGAGGAAGGCGTTGAGGATGATTGTTTCAATTTCGGCACCTCGCTTTTTCGGCACGACCTCATCTCGGTAGCGCTGAACCAGTTCACCAAGCGACATAGAGTTCAGAATTTTTGTGTTTGTCGGAAGCTCGTTCCGATCCGCTTTGGTCTCCCAGTGCCGGGCCCATTCCGCTGCATCGGATTTCTTGGAGAACGATCGGGAGATGGAGGGAAACCCATGGCGACGGATTTGGACCTGCCATTTGGTTCCGCGCTTGCGAATTGTGGCCATGACGCTTGGTTCCGCTGTGACAAGAGTGTGACAGCAGCCAAATCGAACAATCTTCTGAGGAGCGAACAGAAAGAAAAACTCTTTGTTTTCAATCTGTTAGATGGTGGGCGTGACAGGGATTGAACCTGTGACCCCTACGATGTCAACGTAGTGCTCTCCCGCTGAGCTACACGCCCATCCGAGCCGCGCATACACCACTTTTGATCCAGCGCGTCAATAGCCGGGCTTGCCGATCGAGACTGGCTGCGCATCCCTGCAACGGGGCGCGTTCTGCTTGAACGAAACTGCGTATTGAAGCACACCCGCTCAGGCGGCTTGCAGCATCTTCTCGACCTCGTTGACGAGTTCGCGCAGATGGAAAGGCTTCGAAAGCACCTTGGCGTCTTTCGGCGCCTTCGAGTCCGGATTGAGTGCGACGGCGGCGAAGCCGGTAATGAACATCACCTTGAGATCCGGGTCGATCTCGGTGGCGCGCCGCGCGAGTTCGATACCGTCCATCTCGGGCATGACAATGTCGGTAAGGAGAAGGGAAAACGGCTCCTCGCGAAGGCGTTCATAGGCGCTGGCGCCGTTGTCGAAATCGGTAACGTCGTAGCCGGCGCGTTCCAGCGCCTTGACCAGAAACCGGCGCATGTCGTCGTCGTCTTCCGCAAGGAGAATTCTTGCCATCGTTTCCCGTCCGCGTCACGTGCCGGGTCGCAAGGCGCAACCCGTTAACCATGATCCGTATATGAAGAGTGGTCGGTAAACATCAAGTGAATGGTGGCGCATGTCGATGCGGACTTTGTGCGCCGTATCCCGTCCCTAAAGCGCGTCGCGGCGTGTGACGCGCTTTAGGCTTTTGTTTTTGTGCATGTCGTTTTCCCAAAACCGCTGCACACTTTTGGGCGACATGCATTAGACTGGACAGCGGGGCGGTCCGATGGCACGGTTTCAACATCATGAAGCGCGGAATTCGGCATTTCGGACGGGGGACATGACGCCAGCAGACGACTTCTCGGCAGTTCGCTCGTTTGAAACACGAGGTCCGGCTGAACAGCGCGTTCCCTTTGTCTTCAACTCGCCGCACAGTGGCCGCTACTATCCTGATCGGTTCCTTTCCATGGCGCGACTCGACCGCGAGGCGATCCGCCGCTCGGAAGACTGCTATGTCGACGAGCTATTCGGAGGCGCAATCGCGCTCGGTGCGCCGATGCTGGCGGCGAATTTCCCGCGCGCTTACCTGGATGTGAACCGCGAGCCCTGGGAACTTGATCCGCGCATGTTTGCAGAGCCGGTTCCGTCATTTGCGAACATCCGGTCCCCTCGTGTGGCCGGCGGACTGGGAACCGTGCCAAAGCTGGTCGGGGAGGGCCTCGATATCTATCCCGGACGTCTGCCGCTCGCGGAAGCCGTTGCCCGCATCGAGACGATTTACAAGCCGTACCACGAACAGCTCAAACGGCTGGTTGGACGAACTCATGCCCGGTTCGGCTTTGCGATACTGGTCGACTGCCATTCGATGCCGGCCAGCATTCGCGTCGGTGAAAGCGGCGTTCGGCCGGATCTGATCATCGGCGACCGCTTCGGCGCGTCGGCGGCCCCCGCGTTGACGGAAACCGCCATCGGTCTGCTCATCGCGATGGGTTATTCTGTCGCCCACAACAAACCCTATGCGGGAGGCTTCATCACCGAACACTACGGGCGGCCAGGCAAGGGCCTGCACGCGCTGCAAATCGAGATCAATCGCGGGCTCTACATGAACGAGCGGACGTTCCGGAAATCGGCGGGCTTCGACGCCCTTGTGGACGATCTGACCCGGTTCATGGCCGATCTGATGGCAATCCCCGAGCATCATTTCTACGGCCTGCCGCTCGCGGCCGAATGAAGCTTCTCCCAGTCGTGCCTTTTCGGGCTAAAAAGAGACCGCATCGCTTGCACGACGCGGCCCAAGTCTAGGGAGGAAACGCCCAAGGAGGGCATGAACAGGAATGACCCTGTTCGATGGTCAGTTTATTGTGCGCTGCACAAATGTCAACGCTTTTTTGGTTCACTCTTATGTGTCAAAGCCCAAAGCAACCAATCTGGTAATCGGGGACCACATGGCGAAACTGGATGTAAGCGCGGCATTCTTCCGCAGAATGGCGGAGGCTGCCGCGGCCGAGACACTGCCACGGTTCCGCCAGCAGGGGGCGGTGTCGAACAAGCTTTCAGGCGGCTTCGATCCTGTGACCGAGGCGGACCGCCGGGCGGAACAGGCGATCCGCGCCGTCATTCGCGACGAGTATCCCGGTCACGGGATAGTCGGTGAAGAATTCGGCACGGAGAACGCCACGAGTCCGCATATCTGGGTTATCGATCCCATTGACGGCACCCGCTCCTTCATTTCTGGCGTGCCGCTGTGGGGAACGCTGGTCGGCCTCACCGTCGAGGGCGATGCCGTCGCCGGCATGATGGCACAGCCTTTCACGCGGGAACTGTTCTATGCCAACGACGAAGGTTCGCACTACGAAGGGCCTCTCGGCACGGGTAGGCTGAAGACGCGCGATACCGCCGAGTTGGGCGAGGCGACGCTCTGCACGACAACGCCAGGCCTGTTCCTTGGCGGGCGGCGCGAGGCCTACAACCGGCTGGAATCGGCCGTCCGGTTGGCGCGCTACGGCACGGACTGCTACGCCTATGCAATGGTCGCAGCCGGCCATGTCGACCTTGTGGTCGAGGTAGGGCTGCAATCCTACGACATCGTCGCCTTGATCCCGATCATCGAAAAGGCAGGCGGAAAGGTAACCAACTGGGACGGCGGCCCAGCTGAGAAAGGCGGAGAGATCGTGGCTGGCGGAACGCCCTTGCTGCATGAAGCGGCGCTGAAGCTGCTTCACGCCGGTTAGTTTAGAGCGCGTTGATTTCTTCCGGAGTCGTCACCGCGCTCTAACTCTTTGGTTTTCGCATGATCTTTTCCGAAAACCACTACTCACTGTTCGGGATCATGCTCTGAGGCAGCGCAATCGCTCTGCCCGCGGCGCCACTCAAGTCGCGGCACCGGTGCCTGGAATGAAGGCATCGAAGGCGGCCAGGAACTGCTCGCGATAGATGTCCGCTTCCTGCAGTATCTCGTGACGCGCACCGCCGATTGTCAAAGCGGTTCCCGAGCGGAGCCCCCTCGCATAATCCTCGATCGCCGGTGTCGAGACGATCTCGTCCGCGCCTGCGGCGATGATCAGCGAAGGGATGCGGATCCTCGCCATGAATTCCGGGTTCCGGACGGTCTCGCAGGCTAAAAAAGCTGCATGGATCCAGGCTGCGGTCGGGCCGCCCAGCGCCAGTTCCGGGAATTGCCGGCAAAGCTCGGCATTGCGTGCGTATCGGCGCGGGTCGCTGGTCAGGACATTGCCGCCGAAGGGCTGGACATCGCGCTGCCCCCTCTTGCCGACATGGACTCTGCCCATTCCCGTGAAGGACAGGACGCCCGTCAGCCGGCGGATCGATTTCATGGAAATGGGCAGGTTCTTCACTGTCAGAAGGGGCGCGACAAGCACCATGCGGCGTACCCTGTTGACCATAAGCGGCGCTGCTAGCAGAGCGACGAGCGCGCCGGTGGAATGGGCGAGGATGTAGAAGGGACCACGGCAGTCGGGCAGTATGATTTCGTCGAAGAATTGCTCAAGATCATGCACATAGCTGCCGAAGCTGTCGACGTGACCGCGTCTGGGATCCCGGATCAGCCGATCGGAGCCTCCCTGCCCTCGCCAATCGAACATGGCGACGCAGAAGCCCCTTTCCGACAGGTCCGTGATCGTTTCGAAATACTTCTCAATGCATTCGTTGCGGCCAGGAAGAACGACAACCGTTCCCATGAGACACCTGACGCCGAACAGCGCATAGCGGAGCTGCGTGCCGTCGCGAGCCTTGAACATTCCGGCTGCCGCCTGGGCCGGAATCGGGTTCTCCGGAATTTCATGGAGCAGTTCGGTCATCCAGCTTCCGATCGTCGGGGCGATGCGATGGTGGGTGAGCGCTGTGATAAACAAGCGCCCACTGGAAAAGCAAAGGATTTCGCGAAAAGAGCGGCTGGGCATCCTGCAAGCAAAGCCGGAAGCCCGCGCTGAGCGAGCTTCCGGCCGCAGTCGATCCGGGCGGAAGGGACGTTATCACCTGCGGCTGTTATGTTTGACCGGTTATGCTGCCCCCATTCGCCTGCCGGACAAGTGATCCCCTCTCTTGCGAAGAGGGGCGCAACAAGGCGTCGTCAGGAGTGGACCAAAGGTTGCAGCCGCAGCGTCTTGAATTTGAGCGGAAGCATTCCCAAGTTCCTTCTGCGGTCGCCGGAATCGGGGCCGCTGGCCAGACGGAAATGCCAATACGGGTTTCCGAACGCGCCAATACGCAAAGCATGTTGCTCAAAGGAGAACACACCATGCGTCACGTTGATTTTTCACCCCTTTATCGTTCAACCGTCGGTTTTGACCGGCTCTTCACGATGCTCAATTCGCTCGCGCAGCCCGATGGCGGCCAGACGTACCCGCCTTACAATATCGAGCGCACCGGCGAAGACGCCTATCGCATCTCCATGGCGGTTGCCGGCTTCTCCGAGGATGAAATCTCGATCGAAGCGCACCGCAACGTTCTGACCGTCAAGGGCGAGCGCAACGAGGAAACCGGCCAGGAAGGTTCCGAGCTGCTCTATCGCGGCATCGCGTCGCGCGCCTTCGAGCGCCGCTTCCAGTTGGCCGACCATGTCGAAGTGACCGGCGCGAGCCTGAAGAACGGCCTGCTGCACATCGATCTCAAGCGCAACATCCCGGAAGAGATGAAGCCGCGCAAGGTCGAGATCACGGGCGCTACGAAGGCCGCGAAGCAGATCGACGCCAAAGCTGCAAGCTAAGCTCGGCATCCCTGCAGCAATAATGCATGTCGCCCAAAAGTGCGCAGCGGTTTTGGGATAACGACATGCACAAAAACAATAGCCTAAAGCGCGTCGCATGAATCCGTTTTGCCGCGACGCGCTTTAGGCGGCCAGCAAAAGGCGGCGCCGCGGCGCCGCCTTTCTGTATGCATCTGCAACTCAGGCGATCAGCGCCCCGAACCGGTCGACTTCCTCGGTGGTCGTCGCGAAGCTGGTGACGAACCGGTAAAGTGCATCGTCCTCGCCGAACTCGCCGCTGAAGCCTTGCGGTAGGTGCCGGTCGTAGAAGGTAGCACCGGCGTTCCGTGCCCTTTCTGCCGCACCCTTGCTCATGATGACGAAGACCTCGTTGGCGTCGGGCTGCCAGGCTAGACGGCAGTTCTTCGATGCATGGATGTGCCGGGCGAGGCGCGAGGCCATGGTGTTGGCGTGCGCGGCGGTCTTCAGCCAAAGCCCATCCTCGAAATAGGCGTTGAACTGCGCCGCGATGAAGCGCGATTTGGAAAAGAGCTGGGCCGCGCGCTTGCGCAGGAAGCCCATGTCCCGGGCCTTGGCGAGGTCGAACAGCACCAGCGCTTCAGCGCACCAGCAGCCATTCTTCGTGCCACCGAAAGAGACAATGTCGACCCCGCGTTTCCAGGTCATTTCCGCCGGTGTCGTGTCGAGCGCCACCAATGCGTTGGCAAAGCGCGCCCCGTCCATGTGGAGCGGTATGCT
Source organism: uncultured Alphaproteobacteria bacterium (assembly GCA_963813315.1). GTDB lineage: Bacteria > Pseudomonadota > Alphaproteobacteria > Rhizobiales > Rhizobiaceae > CAWEYO01. The sequence goes on along the minus strand of CAWEYO010000019.1, from coordinate 151,384 downwards.
GTGCCGTTGGGCGATGGCCGAGATCGCCGCGATATCATCGAGACTGTAGACGGTTCCTAATTCGGTCGCCTGCGTGATCGATATGGCCATCGGCTGGCCTGCGTGAACAAAGTCCGGCACGAAACGGCCAATTGCCCGCTCCAGAGCGGCCCGCTCGATGCGCCCCAGCTTGCCGTCCACGGGATAGAGCCGGGAGCCACCGGTGAAATATTCCGGTGCACCGCATTCATCCTCGATCATGTGGGCTTCTCGGTGAGCGAAAGCGATGCCGCCCGGCCGGTTCACCGACGCCAGCGCGAGCGAATTGGCGGCCGTGCCGGTCGCCACGAAGAACACGGCGACCTCCCGTTCGAAAATCGCATTGAAACGGTCCTGCGCCGCGCGATCCAGCGCGCTTGCGCCATACGCTTCGGCAAAGCCGGCGGCGTGGGCGGAAAGCCCGGCCGCAATGTCGGGATGGGCGCCTGCCCAATTGTCTGAAGAAAAAAACATCGCGTTTCCTGGGTTTGACGTGCTGCAGATTTGCGTTTCCGCGGACTTTTATCATGAGTGTTCCGCGATGGAACCTTCCCTATCCAAAAAGCGGCCGGTCGACCCGAAAGTGGGAACCGGTTTCGGGAAAAATCCGATGCTCAAACAAAGAGATAGAGCGGCAGCGCTGATTCCGAAAAAGCGGCCGCCGCTCTAAGCCCGTGAACGGCACATCGTTGCGCATTGGCGCGCCGTCACGAAAGATTATTACGCCATTCGCCGAAAATTTTTGCGGTTCGGTCTTGTAACGAATCCGGATATCTGTCATACAAATTTAGGACAGGACTGCTGTCTTATTTAACTGCACGAAGCTGGCCGGATTTGGCGTATAGTTCCGCGCTGTCCGGCCTTTGCCGCGAGCGACGGCTGGCGGGTGCCGGTTGGTCCGCACCGCAGAGCCTTCGCAAAGCACAATGATGAGTTGCTGGCCGGTCCATTCAAGCGGTTGGCCAGGGGTGAAAGCGCCCGAAAGGGAAAGACGACGGAGGAGAGGACGATGACGGGAATGACGCCATCTGTGACGACGGGTGAAATGCCGGCCGCGCAGACGAAAGCGGAATCCGTCAAGCGTGACGCCAATACCGGTCTTCCAGTCGCGCAGGGCCTGTACGATCCGCGCAACGAACATGACGCGTGCGGCGTCGGCTTCATCGCCCAGATGAAGGGCGTCAAGTCGCACCAGATCGTCAAGGACGGTCTGGCAATGCTTCAGAACTTGACACATCGCGGTGCGGTGGGCGCCGACCCGCTAATGGGCGACGGCGCCGGCGTGTTGGTGCAGATCCCGGATGCGTTCTTCCGCAAGGAGATGGCCAGGCAGGAGATCGAACTGCCGCCTGCGGGACAATATGGTATCGGCCACTGGTTCATGCCGCAGGACGCCGAGTTGCGTTCGCACATCAACGAGATCATTCGGGAGTCGGCGCAGTCGGAGGGCCTGCCGCTCATCGGCTTCCGCGATGTGCCCGTCGACAATTCCTCGTTGTCGAAGGCCCCATATATCGTGGCGGCGGAACCGTTCCATCGCCAGGTTTTCATCGGGCGCCCGCCAGACATCGACGATGACGAGGAATATGAAGCGCGGCTCTATCTGTTGCGCAAGGTCATCTCCGGCCGAATCTATGCGGAAAACAACAACAAGGACATTGGCTCCTATTGCGTGTCGCTGTCGGCTCGAACAATCGTCTATAAGGGCATGTTCCTGGCCTATCAGGTCGGCGCCTACTACAAGGATTTGACCGATCCGAGCTTTGAGACGGCTTTAATTCTGGTTCACCAACGGTTCTCGACCAACACCTTCCCGTCATGGAAGCTTGCGCACCCATACCGCATGGTCGCGCACAATGGCGAAATCAACACCGTGCGGGGCAACAACAACTGGATGGCTGCGCGCCAAGCGTCGGTCGACAGCGAATTGTTCGGCAACAACATTTCGAAGCTGTGGCCGATCTCCTACGAAGGCCAGTCGGATACGGCCTGCTTCGACAACGCGCTCGAATTCCTGTTCCAGGGTGGCTACAAGCTCGCCCATGCCATGATGATGCTCATTCCCGAGGCCTGGGCCGGCAACAAGCTCATGGATCCGGACCGCAAGGCTTTCTACGAATACCATGCGGCCCTGATGGAGCCGTGGGACGGTCCAGCGGCGGTGGTATTCACCGACGGGCGCCAGATCGGCGCCACCCTCGACCGTAACGGTCTCAGGCCCGCACGCTACATCGTCACGGACGACGACCGGGTCATTATGGCGTCCGAGGCCGGCGTGCTGCCAGTACCGGAAGAAAAGATCATCAGGAAGTGGCGGCTTCAGCCCGGTCGCATGCTGCTGATCGACCTCGAAAAGGGCAAGATCATCTCCGACGAGGAGATCAAGTCGCAGATCGCGTCGAAGCATCCGTACAAGACGTGGCTGCACAACACTCAAATGATCCTGGAAGAGCTGAAGCCGGTCGAGCCGCGCGCTCTCAGGAAGGACGTGACGCTGCTCGACCGCCAGCAGGCTTTCGGATACACGCAGGAAGATACAAGGCTCCTGATGTCGCCGATGGCAACGACCGGTCAGGAAGCGGTTGGCTCGATGGGTACCGACACGCCAATTTCCGCGATGTCCGACAAGTCGAAGCTGCTCTATACCTATTTCAAGCAGAACTTCGCGCAGGTAACCAACCCGCCGATCGATCCGATCCGCGAAGAGTTGGTGATGAGCCTCGTATCCTTCATCGGGCCGCGGCCGAATATTTTCGATCTTGTCGGCAGTTCGCGCCGCAAGCGGCTCGAAGTGCGCCAGCCGATTCTGACCAACGGCGATCTGGAAAAGATACGGTCGATCGGACATACCGAAGACCGGTTCGACACCAAGACAATCGACGTCACCTATGCAACCGCGGAGAGCGCGGCCGGAATGACGGGTGCGCTGGTGCGGTTGTGCGAGCGCGCCGAGGCAGCGGTCGCCGGCGGCTATAACATCATCATCCTGTCGGACCGGCAGGTCGGGCCGGACCGCATCGCGATCCCGGCGCTTCTGGCGACTGCGGCCGTGCACCACCACCTCATCCGCAAGGGGCTTCGCACCTCGGTCGGCCTCGTCGTCGAATCCGGCGAACCGCGCGAGGTGCATCATTTCTGCTGTCTCGCCGGGTATGGGGCGGAGGCGATCAATCCGTACCTCGCTTTCGATACGCTGCTCGACATGCATCGGCGGGGCGACATGCCGAAAGAAGTTGACGAGCATGAGGTGGTGACGCGCTACATCAAGTCGATCGGCAAGGGCATCCTCAAGGTGATGTCCAAGATGGGCATCTCGACCTACCAATCCTATTGCGGAGCGCAGATTTTCGATGCGATCGGCCTGAAGTCGGATTTCGTCGACCAGTATTTCTTTGGTACGGCGACGACGATCGAAGGTGTCGGGCTCGAGGAAGTCGCGGAGGAGACGGTACGCCGTCACGGTGACGCCTTCGGCGACGATCCGGTGTTGCGCAATACGCTCGATATCGGCGGCGAATACATGTTCCGCATGCGCGGCGAGGCACATATCTGGTCGCCGGACGCGGTCGCAACCCTCCAGCACGCCGTGCGCAAGGGCTCGTGGGAAACGTTCAAGGAATATTCCGAGCAGATCGACAGCCAGACAGCCAGGGCCCAGACGATCCGCGGCCTCTTCAGGATCAGGCTTGCCGGCGAGACAGGGCGGACTGCCGTGCCGCTGAACGAGGTTCAGCCGGCCGCCGACATCGTCAAGCGCTTTTCCACGGGCGCCATGTCGTTCGGTTCGATCTCCCGGGAAGCGCATACGACGCTTGCCCGCGCCATGAACGCAATCGGGGGCAAGTCGAATACGGGCGAGGGCGGCGAGGAGTCCGACCGGTATCTGCCGCTGCCCGGCGGCGGCAGGAACCCGGAGCGCTCTTCGATCAAGCAGGTCGCGTCCGGACGATTTGGCGTGACGGCTGAATATCTCGTCAATTCGGATGTGATGCAGATCAAGGTGGCGCAGGGCGCGAAGCCCGGCGAGGGTGGGCAACTGCCCGGACACAAAGTCGACGCGACCATAGCCAAGGTTCGCCACTCGACGCAGGGTGTCGGACTGATCTCGCCGCCTCCGCATCACGACATCTACTCGATCGAAGACCTGGCACAGCTCATCTACGATCTGAAGAACGTGAACCCCGCCGGAGACGTCTCCGTCAAGCTTGTCTCGGAAGTGGGTGTCGGCACGGTTGCTGCCGGCGTTGCCAAGGCACGCGCCGACCACATCACGATTTCAGGCTACGATGGCGGTACCGGGGCTTCCCCGCTGACGTCGATCAAGCACGCGGGCAGCCCGTGGGAAATGGGTCTGGCGGAGACACATCAGACGCTGGTGCTCAATGGCCTGAGATCCCGCGTCGCCTTGCAGGTGGACGGCGGGCTGCGCACCGGCCGCGATGTCGTTATCGGGGCACTGCTCGGCGCCGACGAGTTCGGGTTCTCGACCGCACCGTTGATCGCCGCCGGCTGCCTCATGATGCGCAAATGCCATCTGAACACCTGTCCCGTGGGGGTGGCGACGCAGGACCCCGTGCTGAGGAAGCGGTTCAAGGGCACCCCGGAGCATGTCATCAATTTCTTCTTCTACGTCGCGGAGGAAGTGCGGCAGTTGCTCGCCGAGATGGGTTTCCGCAACTTCGATGAGGTCATCGGCCAGTCGGAATTGCTCGCCAAGGAGGAGATGATCTCGCATTGGAAGGCTAAGGGGCTGGATTTCTCCAGGATATTCTTCAAGCCGGATGCGCCTCACGAGGCGATGCACTGGACGGAACGCCAGAAGCATCCGATCGACGATGTGCTCGACCTCAAGCTGATCGAAATGGCGAGACCGGCGTTGGAAGCCCGGCAGCCGGTGAGGATCGAAGTGGACATCCGAAACGTCGACCGTTCGGTCGGCGCGATGCTGTCCGGCGAGGTCGCGAGACGCTTCCGTCACAAGGGCCTGCGCGAGGATACGATCGCCGTCACCCTACGCGGCACGGCGGGCCAGTCCTTCGGGGCATTCCTTGCGCGAGGCGTGTCGTTCGAACTCATCGGAGATGGCAATGACTACGTCGGCAAGAGTCTTTCCGGCGGGCGCATCGTCATCCGGCCGCCGGAAAACACCGGCATCGTGCCGGAAGACTCCATCATCGTTGGAAACACCGTTCTTTACGGCGCCATCGAGGGCGAGTGCTACTTCCGCGGCGTTGCGGGCGAACGCTTCGCTGTCCGCAACTCCGGCGCGATAGCGGTTGTCGAGGGCGTAGGCGATCACGGCTGCGAATACATGACCGGCGGGGTGGTCGTGGTGATTGGCCAGACGGGCCGCAACTTTGCGGCCGGCATGTCGGGTGGCGTCGCCTATGTGCTCGACGAGCAGGGCGACTTTGCCGAACGCTGCAACATGGCGATGGTCGAGCTGGAGCCCGTTCCGGAAGAAGACGACATGCTCGAAAAGCTGCATCACCACGGCGGCGACATCGACCATAAGGGCCGCGTCGACGTCTCGGAGGACATGACCAGCCATGACGAGGAGCGCCTTTACCAGCTCATCTCGAACCATGTGCACTACACGCAATCCGCACGCGCCAAGGCAATCCTCGACGACTGGGCAAACTACCGGCCTAAGTTCCGCAAAGTCATGCCGGTCGAATACCGCCGCGCGCTGATCGAGATGGAGCGCGCGCGTTTGGGTATGGCGGCGGAGTAGGGGAGGTAAGTGGAAACGCTACTGCCATTCTGATGAGCGTGTTTATCGCTCTTTGCGGCAGCGCTATTCTTGCTCGGGCAGATGCACAGAAATTTTCAGGTATGAACCGACGGTGAGAAGGGAGCTCACGCATTTCGACGCTGATCCAGGAGGTTCTATGCAGTTCAAAGCGAAGTTGGAGCGGATCAAGGGACGGCAGGTCCTAAATTTTCCGGAAGAACTTGAGATCCAGTGGAAGACTATGTTGGTCCGCCGAGAAGAGGATGGTTCTCTGACTCTACTACCTGGGAAGCGAAAAGACCGCGAAGCAATGAAAAACCGACCCCACGATAAGTCTGCGGGTCTAGATAGTGCCTGAGAAGAAACTGGAATTGAAATGGGCAAGGTAACTGGCTTTCTCGAAATCGACCGGCAGGTACATAAGTACCAGCCAGCCTCGGACCGCATCCGGCACTTCCGGGAGTTCACGCTGCCGATGTCGGACAAGGAGGTCGAGAAGCAAGCGGCGCGCTGTATGGATTGCGGCGTGCCCTATTGCCATGGTCCGACGGGTTGTCCGATCCACAACCAAATCCCGGACTGGAACGACCTCGTCTACAATGGCGATTGGGACAACGCGATCCGCAATCTCCATTCGACGAACAACTTTCCCGAGTTCACGGGCCGCATCTGTCCGGCGCCCTGCGAGGAAGCATGCACGCTGAACCTCGAGGACAATCCGGTTGCGATCAAGACCATCGAGCAGGCACTCGCCGACAAGGCTTACGAGACCGGCCATATCCGTCCGCATCCGGCCGGACACAAGACCGGAAAGAAGGTGGCCATCATCGGCTCCGGCCCGGCCGGTATGGCCGCCGCGCAGCAGCTCGGCCGCGTCGGACACGACGTCCACGTCTATGAGCGCGAGAGCAGGCCCGGTGGGCTGATGCGCTACGGCATTCCCGATTTCAAGATGGAAAAGCACTACATCGATCGGCGCGTCGAGCAGATGCAGGGCGAAGGCGTTACGTTCCATTGCGGCGTCAATGTCGGCGTCGACAAGAAGACCGGCGAACTGCTCGCCGAGTTTGATGCGGTGCTCTATTGCGGCGGCTCGGAGACGCCGCGGCCGGCCGTGATACCCGGCAACGATCTTGCCGGCGTCCATGACGCCATGCCCTACCTCGTGCAGCAGAACCGCCGTGTCGCCGGCGAGAACATCGGGTCCGTCGGGTGGCCGTCGGAGCCTGTTCTTGCCGGAGGCAAGCACATCGTCGTCGTTGGCGGCGGCGATACGGCGTCCGACTGTGTCGGCACGGCGTTTCGTCAGGGTGCGGTTCGGGTCACCCAACTGGATATCCGTCCGCAGCCTCCTGAGAAGGAAGAAAAGCTGACGGTTTGGCCCTACTGGGCGACGAAGATGCGGACTTCTTCTTCGCAAGCGGAAGGCGCGGAACGCGAATTCCAGGTGGCAACGCTGGAATTCATTGGCGAGGAAGGCAGCCTTATCGGCGTGCGCTGCTGCGAGGTGGACGAGAGGCGCAAGCCGATCCCCGGCACGGATTTCGTCATTCGCGCCGACCTTGCCTTCATCGCCATCGGTTTTGCAGGCCCCTTCAGCGACAGTGTCGTCAAGGAGCTCGACGGCAAGATGACAGTTGCGACAGACATACGCCGTTCCACGAACGTCCAGGCCAACGACAGAGACTACAAGACCAGTGTCGACAAGCTGTTCGCGGCCGGAGACGTTCGCCGAGGCCAGTCGCTGGTCGTCTGGGCGATCCGCGAGGGCAGGCAGGCCGCGCGCTCTATCGACGAATTCCTGATGGGGTCATCGGTCCTGCCGCTTTGAGATTTGACGGATGGTACAAACCGCATAGTCTTTTCTGAAATCCGGTAGACTAGAGTGTGTTGAGATTAGGTGTGGTCATTCACCCGGCCCTTCGGGTTTCACGATGCTGATTAGCGAAACCCAACGCGCCGGCTGATCTCCCCCTTGCGGGGGAGATGGCCGGCAGGCCAGAGGGGGGCAACGTAGAGCGCTTTACTCGACGAAGCGCGGCATGGGGGGTGCGCATGCCGCGTGATGTCGGTCCCGAACGCGAGGAGGCCGACCACATGGTGGAGATGCTGGCGGGACAGCGCCCCCCTCTGTCCTGCCGGACATCTCCCCCGCAAGGGGGGAGATCAGCCGGCGCGTTGGATTTCGCCAATCGCCATTGCTGAAGGACGGTTGGACAACTGTACGGAAACGTCCGCCGCCCGAGAAACAGAATGATCAGGCCTAATCTCATTCTGCTCTCGCAGCGGCCCTGGTCAACGCGGTACGGCTGTCATGGTCTCGCCCGCGGGCATGGGGCCTCCGGCGGCTGCCGGAACCTGCTTTCTCGCCGAAAAATCATCCGCACGGCCGGGAGACGCCTCAGCACCGATGCCCTCGATTGTCAGGCGTTCGACAGGCGTTCGCGGCGCTTCCTTCGGAGCGACCTTGAGGCCCAGAAGTTCCGACCCGCCGTCGAGATCCGGGTCGGTGAAAGACAGGGGTACCGTGCGGTCGATGGCGCGCGCGGCACCCGGATCAAGGATAATGTCGGGCAGGTTCTCAGGCCCGAGCGCTCCCACGTCTGGCGAAGCCGCATCGCCCAATATCTTGCTCAGCGGCTTTTCCGCATAGAAGGCGAGCTTGCGTTTGCCGGCCTTGGTAAGATTGATGCCGTCACCGGAACGCAGCTTTGCCGGCTGGCCGTTCACATCCGGTCCGGACATCACGAAGGTTCCGCTCTCGTCGACGAAGCCCTCCCAAACGTCCACGAACTCGCCTTTGACGTTCTCCGAGACGCGACGGTAGATATCATTGAAGGCAAGCATGTCCGAGGTCATACTGCTTGATTTGAAGGCTGGCATTCCAACCCAGATCAGAGGAACGTTCTTGTCGCGCACGGCTGTCGCAAACGCTGTCGCGCGTGAACTCGTATTCCTTTGTCCAGAGCTCAGTCCGCTTTTCTTCTCGCACTGCGCCCATTCGCATCTGCTGACGGTCATTCGAGCCGATCATGACCACGACTGCCGCAGGTTTGTCCGCTTCCAGCATCCCCGCGACTTCCCCCGGCCAGTCGAAGTAGTCGGCGCGCACGAAACCCGATGAGCCTTGGGTGCGATCGATGACCCTGACCGCGGGTCTTTCAGCGTAAGACATTGTCAGGCCTTCGGCGAGGCCGCCGCCCAGAAAATCGCCGACCACAAGCACGACCCGCGCGTTTTCGACTTTTTCGACGATGGCTACCTGGGGCTGTTCCGGCTGCCCCGGCCTTACGGATCGCCGCACGCGCGCCTTGCTGATGTTCTTGCGCGGCCTTGCCTTTCGGAGCTGGCGGCGGGGCGGCGGTGGATAATAGTTGCCGAAGAAGAGACGCTGGAGAAAATTTCTGCGTGGCTGCTCTTGTGCAAACGATCCCTCAGGAGTGAACACCAAAGTCGGCACGACCATCACGAAGGCAAGCGCCAGACAGCCAAGGCGCTTCCAGCAGCGCGGTCTGTCCGGGCCCGCTTTCAATTTCGGGCTCATCAACGCTGCCGCAGGAACTTCAAGACCTCCATACTGGGATGTCCGTCTGGGGTCAGGCCCATCTGGGCCTGAAAAGCCTTGATCGCAGATCGCGATCCCTCGCCGATCCTCCCGTCGAACTTGCCCTCATAGTAGCCGTGCGCGGAAAGCCGCTTTTGCAATTCCTGCCTCTGCTCGAATGTAAGCTTGGTGAATGGCCTGTTCCAGTCACGAACCAAGCCTTCATAACCCGCGATCTCGTCGGCCAGAATACCGACAGCGAGCGCATATTTGTCGGCATTGTTGTAGCGCTTCAGCACGAAGAAGTTCTTCGTCAGGAGGAAGGCCGGGCCGCCGCGACCGTCCGGCACCTTCAATTCCGCTTTGTCCGAGCCGGTCCTGAAAGGTTTTCCGGTGGCGCGCGTCACGCCCAGGCTCTGCCACTGGGAAAGCGACAGCGAGCCGCGCGGCATCTTGCCGCCCGGAAGCGAAACCTCGTATCCCCACGTCTTGCCGGGCTGCCAGCCATTCTTGCGCAGCAGGTTAGCGGAGGTGGCCAGCGCATCCGGAACCGAATTCCAGATGTCGCGCCTGCCGTTGCCATCGGCATCGACCGCGTAGGCCTGATAGCTTGTCGGAATGAACTGCGTGTGGCCCATTGCGCCCGCCCAGGAACCGGTCAGATGGCTTTCGTCGATGTCGCCGCTCTGCAGGATCTTGAGCGCGGCGATCAGTTGCGTGCGGGCAAACTTGGCACGCCGCTGGTCGGCATAGGCGAGTGTGGCCAGCGAGCGGATGACGTTGCGCATCGCCTTTTCGTTCTTGAGGGTCTCGCCGTAGTTCGATTCCATCGACCAGATTGCGAGCAGGATGTGGCGATCGACCCCGTAGCGCCGCTCGATGCGGTCGAGCCAGGGCTTCCACTGCCGCGCCATCTGCCGGCCTATGGCAACCAATTCTTCGTGGACGCGATTGTCGAAATAGTCCCAGACGGGCGCCGTGAATTCCGGTTGATAGCGCGCTTTTTCAATCACCTCAGGGTCGGGCGCCGTAACGCCGCGAAAGGCGCGATCAAAAGTCGCGCGGGAAATGCCGCTTTTGGCCGCCACCGAGCGAAAGCTGGCCACCCATTGCTGGAAACCCGCATCCGCGAATGCAGGAACCGGCGACAGGATGACGGCCAGTGAGAGCCCGGCCCCGGCCAAAGCCATAGCCGCGCGCGCCATCGCCCTTCGGATTAGCATCTGTCCCTCCTCAATCTCGACAAAGGATCATTCTTTGCGCAGGTCGGTTAGGAATAAGTTTACCATGGGTACCTTTCCGGCGATAAATCTGATGCAAAGCAGACAGGCTGGAAAAAAAGCGTGGATGTTGGATATTCTCAGAATCCGGCGTGAAAATGTCGGGTGGTGCAACAGGTTGATCGCAGGTGGTCGGGAGTATGAAGAAAGTTCGCAAGGCAGTTTTCCCCGTCGCCGGTCTCGGGACGCGGTTTCTTCCGGCCACCAAGGCCATACCGAAAGAAATGCTGACCGTCGTTGACAAGCCGGTGATTCAATACGTCGTCGACGAAGCGCGTGACGCCGGGATCGAGCATTTCATCTTTGTCACAGGCCGCAACAAGTCGGTCATCGAGGATCACTTCGATGTCCAGTTCGAGCTCTACAACACGCTCGCCCAGCGCGGCAAAGACGAACAACTGGAACATCTGCAGTGCCTGCAGCTTGCTCCGGGCCAGACCAGCTACACCCGCCAGCAGGTTCCCCTTGGCCTCGGACATGCGGTCTGGTGCGCGCGCGACATCGTCGGAGACGAGCCTTTCGCGCTCCTCTTGCCGGACATGATCATGCAGGCGGAAAAAAATTGCATGTCGGAAATGGTCGAACTTTACCGCCAGACCGGAGACAACATTATCGGCGTGCAGGAATGCGACCCGGCCGAGACCCACAAATACGGGATCGTCGGCCAAGGCGCCGGAGTCCATTCGGGATTCGAGATCACAGGGATGGTCGAAAAGCCGAAGCCCGGCACCGCGCCGTCGAACCTCTACATCAATGGCCGCTACATTCTTCAGCCGGAGATTTTCGGGCTGCTTGAGACTCAGGAGAGAGGCGCTGGAAACGAAATCCAGCTCACGGACGCGATGCTGAAGCTCCGGCAGACCCAGCGCTTTTTCGGCTACCATTTCCGTGGCAGAACCTTCGATTGTGGGTCACCGGAGGGTTTTGTCGAGGCAAACGTCGCCTTCGCGCTCTGGCGGCCGGACATTCATCACCAGGTCGCGGACACGATCCGCAAGCTTGCGAATGAACTGAAACCCGTCGAGCGCCCCAAGACCGCGAGGTAGGCGCAATGAATGTTGGACACGCTCGGCCGAACACGCTAATCGCAGTCGATGCATGGACGAAGCTTGAAGGTGCCGGCGGACAGGCGGGCGGCGATTGCCTCAGCCCTTCGTACGGTGACAATCGAACAGTCGGGGCTGTCCGCCTTGGCGGCTGCGCTCGACGATGGCCTTTCCGAGCCGTTTGCCAGGGCGGTCGAAATGCTCTCGACGCTCCACGGCCGCGTCATCGTGACCGGGGTCGGCAAGAGCGGCCATATCGGCTCGAAGATCGCCGCTACGCTCGCTTCGACCGGTACGCCAGCCTTTTTTGTTCATCCGGTCGAAGCCAATCACGGCGACCTGGGCATGATCGCAAAAGATGATGCGATCATCGCCATGTCGTGGTCGGGAGAGAGCCTCGAACTCAAGGGCATTGTAGGTTACGCCCGCCGCTTCGGCATTCCACTGATTGCAGTCACCGCGGGCGATACTTCGGCGTTGGCACGCGAGGCCGATGTAGTCCTGAACCTGCCGCGAACACCGGAAGCTTGCCCCCACGGGCTGGCGCCCACGACATCGACGCTTCTGCAACTCGCGATTGGCGATGCGCTGGCGGTTGCGCTTCTTGAGGCGCGCGGCTTCACTCCCGACCATTTTCGCACATTGCATCCGGGCGGCCAGCTCGGTGCCAGTCTCATGCGCATTCGCGAGGTAATGCATACCGGAAACGAACTGCCGCTGGTGGGTCTCGGAACGAAGATGCCCGAGGCGATGATGACGCTTTCCAGGAAGCGCTTCGGGTGCGTCTGTGTCGTGGACGAAGAGGGGCGGCTCACCGGTATCGTGACTGATGGCGACCTTGCCCGCAATCTGCATCGCAACCTGGCCGAGACCACGGTCGACGACATCATGACCCGGCGGCCAAAGACCGCGAATCCGCAAATGCTGGTTAGTGCCGCACTTGGGCTGCTGAATGAGCACAACATCAGCGCGCTGGTCGTCGTGGACGAGGGGCGCCCGGTCGGTGTCGTGCACTTCCACGATCTGCTGCGGATTGGCGCTGCCTGACGAGTGGCGGCGCCAGATGCAGGAGGCGCCAGCTACACAGGCTCGACAACCAATTCCAGATCGCTGTCGGTCGCGGCCTTGACGCGCACGCGTACACCCGCCGGAAGGTCCGGCCCTGACACCCGCCATATTGTGTCGCCGATGCGAATGCGTCCGCGCCCATCGGTGATCGGTTCCGTCAGCGTCGCGGTGCGTCCGATCAACTGCTCGCCCCGCCGGTTGAGGAGCGGCTGGTCGGTCTCGACGTTGCCGCCGCCCGCGATCTTCTTGCCGGCATAGGCCGCGGCCAACGAGAGCACCAGGAACACCACGACCTGAACATGCCAGGTCCAGAAGGTCGCATCCCAAAGCTGTAGCGAAAGGGCGCCGGTCAGCAGCGCCGCAATGCCAATCCACAGCAGGAAGAAGCCTGGCAGCACGATTTCCAGCGCGAGCAGGGCGAAGCCCAGAACCATCCAGTTCCATGGCCCAAGTTCGAAAACGATGCGTTCAAGCATGGCTTTCCTCCGCGGTTTCCATCAGCTCCGGTCCCGGTCGATCTGCGGCGGACGCGCGGCCGAAGGCGCGCGGGCGGATGCATCGTTGCCGAAGACCTCCTTCGCGATCGCCCCTATACCGCCCAACGATCCGATCAGCGATGACGCCTCCATCGGCATCAGCACCACCTTGCTGTTGTTGGCCGACGCGATTTTTGCCAGCGCCTCCGTGTACTTCTGCGCGACGAAATAGTTGATGGCCTGAACGTTGCCCTTGGCAATCGCTTCGGACACGACCTGCGTGGCGCGGGCTTCAGCCTCGGCAGAGCGTTCGCGTGCTTCGGCATCGCGGAACGCGGCTTCCTTGCGGCCCTCGGCTTCCAGCACCTGGGCCTGCTTCAAGCCTTCCGCCTCGAGGATTTGCGCCCGCTTGTTGCGCTCGGCCATCATCTGGCGCGCCATCGAACTCGACCAGGTTCGCCGGCGGATTGATGTCCTTGATCTCGACGCGCGTCACCTTGATCCCCCAGGGATGCGCGGCCTCGTCGACGACGCGCAGCAAGCGCTCGTTGATCACGTCGCGGTTCGACAAAAGCTCGTCGAGATCCATCGAGCCCATCACGGTGCGGATGTTCGTCATCGCCAGCTTGAGAATGGCATTTTGGAGGCCGGCAACCTGATAAGCCGCCTGCGGCGCATTCAGCACCTGGTAGAAGGCAACCCCGTCGACCGCCACGATGGCGTTGTCGCGGGTGATTACTTCCTGGGTCGGTACGTCGAGCACCTGCTCCATCATGTTCATCCTGGCGCCGATGCGATCGAAAAAGGGAATGATAATATTGAGGCCGGGCGCGAGCGTCCTGGTATAGCGTCCGAAGCGCTCGACCGTGTAGTTATAGCCCTGCGGCACGGTCTTGATGCCCGCAAAAAGCAGGAAAAGAACAAGGACGACCAGAAGCGGAATGACGATGTCGAAGCCAGAAAACGGCATCAAGCTCTCCCTTGGCAAATGATCCTCAAAAGTGGTTTCACTTTTGGGAAAGGATCATGCACAGATGTTTTTGGGCACCCTTGCGCGTCCGAAGCGCACCCGAGTTACTCTTTGATTCCCGCAGGGTCTTGTCCGAAAACCGCGATGCACTTTTCGGGATCATGCTCAGACGCTCGCAAATCTGCGGACTGTCAGCACAGACCCGCCGAAGAAAGAGTTAAGGGTGATCTCCGCGCGTTACAATCAGCAGCGGTGCGAATGTTTTTCTCTCAGATCCAGCCGGCAAGCTCTCTGCGCACGAGTGCTTCGATCACCATCATGCCGTCCTCGCTGTCGTTCAGGCAGGGGATGTGGCTGAAATTCCTGCCTCCGGCGTGACGGAACATCTCGGCTGCCTCGCCGGCTATCTCCTCCAGCGTCTCGATGCAGTCGGAGGCAAAACCGGGATTGACGATCGCGATCGACTTCACGCCTTCGCGTGCGAGCCGCTCCACAGTCCGGTCGGTGTACGGCTGCAGCCATTCCTGGGCACCGAAGCGCGACTGGAACGTCGTGAACAGTTTCATGTCGTCCCAGCCGAGACGTTCGCGCAGCAGCCGGGTCGTTTTCTGGCAATGGCAGTGGTAGGGGTCTCCGCGTTCGAAATAGGCCTTGGGGATTCCATGGTAGGAGGCAATGACCACCTCAGGTTCGAAATCGATCGAGGCAAGGTGCCGTTCGACAGATCGCGCCAGCGCCTCGATATAGGCTGGTTCGTCATAGTAGGCGGGCACGCTTCGAATTGCAGGCATGTTGCGCATCTTCATCAATGCGCGGAACAACTTGTCATTGGCCGTCGCCGTGGTCGTTGCCGAATATTGCGGATAGAGCGGAAACATCACGATCCGGTCGATGCCTTGCGCCACCATGCGGAGCACCGTGCTCTCGATCGACGGGCTGCCGTAGCGCATGCCCCAGTCAACGACGATGTCCGGATGGTCTGCGAGCGCGCTTGAAAGTTTCGCGGATTGCGAGCGCGTGAAGGTCCTCAGCGGGGATTCATCCTTCTCCCGGTTCCAGATTTTCTCGTAGTTGGCGCCGGACCTTTGGGGCCGCGTGTTGAGAACGATTCCGTAGAGGATGGGGTACCAAATGGCCTTGTTGAGTTCGATCACGCGCGGATCAGACAGGAACTCCCTCAGATAGCGCCACATGGAGACGAAGTCGGTGCCGTCAGGCGTACCGAGATTGACGAGCAGCACGCCGATCTTGCTGGCCGTGACCGGTTTGTGTCCGACCGGCAGCGGGCCGGTCGCCTTGGCGCTTGCGGATTGCTTCATGCGTTATTCCCCTGGTTGGAGGGAAACTAGAGCATCGGACTCGAAAGTGGAAACCGGTTTCGGGGAAAATCCGATGCTCAAACAAGGAGCTAGAGCGGCAGCACCGTTTCCATCAGATTCCATCGGTGCGTCTGCCGCTCTAGCCTCGCGGAATACCATTGCAATGCAGCCTCTGGCCGCGGGCGGCGTCAGCATGACGAAAAACCCGCCCGGCGGGCGGGCGGGTTTCGTTGGGCCGCAATTGCAATTAGCCTGCCGGCGGCATCTTCAGCGTGGCGCCGATCGGCAGCCGCTTCGGCTTGTAGTCCGGATTGGCATCGGCTATCGCCTTCCACTTCATGCCGCTGCCGTAGGTCTTCTCGGCGAGTTTCCAGTAACTGTCGCCGGCTTCGATCACATGATCCCCCGGTGCAGCCGCCGATGCGCCCGCTGCGGGCTCGGCGCCCGCCGGTGCGGCCGCTGCCTTGGCCGCCATGTCGGTAATGCGTCCGTCGAGCTTCGGTGCATATGGCCGGTTTGCGGTCAGGTAGTCGGCTACCACCTGCTCGAGACTCGGCCCGTAGTCATAGGCATTCTGCGCGTTCTCAGCGAAAATCTTGTAGCCGTCGCCACCCTGCCGCACGAAGTTGTTGGTGGCAACGGTGTAGACCTTGGCAGGGTCGATCGGCTTCCATGCATCGCCCTCCATGACCTCAACCGATTTTATGCGGCCCGCATTCGGGGCGACCGAAGTGTCGAAGGCGTATCTCAGCCCGGCGACCTGCGGAAACTTGCCCTTCGCCTCTTCGATTTCGCTCACTCCGGCCTCCAGCGAGGCAACAATGTCCTTGCCGGAAATCTGGAACGTTGCCAGCGTGTTCTGGAACGGCAGTACGGTCAGCACCTCGCCCATGGTCACGGCCCCCTGGTCGATCGACGCGCGGAGACCGCCGCCGTTCTGAACGACGATCTCGACGCCTTGACCCTTGACGCGGTCGAGTATGGCGTCCGAGACGAGATTGCCCATCTCGCATTCGCGCGCCCGGCAGTTTTCGCGGCTGCCGTCGATTGCCTTCGTAGCTTCCGAAACTTCCTTGTTTTTCAGTTCCTCTATCGGCGCGCCGAGTTCCTTGATGCGGGCCAGTGCCGCCTCATCCGGCTTGATCGAATTGTCCAGATAGAGGGGATCGCCCTTGGCTTCCTTGACCACCCCGTTGTCATCAAAGACGACCTTGAACTCGCCGAGATACTTCGAATAGGACGCCGCTTGCGTGACCGGAACCTTGTAGCCCTCCGGATTATCGATCATCGTCGGATAGGGGCCCTCCGCTTTGGCGTCGGTGTTAGATAGCAGCGAATGCGAATGACCGCCCACCACGATGTCCACGCCGGGAATTTTAGCGATCATTTCCTTGTCGCGCGGGTAGCCGACATGGGTTAGCGCGATGATCTTGTTCACGCCCTGGGATTTCAGATTCTCGACCTCGGCGGTGATAGTCTTGACGTCGTCCTCGATGGCGATGTTGGGTCCGGGCGACGAGACCTCCGGCGTATTGGTCGTTACGGCGCCGACGATGCCGATCTTCTGGCCACCGACTTCCAGGACGATCGAGGGCTTGATGCGATCTCCGACCTTTGAAGCAGCACTAGCCTTCACGTTCGCACTCAGCACCGGAAACGTGACGACATCGAGAAACGGCACCAAGGCGTCTTCGCCGTCGTCGAACTCATGGTTCCCCACGGTCATGGCGTCGAATTTCATCTGGTTCAGGAATTCGGCTTCGACCTTGCCTTTGTATGTCGTGTAGAAAAGCGACCCCTGAAAATTGTCGCCGCCGTTGAGCAGCAGCACATTCTGGCCTTCCAGTGCCTTGCGCCGATCGGCGACAGCTGTCACGAGGCGGGCCGCGCCACCGATGCACTCGCCTTTGCCTTCCTCTTCCTCGGAGCAAGTCGACTCGTACTTGTTGTTCGATTCGATGCGGCTGTGCCAGTCATTGATATGAAGAATGTTCAAAGTGTAGTCGGCAAAGGAAGGTGCAGCCGAGGTGGCGAGCGCCGAAACCGACAGTGCGGCGAACGCGGCGATTTTTTTCATGCGTGATCTCCGAAGGATGGCTCGGGTGGCTCTACCACCACTCGATGCAACATTCGTTCACTACAGCATCGGTCCATGAATTGGAAACGAATTTAGGGTGTGTTGGTATTCAGATGATGCCAGTCTGCAAATGGCGATCTTAGCCTATCTGCCATACTCGCGTTCATCGGAAATAATCTTGCCGTCGTTGGGAAGCGACCCTCGCTCAACGGCGACCACGGCTCCGCTCAATTTCGTCAACTCACGCAGCGACACCTCGATAGCCGCCAGGTCGAGCCGGCGGTCTGAAGCCGGCTCGATATGCAGCGCCATCACGTCGCGCTCGCCGTCCCGGGTCACGACAAGGCGAGCCCTGACGGCTTCCGGATGGCGGGCAAGGAGTTCGGCAATCTGCCTGGGATCGACGAACATGCCCTTCACCTTTGTGCGCTGGTCGGCGCGGCCCATCCAGCCTCCGAGACGCATATTGGTGCGTCCGCATGGCGAGAGACCAGGCAGTGCGACGGACAGATCGCCGGTGCCGAGCCTGACCAGCGGATATGCTGGATTGAAACTCGTGACCACCACTTCTCCGACCTCTCCCGCGGGAACGGGATCGCCGGTTCCCGGGCGTACAATCTCGACGATCAGGTTCTCGTTGACGACCATGCCTGGGTAAGGCGAGCCGTCTGCCGTAGCGGTTTCGTAGGCGATCACTCCGAACTCGGCGGTGGCGTAACACTGCAGAACCGATATACCGCGCCGGTGGTACTCGGCGCGCAACGAGGGGAACAAAGCGCCCCCCGACACAAGTCCTATCCGGTAGCACGTTAGGTCCCTGCCGCTTTCGGCCGCAAGGTCGAGCATGACTTTCAGAAAATCTGGCGTGCCGCAATATACCGACGGGCGAAGCATTGCGGCCGCCTCGACCTGACTGTCGGTGTTGCCTGTGCCGGCCGGGAATACCACACAGCCGAGTGCGCGCGCCGCTTCGTCTAGCATGAAACCGCCCGGCGACATGTGGTAGGAGAAAGCATTGTGCACGATGTCGCCGGCGCGGATTCCGGCGGCAAAGAAGGCCCGCGCGGATAACCAGGGATCGGCGCCAGGGCCCTGCGGTTCCCACAAAGGTCCGGGCGACTGGAATATGCGCCCGCCTCGGAGTGCCGATGGATCGGTAAAGCCGCCGAAGGGCGGTGCAGCGGTTTGCAACGCCATCAACTCGGACTTGCGCAAGACGGGCAGCTTTGCAAGAGCGGCCCGGTCGCTGACCGAGGCAAGATCGCACCCGGCCAACCATCGGGCCAAGCCAGGGGCCGCCTCTGTCGCGGTCAGGAGGAATTCGCGGAAGCCGCGCGAAAAGGTCGCTTTCGCGCTTAGCAGGATCGCGGGTTTCCAGGTCGTCGAAATACGCGGCCATGCCTCATCCTCCCGCTGCCCGCTGCGGGGTTCAAGAGTATCGGATCCGCCTAGAGATACAGCGTCCTTTGCGGGTCCGAAAGGACGCACGGCGCAGTAGGGTGCGTTGGTATTACGGCGCAGTAGGGTGCGTTGGTATTCAGGTGATGCCGGTCTGCAAATGGCAGTCGTCTCCGCTTCCGGTACTCACGTACCCGAACGTACGTCCTCTCTAGACCGCCGTCTCTCTTCGTCATCCCAGGGCGGAGCCGGAGCGCAGCGAAGGCGTAGACCCTGGGATCCATGCCTGAGCATGAAGGCAGTGCGCGGCGGTCCAGATTCTCGACCGCCTCGCCCACGATGAGCGTTCCGGCATGGGTCCTCGGGTCAGGCCCGAGGATGACGATGCGGGGAGGCTTCGGCCAATCACAAGCGCCAGCGATTGGCGACAATTGGCGAGATGGGGTTTCGGCCATCTCCCTAGAGCGCGATGATTTCAACTGGAGTTGTCGCCGCGCTCTAATTTCTTGATTTCGCATGATCTTTTCCGAAAACCGCTACGCACTTTTCGGAATCATGCTCTAGGAAGTCGCCGTCGGGCGGCGCACCAGCACGAACGTCTGGCCGGAGGAACTGGTGCAGTTAAGCTGGTTGGGGTTTGCGAGCGTGCAGTTGAACCCGATCGGAGTCTGCTGGATGACCGAGTTGCCGGTGATCGTTACCGTGCGTGAGTCGACCGTCTGGTAGGTCCCGTTTGCGAGCTTGTTGCCGGTATCGGTCGCAACTGTCTCGAAGGCTCCGCTGGTGAACCGCGAAAGCGCGACACCGTCAGTGCTCAGCCATTCGCCCTCGACGCCCCCCCTGCCGAACGGAGACCCGCCCGGACCGCCGCTCATGCAGCCAGCCAGTACCGCTACAGCAGCAACCGAGCCGGCCGCGAACACCTTGCACGCTTTGTTCATCACCCTTGTCCTCTCCTCGTTGCGCCCGATTTCAATCGCCCGATTTAAGACCGAAAGCAAGGTATCCTGGACGTCAGGCGGGCCGGCCAGAGCGGTGGACGCACCGATGGAATAGGTGCTGCCGCTCTATCTATTTGTTTGAGCATCGGATTTTCTCAGAAACCGGTTCCCACTTTCGGGTCCGATGTTCTCTTTGTTTTGAGCATCGGATTATTCCCGAAACCGGTTCCCACTTTCGGGTCCGATGCTCTATCGCAGCAGAATATTGCGGAACTGCCAGGGATCGTCCATGTCGATATCCTCGGGGAAGAGTCCGGGCCGGCCATCCAACGGCGTCCAGTCCGTGTAGTACCCTTTCACCGGCCCAAGGTATGGCATTTGAACGTCGAGACAGCGGCGGTAATCCATTTCGTCGGTCTCGACGATGCCGGCCTGCGGATTCTCCAGCGCCCAGACCATGCCGGCAAGGACGGCCGAGCTTACCTGCAGGCCGGTCGCGTTCTGATAGGGCGCGAGATCGCGGGCCTGCTCCAGTGTCAATTGAGAACCATACCAGTAGGCGTTCCTGTCATGACCGTAGAGCAGCACGCCGAGTTCGTCCGCACCATCGACCAGTTCGTATTCGTCGAGCACATGGTGGACAGGCTGGGCGTTGCCCGACGCCCCGAACATTTCATGCAGCGAAAGGACAGCGTCGTTGCACGGATGGTAGGCGTAGTGACAGGTGGGGCGATAGGTGACTTTGTCTTTCTTGTCGCGAACGGTGAAGTAGTCGGCGATCGAGATGGCCTCGTTGTGCGTGACCAGGAAGCCGTATTGCGCCCCAGGCGTCGGGCACCATGTACGCACACGCGTATTGGCGCCGGGCTGCTCGAGATAGATCGCCGCCTTCGAGCCGGATTTGTGCTTCTTGGCGTTCTTCGGCTTCCATTTTTCATGCGTTCCCCAACCGAGCTCGGCCGGCTGCAGGCCCTCCGAAATGAAGCCTTCGACCGACCACGTGTTGAGGAACGTGTTTATCGGCTTTGGCTTTTTGGCGCGCTGCGTATCACGTTCGGCAATGTGAATTCCCTTGACCCCAGCCTTCTTCATCAGCTTCGCCCAGCCCTGGCGATCGCCGGCGGCGGGCTCGTCGAATTGAAGTTTCAGGTCGCGCGCGAGGTCCACGAGCGCCTGCTTGACGAACCAGGAGACCATGCCGGGGTTGGCGCCGCAGCAGGAAATGGCGGTGGTGCCCCCTGGGTTCTTTCGTATCTCCTCGCGCACCGTTTCGCGCAGTGCGTAGTTGGTGCGGGCTTCATTTCCCGCCTTGTTGTCGAAATAGAAGCCGAGCCAAGGCTCCACGACGGTGTCGACATAGAGCACGCCGAGCTTGCGGCAGAGTTTCATCAGGTCGAGCGACGAGGTATCCACGGACAGGTTGACGCAGAAGCCCTGGCCGGCACCGCTGGTCAAAAGAGGCGTCAACAGCTTCTTGTAGTTGCCCCGCGTCACGGCTTTCTGAACGAACGCGACGCCGCGCTCGTCGAGCAGCTTGCGGTCGTCGTCGCGCGGGTCGATCACCACCATCCGCGACTTGTCGAACTTGAAATGGCGCTCGATCAAGGGCAGCGTTCCGCGGCCGATCGAGCCGAAACCGATCATGACGACCGGGCCGGTGATTTCGCCATGAACCGGCCATTTCGCTTCAGCCATATCGGAAAGCTCCCATTTTCTTGCGGCCAGATGCCCCCGCAACCCCTTTTGTTGCAAACCATAACGAGCGCGACAATTCAAGCTACCCGGCGATTTACTCATCGCATTGGCTAGCCTCTCCCTTCGGCGTCAAAAGCAAATGCGGTATCTATCGAAAAGCCAGTTCCGCACGGATGAGTCCGCGCAGCGAATTGCCCAGATAGACTGCATCGGCGGCAAGAACATCGCCGGCTAACATTTCGGCCTCGATCGCGCGACCTTCCTCGATAAGCTCCGCACGCAGAATTCCGGGCAGCAGGCCGCATGAGAGCGGCGGGGTCAGGAACCGGCCACTACCGTCTTCGATGAAGATGTTGGTAATCGTGCCTTCGCAAACCCGACCTTCCGCATTGAGCAGCAGAACCTCGTCCGCTTCGCTTTGCGAATACTCAGCGCGAGCGGCCTCGTAGACTGTTCGCAGCGTGGTCTTGTGGCGGATAAGCGGGTTCGCGGCATCGAGCCGGGTGCTGGCGATGGCCAGTTTCCAGAAGTCTCCCGTCGACAGCGGAACGAATGGCTGGGTCGTGACAGCCACCTCGCCCTTGGGCGCAAGTGTCAGCCGCACCCGCAGCGGCGCGTTTCCGGCTGCGAAAGCACGAAGCTTGTGATCGACGGCTTCCGCGGAAAAGCGGAAGCCCAGTTGCAGCGCGGATTCGGCAAGTCTTGCAATATGGCGGTCGAGCCGGACAAACCCGGCGCCCGGCTCCCAGCGAAACGTTTCGATCAGTTCGAAACCGGGACCGTTTCGGTCGCGAAACGGGCTTTCAGCAGGCATTCGGCATATTCCTCTTCGGCGGAGGAATCGAATACGATCCCGCCACCGACATTGTAGACCGCCTCGCCGTTTTCATAGAGAGCGATCGTGCGGATGGCGACGTTGAAGCGCATCGTCCCATCGGGCGCGATCCACCCGATCGAGCCGCAGTAGACACCGCGCGAAGCCGTTTCCAGTTCGCGCAGGATTTCCATTGCGCGAATCTTTGGCGCGCCGGTGATCGAGCCGCACGGAAACAGAGCCGAGAAGACGCGTGCGATCGTCAGGTCAGGCAGCAATTTGGCGCGCACGCGACTGACCATTTGATGCACCGTCGGATAGGATTCGATCCTGAAGAGTTCCGGCACGTCCAACGTGCCGACTTCGGAAATCAGCGAAATGTCGTTGCGCAGCAAATCGACGATCATTCGATTTTCGGCCTGGTTCTTCGGATCGTTCTGAAGGAACTCCTTCAGCTGCCGGTCCTCGCCGGGCGTCTTCCCGCGTGGCGCCGTGCCTTTCATGGGATGGGTCTCGATCCAGCCGTCGCCATCGATCTCGAAGAAGAGTTCGGGCGAGCGCGACAGAACAACCGGATCGCCGAGCGACACCAGCGCACCGTATTTCACCGGTTGGCGCGCCGTGAGTGCATCGAATGCGGCCAGCGGCTCGCCGGACCAGTTGGCGTTTACCGGGAATGTGAGATTTGCCTGGTAGCAGTCGCCTGCCCGCAGATGGCGGTGCACCCGATGGAAGCGCTTCTCGTAGTCCTCGAACGACCACGCAGCGCGGGGCTCGAATATCGGGCCGTTGCTAAGCGCTGCCCGAAATGGCGGCGTTTGCCGATCAGCCGGGTGGTCGAAGACACCCAGACAGGCCAGCGGCGCCCGGCGATTTTCCGGCAGCAGAGGCCGCAGCTTCGGCTCCAGCAGATAGCCGGCCTCGTAGGAGAAATATCCGGCAAGCCACTTTCCGGAACGGCGCGCCGCTTCAGCCGTCTCCAGCGCCGCGAAAAAAG
Source organism: uncultured Alphaproteobacteria bacterium (assembly GCA_963813315.1). Classification (GTDB taxonomy): domain Bacteria; phylum Pseudomonadota; class Alphaproteobacteria; order Rhizobiales; family Rhizobiaceae; genus CAWEYO01. The sequence goes on along the minus strand of CAWEYO010000019.1, from coordinate 128,007 downwards.
CCGCCGGCGTTGTCGGCGCCAGAATCTCCGCCGGGTCGGCGAACAGCCGTTCGAGCCTGCCAGGGTCGTCGCGGAAGAGGACGAACGGGGTGGATATGGTGACCATCAATTTCCGAAACGAATATTCCGCATGATTTAGAACAAGGCCCGGATATCGGCGGCAGTAGATAGAAAGACCGCCAGATTTCCACGTGATGCTGATTTGTCCTTGTCTCTTATCGAAAGGGGACGAGCAGGAATGAAAACGGAAGGCTCCGAAGGCCGCAGATTAGGCGAACAAACGCTCTAACTCGTGCATGGCTTGGGACGCGTAGCGTCTCGCCTCCTTTGCCATATTGACCTCTAGCGTTGCAGTTGCCGTTTCGCGCAGGGTTTGGTCATGCTCATAGCCTCTTCGACCGTCCAACCAGGCCAGGACATCGGCCAGGTGCCAAAGCGACGCGCTGCCTTCATGCACCGGTAGCGGAAAGTCGCTATTGGCTAACATCAGCTTGCGAATGCCCTGCCGGGTTACGCCCATGATCTCGGCCACGTCCGTCAATCCGACCAAGTCGGGGGAGGCCTCGACGAGCATTGCGGAGGGGATTGCAGCCTTCACGTCTGCGAGCGCGCTGCGAACTGCTTCTTGTGCGCTACCAGCTTCCCGGGTGAATTCGAGCGCAAGCCGACCGACAATCCCGATGCCGACGAGGGCGTCCGTGCATCCGGCTTCGCCGAGCCGTTCCACCAGCGCGTCGACATCTCGGTCGTCCTCCGAGAGACGGTATTTGAGCGCGAAGGTGTATTCCATCATGATATTCATTCCTGGGCTATTGCCGCCCTCCCGATTTCCGCTTTGCGGGCCGTGCAATTGTCGACAACCCGCCGCAGCTTTTTTGCCTCATTTCCAGCGTTCTTAGGCGTGCTCCAAACGCTGGTTATGCAGAATTCGCCGCATCGACATTGGTCGTCATTGTATGGGCAATACAGCTTACCCCAAGCGTGACTGCCGCCCACCTCGACACGCCAGCCATGCGCTTCACCATGCTTGAGCGCGTCCTCTATTTCCCTTTTAGGATGCGATTTCCGCGCCATCCATTACCCTCAATATGCGGTTTGGTCCATAGGTTGTCAAGTGACAACCTACTATGACTGCAGTTCCTCTGATGCTGGCGGACTGCTTCTCAACGCAAGTTCCGAGCCTTGCGACTAAAGCCGGTTGGTTTATTCGGAATTCACAAACGCGGCAGTTTCCGTCGTCAGTCCAGTGCTTCCAACTCGTCGATCAGACCGCTGATCACGCCGAGCCCTGTCTGCCAGAAAGTCGGGTCCGATGCGTCAAGCCCGAATGGCGAGAGGAGTTCCGTGTGATGCTTGGTTCCGCCCGCCTTCAACATCTCGAAATACTTCTCTTGAAAGCCCCGTTCGGCATTCTGGTAAACAGCATAGAGCGAGTTCACCAGGCAATCTCCAAAGGCATAGGCATAGACGTAGAAAGGCGAGTGAACGAAGTGCGGGATGTAGGTCCAGAAGGTTTCATAGCCTTCACGCAGCCTGATCGCCGGTCCGAGGCTCTCGGCCTGCACCTCGAGCCAGAACTGGCCAAGCCGGTCGGAAGTAAGTTCCCCGTTTCGACGCTCGGCATGCACCTTTCGCTCGAATTCGTAGAAGGCGATCTGGCGCACGACGGTGTTGATCATATCCTCGACCTTCTGTGCGAGCATTGCCTTGCGTTCCCGGCGATCCATTGTCTTTTCAAGCAGCGACCGAAAAGTCAGCATCTCACCGAAGACCGATGCCGTTTCGGCGAGTGTCAGCGGCGTTGGAGCCATGAGGGCGCCTTGCGCGCCGGCCAGCACCTGGTGGACTCCGTGGCCAAGCTCGTGTGCAAGGGTCATCACGTCGCGTGGCTTGCCCATGTAGTTCATGAGAACGTAAGGGTGGACTGACGGAACGGTGGGATGGGCGAAGGCGCCCGGCGCCTTGCCGGGCCGCACTGGCGCGTCGATCCACTTGCGGTCGAAAAACGACCGCGCGATTGCCGCCATGTCGGGCGAAAAGCGGTGATAGGCGGAAAGCACCGTGTTCCTTGCCTCCTCCCAGCCAATCGTCGCCTGAGGCGTTTCCGGCAGCGGCGCGTTGCGGTCCCAATGGCTCATCTGGTCCATCCCGAGCCATTTCGCCTTCATCGCGTAGTAACGATGCGACAGTCGCGGATAGGCGTCGCGGACGGCGCTCGCCAGGGCATCGACAACCTTCCGCTCGACGCGATTCGCCAGATGCCGCGAATCGGCGATGTCGGCGAAGCCACGCCAGCGGTCGGAAATCTCCTTGTCCTTGGCCAGCGTGTTGGTGATCAGCGTAAAGACGCGCAAATTGCCGCTGAACGTAGCGGCAAGCGATTCGGCCGCCTTGCGCCGGACCTCCGGGTCCGCATCCTGCAAGCGGTTCAACGCCGGCTCGAGCGTCAGTTCCTCGCCGTCAATCGTGAACCGGAGGTCGGTCATCGTCTCGTCGAACAGGCGGTTCCAGGCGCCGCGGCTTGTGATCGACTTTTCGTGGAACAACTGTTCGACCCGGTCTTCGAGCTGGTACGGCTTGTCCTTGCGCAAGTCCAACACCCAGGGGCGGTAGTGGCCGAATCCGGAATCGGCGTCGAGAGCGGCAAGTATCAAGGCATCGTCGACCAGATTGAGTTCCAGCGCGAAGAAGAGCAGGTGCGAAGTGGCGTCTGTCATCTTCTCCTGGATATCCCCGTACAGCTTGGCGCGCTGGGGGTCCGACGTGTCGCCGGCATAGATCAGCCCGGAATAGGAGAGGATGCGGCCGATGAGCTCTTCAAGCGCCTCGTAGGCGGATATTGCCCTGCCGAGATTGCCGTTGCCCGGATTTGCGGCTTCGGCGGCCAGCCGCCCTTTCCACTCGGCCTCGAAGGCAACAGCGTCCGCGGCCGCCTTCCCGATATCGCGCGTCAACTCCGGGGCGGCCATGCCGGAGTAAAGGTCGGTGAGGTCCCACTCGGGCAGATCGCCCAACGCAGGGTTTGCGGCATGGGCGGCCGACCCCTTGGCCGTGGGCGCAATGGTCTGGTCCGATAGCCGATTCGAATCTGCGGACATCCGTATTCGCTTTCCCGATGTTGTTGGCCGAAATTTCGGAGGCGGCGAAAGACTTCGTTCACCGGCTTTCTTGAAGCCTTATTTAGAGCCCCGTGCCAAGTTGATCCAGCCGACTCTGGTGTGGCGAAGCCGAAATTCGCATTGGCTTGGAGCGAGGTTCGGATCGAATTTCGGATTCAAGGACACACTAGCAGCTTATTGAATCTCGTGTGGTTTTCGGATTTGAAGTTCCTGAACGCGGATGCCATGGAGATGACAGGAACTTCAAATCCACCACACGAGCCGACCGCAACCTTTCGGATTTCCATGCCCGCTTCTAATGCCGAACATGTCAGGAACACCCATTTCGGTCTTTTGCGCGTGCTGGACGAGCGCGGCGATGTCCGTCCGCTGTCGGAACTCGAGCAGGAATTGATCCGGCTGGCGATAGATCATTATCAGGGCCAAATGAGCGAAGTCGCCCGCCGCCTTGGTATCGGGCGCTCTACGCTTTACCGCAAGTTAAAGGACTACGGGATCGATCCGCGAGCCGGTCGCGGCGAAAGCCCCATCTTCCACCGAAATCCACAATTTCCTATTTAAGCCCGTAATTTACCTTGATTGAAGACTGGCGTTTTTGGCCAACTCTCGCCATGGTGTGACCGCAATTCGGCGACAATAAGCAGTGATTAACCATTAGGGACGATATTCGGGCGGAATTTCATCCGTCCCGAATTCAAATCCGGGGACAAAATGGCAGCCTGCAAGGCCTTTTGATTTGATACAGATCGTGCGACTCAATCGCGGACGGCATCTGAACACTTCCGTCTGGTACAGATGGTTGGCGTCTCTGATGTTGGTGTCCGGATTTCTGGCTCTGGCTCTTTCAGGCGCCGGCGCCGAGACGCGCAGTCTTAAGCTCCATCAGGTTCACACGGGCGAACAGGCCGAGATCATTTACAAGCGCAACGGCCGTTACGATCCGGCCGGCATCCAGAGAATCAACCGCCTCTTGCGGGACTGGCGACGCAACGAGCCGACGAGGATGGATCCGCGCCTGCTCGATCTCGTTTGGGAAGCCTATCGCACTTCGGGGGCGCGCGCCTACATCCAGGTAGTCTGCGGCTATCGCTCGCCGGCCACCAACTCGATGCTGCGCAGCCGCTCGAAAGGCGTCGCCAGGAAAAGCCAGCACATGCTGGGCAAGGCGATGGATTTCTACATACCGGGCGTGCCGCTGAAGACGCTGCGCAACATCGGTCTCAGGATGCAGGGCGGCGGCGTCGGCTACTATCCGCGTTCGGGCTCCCCGTTCGTGCACATGGATGTCGGCAATGTGCGCCACTGGCCGCGCATGAGCCGCCAGGAACTGGTCGCGGTGTTCCCGAGCGGAAAAACGCTGCATGTGCCCAGCGACGGCAAGCCGTTGCCCGGATTTGAGCAGGCGGTCGCTTCCTACAAATCCCGCAGGGGCAGCGGCAACCTGGCCATCGCCAGCGCAGCCGCAAGCGGCGGCGGCAAGAGCCGTGGTCTGCTGGCCGTCTTCTTTGGCGGCGGCGCGGACGAGGAAGAAGACAGCGCTGGCGGCACGGTCGTGGCCGCAGCCGCTGCGCCGCCTGCGGTCAGTGTCAGGTCGGCTGAGCAGAAGCCTGCGAAGCCGGCGGCGTCCGGTATCCTTATAGTGCCACCCGCACAGGCCAGACCCGCTGACACGCGTCCGGCCGAGGCGGTCCGGGAGCCCGTGGCGAAGACGCAGCAGACCATTGTCGCTGCACTGCCGGGACGTGGGGCACCGATGCCGGATCAAGCGCCGCGTCCGCAGCTCGCCGCAGCCCAAACGCATGAAAACGTTCCCTTCCAGGTTGTTCTCGGAATGCCCGCTGAAAAGACGGCGCAAGTCGCGCTTGGCATTCCACTGCCGACCCACCGTCCGAACTACACGCCGCCCTCCGAGGCCGTTTCGGATGAGGATGAGGGCGCCACCCTTCTTGCCATGGCCGGAACGGTTGCTAGCGACGCGACAGCCAGCATTCCGATGCCCCTTGCGCGGCCTGATGCAGACGATGCGGGGCTGGTCGTGGCCGCCTTGCCCGAATCGCGGCCGAGCTACGCTCCACCGCCGGAAGTCGAGTTGGCTGCCTACGCCCCGGCCGACACGTCGGGCACCTTGGGGAATGACGATCCTTTCGGTATTGCGCCTTCGGATGCGGTCGGTGTACCGCAACAAGCAGCCATCAAAGGCGGACGCCTTGCCTCCGTGGCATCGCCCCGGTCCGTATTGGCTGGAAGGAAGCCCGGATCCGACCCCGACCCCACAGCCGCCATCGCTTCGGGTGTCAAGACGACGGCGAAGTCAGCGCGGCCCGGCGCCGGGGACAGCAAGCCGGACCCAAGGCCGGTTGTCATGGCTGCTCAGCCTCAGGCCGCGAGGTGGGCATTGCGTACCGACCTGGTCGCCCTCAACACCCAGGCAACGACAGCGCCTGCCTTCGCCTACAACATAGTGCGGACCGCGCCGCGTGAGGTCTATACGACCGGCTTCAGCCAAGCGCCACAGGTTGCCGACGCTAAGCGCTTCTCGGGCAAGGCCGTCACGTTTCTTTCGGTTGCGCGGTTCGACGTCAATTAGGGCGAAGAGCCGCCAGACCGGAAACGGGTGGCGATGACGAGACATGACCAAAGGCCACGGGTGTGACGGGCGAGGCCTCAACGGTGCTGGTATAGCGGCCGCAGTCGGCTAGGAGGGTGGGGCAAGCTAGTCGGCTGGCAATGGGGCCGGCCAATTTCCAGGATCAAGACAGTCCCAACCAAAGGGATATTTCCGGAGTGCCGGTCAACTCCCGGAAATATGTCGTCATTCCTCAGCGGCCAATCTGCGAGGCCTGCCGGGCAAGCGTCTCTATCTCGTCCCACTTGCCAGCCTTGACGAGATCGTCTGGCGCCACCCACGATCCGCCGACGCAAATCACGTTGGGCAGGTCAAGGTAGTCCCTGACGTTTCCGATGCCGATGCCGCCTGTAGGGCAAAAGCGGATGCCGGCGAACGGCGAGGCAAGCGACTTCAGGAACGCGGCGCCGCCGGCCTGTTCCGCCGGAAAGAACTTCAGGAAATCGAGGCCCGCCTCCTGGGCAGTCATGATCTCGCTTGGCGTGATCGCGCCCGGCAGAAGGGGCACGTCGCTGTCGCGGCCGGCCGCAAGGACTTCGCGGGTGATGCCCGGGCTGACGATGAAGCGTGATCCGGCCTTCGCGGCCTCTTGGAACTGAGCGGCTGAAAGAATCGTGCCCGCGCCGACGACCGCTTCCTCGACCTCGTTCGCTGCACGCCGGATCGCCTCCAGTGCTTCAGGTGTTCGTAGTGTGATCTCTATCATCTTCAGGCCGCCTCGCGCCAAAGCTCGCGCCAGCGGAACGCAATCGGCTGCGCGTTCGATCCTGAGCACGGGGATCACAGGCTGGCCGCCGAGCAGCGACAGGAGCTTTTCGGTCTTTTTCGACATGGCGGGACCCCGTGCAGCTAGGAGATTTCAACCGATTTAACAGACCGATTTAACAGATGAGAATTGGTGAGTCCACCGCGAGAACAGGCGGAGTGCCGCTCACGCCCGGCCAAGCAGCGAGGCAAGCCAGGCCGGAACAAGCCATCTGCCGTTGCCTTTGACGGGCTTCGACGAAATCGCCGCCACGGAAATTTCAGCCCGTGGCTCTTTCTCCTCGGCGCGAACGGCGCGATGACGCTCATAGGCTGCGGCGATCTTGCGATCGTAGCCGTGGCGGGCATAGGCGGGGCCGTTGTATCCGCGCGCGAAGGCTGTCCAGTCCCGCTTTCGGAGCGCCGGCAACAGCCCTGCTTTTTCGATGTAGCGTGCCATTAATCGTGCCTGTCCGCCCGCGCCGGACCGGGCCTCCGCGACAAGCGCGTCGACTCCGGTATAGCCAAGCCAGGCCCAGTGGGCGCCCATGACCTGGCCGAGCCCCCAGGAAACGGCTTCGTAGGCGGCCTGCCGATCGATCGCCGCGGCGCGGTCGACGAGCCGCCAGCGCGCGGCCTGGGTTGCCGGATTGGCGATCCGGCCGGCGATGGGCGAGGCCAGTCCAGCCTTTCGGGCAGTTTCACGATCCGTGTGCGAAAGCCGGCGGTCGAAATAGTGGGCTTCGAAACGCACGATAGGTTCCCGGCGCTGCCCGACGCTCGCGAAGACCTTGCCGCCGCTCTCGACCTCGGCGACTGCCAGCAGCGCGGCCGGCTCAACGCCCAATTCCGTGGCCACGGCTGAAATTTCTGTAACGGTGCACTTGCTGAACATGTCTATACCCTCCGGCTTCGGTCGCGATTATTGATGAACGGTGGAGGGGGTGGAAAAGCGAATTCGATTTTTCGGCTGCAACCACGGCGCCGTCCGGCAACATGTTGGCGGGGCTTTCAGTCAAAAAGCGCAAGAATTGCCATTTGTGGCCCGCAACGGCGAATTTTCGACCAGCTCTTGTGCTGCAGGCATTGTCTGCCCTTGAAAGAAAGGGCACAGGCCTTTAGGGCGTTCGTCATGAATTCATCCACGCCGCAACCGCCTTTCCGCATTGCCGCGCTCTACCGGTTCTGCCGGCTGGAGGCTTTCGTGTCGCTGCGAGAGCCGCTGATCCGGTTCTGCCTCGCGCACGATATCAAGGGCACGCTACTGCTCGCGAAGGAGGGGATCAACGGTACGGTGGCCGGGAGCGAGATGGCGATAGCGGCGCTCATCGCGCGTCTCGAGGAGATCCCCGGGCTTGCCGGCATGGACGTGAAATACAGCACGGCGCCGGAAATGCCTTTTCATCGAATGAAGGTGCGGCTCAAGAAGGAAATCGTGACGATGGGCGTGGGCGGTATCGACCCGGCCTGCGGCGCCGGTACCTATGTCGAGCCGGCCGAGTGGAACGCGCTAATCTCCGATCCCAGAACTGTCGTGATCGACACGCGCAACGACTATGAGGTTGCGATTGGCACGTTCCGCAATGCGGTCGATCCCGGAACCAGAAGCTTCCGCGACTTCCCTGAGTGGGTCGCTCGTCACGGACAGGAACTGCAAGGCCGCAAGGTGGCGATGTTTTGCACCGGCGGCATCCGCTGCGAGAAGGCGACGGCCTATATGCGGTCCCTTGGCCTTGAAGAGGTCTATCACCTCAAGGGCGGCATCCTGAAGTATCTCGAGGAGGTGCCGGCGAAGCAGAGCCTCTGGGAAGGCGAATGCTTCGTTTTCGACGAGCGCGTTTCAGTGACCCATGGGCTGGCGGAAGGGGAGGCCGAGCTTTGCCGCGCCTGCCGCTATCCCCTGACGGCCGAGGCGCGGCAGTCGCCGCTCTACCGCGAGGGCTTGTCCTGCCCGCAATGCCACGACACGCGCAGCGAGGAGGACCGCAAGCGCTATGCCGAGCGTCATCGGCAGGTCGCGATTGCTGCGGCGCGGGGCGCGCGCCCTCATATCGGCAGCTAATTAGAGGATCGGACACTAAGGCGCACTGCGCCCAACGGCCAAGTTTATGGTCGTCATTGTAATGCCGTGAAGGGCTGCCTACCTCAGCCATCTCGATCTGCCTGTTCGGCGGGGCGACGGGCATGCAAACGGAGGCTGGCATGTTTGATCCCAAGAAACTGCTTGATGATCTGCTTGGTTCGAAAGTCCCCGGGACCGAATCGACCGTTCGCGAGAAGACCGGTCAGGTGACGCAGCTTGCCAAGGACAATCCGCTCGCTACAGGGGCTGTTCTCGCCGTTCTGCTTGGTACGGGGGCGGGCCGCGCCGTTACGGGATCAGCACTCAAGCTTGGCGGTCTCGCAGCCGTCGCGGGCCTTGCCTACAAGGCATTCCAGAACTATCAGAGCGGCGAGCAACCAGCCGAAGCGGCAGCGCGCGAGCCGGAACTGCTGCCGGCGCCCGAAGATACCAGCTTTCACCCTTCGCAGGCGCCTCAGGGCGAGGAGGAATTCGCGCTGACGCTGGTGCGCGCGATGATTGCCGCGGCCAAGTCCGACGGTCATATCGATGACGAGGAACGCAAGAAGATCGCTGACAGGCTCAGAACTCTCCGGTATCGGCGCCGAGGCGGAGAAATTCCTCATCGAGGAACTGGAGCGCTCGGACATTCTGAGCGAGCTCGTCGCGGCCGCCAAGACCGATGCGCAGAAGATCGAGCTCTACACCGCTTCGCGCCTCGCCATCAATCCGGACTCGCGCGCCGAGCGCGGCTATCTCGATCTGCTGGCTGGCCGGCTTGAGCTGCCGGACACACTTGTGGAACATGTCGAGGCGACGGTTGTCGAGGCGGCGAAAGCCTGAGACCTGGCCCGCCGTTGAACCGCCCCGGGAAGATGGTAAGCTTTCGTTAACGCAGAAGGAGCATCATTTCAGGCAGCCGGGCCCGCTATCCTCCTCCCAGGCGCGGTCCGGGCGAGGGGCGGTCGCCAATGGCCGCCCTTTTTGCAGTGCTTGCCGCTGGCGCGCGCATCTGCAATGCCTTGGCAGACCCGTTTCGCCTTCCTTTGCGCGCTCCAAAGGACGCGCGGCGGCAACAGGAAGATTCGGGAGGAGGGGCACGATGTCACCCAGCAAGACCGCCGTCATCACCGGGGCAGGGACCGGCATCGGAAAATCCGTGGCGACGGCGCTTCTCAAGGATGGCTGGAACGCCGTCTTTTGCGGCCGCCGGCTCGCCGTTCTCGAAGACGCGATAAGCGACGCCGGATCGACCGAGGCGAAGGCGTTGGCGGTTTCGTGCGACGTATCGAAGCCGGATGACGTCGATCGGCTGTTTGAAACCGCCGCACAGGCCTTTGGCCATATCGACCTGCTCTTCAACAATGCCGGCATGGGCTACAAGCCGACGCTGATCGACGAAATTCCGGTGGATGTCTGGGACCAGATCGTCGCCGTAAACCTCACTGGGTCGTTCTTGTGCGCCCGCAAGGCGTTCGGGATGATGCGGCGTCAGTCCCCGCAGGGCGGCCGCATCATTAACAACGGCTCGGTCTCGGCCTATGCGCCTCGGCCCGGCTCAGTGCCTTACACCGCCACCAAGCATGCGATCAGCGGGCTGACCAGGACGCTGGCCCTGGACGGCCGTCCCTTTGGCATCGCCTGTGGGCAGATCGATATCGGCAACGCCCTGACCGATCTGGCAGCGCCCATTGCTGTCGGCGTGCCACAAGCCAACGGCACAGTCGCACCGGAGGCCATGATGGACGTCCAGCGGGTCGCAGAAGCCGTGGTCTATATGGCCGGCCTGCCGCTCGACGCCAACGTGCTGTTCATGACGGTGATGGCAACGAAAATGCCCTATGTCGGCAGGGGGTGACAGCGGCGCCGCGGCGTGGGAGGTTTCCTCCTATCTCGGATGCCGGCGATTGGCGGAAGCAAAATGAAGTGCGTCGTTCCCGACCTCGTTAGCGACGAACGAGCGGAGAGTGTCGGGAATCCATGCCTCGACGTCGCAGCTTGTTTTCGCCCGTCTCACTTCGCCAAAAACGCCCCGATCCTCTCGATCGCGCGCACTATGTTTTCTTCGGAGTTTGCATAGGAGAGGCGAAGGTAGCCTTCACCGAGAACGCCGAAATCGGGGCCTCCGATCAGCGCGACGCCTGCTTCCTCCAGCAGCGCCGACGCCAGGTGCTTCGCCTTCCAGCCTGTCCCGGCGATGTTCGGAAATGCGTAGAAGGCGCCCTTCGGCGTCACGCATGAAATTCCAGGCAGGCCGTTCAGCGCCTCGACCACGACTTTCCGGCGGCGCTGGAACGCTTGCATCATCTTTGCGACGTCGTCCTGCGGGCCGTCGATCGCGGCGATACCGGCATACTGGCTCGGTGCATTGACGCACGACCAGCAATTGACCGCGAGCTTGCGCATCTTGTCGTAGAGATATCCACTTTCGCTGGTGTTCGGCCAGATCGACCACCCCAGGCGCCAGCCGGTCATCGCCCACGTCTTCGACCAGCCGTTCAGGACGATCAGGCGGTCGCGGATTTCGGGAAATCGCAGAAGCGAACAATGCTCTTCGCCGTCATAGGTCATGACCTCGTAGATCTCGTCCGAGAGGATCGCGACTTCCGGATGTGCGGCAAGGCCGTTCGCGAGTTTTTCGATCTCGGCGGAAGGCGTTACGCCGCCGGTCGGGTTCGCCGGCGAATTGACGATCAACAATCGGGTCTTCGGAGTTATCAGGGCCAGTGTCTCATCCGCCGAGAAGGCGAAGCCATTTTCCTCGCGGATCGGAACGGGCACCGGTGTCGCACCCGTGAATTCGATCATCGAGCGATAGATCGGAAAGCCGGGGTCGGGATAGAGGATGTCAACGCCGGGCTCACCGAACATGACGATCGCCGCATACATCGTCGGCTTGCCGCCGGGCAGGATCATGATGTTTTCGGGCGACACCTCGACGCCGGTCGTCGTCAGTGTTCGCCGCGCTACCGCTTCGCGCGTCGCCAAAAGGCCCGTCGCGGGCGTATAGCCGTGATGCCCGTCACGCAGTGCCTTGATGGCCGCTTCCACGATATGGGCCGGCGTCCTGAAGTCCGGCTGGCCGATGCCGAGATTGATGATGTCCCTGCCACCTGCAGCCAGGGCAGACGCCCGCGCGAGAACGGCAAATGCGTTTTCCTCGCCGAGGCGATCGAAGGCGGAAATCGTGTGGAGCATCGCGCGCGTCCATCTGGTAAGCGTTTTTTGGCAGGTTTCACTTTCTGATGACCCGCGCCGCGGCGCAAGGCCGAACGAAACTGGAGGAATGATGGCGGACGATTTGAAGGACTGGCAGCCAAGGCCGCGCCCCGCGCGTGCGCCCATGGAAGGCCGTTATGTGCGGCTCGAGCCGCTCAGTGCGGCCAGACACGGCGATGGGCTGTTCGAGGCTTCATCGGTGCCGGACATCGCCGGCCGCTTTCGCTATCTGCCGGATATCGCGCCGCGAAGCCGCGCCGAATTCCAGGCGTGGCTGGATCATGCCGAGGCAAGCGCCGATCCGCTCTTTTTCGCTGTTATCGACAAGGCAACAGGCAAGGTCGCCGGCCGACAGACGTTCCTGCGCATCGAGCCGGCGCATGGCGTCATCGAGATCGGTCACATCTACTGGGGTCCGTTGATTTCGAGACGGCATGCCGCCACCGAAGCACTGTTTCTGTTCGCCACATACGCCTTCGACGAGCTTGGATATCGGCGTTTCGAGTGGAAATGCAACAACCTCAACGAACCATCGAAGCGGGCCGCCGAACGTTTCGGATTCACTTTCGAAGGCGTTTTCCGGCAGCATCTCGTCGTTAAGGGCGAGAATCGCAACTCGGCCTGGTATTCGATCATCGACAAGGAATGGCCGGCGCTGCGGCGAGCGTACGAAGGCTGGCTCGATCCGGCCAATTTTGATAGCCATGGCCGTCAGAAGCGCCGGTTGGAAGATTTTCGGTCCGACCCCGGCGCGTGAAGGGAAGCGGCATGGCGCGCGTCCATGGACATGCCCACGGCCACGGCGACGGCCACCACCATGCGCGCGACCACGGTGGTAGTGACAAGGCGCGGGTGCTTGCGGCCGCCTGCCTGACAGCCTGTTTCATGGCCACTGAGGCTGCGGGCGGCCTCCTGACGGGCTCTCTGGCGCTGCTTGCGGACGCGGGTCACATGCTGACCAACTCAGTTTCGCTCGTACTCGCGTGGTATGCCTTTCATTTGGCAAGCCGGGTGGCGACGGCGCGCATGACCTATGGCTTCGATCGCTTGAAGACGCTTGTCGCCTACACGAACGGCCTGACGGTCTTCGCGATCGGGCTCTGGATCATCTATGAGGCATGGCATCGGCTGAATGTACCCGCGCCAGTTCTGGCCGGGCCGATGCTGGTCATCGCGGTCCTTGGCTTGCTGGTCAACATCGGGGCGTTTCTGCTGTTGCACGGAGGCGACAGGCGGAGCCTTAACATGCGGGGTGCAGCACTTCACGTCATGGGTGATCTGCTCGGGTCCGTCGCGGTGCTTGTCGCGGCTTGCGTCATTCTCGCCACCGGATGGACGGTGATCGACCCAATTCTGTCCGTGCTGGTCGCGCTGCTGCTCTTTTACAGCGCCTCGGCGCTCATCAGGGAATCCGGCCATCTGCTGCTCGAGGGCGTGCCGGACAATCTCGATCGCGACGGCATCGCCAGGGACATCGAAACTCACGTAGCCGGCGTGCTGGAAATTCACCACATGCACATATGGTCGCTTGATGGAGCGCGGAATTTCGCGACGCTCCACGCTTGTCTCGTCGCGGGCGCCGATGCGCATGGCGCTATTCGCGCGATCAAGAAGCGGCTCGCGCTGAACCATGGCATAGACCATGCTACTGTCGAACCCGAGTTTGGGCAGTGCGCCGATTCCCATGCCGACCACACTCACATGAAGGAGGGGCGCTGATGTCGCGTGCCGGAAAACATTACCGCGCGTCAGAGGGAGCCGCCCTCCCAACCAAAATTCGCGAATGGACATTGTGATGAGCGACAACAGGGAGGCAGCACTGGCGGCTGCTGTCATTTTGCTCGGCTTCGGGCTCGTGGCCTATTACCTGCCGGTCATTATGCTGGCTATCGGCAGCGTCTCCCTAACCGCCGCTGGCGTTGTGCCGGTCCTCTTTGTCGCGGCGTTTTTCCTGCTGTTCTGGCTGCGTGGGCGGGCGCAACGAAAGGGGAAGTGACATGCGCATCCTGATCACCGGGGCGGCCGGGATGATCGGCCGCAAGCTCGCCGCCCGGTTGCAGCGGGACGGGATGCTGGCAGACCGCAGGATTGCCGCGCTCGATATGCACGACATCGTGCCCGCCGCTGCCTTGCCGATGGAGGGCGCGCATGTCTCGATCCATACCGGCGATCTTTCGGAAGCGGGCGCCGCAGAAACGTTGATTGCATCGAAACCGGACGTCGTCTTCCATCTGGCCGGTATCGTTTCAGGCGAAGCCGAGGCGAATTTCGATCTCGGCTACCGCGTCAATCTGGATGGAACGCGTGCGCTGTTCGACGCGATCAGGCTGGCGAACGATGGACCGCGCCTTGTATTCACCTCGTCGATCGCGGCGTTCGGCGCACCATTTCCGGACGTCATCCCGGACGAATTCCATCCGACGCCGCTTACCTCCTATGGCACCCAGAAGCTGATCGGCGAAGCGCTGTTGGCAGACTATACGCGGCGCGGCTTTTTCGACGGCATCGGCATCCGCCTGCCGACCATTTGTGTAAGACCCGGCAAGCCCAACAAAGCAGCTTCCAGTTTCTTTTCAGGAATCATACGCGAGCCGCTGAATGGCGAGGAGGCTATCCTGCCGGTGCCCCGGTCGGTCGTCCACACGCTCGCCAGCCCGCGCTCCGCGGTGAACTTCCTGCTTCATGCTGCCACAATCGACGGCGACGCGGTCGGGCCACGCCGAAACCTTACTATGCCCGGCGTTGGGGTGTCGGTCGGGGAACAGATCGAGGCGCTGAAGCGGATTGCGGGCAACGACATCGAGAAGTTGATCCGGGAGGAACCGGACGACGAGGTTTGGTCGATCGTCAGGAACTGGCCCACCCGATTCGAGGCAAGGCGCGCACGCGAGCTGGGCTTCGCGGCTGAGGAAACGTTCGACGATATCATTGGCGTCTATATCGAGGATGAGCTCGGCGGGCAGATCAGGCGTACAAGCTCGCGCTGAGCAGTACCAATCCGAGAATGAGCACCATGCTCGCTCCAGCGATCTCGATGGCGGTGTGGAGCCGGGGTCCCGCGCGGCCATTGCCGGCAAAAGCAACCGCCCAGTTCTTTGCAGTCACGGCCATTGTGGCCAGCGCAGAAACCGTGATGGCAGTCCCGAGCGCCATGGCGAGCACCGATAGAATGCCGCCGGCCCATAAGCCGTTCAGGAAGGCAAAACTGAGGACGATCAGCGCGCCCGAGCACGGACGGATGCCGACCGCGGCGACTGCCGACCATGCCGTGTGCCAGTCGAAGCGGTCGCCGGAAAGCATGGCCGGGTCCGCAGCGTGCGAATGACCGCATGTTTCGCAGACCTCGCCCGGAGCATGGGAATGGTCATGGCGATCATGGGTGTGGTGCGAATGTCCCGTCACGTGACTGTGCGCATGGGCGGCCGAGAGGCTGTGCATCGGGTTGGAGGCGACGAGCCCGCGCAACAGCGGATTGACTTTGCGCCAGAGCAGCCATGCGCCAAAGGCGCTGATCAGCGCGTAGCTCACGACTTCGAGGAACCATGTCGCATCGGTCATGGAAACGGATGTGCCGCGCAGAACCAGAAATACCAACGTCATCACTATGATGGCAGTCGCCGCCTGCAAGAAGGCCGAGACGAAGGAAAGGGCGATACCGCGGCGCAGCGCCACTTCATTAGCCAGCATGTAGGACGAGATGACCGCCTTGCCGTGGCCGGGTCCGGCGGCGTGAAAGATGCCATAGGCAAAGGAAAGACCGGCCAGCACCCAGAGTTTCGAGCCGTCCCCGCGCATCGCCTTCAGCGCTCCGGTCAGCGAGCGGTAAAAAGCCTGTTGCTGGACATTGATCCAGTTCAACCACCCTGCAAACAGCCCGGTAGAGGGAAGCGTCGCTTCGTTCGTGCCAATGCCAAGCGAACTCGCGTGGGCGTGACCGAGAAAATGCGTCAAGACATAGGTCACGGCGAGGAGACCGAATACTACGCGTATTACCTTCTTGCTCAAGGAGTCAGCCTTTGCAGGTAAGTTCAAGCTTGGTGGCGAAGATTTTGCTGAGATTGGTGCCGGCCGGGTCGTTGAAGAAGGCGTCGGTCAGACTGGCCTGGTTCTGCGCAATCGCTTCATCGGGATCGGGTCGAACCACGGCTCGGGTGCAGTTGGCGGGCATGCCGTCGATGGCCATGTGCTCGTCC
This sequence comes from uncultured Alphaproteobacteria bacterium, assembly GCA_963813315.1. Lineage (GTDB taxonomy): Bacteria > Pseudomonadota > Alphaproteobacteria > Rhizobiales > Rhizobiaceae > CAWEYO01. The sequence continues at coordinate 112,044 of CAWEYO010000019.1, read as the reverse complement.
TCGACGAAATCGATCGCTGTGTAGAAAGTCGGATCATAGATGCCGAAATCGATCTTGCCGCTGAGCTTCAGCGGATGCTTCGGTTCGGACTCGAACAGGATGATCAGCTGGTCGCCTTCGTAGTTGGCCATCAGTTGCGCCGGCGGTTTCATGGCGACATCCTTGCCATCAGCCGTAACGACCTGGAAATAGTCGTACTCCGCCAACGAACTATAGACTGTATTCGCCACCTCCTGCAGTTCCGCGTCGTCAAGCTTGAGGTCCGAATTTGCGTCGAACTCCATCAGCACCGTGCTGGAAAACACATCGTCGAAGCGCCACAGATGCCTGAGCGATTTCACCGACTTGTCCGGGTTGAGCATCACCTCGAGACGCGCCTCCGCGAACACATGCGGATGGACCAAAGCCGGGCTGGTGGACGCCAGAAGGGCTGCCGCAGCGCCTGCAAGGATGAGTGTTCGCGCAGTGGGTCGCATTCCGGAATTGCCATCGTGTGGTGGTTGGAACAGCCGACAGTTACCAGAAAGCGGGCGAAATTGGGACGCTTTTCGTCAACGGCCGCGCAATCTATTCGCGCATTTTGAACCACTGGACGAGGAAATCGACCAGGACACGCACCTTTGCCGGCAGGTAGCGTCGGTGGGGATAGACCGCGAATATGCCGCCGCTGCTCGGCACTCGGCCGGCAAGCACGGCAATCAGCCGGCCGGCCGCTATATCGGGCGCGGCGATGAAATCGGGAAGCATGACAAATCCAAGGCCTGAAAGCGCGGCCGCGCGGGCAGCCATGGGGCTGTTGACCTCGATCGGGCCGGAGACGGTAACGCTGATTGGCTCGCTGCTATCGCCCAACAACGGCCAATTCGAAAGGTAGCGGCTGTTTGTATCGACAATGCATGGCAGTTGGGCCAGGTCTTGAGGCCGCCGAGGCATACCCCGCTGCGATATAAGTTCGGGCGAAGCGCAAAGCGATGCCGAAAAAGGGGCCAGCCGGCGCGCGATCAACGAGGAACTCTCCAGCCGCGAAATGCGTATGGCAACGTCGAAACCCTCTTCGACAAGGTCGACAAAGCGGTCGTCGAGATGGATTTCGAGCGTTATGTCGGGATGCCCCTTGGCGAAGTCGATCAACGACTGGCCGATCGGGGCATCAGCGAAGCTTCGCGGCGCGGAAAGCTTTATCCGGCCTCGCACTTCGCCCGCGGATTCGCGCACGGTTTCCCGCAAGCTCTCGATCTCGCGAACGATCTCTGACGCGCGCCTGTAGTAGGTGTGGCCGGCTTCCGTCAGCGAGAATTGCCGGGTGGTGCGATTGAGCAGCAGTGCGCCGACCTCGTCTTCCAGTTCCCGGACATATTTGGAAAGCAGCGCCTTGGAGCGGCCGATTTTCCTCGCGGCCGCCGAAAATCCCTCCGCCTCCACGACATCGATGAAGGCGCGCATGCGCGTCAGCGTGTCCATGCGGCGGAGGCCCTTCCGGCCGATTCGAGGATGCGGCGCCCGAGATCGATCAGCGCGAGATCGCTGCCAGGCGGACCGAGCAGCGAGATTCCGAACGGAGCGTCTTCGACGCTTCCAAGCGGCAGACTGATCTGCGGAAAACCGGACAGGCCCGAAAGGCAAAGCAGCCGCAAGGCTTGCTCGCGATAAGCCTGCGTGTCCTTGAAGCTTGACGCCTTCAGTGGGGCCGCGCCCGGAACCGTCGGCAGGACAATCACGCCGTCATCGCCAAGGCGCTCGCTAAGTTCCGTCCGGAACCTGTCGCGCCGCTCGGTCTCCGCGGCCACGGTTTCAATTTCGATCGTCGCGCCGAAAGCAAATCTTTCCTTGACGCCGGGGCCCAGGCCGCGGTCCTTCTCCGAGATCCATGCGCCGTGTGATTGCCAGCTCTCGTAAGCCTGGAGCCTGCGAAAACACCAATAGAGATCGTCGATGGCATGGCTGAGCAGACAAGCCTCCGCGGAAGCGCCGATCACCTGCGCGATCTCCATACGGCTGGCCGCGTAAGCTGCGGCTTCCCGCTGGCCGGCCACCAGCCCGTCCAAAGCACTGAGGCACAGCGTCCGTGCAAGCGTCGTCTTGCGGTTGCCTGCCCCAAGCAATACCTGCGCGACCTTCGCATAGGTGTCGATGTCGCTCGCAAACCAGCCGAACGTATCGAGGCTTGGCGCGAGCGGCATCGCGCCGTCAAGCGAGATGCGGCCATGAGTGGTGCGCAGGCCGACCAGGCCGCAGAAACTGGCCGGCGCGCGGATCGATCCGCCGGTGTCGGAACCGGTGGCGATATCGACCAATCCGCCGGCAACGGCCGCCGCCGATCCGGACGAGGAGCCGCCCGTTACGCGGTCGGGTGCGGCTGGATTTACCGGCTGCGGAAAATGCGTGTTCTGCCCCATCAGTGAAAATGCGAGTTCGTCGGTCTGGGTCTTGCCCGCGAATCGCGCGCCGGCATCGAGCAGCAGCTTCACGGCCGGCGCTGTCTTCAGGGCGGTCTGGCCGGTTCGTGACTTCTCCGGCGTACCGCAACCGGTCACGTAGCCGGCGACATCGAAAATATCCTTCACGGCGACGGTCAGGCCCGCCAGCGGCCCGGATTCCGCATTGGGAACGGGCAGTTCGGGCAAATCCAGGAAGGCGTTCAGGGGATCGCGGCAGCCGGTCATCGTTCAAGATCAGGATACGGTCCGCGCACAGTTGTTCGACAGCCGCGTTTTTTCAAGTCCGGGCTCCAATTTTAATTGATTGTAACAGAAGTCGATAATATATCGGCCTTGCCCAAAGTCGCACGTGCCTGTGGGCGTCCCCCGAACCCTCGTATGGCGAGGCAATCGGGACGGTACCTGGGGAGTAACGAACCCAGTCGATCGAGTGGCCAACCACATGATCGAGGACGTCTTGAAGCAACGACGGTGCGGGCCTTTCTGGTGTCTGCCGATCGTCCATAGATCGGGGTTACTGAAGAGGCACACCCTCATTGCCGGCAGTGCGGACGGGTCTCCCATCCAAGCCAAGGCAGACAAAGCGAATCGTGGCCGGGCAGGCCAAGGTTCAACGCCGCGTGGCGCGCATTTCAAGGGTTACGGGACTTCCACCGCCCGGGTCATGGAATTGCCGCCGCGCCTTTGTCCACCGCGGAGTCCGCGACCGGAATTGGCCGTGCCGCAGCCTTTGTTCGCGCGAAGCAAACGCGCATGGAGAGACCCGATGGCCACGCAGCGCATTCTTGACTTCCTCGCTACCCGACGCCCGAACGGCCCGTGCCTGGTCGTCGACCTCGACGTCGTGCGCGACAATTTCCTCGCTTTCGAAAAGGCGCTTCCCGATTCCCGAATTTACTACGCCGTGAAAGCAAACCCGGCGCCGGAGATCCTGCGCCTCCTTGCGGAGATGGGTTCGTCCTTCGATACCGCGTCGGTGGCCGAAATAGAGATGGCGATGGCTGCCGGTGCGCCGGCAGACAGCATCTCCTTCGGCAACACTATCAAGAAGGAGCGCGATATCGCGCGCGCCTACGAACTCGGTATCCGCCTCTTTGCGGTGGACTCCGTCGAAGAGGTTGAGAAGATCGCGCGCGCAGCTCCCTCAGCGCGCGTCTTCTGCCGCGTGCTGACCGATGGAGAGGGCGCCGAGTGGCCGCTCTCGCGCAAGTTCGGTTGCGTGCCGGCGATGGCTGTCAAGGTGCTGCGCCGCGCGAAGTCGCTTGGCGTGGAAGCTTACGGCGTTTCCTTCCACGTCGGTTCGCAGCAGACCGACCTGTCCGCCTGGGATCGCGCGCTTCGTGATGCCAAGCAAGTCTTCGCCACGCTCGCCGAGGAGGGGATTGTCCTGAAGATGGTCAATATGGGCGGCGGGTTCCCGACCCGTTATCTCAAGGACGTCCCGGTGGCGCAGGCCTACGGCAACGCAATCTTCTCGGCGCTCAGGAAGCATTTCGGCAACGACATCCCCGAAACGATCATCGAACCCGGCCGCGGCATGGTCGGCAATGCAGGCGTCATCAAGTCGGAGGTCGTGCTGATCTCGAAGAAGGCCGACAACGACAATGTGCGATGGGTGTTCCTCGACATCGGCAAGTTCGGCGGTCTCGCCGAGACGATGGACGAGGCGATCCGCTATCCGATCGTCACCCAGCGCGACGGCGACCAGACCGCGCCCTGCGTGCTTGCCGGACCGACCTGCAACTCGGCAGATGTGCTGTACGAGAAGACGCCATATCCGCTGCCGCTCTCGTTGACCATCGGCGACGAAGTGCTGATCGAGGGAACCGGGGCCTATACCACAACCTATTCCTCGGTCGCTTTCAACGGCTTCGAGCCTCTCCGATCCTACGTGATCTGACGGGCTCCCCCCGTCGATCACTCCGCCATGTGGAACAGATCTCCGCTTGTGAAGGATCGTAGAAATGAAAACTTCGTCCGTTGTTGATGAAACCGTCAACGTGGGCCGCCGCCGGGTCAATCGAAAGAGTCCTCATCATCAGCGCCGAAACCGCCGCGGATATCGCGGCGCGCGAGGCGCTACTCGATCGCGCGATGGGGCCGAAGCGGCGCAGGAAAACCTCCGAGAAGCTACGCCGCGGCCGCAAACCGTCGGAAGGCCTTGCCTTTGTCGCGCGGGACAGTGCCGGGTCCGTGCTTGGTACAGTCCGGCTATGGGATGTGACCGCTGGCGAGGGCGGTGTCCCGGCGCTCCTTCTCGGCCCGCTCGCCGTCGATCCTTCGATGAAAGGGACCGGCATCGGCTCGACGCTGGTGCGTCATGCGATCGTGGAGGCAGCGCGGCTTGGTCATAGCGCGATTCTCCTGATGGGCGACGCGCCCTATTATTCGCGCTTCGGCTTCTCCGCCGAGAGAACGGGCGCGCTCGCAATGCCCGGGCCCTACGAGAGGCACCGGTTTCTTGCGCTGGAAATCATGGAGGGGGCACTTGCCGGAGCAAAAGGCGTGCTGACGGCAACCGGCCGCAGGGTTACAGCGCAACGCGTCCGTTTGGACGCGCAAAGGACACTGTATCTTTTTGAATCTCCGCATCGTGCTTTCTGAAAATCGATTCCGATTTTCAGGCAGATGCGCATGCCGGATCGCTTGTCGCTCGCAGCCTGACCCATCCTACCTGAAGCGTCCGGCGATGAAGCCGGGCGTTCATGGTCTCAGAGCACTTGGCTGAGCTGCATGGCGACCGACATGTCGCCCTCGATTTTCATCTTGCCCTGCATGAAAGCGGCGGTTGGATTGAGATCGCCGGAGACCAGCGCTTCAAAATCATCGAGCGTCATGGTGATCGTGCAATCGGCATCGCTGTCTGTCGTCGATACGTTGGATCCGTCGATGACGATGATGCCGGCGCCTTCCAGCTTGAATTTTACCGACCTGTCGAACCCACTCCCGGCGACCCGCTCGCCAATCTTCGCTGCGATCGTTTCAATGCTCATTTGCCTGCCCTCTCCAGTTCCAGTCCGTCGTGTTCGTTGATTCGTCGGAAGGAAACAGGTCTTGCGAGGAAGCGCCAGCAAAATTCTCGGCTACGCAAAGGAGCAACCCCGTCAGGCGCCGGCGGCAGTGCCCTCGTCAATGCGGCAGGCGGTCGATCCTGCCGTCTTCTGCCAGGATGCGATCAAGCAGCTCTATGAGCTGGTCGCGGGCTGCCGGGCCGCCAAGGCGCGCTATCAGCCGGTTTTCGTGACCCTGCCAGACCGTTGCCATCCGGGCGACGAAGCGATTGCCGGCAGGCGTGAGATGAAGAGAATGGGATCGGCGGTCGGTATCGGCCCTGCGGCGCTCTGCCAGTCCGCGTCTTTCCAATCCGTCCATCAAGGCGACGAAGTTTGCGCGCTTGATGCCGAGCGCTTCCGCAATCTCGCTTTGCTTCTGGCCCGGCTTCTGCGCCATCAAGGCAAGCACGGAAAACTCTGCCGGACGAAGCTTCAGTTTCGAGAAGGACTTCAGAAATTCCTGGAAGACATGGAGTTGGGCACGACGAAGCTTGTGGCCCACCACATTGCCGACGCCCTCGAGGCCGGCGCGCATCAGCGCTTCGCCTCCCGCCTTGCTCGATGCGCTTCGGCGGCCCTTCGTACTTGTCTTCGCGGCCATCTTCATTGCGGATGAGCGATTCTCGACAGCCCGGATCATTCGTCGGCCGGACCGAGGCGGCTTTTCACCGAAACAACTCCAAATCCTTGTTTTTACACATGATCTTGCCCGAAAATCTGATCATGTTTTCATGGTTGCGGGCCAGCACAACTTTGTCGGCCATTATAGCAAAAAACTGTTATTTCATCCATGCTTTGGTAGCGCCAGCCACGGTTGCGAGGGCCGCAATAAAACGTTCAGAAGCCGGCAACGTTTTGAGAGAGATGAGCTTCGCGCCAGGTCAGGCCGATTGGCCAAAATTCAGCCGCGGTCGTTGCAAATCGAAACACGCCAGTTGCAAGCTGCGCGAACGAGTTTGCCACTCGTTCAAAAGGTGCAATTTCAATGCGTTATCTTTAAAAGGGCGGATCGCGCCGCAAACGGCTTGACACGGGCGCGATTTGTATCGTTACAAATTTCAAGCTCGGCTGATCAGCGGCCAGGCAATTTGGGAGGATTCCATGTCATTCAGCAAGATCACAAGGCTTGCCACGAGTGCGGCCATCATCGCGCTCGGTCTCGGCAGTGCGAAGGCCGCCGACAATGTCGAGGTGCTGCACTGGTGGACATCGGGCGGCGAAGCTGCGGCTCTCGATGTGCTCAAAAAGGATCTCGAGTCGAAGGGCGTCTCCTGGTCCGACATGCCGGTTGCCGGCGGCGGCGGCGAGCAGGCGATGACCGCGCTGCGCGCCCGTGTCACGGCAGGCAATCCGCCAACCGCCGTTCAGGCGCTGGGCTTCGACATCACCGACTGGGCCAAGCAGGGAGTGGTGGGCGATCTCGGCGAAGTCGCCACCAAGGAAGGTTGGGACAAGGTGGTGCCGACCGCGCTGCAGAACTTCTCGAAATACGACGGCAAGTGGATCGCCGCCCCGGTAAACGTCCACTCGACCAATTGGGTCTGGATCAACAAGAAGGCGCTTGAGGCTGCCGGCGGCAAGGAGCCTCAGAACTGGGACGAGCTCATCGTTCTGCTCGACAAGTTCAAGGCGAACGGCATCACGCCCGTCGCTCATGGCGGACAGCCATGGCAGGATGCAACGATATTTGACGCGGTCGTCCTTTCGCTCGGCAACGACTTCTACAAGGCGTCGATGATCGATCTCGATCCGGCCGCCCTCAGCGGCGACAAGATGAAAGAGGCTTTCACGCGGATGGAGAAGCTGCGCTCCTACGTGGACGACAATTTCTCCGGCCGTGACTGGAACCTAGCATCGGCAATGGTCATCGAAGGAAAAGGCGGCCTGCAGTTCATGGGCGACTGGGCCAAGGGCGAGTTCCTGAAGGCCGGTCAGAAGCCGGGCGTCGATTTCGTGTGCATGCGATTCCCTGGAACACAGGGCTCCGTCACCTTCAACTCAGACCAGTTCATGATGTTCCAGGTCGGAGAAGACAAGCAGAAAGCACAGCTTATGATGGCGTCGGCCATCGAGGACCCGAAGTTCCAGTCGGCGTTCAACGTGGTCAAGGGTTCGGTTCCCGCCCGCACCGACGTGCCCAATACCGACTTCGACGATTGCGGCAAGAAAGGCATGGCCGATCTCGCCGAAGCCAACGAAAAGGGCACATTGTACGGCTCGATGGCGCATGGCCACGCGGCGCCGGCTTCAGTGAAGAACGCCATGTACGACGTGATCACTCGTCACTTCAACGGCGAAATTTCGACCGACGAAGCGCCTGCGCAACTTGCAGCCGCTGTCGAGGGCGCCAAGTAGACCGTTCCTCCCGGCGGGCGCAAATTTTGCGCTCGCCTGAATCTGCGGGGATGTTCCGACGTTGCGATCGGACGTCCCCGCTCCTTTTGCCGCACACGCGACGCTTGCGGAGCGAACCTATGCTGACGCGAAACAGACTGCAGAATGTCGTGCCGAAGCTCGTGCTCGCGCCCAGCTTCGCGGCAATCCTCATCTTCGTTTATGCCTTCATTCTCTATACCGGCTACCTGTCGCTCACCGATTCCAAGATGTTGCCGTCCTACGGCTTCGTCGGGCTCGACAACTACGCGAGGCTCTGGAGACTGCCGCATTGGTGGCGTGCGATAACCAATCTCGGCATTTTCGGCTCCCTATACATCGTCATCTGCTCGGTGCTGGGCCTGTTTCTTGCCATCCTGCTCGACCAGAAGATTCGCGCCGAGGGTTTGCTGAGGCCCATCTATCTTTACCCGATGGCGCTTTCCTTCATCGTTACCGGGACCGCGTGGAAGTGGTTTCTCGACCCTGGCATCGGTCTCGAAAGCGTCATGCATCACTGGGGCTGGGAGAGTTTCTCGTTCACCTGGATCAAGGATGGCCGGATGGCGATCTATTGCGTCGTCATCGCCGCCGTCTGGCAGTCGTCCGGTTTCGTGATGGCAATGTTTCTGGCCGGTCTGCGCGGTGTCGACAACGAGATCATTAAGGCCGCCCAGATCGACGGCGCTTCGACAACGACGATCTACCGCCGCATTATCATTCCGCTGATGCGCCCGGTCTTTCTTTCCGCCTTCGTCGTGCTCGCCCATCTCGCGATCAAGTCATATGACCTCGTCGTCGCGCTGACCGGCGGCGGGCCGGGGCAGGCGACCGAGCTGCCCGCGACCTTCATGTACTCCTATACGTTCACGCGCAATTCGATGGGGATAGGCGCTTCCTCAGCCATCATCATGCTGATCATGATCTTTTCGATCATCATCCCGTATCTTTATTCCGAACTGAGGGGAGGGCCGCGCCAGTGACCAAGGCCTCGCCCGAAAACGCAGTCCGGACCAACAAGCTCGCTCGGGCGCTCATCTACGCCCTGCTCATGCTGTTTGCCGTGTACTATCTGCTGCCGTTCTACGTGATGGTCGTCAATTCGGTGAAGCCGCTCGACGAGATCCGTCAGGGCAACATGCTGGCGTTGCCGCGGGCGCTTACCCTCGCGCCGTGGACGACAGCTTGGTCGACCGCACAGGTGGGCGTCCAGGCTACCGGCCTGAAGCCATATTTCCTGAACTCGATCCTCATGGTCGTGCCGGCCGTGGCCATCTCGACAATGCTCGGCGCGCTCAATGGGTTCGTGCTGACAAAATGGCGCTTTCGCGGCGACAATCTCGTCTTTGGCCTTATGCTGCTCGCCTGCTTCATTCCGTTCCAGATCGCGCTTATACCCGCCGCGCGCATCCTGGGCCTGCTTGGCATTGCGGGAACAAGGACGGGGCTCGTGCTGGTCCATGTCGTCTATGGCCTGGGCTTCACCACGCTGTTTTTTCGCAACTACTATGCCGCCTTCCCGACCGAACTCGTCAAGGCGGCGCAGATCGACGGCGCCAGCTTCTTCCAGATATTCCGGCGGATCCTGCTGCCGTCCTCCGGCCCGATCATCGTCGTCACGGTCATCTGGCAATTCACCAACATCTGGAACGATTTTCTGTTCGGTGTCTCATTCGGCGATTTCGACTCGCTGCCGATGACGGTCGCGCTCAACAATCTTGTCGCCTCATCGAGCGGCGTGAAGGAATACAATGTGCATTTCGCGGGTGCGATTCTCGCGGCGCTGCCGACGCTGATCGTGTACATCGTGTCGGGGCGCTATTTCGTACGGGGCCTGATGGCCGGTGCGGTGAAGGGGTAGGGAATGGCTTTTCTTCAAATCAGCAATCTCGAAAAGACCTTCGGGAAGGTACCCGTGCTGAAGGGTATCGATCTCGACATCGAGAAAGGCGGCTTCCTCGTTCTCGTCGGACCGTCGGGCTGCGGCAAGTCGACCCTGCTCAATTCGATTGCAGGGCTCGAGACGATCACGGGCGGGTCGATCAGCATCGATGGGCGCGTGATCGACGGCCTGCATCCCTCCCAGCGCGACATTGCGATGGTGTTCCAGTCCTACGCGCTCTATCCCAACATGACCGTGGCGCAGAACATAGCGTTCGGTATGGAAATTCGCGGCGTGCCGAAAGTGGAACGCGAGAAAGCCATCAACCAGGTCTCGGACATGCTGCAGATCGGCCACCTGCTCGATCGCAGGCCGAGCCAGCTTTCCGGAGGCCAGCGCCAGCGCGTCGCAATCGGTCGCGCGCTCGTGCGCCATCCGCAGGTCTTTCTGTTCGACGAGCCGCTTTCCAACCTCGACGCGAAGCTTCGCGTGGATATGCGCACCGAAATCAAGCGCCTGCACCAGCGGATGGGAACCACGATCGTCTATGTCACGCACGACCAGATCGAGGCAATGACGCTTGCCACCAAGATCGCGGTCCTGAAGGACGGCCTGCTGCAGCAGTCAGGAACACCGGCCGAAATCTACAATAATCCAGCGAACCTGTTCGTTGCCGATTTCATGGGTTCGCCGTCGATGAACCTTGTGCCGGTCACGATCAGCCGGAACGGTTCCGCTGTGTCTGTCTCGGCCGTGCGCGACAATCTGGATCCGCTGGTTCTGAATGTGCCACGCGCATCGTCGCGATTGGCCGCGCACGCCGGGAGCGAAGTCATATTCGGAATCCGCCCTGAAGCGCTGACCGACCGCGACAGCGCCGACCGCAATGCCACGAACATCGCCGAGGGCGAATGCCTGATCGAGGTGGTCGAGCCCGCCGGCTCCGATACGTATGCGGTAACGCGTCTCGGCGGCAAGCAGGTCACGGCGCGGCTGCGCGCCGACGCCAATGTCGCGCCCGGAGAGAAGGCTAAGCTCGCCTTCAACCTGGACAGGGCCGTGTTCTTCGAGCCAGGCAGCGGACTCCGGATCGACTGAGTACCGCAAGAAGGGAAAGGAAAATGAACCGTTCGCGTATCAACGAAATTCTGCGCGAGGGAGACGCCTTCATCCGTTCCTTCGGCTATGTCATGCCGCCCTTTGCCTACTGGACGCCTGAGCAACTGAAAGAACGGCGTCCGGCCGGCATCGTCGATGCCCGGCTTGGCTGGGACATCACCGACTACGGGCAGGAGAAATTTGACGAACTCGGCCTGTTTCTTTTCACGGTGCGCAACGGGCGCGCTGAGGATTTGGCGCGGGGGTCAGGCATGCTCTATGCCGAGAAGATCATGATCTCGCGCAAGGACCAACTCTCGCCGATGCACCGCCACATCGTTAAGGCCGAAGACATCATCAATCGCGGCGGCGGCAAGCTCGTCCTCGAATTGTTCATGTCGGCCCCCGACGGCGGCATCGATGCTCAGGCAGAAGTTGCCGTGCCGACCGACGGAGTGATCAGGACCATGCCCGCCGGGAGCCTGCTCAAGCTCGACCCGGGCGAGAGCGTGACGTTGATGCCCGGCGTCTGGCACGCCTTCTGGGGCGAAGGCGGCGACGTGCTGATCGGCGAGGTGTCGACGGTCAATGACGATCTCACCGACAACATTTTCGCGGAAAAGATCGGCCGGTTCTCGAAAATCGAGGAGGACGAGAAGCCGTTGCATCTCCTCGTTTCCGACTACGACCGCTGGATCGAATGATACCAGCGGCTGTTGTACATTCGACCGGTTGAGTGCCCCCTATCCGACTGCCGGACACAAAATCCCCTCGACCAACCCAGGGTGTAGAAAGGACGTAGTCGAGGGGCTGCTGATCCTCAAACTACAATCAATTTCGGTCAACCAAGAGCACGGAGACAACCATGCAATATGGGTTCATAGGGCTTGGCAATTTGGGTGCTCACCTTTGCAGAAATCTTCTTGACAACGGTATCGCCGTCACCGTTTCGGACATCAATCCGGAGGCCGCCGGGAACCTGAAATCCGCCAGAGCAAAGTGGGCTCAAACGCCACAGGCGCTAGCGACGAGCGCAGATGCTGTTGTTACTTGCCTGCCATCACCAGAGGTTTCCGAAAAGGTCTTGGGCCAGCTTCTCGAAACCATGAGACCCGGCACGACCTGGATCGAAATGTCGACCCTCGGGCGCGATGACATACTGCAACTCGCGAAAATGGCGGAGGCCAAGCGCGTCCGGACGATGGAACTCCCTGTAACAGGTGGTGTCCATTTGGCCGCAAAAGGAAAAATCACCCTGCTTGCGGGTGGTGATGAGGATCTATTTGAACTGCATCTGCCGGCCATGAGGGCAATGGGTGACCAGATCTTCCATATGGGCCCGCTCGGCTCTGCCTCGATCATAAAGGTCATTACCAACATGCTGGCTTTTATCCACCTGGTCGCCGAAGGCCAAGCGCTGATGCTGGCAAAGCGCGGAGGCCTTGATCTTGCCCAGACGTGGCGCGCCATCAAGGCAAGTTCCGGAAATAGCTTCGTACACGAAACGGAGGGCCAGCTGATCCTTAACGGCAGCTATGATGTAGCCTTCACCATGGATCTGGCATTGAAGGATCTGGGCTTTGCCATCAGCCTTGGCCGCGAGTTCGAAGTTCCTCTCAACTTGGCTGAACTAACCGAGCAAACGTTCTTGCGCGGCCGAACCGCCTATGGAGGGGACGCACAATCGACCCAAATCGTGAAGCTTCTGGAAGATGCGCTCAAAACCGATCTGCGCGCGCCCGGTTTTCCATTACGTATGGCTTGACGAAGCAATTCGCTAAAGATGGCCCGCGCGGCGGCCTTAGGGGTGTACCCTGGGCCGTTCTTGCCGCGTCGCCACGCTTTTCCTGTCGTTCATGAGCCTCCTCAAGAGCGAGGAATGAAGACGACTACCGGGCCGCAGCCAATGATGTCAGGTAGATGGAAGGCACTCAGCAGCGTGAATAATCACCTCGCCCATCCTCGCAACGGTGTCTTCGACCAGGGCTCGCTGACCCCGATGGCGTTGCGTCATAATTGAAATAATGACTGGTGTGCCGGCGCTTGGGGTGAAGATGCCGAGGTCAGAGGCGACAAAGGGCGGGAAATTGCCGGTTTTGTGAGCAGACGTCACCCCCCACATGTACTTGGGCAGCATTGTTTGAAGCTGCTGTCCCTTCAGGAAGGCGCGGATCGCCTCGCATGTGGTGGGATTGGCGCAGCGATCTTCATATATCTGCAACATGAGGAGTCCGAGCGCCCGAGCGGAAGCGAGGCCAAAGGGGCGGCCCCGCTCGAAATGATAGCGCTCCCTCGCCGCGGCGAAGCTTGCCGGCGTCTTGAAAGGATATCCCCGTCGCACCAACTCCCCCGGTGCAATTGTGGCGAGCTCCGGATCCATGCTGCCGGCAAGGGCGCGGAACCAAGTGAGCGCGTCACCCGTCATGCGAATGCCGTCCAGCCCAAGTACAACCATCTCGGCATTGACCGCATCAATGCCGCCTACCGCTGCCAGGCACATGTCAGTGGCGCTGTTGTCACTGACCACTGTCATCAACCACGCTGCGTCCTTGAGCGTAAGGGTTGCACCCGCGTCGAAGAGAAACAGGACGCCGGTGCCGAGCCGCTTGTGGTCGTCGGTAAGCGTAATTCGCGCGGCAAGATCGACCTCGCCGCGTTCGACCTTGCGCATCAGTGTGACCAGTATCGGCACCTTGATCAGGCTCATCGTATCCTGGGTGCGATCAGCGTTGATGTCGATCTCGCCGGCTCCCCCGGCGAAGTGCACGTAGATGCCCCATTCGGCCCGGACACTGTCGGCCAGCTGCCTGATGCGCTGCTCCAAGACGCCAAGCCAGCTCAACTCAGACACAGAGATAGCCTCCATCGACGATGAGGTGGGTGCCGGTGATGTAGGAGGAGTCCTCACAGGCAAGGAAACAGACCGCCTTGGCGACCTCTTCGGGCCTTCCAAGCCGGCCCATGGGGACGCGTGCCAGGAGCCAAGCATTTCCCGCCTCTGGGTCGTCCATCAAGCGGACCATGCTGGTATCGATGACACCTGGCACCACGACGTTGGCGCGTACATTGTCCTTCGCCCAGTCAGCGGCCATGGCGACTGTGAGACCAAGCAGCCCTGCCTTGCTGGCACCGTAGGAGAGCGCCGCATCACCGGTTCCCATCCGATATGCGCCGGTGGAGGATATGTTGACAATGGCCATCGGCAGGCTGTCACCGCTCTCTCTGCGTGCTGCTACGGCAGCCTGCGAGGCGAAAAAGGTGGCGCGGAGGTTAACCGACTGGTTGAAGTCCCAGTCATCTGCCTCGACTTGCATGGACGGGGCTAACACGTAAACGCCAGCCGCATTGACCAGTACCTGCACAGAACCGGCAAGTGAGGCAATGGCAGCCCGGACCCCGGCTCTGGTATCGTCCACACCCTGCAGATCCGCGGTAACCCAGACGAACTTGTCAGGATATCGTTGTCCCAGCCGCTCGAGCCCGGCGGCGTCGCGGTCGATGCCTGCGACATGCGCGCCTTCGGCCACCAACTGCGACACAATGGCTTCGCCTATCCCTCCCGCGGCCCCCGTGACGATGGCCTTCTTCCCGGCAAACCTGATCATGTCACGCTCCGAACATTGCAACGACGTCATCAGGCGCCAGCGTGGAGCTGGCATAGCCGGCAACTTCGCCGCAGGTAGCGAGCCAGATGTCCTCACGCGCCTGCAACGTGCGGATGAGCCGATCAAGCATAGCAACCCGGCCAGGACGGCCCATGACCTGGGGGTGCATGGTAAGAATGAAATGGCCGCCAAGGACGTGGATAGCGTCGAGCTCTTCGAGCCACACTTGCTCGGTAGCGGCTGCACTTTGTATGGGACGCGCCATCTCGCCGTACCCGAATGCGAAAAACGGCCAATCGTCGAGCAGCCACTGGATTGGCAGTTCGATCACCCGGTTCGATGGATGGCGATATGGACGGATGTCCGCCATCATCTGGCTGGAATAAACAAATCCATGCTTGTCGAGCAGGTCGAGCGTAACCGGGCTCACATCCCAGGACGGCGAGCGATAGCCTTTAGCTTCGCCGCCGATTCCGCGCAGCAGCTCGAGGGCCTTGATGAGCTCCGCCTCTTCCTCTGCCGGCGTCAGACGCTGCGGCGGCGTGTGCGTGTAACCGTGGACCGCCACCTCGTGGCCTTCGTCAATAATCTGGCGAACCCGATCGGGATAGCGTTCGACGTTCTGGCCGACTACGAAAAAGGTCGCCTTGACGCCGTGACGCTTGAGAACGTCTAGGATCAGGGGCAGTCCGACACGAGCCCCGTAGTGACCGATCGACATGACGCCTGGCCGGCTGGCATTCCCTTGGTCAAAGGCGACCCATACGGTTTCGGCGTCAAAATCGAAGGTCAGGCTGGCCGCGGCCCGAAAACTTCCCGGCCAGGAAAACGTGCTCATAGTCCAGTCTCCCGCGTCTCAGCGCCACCGCGGCGAGCGACTATGCGCTCGCCGAACGACCAGATACCGCCCGGCAGGAAGCGCAGCGTCAGCACGATGAGCACGGCGATGATCATAAAGCGGATCACGCCGAACGACGCTAGCTGTTCGGTGACGACGGTAAGGAGAATTGCTCCAAGAATCGGCCCAAAAATGGTGGACGTCCCCCCCAACAGCGTCATCGACAAAATAAGGGTCGTCAGCGAGAAGGAGAAAATGTCTGGAGAGGCCACAATCAAATAGTGGGCGTAGATGGCGCCGGCAGCACCGGTGAACAGGGAGCTTGCAATCATCGCCAACACGCGCTGGCGGGTCGCCGAAATGCCGCGGCTGACGGCGTAGTCCTCGTTGTCACGCAGTGCCACAAGGCTCAGTCCGAAATCCGAGCCGACAAGGTACTGCAGGAAGTATGTCGAGGCCAGGAGAAGCGCTTCGGCGAGATAAAAATAGCTTCTTCCGTCTGAACCGAGGCTGAAGCCGAATAATTGAAGATCGGGCACGCCAACTAAGCCGACCGCTCCTCCTGTAAGCCATTTCTGGCTAATGATCAGGGCCACGCAAAGCTGCACGAAAGCGAACGTCACGAGCGCGACGTAAATGCCGCGAAGCCGCAGCGCCAAGGCTGCTGTTACGCCGGCGAGAGCCGCAACCACGATAACGGCCAGCGCGACATCGAGCCAGACTGGCACCCCGAGATGGATCGTGGCGATCGCGCTCACGTAACCCGCTATGCCGAAGAAGGCTACGTGGGCGAAATTGAAGATGCCCGCGTAACCAAGGGTCAAATCCCAGTTCGAAGCGACAACGGCGAACAGCAACGCCAAGATGGCCAGGTTGCGCGCGACGCCGCTGCCCAGCACCTGGGGAGCGGCCATCGCAACCACGAGAGCCAGAAGCCAAAGTGCGATGCCGATCCTCTTTTTGCGCGCCGCTGTCATGCCGACTTCCCCAGCAGGCCGTTGGGACGCAGCAGAAGAATGGCGATCAAAACAGTAAAGAGAACCACCGGCGTCCAATAGATGCCGATGTAATATGAGCTGGTCGCTTCGATAAGTCCGATCGCGTAAGCGGCAATGATGGTGCCGGGCAGGCTTCCGAGGCCCCCGAATACGACCACGAGAAACGCGCGCAGCAACGGGTCGTTGCCCATTGACGGGGTGATGTTGAACAGCCCTCCGATCATTATGCCGGCAATGCCAGCGAGCAGAGCGCTAACGGAGAAGGTGAGCAGGTAGGTGCGCTCCACCTTGATGCCGAGCAGGCGTGCCGCCTCGTTATTCTGGGCGATTGCTCGAATGGCCAGCCCGTGCTTCCCCATCTTGAGGAAGAGCGCCAGAGATCCGAGGAGAACCGGGGCTAAGATGATAACCAGCAGGTTCTGCGCCTGCATGGCAGTGCCGGCGATGATAACCGTGCCGGTCACGATCTGGTCCAGTGCCTTGAGGCGGGCACCAAACGTGTAAAGCGCCAGATTTTCCAGGAACATGGCGCCGGCGATTGTCGTCATGATCACGGTCAATTCCGCCGCTGGAGTACCGATCCAAGGGCGGACAAGCAGAGCGTAGAGTACGCCGCCGGCTGCGAGCATGAAAATCACCGAAGCCACGATGCCGGCAAAGAGGCCAAGATCCAACCCTGCTGGGTCGGACACCCACCACGCCGCGAAGGCGCCAATCATGAGAAGCACGCCGTGGGCGAAGTTGAAGACGCCAAGCGCGCCCCAGACCAGCGACAGACCGCTGGCGATCAACGCGTAGATTGATCCAGACACCAGGCCTGCAACGATGATAGAGCCCATCAGGCAGCGCTCCCGAAATAGCGTTTGATGATATCCTGGTGCTTTAACTCGCTTCGGTCCTTTATCTCGAGCGTAACGACGCCTTTCTCGACCAAGTAAAGTCTGGGGCAGAGCCCTAGCAATAGGTCAACATCTTGATCAACGATCACGAGGCTGGTCCCCGCTTGCGCCACCAGTCCAATCTGGCGAGCAAGCTCCTGCCGGATTCTGGGCGCCAAGCCGAGGGTCGGCTCGTCAAGCATGAGCAGGCTCGGCATGCCCATGAGGCCAACCCCGATCGCCGCCATCTGTCTCTCACCGCCAGACAATGTCCTGCAGTTCTGAGAGCGACGTTCGGCGAGTCTAGGGAAGATCGAAAACACCTTGTCTAGCGATTCATGTCGGTGCGGCCAAGCAGCCTTGCGATACGCACCCAACGTCAGAGCCTCCAAGACAGTCATTCTAGGGAAAAGCGTGCTCGCCTGTGGGACATGCACGATGCCAGCGTCCACGATCATGTCGGCCGACGCGCCGGTCAGATCCTGACTACCAAAGCGGATCTTGCCTCCGCTCGCAGGAACCAGCCCTGATATGGTGCGCAGAAGCGTCGTCTTGCCATGGCCGTTCGGGCCGAAAACACCCACCGAACCGCCAGCCTCCACTGCAAGGGAAAGGCCGTGCAGCACTTCTATGCGTCCATAGCCGGAGCGGAGATCCACGACATCAAGGTGCACGCGGGTTCTCCATGTCTTGGCCGCCGAGATAGGCGTCAATGACACGCTGGTCGCGAGCTATTTCGGAGGGCGGACCTTCTACCAGCTTTTTCCCGAAGTCCATCACCATCACGCGTTCCGACACACCGAACAGCAGAGGCAGTACATGCTCGATAAGCAGGATCGAAATGCCGCTGTCGCGCAACAGTAGGATGAGATGTCTGACGTCGGCCTGCTCCTCGGAGGTCAGGCCGGACGCCGGTTCGTCTAGCATGAGAAGCTTGGGACGAGCGACCACTGCGGATGCGATCATGAGACGCTTGGTCTCGTAGATGGACAGCGTCGAAGCGAGTTCCGTACGCGATGCGGCAAAGCCCAACATGTCGATGACCTGGTCGACCGCGCTGGCAAGTTCGGCACCGCGAAATCTTGCACCGAACACGGCCCCGAGCCGGATATTCTGGTCCACGGTAAGCTTGGCGAAGGCAGTTTCCTTTTGGAAGGTTCGGGCCAAGCCGAGCCTAAAGATGTGGTGTGGTTTCATAGCCTCAATGCGGCGACCGTCGAAGGTAACTTCACCCCGGTCCGCCCCAAACGGAATCTTGCTGATCAGGTTAAAAAGGGTAGTCTTGCCCGCGCCATTTGGGCCGGCAATACCCAGTATTTCGCCACGCCGGATGGTGAACGACACGTCGTCGACCGCGACGAGCGAGCCGAACGACTTGCCGAGCCCCTTTACTTCGATAATGTTGCCGCTGTTGTCCAATGGAGCGCTCATTTCCGCTGCCGACACCTGGCGGGCCGGCAGCGGTACTGAATATGTCTACTTCATCCAGGGCGAGGTGATGAATGGCGCTTGGGCGACAAATTCAGGGGCAATGATGGCCGGCTTTCCGTCGGGCTGAAGCTGGTAAAACAGCGTTGGCATGTAATCATTGCCCTGTCTGGCAAGATGCGTGGCTGGGTCGAAGGCGAGGCGCCCCGAAGGCGTGTCGACGTCGAGTTTTCCGATGCACGTCCCGATTGCCATTCGATCAGACGGGTCGTTCCCCTGATTGATGCAGAGCGCGTAGAGCTGGGCCGCGTTGTATCCGGCTACCGAGAAGTATCCGCCCGCCCCGTATTTCTGGGCGAATTTTGCCGAAATGGCTTTGGTGTCCTCGCGGCTGTCGATCGCTCCGCCGAGCATGTCATAGATAACACCGACCGCCTGGTTCCGAGTCACTGTCTGGAATTCCGGGATGGAAGGCGCATATTGCAGAAACACCAGCGATTTGGTCGGCTGCTCGAAAAACTGGTTAAAGAAGGTCGCGGAGCCCGACGCCGACCACTCGGTATTGATAATTACCGCCGGATTAATCTCCCTGATCTTGGCAATCTGGGTCCGCCAGTCGGTCACGGACTGGAACGGTACTGTGTCCTCACCGACCACTTCCCAACCGACTTCCTTGAAGACCCGAGCCAGGCCGGTGGCAATCGTGGTGCCGTAGGGGTCGTCCGAACCGATGATGTAGACAGTTTTGGCAGGGAGGGTCAGCTTGCCGGCGTCGATGTACTGGTTCAGCAGAGGCGGAAGGTCGGTGAAATAGCCGCCGTAGTCGGGCACGCGCGACCAGACCGTGGGGTATTTCGAGGGATCCTTCTCGATGATCGCCCTCGTGGATTCGGCGTTGCCCGATACCAAGTAGGGCATGTTCGCCTGCGCCATCAGGTCAATCTCGAAGTTCGATGTGCTGGCATACGGCGTCAGAACAACGTTCAAGCCCTCGGTGTCGTTTAGACGCCGAAAGGCCGTTACGACCGCGTCGTTGCGCATATTGGTCGCGTCCGCCTCGACGATCTCGAGCTTGTAGCGCTTGTCTTTGCCGCAGACGCCGCCCGCTTCATTGATTTCCTCGACCGCGATGCCAGCCGCGCGCGAATAGTCGGTCGCGTCGGCGGCGGTCGGACCGGTGAGCGGCGCCAACACCCCGATTTTGATGGTCGCGGTGTCGGTGATGTCGCAGGTGGTCAGGCTCTCGACTGTCGGCGCGGGCAGCATTTCGGCATTGGACGCGGCTGCGGCTGCCAGAACGATCACTGAAGCGAGGGTGGTCGTCATCAACTGGGTTATTGATGGTTGCAGGCATGTTTTCATGTCCAGTCTCCCATTGTTTTCTTGAAGTTACCATTGATCGGTCGTGAAGCGGACCGTCAACCGGCTTTTGGCCGGGCCGATTGATGTCGCAGGACAAGGAGCGCGAGCGCCTGTTCCCGGGGCACGCGGGACGCGCGATCGACATACTCGTCCTCAGTATGCGTATAACCACCTACAGACCCCAAACCGCAGATCGTTGGGACGCCAAGCATAGAGGCGAAGCTGGCGTCCGAACAGCCGCCGGTTGGTTTGCCGTCGACGACTAGGCCCACGCTCGCTGCAGCCTTGCGATAGCTCTCGAACAGGACCTGCGCTTTCGGACTTGGAATGCTGCGGGTATTCGCGTTTACCGTGCAGCCGGATCGCGCAAACCACAGAGGTTCCGTCGAACAGGCTGAGATTGGTGCGCTTCCCGCAGTCGCGGCGAAGCTTCAACAGAACCGGAGTCGCGGCAATCACCATTGGGTGAGCAGCAGGAAATGGAAGCTGAGATCAAGTCCCTTCTTGCCAGCGAGAAACGGCCGGACTGGACATCCTTCTCCATATATCCGGTCTGCACCAGCGTGTGGACGCAGCGCTGGGCGGCTGGCTTGGCAAGGCCCGATATCCTCGAAATATCGGCAAGGCTGAGAAACTGCTCTGCCTCGCGGAAGGCTTCGAGTACAAACAGAGCCTTTTCAAGCGACTGGATGAAGAGCGGGCGAACGGTCCAATAGATGGTCCGGTCTTGTCGATTGCACCAAATTCAATTCGCCGTATTGCTATACGATGCAATATCAAAGATGCCTAGTCTTTGGGCTGCAGGCGGGACGAAAGGGTCTAAGATGAGGTTCGCCGGCAAGATCGCCGTTGTGACGGGAGGCTATCGCGGCATGGGCGGTGAAAGCGCCAAGGCAATGGCACGCGAGGGCGCCACTGTGATTGCCGTGGACATCATTCCGGGCGACCCGGTAGATGCGGCTGCAGGCGTTATTCATCGCCAGCTCGACGTGACCTCAGCGGAACAGTGGACGGAGCTTGCGCGCTGGATAGTGGCAGAACACGGCCGGGTGGACATACTCGTGAATGCAGCTGGAGTCACGCAGGAGCGGTCGGAGGTGCACGCCACGGATTTGGTCGAGTGGAACCAAGTGATCGCCGTAAATCAGACCGGGGTGATGCTGGGCATGAAGACCATCTCTGCCATGATGCTCGGCAAGGGTGCACTTTCGATCGTCAATATCTCATCTATCTGGGGTCTCGTCGCGGGTTCGGGCCAGCTTGCCTACCATGCGAGCAAGGGAGCCGTTACGCTCATGACCCTCAATGCCGCGGTTACCTACGCATCCCGTGGCATTCGCGTGAACGCGGTTCTTCCCGGCCTGATCGACACCGAAATGGTACGCGACCAGGATCCGTCCATGCGCGCCGAGACGATCAGCAACACCCCAATGAAACGTATCGGCACGCCCAAGGAAGTGGCGAACGCAATTTTGTTTCTCGCTAGCGACGATGCCAGCTACATCACCGGCGCTCTATTGCCGGTGGATGGCGGTTTCACAGCGCGATGACTGCCGACTTCTGAATTGTTTGCCGTTAGCGAGGGTGCTTGAGGGGCACACTGATCGAAGGGACTATGTCGCGACCCAGGAATGTGGACGCGAAAAGCCAACCGAATGCGCAGGCCGGGTCAGCTTCTGGTGGGCAAAGCCAGCACGTCGTTATCGGCCGGGCCATCGTCAAGGAGCCCAAGGCTTTCCTGTTAGACGAGCCCTTGTCCAACCTCGACGCCGAGCTGCGGGTCAAGATGCGCGGCGAACTGGTTGCGCTGCACCGCAGGCTCGGCTCGACCGTGGTCTAAGTCACGCGCGACCAAGTCGAGGCGATGACGATGGCCGACCAGATCGTGGTGCTGCGCGAAGGCGCGTCCAGCAGGGAGGATCGCCCATCGAGCTCTATGACCGCCCGGCCAACCGGTTCGTCGCCGGTTTCCTAGGCGCACCACAGATGACTTCGTCCAGGCAGGAGCCGACATGGAGGGGTTTGCCAAGACAGGCGACGTTTTCACCTACGACAAACACGGCTTCGAGGCGACCAACTATGTGCTGACAACCGACCAGCTCGGCACCCAGCTCGACCCGCCAGCACACTGGGCGCCTGAAAACACCGCTAATACGCTGCGTTCATTGAACGTATTGGATCGCGCATATCAAGGCTGCGCTCGGCGGTCACGGCTACTTGGCTATGTGTTCGATGCAGGACAGCATCGATGAACTTACGCACGAGGGCGATGAAGGCGCGGACGAGGACGATGCGGACATCGCGTACCGCCTCGAAGCGCGCGGCTACTGATCTGGCCGCACAGAGCAAACCTAAACACAAAACGGGGTGTCATCCAAAGACAAGCATTTGGCAGCTGGGAGCAATCCCGTCGCCGGAAAAACCACTACATCAGTGAAGTCAAATCAAACGGGTCAAGCACCCATTGGAGAACACATCTTGAAGAAACTCGTACTCGGAACTCTCGCCGTCCTCGCTCTGTCGGCTTCTCGGCCTTCGCTTAGGACATGAAGGACAACACGACCTACACCGACAAGTCTAACACCGTTGCCATCGGCAGCTCGCAGATCACTCACAACGGCTGGCTGTCGGCGGACACAAGGCTTACTCGCCTGACAACGTACAGGATGGCGCGGACCAGACAACCGCTCCCGGATCGCGTGCCGGTCTTGTGCAGGGCGCTCTCGGACATACGACGCAGGGATCGTCCAACAGCCACGGCGGCAATCCCAACGGCAGCGACTGATCGATTTCGATCGAACGGATCAGGGGGCTTCGGCCCCCTTTTCTTTTGCCCGCTTCGACTCACGCTGGTCACCGCGATGCGAGACTATGTGATCGCAGACCAGCTTCGATGCGGTTTCAACTCGGCCGCATATCGAGCAGGAAAAGTTGTCGCGGACCAGCACCTGCCAGCGCAGATCGCGCCATTTGGCGAGTCTGTACCAGCGCAACCACGGCTGTTCATTGACACGCCACCGGTCGTATGCCGCTGCATCGCCAGCGTCGTAGCCGAACCGGCTCGGCCATCGGCGCGCGGCCTCGGCATGCAGGCTGGTTGCCGAGTGCATCGGCTTCGCCCGCAGCAGGTGCTACAAGACGCTGACCGAAACCTGCAGCCGAAATCGCCCCGAACTTCTCTGTCAGGTCGCCGGCGATCGACACCGTCGCGATAGAGGTCTTCACGCGCCTGCTCCGTGAAATGGCCATGAACGAACCAGTTCGTATAACTTAAGGCAAGGCTCATGGACCGGCAAGTTCGCTGCCCAATACACTAATCGGTGGGGGTGTCGCCCTTGGCAACAAACCGCAACAGCATCTCGACGGTGTTGCGCTTGAGTCGCTTGAGCTGCGTGGGCGCGCCGAAATCGCGCCCGAAAATCATCGAGAAGGTGGCGCGGTTGGAGACGTTGAAGAAGCAGAGCGCGCTGACTTGCCAATGCAGTTCAACCGGGTCGAGCCCCGCCCGGAAGACGCCCTGCTCGACACCGCGCGAATAGATGCTCGATATATGGTCAATCGCCGTCACGTTCAATTCTCGGATCGCTTTCGACTGTTCGAGATACTGGCCATGGTGGATATTCTCGATCATCACCATGCGGATGAATTCCTCATGCCGGTGATGGTGGTCGAACGTGAACTCGACCAGGCGGGTCAGCGCCGCGACGGGAGGCAGGCCTTCGATGTCGAGTTGGGCTTCACCCTCGCGCACCTGGCGATACGCGTTTTCAAGCGCGTGCAGATAGAGGCCTTCCTTGTCGCCAAAGTAGTAGTAGATCATCCGCTTGCTGAAGCGCGTGCGCGCCGCGATCTCATCGACGCGCGCTCCTGACAAGCCGTTGAGTGCAAACTCCTTGGAGGCGATCTCCAGAATGTTGCGGCGCGCACCGTCAGGGTCTGGGGCACGCGTCTTGCTGGTTTCCGGGCTCGGCTTTCGTTCGTATTTGGCCACGATCACGCATTCCAATCTGCCCGGCAGCAGCCGGTAATTGACTATACTAACCAGTTAGTACAAGATCCCACAACTGGGACTCCATCAATCTACCGGCGCGTCTCGCGCGAAGACAAGGGGTGTTCCAAGCCCAATAAGCGCGGCCCGCACAGCATTTCGCATGGGAGGAAACTGCGAGAATGGGCGACAGTCTTGTCGACCTTCTCGGCCGTCTTGCGGCCGAACACAAGGGCACCGCCAGGCACGGCGGCGACAAGGTCGTGGTTGGCCTGGTCGGCCGTGGAATTCAATCCTCGCGCAGTCCGCGTATGCACGAGTGCGAGGCCCGACGCCTCGGTATCGACTATTCGTATCTTCTGCTCGATTTCGACCCGTTCGGGTTTGCGGACGCCGCGATCGGCGACGTGGTCGCGGCTGCGCAGGCCGCCGGGTTCCGAGGCCTCAATGTCACCCACCCCTTCAAACAGGCCGTAGTGCCAGTACTGGACGCGTTGTCACGGGAGGCGCGCGCAATTGGCGCGGTGAATACAGTCGTGTTCAGGGGCAAAAGCAGGGAAGGCCATAACACCGACTGTTGGGGTTTTGCAGAGAGTTTCCGCGAGGCGATGACCGGCGCTCCATTGGACCGCGTCGCCATGTTCGGCGCCGGCGGAGCGGGTGCGGCGGTCGCTTATGCTTTGATGAAACTGGGGGTTGGCCGTCTGTCGCTCATCGATAGTGAGGCCGGCCGGGCGCTTGAGTTGGCGTCGCGGATGAGCGTCGTATTTGGCGACCGCGTCGAGGCAAATCCGGACCCCCTAGCGACGGCACGCGGGGCAAGTGGTATCGTCAACACATCGCCAGTCGGCATGGCGAAGTACCCTGGTGCTCCGTTCGACACGGCCGTCCTTACGCCCGAAAAATGGGTCGCCGACATCATCTATTTCCCGGCTGAAACCGAGTTGCTGCGCGCCGCCCGAGCGACTGGCTGCCGAACGCTGCCTGGGATCGGTATGGCGATCTACCAGGCCGTCCGAGCCTTCGAACTCTTCACTGGCCGTAAGGCCGACCGCCGCGCGATGGCCGATCACTTCGAGGCAGCGGCATGAACAGCCCCCTTCGTCCGCAACCCGTAACCGCAGGATCAACACTGGGAGGAATCGAAAATGAGACTTAAAATCAACCGCCGCTCTTTCCTTGCCGCCGCCAGTGCAATTGCTGCCGGGAACACGATTCCGGCCTTTGCACAGGACGAGCCGAAGCTGCGTTTCTCGGCCGTGTTCTCTGAACAGGACATCCGCGCCGAAATGATGAAAATGTTCGCTGACGCCGTCAAGGATGACTTCACGTTCGAAGGTTACTATGGCGGCAACCTGTTCAAACAGGGCACCGAGTTGGTCGCCATCCAGCGCGGCAACCTCGACATGGGGAACATCGCCCCGCAGGACATATCCAAGCAGATTCCGGCCTGGTCGATTGTCACGGCCGGCTACCTGTTCCGAGACGCCGCGCACGTCAAGGCCTTCTTCGCCAGTGATTCCGGCGCTGAGTTGAAGAAGATGACAGAGGACCAGCTCGGCGTGAAGGTTCTCGGTCCGACCTATTTCGGCGTGCGGCAGGTCGGGCTCAAGCCTGACAAAGAAATAAAAACGCCCGCTGACATGGCCGGCATCAAATTGCGCATGCCAGGAGGCGACGCCTGGCAGTTCTTGGGCCAGGCGCTCGGTGCGAATCCGACGCCGATGGCCTACGCCGAGGTCTACACCGGCCTACAGACAGGCGCGATCGACGGGCAGGACAACCCCCTGCCAAACGTAGAGAACATGAAGTTTTATGAGGTCATGTCGCAGATCGTGCTCACCTCGCATTTGGTCGGCTTCGACCTTCTTAGCATATCGAAAAAGGTGTGGGACGAAATGGGCGCCGAGAAACAGGCAAAGCTCCAGGCCGCTGCCGACGCGGCCATCGATTTCTCGACCCAGAAGCACCTCTCACGCGAGAAGGAACTCGTAGAGACTTTCAAGGGGAAGGGCCTGAAGATCTACGAGCCCGACGTCGCCGCCTTCCGCAAGCATGTGCAGGATCAATATCTCTCCTCCGACCTTGCCAAGGCATGGCCGGCCGGAATGGTGGATAAGATCAACGCTATGTGACCTAATCGTGCGGGGCCGGCTTCCTCCGGCTCCGCGCTTGTTCAACGCGGCGCCGAACGCCGCCCCCATCGGACCCAAGGCAATGAACCCGGGATTGAAATGGCTAGGCGGCTGGCTGTACCGCCGCGCAGAGAATGTGCTGGCTGCGATGCTGGCGCTAATGTTCGCGGCCTTCATCCTGCAGATCATCTTCCGCTATATCCTCAACCTGCCTATCGGTTGGACCAATGAGATCAGCGTCATCCTATGGATCTGGCTGGTTCTTTTCGGTGCCGCCTTCGTCGTGCGCGAGGAGGAGGAAATCCGCTTCGACCTGATATATGCGTCGGTCGGAGCGCGTGTACGGCGAGCGAATGTTCCTGGTGTCGGCCGTGGCGCTCATTTTGCTCTACGCCATCTCGTTTCCCGCTATCCTCGACTACGTGACCTTCATGAAAGTGGAGAGAACGGCATACCTTAAAATCCGCTTTGACTGGCTGTTCTCCATATACATCGTCTTCGTCTTGGCAGTCATCGCACGCTATTTGTGGCTGTCGTGGCAGGCAGTCTTCGGTAAGGCGCCGCAGGAATTCGACCCGACCAAGGTGGGGTCCGGCGTATGAACCTTGCGAGCCCGTTCTCGCTGTCGATCGTCGCCATCACTTCGCTTGCCTTGATCGGCCTGCCGATCGGCCATGCAATGATCGCTGGCTCGATCCTCTACCTGCTGCTGGCCGGCCTCGATATGGGCACGGCCGCTGAACAACTCCTCAACGGCATGTATTCCAACTACATCATCCTCGCGGTGCCCCTGTTCATCCTGGCAGCCGAGCTGATGAACATCGGCTCGATGACCGACCGGCTGATGGCCTTCTGCAACGCCGTCGTGGGCCGTTTCCGTGGGGGGCTCGCCCATGTGAATATACTGCAGTCGATCATCTTTGCCGGCATGTCGGGTTCCGCCATTGCCGACGCAGCCGGCTCCGGCAAGATGATGCAGCACCTGATGACCAAAGACGGCAAATATCCGCCGAGCTACGCGGCAGCGCTGACGGCGGCAACCGCCGTCATCGGACCGATCATACCGCCCTCTATCCCGATGGTCATCTACGCCCTCGTGTCTGACGCCTCCATCGGCTATTTGTTCCTCGGTGGCGTGGTGCCGGGACTTCTGATGGCGCTGTCGCAGATGATCATCGTCGTCTTTGACGCGCGACGGAAGAATTTCCCGATAGAGAAGCCGACGCCGCTTCGTGAACTGCCGCGCATCACCTGGGAAGCGTTCCCGTCACTGATGATGCCGGTCGTGCTGCTCGGCGGCATCTACGGTGGCGTCACGACGCCGACCGAAGCTGCCGCTGTCGCCGCCGCCTACGCATTGCTGATCTCAGTCGTCCTCTATCGGAGCGTGAGTTTTCAGGACCTCTATCGGTCAGTGCTGTCCAGCGCACGCACCACCGCTTCGATCGGCATGCTGATCGCCGGCGCACTGGTATTCAACTATGTCGTGACAGTGGAAAACATTCCGCAGTCGCTGAGCATTCTTCTGACGAGTTGGGATCTGTCGCCGAACGGCTTTCTGATCCTCGTCAACATAATCCTGCTCCTGCTCGGCTGCGTGCTGGAAGGCACAACGATCCTGCTTGTGGTCGTTCCAGTGCTTATCCCGACCGCCCAAGCCCTCGGCGTCGACATGGTACATTTCGGTGTGATGGTCGTCGTCAATGTCATGCTTGGGCTGATTACTCCGCCGTACGGGCTGCTGCTCTTCATCATGACCCGCATCGCCGAGGTGCCGCTGCGCGACCTTGTACGCGACACCATGCCCTTCCTCTACGCGATGATCGGCGCGCTGGTGCTGATCACATTCTTCCCCTCGCTGGTGCTTTGGCTGCCCCGTCTGCTGGGCTATCAAGGATAAGGGCGGCAACTGTCTCGGGTGCGTGCTCCAATTTGGCCGCCGCATTCTCAATGGCCTCGGCCGCGTCTACAGCGCGGGCATGGGCCTCCCCGACCAATTCAATCTCCTCAGTGGGATCGGGAAGAAAGTTGGCGCCAACGACCCTGACGTTCTGGCGAGCCAGCGGCATCGGCTGTGGCGCCGTTCCAATCAAGGTCTGACTGGTCTGGCGCAGGCGGTCTTGCTTCTGGTCGCGTCCTTGATCAACGGAGCTGCGGTCATGGTCCTGCGGGCGGGACGCCGGGATTGGCGCGGAAACTGGGAGCAACACTGACCGTCCCGCTTCAGCCGAGGCTTCGCCAAAAGTTGCCAGCGCGATCAGGCCAACGATCAGGCACCGGAACACTGGAGCGCCAGCATATGCCCGCGTTTGCGTCATCGCGGCTCCGATTCCACGCGTGCCGCCAATCACAAGGGTTTTGCCAGTCGTCAGACTTCCTGCACTCATCCCTGCATACCTCCCATTGGTTTGCTTCACGCCAACCGGCGCCGTCGAAACGCGCAGTCTCGCGAACGGCGTGCTGACGCGCGCCGCTGCCTACTTCTCAATGCTTTCGATTTCCTCCTCAGCGCCTAACGCCACACTCACCGCGCCTCAGGTGCGAGCATTCTTGACAACTGTCCAAAGATGCCGTGACGCGGTTTTTGAGCGAAATATTGACAGCTGTCAAGCAAAACCTTGACGACTGGACAAAAAAATGATCTTCAAACGGACGGACGGCGCGATCTGAATGAAACGTGCCGCGTTGGGTTTGTTTGGGCACTACAAAAGGGGTTTGGAATGACGCAGATGGTTGAAGCGACGGCGCGGACAGTGGCCGCTGCCAGAATTGAGCGGCAGCATGTCGACAAATTCAGCGCCCGGCGCATCGAACTCGCGGAGGCGGCGCTGGAGACGCTGGGCGAACTTGGCTACGCCAGGACCAGCTTGCGAGAGATTGCGCAGAACTCTGACTTCACGCACGGCGTTCTGCACTATTATTTTTCCGATAAAGTCGATCTCATTTGCTGCAGTGTCCGCCACTACAAGACAAGGTGCGCGACCCGCTACGATCAGGTCGTGGCTACGGCCCAGAGCCGCGAAGAGTTGATGAGCGGGTTTCTGGAAAAGCTTGGCGAGACGGTACGGGACGAGGCACCCATGCACCGTCTCTGGTATGACCTGCGCGCCCAGGCCCTGTTCGAGGACGCCTTTCGAAATGACGTCCTCGAGATTGATCAGTCCTGGAAGATATGGTGTGGCGCATCGCTTCCCGGTTCGCCGAACTCGGCGGCAAGCAACCTGCCATCTCCCGGAGTGCGCTCTATGCACTGTTTGACGGGCTGTTCCAAAAATGCCTGTTGAGGCATTTGTCGAACGACGGCGAAGCCATTCCCGAACTGCACGCCGAAGTGAGGCGCCTTCTTCCGATGATTGCATAGATGACCCGGCCACCTCGTCGCTGGGCAAGGTGATCTCGGCCGCCGACTCCGAGACTTTACTGATGGCCTTCTGCATCTCGGCGATCATTGCCCCGTAAGGCCGCAAGGTATGGGCCTTGGCATTGAGATCCTCACGCTCGCTGAAGAACATATCCTCCGTGCCCGAAAGGCTGCGGAACTGGGTAACGAACTGGCGGACGGTGCGATCACGGCCGTTGTCGGCATCCGCCGCCACCTGGGCGGCGACCAGCCGCTGCTGGCGTTCTGATGTGTACCAGTGCGGCGAGGTCGGATCCGACGCCTTCCATTTTTCCCATACCGCGGTAGTCGCGATCATCTTCCTTATGTCGCCGAAACCAATCCATTGATTGCGTCAGATCGGGAGCGCCCACTTTGTCGGCTCGCTCGGCCGATGGAACCCCATCGACCGTCGCGACCCTTCGCGTGGATCGCCTCGCCGCCCGAGAAACAGAATTGACCATACCTAACCTCATCTTGCTCTAATCGATGACTTCGGTCTCGGGCCGGTCGTCGCCTCTCACAACCTCGCCGTGCCATTCTCCCTCTGCGTCCTCGTATTGGATACCTTGGGTTTCGCCGGCAACCTGCTGTCCGGCAGCGGCGGCTTTTGCGGCCTGGATTGCCTCGTCCCTGGTCCTGAAGGTTTCCGAAAACGTGCTGCCGACCTTGTAGGCCCATCCGCCATCGTGCTCGATGACATCGTAAATCACATGCGCCATGTTTTCCTCCTGGCTGTCGCGTACTAGGAACGGTGCTCAGCCGGCCGGGTTCCAGCTCACTGTCACGCTACTGCCGAGATAGCGGGCGTATCGCTCCTCGAAGCGGTCGCATTCGCCGCCAACACCGTAGCGGAACAGGGCACCTGACCGGATCACCCTGGCGATGGCATCGATCTCTTCCTGGCCGGCCACATACATGAAGTACATCCTTTCGCTAATGCATGTCGCCCAAAAGTGCGCAGCGGTTTTGGGATAACGACTTGCACAGAAATGCATGTCGCCCAAAAGTGCGCAGCGGTTTTGGGATAACGACTTGCACAGAAATGCATGTCGCCCAAAAGTGCGCAGCGGTTTTGGGATAACGACATGCACAGAAATGCATGTCGCCCAAAAGTTCGCAGCGGATAGCGACATGCACAAAAACAATTGCCCAATGCGCGTCGCATGAATCCGTTTCGCCGCGCCGCGCTTTAGGACGCGGGATTATGGCCGCGCTTTCCGACCATTGGCGAGAAGCGCGATTTCGTGCTCGAGATTGATCAGCTCGCGCCCCCCTGCCATCTGCGCGAGGAGGTCATCGCGGCTGATTCCCGCCTTCTCATACGTGCCGGTCGAGTGGCCGCGGTTGAGCAGGGTGAAACGGTCGCCTATGACATAGGCATGATGGACATTGTGAGAAATGAAGACGACGCCGATGCCTCGTGAGCGCGCTTGCGCGACGAGCTTGAGAACGACCGACGCCTGGTGCACGCCGAGTGCTGACGCCGGTTCATCGAGGATAAGAACCCTGGCGCCGAAGTGGACAGCGCGCGCGATTGCCACGCATTGGCGCTCGCCGCCCGACAGCGTGCCCACCGGCTGCTCGACATCGCGCAGGCGGATGCCCAACTCGGCCATCGCCGACATGGTGGTCCGCTTCATGATGTCGAGGTCAAGCGTTCGAAAAGCCGCGACGCCTTTCTCCGGCTCGCGGCCCAGAAAAAAGTTCCGCGCGATGCTCATGAGCGGTACCAGCGACAAATCCTGGTAGACGGTGGCGATACCGAGATCGAGCGCCCGCTTCGGCGACCTCAAGATGACGGTCTTCCCGTCGATGCGTATCTCCCCATCGCTCGGAGCATGGACGCCGGAGAGAATTTTGATGAGCGTCGATTTGCCGGCGCCATTGTCGCCCAGCAGGCAGTGAACCTCGCCGGGATCGACCGTGAACGAAACACCCTTGAGCGCAACGACCTTGCCGAAATATTTGTCGATGCCGATCAGTTCCACCAGTGGCGCCGACATTAGCTGCTCTCCGTCGCACGCCGCAGGACGTAGTTGTTGAACAGCACGGCAATAACCATCATCAGCCCCATGAAGAGCTTGAACCAGTCGGTGTCCACGCCTGTGTAGAAAATGCCCATCTGGACGAGGCCGAATATCAGGGAGCCGAACAGGGCGCCGACCGCCGAACCATAGCCCCCGGTCAGCAGCGTGCCGCCAATCACAGCGGCGATGATCGCCTCGAATTCCTTCTGCGTTCCCCTGAGAGTGTCGGCCGAACCTGCCGTGAGCACCTGGATTGCTGCAAAAAGAGTTGCGGCGCAGGCCGTGCAGATGAACAGGATGATTTTGGTCCGCGTAACCGGCACGCCCAGATTGCGGGCCGCGTTGGCATCGCCGCCACATGCAAAGATCCAGTTGCCGAACTTTGTTCGAGACAGGACATAGGCGGCGATGACTGTCAGGCCGATCCACCACAGGATGCTGACGGGAATTCCCTGAATGTTCGGCTGGCCATCGGCGCGAATGCCTATCACGCCGATGCTGGCCAGCCATTTGACCGCATCCTGTCCGATGAGGTTGGAGAAGAAAGGAGCCAGCCAGTCGCCGGCCGATAGTTCGTGCAAACCCGAAACCTGGGTTCGCCCGGTGATGAGCCGGGTCAGGCCGAGCGTGATCCCGCGCAGGATGAACAGACTGCCCAACGTCACGATGAAGGAAGGCAGCTTCGTTCGCGTGACCACTAGGCCGTTCAGATAGCCGACAACGACCGCCGTCGCGAAGGCCAGCAGGATCGTCGACCATATCGGCCAACCCCACATGGCGGCCGGGATCGCGATAACGACCCCGGCAAAGCCGATCATCGAGCCCACCGAAAGGTCAAATTCCCCGGCGATCATCAGCAATGTCACTGCAACGGCAAGGATGCCGAGCTCGGCGGAAACCTCAAGGAAATTGATGATTCCCTTGGCACTGAAGAGCCCGCTGTTGCCGGCTGTCACGATGAAGAAAGCCAGAACGAGCAGCGTTCCCGCCACCGCGCCCAGCTCCGGCCGCGCAAGCAGGCGGCGCAGCCAATGGACCTCGCGCACCTGCTCGTCGCTTGCTGGGGAGTTCGCTGTCACGGCCCGTCTCAGCTGAAACAAGGCGGCGGCAAGCCGCCGCCCAAAGCATATTACCGCTTGCCCTCCTTGGCGAGGTCCATGACCGATGCCGCTTCGGCTTTGGTCACGAAGCCCGGACCTGTCGGGTAATCGGCGACAGGCGCGAGCTTGTACTTGGTCTTGAGGTCCAGCATGACGACAGGAATATAGCCCATCAGATATTGCTGCGCGTCAATGCCCCACTCCACGTTGCCGTCGAGGATCGCCTGCAGGATATTGGGCGACAGGTCGAAGGTGCCGAGTTTGACCTTGCCCTTGAGACCAAGCTCGTCAAGCGCCGCAAGCGCGGGCTCGGTTGCCGTGGGGCCGCAGCCCAGCATGAATTCAGTGTCCTTGTTGGCGCCCAGATAGGCTATGACGCGGTTTTTCATCTCGGTCGGGTCCATCACGCCTTGGACGACCGGCACCTCGGCGCCCAGGCCTTTGGCAAAACCGGCGCAACGATCGTCGAGGCTGGAATTGCCCACTTCCTGGTTGAGGCACGCGGCCTTCTTCACGCCGAGCTTGGCGACCCGTTCGCCTGCCGTGACACCGGCCTCATATTCGGACTGGCCAAGATAGAGCAGTCCGCCAAGTTCCTTGGTGAGCTTGGAGCCGCCGGAATCGATGACGATGACCGGAATGCCCGCGGCCACCGCCTCCTTGACGGGCGCGCTAAGCGCGGCGGCGTCCGGAATGGAAACGACCAGTCCATCGGGCTTGGAGGCGGTGGCTGCGTCGACCAACTGCGCCATCTTCACCATGTCGAAAGTACCCGGCGTCACGTACTCGGCCTTCACGCCAAGTGCCTTGGCCGCGTCGTCCATTCCGTTCTTGACCACCGACCAGTAGGGATCGCCGCTCTGGCCGTGAGTGACAAATACTATCCGCGACTGCGCCAGCGCCGAAGTCGCTACGCCGAGAAGAACTGCAAGACCCAATGCCAGTTTAGCTGCAACACGCATGGACTCCTCCCATTTTCGACCCCTGTTGACGATGGTCGGCGTGCCGGCTGCGCAGTAATTCTAGGCTAGCCAGACCGTCGTTTGCGATGCAGGGCCGATAAGGAATGATAGCATAGTGAAGGCTGGGGCAATATCGAGCCTATTATCATATTATCTGACTATTTTAGGGTGTGTTGGTATTCAGGTGATGCCGGCCTGCAAATGGCAGTCTTCTCCGCTTCCGGTACTCACGTACCCAAACGTACGCTCTTGTGCCGGTTCTCGAAAACCGCCATTTTCGGCTCGGCCTGACCTGAATCTCAACACACCCCAAGAGACCCCTACGGCGTCCTTTCGGACCGCAACCGCAAGGACGGCGGCATTCTCAGATTTGTTGTGGCTGCGCCGTTTCATCGGTCGTGGTCTCACCCCACGCCGCCCGAAGCACGCGAAACCAGTTCTCGCGACAGATCCTTGCCAGGTCCGCCTCCCCATATCCGGTGTTCCGAAGCGCGACCACGAGGTTCTGGAGCCCGGCGGCGGAACCGATCACCCGCGGGATGGTTGCTCCGTCGAAGTCAGATCCGATCGCCACGCCCTCGATGCCAAGCCTGTCCACCAGATGATCGAGGTGCCGGACCATGTCGCTGATCGGCGTATCGGCCGTGTCCCGGCCGTCCGGCCGCAGCATGGTCACCGCGAAGTTCAGACCGACAAGTCCATTGCGTTCACGGATCGCGTCGAGCTGCCGGTCCGTCAGGTTGCGCGCGACCGGGGTAATCGCGTGCACATTGGAATGGCTGGCGATCAGGGGTTGATCGCTGATTTCCGCGACATCCCAAAAGCCTTTTTCGGTGATATGCGAAAGATCCACCAGGACGCCGAGCCGATTGCACTCCTTGACGAGCGCGCGGCCGGCGTCAGTCAGTCCGGGGCCGGTGTCCGGGCTAAGCGGATAGGCAAAAGGCACGCCGTGACCGAAGATATTGTTGCGGCTCCAGACCGGACCCAACGAGCGCAGGCCCGCTGCGTAAAGCACTTCGAGCTCGTCGAGGTCGGCGCCGATCGCCTCGCAGCCCTCCATGTGAAGCACTGCCGCGAACTTGCCGTCTGCCGTGGCCGACGTGATGTCGGCATACGTGCGGCAGAGCTTCCAGGCGCCGGCCCGCCCCAGTTTCAGAGCAATGGCCGCCATCTGAAGTGCGGTATCGAGCGAGGCAGCGCGATCAAGGGGTGGTGAGAGCGGCGTGGCGTAGTGGCCGTTGTCATCGGGTTGCCCCAGGACGAGTTCGTCCGCGGGAATGTAGATCGCGCAGAGGCCCCCGGCCATGCCCCCGGCCCGCGCGCGCGGCAGGTCGATATGGCCTTTTTCGCTTCCATTCCTGAATTCATCGATTGCGTCGATTCCGGCGCGGGCGCCCTTCCATAGGCGAAGAAGTACGTCGTTGTGCCCGTCGAATACCAACTGCATTCCGAGCTCCTGTCTGGCCGCCGCAGCCGTGTTTACGCGCAGCGAGCGCCAAATGGCAATGACGCGTTTGCGTTGGCTTGCGCGGGGAATTTCCAGTCAGGCTCTGCGGGGTGGTTGCACGCCAGGCAGGCATGAAGTTAAGTCTAGTGCATGTCGCCCAAAAGTGCGCAGCGGTTTTGGGATAACGACATGCACAAGACAATAGTGCATGTCGCCCAAAAGTGCGCAGCGGTTTTGGGATAACGACATGCACAAAAACAATAGCCTAAAGCGCATCGCATGAATCCGTTTCGAAGCAATGCGCTTTAGGGTGTGTTGGGATTCAGGTGATTGCCGGTCTGCAAATGGCGGTCTTCATGACCGGCCTGTAACGTGACGGAAAGGGCGAACCAATGGCAGCCGAACACACGCCAAGATTTGACCTCAAGGACCGCATCGTCCTGGTCACCGGTGCCGCGCGAGGGATCGGGCGGGCATGCGCGCTTGCCTGCGCGGGGTCTGGTGCGGATGTGATCGTCGGCGTTCGAAACCCGGCCGACGGAGCGGCTCTGGTCGCTGAAGTCGAGCAGCAGGGTCGCCGCGGCATGGCCGTTGTGATGCCTCTCGACGATCTTTCACAAGTGCGGCAAGCCGTGGCAAGCGCCCATTCAGCGTTCGGCCGCATCGACGTACTCGTCAACAATGTCGGCATTGGCCCGGAAAACCTGGCCGAGAATGTAACGGAGGAGGATTTCGACCTCACACTGAAGGTCAATCTCAAGGGCACCTTCTTTACCACGCAGACGGTGGGAAGACTGATGATCGCCCAGAAATCCGGCCGCATCATCAACATCAGTTCACAGGCCGGCAGCGTGGTGCTTGAGGGCGAGGCGATCTATTGCATGACAAAGGCCGCGATCAATCACCTCACTCGATGCCTTGCCGTCGAATGGGCGCCCTATAACATCGGCGTCAACAGCGTGGCGCCCACTTTCATCTGGACCGACGGCACGCGCCCGAGTCTCTCCGACCGCGAGTTCCACGCGCACGTTCTCGGGCACATTCCCCTTGGCCGGATTGGCGATCCGATCGACGTTGCCGGCACCGTTGTCTTCCTTGCCTCCCCGGCCGCGTCGCTCATAACCGGCGCCAACATTCTTGTCGATGGAGGCTGGTCGGTTGCTTAGAGCGGCGGCTTTTACGGAACCAGCGCCGCCCCTCTATCTCTTTGTTTGAGCATCGGGTTTTTCCCGAAGCCGGTTCCCACTTTCGGGTCCGATGCTTCAAGCAGCGAGCGACAGTCCATTCTGTTTACCATTCGGCAACCCTGTCTATTGCCGCCAAATCGGAAGTATCTCATATTGCCTTCACTTAGGTGTACTGGGTCTCGCTTGAGGCAGTTCATCCGGCCTGGGTTTAGCGCGAGACCAATCGTTGCGGGATTCGGGGGCTGCACCATGCGATCTCGGCGTTGGACCGAGTCCGATATTGCCGAACTCAGACGAATGGCCGAAATGCACTTGCGTGTCAGCGCCATCGCGCGCCGGCTTGATCGCACGGTGTCGTCTGTGAGGCACAAGGCGTTTCTGGAGGGCATCAGCCTGACGGAGGTGACCCTCGACATGCTGGATCTGCCTTAGGGTGTGTTGAGATTCAGGTGATGCCGGCCTGCAAATGGCGGTCTTCTCCGCTTCCGGTACTCACGTACCCAAACTTGCGCTCTTGTGCCGGTTCTCGAAAACCGCCATTTTCACCTCGGCCTGACCTGAATCTCAACACACCCTCGAGCATCGGACCCGAAAGTGGGCACCGGTTTCGGGAAAATCCGATGCTCCAACAAGGAGATAGAGCGGCAGGCTGATTCCGAAAAGCGTCCGCCGCTCTAGCGAAGTCTCTCAGAGCGGCCGAAAATTTGCGCTTACCTGCTGTAAAATGGCGATTTTTCGCTTCCGCTGCTCAATTCCGGAGAGTACCGGTTTCAAGGTCACTCTTTCCCCCGCCCGGACGAATTTTCCAGTCAGGCTCTTACGGCGCTTGCGTCCCACGCGACCGCTGAGCCATGTTCCCGCACACCGCCTTCATGTTACCTTGCGCGCGGTGTAGGGCCGCGTGGGCGGCGAAACCGTTGGAAGGCGGGTAGATGCCGCGCTTGCGTATTGCCACCTCCGGCCAGCTAAGGGCGGCATCCTTGCTGGTCTGCTTGCTGTGCATGGCAGCCTACTGCACCGAGGCGCTCTGCAGCGAACGCTCCGGCAGACTGCGCGCGGCCGGCACGGGACAGAGACCGGCGTGGCTGTTCTCGGGTTTCGAAACCGGGTTGGGCACCCTCTATCCCGCCGATCTGGATATTGTGCAGCGCTATGTTGCTTCGATGACGCTCTACCGCCTTGCGCCGGCCGAGGAGGGCCTGAAGTCGAGCGTTCTCGCCCTTGACTGGGTTGGAACGGATCGCTTGCCCGAAATGTTTCGCCTTGTGTGGAGCGCCCCGAACCGGAGCCTGGTCGCGCGAATTGGCAAGGGCCTTTTTCGGATTTCGTCCGGCAATTACAGAGCCAATTGGTTCAATGATCTCGATTGCCGGTTGGTGAACTGGTCTGGCGGTGAAACCGAAGCGACGGTCTCGTGCGCGGATGGCAAGGAACGCCGGATGCTAGTCCCCCGAACCGGGCTGCTCGTCATCGACGATGAGCAATATCAACGCATATTTCCGATGGGCGAAGAAACCGGGCTCAACCTTGAACCGGAATTGCGCGGAACTCTGCGGCAATGACCGCGCCTGACACTCCACCAACTGGATGATCCGGCTCGCCTTTCGCGCGGAAATGCCGCGCTGCCCGCGTCTGACCAGCCAAGTTGGTGTGCCTTGCTACCACTCACGTGCAATGGCGTGCCCGCCGCTGCTGGCAATAGCATAGGTCTGCTCCACGGCTTCGGCTTCGGGCAACGGTAGGGGGAGGCGCTCCACGAACGCGATCCCCGGTTCGTCGGTCCCCAGCGGCTCCCCCTATCATCGCTGCCTCACCCTCGGTCCGAAGTGTGTCGGTAGAGAGTTAGGGGCAACACCTGCAGGAGTGGTAAACCCGCCACGTCCGAAAGGCGTAGTCGCGCATGACGCAATGCGTATGAGCTGCTTCCTTAGAGCAGGTGGACGCTTTTTCGGAATCAGCGCCGCCGCTCTATCTCTTTGTTTGAGCATCGGATTTTTCCCGAAACCGGTTCCCACTTTCGGGTCAGATGCTCTATTCCCGTGAATGGATGCGAGCGTGGCGGCAGCTGTTTTATTTTGGGTAGGAATATTTGTCGATTAGCACCCAAATAGTTTTATTTATACTCTGAATCTCTTCAATACATAACTTTACTTTTTCGATCTCTTCATCGTCAAGTTCCTCAACTTTGCCATAGCGTATTTCATCCTTAGAATCGAATATTCTCATTAGCTGAGTGCTTCCAGACATTCCAGAAGGATCAAATGAATAAATGCAATGACTGTACTTGTTGCGGAGCTTGGCTTGTTTTGTCAGCTGTTCCGTTACGGTCAGTATGTCTCGCCTGGGATCGGGAGGAGTTTTGCGTAGCTTGCACAGCCGCTCGACCAGTTCGATCCGCGCCCTGGTTGTATTCAGGGTCAGGAAAATGACGATCGCCGTCTCCTTGTCCACCTGCGCCAGTCCGGCAATCAGGTAGATCAGCAGGCTTTCGGTATTGGTCCACGTATAATTGAGCTGTCCAATGAGGAGCAATATGTCCTGAAAACGCGGCACTGACCTGCTCACTTGCCGGAGAGCGTCAGAACGCCTCGATCAGGCGATCCATTGACGCTCCCCACACGCTCGAGGAAGATGGCGGCCGCCGCAGTGCGGTTGCGGGCGCCGAGTTTCTTGATGATGTTGTGCAGATGCACCTTGATCGTGTGCTCGGAGAGGTTGAATTGTGCCGCGATCAGTTTGTTCTGACAACCATGGGACACCATTTCCAGTACCTGAATTTCGCGTTCAGTCAGATAGTTCAGCATCCGGCCGCCCTTGCCGGTAGTCTTTTCCGCCTCGCCGCCAGCCGATCGCGTGTCGCTCACATCATTGGTGTCCGGCACACTCTTTTTGCGAAAAAACGAAGACGGGAAATACTCACCGCCCCGCAGCATGAGCCGGATCACCGAGAGCCAGATATCCAGTCTGAGGTTCATGGGCAGCACGCCCCGCACCGCCTTCGAGCCGAGGATATCGTTGACCGTCCTGTCCTGGCCGGGGCCGTCGTCATACATAACCGCGATGATCGAACCGGGATGGCGCGCCTGAATGATGCCTGACAAGGCTTCGACGGCCGCAAGAAACGATGCGTCAACGAGTATGAGAGAGACCGGGTGACCGAATTCCATACAGGCCGCCTCGACACTGTCGACCTGCTCAATGGAAATCCAGGGAAATTCGGGCTCGATAGCGGGAAGAAAACATAGCGATATGCTTCCCGGCGGTGCAACAACGACCAAAACTCTTCTGAAGGGCGCAGCAATCTTTTCTCTGGATTGAACGGCCTTTTCCACGGATTCGAGCATCTTCACACTCTCAAAATGCCAAGAACTGCTCCCGTCCGGCAGGTTCGGCGTGTTTCCGTTATTTCCCTTTCACTTCCCTTTGTGTCCCATCTTAACGGATCATATACTAAACGGGTAAGTTTCGAAATAGCTCGGAGGATGTACGTTCGATTCCTCTTTATCTTCTCGTGTCGACAATTTTGGGTTGAATAGTATTCATTCCAATACGTTAGATTTCGAGCTTAGCGTGGCCCGATTCCGTCCACGGCCACGCAAGTTCATATGAATACTTTTATCGGCCAAGGGGAACTCCGCCTTTGGTCGATGGGCCACGGCAGCTCTCTGTCTTTTGAACTAGCTTAGCCCATCAAAAGACGTAGCTCGAATTGGTAGCTGGTCTTTCAGACCGGTGAGTCACACACTCATCGGTCTTGGTCGGGGGCTGAGCGTAGCACGGCAACAACTTGTGACACGTGCAATCGCTCAAGGCGGAGGCGTTCGGCGCCGTATGTTTTAGCGCGTTGGGTGGGACCGACCGTCTCCGCCGCCGACCAGAGAAGGGAGGATGCTGTACGACAGGCCGAGGAACATTCAATTCTCGGCAACTTCACAATCAGTGGCTTCTTCACATCGACGCAACCCGCAGTGCAGCACAAAGCCGCCGTGAGAGATGAATGGTGGTTATGCTGTCCGCGGTCCAAACCGAGAGGACACAACCATGATCGATTTTCCGATGCCTTGGGATCCTGATCAGCATCAGGATCAGAACCAGGATCAGCACGAGCATCAGAGCCAGAAACAAAAGGAGCTTCAGGCGCAAGCGCAACTTGAGGCTCAGCTTCAGGCTCAGGGACAGTACCAAGAGTCCAAGAACACCAATACCAACACCAATACCAACGATAGTCACAGCAGCAGCGACAGTAATAGCACCAGCAGCAGCAGCAGCACGTCGAGCAGCAGCGTGAACCTGGACCTGTCAGGCTACAAACCGACCGACGACGATCAGATCGATATCGACATCAAAGACTCGGCCGTCAAGACTATGCTCGTCAACCACGACGGTCAGCTCAACTACAATCCCGGTAACGATATCAGCATGGGCGACGTGCTCACCAACAACACCTGGGGCGAAGGCAATGATATGGCCTTCGTCTGGACCCAGAACGGCACCATCAACGACAAGGATACGCTGAGCGACGCTTACGTCCAGAATAGCGGCAACTTCGAACAGAACGGCGACGCAGAAGGCGGCGACGCAAATGCCAAGGAAGGCATCCAGGCCGGCGGCGGCGGCGGCGAAGGCGGCAGCTATGCCAAGGCCAACGGCGGCGACGGCGACGAGGGCGGCAATGCCTGGGGTGGCAAGGGCGAAGGCGGCGATGGTGATGGCGGCGACGCCCGCAGCTACGCCGACGGCGGCTTCGGCAAAGGCGGCTCGGCGTTTAGCGTTGCTGCTGCCCTCGCTGTAGGTGGCGACGGCGGTGAAGGTGGCAACGGCTTCGGTGCAGGTGCCGGACTGGGCGGCGCGCTGGGGGTCGGCCTTGGTCACGGCGGTGAAGGTGGCGAAACCGGCGACGGCGGCGACGGCGGCGATGCCGACGGCGACGGCGGCGACGGTGGCAGAGGCATAGGCGGCGACGGTGATGATGGCGACGGCGGCGACGGCGGTTCGACTGGACTGGCGGGCGCGGGCGGCGCAGGCACCGGCGGCGGCGCTGGCGGCGCTGGTGGCAGCGACAACGACGGCTTCGGTGACGACGGCAACGGCGGCGCTGGCGGCAATGGTGCCTCCGGGACCGGCGGTGCTGGCGGTGCTGGCGGCAATGGCGGCCCCGGCGGCGGAGGTATCGGCGGCGCTGGTGCTCCTGGTACCGGCGGTCTCGGTGGCGTAGGCACCGGCGGCACAGGCGGCGAAGGCGGCGACAGCGGCGATGCCGACGGCGGCTTCGGCGCGGGCATCGCTGCAGCCCTCGGACTCGGACTCGGAGTCGGAGTAGGCATTGGCGGCGACGGCGGTGCCGGTGGTAACGGCACGGTCGGCAATACGACCAGCGGCGCGGCCACTGGCGGCGCTGGCACGGGCGGCGGCGGCACCAGCACAGCCACGGGCGGTGCTGGCCCGGGCGGCGCCGGCAGCGGCGGCGCTGCAGTCGGCGGCAACGGCGGCGACGGCGGAGCAGGCGGCAGCGCGACCAATGGTGATGGCGGAGCTGGCGGTGAAGGCGGAATGTGGGGCTCCGGCAATGGCCATGACGGCTTCGTCTCCGGCGTTTCGGAAGCCCATGCCGACGCTGCGATCGATATCACTGCCTTCAATCAGAGCATCGTGATGGGTGCGAATCTGATCGGCAATACGATCGACATGACGGTGGTCGGCGGCGATCTCACGAACACGATTTCGGGAGACGACGGCGGCGTCTGAATTCTCGTCAATCCGCTCCGGCGGATTCTAAGAACAGCTGCGCGGGGTCACCCCGCGCAGCCTTCCACGGAGGAAACGCGCTGATCGGTCCCGGGGCGAGACTGATCGCTAAGGAAAGCCACTCCCGTGCTGATGGACAGGTTTACCGAAGCAATCGCTCACTTCATCGGTCTTTTTCAAATCTCGACGGACGAGTTGCGTCTGCGCAAGGACTATACGGAATTCCAGGCCAGTCGCGCGGAAAAGGCAACGCCGCCCGAACTTCCCACCACGCCCGTCGAGGTCAAGGCACCGCACCAGTTCGTCGATATGAACCCCGGCGTGAAATATCTGCCGGTCCCCCCAAAACTGGAGTGGCTGACGCCTTGGTCGCATGTCGACTATCACCCGCCGCAGGTCCCCACGCCCGATGGACCAGTGTTGGGACCCCCGGGCGGCGGCTTGCACCCGGCACTTGGGTGGGATCAGACGGCTTTTGTGACGTTTACATCTACATCTGTGACGCTTCCACCTGTGAAGCCTGCAGAGTTTGGATCGGGGCACGAGACCGTGATGCTCGATCCGCCGCATCAGTTGGCCCTCATTGACCAACAGCAAACCAATCTATTCGACGACGATTATGTGGGCGTGGGAAACCATGGTCTGAAATTCAGTCCTGATTTGAACTTTGACGCCAAGATGAAACCGCTGCTGGATGCGGCGGACCAGCTTATGCCTCTCAAGGATTTCGAGGTTCCAGGCTCAACCGCCGAAATCGGGACGTTCATCAGCAACGCGCAGGCCGCGCTGAAAGAATTCGCGGCGGAGCACCGGAACGACAACAACGTTTCCGTGGTCCAGGAGCCGACTATCGAAGGCACCTTCGTCAAAGGGCAGGCCGTGGCCGAGGCCCCGAACCTGAAGGACCATCTTCGCAGTAAATCCGAGACGGGTGGAAATGTCCCCGAGCCGGTTCACCATGTGCAGGGCCAGGGTGACGTCGGGATCGAGGCTTCCGTGTCGCTTGAGACTGGCGGCAATACGCTGATGAATATCGTGACCATTCACAGCGCATGGCTGACCGGGTCCGTCACAGCCGTGCTCGGCGCCTATGTCGAGGTCAACGCAATCACGCAAATCAATGTCCACAGCGACCATGACAGTATCGGTTCCAGCCTGAACGACTGGAAGCTCGACACGGACCATGTAAGCGAAGCCTTCAATGTCGCTTCATTTCAACGCATCGATTTGTCCGACGATGGCCACGAAGCCGCGGCCTCGCCCGGCGAGTTCCCCACGGGCTGGGCAGTGACCGAAATCAAAGGCGACATGATCTTCCTGAATTGGGTTCAGCAGTACAACTTTGTAACTGACAATGACGTCGTTGTTATTTCGTCGACCGGTGTCAAGACTATGGTAACCACCGGTGAAAACTTAGTATTCAATGACTTGTCGTTTAAAGATTTTGGTTTCCACTATGATCTTATCATCGTATGTGGAAATATATATGACGGAAATTTTATTCAACAGATGAATGTTCTTTTTGATGACGACATGGTCGGCGCCGTCGGAAACTTTTCAGTTTCGGGTCATGCCAGTATAAGCACTGGCAACAACCTGCTCTGGAATCAGGCAGAAATCGTCAATGTCGGCGGCAGTGACAGGTTCGAGGCGATGCCGGTCGAATACGGCAAGGCCGCAGAGAATTTCAAGGGCGGCAAATTCGAGCTGCCGGATGAGGTCCTGAAGGACAGTGCCTTTGCAGGGATGCAGGGGCTCAGCGTCCTCTATGTCGGCGGCAGCATTTTCGACCTGCAATTGGTCAAGCAGTTCAATGTTGTTGGCGATGCCGACCAGGTGGCGCTCGCAATGGACAAGCTGGACGCCGTCATGCCTGAAGCTGAGTGGCAGATCGTCACCGGATCGAACGAGCTGATCAACGTTGCCCAGATAGTGGACTTCGATTCGACCGGAAAGACCTATGTCGGCGATCACCACTATTCGGACGAGATACTCATTCAGGCGGAGCTGGTTTCTCCGGACGACAGTCTTGGCGGCCAGGATCCGGACGTGCTGGTCACCGAAGTCGTCGTTTTCCTTGACGACTCTGCTCCCTCCGACGCACGC
Source organism: uncultured Alphaproteobacteria bacterium (assembly GCA_963813315.1). Lineage (GTDB taxonomy): Bacteria > Pseudomonadota > Alphaproteobacteria > Rhizobiales > Rhizobiaceae > CAWEYO01. Next base: position 68,009 of record CAWEYO010000019.1, on the reverse strand, counting down.
GAAGCGACGGATATAGCAGCGCATCATAATCAGGTCGATGCACCGCAACCCGATGTCATGCAGCATCTGCTCGGTTGATCAGGAAAGGTAAGGGGGCGGCATGAGCGACGACCGAAACGATCCGTGGCACGGTTCCACCGACAACTCCGCGGAGCATGAGGAGCGCGACGCCAGGCCATCGCCAAAGCCGGACATATCACCTGAGTTCTCCCGGAAAATCGAATTGCAGGACAAGGTTGTCGACCAGTCGCTCGCCGAACTGGATAAGGTTATTGCCGATCTGAATTGGGCGACATCGCACTGGTCACCCGCCACCGGCCCTAAACCGGACGGTGGCCAGGCAAACGGCGCTGCCAAGGTCGCGGTTTCCGAGACGGACGCGCCCGCGGTATTGACAGTACCCCAGGCGGCCCCGATGCCTCAAACGGCTCCGCTACCAAAGCCTGTGGTGGAAGCCGCTCGCGGACCGGAACCGGACCAGCCCACATCCGGCGGACCGAGATCGGATGAGCCCAGACCGGAAATGAAGTCCGACGGCGTGCGAGAAGGTTCGCTCAAGGTCATAGAAGGGGATACCGGTCCGCTGAAGGCATCCGAGGCCCCATTGCCGAGCGCCGGCGGCCCAAACAACGGAAACAACAGTGGAGGCGGCGATGATCGCCGGGGCGGCGGCGGTCAAGGCAGCGGCGGCAAGTTCCACAAGAGGCTTGGACCGATAAACTTCGCCGAGAATCTTGCGGCGGCCCGCAGTGCGGTGCGGCAGAACCTCAGCGTGGTGATGATTTTTACCGTCGCCACCAATGTCCTGGTTCTGGCGATCCCTATCTATCTGTTCCAGATTTCAGACCGCGTGCTCACCAGCCGGTCACTGGACACCTTGATCATGCTGACGCTGGTGATCGTCGGCGCCGTGCTTCTGCAATCGGGTCTCGATGCGATCCGCCGTTTCATCCTCATGCGGACGGCAGTTGAAGTGGCCGTCCAGTTGGGCGCTCCGATTTTGAGCGCGGCCGCGCGGGCTTCCCTTTACAGTTCGGGACGCGAATATCAGACCCTTGGCGACCTGCAGCAACTCCGGTCTTTCCTTGTTTCGGGGACGTTGCTGTCGTTCCTGGACGCGCCGATAGCTCCGCTGTTCATCGTGGCCGTCTTCCTGGTCCATCCCCATCTTGGTTTCATCGTCGTGACATCTGCAGTCCTGCTGTTGGTTGTGGCATTCGCCAACCAGCGAGCGACCGCGGGGCGCTTCAGCGAGGCAAACGCGCATCAGAGCAAAGCAAACCTTCATCTGGATTCGATGTCGCGCAACTCCCAGGTCATCAATGCGCTCGCCATGATACCGGAGGCTGTGAAGATCTGGGGGCGCGACACCGCCGGATCGCTTACCGCGCAAGTGCTCGCGCAGGACCGCAACGTGGCCTTTGCAAGCATTTCCAAGGCGGTGCGACTTCTGACCCAGGTGGGGATGCTGGGGTGGGGCGCATTTCTTGCGATCGAGGGCCATCTCACCGGTGGCATGGTGATTGCCGCATCGATCATCGCGGGACGCGCGCTGGCGCCGGTCGAGGGTGCAATCGAAGGGTGGAATCAGGTTGTGCATTCCCGTGCGTCCTATGGACGGATTGTGGCGCTGCTCCAATCCTCGCCGCTCAATTTCGAGCGGCTGAACCTGCCGCGTCCGGAGGGCCGGCTTGATGTGGAGCGGCTTCTGTTCGTGCCGCAAGGCACAAAAAGGGTCGTCCTCAACGGCATCACGTTCTCGCTGACACCGGGCGATTCATTGGCGATCATCGGAAACTCGGGCGCCGGAAAGACGACGCTCGGCAAAATGCTGGTGGGCTCGATCCTTCCGACTTCGGGAAGCGTGCGCCTTGATCTCATGGATCTCAGGAATTGGGACCAGCGGCAATTCGGCGAGAACATCGGCTATCTGCCGCAGGACGTGCAGCTCTTTCCGGGTTCGATCAAGGCGAACATCGCACGCATGCGCGACGATGCGACCGACGCTGACATCTATCAGGCCGCCATGCTCGCAGACGTGCACGAGATGATCGCTACCTTGCCTCAGGGATACGAGACGTTCGTGGCTGCCGACGGCGCTCCGCTGTCGGGCGGGCAGAAACAGCGAATCGCGCTCGCCCGCGCCTTCTTCGGCAATCCGAGAATGATCATCCTCGACGAGCCGAACTCGAACCTCGACGGCGTGGGCGACGCGGCGCTGGCGCGTGCCCTGGCGCACGCCAAGGAGAACCGCATCACCATGATCACTATTACGCAAAGGCCGTCGTTGCTGCGCAGCGTGGACAAGGTCCTGCTGCTGACCAACGGGACAGTGTCGCTGTTCGGTGCCCGCGAGGATGTGCTGCGTGCGCTGGCCGCGCGAGGAACAACGCTCGGCGGAAACATCGCCGCGCAGAGCTGAATGGAAAATGAGGTTATGACCAAGCGGCAAAAGCTAGTGGACCAGGAGTGGTACTCCGGCGTACCCCGATCCATCACCAAACATACGCTCGCCGGTCTGTTTCTGCTGGCTGCCTGCTTCGGTGGGTTCGGAACCTGGGCCATGACGGCACCGCTGGCGGCGGCGGTCATTGCCCAGGGCAGCTTCGTCGCGACGGGCCAGAACAAGATCGTGCAACACCTCGAAGGCGGCATCATCAAGGAACTCCTCGTCGAGGAAGGCGACCAAGTCGAGCTCAATCAGCCTTTGATCCTTCTCGACGAGACGGCTGCGCAAGCAAACGAGCGGCAACTGTTTCTGCGCCAGGCTCGGCTTGAAGCCGTTACCGCCCGCCTTACGGCGGAGGCCGAGGGCTTGGCGAAGATCCAATATCCGGAAGTCCTTTCCAAGAGCCGCGGCGACCCCGACGTAGCAGCGATCATCGAGAGCCAGGAACAGCACTTCAGGGGGTCGCAGGGCAGGCTGAAGAGCGAAATAGTCCTGCTCGAGCAGAACATCGAGGCGCTGAAATATCGCGCCGAAGGGTACCAGCAGCAGCTGGACTTCATGAAGCGGCAGCATAGTTTGCTCCAGGAGGAATATGAGGGAAAGAAAACCCTGCTGTCACAGGGGCTTATCCGCAAGACCGAGGTGGCCGCCATCAAGCGCGCGATCGCGGACGCAGAAGGGCAGAGCGGCCAGCTGGCGGCCGAAGTCCTGGAAACCAAGGCTCAGATAAAAAAGCTTAGCCAGCAGATCGTACAGACAATCAATACTTTCAGCCAAGCTTCGCTCGACGAGTTGCAGAAAATCGAAGCCGAGCTGGACAATGTCCGCGAGGAAGCTCGCGCCGCAGAGAACGTGCTGGAAAGAGCCAGCATCAATGCGCCCGCCGCAGGCACTGTGGTGCGGATGTACTATCACACCCCCGGCGGCGTCATAGAAAGCGGCAAGAGCATCCTTGAAATATTGCCCGCCGAAGTGCCCCTGATCATCGAAGCGCAAGTACCACGCACGGACATCGACAACGTAAAGCAGGGACAAGCTGCGACAGTGCGGCTCACGGCGCTCAACCAGCGGACCACGCCGGTACTCAGTGGCAAGGTCTATTACGTATCCGCCGACTCTCTCGCAGTCGCTCCGGGCGGGGATGCCAAGAAGGAAGTCTATCTCGCGCGCATCAACCTGCCGGCGAGCGAACTGGCAAGAGTGCCGGGTTTTTCGCCCACGCCGGGCATGCCCGCCGAAATCCTCATACAGACTTCGGAGCGGACGTTTTTCAACTACATCACCAAGCCGATAACCGACAGCATGTCCAAGGCTTTCATGGAGCCCTGAGGGGAGAAGCCCCCTTTTTGCGGGAGCTGCCTGCCCCTCGGGTTCTGCCGCGCGTCGGCGAAGGCGGATCGCCGAGCCGCTCATATCGAACGCCGGTAAAGAGGATGACTGTTGCCGTTTCTCCCGGCTTGCGAGGCTCGCGCGCAGTCGCCGTTTCCCTTGGCACGAAAAACAAAATCTTGCCCATCTCCGTCACCCAGCTTGCACTCGGTCCGAGCCGAGGTTTCGATCACAATGTGACCGGAGATTTGGCTGCGCGTCTGTGAGGAAGATCACGATACAGAGCCGCGCGTCGCGCAGCGATTTCCGGTGCGACGGTGTCAGCGCACAATTCGCCATCGCTGCCAGCCGCGACGAGTTTCAGTCAGGCTTGAACGAAATCAGGAAAAAATGGCCGGGAGTTCGAAAAAATCCGAGCGGACCGCCGACAAATCTGCAAATAGCAGGGACCTTGGTCAGCAACAGACAGCGGAGTGACGGCGTGAACAATCATTTGCGATTTTATATCAACGGCGAGTGGGTGGATCCGGCCATCCCGGCGCGGCTCGATGTCGTCGATCCTTCCACCGAGGAAGCCTACACCGCGATCTCAGCCGGATCGGCAGCCGATGTGGATCGCGCCGTGGCCGCTGCCAAGGCTGCGTTTCCGGTCTTTTCGCAATGGAGCAAGGTCGAGCGGCTTGCGCTGCTTCGCCGGATTCTGAGCGAATACAACGCGCGCTATGAGGACATCGCGCAGGCGGTGTCGCAGGAAATGGGTGCACCGATCACGATGGCTCGCGAGGCTCAGGCCTGGGCCGGTCAGGCCCATATGAAAGCGACTATCGCGGCGCTGGAGGACTACGAGTTCAGCCACAAGCGCGGCAAGACGATGGTGGTCAAGGAGCCGATCGGCGTCTGCGCCCTTATCACACCATGGAACTGGCCGCTCAATCAGATCGTCTGCAAGGTCGCTCCGGCGCTGGCAGCCGGTTGTACCGTCGTCCTCAAGCCCAGCGAGATCGCACCGATCAGCGGCATCATCTTTGCCGAGGTCATGCACGCGGCCGGCACTCCCAAGGGCGTTTTCAATCTCGTCAACGGAACCGGGTCGGAAGTCGGTCAGGTGCTGGCCGGGCATCCCGACGTCGACATGGTTTCCTTCACCGGTTCGACGCGGGCCGGCATTGTCGTCGCAAAGACGGCCGCCGAAACCGTCAAGCGCGTGGCGCAGGAGCTTGGCGGCAAGTCGCCGAACATCATCCTGCCCGACGCCGATCTGTCCACGGCCGTCCGCAAGGGTGTCGAAGGCTGCTTCAGCAACAGCGGCCAGACGTGCGTTGCGCCGACCCGGATGCTGGTGCCGGCGGCCCTGCACGAAGAAGCTCTGGCGATCGCCGGGGATGCTGCCGCAAGCTTCAAGGTCGGCAATCCAGGATCGACGGAAACCAAGCTCGGACCGGTCGTGAGCCAGGCCCAGTATGACAAGATCCAGCACCTGATCGAAACCGGCATCGCCGAAGGCGCGATCTCTGGTAGCGGGAGGTCCGGGAAGGCCCGAGGGGCTCAATCGGGGGTACTATGTCCGCCCGACTGTTTTCGGTCACGTCACGCCAGACATGACGATCGCACGCGAGGAAATCTTCGGGCCGGTGCTGTCGGTGCTTTCCTATGCGGACGAAGAGGATGCGATCCGCATCGCAAACGACACGGTCTATGGGCTTGCTGCCTTTGTGCAGTCACGGGATATCGAGGCCGCCCGAAGGGTCGCGTTGCGCCTGCGTGCGGGGCAGGTCGATCTCAACTATCCGGCTTGGGACACCTTTGCGCCCTTCGGCGGTTACAAGCAGTCGGGCAACGGTCGCGAATATGCCGAGTGGGGCATCCACGATTTTCTCGAAATCAAGGGAATCGTCGGCTACGACGCATGACATCCGGCTAATGCATGTCGCCCAAAAATGCGCAGCGGTTTTGGGATAACGACAGAACAACAGCCTAAAGCGCGTCGCATGAATCCATTTCGCCGCGACGCGCTTTATTTAGCTGGGAGGATGACACCATTTTTCGTCATGCCCCGGCGGCATTTTAGGACCATGCGGGTAGTCACCGCATGGTCTTTTCCGTCTCAAGCATTCCGCTTTCCTCTGCGGCGCGAATGAAAGCGGCGCGCGCCGCTTCAGCCGTCCCTGTGCCCGAAATTGCAGCGTTGCAGGCATCGACAGCCTCACGATAAGCGGGACCGCCCCGGTTGGCGTGGGGCCAGTCGATGAGGCACTCGCAAGCACCCTTGGCCGATTTTACCTCACGCATCGTGCTTTGCGGCCCGATCCTGAGGCATACCGGGCTGTCGAACGGCGTCCGGTCCATGATTGGCTCCTGTTGCGGATGCCTAAAGCGCGTCGCAGCGAAACGGATTCATGCGACGCGCTTTAGGCTTTGTTTCTGTGCATGTCGTTGTCCCAAAACCGCTGCGCACTTTTGGGCGACATGCATTAGCAACGCTGCCGAGGCGCACGAAGTTCCGATGACTGTTTGCATCCGGGCAAAGCGCACTTCGTATGAGAAGTCCGAGTCTTGTTCGGAGACTGCGGGGTATAGTAGCATCCCCTCACATAGCCAATCGTTGGTATCAGGAGAGGGCTGTGAGTCAGAACCGCAAAAGCCTGACCGAAAATTCTCCATGGCTGGCTGCAAATGGCGATTTTTGCGCATCCAGCGCTCATGTACCAGCATGCAGGAGGCCAGGAGGATGATCGCGCAACTCACGTCCGGCGAGCGCCGGATTGCCCTCGCCATTCTTTTCATGGTCTCGCTTGCCGGACTGGCAATGGCCGCCCTCGGCAGGTCCGATACTCTCGGAACGCACGGCGCGATTGTCCTGATTGCCGGCATCGGCCTGATGTTCGCTGTCCTTTCCCAGTACTACGAGCCGGAACCCGATCCCACGCGCCTGGCGGGTTATTATGACGATCCGACCAAGGTCGGTGTCGTGCTGGCGATGATCTGGGGCGTGATCGGGATGTTCGTCGGCGTCTGGGTGGCCGCGCTGCTCGCCTGGCCTGAGCTTACATTCGATGCCGCCTGGGCGAGCTTCGGCAGGCTGCGGCCCGTCCATACAAGCGGCGTGATCTTCGGTTTCGGTGGCAACGCACTTATCGCAACGTCATTCCACGTCCTGCAGCGCACGACCCGCGCCCGGTTGCCCGACCAGGTGAGCCCCTGGTTTGTGCTGGTCGGCTACAACCTGTTTTGCGTACTCGCGGCCACCGGCTATCTGTTGGGGGTTTCCCAGTCCAAGGAATACGCGGAACCGGAATGGTATGCCGACATTTGGCTGGTGATCGTCTGGGTCGTCTACTTCCTGATTTATATCCGGACGCTGGCGCGGCGGAAGGAACCGCACATCTACGTCGCCAACTGGTACTACATGGCGTTCATCCTGGTCGTTGCCGTTCTGCACATCGTCAACAACCTCGCCGTGCCGGTCTCGCTTGGTCACGCAAAGAGCTACTCGCTCTTCTCCGGCGTGCAGGACGCAATGACGCAATGGTGGTACGGCCACAACGCGGTCGCGTTCTTCCTGACGGCGGGCTTCCTGGGCATGATGTACTACTATCTGCCGAAGCGCGCCGACCGGCCGATCTTTTCATACCGGCTTTCCATCATCAGCTTCTGGGGCATCACCTTCATGTACATGTGGGCGGGCTCGCATCATCTTCACTATACGGCCCTGCCTCAATGGGTGCAGACGCTCGGCATGACCTTCTCGGTCGTGCTGCTGGTGCCTTCCTGGGCCTCCGCCGGCAACGCGCTGGCAACTCTCAACGGTGCCTGGGACAAGGTGCGCGACGACGCCACACTGCGCTTCATGATGGTCGCCGCGGTATTCTACGGCCTCAGCACTTTCGAGGGGTCGTTCATGGCTGTCCGGGCAGTAAATTCGCTGTCGCATTACACCGACTGGACTGTCGGCCACGTTCATGCCGGCGCGCTCGGCTGGGTCGCAATGATCACCTTCGGGTCGATCTACGCGGTGGTGCCATGGCTATGGAAGCGTCGCGCGATGTATTCCCCGAAGCTCGTGGAAGTGCATTTCTGGCTCGCGCTGTCGGGCACCATCGTCTACGTCTTCTCGATGTGGAACTCGGGCATCATTCAGGGCCTGATGTGGCGCACCTACAACGAGAGCGGCACGCTCGCCTATTCCTTCGTCGACTCGCTGGTGGCGATGCACCCCTACTATATCGCGCGCACCATCGGAGGTCTTCTGTTCCTGCTCGGCGCAATCGTCGGCACCTACAACGTCCTGATGACGATCCGCGAGGCTGGCAGCCGGTTGGCCGAAAAAGGCGCCGACACCGATGTGCCGGCTTTCGCGCGCGACAGCGCGGTTCAGCCCGGAGAGTGACGCGCGATGCCCGAATTCCATCGCAAGATCGAACGCAGCGCCATCGGCTTCGTGCTCGCTATTCTCGGCGTCGCCTCGATCGGCGGCTTCGTCGAGATCGCGCCGCTCTTCACCATCCACGAGACGGTGGAGGATGCACCCGACATGCGCGTCTACACTCCGCTCGAGCTTGCCGGCCGAAACATCTACATGCGCGAAGGCTGCTACGCCTGCCATTCGCAGATGATCCGCACGCTGCGCGACGAGGTCGAGCGCTACGGACCATATTCGCTGGCGGTCGAGTCCAAGTACGATCACCCCATGCTGTGGGGGTCGAAGCGGACCGGACCCGACATCGCCCGCGTAGGGGAAAAATACTCGGATGCGTGGCAGGTCGCGCATCTTGTCAATCCGCGCGATGTCGTGCCTCAGTCGGTCATGCCATCCTATGCTTGGCTGCATCGCAATTCGCTGGAGGTCGACGATCTCGGCCTGCATCTCGAAGCGCTGAGATCGGTAGGCGTGCCCTACACCGACGAGATGATTGCCAGCGCCCCTGCTGACGCCTTCGGGCAGGCCGCGCCCGACAGCAGCTTCGCAACCGGCGTGAGCGAGCGTTACGGCGCAGCCACGCACGTGCGCGCCTTCGACGGCGACGCCGCGCGGTTGACCGAGATGGACGCGCTGGTCGCCTATCTGCAGATTCTTGGCCAGCTTACGAAGGCCGCCTACGACAAGGCGGCGGCGGTGGAGGAGTGAGGCTATGGACCTCGATTATGAGTCCGTGGTTGCGTTCGCCAAGAGCTGGGGGCTCTTCTACCTCATCGCGCTTGCGATCTGTGTGCTGGTCTATGCCCTCTGGCCGTCCAACCGCAGCCGCTTCGATCGTGCAAAGAAAAGCATTCTCGACAAGGATGACAAGCCGTGGACGTAGGTCAACGTGACCCGGTCACCGGTCGCATGACGACCGGGCACGAATGGAACGGGATCGAGGAACTCGACACCCCCGTGCCTCGCTTCGTGCTGTATTTCCTTGCCGCCGGAGCATTGTTCGCGATCGGCTATTGGATCCTGATGCCGGCGTGGCCGCTCGGGGCGACCTATACGAAGGGCCTCCTTGGAATCGACCAGCGGCAGGTCGTTGCACAGCAGATCGAAGAGGCGGCGGCAGACCGCTCCCAATGGATGGACCGTATCGCCGCGGAGGATTTCGCCGCGGTCGAGGCGGACAGTGAATTGATGGGCCATGTCAAGGATGCGGGACGCACGCTGTTTGCCGACAATTGCGCCGCCTGCCATGGGGCCAACGCCACCGGCGGCAAAGGCTTTCCAGACCTCACCGCAAAAGCCTGGCTGTGGGGCGGCGAACCCGAAGCCATCGCGGAAACCATTCGCGTCGGCATCAATTCGACGAACGGCGAAACCCGGACGTCCCAGATGATGGCCTTCGGTCACGACGGGGTACTCGATCGTACGCAGATACGCGATGTCGTAGCCTATGTCGGGTCGTTGTCGACGGGTGGCGGCGACGAGGCCGCCGATGCGGAGCACATCAAGGCAGGGCGGGAGGTTTTCACGGCGAATTGCGTCGCCTGTCATGGTCCGGATGCCAAAGGCAAGGCTGAAATGGGAGCTCCGGACCTGACCGATGCGAACTGGATTTATGGCGGCGATGCCCAATCGATCTACGCGACCGTCTATTCGGGGCGGCAGGGGCATATGCCGCATTGGGGCGCGCGCCTCTCGCCGGTCGACATCAAAATACTGGCGCTCTACGTGCATTCGCTGGGGAGACAAGCGCCGTGACGGCTTCTCCACGAACGGCGGCCATGGGCCGCATGAAATGGCGGCTGGTGTCGGCTGCCACGGTCGCGGCGGTCCTGGCATTGTTTGCGGGAGCGAACGCGCACCTGGTCTACGTGGCTGTCAAATCGCAGCCGGGATGCGTGCCACATGAAGGGACAAGCGACGATGCAGGTACGACTACAGGCTTCCGCGCCGCGAAATCCGCGTGCTGAGGGGAGGGAGTATGAGCGCTGCCAATTCACCTGAGACGGCTTTTTCTCCACTGGCCGCGCAACGTCGCCGCAATCTGCCGGCGAGCGCGGCGTTCGGATGGCTTCGGGCTGGGTGGCGCGATCTCCAGATCCAGCCGGGCGCGAGCCTGGCTTACGGTCTTGCCGTCTTTGCGATCTCCGTGGCCATCGTTTGGACGCTGTTCGCACTTGGCCTCGACTATATCCTCTTTCCGGCGCTGGCCGGTTTCATGGTGGTCGGTCCTTTGGTGGCGATCGGCCTCTACGCCAAGAGCCGCGACATTGCTCAGGGCGAGCCTGTGTCGTTGAAACGGATGGTGTTTGTGAAGCCGGCGTCAGGCGCGCAGGTGTTGTTTACCGGCGCCATTCTTTGCCTGCTCATGCTGGTGTGGATGCGTGCGGCCGTCATCATCTATGCGCTGTTTTTCGGCTTGCGCCCGTTCCCGGGCCTCGACCATGTCGCGTCGATGCTGTTTACGACGCCGATCGGCTGGGCGATGATGATCGTGGGCTCGGTCGTCGGCGGAGTTTTTGCCGCTTTCTCGTTCGCGATCAGTACTTTCTCGATCCCGATGCTGCTCGACGAGAAGACGGATGCCTTTACCGCAATGGGAACAAGCATTTCGCTCGTCTGGAACAATTTGCCGGTGATGCTGGCTTGGGGAGCGATCGTGCTCGTTCTGTTCCTGGCCAGCGTCGTCACCGGCCTGATCGGACTGATCGTGGTATTCCCGCTGCTTGGCCACGCGACCTGGCACAGCTACAAGGCAATAAGATGAGCTGCTGCGCTCCGGGCGCGGAAGCCGGCGCGGAGGCCGGTTGCGCTCCGTCGCGTGATGAAGTCCTGCTCGCCAGCCGCGATCTGGGCGACGGTTTGCGGCAGACCGACCTTTCCACACCGGACGCGCACTGCGCCGCCTGCATCCGCTCGATCGAGCGCGAGCTGGGCCGCTTGCCGGGCGTCGAGCAAGTGCGTGTCAATCTTTCGAACAAACGCGTTGCGGTGAAATGGCAGGGCGACGTGCCGCCCCTTGCCGAAACGCTGAACCGTCTCGGCTACCGCGCTGAGCTTGTTGAATCCAGCGAGGCGAAGGACGATCCGGAGCTTTCCCGGCTGGTCAGGGCGCTGGCTGTCGCAGGCTTCTCAGCCATGAACATCATGCTGCTGTCGGTTTCCGTGTGGTCGGGAGCCGACGCGGGGACGCGACAGGCCTTCCACTGGATTTCGGCCTTTCTTGCAGTGCCCGCGCTTTTCTATTCGGGACAGGTCTTCTTTGGTTCGGCATGGCGTGCGCTTCGCCACGGCCGCACCAATATGGACGTGCCGATTTCGATCGGCGTGCTGCTGGCCTTCGCGTTGAGCCTCTACGATACGATCCAGAACGGCAGATACGCCTACTTCGATGCCGCGACCTCCCTGGTCTTCTTCCTGCTAATAGGTCGTACCCTCGACCACATGATGCGCGAGAGGGCGCGGCAGGCGGTGCGCGGACTGGGGCGGCTGGTTCCGAGGGGCGCAACGGTGATCCACGACGATGGCAGCCGTGACTATGTTCCGGTCGAGGCAATCGAGCCCGGGATGAAGATCATGCTTGCCGCCGGGGACCGCGTTCCCGTGGACGGCGTGGTCGAAGCGGGGGTGTCTGACCTGGATTGCTCGATCGTCACCGGCGAAAGCGCCGCGCAGCGGGTCAGCCCTTGGATCGGCGCTGAGAGCCGGGACCATGAACCTGACCGGCAGCCTGACGATGTCAGCAGCCGCGCGCACGGAGAACTCCTTCCTGTCGGAGATGATCCGCATGATGGAGGCCGCCGAGGACGGCAAGGCACGATGGCGGGGGCTGGCTGACCGTGTCGCGCAATACTATTCGCCGGTCGTTCATGCGACCGCGCTCCTGACCTTTGTCGGCTGGGCGATGGCCGGCGCGGACTGGCATTCCGCAATCAGCATCGCCATTGCCGTGCTGATCATCACCTGCCCCTGCGCGCTGGGTCTTGCTGTGCCCATGGTTCAGGTGGTGGCGGCCCGCCGCCTCTTCGAGGCCGGCGTGATGGTCAAGGACGGCGCCGCCATGGAGCGTCTGGCGGAAATCGATGCGGTCATATTCGACAAGACCGGAACGCTGACGCGCGGGCAGCCCGCGCTTGTCAATGCGGCATCGGTCGACCCTCGCGCACTGGCGATCGCATCAGCGCTTGCGGCGCATTCGAAGCATCCCGTCTCGAAGGCGCTGTCCGGACACGGCGGCGGCAGCATGGCCTTTTCGATCCAGCATGTGGAAGAGGTTCCAGGCAGCGGCATCGAAGCCCGACTGGGTGGTAGAACCTACCGGTTGGGCCGCGCCGACTGGGCACTGGCGGATGGCCCGGACTTTCCGCACGAACCGGACGCTGGCGGCACGGTTCTTGGCGAAGACGGGCGACGGCTCGCCGATTTCGCGTTCGAGGACCATTTGCGAACCGGGGCACGGCATGCGGTCGCCGCCCTTCGGCGGGCCGGTCTGCAAATAGCGGTGCTGTCCGGCGACAACATGCCGGCCGTTGCCGGCACAGCGGCGCGACTGGGTGTTTCGGACTACTCGGCCTCGGTGTTTCCCGCGGACAAGGTGGCGCGCCTGGCCGCCTTGGCGAAATCAGGCCGGAAGGTGCTGATGGTCGGTGACGGCCTGAACGATGCGCCCGCGTTGGCTGCCGCCCACGTCTCGATGGCGCCGGCGACGGCGGCTGATGTGGGCAGGAGCGCTGCTGATTTCGTCTTCCTCGGCGAGAGTTCTCACCGCCGTTCCGTTGACCTTCGCGGTCTCGCGCCGTGCCGGTGTCCTCATTCGTCAGAATTTCGCGCTCGCCTTCGGCTACAACGTCATAGCCCTGCCGGTCGCCATCGCAGGTCACGTGACGCCCCTGATTGCGGCATTGGCGATGTCGCTGTCGTCAGTGGTCGTCGTCATGAACGCGCTGCGGCTGGCGCGCGATCCCAAGAACGGAATCCTGGATGGGAGGGACAATACGGCGACAGCCAATCACGCTCTCGGCGGAGGCGATGCTGTCCGGTCCGATGAGTGGGAAACCGGTGTGCCGGTGTCGCGTCCCGGCGCATTCCCGGTCATGCAGGCGCACAGATGAATAGCCTTCTTTTCCTGGTCCCGATAGCGCTCCTGCTGGGAGCTGCCGGTCTGGCGGCCTTCCTGTGGTCATACTGGAGCGGACAGTATGACGATCTCGACGGCGCTGCCGAGCGCATCCTCCTGAACGACGACGATCAGGAATAGGTCGCGGCTTTGCGGGTGGCCCTGCAAAGAATGCACCACGATTGGCGCGCGCAGCAGCTTCAGCCGCCGTGGCCGGTATGGGTGGCTTCCTTACCCATTGCGTTGACCGAATACTCGACCCCCACGGTCCCGGCCTTCTCGAAGGTCAGCGTCCCGGCGAACGTCTCGCCTTCCTTGATGCCCCGCTTCAGGTCCAGGAACATGATGTGGAGGGATCCGGGCTTCAACTCGACCTCTCCGCCGGCCGGCACTTCGAGGGCGCGATCGAGCGGACGCATGGTCATCACACCGTTGGAGTCCATGACCATCTCGTGGATCTCGGTCCTGCCGGCAATGTCGCTGGCAATCGAAACCAGTCTGTCGGGCGCCGCGCCCTTGTTCCTTAGAACCAGATAGCCGACTGCGACCTTCGCGCCAGCCGGCGTGGCGCGCGACCAGGGATGGACGATCTCGATATCGCCGGCTTTGACGTCGTGCGCCCAAAGCGAATGGGTCATCGCAAACAGGAAAATGAGTGCAAAGCCGATAGCGCCTGGAGAAGAATGGCCCTTCGCTGAAAAAGCGTGAGTGCTGGCAAGTGCGCGCACCAAGGCGCGGATGCAAGTCTGCATGGAAAGCGCTCCGCCGAGCATGAAGGCTGCGGTCTCTCAGGGGCGTCTTTCGTATCATTGCGGCGGTCGTTGGAGAAGGCGCAATGAGCCCATGCGGCAATATAGACTGTGCCGGCATGAACGTTCAGAGTGACGTGAAGCTAATGCATGTCGCCCAAAAGTGCGCAGCGGTTTTGGGATAACGACATGCACAAAAACAATAGCATAAAGCGCGTCGCATGAATCCGTTTCGAAGCAATGCGCTTTAGAGCATGGCAATCCGGGAATGAGACTGGGACGCACGCTTGCTTGCCTTGGTCTGCTTGGCGGAAGTGCTTCTGCCGAGCAATATCCCGTTGCCGTGGACCTTGAGCTGGTTATTGCCGTTGACGTTTCATACTCGATGGACATCGAGGAACAGCGAGCCCAGCGGGCGGGCTATGTGGAGGCATTCCGAACGCCCGAGGTCGTCAAGGCCGTACTTGGCGGGATGCTTGGGCGGATTGCGGTAACGTACATCGAGTGGGGCGGCACTCCTGTCCAGGTTGTCCCGTGGACCTTGATCGACGATTCCAGCACGGCGGCTCAATTCGCGGAAGCGTTGCACCGGCAGCCAACAAGACGGATTTCCTTTACTTCGATTTCAAATGCGCTGGCGTTCGCAAGGGAGCTTGTTCGATCCAACGGGTTCGAAGCTCGTCGACGCGTCATCGATGTATCTGGCGATGGACCCAACAATGCCGGAGCCCCGGCGCCCGTTGCCCGCAATGCGGCTGTCGCCGAGGGATTCGTCATCAACGGTCTGCCGATCATGGTGCAGATGGGGTCGGATTTCGCAACCATCCCGGATATCGATGTCTACTATGAGAAATGCGTCGTCGGGGGCGACGGCGCATTTGTCTTGAAAGTGTCGGATATCGGCCAATTCGCGGAGGCAATTCGCAACAAGCTTGTTGCCGAGATTTCGGGGCCTAAACTCAGCGAACTTCAGCGGCGCCAAACGGCACTCACCTTCGTGCAGTATGCCGAACCTTACAATTGCTTTGTCGGCGAAGAACTGCTGGAGCATCCTGCCGGCGAGTAGTCCCGCGCCAGTTGTCTCGCGTGGCGGGCCAACAGGTTATCCGCCCGCACAAGTGCCGAGGCTGCCATCGGCGAGAACCGCTGATATAATCAGGCGCGCTCAAGGAGGCAGGCCGTGTCGCCGGCACCTGTACTCGTCGCTATTGTAGGGGTCTGTGCCTATCTGGGGCTCGCCGTCCTCGGATGGGGAGGGTTTGCCGCCTTTTTCTCCCACCCGGCCCTTATCGCACTCACTGTCATATGTATTGCGTTGACGGGTGCAGCGCTCTTCAGCAGCGGAAATCTCAGCGGCGGCGAGCGCGAGGATCGTTCCAATCGCTGGGTGCTCATCGCATTCACGCTCATCGGCTTGGCGAGCGCCTATCTGCCGGCCTACACGGACCGCAAGGGGTTTTGGGTTCTCGACGGAGACGCCATCCGCTGGCTTGGCGTCGTGCTCTTCGCTGCCGGAGGTGCATTGCGGCTATGGCCTGTCTTCGTGCTCGGCCGCCGGTTCAGCGGTCTGGTGGCTATCCAGACCGGGCATACGCTGGAAACGCGCGGCGTCTACAGCGTCATCCGCAACCCGAGTTACCTCGGGTTGGTCATCAGCGCGCTGGGCTGGGCCCTTGCCTTTCGGTCCGGCGTCGGCCTGCTGCTCACGACCCTGCTTATCCCGCCGCTGATTGCACGCATACATGCGGAGGAACGGCTGCTTCGCGAGCATTTCGGCAGTGAATACAACGCCTATTTCAGGCGCACGTGGCGGCTTGTTCCGGGGCTCTACTGACGCGGCACCCCGCTCCGGAAGCCGCCGATGCCAGGTTGTCTGGATGCGGTACCGGCGCGCCGTGCGGCAAGGCAAAAAAGAGTTTGTGATTGTCTTCACAGACGCTGCCGCGCTCATGGCAGATCGTTGTCCCATGCGGTTTCCAGCGCGGGCCAAGCCAAGGCGACGCTGAAGGCCCGCTGCCTTGGTTGACCCCGATGGCGGCGCGACTGATGTCGGCACTCGACCATCGGCGGCATGCCAGGCGGCCCGAAACCCGCGGATCCGATCCCACCAGCGCATGAAGATTGCAGAGGAAGCCAGATGTCCATGCCCGAAAACAAAACGCTGAGATTTCCAAACGGCAGCATAATCGAGTCGAGCGAAATCCGACACGTCAACGTCTATCCAGCCCTTTCGCTATCGCGCCGGGTTCCTTACGTGAAAGTCTTCATCCGGAAGGGGCTGTTCTACGAAGGCTTGGTCGATCTCGACCACGTCGACGCCGGCATCGCGACGCGTGTCCCGGCGTGATGCCAGGATATCCCCGTCAATGGAGGACACCGCCTGCGCTTTTTTACGTCAAATTTAAATGAACCGATCCGGTCGTTTGCCTATGCTTGCTTTCGTCGCGCAATTCCCGTCGCGTACCATTTGACGACTGCGGGCCATTCAGCCCCACGGCACCGCAGTCGTTCTTTTCCTCGCCGATCCAAATTTCGCCCATCACCCCGGAAGCCAACAAATGCGCACGTAGCGCCGCAACAATTTGTTTCGGCTATCAATATAGTAGGACCAAGCGCAAGTTCGGCGAAACAATAGAAGCTGGGCTTAGAAGAGACAAAGAAAGCGAAAGTTCAAATGACAACTTTTATCGTCGTGCTCGGCCAGCGCGCAACAGGATTGGCGCAAGGGACAAGCGTGCGCGTGGCGGACGCCAGCGGCGTTGCCGGCGCTGAAGCAAAAGGCGGAGCCTGGACGCTCGACCGCGGCGCGCATTGCGCCCGCTCGCCGCTAACGACTGAAGGCATGGCGGCCTATGCCGGGGTCATGACGACATTCACCGGCACGGACGGCAATGACACGGCAGACGCGTCAACCGGAACGTTGACCGGATTTACCGGCGGTACGGTGGCCGACCTTCAGGACGCGACCGGCGACTCCATCCTTGCCGGAGGCGGCGATGACACAATCGTGGCGGGCCACGGCAGCGATGTGATCAGGGCTGGCGCTGGCAACGATACGATTGCCGGCGGGTCCGGAGCCGACACCATCGACGGCGGTGTGGGCGACGACATCATCATTCTCGCCAATGGCGATTTCACCGCATTCGAGTCCATCGCCGGCCAAGCTGACAGTGCCGCCGGCGACCGCGACAAGATCGTGCTGACGAACGCGACCAACGTTGACTTCACCATAGGCACGATCTCCGGCACCGAGACGCTCATCGGCAGCACCGGCGACGACACCGTGACGATGACCATGACGCAATGGGCGGGGTTCGTCAGTCGTATCGATCTCGATGACGGCCTGGATGTGCTCAACGTGAGGGTGAACGGCGACATCTCGACGCTCGGCGTTGTGGCGTCGATCAGCGGTGTTGACACCGGTAATCTCATCGGCACGAACAACGACGACAATGTGAAGCTCACCGGCGCTCAGCTCGACGCCATCCTCATCGGCAGCGGCGGGATTGATCTTGGCGACGGTACCGATACGCTCTACCTGACTTCGACCTCGGAAGACCTCAACGTGCTGGGGGATGATGGGCTCCAGGGCGTCAATGCGATCTCGGCCGCCAGCGCAACAGCCAGTATGAGGATCTACCTCGACACCCAGACCGAAAAATTCGAAATTACCGGCGGCGCCGGCAACGACGTGCTCGCCGGCGGAACAGGCGACGATACGATCACCGGCGGTGCCGGCGCCGACAGGATCTACGCCAAGGCCGGAGCCGACAGGGTCGACGGTGGTGCGGACGCCGACACGATCAGCGGCCTGGCAGGCAACGACACGATTGACGGCGGCGATGGCGACGACACGATCAACGGCGGCGATGCCGACGACAACCTGGTCGGCGGCGTGGGTAACGACACGATCATCGGTGCGGCAGGCAACGACACGATTGACGGCGGCTTGAACGACGACACGATAAACGGCGGGGATGGCGACGACAACCTGCTCGGCGATTTGGGCAACGACATGATCATCGGTGGGGCAGGCGACAAAATCGATGGCGGCGAGGGTGCCGACACGATCACTTGCGACGGTTCGGACGTTTCGATTGCCGGCGGGGTGGGCTACGACACTTTGATCGTGATCGGAGACCTGTCGGGCAAGGTCACCGGCATCGAGAAGCTGGATGCGTCATCGATGGTGACGGCCGTCAAGTGGCATCGCAATGAAAACAGCGGCGGTGTGCTCATCGGCGGCTCCGGCAACGACGAAATCTATGGCGGGAAAGGCAACGACACGATCGCCGGCGGGGGAGGTGCCGACACGCTCAAAGGTGGTTGGGGCGACGACACGATCAATCTCGCCAATGGCGATTTCACCCAAGGCGAGCAGATCGACGGTTCGGGCGGCAGCGACAAGATCGTGCTGACGAACGAGACCACGGTCGACTTCACCACCGGCTATGTCTCCGAAGTCGACATGCTCATGGGGAGCGGCGGCAACGACACCGTGACGATGTTTGTTGAGGACTGGTGGGGGTACAAAACGATCGATCTCGGCGGCGGCTCGAACAATCTCAACATCAAGGTGAGCGAAAACTACCATGATGGCTGGTCCCTCCCCGCCGCTCCGACCAATATCTCCCACGTGAGCAACGGCAGTCTCACCGGCACGAAGTACGATGACCGGGCGACGCTCACCGGCGCCAATTTGGACGCCATCCTCATCGGCGACGCGGGCATGATCAATCTCGGAGCCGGTAAAGATTCGATCGACCTGACCTCGACCTCGAAAGATCTCAATTCGGCGAAGGATTCGTTGATCGTTGGCCTCGAGGAGATCACGGCTTGTTACGCAGAAGCCGGCGTGACGATAAGCGTGAGCAAGCAGAACGAGGCCTTCACGATCACCGGCGGCGATTATGCTGACACGATCACCGGCGGGAAGGGCAATGACATTTTGACCGGCGGGACGGGTAAGGATACGCTCACTGGCGGCGCGGGCAAGGATACGTTTTTCTTCCACAGCGCGTTGAGCGCGGCCAACAGCGACAAGATTACCGATTTCTCCGTGGTTGACGACACGATACGGCTGGAAAACGAGGGGTTCAAGGCCCTGAAGGCCACTGGCGCTTTGGCTTCGGCCGCCTTTTATGTCGGCGAGGCGGCGCACGATGGCAGTGTCCGCATCATCTACGACAAGGCGACCGGCGCGCTGAGCTACGACGCCGACGGTTGGGGCCGCAGCGCAGCGGTGCAGTTCGCCACGCTCGCCAAAGGTCTGGCGCTCACCCATGCGGATTTCGTGGTGGTGTGAGGGGTCAAAATGATCCCTCTCTTGCGTTTTCCAAACGCATGCTCTAGCTTTGCTTTCAAGAGCTTACCCGCTTCAAGCCTTTGATATCGCTAGAAAATATATTTTAGCGCATTTCCATATGTTTCATGGTATTGCTAGCAGCGTGGACCCGGATTGGACCCGTATTGAAGGAAAGGCCCGCGAATGACGACCCGAAAACTCACCGCGCTTGCTCTCGCCACCCTGTCCGAGGGCGATCATCCCGACCCGCACTGCCCGGGCCTCATCTTCCGCGTCCAGAAGCGCCGCCGCACCTGGGTCTTCCGCACCAGGCGCGCGGGAAAACGTCTGCGCGACCGCCTGGGTTACTTCCCGCAAATGGGATTGAAGGAGGCTCGGGCAGCGGCCGGCGAAGCGGCGCAGCGTGCCGAAAGCGGATTGCGCGGCGTGCCGAAAGCGGTCGTCCATCCCAGGGCGGCCGGCGAATCGCTCGGCGACCTGCTCGACGATTACGAGCGCATGCGCATCCGCGAAAATCACAAGCTGAAGACCTTCCACCGCCGCATGCGCGATCTCAGGCGCGGGCTGGAGCCGTATCTGCAGCTCGGCGTCAAGGCTTTCGCCAAGGCGGATCTCCGCGAAGCCCATGCCGCGGTGGTCGAAGGCCGTGCGGCGGGACGCAGAAATGGCCGCAAGGGCGGGCCGGTCGCCGGCAACCGCTTTCTCGACGTTGCCAACACGTTCTTCGACTGGGCACTGAAGGAAGACCGCATCGACGCCAATCACGTCCCGGCGATCCGCATGGCGCCGGAAAAGCCGCGCGACAGGACATTGAGCCACGCCGAGATACGCGCGGTGTGGACGGCATCGCAGGAGATGGGCGCCTACGGGCGGCTGGTCCGCTTCCTGCTCATTTCCGCAGCCAGAGAGGGCGAGGCGCTCGAAATGCACCACGGCGACCTGCTCGACGGGGTATGGCGCAAGCGGCAGGTGGTCGGCGCCAACAAGAGCGGCAAACCGAAGAAGACCAGGCTGCCGGCGATGGCGCTGGCCGAGGTCGGCAGCGGCGAAGCGCGCGACCGCGTCTTTCCGGGCAGTCGCGGCGGCCGCTTCGGCAACCTGTCAACGGCGAAGAGGCGGCTGGACTCGAAGTCCGGCATTCCGCACTGGACGCTGCACGATCTCAGGCGAACCGCGTCGAGCGCGATGCAGGAGCTCAAGGTCGAGCCACACGTCATCCGCTACGGCGTTCTCGACCACACGGCCAAGGGGCTGGACGCGGTCTACCTTCTCGGCGACCTGACCGGACCGGCAGGTGCTGCGCTTGCCGCATGGGCCGCCGAACTGAAAAGGATCGTCGGCGCTCGGCGTGCCGTGTCGTGAGCGCGAAATTGCCGCCCGGCTGGTCGGTGCGCTTCAGTGCTGACAATGCCGGTGAGCATATCGACGTGACACCCCCCGGAGGTCACCGAGGCCGAAGCCGAGCTCATTGGCATGGAGCTCATGGACCACATCGGCGACTATTTCGCCGGCCGATGGACCTGGGAGGACTTCCCACCGGAGTTGCGGCCGTGGCTGCTCCACTTCTATCGCAACGCCATCGCCCGGCTTGCTGGGGCGGGCAAGCCCAACAGTCCAATCCGGATGGCCGAGCGAGCGACCGACGTGATCCTGACGCTCGTGAATCTCGGAGTAAGGCTGGACCATCTCGACCAGCGGCTGGCGAGCGAGGATCCGGAAAAACAGCTGGCGGGAGCGAGAACCGTCGCCGCGAAGCATTTCAAGGTGGAGAAAAAACGTAAGAGTCTGAAGCGCACACATGGCCGCCGCATGAGGGGGGACAAAAAGCACTGAGGTTTGTCCCCCGGGGGACAAAAAGGGCCGAAATTGTCCCCCTGCAACGACCTGAAAAATGGTGATATTTGGATGCCGGTTAAATTTTCAGGGACCGGCCATGAACTCCATCCACTCCTGCGGCGGGGGCAAGCACAAACCGGCCGGTGGGTTTTCCTCAGCGGACGATGACGACGACGAGTTTTCCTTCTGGCGCTTCGCCGACCTGAAGGAACGCAACATCGTTTCCGATCGCGCCGACCTTTTCAGGAAGCAGCAGCGCGGCTTTCCAAAGGCAGTGAAGCTTACGAAGGGCCAGGGCGCCGTCGCGCTCTTTCGCAAGCCCGCGGTCAAGCAATGGCTGCGTTGAGAACATGAATCTGGCGGAGGAGACCGCTGGATAGCAAGGAGCCGTCGCGCAGGGCACGCGGCGGCTCGGGTCGTTTGGTAGAGGCACTCAGATTCAGGCGCCTTTTACCACAACCCGGCTCCCGCGCAAAAGCCCGATACGGCGGTTCCTTTCAAAGCAAGGAAAGGAGACCGGATGGACACATCTTCCAATTTTGACGGCCAGCGCGCGCTCGCGGCGCGTCTGCACGAGCTGCACGCGGAGGCCGGCGACGTCCGCCGCCGTCTCAGCTTCGTAACGAGTCGCTTCCGCAACAGTGCGGAGGTTGAGCCGGAGGTGGTGGCCGCCCTGCGTACCAGGACGACCATGCTGCTCCACCACACGCTCGCCTTCGTGCGCGAGTTGCAGAAGCGCTAGCCATGACCGGCCGCCACGCATTTTCCCTGTCCGAGTATGCCAAGTGGCTCGGTGGCGAACTGCGCGGCGACCGCATTTCGGCTCCCGGTCCCGGCCACAGCAGCCAGGATCGTTCGCTGTCGGTCCGGTTCCGGCCGGACGGCGGCTTTACGGTTTTCAGCTTCGCCAACGACGACTGGCAGACCTGCCGCGATCATGTGCGCTGCCTGTGCGGCCTGCCGCAGTTCGTGACGCGGGAGGAGCGCGAGATTGCTAGGATCTACCGCGATCGCCCGAACGCAGTTGTTGAAGAGGCGAGCCGGCGCCAGCGTGCCGCTGCGCTCTGGGCCGAAGCGATCGATCCGCGCGGAACCATGGTCGAAAAGTATCTCAACCGGCGCGGCCTCGATCTGCCAGATGACGTAGCCGGACGCGTGATCCGGTTTCATGAAGCCTGCCCGTTCCGCGGCGAACAAGGCGAAAGGCCCTTCCTGCCGGCCATGATCTGCCGGTACAGCCCTATCATGCATGACTACGATCCGGAGGTGGCGCCCGTTGCGGTGCATCGCACTGCCCTGCGCGACGATGGCAGCGGCCATCTCGGTAAGCGCATGCTGGGAAGCGTGCTTGGGATGTGCGTCAAAATCTTCGCCGACGAGGATGTGACGCTGGGCTTGCATGTCACCGAAGGCGTCGAGACAGGACTGGCCTGCCGCCAGCGAGGCTTTCGCCCGATCTGGGCGGCGACCACCGCCGGACGCATCTCCACCTTCCCGGTGCTCGGCGGTATCGAGTGCCTGACGATCTTCGCCGATCACGACGCAACCGGCCTTTCGGCCGCACAGGCATGTGCGGAACGCTGGTCGGACGCCGGGCGCGAGGTGTTCGTTCGCTGGCCCAGGGACTCGGCCGCGACTATGCCGATGGGGTGCGGCCATGAGCGAGGAGGAGAACGTCCTGCACTTCGATCCTCGCACCTCCGGCAAGAAAGGCTTCCGCTTTGCCCTGAAGCATTTCCGCGACGTGCGCCCGAACGGCCGGCGGCCCTACCTGGTGCGAGACATCATCCCGCGCGCCGGCCTTGCGGTTGTCTGGGGTGAGCCGAAATGCGGCAAATCCTACTGGACCTTTGATCTCGCCCTACACGTCGCGCTCGGCTGGCAATATCGCGGCAAGAAGGTGACGCAGGGCAGCGTCGTCTATTGCGCCTTCGAAGGCGCCGAGGGCTTCAACGCCAGGGCCGAGGCCTTCCGGCAACGCTTCCTTCCGGACGGCCAGGATCCGCAGCTCTGGCTGATGACGGCGCCGATCAACCTCGGCCGCGAGGGCAAGCAGCTGATCCGTGACATCCGTTCGCAGCTCGCCGGCGCGCCGACGCCGGTGTTGGTTGTGCTGGACACCCTCAATCGTTCGCTGGGCGGCTCGGAGTCGAGCGACGAAGACATGTCCGCCTATATCCAGGCGGCGGACGCCCTGCGCGAGGACTTCGGCTGCACTGTGGCGATCGTTCACCATTGCGGCAAAGACAGCACCCGTCCGCGCGGCCATACCAGCCTCACCGGCGCCGCCGATGCGCAGTTGTCGGTCCGCCGCGACGGTGCCGGCAACATCATCGTTGCGGTCGAGTACATGAAGGACGGCCCGACCGACGGGACGATCCTGTCCCGCCTGGAGGTGGTCGAGGTCGGGATCGACGAGGACGGCGAGCCGGTCACAGCCTGCGTGGTGTTGCCGGTCGAACAGACCGAGGCAGCGGCCGCCGCCCGGCCAAAGCTGCCGCCGGCGGCAAAGATCGCATTCAACGCCCTTGTGGAAGCCATCAACGAAGTCGGCGAGGTGCCGCCGGCCTCCAACCACATTCCGCCATCCACGAAGGCGGTGACGATCGATCAATGGCGCCGCTACGCCTACCGTCGCGGCATCTGCGACTCCGACAAGCCGCGCGCCCGCCAGGCAGCATTCCAGCGCGCCATGACCACCCTTGCCGCCTCGAAATGCATCGGTATCTGGGAGCCTCACGCATGGCTGGCGAACTAGAGCAGGTCCAGGCGCACATCGCGCACATCCTTAAGGGAATGTGCGCTTTGTGCGTGCGCCAAAGGAACTTGTTCCCGGCCGTTCGTTTTGTGCGCTTTGTGCGCTTTGTACGCCTTCCAGGGTCAAAGAAATCGGCGGCCGCGAACGTCACTCGCTGACCGCCGGGAAATGAAGAAGAGCCACGAAATGGAAGGACCTATAGATGGACGCTACTCTACAATCAAAGGCTACGGCGGTCACGTCGTCCACGAAGCGCGCAGCGCCCCATCTCAACCGCGAAACCTTCCGGACCAGCCGCCTGCTCGATTTCTGCTCAGAGAAGGAGCTGCAGGCGCAGACCGGCCATGAGACAGCCGATTGGCCGCTGGTCATCGTCAAGGAAGGCCTCGATAACGCGCTCGATGCCTGCGAAGACACCGATATCGCGCCCGAGGTTGCGGTCCGCGTCGATGCCGGTGGCATCACGATTGCCGACAACGGACCTGGCATTCCGGAATCGACGGTCCGCTCGGTGCTGGACTTCGCTGTCCGTGTCTCCAGCCGCGAGGCCTATGTCTCGCCGACCCGCGGCGCCCAGGGCAACGCACTGAAGACGCTGCTCGCCATGCCGTTCGTTCTATCGGGCGGGACCCGTGGCACCGTCGAGATCGAGGCCCAGGGTCTCGCGCCATCATATTGATTTCGCCGTCGACCACATCCGCCAGGCGCCGGTCATCGGCTACCGGACGGAACCGGTCGATCGGAAAAACGGCACCGATACTCAAGGTGCAATGGCCCGATTTAGCATGCTCAATCCTGCAGTCCGCACACGCGCCGGTTTTTACAAATCGCCGACGACTACTGCTGGCTCAACCCCAACCTGACGCTTTCCGTGGACTGGTTCGGCGACGTTCGGACGACGACCGCGACGACCGCGGCATGGGAAAAATGGAAGGCATCGGATCCGACCTCGCCGCACTGGTACACGCCGGAACGCCAGCAGCGGCTGGTGGCCGCCCAGGTGGCGGCAGACGCCGACAACGGGCGCGACCGCACCGTCCGCGAGTTCGTCACCCAGTTCCGCGGCCTTTCCGGCACGGCCAAGCAGAAGGCGGTGCTCGAGGCGCTCGGCCTGTCGCGGGCGCCGCTGTCGGCGCTGGTGTCCGGACGGCGCCATCGATCCTGTCGCCACCGCCGCGTTGTTCGACGCCATGAAGGAGCATTCAAAGCCGGTGAAGCCGAAGCTTCTCGGCGCCATCGGCCGCGACCATTTCGAGCAGCGCTGCCGCGACCTCGGCTGCGAGATGGAGTCCTTCGATTATCGCAAGGTCGAGGACGTCGATGACGAAGGCATCCCGTTCCTCGTCGAAACCGTCTTTGCCTGGCGCGGCGACATTGACGTAGGGCGCCGCGACATCATCGGCGTCAACTGGTCGCCCGGCATCACCAATCCGTTCCGCGTGCTCGGCGGCTACGGCCAGAGCCTCGACACGATCCTCGAGCGCCAGCGCGTCAGTCGCGACGAGCCGGTGATCTTCGTGCTGCATGTCACCTGCCCGCGCGTCGACTACCTCGATCGCGGCAAGTCCTCCGTGGCGGTGCGGTCATGAAGGGCCGGTCGATCATCGACGCCATCGAGGGCGTCACCAACAAGTGGGCGAAGCAGCGCAAGGCCGAGGAACGGGCCGCATCTGCCAGGGCGAACCGCCGCTATGCCATGACGCGCGTTCGTTCGATCAACCTGAAGGAAGCTGCCGAGCAAGTATTGCCCGCCGCCTGGGCCAAGGCCTCGGGCGACGGCAAGTATCCCGCCTCGGCGCGCCAGATCTACTACGCGGCGCGCGGGCCGTTGCAGGACATGACCGGCAAGCCGGTTAACTACAACTATTTCTCGCAGACGCTGCTGCCCGACTTCATCGAAGAGAACATGGCCTCGACTGGGACGTCGTCTATGACGCGCGCGGCACCTACTTCGAGCCGCACGGCAAGCGCCCGGTGCCGATCGGCACGCTGCAGGTCAGGCACTACCTCGCCGGCGTCGATACCGACGGATCCCGACGAAATTCCGCAGATCATGCTCAGCCGCCGCTTCCCGACGACCGGGCCGAGGAATCGCTTCGGCGCCATCCTGTTCATCGAGAAGGAGGGCTTCAAGCCGCTGCTCGATGCGGCGCGGATCGCCGAGCGCTTCGATATCGCCATCATGTCGACCAAGGGCATGTCGGTCACCGCGTCGCGGCAACTGATCGAGGAACTCTGCGCCGACCATGACATCCCGCTGCTGGTCCTGCACGACTTCGACGTCTCGGGCTTCACCATCGCCGGCACGCTGCAGGAATTGACGCGGCGCTATCAGTTCACGCGACGTTCAACGTGATCGATCTTGGTCTGCGCCTGGCCGACACCGACGGCCTCGAGCCGGAGGATGTGTTCTTCAACGAGCGCGAGGATCTCAAGGCCAAGGCCCAGTACGCTTGCGGCGTTACGGCGCCAGTGCCGAGGAAATCGACTTCCTGCTCGAGCAGCAGCAGCGCGTCGAACTGAACGCGATGACCTCGCCCGAGTTCGTCGACTTCCTCGAGCGCAAGCTCATCGAGAACGGCATCGGCAAGATCGTGCCGGATAGGGAAACGCTCGAACTGGCCGGCAAGCGTGCAGCGATGATCGCCGAGATGCAGAAGGCCATCCGCGAAGTCTCGGAGACGGCGGCCGAGATCACCTTGCCCGATGACCTGGAGCAGCAACTACGGCGTCGGCTCGAGGAACGTCCGGAATTGCCTTGGGACATCGCGCTGCTCGACCTGTTGGGCGGCGACATCTCGGGCGAGGAGCCCGACGATGAGCCGGAAGATGAGGATGACGAGGATGATTGATGGGTATGGGGAGAGCTGGACCGACAGCCAGTGAAGAGCGGAGGGGGCGGCCGGGGGGAATACCATTTTTGCCCAGTAGATCGCCGGGAGCGGGCGCGGCGTCACGAATTAACGCAAACTGAGATTTTCGTGCAACAATGGCGCGCAAACCGGACAGGGAACGCGCACCAATGGCAGACAAAACCCGGGCCACCGCCATTCACGGCATGCTCAAGGCGCTGGACGACGTCAGGGCGGATCCGCTGCCGCCGCCATGGCCGCTTTCCAAGCAGCAGAAGCCGATCTGGGACGAAATCCTGATCCAGCGGGCTCGTGACGAATGGCAGGCGGTCGATCTCTACTACGCCTGGCAATTGTCCGACGCGTTCGTGCGGCTTTACCAGGAGCGAGCGAAGCTCGATCGCGAAGGATCCATCATCGAGAGCGCCAACGGCCCGAAGAAGAACCCGCGCGGCGGTGTCGTCAGCGCATTGCAGCGCGAGACGATCGCCTTGTCGCGCTATCTGCGCCTGCATCCCGCGGCGGCCGGCTACGAGCCGACCAGCATCGCCGGCAAGCGTCAGGCCGAGGCCGAAGCGCGGAATATCCTGGCGAATGGGCCGCTGGATCCTCACGGCCTGCTGCCGAAGCAATGAGCGGCAAGAAGGGACGATCGGGCCGCAAACCCCTTTTCGGCCGAGCCATGACCGACGCCGAGCGGCAAAAACGCCGTTACGACAAACTCGCAGCGCCCCGACGCGAAGCCTGGCGGCTGTTGTGGGAGCGGTTCGAACGGGTCATGCCCAGGACGAAGCCGGGAGCGATCCGGTTTATCGTGAGAGGGGCAAACTGGACGCCTCCAAGAACGGCGTTTTCGGTTGACGGGAGAGCGTCGTAGTTGAGATCGCAGGTTTGGCGCTTTGTTAAGTGCGACTTCAGGATCTCTGCGCGTGTCTTTGTATGTCGTAGGCCCCGGGTTGGCCCCGTTGCTATCACGCCGCGGGGTATTTCGTCCGTAGCCAGACGAAGCGGCGCATGTTGTAGGCGAGATTGGCGAGCCCGATTTTCACTTGCGAACGGGAGATGCCGATGGTGCGCACGAACAGCCCCATCAGCCCTTTTTGATGCGCGAACACATGCTCGACCGTGCTGCGCACCTTCGATTTCTGGGCATTGGCGATGCGGGTGCGCTCGGGCATCGGTTTGCCCTTGGGCTTCTTGCGGTGGATACGCGACACGAGTCCGCGTCGAGCCAGCATCTCCTCGTTCTTCGCCGAGCGATACGCCGTATCCGCCCACACGTCGCTGGCGGTATTGCCGCGATCGAGGACCGCCTCCAACCGTGCCCCGTCATGCGCCGCGGCGTGGGTCGCCGTCCAATTGCGGATGAGGCCAAATGCCCGGTCGATGGACACGTGGTTCTTGTAGCCGAAGGCCGGGATGGCGAGGTCAACCGGCGGGAGGGAACCATCCTCTCGCGGCCTGGCCTTCGTGTATTTGACCGTCCAGCGTGCGTCGCGGTCCTTTTGCGCCAGGCGCGCGGGGTTTTCCTTCCAATCCGCGGGAATGCGGCCTTCCTTGATCGCCCGCTTCTCCTCGATCGTATTGCGCTGCTTGGGAGCCGCGACAATCGTGGCGTCGACGATCTGCCCGTTCATGGCAAGGAAGCCAGAGGCGCGCAGCGCTTCGTCAAACCGCCGGAACAGTCCGTCGACGGCGTCGACCTTCTTCAGCGCCTCCCGGAACGTCCAGATCGTATTGGCGTCGGGAACCGCATCGGCCAGACCCAGCCCCAGAAAGCGCATGAACGACAGTCGATCCTTGATCAGATATTCCGCCCGTTCGTCTGACAGCGAATGCATCGCCTGAAGGATCAGAACTTTGAACATCAGCACGTGATCAAAGGGAGGCCGGCCGCCCTTCGAGCGATCGGCCCGAGGAACCGCCATCTCGAGCGCAGGCCGGAACATCTCAAAATCAACGAGCGACTTCACGCGCTCCAGATCGTCGCCTTTGGCCGAGAGTGCCGACAGACGCTCATCAACGTCGAAAAATCCTGGCGTCCGACCCATCGTGCCTGCGCTCCAATTGCGACATCAGCCAGTGAATCAATCGAACGCTGATTTGCCCAGTAGTTTTTGGAGGCGTCCAATCTCAATTGCGCGGAAGTTCGCGTGACCTTGCGCGCCCGCTCCCCAGCGCTCGACCCGGTAAACTGATCCCCCGCCCCGGCCCCGTATGGGTCATTTCCCGCCACGCTAGCGGCGCTGGAGCGCGATAGGCGCTTCGGGTGTGCTCAACCACACTTCTGGGTGTGAATTGGCGAAAAGCCAAATGCGAATGTTTTCCACTGGACACCTTGAAGACGACAGGGCTCATTCATTTTCAGCTAATTCGCAACGAAGACAGCCTGGGAATTGCGAACCGTGCGTGTCACGAAGTCGGCGGCGACGCGAACACGGGCGACGTCGCCGGCATTTAGCGTTCAGCGGATAAAGCGCGCGACAAAGTCATCCCCGAGCCCCGCCGAAGCATAGTGCTTTCGGCACATCTCGATCTTCGTGAAAACGTCCTCATAGCCGATCCCTGCGCCCCAAGGGTCAACATAGTACATGATGCCATTCACCTGGAACAACGTGATCATCTCGTCTACGTCGTCGGGCACAACCAGAGTGTGAAGTCTCGCCGGGTGGCTCGAAAACATAGGATCCCGCCTCAGCCACCCAATCATGTTCCAGGTAGCGCCAGCGACCCTTCAGCACGAACCCGTGCACGGGCTGCGGATGGCGGTGGCGGGATAGGACCCCTGCCTTCCTGACCCGCAAGAGGTTCACCCAGTAGCCTTGGGAACGATTGAGGCAGAGCGGCCGGAACCAGACGTTGTCGGCCTGGGGGACCCAGAGCCGCTCGTCCTGCGGAACAGCATCCGGAATCACGATTTCTGCCAATGCATCCTTGGGAAAAGGCAGCTGGTACGGCATCCAGGCATCGACATCTTTGTGCTCCGAAGGCATCCGACCCTCATCTCTCCTGACGCCCGCTATCCAAACTCGGGATCCCCAGAGATCAAATCCGCCCAAACTCGGCCAGCAGATCTTCGACCGTCTTTCCCTGATTGACCCATTCGCGAGTTTTCTGTTCGCGCTCAGCTTGTTCGCGAGCAAGTTCGACCACTTCCTCGGCCTTGGCGAGCGGCACGACGGTGACACCTATCGTGTCGGCGACGATGAAGTCGCCGGGGTTCACCGCCACGCCGCCGCAGGCGATGGGCACATTGATCGACAGCTCCTCCTTGCGACCTGAAAACATGGTATGGGTTCCGCGTGCGGTGATGGCGCGGGTCCAGATCGGCCAGCCGATATCCTCCAGCTCATCGATGTCCCGGCCGGCGCCATCGACCACCATGCCGCGGATCCCGCGGTTCTTGGCCAGTCCTCCCATCAACCCGCCGCAGACGGAGGTCTCGGTGTCGCCACCGGCGTCCACGACGATGATGTCGCCCGCTTGGCCCATTTCCAGAGCCTTCAGCGGATCGACGAGGTCGCCTTTGGAAAGCTGGACGGTGATCGCCTGGCCCACGGCCTTGGCCCTGAAGGGCGGCTTGATGGCCGAGACCATCACACCGGTGCGATACATGACATCGGCAAACACGCACGAGGCGGAATAGGCTTTCGCCACCGCGTCAAATTTTTCAAGGAGGTCTGGCCGGCGCTCAAAATCGTTGAACTGTTTCAGCATGAGTTGGCCTTTCACGCACTGGCGAGCCCGGGGAGGGACACGTTGTTGACAGGAAATCGCGGCATTTCGCCTGATAGCACGCGCGCGACCTCGCTCGCCGCTGTTTCGCGCGCGAGCCGGATTGACTCTTCCGAGTAGTAGGCGGCATGCGGCGTCACCACGACGTTGGGCAGGGAGAAGAGCGGGTTGTCCTCGGCCAGCCAGTGGGCGCGCTTCGCCGGTTCCTCCTCAGGGTCATCGAGACCTGCAGCCGAGACGCGGCCCGAAACAAGCGCCTCGTAGAGCGCCTTGTTGTCGATCGTCGGTCCCCGCCCGGTGTTGATCACGATCGCCCCACGCTTGATGAAAGAGAATTCGCGGGGGCCAAGGAAATGCCGGGTGTCCGTCGTCATGGGAACCTGCATGAAGATCACGTCGGACCGCTTGACCAGTTCGTCCTTGCCCACGCGCTCGGCTCCCGCCTGGCGGATCGCCTCGTCGGCTACGAAAGGATCGTGTACCAGAAGACGCACGCCGAAGACCTTGCTGCGCGTCGCGATGGCCTGGCCGATCTTTCCGAAGGACACGATGCCAGCCGTACGCGTGCTGATGCGGTGAATGGGCTGGCCCGACTGCCAGCGCCAGACGCTTTGGTGTGTGGCGCGATCATACTCCATGATCTTCCGCGCGAGCGTCAGCCACAGCGCCATGGCGTGGTCGGCAACCTCTTCCGTGCAGTAGTCCCGGACATTCGTGACGAGAATGCCCCTGGCCGTAGCCGCCTCCACGTCCACGATGTCGACGCCCACGCCGTAGCGCGCAATCACCTTGCAGCGCTGCATGAGCCCGATCGTGGGTGCGCCGACCCGCGCATACTGGTTCATGATCGCGTCGCAGTCGGCCGCCTGCTCGGCGAGCTCCTCCTCGCTCTTTGCCTGGAGCCCTACCACCCGGGCGCCGACCGGCTCCAGGATCGAGCGTTCCACATCGAGATCGCCATAGTCGTAGTCGGTGATCACTACCTTGAAGCGTGACATGGCCAACTCAGGCGTAAGCGCCGGCTGAATAGGTGAGCTCGTAGGAGTGGCTATAGAGCTCAACGATGTTGCCGAAGGGATCTTCGCAATAGACCATCCGGTAGGGTTTCTGGTCGGGATAGTAGTAGCGGACCTGTTGCATGCGCTGCCGGCCGCCATGCTGCTCGATCAGCTTCACGCGGCCCTCGAGGTCCGGATCCTGGAAGCAAACATGGAATACCTTGGGCCGCCAGTACTCGAAAGGAATCTCCTCAGGCTTGGTCTGCGGAAACTCGAAGAGCTCCACGCCGATGCCGTCCGAAGTCGAGAGATGGGCGATGCGGAACGACCCCCAGCCCGGCCCGAACACGTCGTCGCACATCTGGCCGATGGCGCTTTCATCGTGATGGATCGCGGTCGGCCCCATGATGAGGTAAAGGCCAAGCGCCTTCGTGTAGAAGTCGACGGCGCGCTGCGAGGTCCGGCACGGTGATGCCGATATGGCTGAAACCAACAGGTGGGGTTTGTCTCGGTCATGATTGTCCCTGGGGTTTGCGGGTAAGGAAGCGGGAGAGTTCGGGTCGCCACATGTCGACGCCAACCGCCAGCACGATTATCGCGCCGATCACCACGTTCTGGACGGAGGTCGGCACTGCGTTCAAGTTGAGCCCGTTTTGGACGACCACGATGGTCATCGCGCCGATCACCGTGTTGAGGATCGAGCCGCGTCCGCCGGCGAGGCTCGCGCCGCCGATCACGGCTGCGGCGATGGCCGAGAGCTCCAGTCCCACCCCATAGTTGGGAGAGCCGGAATTGAGGCGGGCCGCCATCAGGATCGCGCCCAGACGCCGCGCAGAAACCGGCGATGGTGAAGGCCACCAACTGGACCTTTTGTACATTGATGCCCGAGAGACGCGCGGCAGATGGGTTGCCACCCACGGCATAAATCGAGCGGCCCATTACCGTGTAGCGCAGGAACCAGAAGGCGGCGGCGTAGAGGGCGGCGACGTAGAAGAGGGGCAGGGGCAGGCCAAAGACCTTGGCGTAGAAGATCGGCTCGAGCCAGGGCGAGACCTGGCTCACCGGCGAGCCGTTGTTGAACATGAAGGCCACTCCGCGAAAGGCCGAGAGTGCTGCCAGCGTGGTGATGAAGGAAGGGATGCGCCCATAGGCGATGATCGTGCCGTTCAAAAGTCCGAGCAGGATGCCGAGAGCGAGGACCATCAGCACAGCCGGCACGAACGGCACGCTCCAGAGCTTCACGGCCGTGGCAAAGACCACAGTCATCAACGCGATCATGGAGCCGGGCGACAGATCGATGCCGCCGGAAAAAATCACGATGGTCGAGCCTACCGCCACGATTGCGACGATTGAGACCTGCAGGATCAGGTTGTTGATGTTGCCCGGATCGAGGAAGGTCGGCGTGGTAACCGCCACCAGCAGCGCCACGATCATGCAGGCCACGAGGGGGCCCATGATCTCGCGAAGGAGTGAGCTTCTCATGCTGCCGCTCCCCCCGATCCGCTCTCTCGGACGAAGCCCGGACGAGATCGGTCTTTGTAACGTCGGTTGCGGCCCGCACCTCAACCATCCGTCCATGGCTCATGATTCCGATGCGGTCGGACATCGCGAGGAGCTCGTCATGGTCGGAAGAGATCAGGATCACGGCCCTGCCCGTCGCTGTCAGCCTGTTGATAAGCTTGTAGACGGCCACTTTGGCGCCGATGTCGATGCCTTGAGTAGGCTCGTCGAGGATGAACAGCTCCGCCTCGGCGAAGAGCCAGCGTCCTATCACGATCTTTTGCTGGTTGCCGCCCGAGAGCACGCCAACCTCCTTTGTCTCGGCAGATGGCGAGATGTTGAGATCGGCAATAAGCCGTCTCCCCGCTTCAGCCTCCCGCCGGAGCGAGATCAGCCCACGCCCGCCGAGCTTCTCCAGGCGCTGCGGAGGACAGGTTGGGGAAGCCGCAGAAGTTGAAGAAGAGTCCGTCGAACTTGCGGTTCTCCGGCACGAGTGCGATCCCGGCTTCAATCGCCTGCTCGGGGGATGAAAAGGCCGCCGGCTTCCCCTTCCATGTGATGGTGCCGCGCGTGATCCGATCGAGGCCGAACAAAGCTCGGGCCAGCTCCGTGCGACCCGAACCCAGCACACCACCGACGCCGAACACCTCGCCACGGCGGACCGAGAATGACACGCCGTTCACGCGGTTTTCGGTAGCCAGATCGTCCACCCGAAGCACCACCTCGCCAGCGGCGATGCGCTCCTTGGGATAGTGGGAGCCGACGTCGCCGACCATTCTCTGGACGATGAAGGGGATAGAAACGTCGCTCTCCTCGGCGCTGGCCGCCACCTTGCCGTCCTTGAGCACGGTAACGACGTCGACGAGTTCCACCACTTCGTCGAGTCGATGGGAAATGTAGAGGATCGAGACTCCCTTGGTTTTGAGACGGCGCAAAAGCTCGTGCAACCGCGCAATTTCGGTGAGCCCGAGCGCTGTCGTGGGCTCATCCAAGATCAGCATGGAGGCGTCCGAGGCGAGCGCCTTGGCGATCTCCACCATCTGCTGCTCGGCCACCGACAAGCCAGCAACCGGCTGGTCCACGTCGAGGGAAAGATTCATCGTCGGCAAGCACGGTTCGGGCTCGCTCGCGCATAGCTGGCCAGTCAACGCGCCGCACCTTTGCGCGGCCAGCGGCCCAGAAAGATGTTCTCCGCCACACTCAGGCTCGGTACGACCGAGAATTCCTGGAAGACGGTCGAGATCCCAGCTTCGCGCGCTGCAAACGGGTCGCCAAGCGCCACCGGCTCTCCGCGGCGCAGGATGGTTCCGCTGTCAGGTTGATAGGCGCCCGACAGCGTCTTGATGAGCGTGGATTTGCCGCAGCCGTTTTCACCCAAGAGTCCGTGGATCTCGCCGGGATAAAGCTTGAGCGAGATGCGGTCGTTGGCGAGTACTCCGGGGAAGCGCTTGGTGATCTCGCGCAGCTCCCACATTGGCTCCCGTGGGGTCGGCGCAGAAATCGGTGTCGCGTTTGAAACGGGTGCGGTGGAAAGCATTAGATCGGCTCGCTGCGGGAAGGAGGCGGACCGAAAGTCCGCCTCGCCGAACCAGACACTCAGTAGGCCTTGGAGGGCTTGGGATAGAGCTTGTCAGCTTCCTTGAGGAAGCTAGTCGCGTTGTCCTTGTCAACGATCGTGGTGGGCGTTTCGACGAAGCCGCCAGTGAACTTGCCGCCGATGGCGTCCATCGTGACCTGGAACGCAATCTGACCCATCACGAAGGGCGTGGTGTTGACGGTCGCGGTCAGCGTGCCGTCGGCAATCTGCTCCAGGCCTGCGGTGTCGCCGTCGTTGCCGAGAAGCTTGATGTCGCGCCCAAGGGCCTTGGCAGCCAGCGCCGCGCCCATGATCATGTAGTCGTTGGCCGCAAACAGCGTGTCCACGTCGGGGTTGGCCTGAAGCAAGTCCATGGCCGCCGTGTTGCCGCCTTCCACGTTCCAACCTCCGGCGATCGAAGCTCTTCACCTCGACATTTGCTTTGTCCTTAACGGCGTCGAGAAAGCCGCCCACGCGCTCGGTCGAGTGGTAGCCCGGCAGGCCTTCGATAATGCCGACTTTGGCGGTGCCTTCTCCGAGCTTGGACAGGAAGTATTCGCCGAGCTTCTTCGTGCCTGCGCGCTGGGAATAGCCGACGACGCCATGCACCGGAGTGGGGAAGGAAGCGATGTCGGAATTGACGATCACCACCGCGATACCCTTTTCCACTGCCTGCTTGACCAGAGGCGCCGCGGCCGCTTCGTCATGGGTGGACAGGATGATGGCCGAGACATTCTGGGTGATCACGTCCTGGATCATGCCCATCTGGCCGTTGATGTCGGCGCCCGACTGCGGAGCGAGCATGAAGGTTTCGACGCCGGCGTCTCCGGCGGCGGCCTTGATGCCCTCGCCGATAGCCATGTAGTAGTTAAACTCTGTCGCCGGCGGCATGTAGGCGATGCGGATCTTGTCGGTCTTCTTGATCGTCGACATTTCGGCCTGCGAGCCGTCAGCGAGCGGCTTCGGCGCGGGATAGTCGATGGCCCAAGCGGCGCCCAGGCCCAGTGTCAGCGCTGTCGCGGCCAGAGCGGCAGTGACGCTGCGGCGGGTCAATTTAGGCATGGCGGTTTCCTCCCAGTTGGCCGTTGGGCCGTTTGCAAATCCTGCTCTCAGCCACCGAACGGCTGATCTTCAATTCCGCGGGCGCCGGGCTGGACCTGAAACAGTCCGCCGGATTGCGGCTGATTTCTCAGATCGTCATCCGTTTCGCCCAGTCGGGAACTCGTGATGAACAGCGTAGCGAGGTTCTCGCCACCAAACGCGCAGCAGGTAGGCTTCTTGACGGGAACGTCGATCACGCGGTCGAGCTTGCCCTCCGGCGACCAGCGCTCCACGCGGTAACCTTCCCAAACCGCATTCCAGACAAAGCCTTCTGCGTCCACACAGGATCCGTCAGGCACGCCCGGCCCTTGGGTGTTCGCGACCGTTCGGCGCGCGCCGAGCGCGCCAGTTTCCGGATCATAGTCGAACGCGTCGATGCGCCGGGTCGGGCTATCGGCAAACCACATGGTGCGGCCATCAGGCGAGAAACAGGTGCCGTTGGCGCAACCCACATCTCCAAAGAGGCGCGTCAAGGTCAGGTCCGGATTGAGCTGCCAGACGGAGGAAATCGGCTTTGCGCCGTCCTCATCCATGCCGCCTGCAATGAAACGTCCCTGACGGTCTGTGCGGCCGTCGTTGAGCCGTGTGGTCGGCAGGTCCGGCTCGAAAGCAGCAATGTCGCGCCGTTCGCCACTGCTTAGGTCCAGTAAGGCGAAGCCGTCGGCGAAGGCCGCGACAATCTCGTTGGGTGGCCGCCCCTTGCGTTCGGCGAAGCAACAAACCCGGCCCGGGACCTTGAACTTCTCGGCGCGTCCCACTTGCGGCTGGTAAGTCCAAACACACTCACCGTGGATGTCGGTCCAGTAAAGCAAGCCGTGCTGAGAGGACCAGAAAATCCCTTCTCCATGCGTGTTCCTGCAATCGAGCAGAAGCTCGGCTCTCACGTTGTTTCTCCTTTGGTATCTGAGATATCAGATAGGAGTTGACGGAGCAAGTAGGTTGTCGCATGAAGAACGTGCCCATCACCGCGATCGCGGGCATGACCAAAAGGGATCGGACGAGACATGCAGCCTCTGGCACGGCCTCCGTCACTGGCCGAAGCGGCGCTAACGCGATTGCGCACTTACATCGTGCGCGGCGAGTTCGGTTTGGGCGAACTCTTGTCTGAACGCGTGCTGGCCGAGCGACTGGGCGTTTCGAAAACACCCGTGCGGGAAGCCTTGGCGCAACTCAGGCTGGAGGGTCTGGTGCGCATCGTGCCGCAGCGCGGCGCCTTCGTGTTCTCGCTGTCGGCGCCGGAGGTGCGTGCGATCTGCGAGTTTCGGCAAACCCTCGAGGCGGCCGCGCTCCGCTCATCATTTGGGCGCAACGCCAACGCGCTCGTGGCGTCGGTGGCCAAGACGGTGGAAGCGATGGACCGCGCCCGGGCAAGAGGGGACCGCAAGGCTTATCTCGACGCTGACACAGCCTTTCACGAGGCCTTCTTCACCCACTGCGGCAATTCGTATCTGAGCGAGACCTATGCGCTCCATGTGGGCAAAATTGCCGCTCTGCGAACCCATCTGGCGGTGAAGCCCTCCCACACCGACAAATCGTACGTCGAGCACTGCCAGATGCTGGACTGCCTGCAGCGTGACGCCCTGGACGAGGCGCTCGCCGTACTTGATGTCCACATTGACCGCACAAAGACGAGTTACGCCGACGGCGTGGAAGACATTGCCGCTCTTGATCGGGCGGCAGCCGACTTTGCGCAAAAGTGATCTCGACCTCGTCATATCAAGTCGGCGCGACCACGATATCCATTGGGGAAGCAGGTAACAGGACGCTCACGTCGCCTTGCAGACTAGACACCTAAGCGGCGAGTGCTGCCTGCTCACGTTCGACGTTGAGCCGGCTGGTAAAAAGGGTGCCCAAACAAGCGAAGTAGCCATCACGTACAAGACGTCGGGCAGGGGATTGTTTCATGAGGGGTCGCAGGAGGCTCGTAGGGGAAGCTACTCTAGCTGGTGAGCATAAGGATTGATATTCATGCCTGATTTGACCCGCATCTTCGCCGATATCGCCGTGCTCGAGGCCGTCATCAACGAAGCTAGGAAGGCAGGCGACGAAGAGGCTGCAGAGAAAGCCATGCGACTGCTGGGCACGCCTCCGGGCTTGGCCATTGCCTGGAGCCGGGCGGCCAATTCGGCTGTGGCAGAGGATCGTCGAGACGCCAAAACTGCTGCGGCAATTAACGGAACCGCTGTCGGAGGCGGAATGGCTGCGGCGATACGCCCCGAAAACGGAGGCGGAACGGGCCGAAGCAAAAGCGGTCGCGATGGACTGGGAGGCGCCAGACCAAGAGCCGGGACACGGGTAAGGCTCCGTCGTCTCCCACGTATGCCACTGACCAAAAGGGTTGCCGCTCCATTCTAGCTAGGGAGCATTGAGGTGGAAGCGGCGAAAATCCCATCGAGGCTCGCGGCGAAGAATTATCGAGCCGCTCAGAAGACGACTGCAACGGCGGTTCAGTCGCGCATTGCGGGGAAGATGTCGCCGAGGATCTCGTGGCCGATGGCGATGGCGTGTGCGCCGGTGATCGTGTCTTCGGGCTTGATGTCGGGGACGGTTTTGCCGAGGCCTTGGGCGAAGGCTAGGACGGCGAGCAGGAGCGACTTGCCGAGCAGGCCGAGCGGCGCGTCGAGGGGGGCGAGGGATTCGTGCATCTCGGGGACGGGCCGTGGGGTGACCTGCGGCCAGTCCTCCTGCGCCCTGGGCGAGGTCAGGGTGAAGATTTCGGCGAAGCTGGGCGCGCTGGCGTCGCGGGCGCTGAGCGGCTGACCGAGGTTGAAGCGCTGGCGCATCGTCGCCAGCAGCGAGGTCGCGCGGAACTCGTCGTTGACGACGGTCTGCTCTGGGATCCATGCGGAGATCGCCAGCGTCGGGATGCGCACGCCGGAGCGGTTGAAGGTGAAGCCCATCTGGCCGGGCGCGCCCGTGCCGTCGGGCGGGACCGCTGGCGGCGGCGGGACGTGGTCGTAGGTGCCGCCGTGCTCGTCGAAGGTCACCAGCAGCGTCGTGTTGAGGTGGTTGGAGCCGGTCGCCGAGGACGAGCTGCGGATCGCGTCGTAGATGCGCGCCAGCAGGTCCTCGCCGCCGATCAGCGAGGACGGTGGATCGAAATGCAGGCTCGCGGCGTCGTCGGCGCCGAGCTGCTTGCCGAGCGCGGCCACGACGCCGCCGAACGGCGGGTGCATGTCGTTGTGGTTCCAGCCGATGATCTGCGGCTCGATGAACGAGTAGGTCGGCAACTCCCCCATCTCGGCATCCTGGAAGAACTGTCGCGTGGAGAAGAAGTTGGTGGCGAAGCGGCGGGCGAGCCGCGGCGCGTGGATGACCCCGGTCAGCGAGTAGTGCGAGGGCGGATCGCAGTAGACCTTCCACGTCAGCCCGGCCGCGTCGAGCCGGTCAAACAGCGTCTCCGCGTCGTTGTTACGCGGGAACGACCCCGGCGGCGACGTGTTCACCACATAGCCCGATGACGCCCCAGCGTGAAAGAAAGAGCGGTTGGGATAGGTGCACGTCGGCACGTCGCAGAACCAGTGATCAAACGTCGCAAAGCCCCGCGCGATCGCTGACAGCACCGGCATCTGCTCGGGCGTGTAGCCGGTCATGATCTGCGAGTACTCCTCGACCGTCGGCTGGCGCCCAAGCTCGGCGGTCAACATGCTGATGTAGTCGGCCAGGAAACCGTCCATCGTCGGCGGCTGGCCGTCGCGCGGCTCGTTGAACGACTTCTCCGCCTGCAGCTTGAAGCGGTTCTCCTCATCGAGAATCCCGAACAGCTGCGTGTTGATGTGCGGAAGCTCCTCACCCGAATCGGGACTCGGCGTGTTCATGTTCGCCGCCACCCCGTAGGAGACGATCCCGTCCTGCGGCCGGTGCTCTGCCCAATCCGGGACCCGGTTTGACAGCTCCTTGCCGATCACGCCCTCGAACGAAGCGACCTCCCCCGGCTCGTACAGGCGACCCAACAGGTTGTCGAACGAGCGGTTCTCGAACATCACCACGACGACGTGATCCAGCGCGTTCTCCCGGCTCGGCGTGCTCATCGAAACCTCCATATGGCTCGGACCCGGCGCAGTCCCCGCAGTACGCGACAGGATCCAGCGCCCGCACCGCGGCGTCATCACCCCGAACGGACAATAGCGCGGCGCCCTGCCGGAGCCGACGGCCTTCCACTCGGACGACAAGAGCAGCGCGCAAGCACCCGGACCGCCGTTCGCCCACGCTCTCGCTTGGAGGCAAATAGGGCGTTCTGCACGTCGATGGCGCACCGCACCGCATTTCGAGAGATCTACCACTTCCAGTTTTTCAGCCGATGACAATAAATTGTTGTTTCGCAGCCTCAGCGATTTCCGATTACTCGGACAGGGGCTCCTATGTACTATAGCCCGGCCAGAGCTGTCCCGTCTCAGCGTGGAGCGACTGCACCAAAGGAAGTTAGCGCAAGTCATAGGTGGGATGTCCGGCATCGGGTCTAGATCCGACCTCCGCGACATCGCTGGCAAAGGTCCTGAAGTGGCGCTACTAGTGCCGCACGACCCAATTGGGCTATGTAAGCGCGCCTTCTTCTCCGCCGTCGCGATCATCGCGGCCTTTGTCCTGACATGAGCGGGCCGGCGCGCTCAAATCAACCAACAGGATTTTCAGACACAGCGAGTTAGTGTGATGGCATAAACCCGTGCAATTCGAGGGCTTCTATCACCCCATCGAAGATCAGGCCGACCCCTATCGCGGAGACAAAGAGACCGACGATGCGCGTAGTCGCGTCGATGCCCATGGGTCCAATGCGCTGCGTCAACCTCTGGGCATAGGCCAGGCAGAAATAGGTGACTCCCATAGTCGCCACAATCGCTGCCGAAATCGCGATAAGGGAACCGATTTCGGACGAGGTATCCTTGATTGTCGCGGTCATTCCGATGATCGTGGCGATCCCGCCCGGGCCGACCATGAGCGGCATCGCCAAGGGAACAAACGCGATGTTGGCGTCTCCTGCGTTCGCGCTGGACAGGTCCAAGACGCCGCCCGACTTTTTGGGCATGAACAGCTCAAAACCAATCTTCATCAGAACGATCCCGCCGACTATGCGAATCATGCTGAGTGGAACGCCAAATAGCCGAAGGATGAACGCACCGAAAATGAGGAAGAAGAAGCAGAGCAATAGCGCATATAGGCAAGCCTTCCAGGCCACCGCGCGATGCGTCACCTCATCCTTGCCGGCCAACAGCTTAAGGTAGACAGGGAGGACTTCGAGCGGATTGATGATCGCGAGCAAGGTCGTGAACGTCCCCACGAAGAGTGATAGCTCGCGTCCCATCGGTTCGGCCCTCCCACTGCGCCGTGCGATTAGTCCAAATAACAGGCGATTCGGTCGCCGCACACAAGGCTTCCATCCGCGAAGGCAGCGCCGCCATCATCTGTCGGGCATCGGCATTTCTCCTTCCTATCAGGTGGCGCTGAGTTGCCGTACCGTTTCAGTAGCACGGCGGAAACGGGTAATAGCCGCACTGGTCGGGAACGTAGGGGTTGTTGTAGTAGTTGTTGTAGTACGGACGCGTGGCAGCCACTCCCGCGGCGGCACCCAGGGCCACTCCTGGCGCGCCGGCGTACCAGGCGCCATGATAGACCGGGGCATGCCAGTAGTTGTCGTGATAGACATTGACAGTTCGGTCATTGACGAAGCGATCGTCGCCGAAGCGCGCATCATCGCCGCCAAAGCGGTCGCCACCCCCTGCGAACCCGCCAAAATCGCCACCGCCGCGACCGCCGAAGCCGC
Organism: uncultured Alphaproteobacteria bacterium; assembly: GCA_963813315.1. Taxonomy (GTDB): domain Bacteria; phylum Pseudomonadota; class Alphaproteobacteria; order Rhizobiales; family Rhizobiaceae; genus CAWEYO01. The sequence goes on along the minus strand of CAWEYO010000019.1, from coordinate 26,533 downwards.
CGCCACCGCCAAAGCCACCGCCGCCGACCGCCGAAGCCGCCACCACCGCCGCCACGGTCGATGAACAGGGCTGCAGGTCCGCTTGAGCCGCTCAGACTTCCTTCCAGCACCGAAACGTCGAACGTCAGGTTGCCGGCCTCGATCTTTGGCGACCTCAACGTCACCACGGCGTCCTCGACCTTTGAGCCGTCGCCGCCAAGGACGGAAATGGTGGCGTTGGGCGGATCCTTGATGAAATTGTCCGCGCCTTCATCCCATTGCATGATGAACTGCTCGGTGGTCACGTGACCCGCCGCCCGCACCGGGCGATCGGCAAAGACAATCGAGTTTGCTGCCACGCCGGTCATGGTCAGCTTGCCGCCTTCCAGTTTCGCGCCCGCCGAGTTGACGACGAAGAGCGAAGGGACCGGCCCTGTCGGCGTGACGACGCCGATGGTTTTCTGAAGGGGAACGTGCGGCTTGACGTCCGCGTCCTGCGCGAGCGCACCTCGACTGCCGAGCAAAGACCGCCGGCAATCAGAACGAGACATGCGAAATTCTTCGTAAGCATGGCTAAACCTCCTGTGTTGAGCATGCATGTCAGACCAACTGCATTGGTGCTGCGATGAGGCAGCAGCTTCACTTCACGTTTGGGGCGATCAATCTTCCCGCGGAAGACCCAGTACACCCCGATCGTGTAGGCGACGATCACCGGCAGGACGACGATCCCGGCGTAGAAGAAGAAGCGCAGCGAAACGTCTGGCGCCGCGGCATCGGCCACGGTGACCGCATAGGGGATCAAGTGGGGCCAGAACATCACGGCGAGCGTCAGAAACGCCGTGCAAAAGAACGCCACCGCCATCGTCAACGGCACGGCGTCCCGTCGTGTCCACACACCTGCCAGAAGGCCCAGAAGGGCGACAAGGCTGAACATCGGCAAGACCAGCCCCCAACTGCGCTGGCCAAGATTGCTCCGTGCAGTGGCGCCGAAATCGGCAATCAGCGCGGTGATGAAGGCAAGGCCCAGCACCACGCACACTGCCGCGACGAGCCAGGGGATGCGCGCGTAGGCCCAGTCCCGCAGCGCGCCCTCGGTCTTGAGCACGATCCAGCAGGCACCGAGCAGCGCGTAGCCGAGCATCAGTCCGATGCCGGTGAAGACGGGGAAAGGGTGCAGCCAGGTGAAGGCGTCTCCGGCGTACTGCATGTTCTCGACCGGAATGCCGCGTATCATCGCGCCGACCGCGGCGCCCTGGACAAAGGCGACCAGCATGGAACCGTAAGCGAAGCCGGCATCCCAGAACCGGCGCATCCCCACGCTGCGGTAGCGGAACTCGAACGCGATGCCGCGAAAGATCAGGCCGACGAGCATCAGCAATACCGGCAGGTAGAAAGCCCCAAGAAACACCGCATAGGCCGCCGGAAAGGCCGCAAAGAGACTTGCACCGATCACCACCAGCCAGGTTTCGTTGCCGTCCCAGAACGGCGCGATGCTGTTCATCATCTGCCCGCGCTTGGCTTCGTCGCGCGTGGTGCCGAACAGAATACCGACGCCGATGTCGAAGCCGTCGAGGAGCACGTAGATCAGGATGGCGGCGGCGATGACCGCAGCCCAGAACAGGGCAAGCGTACTCGGGTCGGTCATCGATGCCTCCGGGCTCCTGTCTGGCTGCCGGTCGCGGTGGCGGCCGTGTCGGCGAACGCCAGCGGTCGGCTGGCGGTCGCATTCGGGATCGCCTCGGCGGCGCCGGCCGGCCCTTCCCGCAGCAGCTTGTAGATGTAGAAGGTGCCGAAACCGGCCAAGACGGCATAGACCAGCACGTAAACGGTGAGCGAAATGAGCACGTCGCTGGTGGTCAGCGATGGCGTCACCGCATCGCGGGTTCGCAGGACGCCGTAGACGACCCAGGGCTGGCGGCCGACCTCGGCGGTGTACCAGCCACTCAGCACAGCAATGAACCCGGTCGGGAATGACAGGAACGTGGCCCACAGGAACCACCGCGTCGTTTCCAGCCGTCCACGCCAGCGCAGGAAGTTGCCGAGCCAGGAGACGCCGAGCATGATCAGCCCCATGCCGACCATGATGCGGAAGCCGAAGAACGGGATCAGCACCGGAGGGCCGGTCTTCGACGGGAAAGGCGTCCAGCCCGGTCTCGCGGGCGGTCCAGTTGCCCGAGGCGATGAAACTGCCGAGCCTGGGGACTTCAATCGCGAAATAGTTGCGTTGGCTCGCCTCGTCCGGCCAGGCGATCAGCACCTCCGAGGCGGGTTGCTGGCTCTGCCAGCGGGCCTCGATCGCGGCAAACTTCGCCGGCTGGTGCTTGAGCACATAAAGGCCGGTGAGGTGCCCGAAGAACAACTGCACCGGGATCAGCACCGCCGCCAGCCCGAGGCCCCAGTGCAGCATGACCTGTGCCGCCGGGCGATGGACACCGCGCAGCACGTACCAGGCGCCGGTGGCGGAGACGCACATGGCGGTTGTCAGAAACGCGGCCAGCAGCATGTGTGGCCAGCGCACCATCATCACCGGCCCAAGCACGATCTCGCGCCAGTCCGCGGGAATGATCCTGCCGTCGACGATTGTGTGGCCGACCGGCACCTGCATCCAGGAATTGTTGGCGAGAATCCAGAACGAGGAGAGCATCGTTCCGAGCGACACCATGCAACAGGCAAAGAAATAGAAGCGTGGGGAAACCCGGTCGCGGCCCAACAGCATGACGCCGAAGAACGTCGCCTCGAGCATGAAGGCGGTGAAGGCCTCGTATCCCAGCAGCGGCCCCTGGATCGACCCGGTCCGCTCGGCAAGCACGCCCCAGTTGGTGCCGAACTGGAAGGCCATGACGATCCCCGTCACCACGCCCATGCCAAACGACACCGCAAAGACCTTGAGCCAGAAGTCGAAGACGCGCCGGTAGAGCGGATTGCCGGTGAAAAGCCGCATGCCCTCGATCGTCGCCAGCCACGCCGCCAGCCCGATGGTGAAGGCCGGGAAGATGATGTGGAAGCTGATGACGAACGCGAACTGGATACGCGACAGAGTGACCGGATCGAGTTCCATTCCGCACCTCCTTGACCTGGCATGGTCCGGCGGATCGGGAGCCGCCTCACTGGGAGGCGCAGCCGACCCTGATCTGTATCTCCCGTTCAGTCCTGAACCTCAGGTCACGGGCTCCCCGCGGCGCTTCGAGACCCAGCACGACGACCTTGGCTTTCACGATTTTCGTCGGCCACGCGGGGCATCACAACGCCGGCCGCCACGGCGACTTTTTGCGCACCGCCCGCGGTATAGGTGATCACGCCGCCGCCGATCGCGCCGCCGAGATGCTGACCCCAAAGCTTCTCGCCGGTGGCGGAATCGAGCGCATAGAAGTTGCCGCCCATATCGCCGAAGAACACGACGCCGCCGGCCGTCGGCGTCATGCCGCTGACGATCGGGTAGTTGGACTTCAGGCGCCATTTCCAGACGCCGGTGTCGGCGTCGACGGCGTAGACCCATCCCGCCCAGGTACGTGTCTTCTTTGCCGAACATGTTGAACGGGTTGATGGCCGCCATTCCGGCCCATGGCTGCCCGATCGGTATCGACCGCAGCTCTTCGATACTCTGCAACGTCACCGTGTCGCACCATTCGACCTCGCCGATGAAGATGAGGTTCGTCCTGGGATCGTAGGCCGGGCTGTTCCATTCCGCACCCCCGACCGAGCCCGGACAAAAATGGACGTCGGTGCCGGGCGAAAAAGGTTCGTCGACATCCTCGATCCGGGTCACCGGCACCCGGTACAGCAGCTCGTTGTCGGCGAGATCGAAGCCATAGAGGTATCCGTCCTTCGGCGCCACCGCCATGAGCTGCTTGCCGCCCATCGTTTGAATCAGGATGGGCGGGTTGGAGACGTCCCAGTCGTGCCAGTCCTTCGGCACAACCTGGAAATGGTTTTTGTAGTCTCCGGTCTTGGCGTCGAGCACGACGACGGAGTCGGTAAAGAAATTGTCTCCCTCGCGCACGCCGTTTACGAAGTCGGGCGCGGGATTGCCGCCGGGGACGTAGAGCAGCCCGGTTTTCGGGTCGAGCGTGTAGGACGTCCAGGTTCCGCCACCGCTGATCGGTAGGCCCGGCGCGTTTTTCCACTTCGATGTGTCGAGCGGCGTCGCGCCCAGCGGTCCGCGGACGGTGTCGCCCTCGTCCTTGGGAACCAGAAAGAACTCCCAGACGATCTTGCCGGTCTTCGCGTCCAGCGCGTACATGCGCCCCTTGCCGCCTTTGAAGTCTCCGCCGGCGTTGCCGACAAAGACGAGACCGTCGGCAGGCGATCGGCGCCGACGGCACCGCCTCGCCACGTTTCGGGTCCGCGATCGTCGTTTCCCATAGTCGCTTGCCGGTCTTGAAGTCATAGGCCAGCACCCGCCCGTCCTGGGTGCCGCGAAACAGCATGCCATCCAGGTAGGCGGCGCCTCGGTTGGACGGCAGAAGGCGGGGGGATAGTCCTCGTGGGTACGCCAGTTCTCGGCGCAAGTCGCCGGGTCGAGCGAGAAAATATCGAATTCGGTAGTGCCGATCAGAGCGTTGTCCACCATGATCAGGCCGGACTCGAAGGCGGTATATTCATCGACGTCGTAGGTGCACAAAACCTTCAGCTTGCCGACATTCTTCGTATTGATCTCGCTGAGCTGCGAGTAACGCTCGGAAGTGAGTGTTCTGTTGTAGCTCGGCCAGTCTGCGGCGGTGCCACTCGGCGACGGCGCCGCGGTGGACGGCGCAACGGCCGCGACGCTCTTGTAAGCCGCGTTCGGTTCCGTGGTTGCCGTGCCGGCAGGCGCGACCAGGAAAGAAGATAATTGCGCGTCAGAGCGGCCAATGTGGTGATCTGGACCGGGTAGACGTAATACAGCGCGCCCCCCGCGGCCGCGCCCGCCACGATGAGCGCACCCACAAGAAGAAGAATCTTTTTCAACTTCTGTCCCTCCACGAACACGCGAGCCCGATGTCAGTCTTCGAGCGAGGCGCTTTTCATTCTTCGAAGGCGAAGATCTTTCTCCAGTCTTTCTTCATGCTGATGACGATCCAGCCATTGTTCATGGCCTCGTCGTAAAGCTCCTGGGTGAATGTCCCGACCTTGGTGTCGGGCAGGCCCTGGCCGGGCCATAGGCATATTCACGCTCGGCATCGTCGTGCAGCACCATCATGCCGAGCCGTGGACCTTCGCCCGCCTCGGTATACTCCAGCATCTGCTGGTCGCCGGTCGAATTGCCGAATGCGACGACCGGGCGCCGCCCGATCATCAGATGGATGCCTTCCGGCTTGCCGGCATCGTTGTCATTGAGGAGAAGCTTCGGCTCCTTGGTCAGGATCGGGTTTCCGTCCTTGCCGTAGCTATAGGTGGTGGCCCCGGCCGTTCCGACGACTTGTTCCGGCGGGATGCCGTACGTTGCCTCGGAATAGACCCGAACAAAATCCTGGCCGCCGCCGGTCACGATGTAGGTCTTGTAGCCATTGGCGCGCAGGTAGCCGAGCACCTCCTTCATCGGCTGGTAGGTCAGCTCGGTGTAGGGTCGCTTCCAGCGCGGATCCTTTGCCGATGCGATCCACTTTTTGACTTCGGCTTGAAACTGGTCGACGGTCATGCCGGACAGCGTGGCGAAAAGGAGCTTTTCGAGTTCGTGCATGGGCAGCTTGGCGATCGCCTCGCGGTCGCCGGTCAGCACGGTCTTGAAGGGCTCGACGTCCTTGAGTTCGGGCTTCTCGGCGACCAGCGCGGGAACCCGGTCCAGACAGTAGATCACCTGGCTGTACATCGGGTGTTCGACCCATAGTGTTCCGTCCTGGTCGAAGGTGGCGATCCGCTCGGCCGGCGGCACGAAGGTCGGACTGCCCTCCTGGCTGGTCGCCCCGACGAAATCGAGGATCGCCTGTTTTGTCGTTCCGTCGTTCCAGGACGGCAACGGATCGTCCTGCGCCTGCGCGGTTAAGCCGGAGCAGGCGACAGCGATTGGAATGGCGGCCAACGCCGCAAACAGCGCACGGCGGCTGAGCTCGAAATGATGGAACATTTTCATCTCGCGTCTCCTTCTCAGTTGGCGGTCTGCCGCATCATCATTTCCATGGCCTGGTCGACAGAGAAACTGCCGGGCCGCTGGCGCGGTGGGAAAGCCTGGAACGACATCAGGTGACGGCCCACGATCGTCTGGGCGGGCAGCAGGACGAACACGTGCTCAACGAACCAGGCGTCGTATCCGCCGGCCTCGTGCTCGGCGCGCTCGAAGGGATCGGCCCGCAGATTGAAGATCTTGGGTGCGCGAAGCGGCACGAGCGGCTGCATCCAGACCTCCAGCCCATCCGCCTGCTGCTCGAGGAATGCGACCTTGTACTGGTCGAAGCGCAAGCCCGCGAGATCGCCATCATCGGTCCAATAGAAGAACTCGCGGCGCCGATCGCTCTCTCCACCGGAAAGGAGCTCACGCTGATCGTAGCCGTCGATGTGGACCTTGAAGGTCTTTTCGCCCGCGGTGTAGCCGCTGAGGAGCTTTTCCTTCACCGAAGGTTCGCCGGCGGCGGCGAGCAGTGTCGGCAGCCAGTCCTCGGCCGAGAAAATGCCGTTGATCTCGCTGCGCGGCGGTACTGTACCCGGCCAGCGCACCAGTGCTGGCACCCTGTAACCGCCCTCCCAATTGGTGTTCTTCTCGCCGCGGAACACTGTCGTGCCCCCGTCCGGCCAGCTAAACGTCTCTGCACCATTGTCGGTGGTGTAGATGACAATGGTGTTGTCGGCGATGCCAAGCTCGTCGAGCTTGGCAAGCAGTGTTCCCACCTGGCCGTCATGCTCGACCATGCCGTCGGGATAAACGCCAAGGCCGGTCTTGCCCTGCGACTCGGGTTTGAGCCGGGTCCAGATATGCATTCGGCTCGGGTTGAACCAGGCGAAAAATGGCTTGTCTGCGGCATGGGCGCGACCGATGAAATCCATCGTGGCGGCAAGGAACTCCTCGTCCACCGTCTCCATGCGCTTCTTGTCGAGCGGCCCGGTGTCCTCGCAGTTCTGCCTGCCCCATGCCCCGAAGCGTGGATCCTCGCCGGGCGCGTCCGCGCTCGTCGCGGTGCAGCGCAGCACGCCGCGCGGGCCGAACGTCATTCTGAACTCGGTGCCCTTCGGATATTCAGGGTGTTCCGGTTCGTCTTCCGCGTTGAGATGATAGAGGTTGCCGAAGAACTCGTCGAAGCCGTGCACGCTCGGCAGGAACTCGTTACGGTCGCCGAGGTGGTTCTTGCCAAACTGTCCGGTCATGTAGCCGAGTGGCTTCAAGAGATCGGCGATCGTCGGATCCTTGTCCGACAGCCCCTCTTTCGCCCCGGGCAGCCCGACCTTCAGCAGACCGGTTCGCATCGGGCTCTGGCCGGTAATGAAGGCGGCGCGACCGGCGGTGCAGGACTGTTGGCCATAATAGTCGGTGAAGAGCGCGCCTTCAGCGGCGATGCGGTCGATGTTGGGCGTGCGGTAGCCCATCATGCCGCGATTGTAGGCGCTGATGTTCCAGTAGCCGATGTCATCGGCCATGATGACGAGGATGTTGGGCTTGGCGGCGGCGCCAGCTTCCTGGGCTGAGGCCGGCGCCGCCAGCGGAAAGCATAGTGCCGCAAGGGCAACGGCACATGTCTTCGATAGTCCGTTCATGGCTTCCTCCGTGAGACTGCAGGACGAACCCAGCGGATCCCTAATAGCAAGGCGGATACGGGTAATAGCCGCACGCCGGAGGCGGATAGTACGGGCGATAAGCCGAGGCGGCGGCAGACCCTACCGAGCCATCATCGCCCCGTCGCCAGTCCGGCACCGTAATAGGCGCCCGGATGGGCATACCAGCCGCCATGCCAGACGGGCGCATGGAAGCCGACGCCGCCAACGACGCCGACATGGCCAAAGCCGCCGCGCGCGGCGAACCAGTCGATGAAAAGCGAAGCCGGCCCGTTGGCACTGGTGAGATCGCCCTCCAGGACCGTGACGTCGAACGTCAAATTGTCGCCCTCGAGCTTCGGGCCTTTAGGACCACCACAGCGTCCTCGATGGCCGAACCGTCGCTGTTCAGCACCGATATCGTCGCATTCGGCGGATCCTTGGCGAAACTGTCGTTCCCCTCATCCCACTGCTTGATGAAGTCGGTGGTCAACACGTGTCCTGCCGCCCTGACCGGCCGATCGGCGAAGACGATCGAGGTGGGCGCAATCGTGGCTCATCGTCAGTTTGCCGTTGTCGAGCTTGGCGCCTCCGGAATTGAGAACGGCAAGTGACGGCACCATTGCGGTCGAGTGTGCGCCAATCGTCTTCTGCGCGGGCGCGGTGATAGCGTCCTGGGCGAGCGCTTGTCCGCACACACACAGCAGGCTCGCAATCGCCGCGACGACGGCATATCTCGTTTTCATCTGCTAAGCTCCCATTTCTGTAAACGGCGTGTCGGCCGATCGAGGCACGCTCGCCGTCGTTTTCCCATGTCGGATACCGAAGTTGGGTCTGGATGCTGGGGCGGCCGTTTCGGCCGCCCCATATGCACCGCTTCGCGGCCAATCATTCGCCGTGGTGCGCCTTGGTCGAGATCGCCCGCTTCTGCGCGTCGATCTCCGCCATGACCTGCGCCAAGTTGTAGGACGGTGGCGCCTGCAGCGGCGGGAATTTTTCGTAGCTCTCGAGAAACTTTAGCGCAAGTAGCTGGCCGATTGGCAGGAGCTCAAAGTCGTAGATGAAGGCAGTGGTGGGCGAGTCGAGCACACCGCCGATGCTATTTGCGGTTTCCTGGTCCGGCCCGACCGCCTGCTCGAAGGGATCGCGCTTGATGTTGTCGACCAAGGTGAAGTTGTAGCTCGTGGAAGGATCCAGCCACCCGTCAGCCAGCGGATTGGCCATCGTGTAGTAGAACTTCCAGTTCTTGAAGCGAACCGCCGAAAGCGTCGCACCCTGGTAGTAGAAGAAGGTGTCGCGGGCGGACTCTTGTCTTGCCGGTGAGGTAGTCGAGCTGATCGAACCCGTCGAGCGTTGTCTTGACGAAACCGTGATAGTCGCCCTTCTCGATTTCCGTCCTGACCTCGTTGCCTTTCGGCCCCCCCACCGCGTCGATCAGGGTAGGCAGCCAGTCGAGCGCCGCCACAGGTTGGGTGTAAACCGTGCCCGGCTCGATGTGTCCGGGCCAGCGGATCATCGCAGGGGAGCGGTAGCCGCCTTCCCAGGCCATGCCCTTCTGGCCCTTGAACGGCGATACGCCGCCGTCGGGGTAGGTGATCTTCTCGGCGCCGTTGTCGGTGGTGAACACGACGATGGTGTTGTCGAGCGATCCCATCTCCCTGAGCTTCTGGAGGACGAGGCCTATATTGTCATCCATCTGCTTCATACCGGCTTCGTTGACGCCCCAGTCCTTGCCGCCGCGCACACCCAGCATGTCCTGGTATTTTGGCGGCAGAACGGTGCTCAAGTGCATGCGCGCCGGGTTGTACCAGACGAAGAACGGCTTGCTGGTCTTCTTGGGGTCATTGCGGTCGAGAAAATCGATGACCTTGGCCGAGATCTCCTCGTCCACGGTTCTCGAGCGGTCGAGCGTCAGCGGACCCGCGTCCTCGCAGGTCTGGTTGGCGAGGCTGCCGTCGGACGACTTGCACGACAGCATCGGACGTGGCGGCGTCAGGCAGGTCGTGGTCTTGGGATCGACCGCACCCGGAACTTCCGCCAAGCCGGGGATTGGCGTGTTCTTGCAGGGCGGCACGATTGCCTGGTCCGTCGGCGTCTTGTTGACGTCAGGGAAGCTCACCTGCTGCATCGCGTCGAGGTGATAGAGATAGCCCCAGTATTCCTGGAAGCCGTGCGCCGTCGGCAGTGACTCGGTGTGGTCGCCAAGGTGGTTCTTGCCGAACTGGCCGGTGTTGTATCCCATGTCGAGCAGGAGCTTGGACAGCGTCGGCGTACCCTGCCGCAGCCAGGCCGGGCTGCCCGGAAGCTGCGGTATCGTCAGGCCGGCGCGCAGGGGGTACATGCCGGTGATGAACGCGGTGCGCCCCGAGGTGCAACTCTGCATTGGCCGAGTAGTCCATGAACATGCCGCCCTCGCGGGCGATGCTGTCAATGTTCGGGGTTTCGCCCACCATCCATCCGCGGTGATAGATGCCCGGCTGCATCAGGCCGATGTCATCGCCCATGATGAACAGGATGTTGGGCTTGGGTTGCTCCTGGGCGTGCACCAGCGCCGTGCTGCCCAGCAGCGCAGCGCCGACGGTCATAGCGGCCGCAATACAAGTGCTTGCTGCTTTCATGTCAGTCATCCTCCTTCATCGGGACAGCCTTGCCGGTGTGGCCGAGGCTGGTTTCGAAATGTGGCGCACGGGTCGGATCCGGAGCGCCGTCTGGTTCAACCTCTGTTAGGGTGCGGACGGCGTCTGCGCGGGTCGTCGAGGATCCCGAGGATCTCCGCCTCGAGTTCGTCCCGTATCCGGCGGAAGTCCTCCACACTCGCCGCTCCGGCGGGTCCGGCCACCTCACAGTGTCGAAGCGCCTTGAGCACCTCGTCGTAGTCCTCGCAGATCTCCCTGAACGTCGGGTCGCGAGCGTACTGCCGATGTATCTCGAGTTCGCGCTCTGGGAACCTAGTCCCGACGGCGGCTATCCTTGGCCACATACTTGCACCGCCCTGTCAGCGAGGTCGTTGCAACGGAGGATGATCGCGCTGAAGTCTGCACGGCGGTAGGTGCGCACGGGTGCGCACATGTGCGCACCCCCTTTGGGGGCGGGGCACGGCAAGGCTGACCCGCTAGCGGGATCGTCACACAGGCGTCATCTACGGGGCTACGCGCTTGTGCTGCGATCACCTAGCTTGTGCGGCAGCCGTTTTGCTTTATAGGACTGGCTTGGAGACATAGGACTGGCCTGGAGGGGGTTCGATGGCCCCAACACTCGACTCGTCCGGTCGCGGGACGGTGTCAGCTAGTCCGCCGCCAGACGCGATCCACGCGCAGTTGGAACGTATCCTGGACAGTGCGGCTCTCCAGGCGAGCCCGCGGCGACGGGCGTTCCTCCGGTACCTGGTGGAAGAGACGCTCGCGGGACATGCCGACGGGCTGAAAGGGTATTCGCTCGGGCTTGCGGTTTTTGGCCACGACGGGACGCTCGATCCACAATCCGAGTCCGGTTGTCCGCTTCGAAGCCCGGCGTCTGAGACGCGACCTTGACAGCTACTACGTCGATGCCGGCGCCCGGGACCCCGTGCGTATCACCATTCCGAAAGGCCAGTACGTCCCGCATTTCAAATGGCACCAGGCGCCGACGGAGGCGCCGCCCTCCGATGTCACCGAACGCGAAGCCGGGGGCGGGACGGTTGTCGCGGCAACGGGCGCAGCACCGGCGTCCGACGAGGCGGATGGAGCTGTGGTGGCCAGGCGCGCGCCGCCGGGCTTCAGCATCTTGGCCGGCCTGCTCGCCGTCGCGCTCCTCATCGCGGCCGGCGGGCTGTGGATCTGGCTCCCCGACCGCTCGATGTCGGGTTCGGAGGCGGTGCGCGGTCCGGCCGTTGTCGTCCTGCCCTTCGAGACGCTAAGCGCCGGCGAGGACGACCGCTTCCTTGCTTCTGGCGTGACCCAGGATCTGATCACCGACCTGATGCAGTTCGAGGGGTTCAGGCTCTATTCGGTGCCTGCGAGCTTCAGCCTGGACGCCGATGCCGACCCGTTGACGGTGGGACATGACATCGGGGCAAGCTACGTCGTCAAAGGGAACGTCAGCTCCGACGCGACGACGGTGCGGGTGGGGGCGCAACTCTTCGATGCACGGACCGGTCGTGTCGTATGGAGCCAGACCTTCGACCGCACGCCAACGCCCGGCGCACTACTCGGCATCCGTGCTGAGCTTGCCGCCAGCATCTCGACGGCGCTGGGCGAGCCCCACGGCGTTCTCAACAGGGAAATGACGGCGCTCCTGGCGGGCGGCTTCGAGCCGAGCATGGCTAGCTACGCCTGCGTGCTGCGGGCCTACACCTACCGCCGCACCTTCCGGGACGAGCTCCGCCAGCCGGTCCTTACCTGCCTCGAGACTGCGGTCGAGCGCGACCCCGACTATCCCGAGCCCTGGGCTCTGCTCGGCTGGCTGCACCTCGATGCCGCCCGCCTCGGCTTCGTGCCGGACGCCGAGGTCCCGCGCGAGATGAGCCAGGCGCTCGACTTTGCCTCCAAGGCGGTCGCGATAGACCCGGAGAACGTTGTCGCGCTGCGGGCGCTTTCGGCGGTCCAGTACCACCTCGACAACTTCGACGAGTCCGAGCGCATCCAGCGCAAGGCGCTGGCGCTCAACCCTAACGACCCCGATACGCTGGCGCAGCTTGGCTGGCGGCTGGCCTTTCGCGGCCGCTGGGAGGAGGGTCTCCCCTATAGCGAGCGTGCGATCGCGCGGAGCATAGACCCGCCGGGCTATTACTACGATACGACCACGCTCCACCTCTACCTCGAGGGTCGCTACCGCGAGATGCTCGCCTCGGCCGAGCACTCGGCGGCCGGGGATTACACCGGGGTGTCGCTTCTTGCCATCGCCCACGGCGCACTTGGAAACCACGCCGCGGCGCAGGAGGCACTGGCCACGATGGCTGAAGCAGTCGCCGGCGTTCAACCGCGATCCCGCCGCCGTCTGCCGCCGCTTCCACATGCTCGACAGCACCATCGACGCCTACGTAGACGGCCTGCGCAAGGCCGGCTGGACCGAACCTGATGCCATGGCGCCGGTGAAGTAGCCGAGACCCACCGGCACTCGTCTTCGGTGAAGATCACGAAGGTAGATCGGGGGCTCGGGCAGGGCCCATTTCATGGCAGCCACGACCGTGTCTCGCTCGACCCGGATTTTGCGATGCCGGCGTAACGACGGGCGCCCAATCGGGGAACAAATGTACAAGAAAACTGGTCAGCGTTGCAATCGGGGTTCCATCCGATCGCGCATTCAGGCATCGTCCGTGCCGACGGGTGGGGGTGTCCGTGAAAGGAACCAGCCATGTCTAACCTTGTTGTCATTGTCTACCCCAATGAAGAAAAGGCGGAAGAGGTACGCAAGCGCCTGTTCGAACTTCAAGTTGAACATCTCATCAAGATTGGCGACGCGGTTATCGCAACGAAGACCGAGTTGGGCAGCGTGAAATTGAACCAGATGATGAACATGACAGCTGCCGGCGCAGCGACGGGCAGCATGTGGGGTTTGCTGATCGGAGTGCTGTTCCTGAACCCGCTGATCGGCGTTGCCGCGGGCGCGGCGTCGGGCGCGCTCGGCGGTGCGCTCACCGACGTCGGCATCAACGACCCGTTCATGAAGAAGCTCGCGGAAACCATTGAACCTGGAAGCGCGGCCCTGTTCGTGCTCGTGCAGGAAATAACGACCGACAAGGTGCTGGCGGCGATCAAGGGGTATGGCGGGGTAGTCCTCAAGACATCGTTCGACGAAACAAAGGAACAGGCGCTGCGGGACGCGCTGAAGAGCACCACCGCCTCTTAGTTTACAGTCAGCAATGGCAAGCGGCAGATCGACGACACTCTGGCTGCCATGACCAGCAGCATGGCAGCCGACAGCTGATGTCGGATCAAGATGCCTGCCCTGCGGCCCCCGAGGCTGGGCCGCAGGCCGTTATCATCGGCAGCGGGGCATCTGGCCTTGTGCGGCCGCTGGGGCAACCGGGAGGATCAAGGGCGGCAACCCCAATCGCCGATATCATCATCCTGTAGCGCATTCGATTACCGCTCGTTTGAACGACGTTTAATCGTCGCGATCTGACTAGGGTCTTCCATGATATCGGTCTCGCCCCGAAGGACTCAGGGTACTAATCTTCGAAGTGCATAGAGTTCGGCGGCAAAGTGCCGCTCCACCGGGGCGTCTGGCTGACGCTCGGCCTGAGCAGCATGGCGAACTCAAGGGGTCGCGGGGTGAGGCGTTTATTTCTGTTCGTATTGGCGAGTTCGCCCTTGGCGTTGCGTCCGCCGATGCCGATGTTGCCGACGACGTGCGCCGTTTGCGCGAGCAGAGCGTGTTGCTGGTCGGGTCGGAGGCAAAGGCACTCCTTGCCAAGGAATGGGTGAAGTACGATCTCGCGACCCTAGAGCGCCGGGAAGATGCCCTGCGCCGTGTCCGCGCGCTCGGCAAGCGACTTGCCGACGATCAGAACGCCCGTCGCAGCCGCGAGTGCAGCATCCAAATCTTTCTGGAAGCCAAGTGGCGCGCCATCTACACCGCCGATTTCGAGGCAATCGAGCGCCGCATTCGCGATTTGGAAGCGAGCCTCGAAAATGACGATCAAGGCTATGTCGCGCAGCAGTCGCCGGTGGATGGGAGTTGGGGCGCTTGCTTCGAACCGATGTTCATGAAACTGGAAGCGACCACGTTAAAGCTCCAGGAATTGCACCAGAATGACACCACGCCCAACTACGCCCTTAATCTCCTACCAGACATTCGCTCAAGCAAAGATGCGCTAGCCCTGTTGGCGCCGCTTCTCGTCTCGAATATTGCGCTGGAGGGGATCGACCATCGTTCCGAACTGAATGGCCTAAGCGACAGCTACATGCAGCTTGGGTTCAAGGCCTACTGGCAGGCGTACCTGGAGGACCAGGTGGAGGGGCTGCTGCGCGATCGGGGCGGTGCCGGAATCACCCAAATTCGGGCGGACATGCGTCAGTTTCTTGATGCGTGGCAGGATCCTGTCACCGGCTATTGGGGCGCCTGGTACCAAGTCGGGGACCGCCTCTACCGGACCATAGACCTCAGCATTACGTTTCACCTGATCTCTTACTTGCGTGGCGATGTTCAGTACTGGCCACAGATCATTGAGACAACCTTCGATATCGCAAACGAGCCCTATCCCTATGGATGGCGCTATGGGCTCAGTTCAAACAATCACAACAACTACGACGTCGTGAAAATCTTTCGTTATGCATGGCCTCACATGACCGAGGACCAACGTGCTCGTGCTCGCGAAGCGATGCGTGGGATGCTGCGCTGGGCCTTGGACCAGTCGCTGCAGCCGGACGGGTCTTTTGCGCCCGACGAGAGTTTCTTCAGTTCCGTCCCGTCCGACTACTACTTCGGCGTCTCCTTTTTTGACGAAATCGGTTACTGGCGCCCCGAGAGACGGTTCTGGACCGACGAAGCATTCCAGGGGGCGGAGGCCAATTGTCACCTCATCCGCAACCGGTTCGCCGACCTTCAGCTTACGGGGCCAATCGCCCTGAGCGCCGAGAAAAAGCTCGAGGCGAGCTGCGGCGCGCCGTGATCGGATCGCCGACATGTTCCGAGGACTGGACGAGCGAAGCGCCTTGCGTGTCATACCGCGCGCAGAGCTAGAGATGATGGTACGCGCAAGGAGAACGAACCTGCCGTGAGGGCTTCGCCTCAAAGGGTGTTCCGCGCGGCAAAAGCTGTGGTCACGAAGACGACCGCGGCTCGCGACTTAGCTGATGCGCTCTCATGGCAGTCCCCGGTTGCCCAGGTATGCCCGGTGCGGAAACTTGAGACAAACTTTGAGATCGTAAGGCTAGTATCGAGAAAAAGGCAATTATTACAATTAGATGCTTCGGGGTCTATGGCGGAGAGGATGGGGTTCAAACCAAATTGTGAATTAGCGTCGCTAAGGCGCGATCACTGTTTCGGCAAGGTGGGACCGGACATTGCGCGCAGTAGGCAACTCCGGCGCTTCGGCGGAAATAGGGCTCGAAAAAGCAAACTGCCCGGCAGGGCGGGTCTGCCGGGCACTACGTCAGGTCTCCAGGTGCAGGCTCCAAACTTTCCCGGTTTCGCTAAAGCTCGGTTAACCACCACGTATGTTTCCCGCTCCGCTTTCCCGCGCGGGCCTCGCCGACGCACGATCGGGTTGCCGGCAGTGCTCTCGGGTGCGGGAAACGACAAATCACTCGTCCACGAGCCCGCCAAGCACTCCAGCTTGGACGCGAAAATGGACGCGAATTCGACGCAAAGCAAGAACCGATTTTGCCGGCCAACTGCTAACTACCTGCATTTATTGTAAGTTTTTGGTGGGTGTGCCCAGGATCGAACTGTGGACCCGCTGATTAAGAGTCAACTGCCCGAAGAAATTCGTACTCCCGACCCGTTCGGGACTGGCGCCAAAAGCGACGGCGGGAAAATAACCTTTCTGTCGCGGCACATCAGATGAAGGATCAGACGATGGCCGCTGGCATTTACAAACAGCGACGATCATTGGGCACACCTTGCAGGCCGGGCAGGGGAGGCAGTGGTGAGGGGTAATGTCGTTGTGAAGATCCACGTGACCATGATGAATTGACGCCCTAAGGCTCTCTCGGGATGCGTTTCCCGACTGGCTGGCGGCTCAAGAGAATAGGCGACGAAGCAGGGCGGCCGCCCTTCCGCAATCTTGCGAACCGGTTGCACAGCGCTCACCTTACAGGAGCGGCGCCCGGGGGGTGGGCGCTGGCCATGTGCATACCGGAGTAGGGGTCGTTGCAGCGGAAGGCCCGGCGTAGGGCATTGCCGACACGCAAACGACCAGCACGGCGAACTTATCCCACCAGCAAGCGATCGCTGTCGATGCCGGAACGACCTAAAACGTGCTCGGTGCGGCTCGCCTGCGCCACGACTCGTCAGCGCTGGCATTTTCGAACTGCTGGAGAAAACACTGTGACTGAAATAACGCGGCCATTATTCGTGGAAGGGGCGCGCTATCCGCTTGATTTGGGCCGGCCGACGCTCCGAAAACCATCTCTTCGAGGGCGCGTCGCTGATTCACTGTTGATAACCTAACGAAACTACAGACTCCGGCGACCTTTCGTGACGCCTCTTGGAGCGGTGGATGACCGGCAATTCCCTGGCCGAAAACGCGGGCTCATCATTACATACGGCATTACATGGGCAATTTCTGCCTCTCAGAACTTGATCCATCCCATTAATTTTAAAGGGCTTCGATTAACCGGTGCGCTGAAGGGCAAGGACCTTCTGCTCAAATCGATACAACGGTTTCGGCAATTTCGTGACGGTGGCCGGACTGCGCTCCAAGCGCATTGCATTCAACAGCGAAACGGTCGACATAACGGATGCGGATTCAGCTGGCCGCTGGCGTGAACTGTTGGCCGGAAGCGGTGTGCAGCGCGCAGCAATCAGCGGATCGGGCATTTTCAAGGATGCGGAGTCCGACGCAATGATCAGAACACGCTTCTTTGCCGGCGACATCGTGGCCTGGCAGTTGGCGGTGCCAAGTTTCGGCATCGTGGCCGGGCTGTTTCAGATGACGGCGCTTGAATACACAGGCGCGCATGACGGCGAAGTGACCTTCGAGATCGCGCTGGAATTGGCGGGGCCCATCAGCTTCACGGTGACGCCATGATAGCCAATCGCCGCCGCGGCGAGATCGCCGCCGAACTCGACGGACAGGAATACCGGCTCTGCCTGACGCTCGGCGCTCTGGCGGAACTGGAAGCAGCATACGCTGCCGATGATCTCAACGCGCTGGTCGAGCGCTTCTCATCCGGCAGGCTGTCGGCGCTGGACATGATCCGGATGGTCGGTGCGGGGCTGCGCGGAGCGGGCTATGAGATTTCGGACGATCAGGTCGCGAAGATGCAGTCGCGCAATGGGGCGGCGGGATTCGCGGCGATCGTCGCGGAACTGCTCACCGTCGCATTCGGCGCGGCCGAGCAGACGCAGTCTTCGTCAAACCCTCAATAGCCGCAGCTGGCAACGGCCGGGCATTTCCCTGGGACGTGGAAGGTTTTGGGTTCCGTCCTCTTTCGCAGCACCAGCAATCCCAATGGCTTATCTAGATTGTCGTGACGTGTGCGGCAAACCGTCTCTCACCGGTCTTTCACTTTGGAACAAATTCCGCTATCGCCAGCACGCTCCATGTCCTAAGTTTCGCGCATCTACCCCTACATATGTTCAGTTGGGCAATTTTCCACTTGAGCTACGCGCTCTCGTCGCTACTCATGGTTGCTCCTTCGTTTCGGCGCAATCTAAATTTACAAAATAGATCTCTTTTCGCACTCCTCAAAACATCCGACACATCCGACACATCCGACCCGTCGGCGCTAACTGTATAATTTCGCTGTACTTTTACGTGTCGGATTTGAATCCTCGTATCCGACACGCTCTCGCATCCGACACAGAATCCGACACGCGTCGGTCAGTCTGCGCCGTCCAGGTATCGCGGGTTGGTTGTTTTAATTGGGTCCACTGCTCGAACGCCTCGAGGTCTTGGCGGGTGCCTGAAATCGCGTGTCCATCTCAAAAACGCTCGTGGACTGCGGCGCTGCTCGCGCCCTGCCGGGCTGCGGCAGCAGGAGGAGCGGGGGCCAGCTTTCCACTCGACCCTACCGGTAGGGACGCTCCGCTTTCTCCGCCAAGGTTTGAGGTCGCAAAGTCCTCCGCGCAGGAAACAGCGACCGAGCGCATGGACGCTCTCCAAGGCACATCATTCCGGTCAATTGGTTGGCGTAGCTTGCGTCTACTGCAGCGTGAAACACTAGTATGCGCCAGCCGATCTGCAGCGGCTCCTCGGCGACATTCCGGCCAACGCCATTCGGATGCGCTGCGAGCGATGCAAGAAGACCGAATGGAAACGGGCGAGCTTTGAACGCCCGTCCGCTGCCGAACGGCAGGCAATCAAGCTCCGCCGCCTGGCCGAGGTCAGAACGGTCCAAAAGGTGATCTGGCGGGATGAGCGATAACAACGATCAGCACGGCACCGTGTCGCCGTGTCCGGGATCGATACTTTACGGAAATTCGCTTCCCCACGGCCGAACTCACGCCCATGACCCTAGGCGGCCCTTACATGTGCGAATCACGGGCGATAGCTACGGACGTGGAAAGCAGTCATTCGACGCGTCCTCGAGATTGCGCATTGCGTTAGACGCGGGCGCCGACAGACCTATCGGTCGGTGCGTCTTCATCGGGCTCATCGAGAAAGCTGCGCATCTCGTCGAGAAAGCGTGGGAATGCGGGCTCGTGGGAAAGGATGAGATGGTTCTTGCTTTCGAGCGGAACAAGGCGGGCGTTGGGAATTGCCTGTGCGAGCTGTCGCCCCTGTTCAAAGGGAACGCGCGCATCCCCGCGGCTGTGAAGCACCAGCACCGGAACCGAGAGCTGCGGCAGCAAGTCCATGACGTCGATGTCTCCGATCACCTGGAGCAGGCGTATTGCGGTTTCGGCCGAAGCCGTCTGGCGCTCCAACTCGCTCATCCATTCCATCTCCTCACGGGTCGCGTCCGCAATGATCAGCGACGTGAACATTTGACGGGCAGCCGGATTGTCCTGCCCCCAGCCCTCCCGGATGAGAACGATCGACGCTTCCGCCCGGGCGACTTCGCTCGCATTGCCCCTCTCTGCGCCAGCCCTGTGCGAAGCCGCCGGACAACACTAGCCGGGATACGCGTTCAGGATGTCGAACCGCATAGGCAATGGCGACGGGTGCGCCTTGCGACACGCCGAACAGCGCAAAGCGATCGAGCCGTAGCGTATCCACTACCGCTTCGAGGTCGCGGACAAAAGCTTCGAAGGAGAAGTCCGGAACGTCGCGATCGGAGAGCCCGGTGCCGCGCTCGTCGTACCGGATGAGACGATGCCGCGCGGCAAGCCGCGTAAACAGCGGAGACCAGACCGGGCTCTGCCAATCGAATTCGAGGTGGTTGAGCCAGTTGGCCGTCTTGACCAAAGGTGGCCCGCTGCCCACCGCCGAAAAAGCCAGATGCACGCCATCCGACGCTTTGCAGAAACGGACTTGCTGCTTGACCGGTTCTGTCCGAAGTCGAGAGAGGCACGATCGGCCAGGTCACTGATCTGGAATTCCCCGCATCGCTGGCGCACTCATGCATCTCGCCGAGGAAGCGGAAGCCTCGGCGCGGGACTGTTTGAATGAACCGCTGCTCCTTGCCGGTGTCCCCAATCGCGCGCCGCGCCGCATTGATCCTGCTGGTCACGGCGTCATCCGATACGACCCGGCCGTCCCAAACCGCCTGAATCAGTTCGTCCTTGCTTACGACATGGTCCCGATGCCTGACGAGATAAGCCAGAACGTCGAATACTTGCGGCTCGATATGGATGGACACGCCATCTCGACGCAACTCGAGCATGTCGCAATCGATCTCGCAGTTGCCAAAGGTAAAGATCATTTCGTGTCCTCACCGCTTCGGATCCAGGCCGTGCGCTCTGACGCCGCCGCAAAGAATCCGGATTTTCTCCGGCAAACCTCCAGCCTTTCTCCAGGACAGCACTCGTCGCGGTGCTGCAAGATATTAGCTCGCTCCGCCTCTTTAAGCGAGAGCGTGCCACCGCCGGGACCAGGTCGAACCGCAGCAAGGCTCGGTTTCTGCAGGAGGATAGCTATGTCGAAGTCGCATACGCCGCGGATAGCCCGCCGTCATTTTCTCGTCGCCGCTGCCGCAGGCGCGCTTGCAGTCAGTGGCGGCACCATCACTCCTGCTCGACCGGGACAGGCAAACACACGAACCATCCTCAAGTCTGGAGACCTTGAAATGCTGGTGGTGAGTGATGGACATTTCGTTCTGCCGACGGGCTTCCTGGTCGCTCCGGAGGCTCCGAAGTCCGAGCGCGAGGCGGTGCTGAAGGCGGCCGGACAAGGTGGCGAACAGCTTCAACTGGCAAACAACGTCACAATAATCCGCAAGGGATCGGATGTGATCCTGGTCGATGCCGGCACGGGCCCGCGCCATCAGCCCTCGGCGGGAAAGCTCGTCGAAAATCTCAGGGCCGCCGGCATCCAACCAGCCGCCATCACGAAGGTGGTGCTGACCCACGGCCATCCAGACCATCTTTGGGGCGTTCTCGACGCCAACGACAGCCCCATCTATCCGAACGCAGACCTATTTCGTTTCAGCCATTGAATGGAACGTTTGGGCAGATCCTGATGTAGTGCGGAAGCTGCCGGCGGTATTTCCGAAGGAGCGGGCCGCCTAGATCGCCAGCAGGTGCGAAGAACCACTTCTCGCGGATCAAGGACAAGATGACGATGGTGCGGGGAGACGATGAAATCGTCAGCGGCGTTCGCGTGGTTGACACGCCAGGCATACGCCGGGTCACATCTCTTTGGAGGTCGCAGATGACGAGGCTCGGTTATTGCCGGAGATGCGCTCACGCACGCCCTGATCTCATTCCAGTATCCATCGTGGAGGGTTCCGCTCGATCACGATGCTGACCGCGGAATAGCGACCCGTCTGCGCCTCCTCGACCAGCTCGCTACGGACAAACAACGGCTTGTCGGCGCTCATCTGCCCTTCCCGGGCACTGGCTTTGTTGAGCGTAAGGGGCAGCGCCTACCGGTTTGTCACAAGCTGACAATTCGATTTCACGCGGCCTCGATGCTCAGCGATTCAAGGTCGAAAATAGGCGCGTTTGGAAGCGCGCAGCAGCTCTCCCATCTCCTCGGGATCAGCCGGCCCCAAGAGCGCGGTCGATCCAACGAGATCGATGAACATCACGGTGAGCTGCCTGCGTTCCGGACCGGATGACGCTACGTGTTCGGCGCGAGGCCGGCACCGTGCTCCGGCGCTGCCCTCAGCTCGGCAATCGCGCGCAACAACCGCTTGCGATGCCCGAGCGAGATGCCCAGCCGCTGAGATCACCATTGTCGAGCTCGGGTAGCAAGTCGAAATCGACGTCGTTTGTGACGAAGATCTCGACATTTCCCGAGCCCCAACTCTTCCAGCCAGGCCCGATGATCTTACGTTGAAGCGTATCCTGCATTGACGAAGTAGTTTCTGCGTTCGTCTGGTTGGAAGCGTTTGAGCAGGTTGCCTGCGGCTTTCCATGTTGCCTCGATGGTTCGTGCGGCGGCGGCACGCGTGAGTTGCTTGAGTTTGGCAAAGACCTGTTCGATCGGATTGAGGATCGGGGCTGTAGGGCGGTAGGAAGAAGAGCTTGGCTCCGGCCCTCCGGATCGCTTCTCGCACCGGCTGTCCTTTGTGGGAGCCGAGATTGTCCAGGATGACGATGTCGCCGGGCACGAGCGTCGGAACGAGAACCTGTTCGACATAAGCAGTGAAGCTTCGCCCATCGATGGGGCCGTCGAACACGCACGGCCATCGATGCGGTCGCAGCGCAGCGCGGCGATCAGGGTCAGCGTTTTCCAGTGCCCGTGCGGGACCCGTGCCTGCAGCCTTTGGCCGCGCGGTGCCCAGCCCCGGATCGGTGCCATGTTGGTCTTGGCCCGAGTCTCGCCGATGAATACCAGCCGCCGCGGATCAAGGCGGCTCTGATACTTCTTCCACTGGGCCCGCCGTCGCGCGATATCAGGTCGACGCTGTTCGCTTGGCAGAACGGCTTTTTTTGAACTCAGTCCTTCGGCGTCACGAAGATCCACACCGTCCGGTAATCAACCTTCGTCCCGCGCTCGGCAAGCTCGGCCTGAAGACCGCGCAAGGTGACATGCTTGCCGCTGCCGATCCGCTCCACAAGCCAGGCGCGATGCGGCGCAAGCGGCGAAGGCCGAAGCCGGCCCCCAGCCCGACCGGGAGCCATACTCCCCGGCGACCGGTTGCGTTGCGACCACTTCACGACGCTCGAAACGCTGACATCAAGCGCCGTCGCGACAGACCGGACGCTCTCGCCGTCGAGCACCAGAGAAACAGCCCGTTTGCGAAGATCAAGAGAATAGGCCTTCGGCATCAGATGCTGGCCTCCAATCCAGCCAGCATCTAGAATCACAATCCTAACCCAACCGGAATCCATAAACGATTCAACGTAAGATTATCCCCGCTCTAAGGTCGCGCGCCATCACCGCCCCTCCGGCTGGGCTACTCGGTAGCATACAGTCACTGGATCGCCCTCTATCGACGCCCCGCGCGAGGCGAGCGTCGACTTTCTGGCCCGGTGCGAGAAGCAGAATGCTGCCCCCCGTGTCCCCTGATGAGGCCGTGTGGTTCGTACGACCACTTGTCGCCACCAAACCAGCCCTCCAGACGGCTCCCCCCGACGGCAGCTCGTGGCGCTCCCCGCTCGTTCCGACGGATAGGACGAACGGCAAAGTTCCGATGTGAATGTAGCCTTTCGGATCGAGCGCTGTTGGTCGCGAGTTGACCCGTTGCCGCCGTCCGATCGCAAAATCCCAAGGTCCGGATCGGATGACGAGCCGCCATTCATCAAGCCGCCTTAACGAATGTGTTTGCGCCTAGTAGCGGAAGTATGAATTGCAGAGTGTTGCTGTCTGTCACACGACCGCCGTGATAGGTTTCCGGGCAGCGAGGTAACCTCATGCCGGACATCGCCTCTTGGCTGGCCCGCCTCGGGTTGGACAAGTACGCAGAGGCGTTCATCGCGAACGAAGTTGATTTCGATGCGCTTCGGCATCTCACAGAAGATGATCTGAGGGAGCTGGGTCTTCCCGTCGGCCCGCGTCGCAAGATTCTGGCGGCGATTGCCGCGCTGGACGACGATACCATGTCGCCCATGAGTTCCGCTTCCGCTCTGGGGTCTGCGCTGCCTGCACGCGAGGCCGAGCGGCGGCAGCTGACCGTGGTGTTCATCGACCTCGTGGGTTCGACCGAGTTGTCACAGCGGCTTGATCCGGAACAAATGCGCGACGTCTTCCGTGCCTACCAGAGTGCAGTGTCGGCAGAGATTGCACGATACGAGGGTTATGTTGCCAAGCTCATGGGCGATGGCGTGCTCGCCTATTTCGGCTGGCCGCGCGCGCATGAGGATGATGCGGAACGCGCGGTTCGTGCCAGCTTGGCAGTGATTCCGGCAATCAACAGCCTGAAGACTCCGCGCGGCGATGCTCTTTCGGCGCGCATCGGCATTGCCACCGGCCTGGTGGTCGTCGGCGACCTGATCGGCGAGGGATCGGCGCAGGAAGAGGCCGTCGTCGGCGAGGCGCCAAACCTGGCGGCGCGCCTGCAGGCAATGGCCGAACCGAATACGGTCGTTGCATCGAGCAGCACGCAAAGACTGGTCGCCGGCTTGTTCGAGACAGTCGACCTTGGCCGGCCGGAGCTCAAAGGCTTCACAACCCCGGTGCGCGTGTGGCGCATCGCCGGCGATGCCGATGTGGAGAGCCTCTTTGAAGCACGACACGAATTGCCGACAGCGCTGATCGGCCGGACCAAGAACTCGAAGTCATGCTGCAGACATGGCAGCACGCTCGCGCCGCTGACGGACAAGTGGTGCTTCTCTCGGGCGAGCCGGGTATCGGAAAGTCTCGTCTGATTGCCGCGATCCTGGAGCGGACTCGTTCCGAGCCGTGCACCATGCTGCGCTATTTCTGTTCGGCGTATCACGGCAACAGCGCGTTTTATCCTGTCATCAAGCAGCTCGAGCGGGCCACAGGCATACGCCTCGAGGACAGCAACGATACGAAATTGGACAAGCTCGATCTGCTGCTGCGGAGGACGAACTCCGATCTCCCCGAGCTCTCCACATTGTTGGCCGACCTGCTGTCGATCGATGGGAGCGCCCGCTATCCGCCGCTGAAGCTGACCGCCCAAGAGCAAAAGGTCCGCACTGGGCTCGCACTGATCGAGCTGCTCACTGCGACCGCGGCCCGCCAGCCCGTCCTGATGATTGTCGAAGATGCGCATTGGATTGATCCAACGACCAGCGAATGGCTCGGTACGGTGATCGACCGTCTCCCGGAGCTGCGAGTCCTTCTGGTCATCAGTTTCCGGCCGGAGTTCGAACCGCCTTGGACGAGGCTGCCGCACGTCACGCAATTGGCGCTCAGCCGGCTGGACCGCGGTGAGGGAGCAGCGATCGCCGACCGGATCGCCGGTGGCAAGTCCTTGCCGCCTGAGGTTAAGGACCAAATCCTGGCGAAGACCGACGGGGTGCCACTGTTTGTTGAGGAGCTGACGAAGACCGTAATCGAATCCGGCCTTCTGAGGGATGCCGGAGATCGGTATGTGCTGTCGAGTCCCTTACCTCTGCTGGCGGTTCCGTCGACGTTGCAGGACTCGCTGATGGCCCGCCTCGACAGGCTCGGCCAGGCAAAGGAGGTGGCTCAGGCCGGCGCCTGCATCGGCCGCCTCTTTCACCATCGGCTGCTGGCTGCGCTGTTCGATCGCGACAGCACAAGCCTTGAGCAGGCCATGCGGCAGCTCGAAGACTCCGAACTCGTCTTTCGCAGCGGAATTCCCCCGGAGGCGACCTACACGTTCAAGCACGCGCTGGTTCAGGACACCGCCTATGAGAGTCTGCTGAAGACCCGGCGTCAAAAGCTGCACGCGGCCATTGCCGCAAAGCTGGAATCCGGATTTCCGGAAGTCGCCTCAGCTGAACCCGAGACGTTGGCCCATCACTACAGCGCTGGCGGCTTGCCCGATCAGGCGATGCCGTATTGGCTCAGGCCGGGCAGGCGGCGTTGAGGCGATCGGCCAATCACGAGGCCATCGCCCACCTGAGCAGAGGAATCGAGCTGATTGATGCGCTGCCAGACACTGAGGAGCATCAGCGACAGGAACTTCAATTCCAGAGCGCTCTCGGCCTGGGCATGAAGGCGACAAAAGGTTTGGCGCGCCCGAGGTTTTGCAGGCTTTTTCGAGAGTGCGGGTCTCAGCGAAAAGCTCGGCGACGAGGACCAGTTGTTCGTCGCGCTCGTCGGCGAAGCATCTTACTATGCGGTCACTGGAAACCTGCGCGCTTCCGACGAGCGGGGCCAACAATGCCTGGAACTTGCGCAATCCAAAGGCGATGAAAGCCTGCTGATCGAGGCCCACCATCGCCTTTGGGCAACGAGGTCCCGGTTGGGAGACTACGCGGCCGCCGAAAAGCACGTCGACCGTGGCCTCGCAATCTATGATCCGGAGCGGCATCATTCGCTGACATTTGCCTATTCCGGACATGATCCCGGCGTCTGTTGTCGAATGCACTCTGCGCTCCTGCTTTGGCTCCGCGGCTATCCAGACCAGGCCCTGCAGCGCGCGCGGGAGGGGGTCGCGCTGGCAGAGCATGTCTCTCATCCCTTAAGCTGGTTGATGGCCGAGCACGCCCTAACCGATCTGCACCTGATGCGGCACGAAGCCGGCGAGGCGCGGCGACTGCTAGAGAATTGGAGCGAAGTCGCGAATGAGCTGGCGGTGCCGGGCCTGGTCGCCGACGCTAAGGTCCAGATGGGATGGGTGCTTATGCAGGAGGGGCACTACGGGGAAGGCATTGTGGAACTGCGCGGCGGCATCGCCGCGTGTACCGCGGCAGGGACCCTGGACAATGAGTACCGGCTTTGCGTGCTCGCCGAAGCCTGTGGCGAGTGCGGAAGGGTCGCCGAGGGACTGTCCCTACTGGAAGAGGCGTTCGAGATAGTTGCCGCTTCGGGCGCCAAGCATCGTGTACCCGAGCTCTTGCGCATAAAGGGCGAGTTGCTGCTGAGGCTCGAACTCGCCCGACCAGTCCCCCGAAGGCTGCTTTCATGAGGCCCTGAGGCTAGCCCGCAAGCAAGGCGCCAAATCGCTGGAGCTGAAAGCGGCGCTGAGCCTCGCGCGGCTGTACCGTTCCGAAGGTCACGACAGGATGGCCCGCAACGTGCTCGTTCCGGCGTATACATGGTTCACAGAAGGTCACGAGACGAGCGATCTTGCCGAGGCGAAGGAATCAATTGGCCAACTTC
>CAWEYO010000018.1:130000-319433 GCA_963813315.1 uncultured Alphaproteobacteria bacterium | reverse complement strand
CCTCCTCCCACTCCTGCATCCGCCGCGACGAGTGCCTGTTCGGCATCCTCTATGACCAGGTCGCGCATCAGCATGCGCCCGATGTCGGTGACGCTCGCCCCTTCCAGCAGATCGGCCACCGCAACGCGCACGCCGATCGCACTCAGCAGCCTGTTACGCAATTCCATCGCCATCAGCGAGTCCATGCCGAGATTGAGCAGTGATTCATGCCGATCCACCGCCTGGGACGCCGGCAGCGCAAGTGCGCGCTGCACTTGATCCGCAAGGAAGCTGTCCAGGATGGCCTGACGCTTGGAGGGCTCAGCCGCGCGCAGGTCGCCCATGATATTGATCGGCGGCGCGGCATCGACCTTTGCGTCTTGACGGTTCACCAGTTCCCGGTAGAATGGCGCCACATTTGCAGGCAGGCGTGTCCGCACCAGCGGAACCGCGGCAACCTGCGGGCCCGCCCCGCTCCGGATCATCTGCCCCAGCATCTCCATGCCGGAGGTCGGCGTGATCATCTCCAGACCCATCGCGGACCACCGGCGGTGGTGATCGGCGCCGACACCGGCGGCCATGCCTACTTCGGCCCAGCTACCCCAATTGATGCTGAGCGCCGGCAGGCCACGCGCATGGCGGTAATGGGCAAGTCCATCGAGGAAGCCGTTGGCCGCCGCATAGTTGCTCTGACCGGGCGACCCGAGCAGCGCCGCTCCGGACGAGAACAGTACGAAGAAATCCAACGGATCCCTGAGCGTCAGCTTGTGCAGCGCCCAACCGCCGCGAACCTTGGGCGCCATCACGTGTGCGAAGCGCTCCGGCGTCTGTTCGCTCATCATGCCGTCGTCGAGCACGCCGGCCGCATGAATCACGCCACGGATCGGGCCTATCTTCCGGCGCGCATCATCAAGCACGGAAGAGAGCGCAGCCGTGTCGCCGACATCGACCTGTGCGGTGAGCACCCGAGTGCCCAGCGCTTCGATCTCCGCGATGACGGCCCGTGCCTCCTCGCTCGGCGCGCGACGGCCGAGCAACAGGACGCCGCCCGCCCCTTGCTCGGCGAGCCAGCGCGCCGTTGTGAGCCCGAGCCCTGTCAGCCCGCCCGTCACCACATAGGTGCCGTCGCGACGTATCTCGGCGCCGCGCTGCTGCGTCAGCACCACCTTACCGGTGTGCAGGCCCTGCGCCACGTACCTGAACGCGCGCTCGGCCTCCTCGAGACTGAACACGGTCTGCGGCAACGGCTTCAGCGTTCCGCCATCCCCCATGTCGGCAAGAATGCTGTCGAGCCGTTCACGCATCATCGCGGGATCAGCCGCCGCCACATCGCCGAGGTAGAGTGCATGATAGCTGATGCCGGGATATCTCTCCGCGACCTTTCCGGCATCCCAGATTTCGGTCTTGCCGATCTCGATAAAGGTCCCGCCTCTGGCGCACAAGGCCAAGGCTCGCCGGGATGAACTCGCCGGCCAGGGAATTCAGAACGATGTCGACCCCTTCGCCGTTTGAATCGCGCAGAATATCGTCAACGAAGGCAAGCGATCGCAAATCGCTCGTGAAGTGAACGCCAAGTCTCCTGGCCATCGCCCTTTTGGCCGCCGTGCCAGCCGTTCCGTACACGATCGCGCCTGCACGCAATGCGATCTGCGCCGCGGCCATGCCGACGCCACCGGTCACCGCATGCACCAGGACGCGATCGCCAGCCTTTATCTTGGCGAGTGCATGCAGAGCATGATCGGCCGTAAGAAACGTCACCGGGACGGTCGCGGCTTCCTGATAGGTGAGGTGGGCCGGCTTGCGCACGCACATCGCCTCGGGCGCGACGCAGTAAGTCGCGAAGCTGCTATCCACCATCGCAACGACATCGTCGCCCACCACGAAACGCGTGACGCCAGGGCCGACGGCCGTAACCACACCGGCACACTCATTCCCGAGCGGCCCGGGATCACCCGGATATGCTCCCAAGACGTTGAGCACGTCGCGGAAATTCAGGCCCGTCGCCAGGACACGCAGTTCGATTTCGCCGGCACCCGGCGCGCGCCGCTCGAGGGGTGCGAACGTCAATTGCTCCAGCGAACCACGCTCCCGGATATCCAGAACGACCGGTGCCTGCTCGGTGGGCGATCCGGCCAAGCTCAGGCGTGCCACATACCGTTGGCCGCCACGGTATGCGACCCGATCTTCCATGTCAGTCGCAGTCGCCTCGGCGCAAAGCGCGTCCGCATCCTCGTCCCTAGAGGCGCTGACAGAGAGATCGATTCGAGTCAGGCCGCAAGTCGGATGCTCCGCCGCTACGACGCCTGCAAATGCCCAGATCGAAGACTGCACGAGATCGGCGCCGGTCTCCATATCGACCTGCTGTGTGCAGCGGGTGACAACCAGCAGGCGTGCAGCGCGATCGGCGACGGCACGAAGCGCGAAGAGCGCGGACGCGTTTGCAGCACACGCTGCTGCGTCCAGCGCATCGGCATCATCAAACGAAGCCGGCGCATCCAGCGCCCAAAGCAAGGCGGCGCCATGCAGCGGCCGATAGATGGGTGCCGCCTTGGCCACCATCGACGCGATGTGCTTCTCGTCGAGCACGGCCGGGCGCGCGATAAGTTCGACCGAAGCACCGGCGGCACGCATGCGCGTTGCAAAAGCTTCGGCCACGCCGCTGGAATCCGCGAAGACAAGCCAGTTCTGGCCGGCCAGATCGAGCGGCGCGTCGTCCGATGCGGAAACCCGCCAATCAATTCCGAACCGCCAATCGGCTTGCGAACCGCTGCGCCGCATCATCCGCTCGAGCGCGGTGCGTGTAGCACGGCGAAACTCCAGGCCGATCACTTCGGCAATCAATTCGCCGCCCTCGTCGAACAAGGCAATGTCCGCCGCCACGGATTGGGCGCCGGCGGCCCCGGGCGCGCGCCTCACGCGCGCCATGCCGGCGGTCGCACCATCGCGGTAGATCGCGTAGCGACGCGCCCCGACCGGCATGAAGAGGTCCGTGCTCGTGCCTTCCGCCTCTTCGGCTTCCATGCAGATGCCGAGAGGATGAAAGCACGCATCGAGCAAAGCGGGATGCAGGATGTAGCCAGCGGCAAGCCCTGGCGGCAACGCCACTTCGGCGAACAGCTCGCCTCCGTTGCGCCGCATTGTCTGCATGCCGCGAAACAGGGGACCGAACTCGGCGCCCAAGCCGCCGATGCGCTCGTAGTAGGCTTCGCAAGAGATCCCGCGGAAGCCCTGGGTGTCCGGCGGGAGACTGCTCGATTGCGGCTCGCCACGCCTGTCGATGAGCGCCGACATATGCAGACGCCAAGGCGCATCCTCCACGTCCGGCGCAGCCGAATAGACCTGAACTGATCGGCCGCCGTTCCGCATCCGAGCCGAGCACTACCTGTGCCTCGACGGTACCGGTTTCCGGCAGCAGCAAGCCCTCGCCGATCGTGACATTTTCCAGGGCTGCCTCCGGCCCGTCGCACTCGCGCGCCGCAGCGAGCGCGAGTTCCAGAAAGCCTGCGGCCGGGAACGGCATGAAGCCGAAAATGCGATGATCCTTCGTCCAAGGCTGTACGGCAGCGCCCAGGCGTGTCTGGTAGATGTCGACAGGCGCCGCAGCCTTGACGCCCAGCATCGCATGGCTGGACGGCTTGCCAGTGAACGATGTCGTCGATGACGACGTGCTTCCTTCAATCCAATGACGCGTACGCTGGAACGGATAGGTCGGCAACGGAACATGCCCGCGGCGCGGTCCGAGCAGCGCCGGCCAGTCGAGGTTCGCGCCTGCAGTGTAGAGATGCGCGGCCGCCTCTAGCATGGAGCGACGATCATCGCGGCCGCGGCGCAGCGACGGCAGGTAAACCGCGTCCTCAACGGCGGCGCAGCGCTGCGCCATGCCTGTCAGGATCGGCGCGGGCCCGATTTCGAGGAACACGCGATAACCGTCACTCTGAAGTGCTGCGATTGAATCAGAGAAGCGCACCGCTTCGCGCAGATGGCGACGCCAATACTCCGCGCGGCACCCATCACCGCTCATGCGCGCACCCGTAATGTTCGAATGCAGCGTGATCTTGGGCGCGTCGAAGCGCACGCCGGCCGCGACCTCCTCGAATTCGTCGAGTATCGGATCCATAAGCGCAGAGTGGAAAGCATGCGATACATTGAGACGCTGCAATTCGACGCCCTTGGCCTCGAGTCGCGCGGCGACGGTCTCCAAATCCTCGGCGGCTCCCGATATGACGATGTTCGTCGGGCCGTTCACGGCCGCGATGCTGACGCGGCCGCCGGTTTCCGCAATGGCGGCACGTACGACGTCCTCAGGCGCAAACACGGCGGCCATCGCCCCGCCAGCCGGAAGCGCACCCATAAGCCGTCCACGTGCGATGATCAGGCGAATCGCATCCTCAAGCGAAAGCATGCCGGCAATGCAGGCAGCCGTATATTCGCCGACGCTGTGCCCCATCACCGCAACCGGCTCCACGCCCCATGCACGCCATGTTTGCGCGAGCGCATATTCGAGCGCGAAGAGCGCGGGCTGCGTGTAGGTCGTGTCGTCCAGCAGCCCTTCTGTGCCGTTGCGGCCGAAGATGACATCGATCAAACCATGCGCGAGATGCGGGCGCGCGAGTTCGTCACAGAGGTCGAGCGCATCCCTGAAGACCTGTTCAGTCTCATAGAGGCCCTTGCCCATACCGACATATTGTGCCCCCTGTCCCGGTGAACAGGAACACGACCTCCGGCGTCGCCGCCGACCGCACGCGCCCGCTGACGACATTCGCCGCCTTGGCCCCGGAAACGAATGCGCGCAACGCAGTGCTTGCCTCGGTGGCATCAGCCGCGACGATACCGACGCGCTCGGCGAAATGCGAGCGGGCAAGCGGTACGGCCGCGGCGACCTCGCGCAGTGTCGGCGCATCGGCGGCCTCGAAGAGATCGGCATAGCGGCCCGCAAGTTCGGCAAGCGCCTCCTGCGTGCGCGCCGAGATCGCCAGCATCGTGCCGGCGTCCGCGGCGTGGGGCAGCGCATCCGCCGTTGCGACAGGCGGCGCCTCCTGCAGAATGACGTGCGCGTTCGTGCCGCTGAACCCGAATGAGCTCACTCCGCAACAAAGTGGTTCGTCCGAGCGTGGCGCGAGAGGCGTTGTCTCCAATGCGACACGGACCGGGATGGCTGTCCCAATTGATCATGGGATTGAGCACGTTGACATGCAGTTGACGCGGCAGCGCCCGATGACGCAACGCTTGCACCGCCTTGATCAGGCCCGCAATGCCAGCCGCAGCCTCCGTATGTCCGATATTGGCCTTCACCGATCCGATGATGAGGGGGCGATCCGCCGGCCGATCGGCGAAAACCTTGCCCAGCGCGTTCACCTCGATGGGATCGCCGAGCGACGTTCCGGTGCCGTGAGCCTCGACGAAAGCGATTTCGCTCGCCGTTAGCCCCGCGTCCTCGAGCGCGGCGCGCACGACGGCTTCCTGTGAAGGCCCGTGCGGCGCGGTCAGGCCGCTGCTGCGGCCATCCTGATTGAGTGCGGTGCCGCGGATGAGCGCAAGGATGCGATTGCCGTCCCTCTGTGCATCGGAGAGCCGCTTCAGGACGATCATGGCGCCCCCTTCGGAGCGAACATAGCCGTCTGCCGATTCGTCGAACGCGTTGCAGCGCCCCGTCGGCGACATCATGCGCGCACGCGACGTAATAATGGAGGCATCGGCCAGCAGGGTGATGTTGACTCCACCCGCGAGCGCCATGTCGGCCTCGCGCGCGCGCAGGCCCTTGACGGCGAGGTGCACAGCCACAAGTGATGACGAGCAGGCAGTATCGATTGAGATGTTGGGGCCCTGTGCGCCCAGAAAATAAGAGACGCGACCGCCTGCGATGCTATGCGCCGTGCCCGAGAGCGTGAATGATTCGGCGCGGATGCCGTACGTGCGCGACAACATTTGGAAGTAGTCCAGTCCCGATAGACCGAGATAGACGCCAGTGCGAGTGTTCGCGACAGAGGAAGGAGCGATGCCGGCATCCTCGAGCGCAAGCCATGATGATTCCATCACCTGCCGCTGCTGCGGATCGAGGCAGGCAGCTTCGCGTGGCGTGATCCCGAAGAAGGGTGCGTCAAACAGGTCGACGTCTTTCAGGAACCCACCCCATTTGGTGTACGCCTTGCCAATCGCGTCGGGATCAGGATCAAACACGTCCTCCACGTCCCAGCGACAGGACGGCACCTCGGTCACGGAATCCACGCCCTCAATCAGATTGCGCCAGAATGCGTCCGCCCCGTCGGCACCCGGGAAGCGGCAACCGATGCCGATGATTGCGATCGGCTCGTGCCTGGCCATTTCGATCTGTGCCAATTTCGCTTGTAGCTGGTCGATCGCACGCATAGCACGCTTCAGCAACTCGCTGTTATCTTGAGGCTCGTTCTCGTGCATCATGTCAATTCCCCACCCGACCCATCTAAATCTGAAGCGCGTCCAGCCTGGCCACAAGTGCGGCGGCCAGTTCTGCTTCGGTTCTGTACTGATAGCGATCCGCTCCGTCGTCGCCAGCCTTTGCCAGAGCGCTTTCCCCTTCCGGCGCACCCGCCAAACCAAAATGATTGGAGTCCACCAGGTAGCCGGTGAGTGCGGTCACTGTCGGGCAGTCGAACGTTATCGTCGCCGGCAGAGTCCGCCCGACGGCGGCGCCAAGCCGATTGCGCAGCTCGACGGCCATGAGAGAGTCGAGACCGAGGTCGCGAAGCGGTTCATCGAGATCGACGCTATGCGGCCCGGTGCCCAAAACCTTGGCAGCGAGCGCACGCACCTCTTCACGCAGTACGCCACGGCGACGGTTCTCCGGCGCTGCCTGGATGCGTACACGCCAATCGTGATCGTCCCCTGCCGCTGGCCTGCCATGGCTGGTTTTGTGGCCGGCCCGCCGTGCGGCGTCCGCCACCTGCCAAAAGAGCGGCGCTTGCGACAAGCCACCCCGGCCCGTCGAAAGTGCCTGCCAATCCGCATCGAACACGGCAAGCTGGGCCGATGCGAACAGTGCTTCCTGTTCGGGCCGCCAGAGGCAGGCAGCGAGTGCGGCCAAGCCGTCCTCTGGCGAAATCGCGCGCAGAAACCCGGCGGCGGAATCGAGCCTGCGATCCGCAGCAGCTCCGATTTTTGCCCACGGCCCCCAATTGATCGACACGGCCGGACGCCCCTGTGCCTGACGCATCCACGCAAGCGCGTCCTCGAAAGCATTCGCGGCAGCGTGATTGCCTTGTCCGGCCGAGCCCGCGACAGAGGCCCCGGAGGAGAACAGGACCAGGTCAGCGTCGCCGCATGCCTCGTGAAGGTTCCACGCTCCTTGCACCTTCGGTGCGAACACGGGCGCGAAGCGGTCCCACGTCATCGACATGAGCGCACCGTCATCCAGCACACCGGCACAGTGGAAGACGCCGGCCAGGCGCACACCTGCAATCTCGCTCAGCGCGCGATCGACATCGGCGCGCACCGACACATCGCCGATGCACACCAGGACGCGGGCGCCCTTTGACTGCATGTCGGTGATCGCAGCGTGGGCGAATTCGTCCGGCGCGCTGCGGCCCATCAACACCACGATCCTTGCGCCCTGATCGACGAGCCATTTCGCCACCGCCAGGCCCAACCCGCGCAGCCCGCCCGTCACCATATAGGCACCTGACGTATCGATCCGCGGAATCAAGGCACAAGCCGGAGGCTTGAGGCTGTTGGTGACGCGTCGGGCCAGTCTGGTCTTGCCGCGCAGCGCGATTTGATCCTCTCGCGACGGCGTGCACAATTCCGTGGCAAGCGCCCGGGCAGCCTGCTCGGGCTCGACCGTCGGGTCCAGGTCGATGCGCACGCAGCCGAGTTCGCTATGCTCGAGAGCAATAACGTGACTCAAGCCCCAAAGTGTCGCCTGCGCCGGTTCTACAACTTCTCCCGCCTGGGTTGCCTGCCCTCCGCGCGTGACGACGTAGAGCTTGCCCGGAGCCGTCCGCACGCTCAGCTCTCGGACGAGTTCCAGCGTCGGCGTGATCATGCGCGCCTGGCCGGCGAGGATGTTTTCCGATTCAGCCGACGCGCCCCGATCCAGGGCACACAGCGACACCACGCCGATCGCTCCCCTCGCGTCGCGCACAGTCTCGCGCAGCACTTCAGCGTCATCGGCTTCGAGAAGAATCGCCTCGCGACCGGTTTCGCGGAGCGCTGCCGCCAGAAGCTCCGCGAAACCGCAAGCATCGCGCACAATTATCCAACGTTTCGGTACGTTCGTCGCCGGTGCTGCGACCAGGATCGCTTGCTGGTCCATCACCGGCCCATGGCCTTCCGGTGGAATTGTCGACACATCCGCAAAACCTGTTTCGGCGAGCAACTCGCGCCATGCCGCGCGCGGCATCAAGGCGTAGTTGCGTCGGTGCGTATCGGTGTAGGCCCACCATCCATCGAGCAGGCCGACGGTCAGGTCTCCGAAGCGCTGCGGCATCGTTCCTTCGAGCAGAACGAGGCGCCCGTCCGGGGTCAGCAACCCACGCAGCCGCGCGCACGAGGCGGCGAGATCGCGGGTGGCGTGGACCACATTGGCGCAGATCACAATGTCGTAGGCGGCAGGCGCGAATCCCTGTCCTGCTGGATCTCGATCCAGGTCCAGCAGCTCGTAGCGGACGGTCTCGAAAGCCGCGAACTTTTCCCGGGCGCGGTTGAGGAAGAGGGGCGAGATATCGGTGAATGTGTATTCGTAGGGCATTTCGCCGAGCCGCGACAACACGAACGCGGTTGTGCTGCCCGTCCCTGCCCCGATTTCGAGAATGCGCAGCGGACGTCCGCCCGAAGCCTCGGCAATCGCGCCTACTGTATCGGCGATCAGGCCGTTGTAGAAGCGCGCAGGCAGGGAGGACTGATAGAGCCGTTCGGTGTCGTCGAGAGAGCCGCCGGGGAAGAGAAGTCCCAGCGGGTCGACGTCACCCCGCAGCACGTCTGCCAAGGCGAGGCCGCAGCGGCGGGTGAGCGTCGAATTCAGCGCCGCAGTCGGGGTGCGCAGCCAAAAGCCCGTCCGCAAATCCTTCCGGATCATCGCCAGGCGCTGCCGCTACGACGCGCAGAACGTCCCCATTCCGCTCCAGCACGGCGTCCTCTTCGAGAATCGAGAGCATGCGGCCGAACAGGCGCTCGTGGCAGGGTTGTACGCCGAGACGCGCACGAAGGTCGCGCCCAGCCATGGCGCCCGGCGCCATTGCCCAGCCAAGTCTGCGCAAGGCTCTGACGATGTAAAGGCTGGAAAGCCGGTCGAGCCCCTTGGCAAAATCAGCATAGGCCGCGAACATATCGCGGTTCGCCGCATCGTCGATCTTCGGTGCAAGCACCTGCTCTATTTCATCGACGGCGAGCATCTTTGCCGGGCGCCACACGATTTCGTGCAGTAACCCGCGGACGCGCGTGGATGCTTCCTTGTCGGCAAGCTCGTCGGGACGCGCGGATGGGCTCTGTTCTTCAGAGGGTTCGTTGAACCAAAAGCGCTCGCGCTGGAACGGATAGTTCGGCAGACGCGTCTTTGCCGGCCGGGATGGCGCGTCGAAGGCTTTCCAGTCGATTTCGGCGCCTGCCACATAGAGCTCGCCGAGCGCATTCAGCAGCGTTGCGTGGTCGTCGCAGCCGCGCTTGAGCGACGTGAGCCATCTGCCGCTATGGTCCGGAACGCAAAGCTGGCCCAACGCCGTCAACGTCGGATGCGGACCAATTTCGAGGAACACGTCGCAGCCGTCCGCAGCGAGCGTGGCGATAGATTGCGCAAACCTCACCGGTGCACGCACGTGATCGCGCCAATAGTCCGGTGTTGCGGCAGCGGCGCCGGCAAACACGCCCGTCACATTCGAGACAAGTTTGATTTCCGGCGCACGCCACGCAACGCGACGCGCCTGCGCCAAGAAAATCCTCCAGCATCGGTTCCATGAGCGGCGAGTGGAAGGCGTGCGAAACATTGAGCAGCCTCACTGCGACGCCGTCCGCTCGCAGATTCTCGGCGATGCGATTGACGGCGGAGCTTGCGCCGGAGATGACCGTGTTCAGCGGACCGTTGACTGCCGCGATTGAAACCAGGTCGGTGTGTTGAGCTATCGCCCTGGCGACGCGCGACTCGTCGGCCATGACGGCCGCCATTGTTCCGTCGCGCGGCAAAGCGCCCATCATGCGCCCACGCGCCGCCGTAAGCGATAAGGCGTCCTCAAGGCTCATCATTCCCGCGACGCATGCGGCGACATATTCGCCAAGACTGTGCCCCGCGACTGCAGAGGGCCGCACACCCCAGGAACGCCACAGTTCAGCAAGCGCGTATTCGACGGCAAAGAGAGCCGGCTGCGTATAGGTCGTATCGTGAAGGCGTGCGTCCGGAGTGTCGTCGTCCTGGTAGAGTACGTCGAGCAGCCGATGCGGCCACACCGTCCGCAGATGCGCATCGCATCGGTCGAGGGTGTTGCGAAATACAGGCTGCGATTTCGTAGAGACCCTTTGCCATTCCGACGTACTGGGCGCCCTGGCCCGTAAAAAGGAAAGCAACTCTTGGCGCCCTCGCCGGCGCCGCGCCACGGTGTACGAGCGCCGCAGTCTCTCCGCGTGCGGCTGAGGCGAAGCGTTCGGCCGCTTCGGTCGGACGAGCCGGCGACCACGGCGATACGGCGCCCAAGTTGCGCGCGTCCGGCATTCGCCGTATAGGCTGCCGCTTCCAGCGCGACGCCCGGCGTCAGCAAGGTCGAGGCGTATCCGGTGGCAAGGCTGTCGAGCGCCTCTTCGCTGCGGGCCGAAGCCGTCATGATGTGGAGCGGGCGCGCGGACGCGCTCGGACGCGGCGCGGGCGCCGGTGCTTCGAGGATGATGTGAGCGTTCGTGCCGCTGAAGCCGAATGAGCTGACGCCGCCAAAACGCGGCTTGCCGGCGTCCGGCCACGCGGCCTGCTGGCGCGGCACGCACAGGCGGAGTTCGTCCCACGGAATGTGCGGATTTGGGGTGTCGAAATGGATCTGTGGCGGGATCGCGCCCCGCTGCAGCGCGAGCGCAAGCTTGATTACGCCCGCGACACCTGCAGCAGCCTCCAGATGCCCGATATTCGCCTTCACCGACCCGATCAGCAGCGGCGCATCCGCGCCACGGCCGCGCCCCAGAACGGCATCGAGCGCCAGGGCTTCGATCGGATCGCCCAAGTTTGGTGCCTGTACCATGCGCTTCGACATAAGCGACAGCGGCTGGGTCGA
Organism: uncultured Alphaproteobacteria bacterium; assembly: GCA_963813315.1. Classification (GTDB taxonomy): domain Bacteria; phylum Pseudomonadota; class Alphaproteobacteria; order Rhizobiales; family Rhizobiaceae; genus CAWEYO01. The sequence goes on along the minus strand of CAWEYO010000018.1, from coordinate 308,235 downwards.
CCCGTGCGTCGGCCAGGGCCGCGCGCAGCAACGCCTCTTGCGCGGCGCCGTTGGGCGCGGTGAGCCCGTTGCTGCGGCCGTCCTGATTCGAGGCGGAGCCGCGGATCACCGCGACGATGGGATCGCCGTCGGCGCGCGCGTCGGACAAGCGCTTGAGTACCAGGACGCCGCAACCCTCGCCGCGCACGAAACCGTCCGCGCGGGAATCGAACGCCTTGCAGCGGCCATCGGGCGCCAGCATGCGGGCTTTCGACAAAGCGATGTTCGTGTCGGGGGACAGGATGAGATTGACGCCGCCAGCCAGAGCCAGATCACAATCGCCATTGCGCAAGCTCTTGACCGCGAGATGGCTCGCGACCAGCGAGGATGAACATGCGGTGTCGATCGACAGCGCCGGCCCTCTGGTTCCGAGCAGATAGGCAAGTCGCCCCGAGGCGATGCTATGCGCTACGCCTGAAGCCGCGTAGGCGTCAAGGTTGGCGGCGTCGCGGCGCAGGAGATGGAAATAGTCGAAGCCGGAAAGACCCACGAAAATGCCGGCGGCCGCACCAGAAAGCGAATCAGGCGCAACTCCTGCGTTCTCAAGCGCTTCCCATGCCACTTCGAGCAGCAGGCGTTGCTGGGGATCCATGTGGAGAGCTTCGCGGCGGGCAATGCCGAAAACCGTCGGATCGAAGCCGTCGATCCGGATTCAGGAAGCCGCCGAAACGCGACGTCAGCTTGCCTGGAGCGTCTGGATCGGGATCAAACAAGGCCTCGACGTCCCAGCGTTCTTTCGGGTGTCTCCACGATCGCGTCGCCGCCGGAACGCAGCAGATCCCAAAACAGCTCCGGCGAATCTGCACCGCCGGGGAAACGGCAGGCCATGCCGATGATCGCGATCGGCGCGCGCGCGGCACTCTCGAGCGCGTCAACACGTTGCTTCAACTCATTGGCGAGCAGCGCCAGCCGCTTCGGCGAGTAGTCCGCGATCTGTCTAAGGAAATCCGACATCTCAGGCCCCCGCCATCCGGTCGAACATGGTCTCGACCTCTTCGTCGGACATCTCATCGATGTCGGCGATCGCATCGTGTGACGTGCCGGCAGCGTCCGGCTCCGCCATTTCTTCAGACGCCGGACGCAGCCGCTCGTCGAGGTGTTCGGCGAGTGCTTCCACGGTGGGACAATCGAAGACCAGCGTCGCGGGCAGGCCCCGCCCGATCCCCAAAGCCGTGCCGAGGCGATTACGCAACTCGACCGCAAGCAGCGAGTCGAGCCCCATTTCATTCAGCGGCTGGTGCGGATCGATCGCTTCGCCCTGCCGACCAAGCACGCGTGCTACGGTAAGTGCGACGAAGTCCGACAGCATGTCGCGACGCGCTCCGCGTGGTGCAGCTTGCAGGCGGCCAACGAAGACGTCGTCTGCCTTTTCCCGCCCTTCGTGCACGAAGCGGGTCGCGCGAGCCGGACCGGGCACGCTTTCAGCTACGAGCTCGTCAAAAAATTTCGGCGCAGCGCCGTCCCATTGGGCGAGGTACTTGCGCCAATCCATCGGGCTCGCCACCACGCGCGCCGGCGCGCCGGCAGCAAGCGTTTCGAGCGCGTCAAGTCCTTTCGCGGGTGAAATGGCATGTACGCCTCGCGAAGCCGCCTTCTCATCCGCGCCACGGGTCGCGGCAGCGCCAATCTCGCTCCAGGCACCCCAGGCGATGCTTAGCGCCGGCAGACCTTGTGAGCGGCGGCGCTCGGCCAGCGCATCCATGAAGGCGTTGGCTGCGGCATGATTGGCCTGGCCCGCAGAGCCAAAAGTTCCGGCGATCGACGAAAAAAGCACGAAGAAATCGAGCCGGCGCTCGCGTGTCAGTTCATGCAGGGTCCAGGCACCGGCCACCTTGGCACGCAACGGGACTTCGAACTGCGGCCAGCCCTGCTGCAACAGCGCGCCATCGGCTAATGTTCCGGCCGAATGCACCACGCCTCGCAGCGCCCGTCCCGTCGCGTCGATCCGGGCGAACGCTTCCATCATTGCGGTGCGATCGGCGACATCATGCTGGAACGTCAGCACCTCTAAGCCGGCGGCGCGCCAGTCCGCTATGCGGGCGGCTGCCGCGGCGTCGGGTGGGCTTCGGCCGAGGAGTGCCAGATGCCGGGCGCCGCGATCCACCAGCCGCTGCGCCGTGGCAAGTCCCAGTCCGGCAAAGGCACCCGTAATAAGATAGAAACCTTCCAGATCGAGATCGCCAAAGCCGGGACCGACAACGCTTGGATGCTCCAGTACTATCTTTCCGACGTGACGGCTCGAAGCCATGAAAGCGAAAGCTTCCGCCGCTTGCGCAAGCGGGAAGACGCGCACGGATGGAGGATCGATAGCGCCGCTGGCCGCATCCGCGATCACGCTCTGGAAGAGCGTGCCCCAGCGTGCCGGATCGTCAAGCCGTGTACGCGCAAGATCGATCGGATGATAGCACGCGGCAGGGCGCACGGCACGGAACTGCTCCTGCGTCCAGATTTCCTGCTTGCCGACTTCAAGGAATACACCTTCCGGACCGAGGGTGCGGACGCTCGCACCGATGAAATCGCCCGCCAGCGAATTCAGGACGACATCGACGCCGCGTCCTTCCGTGATCCGCATGATTTCGGTCTCGAACGCGAGGGTGCGGGAAGAGAACACCTCTTCGACGCCGAGATCGCGCAGCAAACTACGTTTGGCCTCGCTTCCGGCGGTCGCGAAAATCTTCGCGCCGAGGCGTTTCGCTATGGCGATGGCCGCCATGCCCAAGCCACCTGCGCCGGCATGGATGAGTATGCTTTGATCCGGGCGCAGCTTTGCAAGTTCGGTGATCGCGTGGCGCGCCGTCATTGCCGCAAGCGGCAGCGCGGCCGCCTGTGCATCGCTGAAGCCGCGGGGACGCAGCGCAGCGGCGCGCGCATCGACGATCACATAGCTGGCGAAAGCGCCGGCACCGACCGCCGTCACCGCATCGCCGATCGCAAATTCCTTGACGCCGGCGCCTACGGCAGAGACGACACCCGCGCACTCCCCGCCAAGCGGCTCGCCGTCAGCGCGCATCGCCAGGGCGTTCATCACGTCCCGGAAATTGAGCCCGCTCGCTGAGACCTGGATTTCGATCTCGCCCGATTTCGGCGCACGACGCGAAGTGGGCTTAAGCCGAAGACCATCAAGCACGCCGGTCCCACTCGCTTCGAGGCGTAAGGGACTAGGCGGCAGCTGAGGCAGTCGCGAAAGCCGGCTGGTGAACACGCTGCCTGCGCGCAGGGCGCGTTCTGCTTCGCCGGCAAGCGAGACCAATTCTGCGACAAACGCGTCCACCTGTGTTTCAGTGGCGGCGTTCGTATCGAGGTCGATAAGTGTCGGGTGCCAATCGGGATGTTCGAGCGCAGCGGCGCGCCGAATTCCGAGCGCGGTAGCTTGCGACGGATCGACCATATCCGTTGCAACGGCGGCGATTGCTCCGCGCGTCACGATCCAGAGGCGCTGCTGACGCTTCGCCGCGCCCATGCGACGGATCGCGGCGAGTATTGGTTCGATTGCCGAGCGCTGGTCGACCAGCGATACTTCCGACGGCCCCGCAATATCGAGAAAGCTGAAGCAAACGACATCATCGAATGAAGTGTCGGATCCAGAAAGCGGCATTGACTGAACATCGTGTCCCAACGCCATCAATTGCGCGCCGACCTGCTTGGCGAGGCCTGTCCCCTCGCCCAGCAAAGCCCAGCGCCGCGACGCGCGGGCTAGCGGCTTGCGGCCGACGATGAGCGCTTCGCGCGACGTCGCCAGCGGCAATCCGATCTCGCCCGCCGTGAAACCACAGGACTCGAGCAACGTGCCCCAGAGTTCCCGGTCGAGCAGCGGGTAGCGCTGGCGCAGGTCAAAGTCTGTGAACCGCCACCATCCTTCCGTCAGGCCGAATGTAAGATCGATCCAGCGCTCGAAGCCTGTGACCTCGAGCAGGAAGAGCGCGCCGCCTGGAACGAGCAGACCGTTAAGTTGGGCAAGCGTGCGTCGCAGGTCCGCCGTGGCATGGACGACGTTGGCTGCGATGACGATGTCGAAGCTTTCGGGCTCGAACCCTTGGGCGGCAGCATCGCCCTCGATGTCGAAGCGTCGGAACGACATGAAGCCGTGATGAGCGAAGGACTGGCGCGCGCGCTCGACCATGCTCAGCCCGATGTCGGTGAAGCAATACGTCACCGAAGCGTCCTGAAGCACGGGCGCGATGTGGCAGGTGCTCCCGCCGGTGCCGCCCCCGACCTCCAGAATGCGAACCTTTCGCCCTTCGGGCGCACGCGCCACAATTGCCGCGACAGTCTCCGCCAGCAGCTGATTGTACGCTTTTGCCTCCGGGGAGTTGCGGTAGAGCGTCTCGACGAGCGGCGAAGAACCGTCCGGAAACAGGCGATGCAGGGGGTCGATCCGGCCCGTGAGAATCCCGGCAAGGTCGTCGCCGCACGCAGCAGCAAGCTTCGCCCGCGGCTCCTCGGCCAACGCGTCGAGGGGCGGCGAGGTCGCCGGCAGTTCCGAAACGACAATGAAGTCTTCTCCGTCGGAACGCAGCAGGCCCTCTTCCACCAGAATGTCGAGATACCGCGCAAACACGCCTCGATAACGCGGCTCGATCGACAGCCGCCGGGTGAGCGCGGCGGCCGTCGTGCGCTCGCCTGCACTCGGACGCCAGCCAAGGTTGGCGAACATCCGCCCGATCCACTGAACGCTCATGCTTTCGAGCGCGAGGAAGGATCGGTGGTAGCTGTCGAGGCCGTGCATCTGCGCGATGACCGGCAGGCGTGCGCCAAGCGCACGATCAAGCTCTGCCGGCGAGAGCCCCCAATCCGCAATGGACGCTGCTTCTGTTTCGCGCCACGCGACCTCGTAGAAGTCCGCGGCAGCCGGCACGCGCAGTTCGCGCAGCGTTACCCCTTCCATCACGCCGACTTCGCCGTTCTCGTCATGGATGATTGCATCCGCCTTGATGACTTCCGGTCGGCGGTCGCGAATAGTCGCATATGCCGTCGCGCTACCGCTCGGCGCACGCGCAAATCGGATGCGGTCGATAGCGAGCGGGAGGTAAGTGGTGTTTTCGTTCTGCGGTAACGCCGCGGCGATTACCTGCAAGCACCCGTCGAGTAGTGCCGGATGCACGTCATATTCCCCGCCCACCGGCCCGGCGATAATCCCGGCCGCAGTCCCCTCCGCGGCTTGGATGCTCTGGAGGACACGCAGGCTTGGGCCTAACGAGAGTCCACGGCGCGCCAGATCGTCGTAGTGGGCTGACACCGCGGCTACGCGCGCTCCATCGAGCGCTGGCGCAGCAATATGCGGCGCGGAAATCGGCGCAAAATCCCCCTGTGCGTGGAGTGTCCATTCCGGATCGCCTTCGCCGGCAGGACGGGACAACAGCTCGAACGCCTGGGCACGGCCGCCCGCCATTCGCACAACTGTCTGGACCACACGCGCAGCGCCGTCGGTGAAAACCATCGACTCGCCGATGACGAAATTCTCGATTTCAACGGACACGCCGTTGGCAAGGCGGCCGGCGCAGAGGCCCATCTCGATCATGCCGGCCGCAGGCATGATGATGCGGTCCCGAACCACGTGATCGGCGATGAAAGTCGCGGTCCGCGGCTCGATGAGTGCCTCGAACTGTACGACCTCGCGTAGCGGCGACCAAAGCCTGATGCCAAGCAGAGGATGACCGACATCGGACCCGGCGCCACGGGCGGTGCTCCGAGTGTGGAACCAATGGCGCTGGCGCTGGAAGGCAGGTCCCGGCAGGCCCACCGGGCGGCCGACATTTTCTGGATCGAGCGCTCGCCAATCGATCTCCACGCCTTCCAGGAAAAGCGCCGCGACCATGTCGAGCATCGCAACCCAATCATCGACGCCGCGCCGCAGGGTCGGCAGAACGCGTGGCCCGCCATCCTCGAACACCGTCGCCGCAAAGGCACCCAGAGCGGGATGCGGACCAAGTTCGAGGCAGATATCGACCTTCATCTGCGCCAGTTCGCCAAGTCCATCTGCGAAGCGCACCGCGTCGCGCGCGTGCCGGCGCCAGTACCGCGGCGATGCAAGAACCTCGGGTTCGATACGACGACCTGTGACATTCGAAATGATGTGCGCGCGCGGCGTCTTGAATGTCGCCTTGGCGGCCTCTGCTTCCAGCCTATCGAGCATGGGCTCGATCAGGGGCGAGTGGAAAGCATGCGATACCGCAAGCGGATGGCTCTTCACGCCTTTCGCCGCGAGCGCATCACAGATCGACGCGACCGCCGCTGAGCTGCCGGAGATGACGGTCTGGGCTGGCCCGTTGATGGCCGCGATCGACGCTTCTTGCGAGAATGGCTCGATTGCCTCGGCCACAACCGGTTCCGGCGCGAAGACTGCGGCCATGGCCCCGCCGGCGGGAAGCGACTGCATCAGTGCGCCGCGCGCCGCGATGAGGCGCAGCGCATCCGCCAGATCGAGCGCGCCCGCGACACAGGCAGCGACATATTCGCCGACCGAATGCCCGAGCACGGCCACAGGCGTAACGCCGAGCGTGCGCAGGAACGATCGCCAAGCGAATATTCCACTGCGAACAGCGCCGGCTGCGCGAGCGCCGTCTGCTCGAGCGCCTTTGCGTCCTTGGATTCGATGACCAGTTCGCGCAGCGAGCCGCCGAGCAGCGACCCCAGGATCTCATCGCAGGTATCGAAGGCTTCGCGGAACGCTGGCGCGGCAGCGTAGAGGCCGGCGGCCATACCGGCATACTGCGCGCCCTGGCCGGTGAACAGGAACGCGACGCGGGGCGGATCGCGACGCGTGAGCGTGGCCGTCGAGAGGCCGGGCGTCCCGCTCGCCCCGCGCAAGTGCATCAAATCCAGACCGCAAATCCGCGATCGACTGGGCCCGGACGACGGCGCGGTGTGCGCGGTGCGCGCGGCCTACCGCCAGAGTGCGGGCGACATCGCTCACCGGCATGCCGTCCATGAGCGCGTCACGGTGCGCTGCAGCCAGTTCGCACAAGCTCTCGGGCCGGTGCGCCGACAGCGGCGCAAGGAGAGCGCGGCCGTCGTTGCGACGAGTGGCGAGCGAGCGGGGCGGCCTCGACCACGATATGCACATTAGTGCCGCTGAACCCGAACGAACTGACCGCGCCGATGCGCCGCCCTTCGATCTCGGGCCACGGCTCGGCGCGCGCGGCGACGCACAGCCCGAGATCGCGCCACGGGACATGCGGGCTGGCGATCTTGACATGCAGGCTCGCGGGAACCTGCGCGTGCTGAAGCGCCAGCACAGTCTTGACCAGGCCAATGGCGCCGGCGGCGGCCTCAAGATGGCCGATATTGCTCTTGACCGAGCCTACGAGAAGCGGACGGTCAGCAGGACGTCCCTCGGAGAAGACGGCGCCCAGCGCCTGCGCCTCCAGCGGATCGCCGAGTTGCGTGCCGGTGCCGTGTGCCTCGACGTAGCCGACGAGATGCGGCGCGATGCCCGCCTTGGCAAGCGCGGCGCGGATGACGGCCTCCTGCGCTGGCCCGTTCGGCGCCGTCAGGCTGCTTGACGGTCCGTCCTGATTGACCGCGCTGCCTCGTATGACGGCGAGCACGCGATCGCCGTCGGCCTCGGCGTCGGCGAGGCGCTTGAGCGCCAGCATCGCGCAGCCCTCGCCTCGACCGAAACCGTCGGCGGCAGCGTCGAATGCCTTGCAACGGCCATCCGGCGCCAGCATGCGTGCGTGCGACAATGCAATGAAGATTTCCGGCGACAGGATGAGGTTGACGCCACCCGCCAGCGCGAGGCGACATTCGCGGGCACGCAATGCCTGGCAGGCCAGATGAATGGCGACGAGCGAGGAAGAGCACGCCGTATCGATCGTGAGGCTCGGACCTTGCAGCCCGAGCAGATACGAGATGCGGCCGGAGAGCACGCTGTGCGCAATGCCGGACGCGAAATGCGCATCGAGCGCTGCTCGCCGCCGCTCTTCATTTGCATGTAGGCGTAGTCGGAGCCGGCGGCGCCGACATACACGCCGGTGGGCGAAGACTGCAGGCGATCCGGCGCCTGCCCTGCATTTTCCGAGCGTCTCCCAGCAAACCTCGAGCAGCATGCGCTGCTGGGGATCCATGCCGTCGGCCTCGCGCGGGGAGAGGCCGAAGAAGTCGGCTTCGAACTCGATCGACATGCGTCGCAGAATCCGCCGGACCGCGCGGCGATCTTGCCCGGAGCCTCGGGATCGGGATCGTAAGAGCGCCTCATGATCCCAGCGGCTCCTTCGGCACGAGGCCGATCGCATCGCGCCCTTCGACGAGCAAGGCGCCAGAAACGTCACGGCATCGTGCACGCCGCCCGGCGCCCGGCACCCAAGACCTGATGATCGCGATGGGCGCGGTGATCTCCGCTTCGAGCGCGTCGGCGCGCGCCTCTCCTCCTGCAGCGCCAGGAAAGCCCGCTGAAGCGGAGTGAGCGCGGCGTTCATCGGCGGCCTCGCACGGCAAGCATTGTCTCGATTTCGGCTTCGCTCATCCGCGCCACCGCCGCGGCGGAGATCGCAACGGCGCGGTTCGCTCGGTACGGGGCCGGCCCTGAGCCTCGCGTTCGGCAAGATCGACCAGCATCGACAGGAGCTTCGCCGGCGAGCTTCTCGATCGTCGGATAATCGAACATCACGGTCGCCGGCAGCGGCTTGGCGAGCGACAGGCCGCGGGTGAGCCGATTGCGCAATTGGACGGCCATCGAGCGAATCCAGGCCCGAGGTCGGTCAGGCGGTGCGTGCCGATCGGGCTCATCGCATCTCCGCAGCCTGAGCACGGCCATCACTTGCGCGCGCACGAAGTCGGCCATCATGTCCAGCTGCTCGGCGGCGGGCGCCGCACGGATGACCTCGTACGATCGACTCAACACTGATCCCGAACCGCATTGGCGGGGCCAGCCATATCCTGGGAGCTTCCGTCACGGCCGCCGCGGGAGACGAAAACTCGCCCGGCGCCCGCGCCAGCACGAGATGCTGGCCCATCGTTTCGGCGGGCGTTCCGGCTGCCGGCCAATAGGCCACATTTGCAAAGCCCGCGCGCGTCAAGCGCATGCACCCACCGCTCCGCCGGCAGCAGCGGACCGTCGACGCGCAACTCGTCCATATGCTGGCGCCAACCTTCGATCAGGCCCGGTCGTCACGTCGAACCAGGCGAAGCTCTCGGTCGATTCCACGAATGCAAGCGATGCCGCCGGGCGCGAGCAGCCTTCTGCAGTCGGCCAAGAGCAGCGGCGAGATCGGCGCTGGCATGCACGGCATTGGCCGCCAGGATGAGGTCGAACTGTCCGTCCCCGTATCCCTGCTCTTCGAGCGGCACATCGAGGTCGAACCGAACGAAGCGCATTGCGGGATGGCCGGCGAATTTTCTCGCGCGCGGCATCGAGGAACAAGTCCGATACATCGGAGAAATGGTAGACGCAGCGCGGTGGAAGCGAGGGCACGACGGCCGCCGTCGTCGCGCCCGTGCCGGCGCCGATCTCCAGCACGCGAAATACGCGATCGTGCGGTGCGGCCGCGGCGAATGCCGCCGGCGGCGGCCGCGGCTATCGCGTTGATGTAGCGCATCGTCTGCGACCGTTCGTAAAGATCCTCCGCCGAGCGCGAAGGAACCGCCGGGGAACAGCGTCTCCAACGAACTCTCGCGGCCCGTGACGACGTCCAGCGCAAGGCTTGCGCTGTGACGAACATAGGCGAGCAGTTCCTTGTTGTCGGCGAAGCGCGACTCTGCCTCCGCCCACAATGCGTCGAGGTCCGGCAGGCGTCAGCGCGGCCGTGCTGAACATGTCTCGCCGTCACGACCGAGATCCCCCGACGCTACGAGACGCTGCAGCCAGCGCTGCACCAGCGGCTGAAAGTCGCGCGCGACGCCGAGGCGCGCCAAAGGCGTCGCACTCGATCCGCATGGTTTGAATAAACCGGCCCCGCGTAGCGCGTTGACGATCAGCGCGCGCGTAATGCGTTCGAGCACGTCCCATTTCCCGGGATAGGAGGCGACGTCGAGGCCCAGCGGACCTTGTGCGCTTTGACGCTCCGCCGCCGCGTTCGCACGCGTCCAGGCTTCCGCCGCCGAAGCGCCCGCCGGATGCTGGCGCCGCATCGATCCAATGCCGCGTGCGCTGGAACGGGTAAGTCGGCGCGGCAACGCGGCGGCGCGCATAACCGGCGTCGAAAGCCTTCCAATCGACGCTTGCGCCATCGACGATACAGGCGCTGCACGCTGGCGAGCAGTTCGTCCCAGCTGGTCGCCGTCGCGGCGCATCGAAGCCAGCCATTGCGCGCGCTCACCCAGGCATTCAGCGCCTGCGGCGCAAAGAACCGGATGCGGACCGATCTCGATGAAATGTGTCACGCCGATCCCAGCCAGCGCCTCGATACCGTCAGCGAAACGCACCGGCTGGCGCATCTGCGCGCGCCAGTATGCGGCGTTCGACATTTCGTCGGGCGCTGTCAGCGCGCCGGTGGTATTCGGCAGCCAGAGCGACGCGGCTGGGCGAGAAAGAGACGCTGGCGAGCGCGGCATCGAGTTCGGGCAACGCCGGCTCGACCCAACGCGAATGTGAGCCGAAAGGCACGGCAAGGATCCTTCGCCCTGCCACCCAATGTCCGCACGGCTTCGGCCAAGGCCTCGACCGCTTGTGGTGTGCCACTCACGACAAAGTCTTCCGGGCCGTTATGTACAGCCAGTTCCAGTTCGCCGATCTCACCGAGCGCCCGCGCCACGCGCTCGTCAGGGGCAGAGACGGCGACCATGGCCCCTCGCCCGAAGCAGCGCCCCGCGCCGCGTCCGCGTGCTGCGACCACGGTCATCGCATCCTCTAGGGTGAACACGCCAGCCATGTGTGCTGCCGCATATTCGCCGAGCGAATGCCCAATCGCCGCGATCGGCTCGATGCCCCACGCGCGCCAGAGCTCGGCGAGCGCCACCTGAAGCGCGAAGTTCGCGGGCTGGATGACGAGCGGATCCTCGAGCGCTCGCGGATCCGGGTCGAACAATGCCTCCCGCAGGTCGCGTCGACACGTGCGGCACGGCGGCAGCGGCACAGCGGTCGAGCGTCGCGCGGAACATCGGAGCAGTGTCATAGAGCGCGCGGCCCATGCCGGCGAAATGCGCGCCCTGGCCCGTGAACATGAAGGCAATGCGTGGGGCGCCTTCGGCAGCCGGCGTGCCGGACACGGCTTCCGGTCCAGGCCGTTCCATTGCGGACGCGCGACAAGCGCGTTGGTAAAGTCGGCGGTCGTGCGCCCCAAGATCGCGGTGCGATGCTCCAGCGCTGCGCGTCCGACATTGGCGGTGTGGCACAAATCGCCGGGATCGTCGCCGGCCTCGAAGCGAGCGCGCCAGCGCTCCGCAAGCGCCGACAACGCCGCGGGCAAGCGCGCCGAGAGCGTCAGCACATGCGCGGGCCGCTCGATTGCCGTCGCGACTACCGGCGCGGGATCCACCCCTTCGAACACGACATGTGCATTGGTACCCGAAAAGCCGAAGGCGCTGACGCCGGCGATCCGCCGTCCGTCCGCATTCGCCGGAAAGGCGCAGGACGCGGTAGGCACCTCAATTCGCCCGTCTTCCCACTCGATGTGCGGATTTGCCCGTTTGAAAGTGCAGGTTCGGCGGGATCGAACCCTTTTGCAGGGCGAGGATGACCTTGGCGACACCAGCCAGGCCGGCGGCAGCCTCGGTATGTCCGATGTTGGTCTTTACCGAACCGACGAGCAGCGGCCGATCTGCTCGGCCGTTTCGACGCGATCACCGCCCGAAGCGCGCCGATCTCGATCGGATCGCCAAGCGGCGTGCCGGTGCCGTGCGCCTCGACATAGCCCACCTCGTTGGGCGCCACGCCGGCATTTTCGATTGCGGCGCGGATCACGGCCTCCTGTGCGGGCCCGTTGGGCGCGGTGATCCCGCTGCTGCGCCCGTCCTGATTGAGCGCCGTGCCGCGGATGATGGCCAGCATGCGATCGCCGTCCGCCTGGGCGTCATCGAGCCGCTTGAGCACGAGCACGACACCGCCCTCGCCGCGCACATAACCATCGGCCGCGGCATCGAATGTCTTGCAGCGGCCATCGGGCGACATCATCCGGCCCTTGGTGAAGCTGACGTTCAGTTCGGGCGAAAGAATGAGGTTCACCCCGCCGGCCAGCGCGGCGTCGCACTCGCCGAGCCGCAGCGCTTGGACGGCAAGGTGCAATGCCACCAGCGACGACGAGCAGGCAGTATCCACCGTCACGGCCGGGCCCAGTGAGGCCAAGCGTGTAGGCTATCCGTCCCGCCGCTACGCTGTAGGACGTTCCGGTCGCGAAATATGGATCGATGAGATCGCGGTTGGGAAAGATGGCGCGGCCATAGTCACAATTGCCGAAGCCGACATACACACCGCTCGCGGCTGCCCTTCGAGGGTGTCCGGCGCGACCCCGGCATCCTCGAGCGCTTCCCATGCCAGTTCGAGCAGCAGCCGCTGCTGCGGATCCATGCTGGCGGCTTCGCGTGGCGAAATGCCGAAGAACGCCGCATCGAACTGATCCACGTCGCTCGAGGAAGGCGCCGAAGCGCGTCGTCATCTTGCCGGGCGCGTCGGCATCATCGGCATAATACTCGTCAAGCGCCCATCGCGAGGCGGGGATCTCGCTGATCGGTATCGACCCCCCGCCAGAGGATATCGGCGAAGCTTGCCGCATCGGAGACGCCGCCCGGCAGACGCAAAGCCATGCCTATCACGGCGATCGGCGCGCGCAACGCACCCTCGGCCGCCTCGGCACGGCTGCGAAGTGCCCGCAGTTCCACCAGAGCTTGCTTGATCGTCGACTGCGTTTCGCGGGTCATGTCGGCCTCGCAGCGGAGAGCAATTGAAGTTCAGCCGCCAGAAGGGCCTCGGCCTCGTCATCGCTGATGTCGTCGATCGACGCCTCGGTGCCAACGATCGCGGTCGGTGCGGAGACGGACGCAAAATCCCAGACACCTGCAAGGTGATCGGCCAATGCATCGAGCGTCGGGTGATCAAAGGCGAGCGTCGCTGGGAGAGGCATGCCGCCAAGACGGGCGAGCTTGTTCCTCAGTTCGACGGCCAGCAGAGAATCCAAGCCGACATCCTTCAATGCGGTCGCGGGCGACAGTGCGGTATCTTCCGGCAATTCCAGCAAGGTCCACACACACCTGGCGAGAAGCTTGACCAACTCGGAACGGTGCAGACCGGATGGCAACTTTCGCAACTCAGCGAGTTCCAGTCTGGGCGCCGAGGCCGACGCTGCCGGCGCGCGCGCCACGCGCGTTCTCATTTCCGCAAACAGCAGCCGATCAGCATCCTGCCGATCCGTTTGCGCGAACACACGATCCCAATCAACGTCGGCGATTATTGCGTGCCCTTCCCCTTTGGCGAGGAGACGGTCGAGTGCTGCGAACGCACGCTCGGCGCTCATTGGATTGAGGCCGCGAGCGCGCCAGGCCGCTTGCGCTCCCTGGGCAGCGTCTACGAACATGCCGCCCTCCGCCCATGGGCCCCAGGCGACGCTGACAACGTTCACGCCGTCACCGCGCCATTCCTGCGCAAGGGCTTCGAGTTCCGCATTGGCGGCGGCATAGGCGCCTTGCCCTTGCCCGCCGAAGAGACCCCCCGCCGACGAGCACAGCACGACGAAGTCGAGCGGCGCGAAACGTGTCTCGTTACGCAGGACACGCGCGCCCTCGATCTTTCCGCGTCGCGATGCGCCGATGGCTTCAGTGTCGAGATTGAACACGAGCCCGTTCGCCGGAATGCCCGCAGCGTGGAAGACGCCCCGCAGCGAATCGCGGATCCCGCTCACGAGCGCTGCCAATCGTGCGGCGTCCGAAATATCTAACTGCATCGTCCGTATCTGTGCGCCGGCATTTTCCAGACCGGCTATCGCGGCACGAGCCTGCGGAGTAGGCGCGCTGCGGCCAATCAGAGTGATACGTCGCGCCCCGCGACGGACCAGCCATGCCGCCGCCTGAAGGCCCACCCCGCCGAATCCGCCCGTGATTAGATAGTCTCCGTCTGCGCGGATCGGGATGGTGTCACCCGCGTTGGCATCGACGGTCAGAACAAGCTTTCCGATATGGCGTGCATTGGCCATGCGTCGCAGAACGGCGGCAGCGTCCGACATAGGATGCGTTTCGACTGGAGGAAGAGGCATTTCGCGCTGGGTCAGCGCATCGAATGCATCCTGCAAAGCGATCTGGAACAGGGCAGGCTCCGCCTCCGCCATCACGCCTGCGTCAAACACATGGTAGCGCACGTCCGGCCGCGTTACGGCAACTTCCTGCGCTGTCCAGATTTCGCGCTTTCCTAGCTCAAGCAACACGCCGTCCTGCGCCAGCGCTCGCAGTGTCGCGCCGACGAAGCGGCCGGTGAGCGAGTTGAGCGCGACTCGCACACCCTCGCCTTGAGTCACAGCGCGTATCTGTTCGGCGAAGTCCGTCGAGCGCGAGTTGAAAACGTGCGTGACGCCCATCCTCTGCAGGAAGGCTCGTTTTTCATGCGATCCTGCAGTGGCGAACACCTCCGCGCCGATGCGGCGTGCCAGCGCGACGGCGGCAAGCCCGACACCACCGGTTGCCGCGTGGATTAACACACGCTCGCCGGCCTTGAGATTGGCAAGATACCGCAAGGAAATATGCGCGGTGACGGAAGCGACCGGCAACGCGGCGGCAACATCGAAACGGACGCCGTCGGGCAATCGTCGCGCGAGATCAGCTCGCACCAGCGCGTGGGTCGCCATCGACCCCTGTGCGAGAGCGACAACACGTTCTCCGCGCGCAAAGCCGACTACGCCGGGACCTACCGCCTCGACGAGGCCGGCACACTCACCGCCAAACGCGACCGGCGCGCCTGGGTATACGCCCAACGCAACCAGCGTGTCGCGGAAATTGACACCGGTTGCGCGCACCCTCACCTGTAGTTGCCCTGGCCCAGGTTGCGGCGGCAAGAAGGATTGCAGCGTAACGCCGTCCAAACCCTCACCACCCTGGACGACGTGCGCCGGCCCCGCCTTTTGGCGCAGGATACGGCGCAGGCGCGGTGCACGGACTTCTTCGCCGCGCACCGCCAGCAACGGCTCCCTCGGTGAATGGAGCGCATTCAGAAGCGACGCGACCTGCTGTTCCGGGCTCGCCAACGGATCAATGTCAATGATCCGCAAACGCAGATCCGGATGTTCGAGCGCGGCGATTTGTGCGAGCGCGGCCATGCCTGCCGCGCGCTGCCGGCCTGGCCGGCCAAGCCGAGACGGCTCGTCCGCGGTTCCGCTGACCACGAGCACGAAGGTGCGCGGGCCTGCATTGGCGTAGGCGCGAATGAGCGCCAGCATGGCGCCATAAGTTGAGCTGTCGTCGCCGTCCTGAAGTTGGTCGAGAGGCCAGAAGCAAACCAGGGCCGCATTGGCCATTTCGGGTGGAAGATACACGGGTGCGCCGGGGGCAAGCCGAAGGGCGCGCCCGCCCTCGGCCTCGATCGTTGCAGCAAATGCACCGCCGATGCCGCCTAAGTCTTCAAGCACGATCCATGCCGTTTCCGGCAATGCCGACGGAGCGCCGGCGGCCGGCGCCCACTCGATCGCATAGAGATCCTCCGGGGCGGCACCCGCAGAGAACCGGCTCGCATCGGCTTTGACGAACCGCACGCCCTCAATCGCTGCGACAAACCGGCCGTCCTCGGTCTCGGCGAAGATATCGGCAGCGAATGCCGCGCCCGATCGCGACGTAATCGACGCGCGCAGATGCACCGACCGGTGTGGCGTGCCATCAAGCGTAACGCGGTCGGCCCCGATCGGCAGGAAAGCACCCTCGCAGCCGCTCGCCAGCATCGCCAGCTGCAGGCCCGCATCGAGCAGCGCCGGATGCGGGGAAGGATCGGCGGATAGATGATGCGGAAGCGCTGCAAAACCTTTGGCTTCGTCGCCAATGCATGAAGTGGAACCAAGCGTCCGGAAGTTCGAGCCAAAGGCGATGCCGATACCTGCCAGCCTTTCATAGAAGGCGGACGGATGAGCCCATTCGCCGCCAGAGAGCGGCAGCGGCGCGTGCTGCTCGCGCACCGCTGCAGTGCGCGCTTCGGCGATACGGCGCCATTCGCCTTCGACTTCGGCGTAAAAACCGAGCGCAAGGTTGTCACCCTCTTTCGTGCCGACGACTTGCCAGCGGTCGTCCTCGGAGTGGAATATGAGCGGTGCGTGAATGACGACGTCCACAATCGCAATAGCAGCGTGCGACATGGCGGCACCTGCAGCGGCGAGGACCTGCATGATTGCCGTTCCCGGAACGACAGTTTGGTCGAAGATGCGGTGATCCTCCACCCAACTCTTGATCGTATGCGGATGGACTGGCGCGACAATCCTGTCCGTGCCAGCGACGACAAGAGGCGCCCCAACCCAGGACGCCGCTGCAGGTGGCGCGCTTTTGCTTGAGATCCAGAAGCGCCGCCGCCGCCAGGGATAGACGGGCAGGCTCGTTACCCGACCGACCCCGGGCTGCACGGCCTCCCAGTCGGGATCGGCGCCGGCGGAATATAGCGCAGCAAGCGAAGACCGCATCGTCTCGCTTTCGTCGCGTCCGCGGCGAAGCGAGGCGACGATGGACCGCGGCGGATGGTCCTCCAGCGTCTCCGCGATCGCGGCCGCAAGCACCGGATGAGGGCCAATCTCGACAAATACATCGACGCCGGCCGCGGCCATCGCGGCGATCGCATCCGCGAAACGCACGGGCGAGCGTATCGCACGGGCGAGATAAGCTCCGTCGACCTCATCGCCGGCCAAGGTGCCGCCCGTAAGGGTGGAAAACACCGGCGTTGCTGCCGCGTTGCGCGAGATTTCGCCAAGGTCGCGCGCGAACTCTTGCGCCAAATCCGTCATTTGGGCCGAGTGGAACGCATAGTCGATTTGCAGGTCGCGCACCTCGATGCCTTGCGCCCGAAGCTCGGCGACCGCCGCCTCGAGCGCGCTACGCGTGCCTGACAGTACCGCCGAGCGCGGTCCGTTCAACGCGGCGACATCAAGGCAACCGCGATGGCGTTCAGCGACTGCGCTCGCATCGGCCTGCGACAGCGAGACGGCAGCCATCCGTCCCCTGCCCGTCGCAGCCTGCATGATCAGACCGCGCTTTACCACGACGCGCGCTGCTTCCGACAGCGATAGTACGCCCGCAGCATGCAGTGCCGCGATCTCGCCCACGCTGTGGCCTGTCAATGCCGCGGGGCGGATGCTCCAACTGGCCCAGAGCGCCGCAAGGCTGGTCTGAATTGCAAACAGCGCCGGTTGGGCTATCGCTGTTTCAGCCATGCGCGATTGGGCTTCGGGCTTGGCCAGTTCGTCGACCACCGACCAGCCGGCGAACGGCAGGATTGCTGCGTCGCAAGCTTGCATCGCGGCGCGGAATGTTGGTTCGGTTTGCTGCAGTTCGCGCCCCATCGCCCACCATTGCGGGCCTTGGCCGCTGAACACGAAGCCTATGCGCGGCGGACGCAATCGCGGTGGATAGGTCTTTCTCCAACGCTGCGGACAGCCGCTCGCGCAGCGCAGCCTTGCTCCTCCCCGCCACGGCGATGCGCACCGGGTAGTTGCGTTCGCCGCTGCGCGGCGGTAAAGCAGAGATCCTCGATCGGCGCGCCGTGTGCATCATCCAGCAGGTCGAGCCAGGCATGGCCGAGCGCCGCCAGTCCCTCGGACGTTTTGGCCGATAGCGGCAGGGTCCAGACTGCGCCTTCCTGTGCATCCGATGACGGTAACGCGGGCGCCTCTTCCAAAACGACGTGGGCGTTGGTGCCGCCGATCCCGAAAGAGCTCACCGCCGCACATTTCGGTGCGTCAGCGCCTGCGAGCGGCATCGGCACGGTTGGAACCTGCAGCCGTGTCCCATCGAGCGAGATGTGCGGGCTGAGCACACCGAAGCCTGGCTGCGGCGGCACAGTCTGATGGCGCAGGACAAGCGCCGCCTTGATCAGGCCTACTACGCCGGCCGCCGCTTCTAGATGGCCGATATTTGCCTTTGCAGAGCCGACAAAGCAGGGCGCCGCCGGCCGCCACACGCCCGAGCGTATCGGCAATTGCCTCCATCTCGATCGGATCGCCGAGGGAAGTGCCGGTGCCATGCGCTTCGACAAACGAGATGCGTTCGGGTCCCACCGCCGCAGTCTCCAGCGCCTCGCTGATCATCGCTTTCTGGGCTTGGCCGTTCGGCGCCGTGAGAACGGTCGAGCGGCCATCCTGATTGACGGCGGAGCCGCGGATGACGGCATGAATGCGGTCACCGTCCGCGATCGCATCGCTGAGACGCTTGAGAGCCACGATGCCGCAGCCTTCGCCGCGGCCGAAGCCATCGGCGCGTGCGTCGAACGTTTTGCAGCGGCCGTCCGGCGCCATGAAGCCTACCTTCGTCATTGCGACGAAGAGTTCCGGTGTAACCATTACCGACACGCCGCCGGCGAGGACGAAGTCGCTTTCGCCGAGACGCAGGCTCTGGCAGGCGAGATGGACTGCCACCAGCGAGGATGAGCAGCCGGTGTCGAGCGTAAGGCTCGGGCCGCGCAAATCGAGGAAGTGCGAGATCCGGTTGGCAACGACGCCATGCACCGAACCCGTCAGCGTGCGCGTGTCGAAATCTGCCGGATTGTCGAGCACCAGGCGCGCGTAGTCGCTGTGATAGCAAGCCATGAAAACGCCGGCACGGGTGCCGCGCAGTTCCGATGGCAAGGCGCCGGCGTCGTCGATCGCCTCGATCGCCGTTTCCAGCGCTATGCGCTGCTGGGGATCCATCTGTTCGGCCTCACGCGGAAGAATGCCGAAATAGTCCGCGTCGAAGGAGTCTATCTGCGTCAGGAAGCCGCCGCGCGTCGCCTGCATCTTGCCGGCAGCAGCCGGGTCCGGGTCGCGCCACGGCGCGGTATCGAAGCGATCGGCCGGAATATCGCTCGTGGCATCGACGCCCGCGGCGAGCAGCCGCCAGAAGGCGTCCGGCGTGTCGCAGCCACCAGGCGTGCGGCATGCCATGCCGACGATGGCAACGGGGTCCGCGCGCAAGACCTGTGCCGTCTGAGCGCGCGCCTCTTGGGCCATCAGGGCCAGCTTGACGGCCGAGAAGTCAGCGAGGGAAACGCGAGCGCTCATGAGGCCCCCCTTCGACGGCGTGCGCGCAACGCGACGAGCGCATCGGCGTCCGACATTTCGGCGACGGCACCAAGCCGTGTGCTAAGTTGGATCGAGGGGATCGGCGTGACTGTGGCCGAAACTGTCGACGCGCCCGCATCACCAGCGAGATGGTCCGCGAGCGCGCGCACTGTTGGATAGTTCCACGCCAGCGTCGCCGGCAGCGCGCGGCCAAGCGCCCGCTCCAGCCTGTTGCGAAACTCCATCGCAAGCAGCGATGTCAATCCCATCGTGCCGAACTCGCGTGTCTGATCAACCTTGCCCGACGAAAGCTGCAAGGTCCGCGCCAGCGCATCGACGATCGCGGCCGCGATGAGCGCCCTGCGCTCCGGCCCTTCCGCGGCGCCGAGACGCTCAGCAAGGCCGCCGCCTTCTGCCGCGCCCTTGACCTCGCGCAGCATGGGCTCGCCGCGGCCAAGGCGCGCCTTGGCATAAGTGGCCCAATCGATTGGTGCGACAGCAATCCACGACTCAGTGCGTCCAGCGGCCCAACTGAACAACGCGGCACCCTGCTTCGGCTTGAATGCGTGCAGGCCACGTTGCGCCAATTCGGCGATGAGCGTTTCGCCAGTGCCGCCGCTGATCATGCCCGCCCCGTGCCAATGGCCCCACACGATGACCGACGCTGCAGCGCCCCGCGCACGCCGATCAAGTGCTAGCGCCTCCAGCCCTGCATTGGCGGCGACATAGCCGGCCATGCCAGGCTGCGGCAGGAATGTGCTCATAGACGAAAACAGCACAAAGCAATCAAGATCCGGCAGGAGCCGATCGAGCACCTCCGCGCTGCGCAACTTCGAAGCGATCGCCGCTTCGAAGTCGGCAGTCGTGGTTTCGCTGATCAAACGGCGATCCAGCACAGCCGCAAGATGAACGACCCCGCGTATGGGAGGCCAGCCATCGGCTGCATAGTCGTCGAGGAACCGCCGAACGCCCCGCTCGTCCGAAGTGTCGAGCGAAACGCAGTGAATCGCGGCGCCCATCGCCTCCAGGGCGCGAACCGCCGCTGTACGCTTGCCGAGCGTGGAGTTGGGGTCCAGCGCGGCCCAGTCACGACGCGGCGGAAGCCCGGTACGGCCGACGAGAACGAGGCGGCGGGCGCCTTCCTCGATCATGGCGCGCGCGATCGCCAGACCGACATCGCCGAAGCCGCCCGTCAGCAAGTAGGCGCAGTCGGCACGCCATTGCAGCGCCGTGCCGGGCGCGTCGCTTGCCGGGGCGATGCGCGGCAGGAATGCTCGGCCGTCGCGAAGCGCCGCCTGATCCTCGCCGCCCGGCACCTTCAGGAACGTGGCCGCACGGGCGATGCTGTCCAAATCCGGTTCCGCCGGTAGATCCAAAAGCCCTCCCCAGAGGTCTGGCCTCTCGTCCGACAGGACTCGCGCAGCACCCCAGAGCGCGGCGTGATCGATATCGACCCGCGCCACCCCCACGGGACTCTGCGCGCCGCGCGTGACGAACCACAGTCGCGCCGCTACGCCACGCGCAACGCTCTGCGCAGCGCGTACAGGCAGGAACGGAGCAGCACTCCCCGCTGGCGCCGCGATTATCACATTGTGAGGCCGGCCTGCCGCAAGCCCGCCAAGCCGTGTCTCAAGCTCGCTGAGCGGTGCAACGTCGATTTCAGCGCCACTTTCCCGCAGGCGGTCCGCCAGGTCCGGGCAGTCGCCGAGCAGCAGCCATTGCACGCTGGTGGAAGGCTCGGTAGCGGACGGCGTGGCCACCCTTCGCGCCAGACCAGACGGTGCAGCCAGTTTCGCGCCTCCTCATCTGGCCCGCGTCGCACAGCGCCCGCGCCGAGATTGGTCCGCGCCAGCTCCGCCGTTTCCACCCAGAGCCGCCGCCTTTGCCACGGATAGCGAGGCATTTCGATCACGCGCGCCGGATGCGTGGCGTTTCTGCCCCACTCGACGCGCGCGCCGGCACACCACGCACTCGCCAGCACCCCGAGCAAGGCCTGCGTCTCGTCTTCACCTCGCCGCCCGCATGGCACTGCCGTCGCGTCCGCGAGCGTCTGTTCAATCGAGGGAACGAGTGTCGGATGCGGGCCGAGCTCGACGAAAACCTTAACGCCATCACGCGCCAGTGCCGCGAGCGCATCGGCAAAGCGAACCGGCTCGCGCAGGTTGCGTGCCCAGTATGCCGCGCCCAGACTTTCGCCTTCGGCAGTGTCGCCAATCACCGCGGAGACAAAGGTCTTTCGTGTTGGCGACGTCGACAGCCCGGCGAGCGCTCTGCCAAGCTCGCGCGCGGGCTCCTCCATGTGCGGGCTGTGCGAGGCGACGTCGACTTTGACGAGCTTGCTGAACACGCCCGAGACATTGAACCGCTCGACCAGCGTGGCCACCGCGTCCTTGTCGCCAGAAATGATGCAGGAGCGCGGACTGTTGGTCGCTGCGATCGAAACATGCGCCTCCTGCCCGGCAAATGCGGCGGCCGTTTCGGGCGCGGGAAGATCGACCAGCGCCATCGCGCCCAGGCCGTTCTTTTCGCGCATCAGTGCGCTGCGGCGGCACACGATCCTGAGTGCGTCCTCGAATGAGATCGCGCCCGCCATATGCGCGGCAGCCGCCTCGCCCATGCTGTGCCCGACGACGGCGTCGACCTCGAGGCCGTTCGCCTGCAGCAATTCGGCGTAGGCAATCGAAAGCGCGGCGAGCATGGGCTGCACCACATCGATGCGGTTACCAAGATACCCGGCCGCATCTGCGTCGAGGCTGATCTGCTCCAGTAGTGAATGGCCGGTTTGCGCACGGACGACCGCGTCCGCCCGCTCGACAACGCCGCGGAAGATTGGGTCGGACGCCAGCAGCGAGCGCGCCATGCCCACCCACTGGCCGCCCTGACCGGGGAACACCAGCGCGAGCTTGGCAGGCCGGCGCGGATCCGCCGAGCCCTCGGCAAAGGCCGGACCACCGTCGGCGAAGGCAATCAGCGCATCGCGCAGTCGGGCCGGATCGTCGGCGAGGAAAGCGGCACGGCTGCCGAGCGCGGTGCTACGGGTCCGCTGAAAACGAAGAAGGTCGTCGAGCGCGGGAGCCTTGGGCGAAGCGAGCTGCGCAGCGATATCTGCCGCCCGAGCGCGCAACGCGGCCTCGTTGTGGGCCGAGAGCAGCAGGATCGGCAGCGGCGTGTCCGTGGGGGCGTTGGCCGGCGGCGGAGGCGCTTCCACGATCACATGCGCGTTTGCGCCGGAAATGCCGAAGCCGCTCACGCCCGCCAGACGCCGCGCCTGCGACGGCCACGACTTCGCATCACGTGCAACGGCGACCGGAATCCGGTCCCACGGAATTGCCGGATTCGGAGTGTCGAGATTCAAACTCCGCGGAATGAACCCCTCGCGTACCATGAGCGCGGTCTTGATAACGCCTGCGACGCCAGCGACGGACTCGGTGTGGCCGATATTCGTCTTGACGGATCCAACGAGCAACGGCTGGGTGCGACCTTCTCCGAGCGCAGCCGCCAGAGCGGCAATCTCAACGCCGTCGCCAGCGCGCGTTCCGGTGCCATGCGCTTCGACATAGGAGACCTCGCGCGGATCGACGCCGGCATCGACGGCCGCGCCGCGCACAAGCTCGGTCTGTCCCACCAGGCTGGGCGTCCCCATCGAGCCACTCGACCCGCCGTCATTGTTGACTGCCGAGCCCCGGATCACCGCGTGAATGCGATCTCCGTCCTGCAAAGCGGCATCGAGCCGCTTGAGCACGAGGACCGCTGCCCCTTCGCTGCGGACATAACCATCCGCGGCCGCGTCGCCGAACTTGCAGCGCCCATCAGGCGCCATCATGCCGCTTTGCGAGTAGGCGATGTGAATGTGCGGCGCCAGGATGACGTTGGCGCCGCCGGCAAGCGCCAAGCTGGTTTCGCCGGACCTCAGACTCTGGACCGCCAGATGCACCGCGTAAAGCGAGGAAGAGCACGCGGTATCGAGCGTGAGCGTCGGACCGCGCAGACCTAAAACATAGGCGATACGGCCGGACGCGGCGTAACGGCCGCTGCCGAGCGTCATGGCGAAGTCGAGCTCGTCGGGACGCAGTGACAGCCGCTGCTCGAAATCCGAAAGCCATTGACCGACATAGACGCCGACCCGCCCCCCGACGAGCGACGCCGCGTTGATCCCGGCGTTCTCGAGCGCTTCCCAGGAGGTCTCCAGCAAGAGCCGCTGCTGGGGATCGATGCGCTCGGCCTCCCGTGGAGAGATCGCGAAGAACTCTGGATCGAATTGGTCGATGTCCTTCAGATAGCCGCCGTAGCGAGCGATCGTCTTGCCTGGCGTCTGCGGCGCGGCATCGTAATAGCGCCGCAAATCGATCCGATCGGCCGGGATATCGCCGATGGCCTGGCTGC
Source organism: uncultured Alphaproteobacteria bacterium (assembly GCA_963813315.1). Lineage (GTDB taxonomy): Bacteria > Pseudomonadota > Alphaproteobacteria > Rhizobiales > Rhizobiaceae > CAWEYO01. The sequence continues at coordinate 284,731 of CAWEYO010000018.1, read as the reverse complement.
CTTCGCACAGCATGGTCCAGAATTGCTCGGGATCGTCAGCGCCGCCTGGAAGGCGACAACCTATTCCGACTATTGCGACAGACCGGGTGTCCGCTTCACTCATGCCGGAACCACCCTCTCTGACACCTCGTTCAAGATCGTCGCAAGGGCCCCGTGGATCTCTGCCAGTAGGTTCTCGCGCTGCGGCTCGATGTAAAAATGGTCGCCAGGGAACATGCGGATGCGGTACGGACCGGCGACTTCGTCGCGCAGGGATTCCAGGTCGGCAACCGACACCGCGCGGTCCAGCGAACCGCCGAACACCGTCGTCGGACAAGTGAGCTTCGGCGCCTCCGGCTTGCAGCGAAACGTCTCCAGCGCTTCGACATCGGCTCGCAAAGCTGGGAGAAGCAGTTCCAGGAGGTCCGGATGGTTCAATATCTCGGCGGGTATGCCTTGGTAGCGCCGGTTCATGGCGGCAATGAACTCGCGATCGGGCAGAAGGTGGATCATTTGCGATTCGGCGCGCAAGGCCGGCCTGGACGAAACAAACAGATGGATCGGTTCACTGCCTCGTGCCTGAAGAATGCGCGCGCATTCGGTGGCCACGATCGCACCGAGGCTGTGTCCGAAAAGCGCCACCGGGCGGTCGAGCACCGGCTCAAGATCGTCGAGGTATGCTTTCGCCATAGCCTCGACGCGGCGGAGAGGCGGTTCCCGCAATCGGTGCGCCCGCCCCGCCGGATGCACGGTGATCACATCAATCGAAGACGGTAAATGTCGTGGCCACAGGCGATACGCGGCTGCGCCGGCACCGGCGAAAGGAAAACAGACAAGTCGCAATGCCGGATTGAGCCGTGGAGCAGGGCGAAAAAGACCGGCATCCCTCATGGCTGGTCGCCCGCCGCGCATTTGCCGAAGCATAGCTGCGGCATAAACGACATTGGGATAGCAGAACGAAGAAATTCAGAAACAATTGCAGGTTGCGGCGATCTAACGGAGTTGTCGCCACTGGCCCTGTCAAAAAGCACATTCAATGCCTGCAAGAACTGGGCACGCCGGATGATAAGGGCAGGTTCGCCCTGAATTTTGGCGAACACGGCTCTTCGCCGCAGCGACAAGGCGGGCTTAGGAGAACTTGTCCATGCTTCGTCTCTGAACGCCATGCGTAGGCCGCCCCAGTTGAAATTGTGCTGTCAATTTCTCAACGATTTAGGCGCTTCGGCAAGCAGGGCAAAGGGGGGTATCTGCGACGCGTTTTAAGCCTAACGGACTAGCTCCTTACACCCGCGCCCGGAAAAATTGTGGCAATCGTCGCGCCATATCTCCGGCACTCTGGCATGCTCAAGGCGAGCAAGATCGCTCGTCCAGCTTTCTGGCAAAAACAGCCGCAGACCCGCCGCTACCGGGACCTTGTCGCGAGCAAGCGGCAGCGACACCACCTGTCGTCGTCACCGGCCCGACTACCTACGCCTGAATAGAACGGAGATCCGCCAGCCAAGCGTACCCACAATGTGGTAACGCAGAACAAGGGTGGAGGGCGTCGAAAGCCGCCGTCACGCTTCGATCTCGATGTCGGCCACGTCGGTAGCGCTGGCCGCGGCGCGTTCGCTTTCGTCATTCGCGATCGTTGACGCTCAGCGCACGTTGCCGGCGGAGATCGAACCTTGCATTCGTCTTCAGTGAATCAGGTAAACAAAGAAACCAGGGTAGCAACCGTTGCTCCAGCTGGATTGCTCAAGTGCTCCTTGATCGCTTCTGCCAAAGTCCTTTTATGCTCGCTTGATCGGATCATCGAAAGGTGATTCCCCGTTGTGGTGATCACCTTAAGACCTCCGCCAAAAACTTCGGTCCACCCCATATCTTCACCCAAAATACCGTCAATAACTTCGTTTTCATTACCTGCCCGAAAAAGCACGCCTTTGACGCTCGTCCGTGGAGGTTGGTATGTCTTCATTATATTATCCTGCAGGCGACTAATAACCTTCCATTCAATCGGCACGCCGTTCTCGTCAAGGAAAACAGTCAGCTTCGACTTGCGCAGCAGCGCATGCAAAATCGATTTTGCCACGTGCCGCGCCACCAACATGCCAACAAGGAACGACTTTCTTAAGTACGTAGACATTGCTCGTAAACGACGAAGAGATAAAGGCTGGCTCGGATCTGACTCCCGGTCCTGCTGTCGAAAGTATCGGACAAGGTCAGAAAAACGCGGAAGTCTGGCCCAGGTATCGAACAATAGGACGGCCTCCACTCGCCCCCCCTGACTCTGAATTTGCCGAGCAACCTCAACCGCGATGATTCCTTTGAAGGAGTGACCTGCCAACATAAACGAAGACGAGCGTACATGAGCACTTAGCGCCGCCACATGTGGAGCGACCAACTGTTCAATATTAGGCAAGGCCGATGTCTCAGCTTCGGTGACTGCCTTGATCCACGCCAACGGCAACGGCACTTCAGTCCCAAAGACTGCTTGACCCTGACCCATCATCTTTGCAAGACCGGATTCGTCCGGCCCAGCACCAATGAAGTACAGTGGTGTCCCCTGACTGCCTTCCTGCAGCCGAACAACCCTAGGGTCGGCCCCGGTTGCACGGCTCTCACTTATTAGACGCGCTAGGAGCTCGATCGTGGGGTTCTGCAATACCTCGCTAACCCTTAGTGCAAACCCCAGCCTTTTCCTAACCTCATTGATCAAGCGAATTATCAATAGTGAATGCCCACCTAGATCGAAGAAATTGTCGCGAATACCCACCTGTTGGACACCAAGCAATTCACTCCAGATACCCGCCAACACTTTATCAGTCTGCGTTTTCGGAGCAGCGCTGATGCATTCGGATTGCACAGTACTTGGTTCCGGCGGTGGTAAGGCCGAACGATCGATCTTCCCGCTAGTCGTGAGCGGGAAGGACACCATCGACACGATTGCTGACGGTATCATGTAGTGTGGCAACTTGGCCTTTAGCAGGCGCCGCAGTTCGTCGATCTGTACCGCCGATTTCTTGGCCGCGACGATGTACGCAACGATCCGCTGATCGCCCGATTGATCCTCACGAACAACCATGACACAGGATCGGACCGCGGGGTGCTGCAGAAGCACGGATTCAATCTCGCCCAACTCAATGCGATAGCCGCGAAGTTTCACTTGATCGTCCAGCCGGCCGAGATGAAATAAGCGGCCGTCACCGCCCCAACGCCCTAGATCACCGGTCCGGTACAACCGCGCGCCGGACCGGGCAGAAAAGTGATCGGCAACGAAGCGCTGCGCTGTCAGCTCAGGCAGCCGATGATATCCGATTGCTACGCCCGCTCCCCCGATGCATATTTCGCCCGGGATCCCGATTGGCACCGGCTCGCCTGCCGGATCGACGATGTAAATTTGCGTGTCTGCTATAGGCCGACCGATACTGATCACATTGGCCCCGCGTTCGAACTCGCTCGGCGGTGGACCAGACGGTCGTTTCCGTAGGACCATATAAATTCCACAGCTCTTGGACCCTTTCCAGTACCGCGTCGGCCAGATCACGTGGTAACGCCTCTCCGCCGCACAACGCACGGAAGCCTTGGCGCCCGCGCCAGCCAATCTCCACCAGCTGTCGCCACGTCGTCGGCGTCGCCTGCAGAACCGTGGCGTTGCTCGCGAACAGCAACTGTGCGAGTTCCCTGGCATCGGCCGCCACCTCGCGAGATGCTAGTTCAATGCGAGCCCCAACCAACAGAGGCAGGTAGAGTTCCAGAGCTGCGATATCGAACGAAATTGTGGTCACCGCCATAACGACGTCGTCTGCCGAAAGGCCTGGTTCGTGCTTCATCGAGTAGAGAAAATTCGACAGTGAGCCGTGCGAGACAGCCACGCCTTTGGGCTGCCCGGTCGACCCAGACGTGTAGATGACATAGGCCACATCGGCTGGACATGCGATAGCTCCGAGATTGGTCGAGTCGAGGCCGTCCAGCGTGAGTGCTTCTGCCTCAAGGTCCAGCAAGTGCACACCATCGGGGACCGCCAGTTCGGCAGTCATGGCGCCGACGGCTACTAAGACCGTCGCGCCGCAGTCAGTCAGCATGAAATTCAATCGTTCCGCAGGGAGGCTGGGATCGAGCGGTACGTAGGCTCCGCCTGCCTTCTGGACACCGAGCAGAGTGATAAGCATATCCAATGAGCGTTCTATGTGCAGCGCAACCAGGAAACCTGGGCCAATTCCGAGTGATCGCAAGCGTCTGGCAAATTGATTGGAGCGCGCATTGAGTTCTGCGTAGGTGAGTAGCGAATCCTCGAATCGCACGGCGACCGCATCAGGGGTTTTGGCGGCCTGGGCTTCGAAGAGCTTGTGCACCGTACCTAAGTCATCGGGAGGCATCCGCGTGCGATTCCAGTCGACCGTCAGCAATCGCAGCTCGTCCGCCGACATTAACGGCACGCTCGCCACGGCTGTATCAGGGTTCGAGACATATCCGGCAAGCATCGCGCGGTAGTGTTGCACCATGCGCTCGACCGTCTCGCCGTCGAAGAGATCGGTGTTGTATTCGAAGAAGAGACTGAGCCGGCCCCCACGGTCGATGGCGTCTACTGCCAGGTCGAAGCGCGCTGTGCGCGGGGCGAGCTCCACTTGCTCGAGCCGCAGGTTCGGCAGGCGCATGTCGCCGGCCGGCGCGCTCTGCAGGACGAACATCACCTGAAACAACGGCGAGTGTTCGAGGCTGCGGCGGGGAGCGATCGCGTCCACTAGCACGTCAAACGGCATGTCTTCGTGCGCGAAGGCGTGCAGCGCCATCTCGCGTGCCCGCCCGATGGCCTCGCGGACGGTCGGGCTTCCTCGGAAGTTTCCACGCATCACGATAGTGTTCGCGAAGAAGCCGACGACATTCGTGAACTCGGAGCGCCCGCGGTTGGCGACGGCAGTGCCCACGGGGATGTCCGTATCAAACGTATATCGGTGAAGCAGCGCCTGGAATGCACTCATCAGCACCATGAAGAGCGTGGCGCCTTCACGTCGCGCAAGCTCTTTGATTCGTCGAGTCTCCTCTTCGGAAAGAGTAGCGGAGGCGCGTGCGCCCACGTAGGTTTGCACTGGCGGGCGGGGCCGGTCCGTGGGAAGCTGCAGGGCTGGAGGAAGGCCCGCGAGCTGGCCCCTCCAGTAAGCGAGATTCTTTTCAAGCGCGCCGGCGGCGGACTGGCGACCTTCCCAATCCGCATAGTCGACGTACTGGTAGCGCAGCGGCGGTTGTGGCCCTTTCTCCCCCACGATGTAGCGGGCGTACTGCTCGAGCCACTCGCGCATCAGGATGCCGATAGAAATGCCATCCGCCACAATGTGGTCGACCACGCAAACGAGAATGTGATGGTCGGCCTCCAGTCGCAGCAATTGCACGCGCAGCAGCGGGCAGCGACTAAGATCGAAGGGCCGATGCATCGTCTCGAGCGCACGAGCGGTGGCTTCCTGTTCGCGATTCGCGACAGGGACATCGCTCAAGTCGACCTTAGCGAGCTCGATGTCCGCATGGGGCTCGACGACGCAGCGGGGGCTGCCGTCCACCGCCACGAAGCGTGTGCGCAGGCTCTCTTGCCGCGTGATGACCACGTCCAGCGCTGTCTCCAGCGCAGATACGTCCAGCATGCCACGAAAGCGCAAGACTGCCGGAATGTTGTACACGGCGCTGTCCGGATCCATTTGTTTCATGAACCACAGGCGCCGCTGATTGTATGAAAGGGGCTGGTCGCCGAGGCGACCGACGCTGAGGATTTCGACCGATCCAGAAGCGGGAGCCGACCCTGCTTCGATCAATTCATCGCGTCGGGTAGCGATCCGCTCTCCAACGTCTTCGTCCACGGTCCTCTTCGGAGCATCGTGAACGCCATGGGCAGCAGATGTCGGCGGTGCGCCGGCGTCGGAACTAGCTTTGGCCTCGAGGTAAGCAACGAGCGAGGCCCGATTCCCCGAAATCCGCGTGCGTAGCTCGGAGGTCAACACCCCCGGTGGGCTGCGAAACCGAAGGTCCCTGCCCTCCACCCACAACTGAACTTCCAGACGCGCGAGCTCTTCCAGGAAACTGGCAGCTTCGGCGGCGGTCATAACCGCAGGTTCGCCCTGAATTGTGGCGAACACGGCTCTTCGCTGCGGCGACAAAGCCGGCTCGGGAAAATTTGTCCATGCTTCGTCTCTGAACGCCATGCCTGGGCCGCCCCGGTCAAGATTGTGCCGTCAATTTCTCAACGTTTCAGGCGCTTCGGCAAGCAGGGCAAAGGGGGGTATCTGCGACGCGTTTTAAGCCTAACGAACTAGCTCCTTACACCCGCCCGGAGAAGTTATGGCAATTCGCGAAACTTGAAAAAACGGTTCTGGCACGCAGCCGCTCCAAATCGGCGGCCTTTGAGGTGCGACAGGCGATCGACCTGCTCGATGGTTTTCGTCGACGGCTAGCCGAAGCCCTGCTGGAATCTTCACGTTCGCCTAAGCTATTCTCATAGCTACGGATGTGCTTTGACTCGCTGGCTGTCCTTTGGGGGCCATTTGCGCGGGGATGATCGAAGGAATAAATCCGGAATGAAAACCCCAAAGACAATTGCAATAGCGGTTCTGGTCTCGTGCTGTGCAGGTACGACACCACAGGTAGCTGCGGCTGTCGATTTCGGTCCTCAGACGCTAACGCTCATCAATTCCTATAGGGTCAGCCGGGGTCTCTCTCCCTTAGCTCTTCATGGCACGCTGAAGGCTTTGGCAAGGCAACATAGCCGGTACCAATCAGCCCGGCATATGATGAGCCATGATGGGTTCCGCCAGAGATCAGCCAAGGCCAGAGCTACTGGAATCAGGGGAACATGCACAGAAAACGTTGGTTACAACTACCAAAATGCACAGCATCTTTTTTCTGGGTGGAGGTATTCGGCAAGCCATAACGTGAACTTGCTTCGACCCAATCTGAGGTACGCAGGAGCTTCCGTAGTCGGGGCCTACGCAACTTTCTTCGCCTGTGGATAAATTCCCTTACCACGGAATTTTTGGAAAGTTGTCCGCCACCTCGCGATTGCTGGGCAGTTTTCCGTCCGGTGTCAGCTTGTCGACTACTCCGGGCAGCACCTTGGAGAGCTGCTTCAAAAGCTCCTCCTCGCTCAAGCCTGCCTGGCGGGCGATTTCGCCGAGAGTGGTGCTGCCAATAGCCTTGCCGAGATCGCCGGGTTCGATGGGCTTGTTTTCGCCGGGCTTGACCCAAGAGTCTGCCGTCTCGCGCTGGCCGGTCTTGGCGAGGCTATCGAGCAGACCGCCTAACCCGTCGAGCAACCCGCCCTCGCCTTTACCACCCGGTTCCGCGCTCGGTCCGGTATGGCGTCCCACGGGAGCGTCGGCCTGTGGCGAGCGCGGATCCGGAACCTGACGGGGCGAAGTTTCGTCATCGCCGCCCTCGCCGGAAGTCTTCGAACCGAACATCTTGCCGGCCAAGAGCACGCCCAACGCGATCAGCAACGGCTTGGAGATATTGCCGCCGGGCACGGCGTCGTCGAGAAGTCCCATGGGTTCCTCCAAAACTTGCGTGGAACACTAGAGCAGGGGCCAAAGCATATACCCAAGCGAGCCGAGCGCAACGCCCACTCTCGCCTTGTGTTGCGGCGGACGCTGTGGAACCATGCCGTCTCACAACAAGGAGACATTTCATGTCATTTATTAGCTGGATTCTGCTCGGCCTTGTGTCGGGTTTTATCGGCAGCAGGCTGTTCGGCAGTTCAGGGCAGGGTCTCGTGCTGGACATCGTGCTCGGCATAGTGGGCGCAGTGGTCGGCGGTTTTATCTTTTCGCTTTTCGGCGCCACGGGTGTCACCGGCTTCAACATCTGGAGCCTGATCGTCGCGGTTATCGGCTCGCTTGTGGTTCTTTACGTCTACCACAACTTCATCGAAAAGCGCGGCTGACCGGCGTACGGCCTGGGCTGGCCTTCACGGCAGCGGGGAGAGTCCCTGACGCGGCTACTGCTGGGCTTCCGCAGTGAGGGTCCCCTTCATATTGGGGTGGAACCGGCAATAGTAGTCGACCGATTCCGCCTTCTGAACGACCTGAGTTGCCGTTTTTTTGGGTGGGATCATCACCTCCCACCCTCCTCGAACGGTCGCCGTGTGGACGAGCGGATCCTTGTTGATCCACTCGATCGTGTCGCCAACCTTTGCTTTGATGTCTGCCGGCGAGAACACCAGCTTTTCAATGGTGACCTGGATGGTTTCCGCATGCGCCGTGACGACGCCCATGGTCAACGCGCAAAAGAGACCCATCCACAGGCGTCGTTCCACCAGCATGATCTTTTCCCTAGAGCGCGGTGATTTCAACTGGAATCGTCGCCGCGCTCTAATTCTTTGATTTCGCATGATCTTTTTCCGAAAACCGCTACACACTTTTCGGGATCATGCTCTATTTGAGGCTCGCCGCGACGTGCTCGGCGTGCTGTTGATGGCCCTGGAAGATCTTTAGCCCGGTTTCAAGCAGGCTCTTCAGTTCGGCGTTTTCAGCAGACGGAATGAGTAACGTTTCGAGCGCTCCGTTCACCTGCTTGTGATAGGCTACCTCATTCTCCACATAGGCTTTGTCGAAGGCATCACCGTCGAGCGCAGCCAGCTTTGTCCGCTCGTCGGTTGCAGCCTGAGTCAAGGCCTTGCTTGTGTCATTGTCCTCCGGCGTGACATTGAGTTTCTTGACGAGGTCGAGCGCCTGGACGTTGACCGCCTCGTGGTCGCGAACCATGTCCTGAGCGAACGCAACGACCTCCTTGTTGCTGGATTTCGAGATTGCAAGTTTCGCAGCCTCGATGTCGATGACACCGGCACTGTAGGCAATGTGAGCGATCTGCGGGTCGGTCGGCTTGTCCGCAGCTTGCGCCAGGTGCGCTGCACCAAACAGGCAAAGTGCTGCTAACACGGTTGTCGGTCGAACAATCATGGGAACCTCCTTGCCCCGAATGCCAAAGGCATTGGGCTATGTTTTCAGTCGACGCTGATTGGATGTCGCCGAGCCTGAAACGTTCCCGAAAATCAGTGAGGGAAGCCGAGCCGCTTCATCACGGTAACCGTCAGGCGTTCACAACGGCGTCCGGCAAACGGGAAAGCGTCCATCAATACCGGACCGATCTGTTCGACCAGTTCCTTGCGCAGGAGATTGCGCGCCCGATGCAGCCTCGTCTTTACCGTCTCCGGGCGAACGCCAAGCAGTTCCGCCGTCTCGTCGACGCTCAATCCCTCGATCACCCGTGCGACAAAGACGGTGCGATAAACAGCGGGAAGACGGTCTGTAGCCTGTTCGACAAGTTGCAAGATCTGCCGCTGCGCCATCGTTTGCTCCGGATCGGACATGTTACGGGGGAACTGGATGACTTCGGCCCGCGGTGCCCGCTCGGCGGACTTGACAAATTCAGCCGCCTTCCGATTTTTGCGAAGACGTCCGAGTGCCTCATTGATAACGATGCGGGAAAGCCAGGTGGCCAGCGCGGAATCGCCGCGGAATTGGTCAAGATGCCTGAAGGCAAGGACGTAGGCTTCCTGAACGACATCCTCGGCTTCGCTGTCGTCGCGCACGACACCCCGTGCGAGCCGGTAGAGCCGTTGATTGTGCGTCTTCATGATCGTGCGGAAGGCATCGCCCTCGCGCGCCAACGCACGCCGAACGAGGTCCACGTCGCCGGAAACGGCGCCGCCTTCCGATTTGACAGGTGTTTGAACAGCTTCCATTGGCAACCTCCCTATCTTAGCATTGGATGATGCTTGCGGAAAAAAGTTCCCGAGCCTGCGCCAAACGCGGAAGTGACCCGTCAGGATGGCGGGCTGGGCTATCGCATTTGGGGTTTATCTGGATCCGTGCCCCCCTCACCCGGCTCGGGCTCTGCCCTCGCCACCCTCTCCCCGAAGGGAGAGGAGGTCGCCGACCGCGCCGCCGCACCCTCTTCTCCCCAGCGGGGAGAAGGTGGCCGAGCAGAGCGAGGCCGGATGAGGGGGCAGTTACCCATATGCGATTGCCCTGTCGTCAGGATGGCGGGCTATCGCATTTTGGGGTTTATCTGGATCCGTGCCCCCTCACCCGGCTCGGGCAGAGAGGCTCGCCGGCCGCGCCGCCGCGCCCTCTTCTCCCCAGCGGGGAGAAGGTGGCCGAGCAGAGCGAGGCCGGATGAGGGGGCAGTTACCCATATGCAACTGCCCTGGGGCAGCGAGCCGCTTCTTCAAGCGTCCGCAGCGGCAACGCTCTGCGCGGCCTTCTGGCGAGCGTAGTGAGTTGTCGTTGCCGCAGCCGCCGAAGCCGCATTTTCGTCAGCGCCCACGTGGACAGTCGGTTGCGCGAAATCGATTCCGTTCGCGGCGAATGCATCGCGGATCATCGTGTAGGCCCGCCGCCTGACGACGGACTGCTGCCCGGGTTTGGCCATGAACGCGAAACTCAATTCCATGCCGAAGTCACCGAACTGCTCCACGCCCTTCATCTTCACAGTCTCGATAATGTAAGGTGCGAGTTCCGGATCCTCCTTCAGTTCCGCTCCTATCCCCTTCAACAGTTTCTTGACCTTCTTGACGTCCGTATCGAACGGAACGCGGATCAAGAATTTGTCGATCACCCAGTCGCGGCTCATGTTCTGAACCGCGCCCAATACGCCGAAAGGAACGGTGAACACCGGGCCGCGGTGATGTCGAAGCTTCACCGACCGGAGACTGAACGATTCGACCGTCCCCTTGTAGCTGCCGCTCTGGATGTATTCGCCAACCCGGAACGCGTCGTCCAGCATGTAAAAGATGCCACTGATTACGTCCTTGACCAGGGTCTGCGAGCCGAAACCGATGGCGACGCCGAATATGCCGGCACCGGCGATCAGCGGCCCGATCTGGACGCCGAGCCCGGACAGCACCATGAGAACCGCCACAGTGGCCAGCAGAACCGCGAGCATGTTGCGGAAAATGGGAAGCAGGGTCCGCAGCCTCCCCCGACGCGCCGCCTCCTGCGCGCTGACCGATTTGTCGGGCGACGCCATCGCCAGCTTGCGGTCGATATAGGCCTTCAACAAGTGCCAGGTGAGATCGGCGACGAGGAGGACGATGATCCCTTGCACCGCACCGCGGATGAGCCGGTTCATGACGGCGTCATCCGCGGTCAGCACGTTGGGATTCACGCGTAAGACCGCGATCAGCCAAAGCGCCGCCAGCGCAATCACCAGCGCACGCACTCCACGGGAGATCATTACAGTGCGCAGCGAGTTGGGCGCTGCCGCGTCCTGGGACTCCCCGACCAGTCTTTCAGCCGCATGGCCGGCGCCGCGCACCACCTTGGGCAGCAGCAGCGCATAAATTCCAATCCACAGCAATCCGTTGAGGCCCGCAACCCACAATCCCCAAAGGAGCACCAGGTAGGCGGTAATCAGCCAGTCCCTCAAGTCGCCTCGACCGGACTTGGCCGTGCGGCCGGGACGCCGCCAGACCGCTTCGATTGCCAGAACGAGAAGCCCAATACCGAGAAAATAGGCTATCAGCCGTAAGACGCCATGCGAAAATCCGAGCGCAGGCAGCAGGCTGACCGTCGCCCAGCCGGCCAGAAAGTAGCCGGCAAAAACACAAACCCGCCTATACCAGAAGTCGGCTTCGATATCGCTCGCCGCGATCAGTCTCAGGGCCGCTCGTTCGTCTCCCGGTCGGGCAGCGCCGCTCGGAGACAGCAGTAACCTTGCAAGCGCCAGGACGGCCCGCGCGGCAACAAAGGCGACCAGATAGGTCAGGATGATATGATGAACCAGTGGGGGCCACTCGAACGCCAAAAAAATGCCGGCGCTGACGAGAAAGAAGACGACCAGCGGCGCTACCTCGGAAACGATCTGAACAAGGCCAATGCGGTGCAATGCGCCTGGAATGGCGGCAAGCCCGACGCCGTGCTGCTTCAGGCCGCCTAGCGCCCGCTTGAACAGCCACTCCGCACCGAAGCCGAGTGCCAGCAAGACCGCAAACAATGCGGAAACGCTTGCCAAGCCGTGGTTGTTGATCTCCGTCTTCACAATCGTCACAGCGTTTGCGACTTCGCTGGGGATGCGCGGAAACGCGTTGCGCATGTCGATCAGGTGATTGCGAATTGCGCGGTCAAAACCCGAGATTTGCTCCGTCACTGCGGTCTCCGCGCTTTCGGAGGGAGGTGCCGGGGTTTTTGTAGCAAGCCAAGCCCGGACCTCGGGATCATCGAGCAGCTTGATGAGGTCTTGGACTTTTGCGGGTGGAGGCGCGGCTGGCGACTGCTGGGCGGCAGAATCCCCGTTCGTCGCGATCAGGCAGATGACGGACAGGAAAAGCGTTGCAAATGCGGCAAGAAAAAGCGTTCTCGACTTGCAAGCCATCGTATGCCCCTGGCCGACATTGGATACGTGCAGCTTAGGACATTCCGGATGCGGGAGCTACCACAACCTCGCTATTGCATGTCGCCCAAGAGTGCGCAGCGGTCTTGGGATAACGACATGCACAAAAACAATGGCCTGAAGCGCATCGCATGAATCCGTTTCGAAGCAATGCGCTTTAACGCGTGTCGCGTACAATCGACCTCACCCGCCGCGCTTCGTCGAGGAAAGCGCTCTACGTTGCCCCCCTCTGGCCTGCCGGCCATCTCCCCCGCAAGGGGGGAGATCAGACTGCGCGGCGGGTTTCGCTGATCGCCAACGTTGCAGGGCGAACGAGGCATCAATGACAGCCGATCTCCCTCCTTGCGGGGGAGATGTCCGGCAGGACAGAGGGGGGCGCTGTCCCGCCAGCATTCCTGAATCACATTGGACGCAAGACGCTTTAGCGTTCAAAGCGTGCCCGCGATCGAATTTTCCAGCAGCGTCAGTGCCGCCTTTTTGGTGAGCTTTACGGGATTGCCGCCGGCCGTCGGATCGACCACAGCCATGTCGGCAATCAGCGCCTTGCGCTTCTTGTCCATGTCGAGTCCCTTGATCAGTTCGGGCAGGACATGCGGAACCTTGAGTTCCTTTCTGAGCTTCAAAACCGCCTTGGCAAAACCGTCAAAGCCACCCTTGATGCCGGCATAGGCGGCAAGGCGGGCGATGCGTTCTTCGATGGCGTCGCGGTTGAACGCGAGCACATAGGGCATGAATACGGCATTGGTCATGCCGTGATGTGTATCGTAAAGCGCGCCGACGGGGTGAGACAGCGAATGGATGGCGCCGAGCCCCTTCTGAAAGGCGGCAGCCCCCATGGCCGCGGCGCTCATCATGTTGGCGCGCGCGATGAGGTCGTTGCCGTTGGCGAAGGCTTTGGGAAGGTTTTCGAAGACCAGCCGGATGCCTTCGACCGCAATGCCGTCCGCCATGGGATGATACCCCGGCGCGCAATAGGCCTCCAGGCAATGGGCGAACGCATCCATGCCGGTGCCCGCCGTAATGAAGGATGGCATTCCTGTCGTTAGTTCCGGATCGGCGATCACTATGGCCGGCAGGAGCTTTGGATGGAATATGACCTTCTTTGTATGCGTTTCTTCATTGGTCAGCACGCCGGCGCGCCCGACTTCCGATCCAGTGCCCGCGGTCGTCGGCACCGCGACGATCGGAACGATGGCATCGGAATTGGCGCGCGTCCACCAGTCGCCGACATCCTCGAAATCCCAGACAGGGCGTGACTGGCCCGCCTGGAAGGCGATCAGCTTGCCAAGATCGAGCGCGGAGCCGCCGCCGAAGGCAACGACGCCATCGTGCCCGCCCTTCTTGAACGCGGCAATGCCGGCAGTGAGGTTCGACTCGACCGGGTTCGGCTTCACATCGGAGAAAACACCATACGAAATCTTCGCCTCGTCGAGAATTCTTAGCGTCTTCGCGACCACTGGCAGCTTTGCAAGAGCAGGATCGGTAACGAAGAGCGGGCGCGTGATCCCGGCGGCGGAAAGAGCGTCGGGCAATTCGGAAATACGGCCGGCGCCAAAGCGGACCGTGGTCGGATAGTTCCATTTGGAGACGAGTTTGGTCATGAGATGATGGGTTCCGAAGCTAGAATGTCAGGAAGTCCTCGGGTGCGCGGAGTGTCGCCCAGCACCCCTCATCCGAGGTCGGATGAGGGGTGCAAATTTCGGCGAAAACCTTAGATTGCCTCTCTTAGATGATAGCTCTTCGGGCGGGTGAGGTTGTCGTAGCCGATGGCCGACAGCGCAGCGCCTTTGCCGGTGTCCTTGACACCGGTCCAAACCAGCGCCGGATCGAGGTAGTCGCAGCGGTTCATGAACACCGTACCCGTCTCGACGCGATCCCCGATCCTGGCCGCGCGATCCGTGTCGGTTGTCCAGATCGAGGCGGTCAACCCATAGGGGCTGTCGTTCATCAGCGCAATCGCGTCCTCGTCGTCCCGGACCTTCATGATGCCGACGATCGGTCCAAAGCTTTCCTCGCGCATCACGCTCATCTGATGATCGACATTGGTCAGCACTTCCGGCGCGAGGTAGGGCGATCCGGCCTTGTCCTGGTCGACCTTCATGCCGATGTGCGCAGCAGCACCCTTGCGCAGCGCCTCTGCCTTCTGCTCGCGAATGAAATCGGCGAACCGCACCTGCGCCATCGGCCCCATGGTTGTGCCATGATCGAGCGGATTGCCGACGACGTAGTCCTTCGTGAGCGAGATGAAGCCGTCGACGAAGTCGTCATAGACCGTCTCGTGAACATAGACGCGCTCGATGCCGCAACAGCACTGGCCGGTGTTGAAGAAGGCGCCCTCGACGAGATTGGCGATGGCATGGTCAAGCTTGGCGTCGGGCAGCACATAGGCCGGATCCTTGCCGCCAAGCTCCAGACCGAGCGTCATGAAGGTCCCGGCCGCGGCTCTCTCTATTGCCCGTCCGCCCGCGACCGAACCGGTGAAATTGACATGGTCGATCTTGCCCGAACCGAGCAGCCGTTCGGTCTGGCTGTGGTTCATGACGATATTCTGGAACAGCCCCTTTGGCAGGCCGGCCTTGTCGAAGGCCTGCTGAAACCGCTCTCCGACCAAAAGGGTCTGCGCGGCATGTTTCAGGATCACTGCATTGCCGGCGATCAGAGCCGGGACGATTGTGTTCACGGCAGTCAGGTAGGGATAGTTCCAGGGCGCAATGATCAGAACGACGCCGAGCGGATCCTTCTTCACATAGCGTCGGAAGCCGGCCTTATCGTTGGCCACGACAGGCTTCAGCGCGTCTTCGGCAATCTGGACCATGTAGCGCGTGCGTTCTTCGACGCCGCCTTTCTCTCCGCCGTAGCGGACCGGCCGGCCCATCTGCCAGGCAAGTTCCGGCACGATTTCGTCATTCATTGAAAGCAGGGCTTCGAGGAATCTCAGCGCGTATCGTCCGCGCTCGGCAATTGGCGTTGCCGCCCACTGCGGCTGCGCTCCCTTCGCACGCTCGACCGCCGCGTTGATTGCCGCATCAGTGGCGACCGGCCGCTCGGCAAACACCGAACCGTCTACTGGGGATTTAATCTGTACGGTTTCAGTCATTTTCTTAGACGCACCCTTTCAAATACTCGTCAGTACCGCTCGAACCCGCGATGCAGTTCCCAATCGGTGATGCGACGGTCATATTCCAACTGTTCCCACTTTGCAGTGTGGACATAGTGCTCGATCACTTCGCTGCCGAGCGCCTCCTTCAGCATTCCGGATTCGGCCATCGTTTCGGTAGCCTCCCGCAACGTCTTCGGTATCTCGGGAAGTTCGGCCCCGTAATAGGCATCGCCCTCGAACGGCTTCGAAAGTTCCAGTTTTTCATCGAGACCTGCAAGTCCGGCGGCAATCAGTGCCGCGAAGGCAAGATAGGGATTGAGATCGGCGCCGCCAACTCGGCATTCGATGCGAATGCCCTTCGTGCCCTCGCCGCAGAGCCTGAACCCTGCAGTGCGATTGTCCCGACTCCAGGTGATTCTGGTCGGCGCAAAGGTGCCGACCTGGAAGCGTTTGTACGAATTGATGTAGGGGCAGAGGAACCAGGTCAGGTCGCGCGCATATTTGAGCTGCCCGGCAACCCAGGACCGCATCAGCGGCGTCATGCCGAATTCGGCGTCGCTGTCATAAAACAGCGGCGTCTTTCCGTCGGCGCTCCAGAGCGAGTTGTGGATATGGCTCGAATTGCCCGCGAGGCCGTAGTTGTATTTGGCCATGAAGGTGATCGCCTTGCCC
This sequence comes from uncultured Alphaproteobacteria bacterium, assembly GCA_963813315.1. Classification (GTDB taxonomy): domain Bacteria; phylum Pseudomonadota; class Alphaproteobacteria; order Rhizobiales; family Rhizobiaceae; genus CAWEYO01. The sequence continues at coordinate 268,629 of CAWEYO010000018.1, read as the reverse complement.
ATCGAAGCGGCGATTTCCTTGGTGCCGTTCTTCAGGATGACGTGCCGGTCGGCCATCTCCAGAACCTCGGCGTAGCGAACATTGATCTCTTCCTGGCCCGGACCCCATTCGCCTTTCGAGTTCTCGATCGGGATGCCCGCGGCTTCCATATCGTTGCGGAGCTTGCGCATGACGGCCTCTTCCTTGGTCGTCAGCTGGATGCCGTAGTCCTCGATGTAGGGCGAGGCGGTGTCGAGATTTTGCCAGTGCTTGGCGCGGGCGGAACCATAGCTTTCGTCGAACAGGTAGAATTCCAGCTCTGAGGCAAAATAGGCGAGATAACCGCGCTCTTTCAGCCGCTGCACCTGGCGTTTGAGCATGCCGCGCGGCGAGTGCGGCAGGTCTTCGTGCGTATGGTGGTCCTTGAGGTCGCAGATCACCAGAGCGGTCTTTTCCAGCCATGGGATGCGCCGGATGGTGCCCAGATCGGGCTTCATGACGAAGTCCCCGTAGCCTTTCGACCAACTCGCGGCCTTGTACCCAGGCACCGGCTCCATATCGATGTCGTTGGCCAACAGATAGTTGCAGCCATGCGTCTCGTCGTGGGCGGATTCGACGAAATATTTCGCCAGGAACCGCTTGCCGACGAGGCGGCCTTGCATGTCGACGGCGCAGGCGAGCACGGTATCGACCCCATCGGCCGCAACCGCTGCCTTCAACTGATCGAACGAAACATTGCCGGCCATGCAAAACTCCAAGCGGTAACCGTGACGAATTAAAGCAATAACCCGACCGCGAGAAGCGGCCGGGTTGTCGGCTGATGCGCTGCTGCTATGCCTTCGCCTGGTGCTCCAGCGCGAACTCCTCTTCGGGCGACAGGATCAGCTTGTGACGGCCGACCAACCCGAAATACACGATCGCCACCGCGAACCAGACGGCCACCCAGACAACGCCCTTGGTGAAATTCGCATCCTGAACCTGATAAAGCAGGGTTACGATACCAATGACGATCGTCAAGGTCGCGCCCGGAATCCCTAGCGGGCTCCGGTAAGGCCGCTCGATATTCGGCTGGTTCTTCCTGAGAAGGATGAAGGATACCGCCTGCAGTATGTAGGAGAACATCGCGCCAAAGACCGCCATATTGAGTAGGACGCTTCCAATAAGCGAGCCTGCGGCCTCCCCTCCGAGGGCGAACCACATAATCAGCATAATGCCGAGCCCGACGATTGCGCCGGCGAACATCGCCACGTGCGGCGTCCTGTGGGTCTGATGCGTGATCGACAATCCCGCCGGGAAATAGCCTGCTCGGCTTAGCGAAAAGACCTGCCGACCCATTGCGAACACGATCGTATGGAAACTGGCTATCAGGCCGACAAGCGCGATGAGGCCAAGCAACACTGCCCCAGAGTCACCGTAGATCGCGCGGAAACCGTCGAGCAGAGGTTCGCCCGAGGAGCCGAGCTTGAACGAGCCAACGCCGATGACGGATGGGTTGAGCAGCACGATCATAAATGCCGAAACGATCAGGGTGAGCATGCCGGCAATGATACCGCGCGGCATGTCGCGCTTGGGATCAACGGACTCTTCGGCCGCAAGCGGCAGTTGTTCGATCGCCAGGAACAGCCACACGGCAAACGGCAGTGTTGCCAAAACGCCGGAGAAACCGAACGGGAACATGGCGCCGTTGCCTTCCGGAAGCTCGATAGCCGCGCCATCCGGACCCACGCCGATGTTGAGCGCCCAGCGGCTGAAATCCATGTTCGGAATGGCGCTGACCCAAAAAACGACCAGCACTGCCAGCGACAGGAGCGTCACGATCAGCGTGACGCGGAATGACAGAGCCACGCCGAAAACGTTAAGCGCAAGAAATATGACATAGGTCACAATCCACCAAAGGGGCGGCCACACAGTTGAGTCAGGGAACGCCACAGACCAGATTCCACCCATGTAGGATCCGATGAAAAAAGCGATGACGGCGGGCGTGACCACGTACTCGACGTTTTCGCAAAGTCCTGTGATGAACCCACCCCACGGTCCCATCGCTGTGCGGGCAAACGAATAGGCCGCCCCAGTGTGCGGCAAGGCCGGACTCATCTCCGCGATCGAGAAGACCAAGCCGACATACATGATGGCGATTATAGTACCGGCGACAAGCATGCCGCCCCAGCCACCCGTGGCAAATCCGAAGTTCCACCCGGAGAAATGCCCGGAGATGACAGCGCCTACACCAAGCGCCCACAGATGCCAGACATTGGCATGGCGGACCAGCTGCCTGTCCTCGAAATAGGACTTGTCGCGTCTTTGATAGGCGACGCCCCCCGCTCCGTGTCTCGTTGCGTCATTCATGTGAATGCTCCCTCTCTTAGCCCGCCCTTGTCATTGGTTCACCGACCATTTCCGGAAGTGACTCTTGATGGTCCTTCTCCGGCTCCAGATCCGAAAAGATACCTGTCAGCAGATCTCCCCATCTCCGTTGCCCGGCCGTCGCCGAGATTTCATCGTTTCGGATTTCGATCATCGCGCAGGCGAGGCCGCGCGAACGCGCGTGCCGTTCCAGCGTGTAGTAGACGCGGTCGACCGGCGAATAGGGTTGGTTCACCCCGACGGTGACGCCATTCAATGCTCCGAGCGCTGCGATCAGGGGCATGGCGAGACGCCGATCGTCATCGTGGATGACGCCGATATGCCAGGGCCGGGCCACGCGCTTATAGACCGGCGTGAAGGAATGAATGGAAACAAGTCGCGTTTCGATGCCGGCTGCCAGCCGCTCCGAGACGACAGCGTCGATCTCAGCGTGAAACGGCTCGTAGGCGAGTGCAATGCGCTCCGCGCGATCGTCTGCCGATAGTCTCGCATTGCCCGGAATAGCGGTCGTTTCGCTGACCGCCGGAATGAGATCCGGCGCGTCGAGCGGCCTGTTGCAGTCGATCACCAGGCGCGAAATGCGCGCTTCGATCAAAACCGCATCGAGGGCCTCCCCCATGCGCCGCGCTACGGCTGCGGCGCCCAGATCCCAGGCGATGTGGCGCGCAAGATCACTGCGCACCAAGCCGAGCGTTCCGAGTTCCTCGGGGATGAAATTGGAAGCGTGATCGCAAAGCAGGACAACCGGACTGCGTCCCTTCCGGTTCGTTGTCCGGACCGAACTTATGTGCGGAGCCTGCCGCGCCCTCTCCATCCGCGTCCCCTCGACGCTGTAACGAATATTACGTATGTCTTATCTTTGCGCCATTGCGGATGATTTCATACGTCTTATGATCGTTTGTCAAACGCGTTTTCCAGGAACGCGGAATGAAGCTGCAAGAAGAGGGAGAAAACGGCCTTGCCGTTAATCCCCGCGCAAGGAGTGCCTATGCGCACCAGTATTGCGGAACTGATCGCAGATCGGGTGGACACCATGCCGGCCGGCGAAAGGCGCGCAGCGCAGACCCTGGTGGCCCACTATCCACTCATCGGCCTCAAGACGGTCGCTGATTTCTCCGCGCAGGCAGGCGTCAGCTCGCCGACCATATTGCGATTTGTTGCGCGGCTTGGCTTCCAGAATTATCCTGAATTCCAGTCCGCCTTGAAGGACGAACTTGCAGCGCAACTGCAGTCGCCGCTTTCCCGCACTGCCGATAGCACCTCGCCCGGCCACCGTGGCATCGCGCCGGCGCTCGACGCGACGCTGGACAATATCCGCGAAACGTTCCGCCACGTGTCCGACAAGCAGTTTGACGAGATCGTCGCGCAGCTTTCGAACAAGCGCGCCAAAACCTTCTTGATCGGCGGGCGCTTCACCGATCCGATTGCCCGCTATATGGCGGCGCATCTGACAATCATCCGGCCCAACGTCTTTCACCTGACCGGCCAGGAGAGCAACTGGCGGGACAGGTTGATCGACATGGGCAAACGCGATGTGCTGGTGACGTTCGACATCCGCCGTTACCAGGAAAGCCTGATCCGTTTCGCCGAAAAGGCTCATCAGCGCGGCGTCCAGATCGTGCTTTTCACCGACCAGTGGCTATCGCCTATAGCCCGCTTTGCGCGGCACGTGATCGCAGGCCGGACTTCGGTCCCGTCGGCCTGGGATTCGTCCGCCGCGCTATTCGTCGTCGCCGAGGCGGTGATCGGCGAAATCACCCGTCAGCTCGAAGCGGACAGCGCCAGGCGAATCCGGCATATGGAGCACCTGCGCTGAGGTCTGGCCGCCGCCCGCACCTGATAGCTGCGACGTTATGCATGTTTAATGATAAACTGTGTGCGTTCGAACTGGAGAATTGTCACAAAGGCGGTATAGGGGCTGCCGGTGCGTGTCGCCGGGTTTGCGTTTCGTCTGGCCCGGAAGCTGGCAAGAAGTGCACCTTGGCGGAGTGCTGAATGTCGTTCTGGAAACAGGCCGTTCTTTCGATCACGATACTGCTTGTCGCGGCAGCGGGTTGGGTCGCGTTCTTTCCGGGCGCCGAGCAGGTGCTTGCCCGCTGGGGCATCGAATGGGCCAGCGCGGCGGCGCCGGGCGCCGGTGATAAAAAGGGCGGCGACAGCGGAAAATCCGGCAACCTCCAGGCCAGTGTCGTCACGGCGCCGGTGGCGATTGCCACCATCAACGACAAGCTTTCCGCGATCGGCACCGGCCGCGCAAAAAGTTCCGTCATTGTGAAGCCGTATGCGTCCGGCCGATTGACTGAAATCAGCGTCGTCTCGGGCACACGGGTGGTTGTCGGCACCGTGATTGCCAGGCTCGACTCCGAAGCCGAGCAGATTGCGGTCGACCGGGCGCGAATCGCGCTCGACGACACGATGGCAAAGCTCGACCGAATGAAGGCGCTCCGCTCCTCCAATACGACGACTGCCGTGCAGCTCAGGGAAGTGGAATTGGCGCTCGGCAATGCACGACTTGAACTGCGCGACGCTGAACTGTCGCTTGACCGCCGCGCCATCGTGGCGCCGATTGCCGGCATCGTCGGCATCCTGCCGATCACCGCCGGAAACTATGTGACCGCCGAGAGCGAGATTGCGACGATCGATGACCGCAGCACTATCATCATCGACTTCTGGGTGCCCGAGCGCTACGCAAGTGCCGTGAACGTCGGAGCGCCCCTGACCGCGATCCCCATCGCCCGTCCGGGCAACATGTTTCAGGGCACGGTCAGCGCTGTCGACAACCGCATCGACGAGGCCAGCCGAACACTTCGCGTCAGGGCCGACATCGCAAACCAGGACGATACGCTGCGGGCCGGCATGTCGTTTCAGGTCGGAATGCGGTTTCCTGGCGACACTTATCCTTCCGTGGATCCGCTGGCCGTACAATGGGGGGCCGACGGTGCATTCGTCTGGGCGATCGTCGACGGCAAGGCAAAACGCACGCCGGTCCGCATCGTCCAGCGCAATACCGAAAGCGTGCTGGTCGAAGCCGCCCTTGGCGAGGGCGAAGAGGTGGTGACGGAAGGCATCCACGCCGTCCGCGAGGGCGCCGAGGTGCAGGTGGCGGTCCGTGAGCCCGCCGCTGCGCCGGCCAATATCTCGCCCGCCACCGGCGGGTCCTGATTGCGCGGCGGAGTTGTTTCGATGGTGGATATCCGCAACGGCAATGGTGAAAACGGTCTAACCGCGCTGTTCGTGCGCAGGCCGGTCTTTGCGTTCGTGTTGAATACGCTGATCGCGGTCGCCGGCCTTGCCGCTTTCTACGGCGTCGAGATTCGGGAACTGCCGGATGTCGACCGCCCCGTGATCACCGTCAATGCAGACTTTGTCGGCGCCGCCGCGGAGACGATCGACCGGGAACTCACGGCGGTGCTTGAAGGTGCCGTGTCGCGGGTGCCCGGCGTCAAGTCGATCTCTTCGAGTTCCTCCTTTGGGCGCAGCCGCGTCACCGTCGAGTTTGCAGACAACGTCGACCTGAATGCGGCCGCCTCCGACATGCGCGATGCGGTCGGCCGGATCGCCAACCAGTTACCCGAAGACGCCGACCCGCCGCGGATCGTCAAGGCGGATGCCAACGCCGACGCGGTCCTGCGGCTTGCCGTGACGTCGGACAAGATGCCCATCGAGGACATGACGATCCTTGTCGAGGACGAGGTGGTTGACGCGCTGTCAGCCGTCGAGGGCGTTGCCGACGTGCAGATGTATGGCAATCGCGAGAAGATTTTTCGCGTCGATATCAACCAGACGAAGCTCGCCAGCATGGGCATGACGATCGCCGATGTCCGCAATGCGCTTGCCTCGGTCGCCCTCGACACGCCAGCGGGATCCATCACGACGACGAATCAGGACATCATCGTGCGGGCAACCGCGCCAGTGACCACGCCCGATGCGTTCGAAAACATCGTCATCAGCGGAAAGACCCGAATCCGCGACGTCGCAACTGTCACGCTCGGCGGCGACCCCGCCCTGTCCACGCTTCGCTCCGACGGCAAGACGGGCATCGGTCTCGGGATCATCCGGCAGGCGCAATCGAACACGCTCGATATCTCAGCCGGAATCCGCGAGGCCGCGGCAAGAATTCAGAAGACACTGCCGCCAGGCATGGGTATCCGCGTGACCAGCGACGACGCGATATTCATCAACGGCGCCATTCACGAGGTCGAAATCGCGCTGGCGCTGTCGGTCTCCATCGTGCTCCTGGTGATCTATCTCTTCCTGCTCGACTGGCGCGCGACGCTCATTCCGGGCATGGCGATGCCGGTGGCGCTGATCGGCACCATCGCCGCAATCTACGTCGCCGGCTTTTCGATCAATATCCTGACGCTTCTGGCAATGGTGCTCGCGACGGGCCTTGTCGTCGACGATGCCATCGTGGTGCTTGAAAACATCGTGCGCCGCCGCAACGAAGGTATGGGTCCGCGCGCGGCCGCGGTGCTTGGCACCCAGGAGGTGTTCTTCGCCGTGGTTGCCACGACAGCCACGCTTGCCGCCGTTTTCATTCCGCTCTCCTTCCTGCCCGGCCAGACCGGCGGGCTGTTCCGGGAATTCGGTTTCGTGCTGGCGATGGCGGTGCTTCTGTCCGCGGTTGTAGCGCTGTCGCTTTGCCCGATGCTCGCCTCGCGCATGTTGGGTTCGCGCACGCAGGCCGTCCACGCAAGAAGCCTGAAAGGCATGGGTGAGCGGATTGGAACCGCACTTGCCGGCCTTTACCGCCGGTGCCTCAGCGCATGTCTCGACGCACCGCTGATTGTCCTTGTCGTTTCGGTGCTCTTCGCAGCGGCCGCCTACGCATCCTTTGGCCTGATCCGGCAGGAACTGACGCCGATCGAGGACCGCTCGCTGGTCATGCTCCGCATTTCGGCCCCGCAGGGCGTCAGTCTTGACTATACGACGCAGCAGATGCGCGCGATCGAGCGGCTGGTTCAGCCGCTGCGCGAATTGGGCGAGATCGCAAGCACCTTCGCAAGTGCTGGCCAGAACGGCTCGACAAACAACGGCTTCATGGTGATGGCGCTGGCGCCGTGGCATGAGCGCGAGCGGTCACAGCAACAGATCGTCGCCGACATCACCAAACTTGCCCTTCAAGTGCCCGGCGTGCGCGCATTCCCGGTACAGCCCAACAGCCTCGGCATCAGGGGCGCCGGCAGCGGCCTGCAATTCGCGATCGTCGGCAACAATTATGCCCAGCTGAGCGAGACCGCCGCGAAGGTCCTCGCCGCGATGGAGACGGACCCGCGCTTCGAGCAGGCGCGCCTGTCGCAGGACAGCACACAGCCGCAGCTGGCCGTCACCGTCGACCGTGAACGCGCTTCAGATCTCGGCATCGACATTACCGGTCTCGCCGAAGCCGCCCAGGCCATGCTCGACGGGCACAAGATTGGCGACGTATTCATCGACGACCGCAGCTATGCGGTGAAGCTCGTCTCCACCACAAATCCGATCAACGATCCGACCGATCTCGAGAACATTTTCCTGAAGACCGGCGACGGCCGTTTCGTGCCCATATCGACAATCGCCACACTGACCGAGCGGGCCGTGCCGCCATCTCTGACGCGCGAACAGCAGATGCGTTCGGTCTCCATCACCTCCGGCCTCAGCGCGGACTTTGCTCTCGGCGACGCATGGAAACGTGCGCAGGAGATCGCCGCTCCGTTGCTGCCTGCCGGCAGTCGTGTGATCCCGCTGGCGGAAGCTGCCACGCTCGGCGAGACGACCGGCAGCATGCTTACCATCTTCGGCTTCGCTATCGTCATCATCCTTCTCGTGCTGGCCGCGCAATTCGAGAGCTTCGTCAGCGCGATCATCATCATGGCGACCGTGCCGCTGGGTCTTGCCTGCGCCGTTTTCGCGCTGCTCCTTACCGGCACAAGTCTCAACGCTTACAGCCAGATCGGTCTCGTTCTTCTCGTCGGCGTGATGGCCAAGAACGGCATTCTGATAGTCGAATTCGCCAATCAGCTGCGCAACCGTGGCTTTGGCGTGCGGCAGGCAATCGAGCAATCCGCCAGTATCCGCCTACGCCCGGTCGTCATGACGATGATTTGCACCGTGCTGGGCGGCGTGCCGTTGATTCTGGCCAGCGGCGCCGGCGCAGAAGCTCGCATCGCGCTCGGTTGGGTGATCGTCGGCGGTCTCGGCCTCGCCGCCGCTTCCACGCTGTTCCTGACGCCTGTTGCCTATCTCCTGCTCGGGCGCTTCATCACGCCGAATGTCGAGGAGGAAACGCGGCTGAAGCGCGAACTCGAGGAGGCCGCCTACACCAATATCGAGCCGGCGTAGCGGCGATACAGCGCCGAGCGTCCTTTTGGACGCGCAAAGTATCTCGTTCGCTACACCTTGTCCTGCGTATATTTTTTCAGCTCGGCGCGGGCGACCTGCCGGCGATGCACCGCATCGGGACCGTCGGCGAGGCGCAGCGCCCTCAAATGCGTCCAGGCCCGCGCAAGCGGTGTGTCCTGGCTTACGCCCTGCCCGCCATGCATCTGGATCGCCTCGTCGGTCACCTTCAGCGCCACGCGCGGCGCGACCACCTTGATCTGGCTGATCCAAGGTGCTGCGGCGCGCGCGTCGCCTTGATCGATCATCCAGGCCGCCTTCAGGCAAAGGAGCCGGGCCATCTCGATTTCCATCCGGCATTCGGCGATGATGTCGTAATTGGCGCCAAGCTGAGCAAGCGGCTGACCGAAGGCCTCGCGCCGGACGGAACGCCGGCACATCGCTTCCAGCGCCATCTCGGCCTGTCCGATCGCCCGCATGCAGTGGTGGATGCGGCCAGGACCAAGGCGCCCTTGTGCAACTTCAAAGCCGCGTCCCACACCGAGGATCAGGTTCTCGACCGGCACGCGCACATTCTCGAAGCGGATGTGGAAATGCCCGTGCGGCGCGTCATCATCGCCGTAGACCGTCATGGCGCGGAGCTTCGTCACGCCCCGGGTATCGGCCGGCACCAGGATCATCGAATGTCGCGTGTGCTTCGGCTCGCTGTCGCTCGTCTTCACCATGACGATGTAGATCGCGCAGCGCGGATCGCCGGCACCCGACGACCACCATTTCTCGCCGTTCAGCACATAGTTGTCGCCGTCGCGTTCGCAGGCCATGGCAATATTCGTGGCGTCCGACGACGCGACATCCGGTTCGCTCATGAGGTAGGCTGAGCGGATTTTCCCTTCGAGCAAGGGCGCCAGCCATTGTTTCTTGTGATCGTCGGAGCCGTAGCGCTCGAGCACCTCCATGTTGCCGGTATCGGGAGCCGAGCAATTGAACGTCTCCGCGCCTAGATGTGCCTTGCCCATCTCTTCGGCCAGATAGGCATACTCGACCGTCGAGAGGCCGTAGCCGTTTTCCGAACCGGTCAGCCAGAAATTCCACAGCCCACGCTCTCTGGCTTTGGCCTTGAGGCCCTCGAGAATTTCGGTCTGGCGGCCGGTGAAGATCCAGCGGTCACCGCCCCTGCCGACTTCCGCCAGGAACTCTTCATCGAGCGGCATGATGTCTTCGCGCACCATCCTCTCGACGCGCTCGTGGATCGGCTTCAGCCGTTCGGTCATCCCCAGATTCATCCCGGTCATCGGATCGTTCCTTCGCTTGGCGCCGAGCGCTCCCCTCCGGCGGGCTTTACTGGAATGCAAATGATCAACATACATAGCGGATACGTTGTCAACGCGCCCATGTCGTGCGCAAGCCGAGTCCGCGTGGGGGAGGAGCCATGGCCTATCTCGACGATCTATTTTCGGTGGCGGGCAAGAAAGCCCTCGTAACGGGTGCGGCGACCGGCATCGGGCGCATGGCGGCGACCGCCCTGGTCGAGGCGGGCGCCGAGGTGATGATCGCCTCGCGCAAGGGTGCGGACTGCGAGCGCGTCGCCAGTGAAATCAACGCGCTCGGCGCGCCCGGCAAGGCTGAAGGCTTCGCCGGCGACGTCAGCTCGGAGTTGGGTATCGCGGCGCTCGTGGCGGAAGTGAAGCACCGCACCGACACGCTGCACATCCTGATCAACAATGCCGGCACTTCCTGGGGCGCGCCGCTCGAGACCTTTCCCTATCACGCCTGGGCCAAGGTGATGAACATCAACCTAACTGCCGTATTCCATCTTACCCGCGAGCTTCTGCCGCTTTTGGAGAGAGCCGCAAGCGAAGCGGACCCGGCGCGCGTCATCAATCTCGGCTCGGTAATGGGCACTCAGCCGCTGGCGGACGACGCCTATTCCTATGCAGCCTCGAAGGCCGCCGTTCACCACCTGACGCGCACACTTGCTGGCGAGCTCGCCGGGCGGCGGATCACCGTCAATGCCTTTGCGCCCGGCCCCTTTCAGAGCCGGATGACCGCGTTTGCAACCGGTACTGACGAGAAGGCGGAGCGGGTTGCGCGCCATGTGCCGATCGGCCGGATTGGCGTTCCGGGTGACATCGCCGGCGCAACGCTGTATCTGTGCGGTCGAGCTGGAAGCTATGTCACTGGTGCCATTCTTCCGATCGACGGCGGCCAATCAGTGCAACACGGCATGACGCTCTTCAAGGAGTGACATGCCCTCGAATGGGAGTTCCGCTTGAAATCGATCACACTTGATGAATTGCTGGCAAACACCGGCAAGGAGGTTGGCGTTTCGCCCTGGCGCGTCGTCACACAGAAGATGATCGATCAGTTCGCGGACGCGACTGACGACCATCAGTTCATCCATGTCGATCCCGATCGCGCTGCGGCGGAGACGCCTTTCGGCGGTACGATTGCACACGGCTTCCTGTCGCTGTCGCTGCTTTCGGCGATGACCTACGAAACGCTGCCCAGCCTCGAGGGCACCGGCATGGGCATCAACTATGGCTTCGACAAGCTGCGTTTCATCGCCCCCGTGAAATGCGGCGCGCGCATCCGCGCCCGCTTTTTCCTGGCCGATGTGAATGCACGCCCTTCCGGCTGGGTGCAGATAACCTACAATGTGACGATCGACCTCGAGCATTCCATCAAGCCCGCGATTACCGCGACATGGCTGACGCTCGCCGTGATCGAGCGAAAGGAAGAGCCTGCATGAGCGACCCGAATGCGCTCGATCCGGTCGCGCTCGCTCCTTATCTCGAAATCCACGTTCCAGGATTTTCCGGTCTCGACGCGATCGAGAAATTCGAGTCCGGTCAGTCCAATCCGACATATCTCCTGACGGCTCGCAGCGGTCGCTACGTCCTGCGTGCCAAACCGCCGGGCGCACTCCTGAAATCGGCCCATCAGGTCGATCGCGAATACAGGGTCATGGCAGGGTTGGCCGGGGCCGGCTTCCCGGTGCCACGCGTGCTGCACCTTGCCGGAGAGGAATCCCCGATCGGCCGCATGTTTTATGTCATGGAATTCGTCCAGGGCCGCATATTCTGGGATCCCGCGCTCCCCGATGTCGCGGGAAATTCCGAACGCGAGGCCATCCATGACGCGATGAACGCCACGCTCGCGGCGCTGCACGACGTCGACATCGAGGCGGCCGGCCTCGGCGACTATGGAAAAGCGGGCAACTATTTCGAGCGTCAGCTGGGACGATGGACGAGCCAGTATCGCGCGTCCGAAACCGAATTGGTACCCGAGATGGACCGGCTGATCGCATGGCTGGCCGCACACATGCCAACCGACGATGGTCTGGTATCGCTGGTGCATGGCGACTATCGCCTGGACAACATCATCTTCGCGACTGACAGACCGGCAGTTCTGGCGGTGCTCGACTGGGAACTGTCAACGCTCGGCCATCCCTATGCGGACGTCGCTTATCAATGCATGCAATGGCGGCTGCCGCATGATTTGGCTTTTCGGGGTCTTGGCGGCATTGACCGTGCCTCGTTGGGCTTGCCTTCGGAAGAGAACTACGTCGCGCAATACTGTGTGAGACGGAAGATCGCTGGAATCGCCAACTGGACATTCCATCTCGCGTTTTCGTTCTTCCGGCTGGCCGCTATCTGTCAGGGTGTTTACAAACGCGCGCTTGACGGCAATGCCTCGAACCCTGAAAAGGCACGGAGCTATGGCGAAGCCGTGACATTGCTGGCTGGCCTTGCTGTGCGGCTGATCGACGGAAAGGGATGAGATGGGCCGCTTCCAAGGGCTGACGGTTCTTCTGACCGGCGCCACAGGCGGGTTTGGACGCCGCGCTGCCGAGCGCTTCGCGGCCGAAGGCGCTCGGCTGGTGCTGTCGGACCTTGAAAGCGGCCCGCTGGAGGAACTTGCGGCATGCCTCGACGCCGAAAGCACGACACTTGCAGGCAACATCGCCGACGAGAGCCTGTCGGAATCCCTTGTAAAGCTTGCCGTCAGCCGCTTCGGCACGCTCGACATTGCCCTCAACAATGCGGGCGTTGCCCAGAGCTTCGTGAAGTTGGCGCAGGTTCCATCCGAAGAGGCGCGCCGCATCATCGAAATCGATCTTCTTGGCGTCTTCTACGCCATGAAGCACCAGATCCCGGTCATGGAAAAACAGAACCGCAGCAAAGGCTATGGCGGGACGATCGTAAACATCGCCTCTGTCGCTGGCCTCGCCGGCGCAGTCCGCCTTTCGGTATATTCCGCGGCAAAGCACGGGGTCATTGGCCTGACCCGGGCGGCGGCTGCCGAGTACGCATCCAGGGGCATCCGGGTAAATGCCGTTTGTCCATCCTACGCCCGGACGAGCATGGTCGGCGATTTCGTCAAGCTTGCGGGCGGACGCCAGGCGGAGGCGATCGCGGAGCTGACGCGAGGCGTACCGATGAAACGCCTTGCCGAGATCGACGAGGTGGTCGAGGTCGTTCTCTTCGCAGCCGACCCGAAAAATTCCTTCATGACAGGCAGCGCATTGGCCGTGGACGGGGGCGTCACCGCTATCTGAAGTCCGGACCCAACGCATCGGCCGATCTCCCCCCTTGAGGGGCAGGGCAATCGCATGTGGGTTTACCCGGATCCCTGTCCCCCCTCACCCGGCTCGGGCTTCGCCCTCGCCACCCTCTCCCCGAGGGGAGAGGAGGTCGCCGGCCGCGCCGCCGCACCCTCTTCTCCCCAGCGGGGAGAAGGTGGCCGAGCGGAGCGAGGTCGGATGAGGGGGCAGTTACCCATGCGATAGCCCTCCCCTTGAGGGGAAATCAGCCGGCACCTTGGGTTTCGCCAATCGCCATCGTTGCAGGAGCCATTGTTGCGGGAGTGTTGGAGACGACGGAGCGAAGGGTCTCACGCCGCGGCATCGCGCGCCGACTCCGCGAGGAATGCGAAGACATAGTCGGAAAAAGAGCGCCAGCATTCCACGCGGAAGATATCTTCCGCGGTGCGCCACAGCACGATCTCGGCCTTGCCGAGGACCGTTCGCGAACACGCTCCGACCGGGAAAACCGTGATCGACAGATCCTGCGGGCAGCCCCCGTTTATGGTGGCTGCGGCCGCGGGACCGGAGACCGAAATGCCGACATTGCGGTGCGATATGCCGACAGCGGAGTGCAGCGCCTTGACCGCCTGGCAATCCGCCAGCGGATCGCGGCCGCCTTCGTCGATGATCATCCATTCATCGGGCCCGAGCCAAAGGGCTGCCCGCGTTCCGGCCTTGCCGCGCGGTCCGCTTTTCGACAGGGCGGCAGTCTTCGGCGTCTGAGGCAACGCAACACCGAGCGCCTTGGACAAGGCCGCGACCGATGCCGCCGACGCGCGCAGCGCAATTCGCTCGGCGGCGCCAGCACGCTGATGCTCGCTCCAGATGCCCCTGCACTGCGCCCGGCGAGCGCAGGCTCGCGGCTCGCGGCGAGTGCCGACGTGACTGGCTTAGCCATTGAGGCGATCCCCCTTCTCGTCGAAGAACACCGTGCCCGTCACTTCCGCTTCGATGGTTTTGCCCGCCATCGGCACATAAACCGTCTCGCCCATGCGGCTGCGGCCGTCGGCCAACAGCGCCAGCGCGATCGAGCGGCCGCAATTTTGCGACCAGTAGCTCGAAGTGACGTGGCCGATCATCCTCATCGGAATCGGCTGACTTCGGATCGGCGACAATCTGGGCGCCCTCCTCGATCACGACTTGCGGATCCCTCGTTTTCAGGCCGACCAATTGCTTTCTGCCCTTGGCGACCAGATCGGGCCTCGTCATGCCGCGGATGCCCACGAAATCGGTCTTCTTCTTGCCGACGGCCCATTCGAGGCCGGCGTCGTTTGGCGTCACCGTGCCGTCCGTATCCTGTCCGACGATGATGTAGCCCTTCTCCGCGCGCAGCACATGCATGGCTTCGGTGCCATACGCGCAAGCACCGTGCTTCTCGCCCTCGGCCCACAGTGCTTCCCACACCGCCTGACCGTAGTCTGCCGGCACATTGACCTCGAAACCGCGGTCGCCGGTAAACGACATACGGAACAGTCGTGTCGGAACGCCGCAGATCCTACCCTCGCGCACCGACATATGCGGCATCGCCTCGTCGGATATGTCGATGCCTTCGATCAAGGGTTCGATGATCTTCCGCGCGCTCGGCCCCTGCACAGCGATAACCGCCCACTGTTCGGAGATCGAAGTGAGCCAGACGTTGAGATGAGGGAATTCGGTCTGGAGGTAGTCCTCCATATGGTTCATGACGCGCGGCGCGCCGCCTGTCGTGGTGGTAACATGGAAGCGGTCAAGGGCGAGGCGTCCTACCACGCCGTCGTCATAGATGAAGCCGTCTTCCCTCAGCATGATCCCGTAGCGGCAGCGACCCGGTTCCAGCTTCTCCCACGGGTTGGTGTAGAGCAGTTCCATGAACTTCGCCGCATCCGGCCCGACCACTTCGATCTTGCCGAGCGTCGAGGCGTCAAACAGGCCGGCCGTCTTGCGTACCGTAACGCATTCGCGGTCGACCGCGGCATGCATGTCCTCGCCCGGCTTCGGGAAATACCAGGCGCGTTTCCACTGTCCGACATCCTCGAAAACCGCGCCATGCGCCTCCGCCCACGGGTGAATGGACGTCTTGCGCGTGGGCTCGAACAGCGGACCGCGTGAGTGGTTGACGATGGCGCCGAAGGTCACCGGCGTGTATGGCGCGCGGAAGGTCGTGAGCCCGACCTCCGGAATCTCGTTACCGAGCGTCTCGGCGGCGATGGCGAGACCATGCATGTTTGACGTCTTGCCCTGATCGGTCGCCATGCCGGTCGTGGTAAAGCGTTTGACATGCTCGATCGAGCGCATTCCCTCGCGAACGGCCAGACGAATATCCTTGGCGGTCACATCGTTCTGGAAATCGACGAAGGCCTTGACTGTCGTGCCTGCCTCGGCTCCGGGCGCAGTGCCCAGCACGCCGCCGGACCAGGTTTCGGATGCCTCCGCCTTTACCTTGACGCTTGTCCGGCCGCCTCCACCACCCGACTGCCTGGCGGCTTGCTCGCCGGCCGCAAGCGCTTCCGCTATCGTCGCTGCCAGATCATCCGTGCCGCTGCAGGCGCCGACCGAGACGCAGTCCTGGGCATAGGCCCCGGGAAGGAAGCGCTGCGTCGCATCGTCGAAGGCAACCTTGCCGCGCGATTGCGAAAATAGGTGCACCGAAGGTGTCCACCCCGCCGACATCAGCAACGCGTCGATGGGGATCGTGCGCCCGGCTCCGCCGTCCTTCGGTCGGATCGTCATGGACGCGACCCTGAGCTTGCCACCGACGCCGGTGACAGCGCGGCCATGATTGACCTCGATGCCCAGCGCGCGTGCTTCCTCCACTGCCGGACCGGAAGGATTGTCGCGAATGTCGACGATTGCGGCCACATTGACGCCGGCCTTTTTGAGGTCGATTGCGGCGTCATAGGCAGAATCGTTGGCCGTGTAGACGCCGACATTCCTACCGACCGCAACGCCGTAGTGGTTGAGATAGGTGCGCGCCGCCGACGCCAGCATGACACCGGGACGGTCGTTGTCGGCAAACACCATATGACGCTCGATGGCGCCGGTCGCCAGGATCACGCGCTTTGCGCGCACCTGCCACAACCGCTCGCGCGGCAGGCCGTTCCCCGGATTTGCAAGATGGTCGGTGACGCGCTCGACGAGGCCGACGAAATTCTGAGCGTAGTAGCCGAAGGCAGTCGTGCGCGGCAGCACGCGGACGTTGTCCATTGCGGCCAGCGCCGCGACCTTTTCCTGCGCCCATTTCCAGCCGTCGGCACCATCCAGCTTCGCGCCGGCTTCGAAGCGCAGCGCACCGCCGAGCTCCGCCTGCTCGTCGCACAGGATGACGCGGACGCCTCTTTCGGCTGCCGCAAGCGCGGCGGCGATGCCGGCGGCTCCGCCGCCCAGAACCAGCACTTCGCAATGCGCAAAGCGCGAGGAGTAGTGGTCGGGATCCGGTTGGTCGGGTGCCACTCCAAGTCCGGCGGCCGCGCGGATGTTCGGCTCATAGAAGCTCTTCCATGCAGCCTTCGGCCACATGAAGGTCTTGTAGTAAAAGCCAGCGGAAAACATCGGAGAGGCGATATCGTTGACCGCGCCGACATCGAAGGCAAGCGAAGGCCACCGGTTCTGCGATTTCGCGGTCAATCCGTCGTAGAGCTCCTGCACCGTCGCCCTGACGTTGGGCGTCTTGCGTGCGGAGTCGCGCTCGACCGAAACAAGCGCGTTCGGCTCTTCCGCGCCCGCCGAGAGGATACCGCGCGGCCGATGGTATTTGAACGAGCGCCCGACCAGATGAATGCCGTTTGCGAGCAGCGCGGAAGCGAGCGTGTCGCCTTCGATGCCGGCAAAGGAGTGCCCATCGAATGCAAAACGCGCGGTCTTGGCGGGCATCAGCCGGCCCACGCCGGCTATGCGGTAGCTGCCGGCCATTAGCTCCTCGCTTCCGACTGCGACGGTTTAGCGGCACCCAGCGCGCGGGCTGATCTCCCCCCTTGCGGGGGAGATGTCCGGCAGGACAGAGGGGGGCAACGGAGGGCGAAGCGGCTCATCTCGATTCCTGTTGTTTCGTATCGGCCTTGCGGCGCGCCTTGCCTTTCACGTTGAGCTGATCCGGCGGCCGGTTGGCCCAAGCCGCCGGACCGCTGTCATTCGCGGCCAGCGCGATGTCTGGCTTCGGCTCGCCGGCCTTGTAGGTCATCACGAACCTATCGGTGACGGTGTTGCGCACCGCATTGAAGAAGCGCGCGCATCCGTGGATGTGCCGCCACCGCTCGTAGATGACGCCCTTGGGGTTCGAGCGAATGAAGAAGAACCTCTCGAAATCCTCATCTGTCTCGTCGGCAATGTTGGCCGGCCGGGCGATATGCGCCTCGCCTGCGTTGCGGAACTCGAGTTCCGGACGCTCTTCCTCGCAGTAGGGGCATCGAATAAGAAGCATGGTTCCTCTGCAAAAATCAGTGCGCGACGGCCGCGGCCGCAGCCTCGTCGATCAACCGGCCGGTACGGAAGCGTTCGATCGTGAAGGGCGCGTTAATCGGATGCGGGTTGTCGTTGGCGATCGTATGGGCAAAGACATGGCCTGAGCCGGGCGTCGCCTTGAAACCGCCCGTGCCCCAGCCGCAATTTACATAGAGCCCGGGCACCGGCGTTTTTGCGAGGATGGGAGAACGGTCCGGCGTCACGTCGACGATGCCGCCCCACGAACGCAGCATCTTCATGCGCGAAAACATCGGGAACATCTCGCAGATCGCATCGAGCGTGTGGCTGAGAATATGCAGCCCGCCGGTCTGCGAATAGGAGATGTATTGATCGGTGCCGGCGCCGATCACCAGCTCGCCCTTGTCGGACTGCGAAATGTAGGCATGGACCGTGTTCGACATGACCACGCAGGGGAAAACCGGCTTCACGGGTTCCGATACCAGCGCCTGCAGCGGATAGCTTTCGAGAGGCATGCGGACATCCGCCATCTGCATGATGACCGACGAATGGCCTGCCGCAACGACGCCGATCTTCTTTGCGCCGATGAACCCGCGCGTGGTCTCCACGCCGGTCACATGGCCGTTCGGCGACCGCTTGATTCCCGTCACCTCGCAATTCTGAATGATATGGACGCCGCGTGCCGACGCAGCGCGTGCATACCCCCAGGCGACCGCATCATGGCGTGCCGTGCCCCCGCGGCGCTGCAACGCCGCGCCGACTACAGGATAGCGAGCGGTCTTGGAAGTATTGAGCGGCGGACAGTAGCCTTTCGCTTCTTCCGGCGTCAGCCATTCATTGTCGACGCCGTTCAGCCGGTTGGCATGGATGTGCCGTTTGAGTACCTGAACGTCATGCACATTGTGCGCCAGCATCATGACGCCGCGCGCGGAATACATGACGTTGTAGTTGAGGTCCTGGCTCAGACCGTCCCACAGCTTAACCGCATGATCGTAGATGCCGGCAGATTCGTCATAGAGATAGTTGGAGCGGATGATCGTCGTGTTGCGGCCGGTGTTGCCGCCGCCAAGCCAGCCTTTTTCGAGCACGGCGACATTGGTGATGCCGTGCTCCTTTGCGAGGTAGTAGGCTGTGGCGAGCCCATGCCCTCCGGCGCCGACGATGACGACGTCGTATTCCGTCCTGGGTTCTGGAGAGGACCATTGTTCCTCCCAGCCCTTGTGGCCCCGCATCGCCTCCCGCGCTATGGCAAAGACCGAATATTTCCGCATGTTTCCAAAGCCTCGCAACGCCGGATCGGCCGTCCGCCGGGTTCACGGAGCGACGTGTATCACTAGCGAAAAGCCATCGCCAGCTTTACACTGTTTGCGACGGCCATTGCCGCTTTGCGCCGTGCCCACTAGCGATCTGCCGCACCGGAGAGTTCAGCGCGGCAGGTTTCGCCGGCGGCGTTCGAAAGACGATCGGCTTCCAGTTGGCGGTGGACAACGGCGACTGATTCTGCTATCAGCCGCCCCAATTCGTGGTGGCAAGCCACTGCGGAGGCATGGGGGTATTGCCGCTTGCCTCTTGATTCACAACCAAAAGACAGGATCACACGTGCAGGTACTCGTCCGCGACAACAATGTTGATCAGGCGCTTCGCGCGCTGAAGAAAAAGATGCAGCGCGAAGGCATTTTCCGCGAAATGAAGATGCGCGGACATTACGAGAAACCGTCCGAAAAGCGGGCCCGCGAGAAGGCTGAAGCTGTGCGCCGCGCTCGCAAGCTGGCGCGCAAGCGTGCACAGCGCGAAGGGCTGCTTCCAGGGCCAAAGCCAGCCGTGGCAAGACCGGCGCGCTGACCGCCTAGTTTTTGTCTTTTTTCCGGGCTTAGTGAGGTGGGGCGACCGCGAATCGCCGCCACCTTTTTGTTTCGGCCACCTGTCGGCCGGAAATTGTAGCGGAAGCTTCCAGCAGGGCACGCGACAAGTCGACGAATCTGGGCGGGATGACGTCAGCCGTTCCAGGGACGGGCATCGAGGGGCCGGCAGATAGATAGAGGTACGATCGGCATGCGTCACATCACGAACGCCCCGAGGCTTGACTGGCGCCGTGGCGCACTCGCGCTTGCCGTTCTCGCGGTTCTGCCGCTTGCCGGATGTCAGTCGGGTCCGACCGGCGAGATCACGACCATCGACACAGCCCAAGGGTCGAGCGAGAATATTTCCTCGCTTACTTCGGTGATCGAACGCAATCCGAACAGTCCGGAAGCCTACAATGTCCGCGGTTCCGCCTATGGCCGCGCCGGCAAGTATCGCGAAGCACTCAGGGATTTCGATGCGGCGCTCCAGCTCAATCCGAGTTTTTATCAGGCCTACGCCAATCGGGCGCTCATCCAGCGCTATCTCGGCGACCAGGTCAGCGCGCTCAACGATTACAACCGCGCCATCCAGCTCAATGCCAGCTACGACGCAGCCTATATAGGCCGCGGCAATCTTTATCGGAAGGCAGGGCGAACCCAGGAAGCCTTCAACGATTTCCAGAAGGCGATCCAGCTCGATACGACAGATCCGCGGGCCTATCATAACCGCGGTCTGATCTATCAGCAGCAGGGTCAGCACGCCTATGCCATCGAGGATTTCTCGACTGCAATCTCGCTCGCGCCGAATTCGGCGGAGCCTTACAATGGCCGCGGACTTTCCTATCTTGCGCAGAACGACGAGGACAATGCCTTCGCCGACTTCAACATGGCGATCAAACTCAACGATCGCGTGGCCGAAAGCTGGACGAACCAGGCGCTGATCTATGAGCGGCGCGGCGAGAGGGCAAAAGCCGCGAAATCATACGCGCGCGCGGCACAACTCGACCCCAATTACAAGCCTGCCGTCGACGGATTGGCCCGAACGCGCGGCGCTTAAAATAGAGGACCAGAATAGGTACATTTTCTTCTGGAACTCCAGCCGTCAGGTGCGCTGCCGCCCGTCACGGCATAAATCCTCGGGTCATGCTCGAAGATCACGGCGGACGCGAGCGGCGGAATGCAGAGGGCGCAAAATTGTATCTGCCTTCATTGCGGCCAGGCGATCTTCCGGTCCACTCCGCGAAATCATGCCGCTCTAAGCGCGTGGCTATGCCGGAACCTTGTCGCCGGCCGGCAGTTATTCCCCTGACGGTTACGCAGGAGGAAACGCCATGAGAAAACTTGCTTTTGCCGGAGCCGCTACCTTGTCGCTTCTCGCCATGCCTGCGATGACGCGCGAAGGCATCAAACTCGGCCTTCTTGAATGCTCGATCCAGGGTGGGTCCGGTTTCATCGTCGGATCAAGCAAAAAACTGAACTGCACGTTCAGGCCGACCCAAAAAGGCTTCGCACCGGAAATCTATGTCGGCCAGGTCAACAAGTTCGGACTGGATGTCGGAATGACCGAACGCACATTGATGCAGTGGCTGGTGTTGGCGCCGACCACCGACATTTATTCTCCCGGCGCGCTTGCAGGCAATTATGTCGGCGCCAGCGCGGAAGCCACCGCAGCGGTCGGCGCAGGCGCGAATGTTCTGGTCGGCGGTTCCAACCGAACCTTTACATTGCAGCCCGTCAGCGTGCAGGCCCAAACGGGATTGAACCTGGCCGTCGGCGTCAGCCAGTTCCAGCTTCGCGCGCCCAATCCCGCTGGCTAATCTAGTGTTGGAGGTTTTCCGCAGGTCCTTTTGAGTTCGTCATCCTCGGGCTTGAGCCCCTAGGATCCATGCCGGAACGCTCATCGTGGGCGAGGCGGTTGGTACTCTGGACCGCCGCGCACTGCCTCGATGCTCAGACATGGATCCCAGGGTCTACGCCTTCGCTTCTCCGCCATGGGATGACGAAGCGGGGAGGTTTCCTGCGTTGCCGGGTGGATCAGTGATCCATCGCCTTGACAATTTCCTCGGTCATTTTCTTGGCATCGCCGAGCAGCATCATCGTGCCATCCTTGTAGAACAGCGTGTTGTCGATGCCGGCATAGCCCGACCCCAGCGAGCGCTTGACGAACAGGCAGGTGCGGGCCTTGTCGACGTCGAGGATCGGCATGCCGAAAATCGGCGAGGTCTTGTCGTCGCGGGCCGACGGGTTCGTCACGTCATTGGCGCCGATGACATAGGCAACGTCGGCCTGGGCGAATTCCGAGTTGATATCCTCGAGCTCGAAAACCTCGTCATAGGGAACATTGGCTTCCGCCAGCAACACGTTCATATGGCCTGGCATGCGGCCCGCAACCGGATGGATCGCATATTTGACCTCGACGCCGTTGGCTTTCAGCTTGTCAGCCATTTCGCGGAGCGCGTGCTGAGCCTGGGCGACCGCCATGCCATAGCCCGGAACGATGATGACCTTCTGCGCATTCGCCATCAGATAAGCGGCATCGTCAGCCGAGCCCTGCTTGACCGTCCGCTCGACGCCGTCGTCGCTTACCGCCGCTGTTTCACCCCCGAAGCCGCCAAGAATGACGGAGATGAATGAGCGGTTCATGCCCTTGCACATGATGTAGGAGAGGATCGCGCCCGACGAGCCGACCAGCGCTCCAGTGATGATCAGCGCCAGATTGCCGAGCGTGAAGCCAATGCCGGCAGCAGCCCAGCCGGAATAGGAATTGAGCATTGATACGACTACCGGCATGTCGGCTCCGCCGATCGGGATGATGATCAGCACGCCGAGCAGGAGCGACAGCGCCACGATCAGCCAGAACACCAGCGTGCTCTCGGTCACGACAAGGAGTACGACTGAAACGACGAGCGCAATTGCGAGGCCGGCATTCACCATATGGCGCATCGGCAGCAGGATCGGCTTGCCGGACATGCGTCCGTCCAGCTTCAGGAACGCAATCACCGACCCGGTGAAGGTGACAGCGCCGATCGCGACGCCGAGCGACATCTCGATCAGTGCCTGACCGTGGATGTCGTTGACGGTGCCGATACCGAAACTTTCGGGCGCATACATTGCCGCCGCGGCTACCATGACGGCAGCAAGGCCAACGAGACTGTGGAAGGCGGCGACCAGTTGCGGCATCGCGGTCATGGCGATGCGCCGCGCCGTGACCGCGCCGACGCTGCCGCCAGCCGCCAGGCCGAGCACGATCAACGCGAAGCGAGCCCCGTGCGGTGTCGCGAGCGCCAGCGTCGTGACGATCGCTATGCCCATTCCGATCATGCCGTAGAAATTGCCCTGCCTGCTGGTCGTCGGATGCGACAAGCCGCGCAGCGCCAGAATGAACAGGATGCCGGAAACGAGATAGAGAAAGGAGGCGACGTTCGCGTTCATCTCACTTCTCTTTCTTCTTGTACATCGCCAGCATGCGCTGCGTGACGAGGAAGCCGCCGAAAATATTAACCGAGGCGAGCACGAGGGCGACAAAACCGAAGCCGGTTGCAAGGCCGCTTGCCGAGATGCCGACAGCAAGCAGCGCGCCGACAACGATAACGGAGGAAATCGCATTGGTGACCGCCATCAATGGCGTGTGGAGCGCCGGCGTAACTGACCAGACAACATAGTAGCCGACGAAGATCGCCAACACGAAGATGGCGAAGCGGAAGACAAAAGGATCGATCACGCCGCCCGACAATGCGTGCGCGGCGTCGCCCGCCGCACCTGCGGCACCTTCCGCCTTTTCAAGATCGGTGAAGGCAAGCCGCACGCCTGCCACGGCCTGCTCGAGTTGATCGAGGGCCTGCTCCAGCGCGGTCCTTTCCATCAGGCGTCTCCCTTGGATTTTTCTTCAGCCGCAGATTTCGCTGCTTTCGGCGCTCCCGGTTTCCTGGCTGTCTTGGCCTTCTTCGGCGCGACATCGAGGCCGGGCCCGGTTTTTGCGCCGGAATCGACCCGAGCCGCGGTCCGTGCCGCATCGACGAAATTGGCATGCACGACCTTGCCACCGTCGGTCAGCATTGTCGCCTTCACGAGTTCGTCCTCGCGGTTGATCGCAAGCTGCTTGGTCGCCTTGTCGACCATCGTCTCAAGGAAAGCAAAGAGGTTCTTCGCGTACAGCAGCGAAGCTGAAGCAGCTACCCGTCCCGGCACATTCAGGTGCCCAACGATCGTCACGCCATTGTCGGTGGTCGAAACCTTGCCGGCCACCGCGCCTTCTACGTTGCCGCCGCGCTCGACCGCGAGGTCGACGATCACCGATCCCGGCTTCATCGACTTGACCATCGCGGCAGATACCAGCTTCGGCGCCGGCCGCCCGGGGATCAGCGCCGTGGTAATGACGATGTCCTGCTTGGCGATATGGTCGGCGACAAGCGCAGCCTGCTTGGCCTGGTACTCCTTCGACATTTCCTTGGCGTAACCGCCCGCCGTTTCGGCCGCCCTGAACTCCTCGTCTTCGACCGCGACGAACTTTCCTCCGAGCGATGCCACCTGCTCCTTGGCGGCCGGGCGCACATCGGTGGCCGTGACCGCGGCGCCAAGCCGCCGCGCAGTCGCGATCGCCTGAAGGCCCGCGACTCCCGCGCCCATCACGAAAACCCTGGCGGCTGGCACGGTCCCGGCAGCGGTCATCATCATCGGGAACGCGCGGTCATATTCCGCCGCCGCGTCGATCACTGCCTGGTAGCCGGCGAGATTGGCTTGCGAGGACAGCACGTCCATGGACTGCGCGCGCGTGATGCGGGGCATGAATTCCATGGCGAACGCGGTGATGCCCGCTCCCGCCATAGCCTGCACGGCGATCTCGTTTCCATAAGGGTCCATCGTGGCGATGACCGCCGCACCCTTCTTGTAGCGCTCGAGCTCCGCGTCGGCAGGGCGACGCACCTTGAGGACGACATCGGCGCCGGCCACGTCGCCGGGATTGCCGAGCCTGGCGCCAGCCTTCGTGAATTCCTCATCCGGGATGCGGGAACGCGTACCTGCGCCCGCCTCGACGATCACGTCGAAGCCAAGTCCTGTCAGTCGTTTGACGGTGTCCGGCGACGCCGCCACGCGCGGCTCGTTGCTGTCTATTTCCTTTGGCACAAAGACTGTCTGTCCCAACGTGCGATCCTTTCGGGCTGGAACGCTGGCGGACGCCGATAGCACGCGGCCGCCAAGAAAAGTATCAAGTAATGTGTGCCGGCACTCCGCGGAGCAAATAGGCTCCTGCTGCGCAGATGACTATGAACAGGATCAGGCCGGAGAAAAAGCCGGCCGTCGTGAAGAAGCTGAATGCCATGGCCACCAGCAGCGCGACGCAGACCAGCGCGCCATATTTGGTCAGCGAGATGAAGAGAGAGTACGTCTTGTGGTGTTCATCATAGTCCATCTGCCCGCCCAGTTCGACGGGGCCGGTCGGAGTGTCGTCGGCCATTACAATTCCCTCTCGGACGCTTTCCTGCGCACATAACGAAAAGCTCGTCCCGGCGCAATGGAATCAATTGCCCGATTTCCCGGATCAGCAAGAAATACCGGCTGGTATTCAGGGGCAATGTCGTGGCTCCCGAAGCGGAGAAGTCCGCCATTTGCAGGCAGGCATCACCTGAATGCCAACACACCCTAGGCTAGCCATCGCTTCCGTCTCTTGTAGTGCTTCACATCCTTGAACGACTTCCGCCCTTCGCCGCCGACGCCGAGATAGAATTCCTTAACGTCTTCGTTGTCGCGCAGCGCCGCCGCTTTGCCGTCGAGCACGATGCGGCCGGATTCGAGAATGTAGCCGTATTTGGCGAAGCGCAGTGCGACATTGGTATTCTGCTCGGCAAGCAGGAAAGAAACGCCCTGTTCCTCGTTGAGCTTCTGCACGATCTGGAAGATTTCCTCGACGAGCTGGGGCGCCAATCCCATGGACGGTTCGTCGAGCAGGATCATTTTTGGCCGCGACATAAGTGCGCGTCCGATAGCCGTCATTTGCTGTTCGCCTCCGGAGGTGTAGCCGGCCTGGCTGGCGCGCCTCACTTTCAACGGCGGGAAATACTGATAGACAAGGTCGAGGTCGTCGCGGATTGCCCCCGCCCCGTCACGCCGCGTGAAGGCGCCCGTCATCAGATTGTCCTCGACCGTGAGATGCGCGAAGCAGTGCCGGCCCTCCATCACCTGAATGCAGCCGCGCCGGACCAGCTCGTTCGGTGATAGCGACTGGATCTCATTGCCCTCGAAGATGATATTGCCTTTGGTCACCTCGCCGCGTTCTGCGTGGAGCAGGTTCGAGATGGCTTTCAGCGTGGTTGTCTTTCCGGCACCGTTCGCGCCAAGCAAGGCCGTAATGCCGCCGCGCGGAACGCTGAGCGACACGCCCTTCAGCACGAGAATGACGTGGTCGTAGATCACCTCGACATTGTTCATCGAGAGAATGGAGTTGGCCGGATCGGGCGAAGAAACTGCGGCGTTGGTCATGCTGGCTCCGGCGGTGGCGCCCCTCCCCCGTTTGCGGCGAGAGCGTTCCTCTCCCTAAAGCATCGGACCCGAAAGTAAGAACCGGTTTCGGGAACAATCCGATGCTCAGTCAAAGAGATAGAGCAGCAGCACCGATTCAATTGGGTGCGCCGCAGAGGAACGCTTGTCATCACATCTTGCACTCTGCGTTGGTCGGCCATGGTGCGTTGGCCTCGGCATATTCCTTTGCCTTGGCTGCGATAAGCGGCTGGATCTCCGTCTGGTCCGCCTTAAGCAGTTCCGATGCCTTGACGAACTTCGTGCCATCCCATTGGAGCATCCAGGCGCCGCCATGGCCGGTATGGTCCGCACAGGAGGTCGAGAACGGCGCAATCATGCCCTCGAAGCCGAGTTCCGTCAGCTTCGCCTCGTCAAGTTTCAGGTTTTCCAGACCCCAGCGAAGTTGTTCGGCATTGATGACCTTGGCGTTGAAATTGGCCTGGGCAGCTTTCACCGCCTCGGCAAGGATCATCGAGATCAGAACCCCGCGCTGATAGAAGACGGAGTCGAACTCGCCCTCTCCGACCAACGACTGGCCGGCATCGACGACATGCTTCTTGATGTCCTGCATGACCGGCGACTGAGAGTTCGGCAGGCTCCAGGAAAGAGACCTGTAGCCCTTGCCTGCCTCGCCGACGAGCTTCAGGTCGCCGTCATGGCCGGACCACCAGATGCCGACGAACTTGTCCATCGGGAACTTGGTCTTCACCGCCTCGGTAATTGCGCCGGCGTTCATCGCACCCCAGCCCCACATCAGAACGAAATCCGGCCTTTCGCGCCTGATCTGCAGCCACTGGGCCGACTGGTTCTGCATTTCCTTCAATCCGACGGGGATCGGCAGGAAGGTAAAGCCGTGCCTGGCGGCGAGCGCCTCGAAAAGCGGAATCGGCTCCTTGCCATAAGGATGGTCGAGATGGAGAAGGACGATCTTCTTGCCTTTCAGGCTGTCGAGATTGCCGTCCGATATGTTCTGCAGGATGATCGATGCGCCATCCCAATAGGACGCGGGCGGGTTGAACGCCCATTGAAACGTCTTGCCGTCGGTCATCGCGCGAAAAACCGTAGCCGGGCGCGAGGACCGGGACCTTGTCGACATTTGTCTTCGGCAGAACCTGTAGCGTGATGCCGGTCGACCAAGGCTGCGTCACGATGCCGGACGCCTTGGTCTTCTCGTAGCATTCGACACCCTTTTCGGTGTTGTAGCCGGTCTCGCACTCTTCGTAGCCAAGCTTCACGCCGTTGGCTCCGCCGTCGCGCGCGTTGAGCATCATGATGTAGTCGCGCTGGCCGTCCATCAGCGGAATGCCGGTCGCGGCGAACGGACCCGTCCGGTACGACAAATTGGGCAGGCTCACCATGTCTTCGGCCGACGCAAAAGGCACCGTTAGCGCGACGCCAAGAGCGAACGCTCCCGAAGCCAGCGTGATCTTTGCGAGTTTTTTCATTCCGTTTTCCTCCGCTTGTCGTTTCTCCGATCTCAATGCGGGAACGGCCACATGATGAGCTTTTCCCGAATGACGCCCCAGAAGCGAGCGAGTCCGTGCGGCTCGACGATCAGAAAGATGATAATCAGCGCGCCGATGGTCATGATGTTCAGATGTTCCACCATCGCCGAACTGATCGGCAGCCCGAAGAATGCGGGCACGGTGCCGATCACGACCGGCAGGCCAACGATTAGGACTGCACCGAGATAGTTCCCGAGGATCGAGCCGAGCCCTCCGATGATGGCGATGAACAGGACGCGGAACGACAACGGGATGTCGAACAGGTTCGGCTCCGCTGCGCCGCGCCAGAGGAACACGAACAACGCACCGGAAACGCCGACGATGTAGGACGATACCGCGAAGGCCGAAAGTTTCGCCTTCATCAGGTTGATGCCGACCAGTTCGGCGGCGATGTCCATATCGCGCACGGATTTCCAGATGCGCCCGATCCTGCCACGCGTGATGTTGATGGCGAAACACGTGATCAGGCAGGCAACGCAAAGCACGAAGTAGTATTGCACGATCGCCCTGGCGTTCGGGCCGGCAACGGTTACGCGGAGCATGTCGATGTTGGGCACCTGGATCGCTCCGGAGGAATTGTAGTTATAGAGCCATGCCCATTTTTCGAAGAGCCATATCAGGAAGAACTGGGCGGCAAGCGTTGCAATCGCCAGATAGAAACCCTTGATGCGGAGCGACGGCAACCCGAACGCCACGCCGACTGCGGCCGAGAAGAATCCCGAAAGCGCTATGGCGATGAGGATATTGATCTCCGGAAAGATGGTGATCAGCTTGTAGCAGGCATAGGCGCCAACCCCCATGAAAGCGCCGGTGCCGAGCGAAAGCTGGCCGGCATAGCCGGTCAGGATGTTGAGTCCAAGTGCTGCCACCGAATAGATGAGGACCGGGATGAGCAGAGCGCGAAAGGTAAATTCGCTGGCGGTCAGCGGAAAGACGACAAATGCCAAAAGCAGGATAAACCCAAGAAGGATGGCGTCCTGCCTTACTGGGAACAGCGCGTGGTCGGCGTAGTAACTGGTTTTGAACTGGCCTGCGGTGCGGTAGAGCATGTCTATACCCGCTCGATGATCTTTTCACCGAACAGGCCCTGCGGCCTGAACATAAGGACGATCAGTGCGAAAACGAAGGCAAACCAGGTTTCTGTGTTGCCGCCGAGCAGCGGCTGACCCCAATAGATCTCGAACAGTTTTTCGAGGATGCCGATGGCCAGGCCGCCGATGATGGCGCCGAGCACGCTTTCCAGCCCGCCCAACATCAACACCGGCAGCGCCTTGTAGGCGATGACTTCGAGCGCGAAGGAAACACCGGCTCTTGCACCCCAAACGATGCCGGTCGCCAGCGCGACGACGCCGGCAATGAACCATACGAGGACCCAGATCGTCGAGAGCGATATGCCGACCGAAAGTGCTGCCTGATGGTCGTCGCCCAGCGCGCGTATGGCGCGGCCCATTCTGGACTTGTTCAGAAAGACGAGCAGCGCAGCCACCAGCACCACTGCGCCGATGACGGCGGTCAAATCCTTCTTCTCGATGGACACGAAACCGCCAAACGGTTCGAAGTCGATGCTGCCCGTCGGAATAAGGAGCTGCTCGGTGATCATCACTTTGTTCTCGCCGCCGAATATGATTTCCCCGAGGCCGACCAGGAACAGCGTGATCCCGATCGTGGCCATGAACAGGACGATGTCGGGCTGATTGACCAGCGGGCGCAGCACGAGCCTCTCGATCGCGACGGCAAGCACGAACATCACCGCGAGCGTCAGCGGCACCGCGAGCAGCGCCGGCACGCCTTTCTCGTGGAGGCCGACCAGTGTCAGCGCCGCGAAGACAACCATGATTCCCTGCGCGAAATTGAAAATGCGCGAGGACTTGTAAATGAGCACGAAGCCGAGCGCGATAAGAGCGTACAGCACCCCCGAAACGAGCCCTTCCCAAAGGACCTGCAGCAAAAAGTCGGGAGCGCCGAACATGTCGGCAAACGGTTTGACCAGAACGGAGTTCAGGAATTCCATGCGCCGCTCCTCATCCCGCCAATTGCGGAAACAGCCCGAGCAGGCCGACCACGATCAGGTAGAGGGCGACGATGTAGTTCAGGAGGCGCGGCATCACGAGAATCAGGACGCCGGCGATGAGCGAAATCACCGGGGTGATGGCGAGCGTCGAAATTGTCATCTGGCGATCCTTTCAATGCGCGACGCCGAGATAGGCATCGATGACGTCCTGATTGGCCTTCACCGAATTCGGAACGCCGTCGGCGATCTTCTTTCCGTAGTCCAGGACGACGACGCGGTCGGAAAGATCCATGACCACGCCCATGTCGTGCTCGATCAGCGCAATAGTGGTGCCGCGCTGCTGGTTCACGTCGATGATGAACCGGCTCATATCTTCCTTTTCCTCGAGGTTCATGCCGGCCATGGGTTCGTCCAGGAGAAGCAGGGAAGGCTCCATCGCCAGCGCCCGGCCAAGCTCGACGCGCTTCTGCAATCCATAGGGCAGCTTTCCCACCGGCGTACGGCGGATGTGCTGGATTTCGAGGAAATCGATGATCTCCTCGACTTTTTCGCGATGCGCGATCTCCTCGGCCAGCGCGGGGCCATGCCAGACCATCTGCCAACCGAGCCCGCGCCGCATCATCACCGAGCGGCCCGCCATGATGTTGTCCAGCGTCGACATGCCCTTGAACAGGGCGACGTTCTGGAACGTGCGCGCAATGCCCTGCCTGACGGCGTGGTGCGGCTTCATCGCGCGGCGCTCCTTGCCCCGGAAGATGATCGTCCCCTGTTGTGGCGTATAGAAGCCGTTGATGACATTGAGCATCGAGGTCTTGCCGGCGCCGTTGGGGCCGATGATCGCACGGATTTCGCCTTTGCGAACGTCGAAGGAAATGTTGGTGATCGCCTTCACGCCGCCGAAAGACAGCGAAACGTTCCTCACCTCGAGCAGCACCGCGCCGCTAGCGGCGTCGTCATCGCCGACCGGCAGCCCGGCGGCAGCGGGACGGTCGTTCATTCGGCTGCCTCAGGCAACTTTTCCACCTTCGCTTCATGCACACGGGCGTCCGCGATTTTCACGGTCGCGCGTATCCTGCCCTTGCGGCCGTCTTCGAACGTCACCTCCGTTTCGATGTATTTTTCCTGCGACCCGTCATAGAGCGCTTCGATCAACTCGCCGTAACGCTCCGCGACGAAGGATCGCCGGACCTTCAGTGTCCGTGTGAGTTCTCCGTCGTCGGCATCGAGCTCCTTGTGTAGCACCAGGAAACGCTTGATCTGAGCGCCGGCCATCAGCGGCTCTCTCGACAGCCTGAGATTGGTCTCGTCGACGTGCTTCGCGATGATCTTGTAGACTTCCGGGTGACCAGCCAGCTCCTGATAAGACGCATAGGCGATGTTGTTGCGCTCCGCCCAGTTTCCGACTGCCTGAAGATCAATGTTGATGAAAGCGGCGCAGAAGTCGCGACCGTCGCCGAAAGTCACCGCCTCCTTGATATTGGGGAAGAATTTAAGCGTGTTCTCGATGTATTTCGGCGCAAACAGCGCGCCGGACTTGAGCTTGCCGACATCCTTGGCACGGTCGAGGATCTTCAGCTGTCCATCCCTGTCGAAAAAGCCGGCATCGCCCGTCTTCACATAGCCATCCGTCGTCACGGTCTCGGCGGTCTTATCGTCCTCCTTGAAATAGCCCGAGAACATACCGGGCGAGCGGAACTGAACCTCCCCTTCGCCCGAAATGCGGATGTCGACATTGGGCGCTGCCGGTCCGACCGCGTCTGCCCTCACCTGCCCGTCATTCTGGACCGTCACGTAGAGGAATGCTTCGGTCTGGCCGTAAAGTTGCTTGAGATTGATGCCCAGCGAACGGAAGAAGGAGAAAAGATCCTCCCCGATGGCCTCGCCGGCTGTGTAGGCAACCCTGATCCTCGACAGGCCGAGCACGTTCTTCAATGGCGCGTAAACGAGAAGATCGCCGAGCGCGTAGCGCAGCCTTGCCATGAACGGCACCTCGCGGCCTTCAAGGATGGCTTCGCCATATTTCTTCGCGACGCCGATGCAATGGTTGAAAATCCTGCGCTTGAGCCAGCCGGCATCTTCCATTCGGATCGTTACGCTGGTCAGCAGGCCCTCGAAGATGCGCGGCGGGGCGAAATAGAATGTCGGGCCGATTTCGCGGAGATCGTGTGCAACCGTCCGCGGGCCCTCGGGGCAGGCCATGCAGAGCCCGCAAACATAGCCCTGCGCATAGTTGAGGTAGTGATCACCCACCCAGGCCAGCGGCAGATAGGCAAGCACGCTGTCCACCTCGGTCAACTTGTCGAAGGCAACCGTGTCGGTCGCCGCCCTGACGGCATGCCTTGCCTTGATCATGACGCCCTTCGACCGGCCGGTCGTTCCGGACGTGTAGAGGATGACCGAAATGTCGTCACCGCTTGCCCGCAGGATGTCCGCTTCCCACCGTTCCGCCAAGCCCGCCTCGGCCGCCAGCCGTTCCTGTCCCCTTTTTTGTACGGCGGCAAAATCGTGCAGGTGGTGACGATCGTAGTCACGCATGCCGCGAGGCTCGTCATAGATGACCTCCGCCAATGCGGGGATTTTTCGCGCGAAGGACTGAATCTTGTCGACCTGCTCCTGGTCCTGCACGACCGCGAAACGAACCTCGGCATGATGGAGCACATAGGCCATTTCCTCGGCAACCGCGTCGGCGTAGACCGGGACAGGGATGGCGCCCAGCGACTGAGCGGCCGCAAAGCTCCAGTAGAGCCGTGGGCGGTTGGCCCCGACAATGGCGATCTTGTCGCCGCGCTTCAGTCCGAGTTCCCTGAAACCGATCGCCAGCGCGCGCACCTCAGCCATCTGCTCGGACCACGTCCAGCTTTGCCAGATGCCATAATCCTTGTGGCGCATGGCCGGTCGATCGGTAAAACGCTCCGCATTCCGCAAAAGATATTTCGGGAAAGTGTCAAGCACCGCGCCCGCAGCCGATGCCGTGGCGATCATGGTCCTCTTCCTCCCCTGTCCGCGCCGGTGGCGGCTGGTCCACGCATATTGACTGCGTTACGCCAGCGCGCAAGCCCGTCCTTCGGCCAAAGGCCAACGGATGGGCGTCACTAGCGGACGGAGCGTCTTGCGGGCTGCACGAAGGGCCACACCGTGCTGGATATCGTGTCGATGCCCGAGGCTGTCAGTGCTGAGCCGAAGAGGAAGCCCTGCACAAAATCGGGCTTGACCTCGCTTGCCAGGATATTCAGTTGCTCGAAAGTCTCGACACCTTCGATTGTAACTGTCAGGCCGAGAGGCCTCGACAGGCTCACAATCCCCTTCAGGAGCTCGAGCGAGCGGCTGCACCGGGTGAGGTCGTTCAGGAAGCTGCGATCGATCTTGATCTTATCGAGGGGAAGCTTATGCAGGTAGCTGAGGCTCGAATAGCCGGTACCGAAATCGTCGAGCGCTATTCGCACGCCGAGCTTCTTTAGTCCCTCGATCGACTGACAGGTCATCGCCTCGTTATCGAGCAGTGCCGTCTCCGTCACCTCGATCTCGAGCCGGTCGGCGGCAAGGCCGGAGGCGGAAAGCGCGCTGCCAATCTTGCCGATGATGTCAAGGCTTCGGAAGTCTTTTGCGGACAGGTTGATGGAAACGCCCGTGTGTTCCGGCCATCTTGCGCATTCGTGGCAGGCAGCTTGCAACATGAAGGTGCTGATTTCGGTGATGATGCCCATCTCTTCCGCCAGCGGAATAAAGACCGACGGCGAGATAGGACCGAGGTCCGGGTGATCCCAGCGGCAAAGCGCCTCGCAGCTGGTGATGCGCATCGAACCCATCGCGACGATCGGCTGGTAGACGACACGCAGGCTGCCGGCTTCGACCGCATGGCGAAGATCAGCCTTCATGATTTGCCGGTTCCGGAACGCGGCGTCCAGCGCCGCTTCGAACAGGCGCCATCCGCTCTTGCCCTGTTCCTTGGCCTTGTAGAGGGCAAGGTCCGCCCTGACGATCATCGCGTCGACATCGGTATCGCCGACGCGGGACAGCACGGCGCCCCCACTCATCTGGACGCGCAGCGCATGGCCTTCCACATCGACGTCGCCGAGCAGCACGGCAAACATCTCGTCAAGTCTGCGCGACAGATCGCTCTCGTCGTCAACGCGGTCGAAGAAGACCATGAATTCGTCGCCGCCGAAGCGGCCGACACTGGCCTCGTCTCCGGCGAACGCCGAGAGCCTTTCCGCGACGACACGGATCACCACATCGCCAACCGGATGCCCCAGCGTGTCGTTGACGCTCTTGAAGTCGTCCAGGTCGAAGACAGCCAGGCTGCAGAGCCGGCCCTGGTCGCCGGCCTCCATGGACTCGGCGACGATCTCATGAAAATACGTGCGGTTGGCGAGCCCGGTGAGGCTGTCATAGCGGGCCATCGTGCGGATCTTCTCCTCAGCCTCGCGCGCAAGGTCAGCGACCCGCTTGGTGGCCAAAAGGAAAGGCGCGCACATTAGGCCCAGGATCCCCGCAGCCACTGAAAGATAAAGCAGGTGATCTGTTTTCCAGTAGACCAATACGACAAGCAGGATCTGTGCAGCCAGGCCTGTCATGAGAGTAGAGCCGTCACGGAAAAGCGTTTCCACAAACGGGATGTAGATGTCGGCCGGCAGCTCTTTATTTTTTCTTGTGATCACGCGCCGCATCCCGCCCCCGGCACGCCAGCAATACCAAAGCCGCCTTAAGAAAGGTTTAGGGCATCGGTCCCGAAAGCGAGAACGTATGACGTGGGAGGTGAAGCGGTGAAACAGCGGGTGGACGGTGATGGGCGGACGCGGCTCTGACAACCCCCTCTGTCCTGCCGGACAGAGGGAGGTGTCTGGCGTCCGCTATGACCCTACCTAACCTCAGCACACCCTACTCGGCTGCCTCCAGCGTCGGCATGGCCGCGGCATCCTTCAATCGTTTGAGGAGCCGTGCGCGCTCGTCCGCGGCTGTCTGCACACTGGCTTGCTTGACGTGGCCAAAACCGCGGATCAGCATCGGCACCGAGGCGAGAGCGGCCGCGGCCTCGATTCTTCCGGGTGCGAGCGAACGCGCGATGAGATCAAGGTCTTCCTCATAGGTTGCAAGCAGCCGGCGCTCCATGCGCCGCTCCGGAAGATAGCCGAATATATCCAGCGCCGAACCCCGAACGCCTTTCAACGCGGCCAGCGCGCGAAAGACTTTGAGCATCCAGGGGCCGAAGCTCGATTTGCGCGGCTTCCCGTCGGCGCCCCGCCGGCCGAGGATCGGCGGCGCAAGATGGAACTCGAGCCGGTCGTAATCCTGAAACTGTGCCGCCAACTGCTTTTGGAAACTCCCGTCGGTGTAGAGCCGCGCTACCTCATACTCGTCTTTGGCCGACATCAGCTTAAAGAGGCCGCGCGTGACCGCCTCCGTAACTGCCGTCGAACCGGGAACGGCCCTGGCTTCAGCGGCACGGATCGCGCCCAGCCGGTCCAGATAGCGCTGGGCATAGGCCTCGTTCTGATAGCCGGTCAGAAACTCCACGCGGCGTTCGATAGCCTCATCGAGCGTCCTGGCGATCTCGCCGCCGGCAGGTTTGTCCGACTGGTCGACCAGCCCCCGAACGAATTCAGGCTGCCAGGCTGCCCGGCGGCCCCAGCGAAATGCCGCGATGTTCATCGCAACCGCCTCGCCGTTCAGTTCGATCGCTCTCTCGATTGCCTCGTGCGAAAGCGGCAGGCCGCCATGCTGGTATGCAAAGCCCAGCATGAACATGTTGGCCCCGAGCGAATTGCCGAACAGTGCCGTGGCGGTACGTGTGGCGTTGAAGAAATACACATTCTCCTCGCCCGCCGCGGTCCGGATCGCTTTTTTCAGCCGCTCTACCGGCAGCGAGAAGTCGGCTGCACGCGCGAAGTCTCCCGGCATGATCTCCGCCGTGTTCGCGACAAAGATCGTATGGCCCTCGCGCACCGCTGCCAGCACCTTGCCCGCGCCCGAAACCACCAGGTCGCATCCGAGGATCAAATCGGCCTTGCCAGCGGACACGCGGATGGCATGGATTTCCTCCGGCGTTCTTGCGATGCGAATGTGACTGAAAACCGCGCCGCCTTTTTGCGCGAGGCCGGCCATGTCGATCATTCCACAGCCCTTACCCTCGATATGAGCGGCCATCCCGAGTATCGCGCCGATCGTCACCACGCCGGTGCCGCCAACGCCATCGACAATCGAGGCCCAACCGCCTTCGAGCGGGTAAAGTTCTGGTTCCGGCACGCCCTCCAGGGGCTCGGTCCTTTCGGCTATCCCTTCCGCCCTTCTGATTTTGGCGCCGTGAACGGTCACGAAGGACGGGCAGAAGCCGTTGATGCAGGAGAAGTCCTTGTTGCAGCTCGACTGGTCGATCTTCCGCTTGCGCCCGTACTCGGTTTCCACCGGCTGGATCGACACGCAGTTCGACTGCACGCCGCAATCGCCGCAGCCCTCGCACACCAGTTCGTTGATGATGACTCGCTTGTCGGGGTCGGGAAACGTTCCGCGCTTGCGGCGCCGTCGTTTCTCGGCAGCGCAGGTCTGGTCATAGAGAAGCACCGAAACGCCCTTCACCTCGCGCAACTCGCGCTGCACCAGATCGAGCTCGTCGCGATGATGGAAGGTCGTTCGCGGCGGAAAAGCGGTCCGTTTCCCGTACTTGCCGGGTTCGTCAGTCACCACGGCGATGCGCTCCACGCCTTCCGCGCGCACCTGGCGGGCGACCATGTCCACGGTGAGGTTGCCCTCGTGGGGCTGGCCGCCGGTCATGGCGACGGCATCGTTGTAGAGGATCTTGTAGGTAATGTTGACGCCGGCCGCGAGCGCGAAACGGATCGCCAGCACGCCGGAATGGTTGTAGGTGCCGTCGCCAAGGTTCTGGAAGAAATGCTCACGCTTGGAAAACGGCGCCTGGCCGATCCATTGCGCACCCTCCCCGCCCATCATCGTAAAGCCGACCGTCGACCGGTCCATCCAGAGCGCCATGAAGTGGCAGCCTATGCCGCCGCCGGCGATCGACCCTTCCGGCACCCTGGTCGAGGTGTTGTGCGGACAGCCGGAGCAGAAATAGGGCACGCGCTGGGCAACGTCCGTCGTGTCCGCCAGCATCGCCTGATATTGCTTCAACTGCCGGACCCGGGCGCTGATCTCCTCGGACGGTCCGATCACCTTGATGATGCGCTCGCCTACGGCAATCGCTATTTCGTTGGGATCCAGCGCGCCTTTGGCCGGAAACAGCCACTCGCCACGCTCGTCTTTCTTGCCGACCACCAGCGGCTGCATCGATGTGCCGTAGAGATCCTCACGCACCTGGACTTCGATCAGCGAGCGCTTCTCCTCGACCACGACGATCATTTCCAGCCCGCGCGAGAAGTCCTTGATGTGCTCCAGGTCGAGCGGCCATGGGCACGCGACCTTGAAGAGGCGGACGCCGAGCTGGTTGGCACGCCGCTCATCGATGGCCAGATCATCAAGCGCCTGACGCACGTCGAGATAGCTCTTGCCGACCGTAATGATGCCGATCTTCGGGTTGCGGCCGCCGGAATAGATGATCCTGTTCAGCCCGTTTGCCCGAATGAAAGCCGCGGCAGCGCCCCGCTTGAACTCATGCAGCCGTGTCTCCTGCCGGATCGGGTCGAACTCATGCCGGATGTTGAGGCCGCCGGGCGGCAGGTCGAATTCGGGCAGGCCAATGTTCAGCCGCTCGAGCGAAACGTCGACGGAAGCAGTCGACTCGATGTTGTCCTTCACGCATTTGATCGCGGTCCAGGTGCCCGCGAAGCGCGACAGGGCATAACCATAGATCCCGTAGTCGATCAGTTCCTGCACCCCTGCGGGATTGAGGATGGGCACCATCGTATCGACGAAAAGGTATTCGGTGGCGTGCGCGATCGAAGAGGACTCCGCCGTGTGATCGTCGCCCATCAGCGCCAGCACGCCGCCGTGCCTGGAAGACCCGGCAAGATTGGCATGCCGGAAGACATCGCCCGATCGATCGACGCCGGGTCCCTTCCCGTACCACAGCGCGAACACGCCGTCGTGCTTGCCTTCGCCGATGAGTTCCGTCTGCTGCGAGCCCCAGCAGGCAGTGGCCGCAAGTTCCTCGTTGAGGCCCGGCTGGAACACGATATCCGACTGCATGAGCTGCCGTTTTGCCTTCCAGAACTGCTGATCGAGCCCGCCGAGCGGCGACCCCCTGTATCCGGAAACGAAACCCGCCGTGTTCAAGCCAAGGCGCCGGTCGCGTTCGCGCTGCATGAGGAGCATGCGGATGATCGCCTGGCCGCCCGACAGGAGAATGCGTTCCTTCGACAGGTCGAATTTATCGTCGAGCGCAACGTCGTGCAGCGTCATGAAGCATTTCCTCCTGCGGCAGCCGCTCCACCGATTCGGGCGGCACGGCCAACGTGGGCTCTCGATCGCGCAGTCTTTCCGCCATTGGATACCGCGTCAAACAAAATCGACCCGCCGCAGCAAAGAGCAACACCCGTTCGGCAAAGCCGCGGGCAGCGCATCAAGGTGGCTTGATCGTGCCCGTCTTGGCACGAAAATTACGTGGTTCAACGCGCCTTAAAGCGCGTCGCGGCGAGCCCCGTTCAAACCGGGGCCGGGCAACCCGCCTCGTTGGTCACGTCCAGCTTGCCGCTCGGCCGTCCGGCCAGCTCGGGGTTGGGCTCATAGGCCGGGCCGATCACCAGGGGGCGATCCGGCAGGAGCTTCTGGTCCAAGGACGAAGTCATCATCGTCTTGATGGTTTGCATTATGGCCCCGTCAGGACCCTCGATGTCGATCGACACCGAATACGGCTTGTCCTTGACCACACAACGCAACGGCGGGCTCTCGATCGTCGTTTTCTCGACGCTGGGCCAGATCTTCTGACGCACCACGATCGGCTCGCCGCCGGCCGGATTCTCGAAGGTCGCGACCGCCGTCTCTCCCTCCCCTACAGGCTTGAGCGGTTTCAGATTGACGAGATAGGTCGCGGTTGCCACCCGGTAGTTGAAGACAAACAGCTTGCCTGAAATCGCGAAATACTCGCCTTCCCCGCCGCTTTCGCGACAAGCCCCGACTGCAAGGAGGCCAAGGAGAAACAAGGATCTGGTCAGCCTTATTCCGCGCGGTTCAACCATCGGGATGGTCCTCCTGAAGCAATTTGCGGCGCTGGTAGTGGCGTCTCGCCTTCAACCTGTTTCCGCACACCGCCATGTCGCACCAGAGGCGGCTCGCGTTGCGGCTCTTGTCGAGAAACAGCCAGTTGCAATTGGGACAAACCCTGATCCTCCGGTACTTCGGCTCCGCAAGCAGCGCCAGGGCGGAAGCAGCCAGCGCGGCTTCGAAGGCGATCGTGCCCGCCGGCGATCCATGGGTCGCTCCGCACACGAAGGCTCCACCGCGCGCGCAGGCCCCAACCTCAAGACCGTCGGCACAGGCGCGCAGGAAAGGCGGCAACGCCGTGGCATCGAGGCCGCCGTTCGATGCCGCGCTGCGGAAAAGCCGGTCCGTGGCCTCCCTGATCGCCAGGACCGTCGCGTGAATGGCCAGCGGGTCCGGCACGGCAAGTTCGCGATGCGCAAGCTCTGCAGCGAGAACGCCGCTTGCGGCCGCCGCAAAGCGCGCGATTTCGGCCGGATCGTCGAAACGGTCGAACGATCGCGCCGGGTCCTCTCGATAGACGACCGTGTTAGCCGCATCGAGAGCGAGCGTGCCGCCGGAGAACCGGTGGCGGGTCCAGGAAACAGCCATGCAGTCAAATCTAACTGGTAAATTCAATTTTACAAGTTAGATTGAAGGCAGCGCGGGCCTGTCGCGGCCGGCGCTGCCGCGCGCTTCGGGAGGTCGATGCTCTATTTCTTTCAGCAGGTCCTGAACGGACTCCATGCAAGCGCCCTCTATGCCTTGCTGGCGTTCGGCTATGTGCTGACCAATGGCGTGCTCCACCGCACAAATCTCGCCTATGGATCGGTCTTCGCCTTCGCCGGGCAGGTGACGATACTCGTGGCGGTGTATGGCTGGTACGTTCTGTGGCTGACGCTGCCGGCAACGGTTGTGCTGGGCATTGCCGCCGGTTTCGCCTATGCGGCCTTGACCAGCAGCTTCCTGTCCCGCCTGGTTTTTGCACCGCTGGCCAACAGCGCCCCGAACGCCATCGTCGTGGCCACGCTCGGCATCTCGCTGGTGTTGATGGAGTTGGCGCGGATTGCCGCCCAAACGCGCGAATATTGGCTGCCACCGATGCTCTCCGCGCCGGTCACCTTCGCCTCGTCGAACGGCTTCAACGTTACCTTGACTGTCATCCAGCTTCTCAATTGTCTTGTCTCCGTGCTGGTCATCACCGGATTGACCGTTGTCATTTCGCGTTCGACCTTCGGGCGCCTGTGGCGGGCAGTGTGCGACGATCCGGCCGCGGCCCGCATGTGCGGCGTCGACGTGTCGAGAATCTTCCATCGATCGGTCGTTGCCGGCGGAATGATCGCCGCCCTCGCCGGGGTCCTGGCGGCGCTCTATTTCGGCAACATCAGCTTCGGCACCGGCCTGACCTTCGGGCTGAAAATATTGTTCGTAACGGCCGTCGGCGGCTACTACTCGCCGCCCAGAGCGGCAGTCGGCGCTGCAGTATTCGGCATGGCGGAGACGCTGTGGTCGGGCTATTTCCCGCTCGAATGGCGCGATGCGGCCGTGTTTATCGCGCTCGTTGCCCTTCTCGTCCTGCAACCGCCGGACAAGGAGGAGCGGCCCGTTCCCTGACCGCGATGATGCGCGAACGCCATCTCGCGCCTGCCGCTTGATCCTGCTTTGCAAAAACCGCTCGCGGCCTCTTGCAAAAGTTGTAGAAATGCGGTTGAGTTATCGTCGGACGTACAACCGACGACGAGGTGTACATTGATTCCATAGGCATTTCCCACCGGATTTGCCTGGTCCTTTCAGTTCAGGCTGCAACTTCCAGCAGTGCAATCGTGACCGCCGCCAAGCGATGATCGCGGGCGCGGAAATCAAACGACTTTAGCGAATGCCCTCCTTCCGCACGGCAGACGGCCGCGTGTTCGTGCGTGCCAGGCACGAGTGAACGCCGTGACGACAACCCTGGACTAGACCCAAAAAATCATCACGCCGCTGTCGTGCGGCTCCTCGTTAAAGCAATCGACAAGGACCAATTCATGCTCACTTCGCAGAACACCGACACTACGCTCAATTCCGGGGACAACGGCGGTGGCGACACTATCGGCTTGCCGCAGGCGCCCGCGCAAGCGCAGGGGACTGTTGGATATGAGTGGCACTTGGACAGCATACACCTCGACCAGACCATCTGGGACGAATTCGACGGCACCGGCGTCCATGTCGGTATCTATGATGATGGTGTCGACACGATGCATCCTGAGCTGTGGGACAATTACGATGCGAGCCGCGAGGTCAAGATCAACGGCGTCACCTACAGCGGAGCGGCCAACGGTGTAGACCAAAATCATGGAACCGCCGTCGCGGGACTGATCGGCGCTGTTGACGGAAACGGAGGCACGACCGGCGTCGCACCGGGTTCGTCGCTGACAAGCGTCAACATCTTCGACACCAACAGCAAAATCTACATTGATGCACCCGACCGCACGGCTTTCCTGCAGGCGGTTCATCAAATGGCCAATTTCGACATCACCAACAACAGTTGGGGTGCGGCGGCGAAATTCGAGGATGACCAGAACGTCAACATCAGTAGCAGCCACCGTCGGGCGATCATTAACGAATATGATAATGCCGTCGTTAACGGGCGCAACTTCCTCGGCACCGTCAT
Organism: uncultured Alphaproteobacteria bacterium; assembly: GCA_963813315.1. Lineage (GTDB taxonomy): Bacteria > Pseudomonadota > Alphaproteobacteria > Rhizobiales > Rhizobiaceae > CAWEYO01. Next base: position 227,339 of record CAWEYO010000018.1, on the reverse strand, counting down.
CATCCAGTCCGCGGGCAATGGTTACCTCGATGACAACGGCGTCCGCCGCGATGTTGACTCGAACGGTGACAGCCTCAATGCGTCGCGGTTCACAGTCACGGTCGCGGCGGCCGAGCGCGATGGCTTCGCGTCGTACTATTCCAATTACGGTGCATCGATCCTGGTGACGGCCCCTGGAGGCGGCACTCTCGGCGGCCTCGCAACCACCGACCGGCAAGGCTCCGACGGCTACAACACGATCGCGGGCGAAGACGGCAACTACACAAACACCTTTGCCGGCACCTCGGCGGCGGCCCCGATCGTGAGCGGCGTCGCCGCGCTCATGCTCCAAGCCAATGCGAACCTTGGCTGGCGCGACGTGCAGAACATCCTGGCGGCAAGCGCGGTGCATACCGGCAGCGAGATCGGTTCGGCCACAAAGGGCGCGACCGAGAATTTCAGGTGGGCGTTCAACGGAGCCGACAACTGGAACGGCGGCGGCATGCATTTCAGCGGCGACTACGGCTACGGCATGGTCAACGCCTACAATGCCGTGCGGATGGCCGAAGCGTTGCGATATATATCGTCCGTGGCGCTGACCTCGGCGAACGAAAAAGTGAGCACGGTCGGCAAGGCGGGCACGAGTCCTCTTGTTGCCAATACATCGACCGATGTGACGATCACCCTCAATGACAACGTGTTGGTCGAACATGTGGACCTCACGCTGACCTTGACGCATCCATCCTTTACCGATCTGAGAATCTACCTCGTCTCTGCCGAAGGCACCACGGTTCAGCTCTATGATGGCCGAAGCGGCAGTCCGACGGCAGCCGGATCGCCACTGACCTGGACGTTCGGCATAGACCACCTTCGCGGGGAACTCGCCGCCGGGAATTGGACCGTGCACATTGAAGACAAGCGCACCGGCGCCACGGCGCCGGCGGGAACGGTCGCCGCGGTGAAACTGGAGGCCTTCGGATCCGACGTTTCGGCGAACGACGTCTATCGATACACCAACGAGTTCAGCAAGATGCTTGCGCTCGATCCCTCGCGCGCCACGCTTTCTGACACTGATGAAGGGGTCGACTGGATCGATGCATCAGCCGTAACTGCTGCGTTTTCCATCAATCTGGCCACTGGTTCGGGCTCGTTGTTCCAGATCGCTTCCGGCACCTCGATTGAAAATGTCATTTCTGGCGATGGCAACGACACCCTGACCGGCGATTCAAACGCGAACGTGCTGGTAGGCATGCGCGGTTCTGACACCCTGGACGGCGGAGAAGGCGACGACACGCTGGATGGAGGCGCAGGTTCGGACACCCTGATCGGAAGAACTGGCAACGATACGCTGAACGGAGGCGTGGGTGCAGATACCCTCGCCGGGGGAAATGGCAACGACACGCTGGACGGAGGGGAAGGCTCGGATGACTTGGCCGGAGGTGCCGGCAACGACACTTACATCGTTGATAGTGCGGACGATATCGTGGACGAGCTGAAGGACGGCGGCAATGGCATCGACACGGTAAGGTCGTCGGTATCGCTCGACCTGACGGCTAGCACCGTGAAAGGGACCGTTGAGAATTTGACGCTGCTTGGCAGCGCGATAAAAGGCATCGGCAATGCCGCCGCCAACACTCTCATTGGCAATGACGGTGCTAACTTCCTGAGCGGTGGAGCCGGCAACGACACGCTGTACGGAGGCGAAGGCAAAGACGATCTGAATGGAGGAGACGGCACCGACACCTTGGATGGAGGCGGGGGGGATGATCGCCTGTACGGCGGCGCCGGCAACGACACCTTTGTCGTCGACAGCGCTGCAGACACCGTGGACGAGCTGGTCAACGGCGGCAATGGCATCGACACGGTGAGGTCGTCGATATCGTTCGATCTGGCGGGTGGCACCGTGAAAGGGACCGTTGAGAATTTGACGCTGCTTGGCAGCGCTAACCTCACAGGAACCGGCAACGCGGCCGACAACGTGCTCGCCGGCAATTCCGGCGCCAATATACTGTCCGGGAAAGAAGGCAACAACTCGCTATACGGGAATGCCGGCAACGACACCCTAAACGGAGATGCAGGCTCAGACTATCTTGACGGAGGAGACGGCAACGACACGCTAGACGCAGGCGAGGGTTCATACAACGACTACCTGGATGGGGGAGCCGGCGACGATGCCTTGAATGCAGGCGAAGGTGCAGACTACTTGGACGGGGGAGATGGTAACGATGAGCTGAACGCAGGCGAAGGTTTGTACGACGACCACCTGGAAGGGGGATCCGGCGAGGACACCTTGAACGCAGGCGCAGGTGCAGACTACCTGAACGGAGGAGACGGCAACGATACACTGAACGCAGGCGATGGTTCAGACACCTTGGTCGGCGGATACGGCGACGACACGTTGGACGCAGGCGCAGGTGCAGATACCCTGAACGGCGAAGTCGGCAACGACACGCTGAACGCAGGTGAAGGCTCCGACATCTTGGCCGGCGGAGCCGGCAACGACACGCTGGATGGAGGAGCAGGTGCAGACAACCTGGCCGGGGGAGACGGTAACGATGACCTGAACGGAGGCGAAGGTTTGTACGACGACCACCTCGACGGGGGAGCCGGCGACGACAGCTTGAACGCAGGCGAAGGTTCAGACTACCTGTACGGGAATACTGGCGACGACACGCTGGACGCAGGCGATGGTTCAGACACCTTGGTCGGCGGAGCCGGCAACGACACGCTGTATGCAGGCGAAGGCTCCGACATCTTGGCCGGGGGAACCGGTAACGATACGCTGGATGGAGGCGCAGGTTCAGACGCCATGGGGGGGAGCCGGCGCCGACACCTATGATGTCGACGATGCAGGTGATTTCGTGGACGAGCTGTTCGACTTCGGCGACGGCATCGACACGGTAAGGTCGCAGATCTCGTTCAGCCTGGCAGAGGATACCGACGCGGAAAAGACCAACGTGAAAGGGGTCTTTGAGAATTTGATACTGCTCGGTGGCGCGAACCTCGATGGCTACGGCAACGCAGTCGACAACACCCTCACTGGCAATGACGGCGCCAATAAGCTGTACGGCAGAGACGGCAACGATACGCTGTACGGCGGCAAAGGTTCGGACGTCTTGAGTGGGGGCATCGGTAACGACACGCTGGATGGAGGCGGGGAGAACGACAATCTGAAGGGCGGTGCCGGTGACGACACCTACGTTGTCGACAACATTAAAGATTGCGTGGACGAGCTGAATGACAATGGCAACGGCACAGATACGATACGGTCGTCGATATCGTTCAATCTGACCGCGGGTACCTACGTGCTAGGGTCCGTTGAGAATTTGACGCTGCTTGGCAGCGCGGCCCTCAATGGCACCGGCAACGCAGGCAACAACACGCTCACCGGCAATGCCGGCGCCAACGCGCTGAACGGAGGCGGCGGTGCAGACACCATGGTCGGGGGAGCCGGCAACGACACCTATGACGTCGACAATGCAGGCGATGTCGTGGACGAGTTGGCTGAAGGCGGCAACGGCATCGACACGGTAGCGTCATGGATTTCATTCGACCTGGCCGGTAGCCAAGTGAAAGGGACCGTTGAGAATTTGGCGTTGCAAGGGCTCGCGAACCTTACGGGTACCGGCAACGCAGCCGACAACACGATCACCGGCAATTCCGGCGTCAACACACTTAACGGGAAAGACGGCAACGACACGCTGGACGGAGGCGCAGGTTCAGACACCATGGTCGGCGGAACCGGCAACGACACCTACGTCGTTGGCGATTCAGTTGATGTCGTGGACGAAGTGGCCGACGGCGGCGCGGGCATCGACACGGTACGCTCGGCGATAACCTTCAGCCTGTTGACGGGTACCCAGGTGAAAGGGACCGTCGAGAATTTGACGCTGCTTGGGACGGCGGCCCTCAACGGCACCGGCAACGCAGGCAACAACACGCTCGTCGGCAATGGCGGCATCAATCAGCTGGCCGGGGGTGCCGGCAACGACACCCTTACCGGGGGTGCCGGCGCCGATTACTTCCTCTTCAACACCGCGCTGAATGCGACCAATAATCTTGATAAGATCACGGATTTCTCGGTGGCGGCCGACACGATCAGGCTGGATAATGCGATATTCGCCGTCTTGACGACAGCCGTCACACTGGCTTCGACGGCATTCTGGATCGGCACCGCGGCGCACGAGGCCGATGACCGCATCATCTACAACAGCACTACTGGTGCCCTGACCTACGACACCAACGGCAACGTCGCCGGCGGGGCAACCCAGTTCGCCACGCTACTCACCAAACCGCCGACGCTCACCTACGCGGACTTCGCTGTGGTGTGACCCTGATGGCAATCGGAAAGCCGTTCCCTCGTGACGACAATCCTGCGCTAAGCCAAGAAACCACCACGCCGCTATTGTGCGGCTCTCCATTTAAAAGCAATCGATAAGGACCAATCCTTGAGCAGTTCCCATGACATTGCCGCCAGTTTTGACCGCAGCGGTGGCGACACGGATTTCCATAGAGACCATGGCCATGGCTTTGCCTGGGGTCTCGGCCGCGACACCGGCGTCGTCAGCGATGCGGGCGATTTCGTGAACGGGGAAGACGACACCCTGAACGCAGGCGCAGGTGCGGACTACCTACACGGGCAAAACGGCGACGATACGCTGTACGCAGGCGGAGGTGCAGACATCCTCGACGCGGGAACCGGCGACGACACGCTGAATGCAGGCGGAGGTGCAGACCCCCTCGACGCGGGAACCGGCGACGACACGCTGTACGCAGGCGATGGTTCAGACATCCTCGACGCGGGAACCGGCGACGACACGCTGTACGCAGGCGAAGGTTCATACTTCCTCGACGCGGGAACCGGCGACGACACGCTGTACGCAGGCGAAGGTTCATACTTCCTCGACGCGGGGACCGGCGACGACACGCTGTACGCAGGCGAAGGTTCATACTTCCTCGACGCGGGAACCGGCGACGACACCCTGAACGCAGGCAGAGGTGCAGACATCCTCGATGAGGGAACCGGCGACGACACCCTGAACACAGGCAGAGGTGCAGACATCCTCGATGAGGGAACCGGCGACGACACCCTGAACGCAGGCAGAGGTGCAGACATCCTCGACGCGGGAACCGGCGACGACACCCTGAACGAAGGCGCTGGTTCAGATGACCTGCCCGGCGGAGACGGCAACGACACGCTGAATGCAGGCGAAGGTTCAGATTACACCGAGGTCGTCGACGATGCGGGAGAAATCGTGGACGAGGAAGGCGACAGCGACACGCCGGACGAAGGCGAAAGCCCAGACTGGATATTCGGCGGAGATGGCGACGACACGATGTACGGCGGAGAAGGTAACGACACGCTGTACGGCGGAGACGGCAACGACCGTTCGACCTGGCGGATGGCATAGTGGAGGGGACCGTCGAGAATTTGACACTGCTTGGGAGCGCGAACCTCACAGGCGCCGGCAACGCAGCCTACAACGAACTCAGGGGCAATGCCGGCGCTAACGCACTATACGGGAGAGATGGCCACGATACGCTGTACGGCGGCGACGGTTCAGACACCTTGGATGGAGGCGACGGTTCAGATGACCTGGACGGGGGAGATGGCGACGACACGCTATACGGAGGCGAAGGTGCGGATGACCTGTACGGCGGCGACGGTTCAGACACCTTGGATGGAGGCGACGGTTCAGACTACCTGCACGGGGAAGACGGCGACGACACGCTGTACGGAGGCGAAGGTGCAGATGTCCTGGACGGCGGGGCCGGCAACGACATGCTGTACGGAGGCTGGTACCAGTACGGCGGAGACGGCAATGACACGCTGTACGGAGGCTGGCACCAGTACGGCGGCGACGGCGACGACACGCTGTACGGAGGCGATGGTTCATGCCGGATGGGCGGGGGAGACGGCAACGACATGCTGGTCGGAGGAGACAGCAATGACACGCTGTTCGGAGGAGACGGCAACGACGCGCTGATCGGCGGAGACGGCAATGACACGCTGTACGGAGAAGGTTCGTACTGGATAACCGTAGAAGTCACCCCGTACGGAGGAGATGGCGACGACACCTTGTACACAGAACACGGCCCGGACCCGCGCAGCGAAATCGCCGGCAACGACACCCTTACCGGGGGTGCCGGAAACGATACGTTCGCCTTCAACACCGCGCCCAGCGGGAACAGCTGCAGCATCACGGATTTCTCGGTGCTTGACGACACGATCGGGCTGGAGAATGCGGCTTTCACCGCCTTGAATGCACTCGGCACGCTGGCCGAGGATGCGTTTTACATCGGCACGGAAGCGCACGATGCCGACGACCGCATCATCTACAATTCGGCCACCGGTGCATTGACCTACGACACCAACGGCAATGCTGCCGGCGGGGCAACCCAGTTCGCCACGCTACTCACCAAACCGCAGATGCTCACCTACGCGGACTTCGCTGTGGTCTGAGGCTGGGATATTGGGCGACACACCCTACTACACTGCTGTCGATTTGCGGGGGGCCAATCGCCCCCCGTGTTGACGGCGCGCCCTGTCGTCGGCATACCGTGATTGGCAACGGTGTGCCGAACAAAAAATGGGACAGATGGGAGGGGCGCTTGACGGAGCCATCAGCTCTGTCTCAAGCAGTTGCCTCTCCCATATCGATGGTCCAGCCGCCTGTCGGTAAGTGGTAGTGTTGTCCCTACCGGGACAAGAGCAATTGGGAGCAGAACCTTGCAACCGGCCATAGCCGTCACCAGGGTGATCGACGAATTGAACCGCAGGGTCGGCGTCATAGCCATTTATCTGGTTCTGTTCGCCTCGCTGGTCAGTGCGTTCAATGCCATCTTTCGCTACAGCACCGGCGCCATTCTGTGGCTCGATCGTCAGGTCGGCGGCGGCTTATTCGGCGCAATGATCGACATCTACCGCCACAATTCGAATACGCTGTCCGAAGCGCAATGGTACATGTTCGCCGGCATTGTGATGCTGGGCGGCGCCTGGACGCTCAAGGTAAACGAGCATGTGCGCGTTGACCTGTTCTACGGATGGGTCAGTGAACGGACCAGAACCTGGATCGATCTGCTCGGCGGGATTTTCTTCCTGCTGCCCATGTGCGCATTGATGATCTATTTCACCTGGCCGTGGTTCTGGCAGTCCTGGATCACTCATGAGGGATCGAATCAGGCTGGGGGCCTCGTTCGATGGCCGGTCAAGCTGTTGGTTCCGGTGGGCTTCGCGCTCGTCGGCCTTCAGGGCATTTCCGAAATCATCAAATGTGTTCTCGCGCTGACGACAAACTACGTCCGTGAGTTTGCCTATGAGAAACCGCTGCAATGATTGCGCTTTTGACCGAATACATGGCCCCGCTGATGTTCGTGGGGCTGATCTTTTTCATGGTCATCGGCTATCCGGCGGCATTCTCGCTTGCCGCCGTCGGCCTGTTCTTCGGCATGATCGGAATTGAACTCGGCCTGATCGCGCCGGACTTCCTCGGCAATCTCACCTATCAGTTGTTCTCGGTTCTCTCGAACGAATTGCTGCTGGCCATTCCATTCTTTACCTTCATGGGCGTGATCCTCGAGCGCTGCGGGCTCGCTGAAGACCTGCTCGAGGGTTTTGGTCAGCTTTTCGGAGGCTTGCGCGGCGGCCTTTCCTATGCCGTAATCCTGGTCGGCGCGGTGCTTGGCGCCATCACCGGCACCGTCGCGGCTTCAGTCATCGCGATGGGCCTCATCTCGCTGCCGATCATGACCAAATACGGCTACAACGTGCGCCATGCCACCGGCGTGATCGCTGCATCAGGCACCATCACCCAATTGATACCGCCGTCGCTGGTCCTTATCGTGCTTGCCGATCAGCTCCAGAAGTCGCCGGGCGACATGTATATCGGCGCCACTGGCGCCAGCATCGTGCAGGTGCTTTTGTTCGCAGGCTGGGTCTTCGTCCTCAGTATCCTGAGACCGGACTATCTGCCCGCCCTGCCGCCGGAAGCCCGAACCCTGCGCGGCTGGCCGCTCGCCCTCAAATGCATCCGCGGCATGGTGCCGTCGCTGGCGCTGATCTTCATCGTCCTGGGCACAATCTTCATGGGACTGGCGACGCCAACGGAGGCTGGCGCGATGGGCGTCGTCGGCGCCATGCTGCTTGCCTGGATGAACCGCAGGCTTAGCTGGAAGCTCATCTACCAGGGGATGGACATGACCATGCGCCTGACGGCGATGGTTGTTTTCATCCTTCTCGGCGCACGCGTCTTCAGCCTCGTTTTCCAGGGCGTCGGGGGCGGCCACTGGATCCAGAGCATGTTGACATCACTGCCCGGCGGCGTGGTGGGCTTCCTCACCTTCGTCAACGTGTTCATCTTCATCATCGCCTTCTTCCTCGACTTTTTCGAGATCGCCTTCATTATCGTGCCCCTTCTGGCGCCTGCCGCGCAGGCTTTGGGCATCGACCTGATCTGGTTCGGCGTAATGATCTGCGCAAACATGCAGACGAGTTTCATGCACCCGCCCTTCGGTTTTGCGCTGTTTTACCTGCGCGGCATTGCTCCCAAGTCGATCAAGACCAGCGACATCTATTGGGGAGCGATCCCGTGGGTCGTGCTGCAGGTAATCCTCGTTGCGCTGCTGATCTTCTTTCCCGGAATGGTCACCTTTTTTCTCGACCAGACGGTGCCGCTTGATCTCGACAAGATCCAGATTCTGGTGCCAGGCGGACCCGGTTCTGGCGGGGGTGAACTCGGTACACCGCCGGCCTTCGATCTCAACACCCCGCCGAAATTCAACTGAAAGCCTAAGGCAAAAAAGAACCCCGGCGCAGGAGCGCCGGGGCTTCTCTTTCCCATTCGAAAGGCCCCACTTTCGGGTCCGATGCTTTATAGCTTGCCGGCCCGCTGCTGCATCATCATGAAGGTGTCGAACGTGTATTCCGATACCTGCGCCCAGAGATAGGCGTCCCTCTTGAACGCAGTCTGGCTATCATGGATCTTCTTGAACATCGCATTGGAAGCTTCGATCTCGGCATAGGTTGCGTTAGCCGCATCGAAACAGGCTGCCAGAATTTCGGGACTGAAGGGACGCAGCTGACCGCCGGCCGCCACGACACGTTTGAGCGCAGCGGGGTTCTTGTGATCGTAGCTCGCCATCATGTCGCAATTCGCCGCCTGGCACGCTGATCTCAAAACGGCCTTGTAGCTTTTCGGCAACTCGTTCCACTTCGCCATGTTGACGAGTGTATGCAAGACCGGCCCGCCTTCCCACCAGCCCGGATAGTAGTAATAGGGCGCAACCTTCTGGAAGCCGAGCTTCTCGTCGTCGTACGGACCGACCCATTCGGCCGCGTCGATCGTGCCCTTCTCCAGCGCCTGGTAGATTTCACCGCCAGCAATCTGCTGCGGAATGACGCCAAGCTTCTCCATGACCTTGCCGGCGAAGCCTCCGATGCGCATTTTCACGCCCTTGAGGTCGTCCAGCGTATTGATCTCCTTACGGAACCAGCCGCCCATCTGTGCGCCTGTATTGCCGCAGGGCAGGCCGTAAAGACCCTGGGTGGCGTAGAATTCGTTGACCAGGTCGTTACCGCCGCCATAGTACATCCACGCGTTCATCTGGCGGACGTTCATGCCGAAAGGCACCGCGGTCGCCAGCGCGTAGGTAGGATCCTTGCCCCAGTAGTAATAGGAAGCTGTATGACAGGCCTCGACGGTTCCTGCCGCGGCTGCGTCGGCGGCCTGCAGACCCGGCACGATTTCGTTGGCTGCGAAAATCTGGATATCGAAATTCCCGTCAGTCGATTCGCGGACGTACCTCGCCATCGTCTCGGCAGCGCCGAAAATCGTATCCAGCGCCTTTGGAAAGGACGACGTGCAGCGCCATGAAATCTTTGGCGTGGTCTGCGCGATTGCCGGAGCCGCTAGCGCGGTAGCGGCGGCTGCCGCCCCTGCGCCGGTCGCACCGGCTTTCCTGATAAATGAACGGCGATCCATGGATTCTCCTTCAGCGGTCCAGTTGCATTCAAGTACCGGATGCGCGGCACAATACATATAAGCAAGTCGGTGTCCAGCGGCGCGATTGCGTGAGGCATCGACCGCAGGTACGGGCACAAACCGTGACGCCGTCGCCCGCAGGCCAGCCACGAACCGGAGCCGACGTGCCAGCATCAGGGGGACGCGCAAAGGACGCTGTAGCACTTTGAATCTTCGCATCGTGCTTTCCGAAAATCATTCCGATTTTCGGGCTGATGCGGTAGATGTGGCGGAAATTGTTTCGCGCGGGCAAATTGGTGCCCCGCCCTTGCCGGAAGGAAGACATGCCACAGCCGCTCGTTGCCGTTTCCACGGATGTTCGCCAGTTCGACAATTACACCTGGCATGCCACTCCCCAGCAGTATCTCGAAGCGGCTGTCACGGCTGCCGGAGTCTTGCCCGTTCTCGTACCGTCATTTGGCGATCGCCTCGATCTCGACCGGCTGTTGGCTTCCGTCGACGGCGTGATGGTGACCGGCTCCAAATCCAATGTGCATCCTTCGCTCTATGGCGGCGACGCCAGCGAGGCGAACGGTCCCTACGATCCCGCCCGCGACGCGACCACACTGCCGCTGATCCGCAAGGCGATCGGCCGCGGCGTGCCGCTGCTTGCCATCTGTCGCGGCATCCAGGAACTGAACGTGGCGCTCGGCGGCACGCTGGCGACGGAGATCCACGAACGGGAGGGTTCGCTCGACCATCGCGCGCCGGTCAGCGACAACCAGGACGAACGCTTCGCCATCCGCCAGAATGTCGCGATCAAGTCGGGAAGCTGCCTTGCCGGTGTCTTCGGCGCCGGCGAGATAATGGTCAACTCCGTGCATCGGCAGGGCATCGATCGGCTCGGCCCCATGCTTCAAGTGGAGGCCGTTGCCGAAGATGGCACAGTGGAGGCGGTATCAGTCAAGGATTTGCGCGCTTTCGCAGTCGGCGTGCAGTGGCACCCGGAGTACTGGGCAAAGTCAGACGAAACCTCGGCGCGGATTTTCCGGGCGTTTGGCGATGCTGTGCGCGCTCATGCAGCTCTGCGCACCGGCGCAAGAACCGCTGCCGAATAGGGTGTGTTCGTATTCAGGTGATGCCGGCCTCCAAATTGGCGGTCTTCTGCGCTTCCGGTACTCGCGTACCCAAACGTACGCTGCGTGCCGGTCCTCGAAAACCGCCATTTTCGGCTCGGCCTGACCTGAATCCCGACACACCCTAGCCGGCGGCGTGGGATCAGCCCTGCTCGCGGACGATAGAATATTCAGTGAAGTCTTGCCGCGATATGAGAGGCTTCCGCCACAGGCGTGAGAGCCCCGCCACCGGAAAACCACGACATCAGATTGTCGACCACGAGGTCGGCCATCGCCGCGCGCGTGTGGACGGAGGCCGAGGCGACATGCGGCAACAGGCAGGCGTTCGGGAGGTCAAGCAGGACCTGTGGCACGTTTGGCTCGTCCGCGAAAACGTCGAGCCCGGCCGCCGAGATCGTACCGTTGGCGAGGGCGGCGGAGAGGGCAGTCTGGTCCACCGTGCTTCCGCGGCCGATATTGACGAACACGCCGTCGGGTCCGAGCGCTTCAAGCACTTTCGCGTCCACTGCCTTATCGGTGGCGGCGCCGCCTGGTGCGGCCGAAATCAATGTGTCCACGGCTCCGGCCAGGCCGACGAGCGTGGCATGATAGTCATAGGACACGCCTTCGACCGGGCGGCGGTTATGATAGGCGACAGGCAGGCCTAAAGCCTCCAGGCGGCGCGCGATTGCCCGCCCGATCCGGCCCATGCCGAAGATGCCGGCGCGCCGGCCACGCAGCGTCATCCTGGTCAGCGGATAGGCGCCTTCGTTTGCCCAGCGGCCCTCGCGCAGCCAGGCTTCCGCCTTGGGAAATTCGCGTACCGTATTCAGCAGCAACCCGATCGCAGTGTCGGCTACCTCTTCAGTCAGGACATCCGGCGTGTTGGTCACCATCACGCCCTTGCGGGCGGCGTGCGCCGCATCCACATGGTCGTAGCCGACGCCGAAACTGGCGATGATCTCGAGCTTCGGCAGCCCATCGATGAGTCCCGCATCGACTGTAGTCATCGCAGCGACGCCACGGACGTTTCGCGCCAGTTCTCCCGTGACAAGAGCAGGGTCGGACCGCGCGATCCGAATCACGCGGAATGCCTCGCCCAGCCGCCTTATCGCCCTTTCATGGAGATCGCCTGGCACGAGGATGATCACCGGGCTCATTTCGCTTGTCATCGAGGGATCTTTCTGGGCTACGACGTTGCCTGAGACGGCCGGACAGCGACGCCGTGAAAGCCGCCGCTCGCATTCCTACGCGAGGCAGGATTGTCCGGCCGCCGGTCGGATGGCCGATCGAGTGTTGAGACCACTCGTCCAACCGCCAAGGCCGATTTTAGCAATTGCAGCCGAAGTTTCAATCGTCTGGAGGAGCCGTGGCAGACGGCCATTCAAACGCGCTCGAACGGTTTTCCCGTCGATTGGCGGACGTGCAGTTCCGGCCTTATAAGTTCCTGGCTGGCGTGCACCGCTGCTCCGTTGAGCCGGTCAAGCAGAACGCGCGCCGCGCGCCGGCCCACCTCGCGCTGGCCGTTCCAGACCGTCGTAAGCGCGGGCGTCGCAATCGCTGCCTCCTCGAGGTCGTCGTACCCTGTCACGGAAACATCGGCGCCCGGCACAAGCCCAGCCCGGGCAATTCCGTTCATGAGGCCGATCGCCACGAGATCGTTCCAGCACACCGCGGCCGTAGGCTTGTCCTTAAGCGCCAGGAACTGGCCGGCCGCTTCGAACCCTGCCTGTTTGGTGCGTGGTCCGGGAATCCGCCAGGACGGTTTGACATCCAGCCCGGCCGCTTCCATCGCCAAGACATATCCGTGGTAGCGGTCACGACCTGTCGAGGTCTGGTCGGTGCCCCCGATCATGGCGATCCGGCAATGGCCGAGCGAAATGAGATGGTTGGTGGCGAGTCCTATGCCGTAGGCATCGTCGCCCCTGAATACGGGAACGTCGGCGCCCTCGACGGAGCGGGCGATGAGCACCGCGGGCAGCCCGTTGCCTTCCGCCATCTGGATATCTTCCGCAGGCGTGCCGATGGCCGGCGACATGATGACGCCGTCGGCGCCGAGCTGCAGCAGTGTGTCGATGAAGGTGCGCTGCTTTTCGAGCTGATCATAGTGATTGGACAGAATGAAGGTCTGGCCGCTGCGGTCGAGCTCCGTTTCGATGGAGCGCAATATCTCCGCGAAGAACGGATTCATGATGTCGTGCACGACAACGCCGACGATGCCTGATCGGGAAGTCCTGAGACTCGCCGCACGCCGGTTGTAGATGTACCCAATGGCGCGGGCATGTTCCTTGATGCGGTCGCGGGTGGCATCGGCAACCAGCGGACTGTCCCGCAACGCGAGCGAAACTGTGGCAGTGGAGACGCCCAGAGCGTCGGCAATCGTCGAAAGCTTGATCTTTTGTGCCAGAACCGGCTCCCTGGGAACGCTGATTTAAACCGTTTAAATCAGGCTTATGCCATCGTCGACACGGAAATCAAGCTTTTTTGCCATTCATCGTCGTTGCGCCCCGGCGTAGGGTCTGTTGGTGTTCAGTGATACCGGCCTGGATAGGGATTGTCACAAACAATCCGAACCTGCTGGAGCCGGCTATTCATCCATGTCGTTGTCCTCGTCGACCGGGACAACCGGGCCGTTGGACAAATTGGCTTCGAGGCGCGACAGAAGCTTCGACAACGTCTTCTGCTCTTTCTTGTCGAGGCCTTTCAGCGCCTGCTTTTCGGTTTTCCGCACGGACTTTTCGATAGCCCGGATTGCATCGCGGCCGGTATCGGTGAGGAAGATATGGGCTTGCCGCGCATCGATCTCCGAGGCGCGCTTGTCGAGAAATCCCTGCCCCTGCAGGCGATTGATCGTCTTGGTTATGGTCGGCGGTCGCACGCCTAGACGCACCGCCAACTGACCGGGCGTCTGTCCATCCTCATTGTCCAGCGCCAGCATGATCTGGTCTTGTCCGGCATAGAAGCCATGATCCAGCAGGCGCGCCGCCAGCGCTGTACGGGACAGCCGCGCCGCCGAGTGCAGCCGGCTCATCGTCGCACCTCTGTCAGATTTGGCCATGACCCCCTCCCGCGTCGAAACGGAGTGCAATATCAGCCGCCGCAGTCCGGTTGGCAATCAGAAATGCAAAAGCTGCTTTGCCGGCAATCGAAACCAGTCCACCGGAAGCTACTGCATTGGCCCGAAAAATTTTCGGCAAACAGCCTCCTTTGGGCGCCCAAAGGAGGCATGGCACTGTAGTGCCAGAGATGCGTTTCAACCAGATGACAAAGGCCGGTCGCTACTGGAGCCGCCGAATTCCTGCGTGCAAAACCCCGACTGGCATCCTATATGGTTCCCATCCCAGGACAGTCCAATCCCGAAGGTAGATCGATGAGCGAAGCTGAGACGCAGATTCCCGTGACCGTTCTGACCGGCTATCTCGGCTCCGGAAAGACTACGCTGCTCAACCGCATCCTCTCCGAGAACCATGGCAAGCGCTATGCCGTCATCGTCAACGAATTTGGCGAGATCGGCATCGACAATGACCTGATCGTGGAATCCGACGAGGAAATCTACGAGATGAACAATGGCTGCGTGTGCTGCACCGTCCGCGGCGACCTGATCCGCGTGGTCGAGGGCCTGATGCGCCGGCCAGGCCGTTTCGACGCGATCGTGGTGGAGACGACCGGCCTTGCCGATCCGGTGCCGGTTGCCCAAACCTTTTTCATGGACCAGGACGTGCGCGCCAAGACCAGGCTCGACGCGGTCGTCGCGCTGGTCGATGCCAAGCACCTGCCGCTGCGTCTCAAGGATTCGCGTGAGGCCGAGGACCAGATCGCCTTCGCCGACGTTGTGCTGGTCAACAAGACCGATCTCGTGAACGACGTTGAACTGAGGAATGTCGAAGCGGCAATCCGGGCCATCAATCCCGGCGCTCGCATCCATCGAACGCAACGCGCCGGAGTGTCGCTGGATGAAGTGCTGGACCGGGGCGCCTTCGACCTGTCGCGCGCGCTCGAGAACGATCCGCACTTCCTTGAATCGCACGATCACGATCACGATCACGAATGTGGTCCGGATTGCGACCACGATCACCACCAGCATGACGGGCATGACCATGATCACCACGACGATGGTGTATCTCCCATACATGACGTGACCGTGCAGTCGGTTTCGCTGCGCGGCAGCGAAATGGAGCCGAAGAAATTCTTTCCCTGGATCGAAAAGATCACGCAGGCCGAGGGACCGAACATCTTGCGCCTCAAGGGGATCATCGCTTTCAAGGACGATCCGGACCGCTACGTCATCCAGGGCGTCCACATGATCATCGAAGGCGATCACCAGCGGGCATGGAAGGACGGCGAGAAGCATGAGAGCCGGCTCGTATTCATAGGGCGAGAACTCGATGCCGAGCGGCTGAAGCGCACTTTCGAGGCTTGCCAGGCATAACAGCATCGGGTTGAAGCAACGGCCTCGGCGATTGGCGCAAACCTCTCGCCACACTAACCACAAACAGCGTTTCGGACCCATGCCCACAGTCGCGCCTCTCGATCTCGATGGACACTGTATCGCCGCCGTATTCCTCGATGACATCCCCCATTTCGCGCTGGCCGACGGGCATATCCATCGGCTCGATCATGGCCACAAGTCGCAGAAGGTGCATGACGGCCTGCTTGCTGCCGCAACCGATACCGAAGCGGGCAAGCTCGTTACCGCTGGAGAAGACGGCATTGTCTGCGCGACCAAGGCAGGCGGCGGAAGCGAAACGATGGCAGAGCTTGGCCGCAAATGGATCACGAGCGTCGCTTGCGGCCCACAGGGCGCGATTGCCTTTGGCTGCGCACGCATCGCGTATGTCCGCTTCGCCGATGGCAGGACCAGGGAATTCCTGCATTCCCGCTCTGTCGAAGGCATAGCCTTCTCACCACGGGGAATGCGTCTGGGAGTGGCCCGCTACAATGGCGCGACGCTGCATTTTCCGGCGGCCGATGGCAAGCCGCTGGAACTCAAGTGGGACGGCGCCCATACAGGCATCACGTTTTCGCCAGACGGCAATTTCGTGGTCACGACCATGCAGGAAAATGCCCTGCACGGATGGAAGCTATCCGACGGCAAGCATATGCGAATGAGCGGCTATCCGGCCAAGGTCAAATCGGTGTCCTGGAGCGCCAAGGGACGCTGGCTCGCGAGTTCCGGCGCGCCGGCGGCCATTGTCTGGCCCTTTGCCGGCAAGGACGGCCCGATGGGCAAGGCGCCGCTGGAACTCGGTACGCGAGGCAACATGATGGTGACATGCGTTGCCTGTCATCCGGCGGACGAAATCGTCGCCATCGGCTATGCCGACGGCATGGTGCTTGCCGCCCGGCTCGCCGATCAGAAGGAGGTTCTGCTGCGGCGGCCAGGCAAGGGCGCCATCACCTCCCTGACCTGGGACCGCGAGGGCCGCCGCCTGGTCTTCGGCACCGAGGCCGGCGACTGCGGCGTGATAGATATCGCCGGGTAGGCTTCGGCCGCCATTTGACAAAGCGGGAACGGCCTTGAAGCCGAGGCCGCCCAATGATGTCGCCCAAAAGTGCCACTTTTGGGAAACGACATGCACAGAACATTAGTCGCGCTTGTCGAGCTGCCCTTGCGCGGAATCGCGCTGAGCTCATTGCGTCCTTCCACAACATGATGCTCGTGTACCTTCGCGACGACCGGACTACAGGCCGAGCGATTTACCAGTGCACTTGGCCATATTGCAGTAAAGCTCGCGGCATGGGAGAAGCGCGGCCATTAACTGGTAAGGAAATCATGAATTCACCATCAGGCTCAACTACCTCTGAAGCGAAGGCGTTCCTCGATGCACATCCGGACATCGAGGCTTTTGATATCGTACTGACGGATCCAAACGGCGTCGGCCGCGGCAAGATCATTCGCCGGCACGAGCTTGCGGCCCTTTACGAGGGCGGCCGCCACATGCCCACCTCGACGCTGTGCCTCGACATCACCGGCGAGGATGTGCACGAAACCGGCTTGATCTGGGATACGGGCGACGGCGATCTGCGCGCATGGCCGATCCCCGGAACGCTGAAGGCGCTCTACGGCACCAGCCCGGCGCGCGGACAGGTGCTCATGTCGATGTACCAGTTGGACGGCAAGCCGATGACGTCCGATCCACGCGATGCGCTGGCGCGGCAAATCGACGCTTTCGCGGCCAGGGGACTTCATCCCGCCGGCGCTTTCGAACTCGAATTTTTCCTGCTCAGGAACGACCGGGACGGCGACGGCCGCGTGCATGCTGCGAACGCCGTTCTCGACGGCCGCCGGAGCGGCAAGACCGAAGTCTTTTCGGTCGATCATCTGCACGGCATGGAGCCGCTGTTTTCCGACATCTACGCGGCAGCCAAGGCGCAGGACATTCCCGTCGAGACGCTCGTTTCAGAAAATGCGCCGGGCCAGTACGAACTCACGCTCCACTACCGGAAGGATGTGCTCAAGGCCGCCGACGATCTGGTCCAGCTCAAGCGGCTCGTGCGCATGCAAGCGCGCCGGCATGGGGTCACGGCCTGCTTCATGGCAAAGCCGATCGAAAAATGTGCCGGATCAGGCATGCATTTCCACGTCTCGGTTGTGGACGGTGCGGGCGAAAACATCTTTGCCGAAAAGTGCGCCGGCGAATGGAACCCGGTCCTTCTCAACGCGATCGGCGGTCTTGCGGCGACGATGCCGGAATCGATGCTGGTGTTTGCACCGCACGCCAATTCCTGGCGGCGTTTCATTGCACAATCCTACGCGCCGATCGCCCCGACATGGGGCGTCAACAACCGCTCGGTCGCGTTGCGCATTCCCGCAAGCGACGTGAAAAGCCGCCGCATCGAGCACCGTCCCGCGGGTGTCGATGCCAATCCCTATCTGGTCGCAGCGACCGTACTTGCCGCGATCGCCAAGGGCCTTGACGAAAAACTCGATCCCGGCGCGGAAACGACCGGCAATGGGTATGAGCGCGCAGACAAATTGAACGGCGGCACGCCTGCCGACTGGCGTTCGGCGATCGAAGCGGCAAAGGCTTCGGCGTTCCTCAAGGACGCGCTCGGCGAGGGCCTGCACCGCACCTTCACGGCCATCAAGCAGGCCGAATATGTCCGCGTCGCCCGCACGGTCAGCGAGCTCGACTATCATCTCTACCTGCACGAAGTATGATGCCGTAAAATATGAGGCTGCCATAGAGCGGCAGCCTCGACGGGGGAAGATCACATAGTGGTGTGACATAAGAATATTCTGACAATGAAGACTGTCGGGGGGTTCTTGCTTGGAGCGCTTCTTCAATGGGCACTACTTATAAACGCGCACTCTGCCGACATCCCCTTCGAGAAGATTGAAAATTCATATGACAAAAAATCCTTGCCGCGTCAGGGATCGATAGAGGAGTTCGTTCAGAACAATCCATCCTGTACCGATTTTACAGATCGATGCTCTGTTTGTACCGTGGTTGACGGCGATGTCTCGTGTTCAACGCCGTCAATTGCTTGCGTAAAGCACGAATTTCAATGCACGATTTCAACATCCAACTAGTGTGGCGAATCCGAAATTCGTATTACTTTGGAGAACCGGCGCAGCGCACGTTCGGGTGAGTGATATTACTCAACGCACCAAAATCGCCCGCAAATCATTGACGTTCGTCCCGGTCGGGCCGGGCACGAATAAATCGCCAACGGCATTGAACGCGGTCCACGCGTTGTTTGCGGCAAGCATCGCCTTGGCGTCGATCCCGGCGAGCCTCATGCGGCTAACCGTGGTTCCATCCGCGAAGGCCCCCGCATTGTCTTCCGATCCGTCGATGCCATCGGTGTCCGCCGCCAGCGCATGAATGCCGGGTATACCGTCGACACCTAGGGCGAAGGCCAGCAGGAACTCGCTGTTGCGGCCGCCTTTGCCCTTGCCGCGAAGCGTGACTGTCGTCTCGCCGCCCGAGAGCACCAGCACCGGTTTCCGGAACGGCCGGTCTCGGGCTGCCACTTCGCGTGCGATCGCGGCATGGACCGAGCCCACGTCACGCGCCTCGCCTTCGATGGAATCGGAGAGAATGACCGGCTCGATGCCACGCCCGCGCGATTGCGCGGCCGCCGCCTCGAGTGAAACGGCAGAAGAAGCGATCATATGGACCTCATTGCGCGCAAACCTCTGGTCATCAGGTCGTGGGGCGTCTGCCGCAAACGATTCTAGATGCGCCATAACGCTCGCGGGCAGCTTCATGGCATAAGCGTGAACAATGGCGAGTGCATCCGCGCGCGTGCTCGCATCCGGCACGGTTGGTCCGGACGCAACAAGCGCCGGATTGTCGCCGGGAATATCTGACACGACCAATGAGACGACCCGCGCCGGCCAGGCCGCTGCCGCAAGCCTTCCGCCCTTGATGGAAGAGACGTGCTTGCGCACCGTGTTCATAGCCGAGATCGGCGCGCCCGAAGCGAGCAGCGCCTCATTGACCGCGATTTCATCAGCAAGCGCCAGACCCGGCGGAGGCGAAGGGAGCAGCGCCGAGCCTCCGCCGGAGACAAGCGCGATCACGAGATCATCGGGGGTCAAGCCGCCTACCGTCTCCATCAGCCGCCTTGAGGCGGTTAGCCCGGCCTCGTCGGGCACCGGATGCGCGGCTTCCAGTACTTCGATCCTCTCGCATCTCGCGCCATATCCGTAGCGGGTCACCACCAGGCCTTCCAGGGGTGAGTTCCACGCCTTCTCAAGCGCCTGCGCCATCTGCGCCGACCCCTTGCCCGCACCCACGACGATCGTGCGGCCGGTAGGCCTGGCAGGCAGGTGATCGCGGATTGTCAGTTCGGGATCGGCTGCCCGGACGGCAGCGTCGAAGATGGAGACCAGAAACTGTTTCGTTTCGAATTCAAGCATGCAGTTGCCCCATCCTGCCCAAGATACTTTAGGAGCCGCTTACCGCCTGCAAGGCAAGCGTCTGCCTGCTCAGTCCAAGGTGTTCGCACAACGCCGCGACGATGACCTCGTGATCCTGCCGCTGCGGCAGACCCGATACAGCGATGACGCCGACCGCGCCCACGGCCTTGACCCTGACCGGAAAGCCGCCGCCGGCAAGCACGAACTCATCGGACCTCAGCCCGGATCCCGGAGGAAAGGTCTTGTCCTCGCGTCCCTGTTCCAGCACCATTCGGTAGGTGCTCTTGTGGAACATTTTGACGACGTTGCGCTTGCGGCGCGCCCAGTCCGTATTGGACGAGGTCGAACCGGGCAGGGCGGCGTAGAAAAGCGGCCGGTCCCAGAGCTGGATATCCACGACGATCGGGAGCTTTTCCTTGAGCGCCCGATTGCGGATCAGTGATCCGATGGCAAAGGCCGTTGCCTCGTCGAAGCGGTCGAAGACCAGCGCGGCTTCCTGCTCGGCAATCCTTGCGATGTCCTCCGAAGTGCCCATTTTCTGCTCCGCTTTTCCGTTTGAGCATCGGATTTTCCCGAAAACCGGATCCCACTTTCGGGTCCGATGCTCTGTTGGTTCAAGCATCGGATTTCCCGAAAACCGGTTCCCACTTTCGGGTCCGATGCTCTGTTGGTTCAAGCATCGGATTTTCCCGAAACCGGTTCCCACTTTCGGGTCCGATGCTCTATGCGCCGCCGCCCGTCATCGCGCTTTTTGCAGGGCTGCCGGCAACATATACCTCTCTCACCGCGCGGTCGTCGCCGAGCGTCTGCAGGACGAACAATTCCTCGCCAAGCGTCGCCACCGTTTCCATGCGCAGGCGCATCGCGTGGGTCGCCCGCGAATCGAGCACGACGATGTCGGCATCGGTGCCGGAATCAAGCGTGCCCGCTTTATCGGCGATCGAAAGTGCCTCGGCATTGCCGCGCGTGATCTGCCAGAAGGCCGCGAAAGGATTGAGCTTCTCGCCATTGAGCGCGATCACCTTGTAACCCTCATCCATCGTGCGCAGCATGGAATAGTTCGTGCCTCCGCCGACATCCGTCGCCGCCGCTATGCGCAGCGCCTTGGTGCGCCGCCGGTAGCGCTGGTAGTCGAAGAGGCCGGAACCCAGAAAGAGGTTCGAAGTAGGGCAGAACACTGCAACCGCCCGGCTGTCCGACAGCGCATCGGCCTCGCGTTCGGAAAGGTGGATGCAGTGTCCGATCAGCGCCCTCGGGCCAAGCAAACCATAATGCTCGTAAACATCCGTGTAGTCCCGCGACCAGGGATAGAGCTCCTTCGTCAACGCGATCTCGGCGTGGTTCTCCGAAAGGTGCGTCTGCATGTGCAGATCGGGATGTTCGCGCATCAGCGCTCCCGCCATCTCCATCTGTTCAGGCGTGGACGTGATGGCGAAACGGGGGGTCACCGCATAAAGCTGACGCCCTTTGCCATGCCATTCCCTGATCAGCGCCTTGGTGTCGTCATACCCCGATTGCGGCGTATCGCGCAGGCCGTCCGGCGCGTTGCGGTCCATCAGCACCTTTCCGGCGATGGTGAGCATGTTGCGGCTGTGCGCCTCCGCGAAAAAGGCTTCGACCGATTCCTTGTGCACCGAGCAATAGGCAGCCACAGTGGTTGTGCCGTGGCGCACCAGCTCATCGAGGAACAGCCGGGCGATACGGCGGCCGTGCTGCGTGTTGTTGAATTTTGTCTCTTCCGGGAACGTGTATTTGTTGAGCCAGTCGAGCAGCTCGGCGCCGTAGGAGGCGATGATCTGCATTTGCGGAAAATGCGCATGCGCATCGATGAAACCGGGCAGCAAAAGGTGCGGCCGATGATCGATTGCCGTCGCGTCCTCGCGCGCCTGCCGAGCCACATCGGCGTATGGGCCAGCCGCAACGATCCTGCCTTCACGAACGAGTAAGCCTCCGTCTTCCTCATAGCGATAGGCGCTATGGTCTTCCACACTGTCCGGCCAGCGAAGAAAAGTGAGCGTGCGCCCTCTGAGAAGCGTTTCGTTCATGGCGCTAGTTCCGCGCTTGCTCGAACCAGGTGACGATGAGCGCCCGCTCTTCGGGCGTGACAGCGGTAACATTGCCCGGCGGCATTGCGTGGCTGCGGCCAGCCTGAAGGTAGATTTCGCGCGCGTGCTCCGCAATCGAGCCATCGGATTCGAGGATCACGCCTTTCGGCGCTTGATGTACGCCCTCATAGGAAGGCTCGGCCGCGTGGCACATGGCGCAGCGGCCAAGCACGGTGTCGCGGACGGCGGGGAAGTGTGCCGAAGCGACGAAAGCCTGGCTTGCGGCGGACGCCTTCTGTTCGCCGGTCAGCACGCTGGGTACTGTCGACAGCCACATGATGACGATGAAGAGAATTCCGGCGGCGAGCCATGTCCAGGCCGGGTTGCCCTTGCGTGCGTGCACCGTGTTGAAATAGTGCCGGATCAGTACACCCATGATGAACACCAGCGACGCAATCACCCAGTTGAACTCGGTACCGAATGCCAACGGGTAGTGGTTCGACAGCATCAGGAAGAGGACAGGCAGCGTAAGGTAGTTGTTGTGCAGGGAGCGCTGCTTGGCCTGCTTGCCGAGCGCAGGATCGGGATCCTTCCCTGCGATGAGGTCTGCCACGACCTTCTTCTGGTTCGGGATGATCACGAGAAAGACGTTGGCGGACATGATCGTCGCCGTGAACGCGCCGAGATGAAGGAAGGCCGCCTGTCCGGTGAAGAGCTGCGTATAGCCCCATGCGATGAACACCAGCACAGCGTAAAGCACCAGCATCAGCAGCGTATCGCTCTTGCCGAGCGGAGACTTGCAGGTGAAGTCGTAAACCAGCCAGCCGACGCTGAGCGAGGCGAGTGAAATCAGTATTGCGACGGTCGGGGAAACGTCGAGTACATTGCGATCGATCAGATAGAGATCGGCGCCCGCGTAGTACACCACGCAGAGCAGCGCGAAGCCGGTCAGCCAGGTGGCGTAGGATTCCCACTTGAACCAGGTCAGATGCTCCGGCATCTGCGCCGGCGCCACCAGATATTTCTGGATGTGATAAAAGCCGCCCCCATGAACCTGCCATTCCTCGCCATAGGCGCCCTGCGGCAGGCCGGGACGCTGGCGAAGGCCAAGGTCGAGCGCCACGAAATAGAATGAAGAGCCTATCCAGGCGATGCCCGTCACGACATGCAGCCAGCGCACGCCAAAATTCAGCCAATCCCAGAAAATCGCGAAATCATTCATCGCTGCACCTTGCGCTTCGAACGCCGATTGTTGCTGTTTGCGGGCCGGACGGAAAGAGGAGACATACACGATGACTTTCAAAAAAAATTGGAAAATACTGGCCATATCATAAGGGAGAATTGAGGTTGCATGTCCTATCTCGACAACATTGCCGTTTTCGTCCGCGTCGTTGAACTGGGCAACCTTTCGGCTGCGGGGCGGGACATGCGCATTTCGCCGGCCGTTGCCTCCAACCGCATCAAGGAACTGGAAAAGCACCTCGGCGTCCGCCTCTTCAATCGCACGACCAGGCAGTTGATGCCCACTGAACAGGGAACGGTCTTCTACAGCGGCGCAAAACAGGTTCTCGAGGCCATCGTGGAGGCGGAGGCCGCGGTCAGCGCATTGTCCGGCCAGCCGCGAGGCTCGATCCGCGTGACGGCGCCGCTCGGGCTTGGGCGGCGGTTGATCGCTTCGGGGATTCCCGAATTTCACGACAAATATCCGGATATCGAAGTTCGGCTGAGGCTTTCGGACCACAACGTAGACATCATGAAGGAGGGTATCGACGTCGCGTTCCGTCTCGGCCTGATCGAGGATTCCAGCCTCCGCATGCGCGGCATCATGGAATGCGAACGCGTGCTGGCCGCGGCACCGGCCTATGTCGAGGCGCGCGGCGAACCGGCCGATCCGAACGAGCTTGTCGCGAGCAGGCACGATTGCCTGATGCTGCGTTTTCCAGGAACTCAAGGAATACTTCTGGACGCTCAGGACACCGGCGGGACCGGCGAAATTCGAGGTTCACGGGCCGTTCGATTCAGACGATGGCGATGTGCTGACCGGTTGGGCGCTGGCAGGGCGGGGCATCGTCAACAAGCCGCGCTTCGAGGTCGAGCCCTATATCCGGGACGGCCGGCTGAAGGTGATACTGCCTGAGACGCCTCCGACACCCGTGCAGTTTGCCGCTGTCTATCCCCACAAGAAATTCCAGGACCCGAAAGTCCGCCTGCTGCTCGACTTCATGGCGGAACGCTGCCAGCGCCTGATCAGGGATATTCTGGCGGGGAAATGACAGCAAACATGTGTTGACAAATGTACATACAACGAGATAGATTACTTTGCAAATAGGCGGCTTCGATTGGGATGGTGGGAACTGGCCAAAATGCGCGAAACATGGCGTCAGCAAAGACCAGATAGAGAGTCTGTTCTCGCGAACCATATCGGTCTTTCCTGCACCTGCCAGGATGACGGACGAAGAGCGCTTCATTGCCATCGGTAGCAGCGAAGCAGGTCGCGCAATTCTTGTGGTTTTCGGGAACGAGACGATAGGCGGCTTTTGAGACCTGTGAGCGCTCGTTATCTTCACGAAAAGGAGCGTCGGCACTATGAAAGACAAACAGCCGGTTCTTAGGAAACTGCCCAAGTTTCAAAGTGACGCCCAGGCGGAGGACTTCGTCGATACCGCAGATCTTACCGAATACGATCTCGGCAAAATGACGCCGTACCAATTCGAATTCGAAAGAAAGGAAGCGCGCGTGAACATGCGCCTGCCTGGCCCATTGCTTGACGCCGTAAAGAGTGAAGCTCGCCGACGCGGCATACCATATCAACGGTTCATCCGCGAAGCGATCGAGAAGGCGGTACCCCCGCCGAGAAAGAAAGCTTCGTAGGCGCGATTGGAGTAAGATGAGATTATGTTTGATCAAACCTAACCTCGTCTTGCTCTAACGTTCGACCCGGTCAGTGTTTTCATTCGTAAGCGCCGTCACGATCTCGGCAGCGGCCAGAGCGGCGATGACGGCGGGGCGCTTGTCTTTCACGGCGCTGCCGCCGATCGGCGTCACCAGTCGTGCGAACGCGTCCTCTGTCCCGTTTGCCGTCTTCAGGAACCAGCTTCGGAAGGTGGCCTTCTTCGTTTTAGACCCGATCATGCCGACATAGGCGGCGTCCGCGCGTCTGAGGCCCTCCGCTACGATGAGGAAATCAAGCGCATGGTCGTGGGTGAGCACAACATAGGCCGAGCCCGAAGGCGCCTCCGCAATGACTTCCTCCGGCAAGGGCGTCAGCTTTGTTTTCACCGCGCCTGGCATTCCCTCCAGTGCCTCCGCCCGCGTTTCGACAATCGTCACGCTGAGCGGCAGCAATGCGAAGGCGGAGGCCAGCGCATGCCCGACATGGCCGCCGCCGAAGACATAGACATGAGGCAGGCGCGCGTCCTCGGCCCTGGCCGCCGCGACGAGTTCCCCCGAATCGCGCCATCGACATTGCGTATCGTCACAGCGACCCGTCCGCCGCAGCACTGGCCGATCTCCGGGCCGAGCGGGACGTCGAGCGTAACCGCGGAACGCTCCCCCACTTCCAGCATCTCCCGTGCCCGGTCGATCGCCATGAACTCGAGTTGGCCGCCGCCGATCGTGCCAAATATCCGGTCAAGCGAAACCAGCATCCAAGCGCCCTTGTCGCGGGGCGTCGAACCTTTCGCCTCCACGACCTCCACCAGCGCCGCGCCTGGCGAGGCTTCGAGGAAGGCCCGCAGGCTATTCGCTGTTCCGCTCACTTCTGTAGGGCCGCCTCGGCTCTCAGCTGCTCGATCGTCATCAGCACGCGCTCCGGCGTCGCCGGGGCATCGAGCCGCGGGCAGATCCTGTGGTCGGCCACGCTCGCCACCGCGTCCGACAACGCGTGCAGCACCGACATGGCCAACATGAAAGGCGGCTCGCCGACCGCCTTGGACCGATGGATCGTCGGCTCGTGGTTTTCCGGCCAGTCGGCAAGCGCCACGTTGAAGACCTTCGGACGATCGGACGCGAGCGGGATCTTGTAGGTCGAGGGCGCATGTGTTCTCAGTCGGCCTTTCTCGTCCCACCACAGCTCTTCGGTCGTCAGCCAGCCCATGCCCTGGATGAACCCGCCCTCGATCTGTCCGAGATCGATGGCGCGGTTCAGCGAACGGCCGGTCTCGTGCAGGATGTCGGTTCGCTCCACCATGTATTCGCCAGTCAGCGTGTCGACGGATACCTCCGAAACCGAGGCGCCATAAGCGAAATAGTAGAAGGGATGGCCACGGCCCTTGTCGCGGTCCCAATGTATTTTCGGCGTCTTGTAGAAGCCCGCCGCGGAAAGCTGGACGCGTGCCATGTAAGCTTGCTTCACCAGATGGCCGAACGGCATTTCCTGGTTCCCGACTCGCACCCTGTTCGGCAGGAATACGACCTGATCAAGCGGCACGCCGTATTTCTCCGCCGCGAAATCGGCCAGCCGGTTGCGGATTGTCCGCGCCGCATTACGAGCCGCCATTCCGTTGAGGTCGGAACCGGACGAGGCGGCCGTAGCGGAAGTGTTCGGCACCTTGGCGGTAGTGGTCGCGGTGATTTTCACTTGATCGATGTCGATCTGGAATTCCTCGGCAACCACCTGGGCAACCTTGACGTAAAGCCCCTGCCCCATCTCGGTGCCGCCATGGTTCAGATGGACGGAGCCGTCGTTGTAGACATGGACAAGCGCACCAGCCTGATTGTAGTGCGTCGCGGTAAACGAGATGCCGAATTTGACGGGCGTGAGCGCGATCCCGCGCTTGATGATCGTACTGTTGGCATTGAACGCCTGGATCGTACGCCGCCGCCGCGCATAGCCGGAGCTTGCCTCGAGTTCGGAGACGATCCGTTCGATGATGTTGTCTTCGACTTGCTGGTGGTACGGCGTCGAATTGCGGTCGGTCGTCCCGTAGAAATTCTTCTTGCGAATTTCGAGCGGGTCTTTGCCGGTAGCAAAGGCGACCTCGTCGATCACGCGCTCGGCGCCCACCATTCCCTGCGGCCCCCCGAAGCCGCGGAACGCCGTGTTCGAAACCGTGTTCGTGTAAAGCGGCGCGGAGACCGCCTTCACGGCCGGATAGAAATAGGTGTTGTCGCAATGGAACAGCGCCCGATCGGTGACAGGGCCCGAAAGGTCGGAGGAAAAGCCGCAGCGCGCGGCGTAGGTGAAATTGACGCCGTGGATTGCCCCGCTGTCGTCGAATCCGACTTCGTAGTCGATCAGGAAGTCGTGCCGCTTGCCCGTCGCGGTCATGTCGTCGTCACGGTCGGGCCGGATTTTAACGGCGCGGCCAAGGCGCTTGGCCGCTATTGCCGCGATGGCCGCGAACTGGTTCGACTGGGTTTCCTTGCCCCCGAACCCGCCGCCCATGCGCCGGATTTCCACCGTCACCGCGTGCGACGGCACATCGAGCGCATGCGCAACCATGTGCTGCACTTCGCTCGGATGCTGCGTTGAGGAATAGACGGTCACGTCCTGGTCCTCGCCGGGCATTGCCATGGCGATGTGACCCTCGAGATAGAAATGATCCTGACCCCCGACGCGCATCTGGCCCTTAATACGGCGCGGCGCAGCAGCGATCGCGGCAGCCGCATCGCCCCTAGCAAGGGTCAGCGGCGGCGTGACCAGCTTCGAGCTGACGGGATCGAGATCGCCGATGTCGATGATCGCCGGCAGTTCGCCATATTCGATCCTGGCCAGCCGGCAGGCGCGGCGTGCCTGCTCGCGCGTTTCGGCGATCACCGCGAAGATCGGCTGCCCATAGAAGTGCACCTTGTCGTCGGCAAGCACCGGCTCGTCATGCCGCCCGGTCGGGCTGATGTCGTTTTCGCCGGGCACGTCCCCCGCCAGCAGCACGTCGACAACTCCGGGCGCCGCGCGCACCGCCGACACGTCGATGGCGCGAATCGTGCCATGCGCGACGGTGGAAAGACCCAGGCAGCCGTGCAGCGTGCCAGCCGGCTCCGGTATGTCGTCGATATAGACCGCCTGGCCTGTCACGTGCTTGTGGGCGGAATCGTGGTGCTGGTCGGTCGCGACACCGCCCTTGATTTTCGGCGCCTTCAAATCGAGCGTGGCATTCTTGTTCATGCGAAAGCCCCCATGAAGAGGACGGCACCACCTTCAGGTCTGACCCTTGTCGAGCCGGGTGTCAAAGCGAAAAAGAACATCGCATTTTTCCTCACGCGGCCATCGTACGGTTCACCTGAACCGGAGCCTTGCCGCCACTCGTTTCCGCGAAGAAGCGGCGCAGCAGGTTGCGCGCGGCCAGCATCCGGTATTCGGCCGAAGCGCGCATGTCAGTGATCGGCTTGAAATCGGCGGCATACCCGTCCAGCGCCCGCTGGATCGTCTCCGCGTTCCATGGCTTGCCGGTCAGCGCTTCCTCGACCGCCTTCGCACGTCTGGGCGTCTCCGCCATCCCGCCATAAGCGATCCTGATCGAGGCGACTGTGCCGTTTTCGGCCAGGCTGAGATAAAACGCGCCCAGCGTGGATGTGATGTCCTCGTCGCGGCGTTTCGAGACCTTGTAGACTTCGAAGCGGCTGCCCTCCACGGGCACCGGAACATGCACCGCCTCGACGAATTCGCCCGCGCGGCGATCCTGCTTGCCATAGGAAACGAAAAATTTCTCCAGCGGGATCGTCCGCCGTTCCGCACCCTTGCGCAGGGTCAATGTGGCCCCCAGCGCGATCAGCGGCGGCGGTGTGTCGCCGATCGGCGAACCGTTGGCGATGTTGCCGCCGATGGTTCCCATATTGCGCACCTGCTCGCCGCCGATCCTGTCAAACAGCGGACCCAGCGCCGGAATCCGCCTTGAAAGCGTCGAGAATGCGTCGGTATAGGTCGCTCCAGCGCCGATCGTGATCAAGCCGTCGTCCTCCGAGATCGCGCGCAATTCATCGAGGCAGGAAATGAAAATCGCCGGCGAAATCTCGCGCATGAATTTCGTGACCCAGAGCCCGACATCCGTGGAACCGGCAACGATGATCGCCTTCGGCTCCGCTTCGAGGAGTGCCGCCAAATCGTCGACGCTCGCGGGGACAGTGAGCCGGTGGATACCCTCGCCGATCTCGACGCGGGCGCCGTCATTCATCGCCGCAAGCTGTTTCGCGACCTCGACGCGCTCTACCGCCAAAGGATCCTTCGCCACCTTGCCGTAAGAGGAAACCGCGCCCGCCGCGCGAACGATGGCCTCATAGCCCGTGCAGCGGCAGAGATTACCCTGCAATGCCTTCTCGATTTCCGCGCTGGTCGGCTCGGGACTGCGCATCCATAGCGCGTAGAGCGACATCACGAAGCCCGGCGTGCAGAAACCGCATTGCGAGCCGTGGAAATCCACGATCGCCTGCTGCACCGGATGCAGTCCGCCGTTTTCACCACGCAGATGCTCGATGGTAACCACATGGCAGCCGTCAAGCGAACCGACGAAGCGGATGCAGGCATTGACGCCTTCATAGACGAGTTCGCCATCCACGAGCCGCCCCACCACCACTGTGCAGGCGCCGCAATCGCCTTCCGCGCAGCCTTCCTTCGACCCTCGCAGCGATCGCCGCAGCCTGAGATAGTCGAGCAGCGTCTCGTCGGGTGCCACCTCGGAAAGCGCTACCCTCTCGCCATTGAGAAGGAAGCGGATCTCGTTGCGCGTTCTAACTGTGGCCATGGGCTCAGCTCCCCCGATAGGTCGAATAGCCGTAGGGCGAGACAAGCAGCGGCACGTGATAGTGCGCGTGCTCGGCCATGCCGAAACGGATGGGAACGGTGTCGAGAAAGGCCGGCTCGGGAAGTGCTGTGCCGGATGCACGCAGATAGTCGCCGGCTCGGAATACCAGCTCATATTCGCCGGTCTCGAACTCTTCCCCTTCGAGCAGCGGCTGGTCGCAGCGGCCATCTCCATTGGTCGCCACGGTCTTGAGATGCGTGCGTGCCTCGCCCTTGATACGGAACAACGAGATCGACAATCCGCCTGCCGGTTTTCCGGAAGCGGTATCGAGAACATGGGTCGTCAGGCGACCGCCATCAGTTTTCGACATTCTGCCTCCCTGCATTCGAACGCCAGTGATCGATTGTGCGCCAATTAAATGCGATGCATAAGTCCAGGTGAAGCGAAGAGCTGCAAAAAGACTTTCAAAAATTTTGGGGGGAATGCTGGACGACCCCTTCCGGTACTCTTGCTAGTGAATATCCGGCGGCGCCGGGCCAAGGGATTTGGGGATCGATGCGATACCAACGCAACATGCGCGGTTACGGAGCCAATCCGCCTGATCCGAAATGGCCGGGCGGCGCCCATGTGTGTGTGCAATTCGTGGTCAACTACGAGGAAGGCGGCGAGAACTGCGTTCTCCACGGTGACTCAGCCTCGGAGGCCTTCCTGTCCGAAATCGTCGGCGCGCAACCTTGGCCCGGGTTGCGTCACTGGAACATGGAATCCATCTACGAGTACGGCGCGCGCGCCGGCTTCTGGCGGCTCCACCGCATGTTCACCGCGGCCAAAGTGCCGGTCACCGTCTACGGCGTTGCTACCGCGCTTGCCCGCTCTCCGGACCAGGTGGCCGCGATGCAGGAAGCCGGCTGGGAGATCGCTTCGCACGGGCTCAAATGGATCGACTACCGCGACCACGCCATCGAAGACGAGCGCCGGGACATGGAAGAAGCAGTCCGCCTCCATGCAGAAGTAACGGGGGAGCGCCCGACTGGCTGGTACACCGGCCGCACGTCGGTCAATACCGTTCGGCTCGCCGCCGAGGAAGGCGGCTTCGCCTACATTTCGGACACCTATGACGACGAATTGCCGTACTGGCTCGACCATGACGGACATGGCAACGCAATCCCGCCCCAGCTCGTCATTCCCTACACGCTCGACGCCAACGACATGCGGTTTGCTACGCCGCAGGGGTTCAATTCCGGCGACCAGTTTTTTGCCTATCTGAAGGATTCCTTTGACACGCTTTATGCGGAGGGTCGGGCAGGCCGGCCGCGCATGATGAATATCGGGCTTCACTGCCGCCTGGTTGGCCGCCCCGGCCGCGCCGCCGCACTCAAGAGTTTCATCGACTACGTCATGGGCCACGACAACGTCTGGCTCGCCAGGCGCATCGATATCGCCCGCCATTGGCGGGACCACCAGCCGTTTCAGCCCCAGTTGCTGCGCCCATCGCGCATGGACGAGAAGGAATTCGTCGCCCGGTTCGGCGGAATTTTCGAACACTCGCCCTGGATCGCCGAGCGCGCTTTCAGGCTGGAGCTTGGTCCCGCGCACGATACGGCGGGAGGAACTCCACAACGCGCTGTGCCGTGTCTTCCGCTCCGCCAGCGAAAAGGAAAGGCTCGGCGTGCTCAGCGCCCATCCGGATCTGGCGGGGAAGCTGGCGCAAGCCCGGCGCCTGACGGAAGAGTCGACCAGGGAACAGGCCTCGGCCGGTCTCGACGCTCTGACGGATGCCGAGCGCGAACGCTTCACCAAGCTGAACGCGGCTTACGTCGCCACGTTCGGCTTTCCCTTCATCATCGCGGTCAAGGGCCTGTCCAAGGAGGAGATACTGAGCGCTTTCGAAAGCCGGATCGGCAACGACCGCGCCACTGAATTTGCCACCGCCTGCGGCCAGGTAGAGCGCATCGCACTCTTGCGCCTCAGGGACTTGCTGCCACTTTAAAGCGCGATGGCAGACCGGCATCACCTGAATGCCAACACACACTAGGAAAGACGAGATGACTGGCCGCACTTACTATGCACCGCACGGTGGCCTGCCCCCGCAGACGCAGCTTCTGACCGATCGCGCCGTTTTCACCGAAGCCTACGCCGTCATCCCGAAAGGCGTGATGAGCGACATCGTTACCAGCTACCTGCCGTTCTGGGAGAACACCCGCGTCTGGGTGTTGTCGCGGCCACTGTCGGGCTTCGCCGAGACCTTTTCACAGTACATCATGGAAGTGGCTCCGGCCGGAGGCAGCAGCAAGCCGGAACCCGACCGGGACGCCGAAGGCGCTCTCTTCGTCGTGGACGGTGAATTGACGGTTACGCTCGCTGGCAAGAAGCACGCGATGCAGCCGGGCGGCTTTGCTTTCATTCCGCCGGCAAGCGAATGGACCGTCCGCAATGAAAGCAGCACCCCTGTTCGCTTCCACTGGATAAGGAAGGCTTACGAGTTCGTGGAGGGGATCGCAGTTCCCGATGCCCTGTTCGTCAACGAGGGCGCTATCGAGCCGGCGGCCATGCCGGGAACCGAAGGGAAATGGGCGACGACACGCTTCGTCGATCCCGCCGACCTCAGCCACGACATGCATGTAACGGTGGTGACATTCGAGCCGGGAGCGGTGATCCCGTTTGCGGAGACGCATGTGATGGAGCACGGCCTCTATGTGCTGGAAGGCAAGGCGGTCTATCGTCTCAACCAGGACTGGGTGGAAGTGGAGGCGGGCGACTACATGTGGCTGCGCGCCTTCTGCCCTCAAGCCTGTTATGCGGGAGGCCCTGGAAAGTTTCGCTATCTGCTCTACAAGGACGTCAACCGCCACATGAAGCTCGGCGCCTCGAGGCGCATTGGTGGGCAATCGTGAACCGCACCATCATCGCTCGGCTTCTCACCCGCGAAAACTTCGCCGAGTTTGGAGATGTGATCGATACGGAGACCGGCGGTCACTATCCGATCAATGACGGCAAGGTGGAGCGCTACCATGCGCTCGCCCGTGCCGAGGCGGCCGGGCCCAATGGCCATGTCCTCATCAATCTCTTCAAGGGCTCGCCTTATGCGTTCCCGTTGCGGCTTTCGATGGTCGAGCGTCATCCCTTCGGCAGCCAGGCGTTCATTCCCTTGTCGCCGCGGCCATTCCTGGTCGTCGTCTGCCATGACGGCGAAGATGGTCCGGGCAGCCCCCACGCTTTCCTGACGAAGCCCGGCCAAGGCGTCAACTACCCGCGCAATCTATGGCACGGCGTGCTGACCCCGATCGGCGAGCCGCAGGATTTTGTCGTGGTCGACCGCGGAGGGGATGGGAGCAACCTCGAGGAATTTCATTTCCCGCATCCTTATGAAGTCCGTCTGCCGGAGGGCGATTGAGTCATGACCGATCCGTCTCTCGTGGACCGCCTCTTCGACGTGATCGAAGACGACATCATGCCCAAGACGGCTGAAGGCGTCTTGCGCGGCAACAAGCTCTTCGGCGCGGCGATCCTGAAAAAAAGCGACCTCTCGCTTGTGCTTGCCGAAACCAACAACGAGATGGAAAACCCGCTCTGGCACGGCGAGGTGCATTGCCTGAAGCGCTTTTATGAAATGCCGAAAGCAAGCCGTCCTGACACGAAGGACTGCATCTTTCTGGCCACGCACGAGCCCTGTTCGCTCTGCCTGTCCGCAATCACCTGGACCGGCTTCGACAATTTCTACTACCTCTTCAGCCACGAGGACTCGCGGGACAGCTTCGCAATCCCGCACGATCTGAAGATACTCAAGGAGGTCTTCACGCTCGATCCCGGCGGCTACAACGCCGAGAATGCGTACTGGAAGAGCTATTCGATCCGAAGGCTGGTGCGCGAACTTCCCGAACCTGATCGCGCACGCCTCGAAGCTCGCGCGGCGGCGATTGCCACGCGCTACGACCATATCTCCAGCGAGTATCAGGCCAGCAAGGCGGACAACGACATTCCGCTCAATTGAACCCGTCAGCGCTTGTCGGCGGCTTGGTAAACCTTCGACCGATCCCGCTTTCCAACAGCGATGACCAGAACGACGAGCCTGTCGTCCTCAACGGCGTAGACCAACCTGAAGCCGGCGCTGCGCAACTTGATTTTATAGCGATCCTTCGAGCCGCGAAGCTGAGCGGAGGAAACCCGCGGCGTCTCGCAACGCTCCTTCAGCTTTTTTCGGAATTGTTCGCGCGTATTGGCGTCGAGACCTTTCCATTCCTTGAGCGCCGGCTCAAGGAATTCGAGCTCAAAGCTCATCAAGCTTCACGCGGACACGCCGTTCGCCCGCGCGCAAATCTGCGATTGCGTTGAGCTCAATGTCCTCGAGCCGGTCCATCATGGCCTCGAAAGCCTTTGCCGGAACGCAATAGAATGCCGGCTCGTTGCGGTTGAGGATGGCGACAGGAAAGCCATCTCCGGCCGCGACGGTGCCCATCGGGTTCCTCTTGAGTTCGGAGACGCTGGCAGTGACTTCGGCAAGAACGGTATGCGGCATTTGGCACGCCCTCGATCTTCTAATAATACTTTATCTAGCATCCGGAACAGGTCTTTTCAATTGCATCGCGACCCCGTTGGCGATTGGCGGAAGAGCAAAATCAAGTTCGTCATTCCCGACCTCGTGAGCGAGGAACGAGCGGGAATCCATGCCTCGACGGAGCCGACGTCAGAACCGCTTCAGAAGGGCAGAACATCGACCCCCGCCGGCGACATGCATTACCGTCCCTTCCACACCGGATCCCGTTTCTCCGAAAATGCGCGGAATCCTTCCTGGCCGTCCTCGGAATCGTAGAGTTCATCTACTGAACGGAACTTGCGCTTGGTTATCCAGTTCATCGCGTCCTGGAATTCCATCGCCTCGCTTCGGCGCGCGACTTCCTTGATTGCCGCAAAGACCAGCGGCGGGCCGCTTTCCAGGAGCCGCGCGATCTCCCACACCCGGTCTTCGAGCTTCTCACTTGGCAGTACCTCGTTGACGAGCCCCCAGCGATGCGCCTCCTGAACATCCATCCAGCGGCCGGTGAAAAGAAGGTCCATCGCCACATGGTAAGGGATGCGCTTCGGCAACTTGATGGTGGCCGCATCCGCTAGGGTTCCAGCACGGATTTCCGGCAACGCGAAGCTCGAATGATCGGATGCGTAGATCAGATCGCAGGCCAGCGCCAATTCGAACCCGCCGCCGACCGCCATGCCGTTTACGGCGGCGATCACCGGCTTGTTCAAGTCACGCAATTCCTGCAATCCGCCAAAGCCGCCGACGCCGTAGTCACCGTCGACAGCGTCGCCCGCGGCTGCCGCCTTGAGGTCCCATCCGGCGCAGAAAAATTTGTCGCCCGCTGTCTTGACGATAGCGACGCGCAGACCGGGATCGTCGCGAAAGGAGCGAAACGTCTCGCCCATCAGCCGCGACGTTTTCAAGTCGATGGCATTGGCCTTCGGACGGTCAAGCGTCACTTCGAGGATGCCGCCTTCGCGGCGGGTTCTGACAATATCGGTCATAGTATTACTCCTTAAGCGTCGGCGCTCCCCTCCCGCTAGAGGTTCCTTGAGGGGAGGATAAAACCAATAACGCATCTGCGATCCAGGCTCCCCGCCCCTCGGCGCAGACGATCAGCGGATTGACGTCAAGCTCTTCGAGCTTTTCGGCATGCGCGATGGCGAATTCGGCGATGCCGAGAACGGCGTCGATGGCGGCCGTCAGGTCGGCCTTCGCGCGGCCGCGATACCCCTCAAGCAGCGGGAACAGTTTGAGGCTTCGCAGCGCGGTTTCCACATCATCACGCGTCGCGGGCAAGAGCCGAGTTACACTATCTTTCAAAAGTTCGACCAGGACACCACCGCTGCCGATCGTCATCACCGGGCCGAACAGCGGATCGCGT
The DNA here is from genome assembly GCA_963813315.1 of uncultured Alphaproteobacteria bacterium. Taxonomy (GTDB): domain Bacteria; phylum Pseudomonadota; class Alphaproteobacteria; order Rhizobiales; family Rhizobiaceae; genus CAWEYO01. The sequence continues at coordinate 191,796 of CAWEYO010000018.1, read as the reverse complement.
GTGACGCCGACAATAAGCTCGGCGACGCCTCCGGTGGCCATACGTTCCAGATAGAGGCCATTGCCCAGTCTGCCAAGCTCGCTCGCCGCTGCTTGAACCGATTGCGCGTCGCGAAGGTTGAGCCTCACTGCGCCATGCTCGGATTTGTGGGCAATGCCCAGCGCCTTGAGGACGACCGGGTATCCGAGGGATTCGGCCACGCGTACGGCCTCGTTAAGTGTCGCCACTCGCCGTCCCTCGGGCACCGGCAGGCCTGCTGCCGCAAGCATCGCCTTGGCTGCGGCTTCGTCTATTGAGCCTCCCCCCTCTGTCCTGCCGGACATGCCCGGCAGGATAGAGGGGGGTACAGCCGCAACAGGTTGGGAAACTTTCTGCTTCCACGCGTCGCCGATGAAGGCCGCAGCCTCCGCCGCATCCATGGCTTCGACAATTCCGTGCAGAGGAACCATGTCACGACCAAACAATTCAGCGGCATGTTCTTCGGGCAGGTTCTCCAGCATGGAGGCAACAATCGCGCCGCGTGCGCCATTTATCTTCAGTGCGGCGTCGAACGCTCGCACCGCTGACCACCAGTCCGCATCGGAGCAACGGTCGAGCCTTGGAAAGTCCAGCACCAGCATGTTTAGATCGAAACCGCCGGACACCATGGCCGTGAAGGTCGCCGTCATCGCCGGCTCGTTGTTCCAGATGAAGGTGTGATAGTCGAGCGGATTGGCTACCGCGACCAGCGGCCCGAGCGTCGATTTCACATGCGCGCGGTGCGTTTCGGACAGCGCCGGAAAGGCGACCGTGCGCCCCTCGGCGCTGTCGGCCATGACCGACGCCTCGCCACCCGAACAGCTCATCGAGGACAATGTGTAGCCGTACAGCGGGCCGCCGGCATGAAGCAGCTTCAGCGTTTCGAGGAAGGACGGAATCGAATTCACGCGCGCAATACCAAGCCGGCGAAGGAAGGCGTCGGAAGCCGCGTCAGAACCAGCCAATGAGGCCGTGTGGGAAATCGTCGCTTCCCGCGCCTGTTCCGAGCGGCCTACCTTCATCGCAACGATCGGCTTTTTCAGTTCGCGCGCACGCGCAGCCAGACGTTCGAAGCCGGCCGCGCTGTCGAAGCCTTCGATGTGCAGCCCCAGGCAGGAGACGCGCTCGTCCTCGATCAGGCCGAGCGCCATTTCCGATAGTCCGGTCTGAGCCTGATTACCGGCGGTCATCAGAAATGCAATAGGAAGGCCGCGCTTCTGCATGGTGAGATTGCAGGCGATGTTCGAAGACTGCGTAATGATCGCCGCGCCGCGCGCGTCGGGCGCCAGGCGCTGGCCGCCGTGCTGGTCGGGCCAAAGCAGCGCGCCGTCCGCATAGTTGATCAGGCCGTAGCAATTCGGGCCGATGATCGGCATTTCCCCGGCCGCCTCGACCAGCCTCGCCTGAAGCCCGGCACCGTCGGCGTCATAGGCACCCGTTTCCAGGAAGCCCGCTGCAAAACAGATGGCGCCGCCGGCTCCCCGATCCCGCAGCGCGCGAATGACATCCAGCGTGAGGTGACGGTTCACGCCGACAAAAGCAGCGTCCGGCGCGCCGGGAAGGCGGTCGACAGAGCGGTAGACCTTCACACCCTCGACTTCATCCTTGCTCGGGTGCACCGGCCAGATATCTCCAGCGAAACCCATCTTCAGCGACTGCCTGACGACGGCCACAGCCTGGCTACCGCCGAAAACGGCAATGGACTTGGGGTGAAGCATGCGACCAAGCCGGCTCATGCGCCTGACCGCCTCCATGGGACGCGCCTTCGTACCCCCCTCTGGCCTGCCGGACATCTCCCCCGCAAGGGGGGAGATTGAGCCGGCCGCTTGATCCGGCGTCCCTTTCTGCGACGTTAGTGATTGGAGAGGCCCCGAATGAAAGCTGATCTCCCCCCTTGCGGGGGAGATGTCCGGCAGGACAGAGGGGGGCAACGTAGAGCGCCATCCTTTCCAAGTTTTCTAGTTCTCGCAAATTCATCCCCCTACCGCTCGCAGCAGGGCACGAGAAATGATGTGCCGCTGGATTTCGCTGGTGCCTTCCCAGATGCGCTCGACGCGAGCGTCACGCCAGATGCGCTCCAGTGGCAAATCGTCCATCAGGCCCATGCCGCCGTGGATCTGGATCGCCTCGTCGGCCACGAATGCCAGCATCTCGGTCGCCTTCAGCTTGGCCATCGCCATGTCCTGATCCGTGACCGTGCCCTGGTCGTATTTCCAGCCGGCCTCGAAGACCATCAGGTCGGCGGCCTTCAGTTCGGTCGCCATGTCCGCGAGTTTGAAGGAAACGCCTTGGAACTTGCCGATCTGCTGGCCGAACTGCTGGCGCTGCGCGGCATATTCCACCGCGTGCCGGAGCGCCCGTTCGGCGCGTCCCAGGCAGGTTGCGCCGACCTGCAGGCGCGTGGCGCCCAGCCAACTGTTGGCAACCTCGAAGCCTTGGTGCACTCCGCCGAGTATCTGCTCCTTCGATAGCCTGCAGTCGTCGAATTCGAGGATCGCATTGGTGTAGCCGCGATGCGAGACATTGCGGTAGCCATCGCGCACCGCAAACCCCGGCGTTCCTTTGTCGACGAAGAAGGCCGTGATCTTTTTCCGCTTGCCGCGTGGGCTATCCTCTTCGCCCGACGCCATGAACACGATTGCGAAGTCGGCGATGTCGGCATGGCTGATGAAATGCTTGGTGCCATTCAGCACCCAGTCGCCACCCTTTTCGACCGCTGTTGCCTTCATGCCGCGCAGGTCCGAACCCGCACCCGGTTCGGTCATCGCCAGGCAATCCCATTTCTCGCCGCGAATGCAGGGAAATAGGTATTTCTCGCGCTGCTCGGGAGTTCCGGCAAGCATGATGTTCGAGGGGCGGGCGACGCAGGTCCAATGCAACGCATAGTTTGCCCGGCCTAGCTCTTTCTCGTAGAGCAGCCAGGTTACCGTATCGAGCCCCGCCCCGCCGACATCGGCCGGCATGTTGGCTGCGTAGAGCCCAGCCGCGATTGCCTTGGCCTTGATCTCATCGATCAATTCGCGGCGCAGATGCCCTGTGCGCTCCACCTCCGTCTCATGCGGGTAAAGCTCTTTCTCCACGAAGGCCCGAGTGGTGTCGATAATGAGCTGTTGTTCTTCGTTCAGGCCGAAATCCATGATGCTCCTCCTTTTGAGGAGCGGCAAAACGCAGCCCCCTCTGATGGCCTGCCGGCCATCTCTTCAGCCCTTCTTTTTCTTCTTGGGCTTGCCTGCCTTTGCCTTCGCGGCGGCCTTGGAAGCCTTCGGCTTGGTGGCCAGTTTCTGCAGCTGCTTCGTATAGTCCTTGTGCAGCGCTCCGGCGCCCCAGCCCTTTCCTTTGTTCTGGCGGGACAGGGCCTCCATGATTGCAACGAGATTGTCGTCACGGATCCGTTCCAATTCCCGAATCGAAAGGCCGTTCGCCTGCTCGTCCGACTGGTTGGCGATCTTGTCGACCAGTTCGTCCGTCAGTTCCGGAACATCCATAAGCTTGGTCCACGGCCAGGCAAGGCAGGGACCGAACTGGGCGATGAAGTGGCGCATGCCAGCTTCCCCGCCCGCGATGCGGTAGACCTGGAACATGCCCATCTGCGCCCAGCGGATGCCGAACGAGTAGCGCATGATGTCATCGAGTTCCTCGACGGTGGTGATGTCGTCCTTGATCAGCCACAGCGCCTCGCGCCAGACCGCTTCGAGCAGGCGGTCGCCGACAAAAGCCTCGATCTCCTTGCGGATGACCACCGGCTTCATTCCGATCGAAGCGTAGACCGCGCGGGCCTTTTCGATGGCTTCCCCGGAAGTCTTTTCTCCGCCGACGATCTCCACCAGCGGCAGGAGATAGACCGGGTTGAACGGGTGGCCGACGACCAGGCGCTCAGGATGAGTCATCGGGGTTTGCATGTCGGTGGGTTTGATGCCGGACGTGGAAGAACCGATCAGCGCGTCTTTCGGCGCGTGGGCATCGATTTCGGCGAGCACCTTGTGCTTGAGCTCCAGCCGCTCCGGCACGCTCTCCTGAATGAAATCCGCGCCGGCCACGGCTTCCGCGATGGTCCCGGCGTAGGTGATCCGCCCTTCCTTCGGCAGGCCGCCCGGCACCATCTGCTTGTAGGCACGGCGGGCGTTCTTCATCACCTCGCCGACCTTGCGGGAGGCCTCGGGATCCGGGTCGAATACCGCTACATCGATGCCGTTCAGCGCCAGTCGCGCGACCCACCCGGCACCGATAACTCCGCCGCCAATTGCGGCCGCTTTCCTGATCGTGCTCATTCGTCCTACCAGCGCTTCCGCAGCTTCATCTTCGTGCGAACATCCTCCGGGCTCATGATCTTCGAGCCCATGCCCTCGGCCACCTTGACAGCACGCTCGACAAGCGCGCCGTTCGTGGCAAACACGCCCTTGTCGAGCCAGAGATTGTCTTCGAGGCCGACGCGGACGTGGCCGCCGGCCGCCAGCGCCACCGCGGTGTACGGGAGCTGGTTTCGACCGATCGAGAAGGCCGAGAAAGTCCAGTCGGCCGGCAGGTTCGCCGTCAGCGCGGTGAGGGTCGCGATATCGTCCGGTGCGCCCCACGGAATCCCCATGCAAAGTTGCACCATGACCGGGTCATCGAGCAGGCCCTGCCCATGAAGCCATTTGGCAAGCAGCAGGTGGCCGGTATCGAAAATCTCCACTTCAGGGCGCACGCCGAGCTTCTGGATCTGCGCCGCCATTTCCTTCAGCATCCCTGGCGTGTTTGTCATGACGTAGTCCTGCTCGCCGAAGTTCATCGTGCCACAATCAAGCGTGCAGATTTCCGGCAACAGCTTCGCGACATGCGCCAGCCGTTCGGTGGCGCCCACCATGTCGGTGCCGGCCTCGGCAGGCGGCAATGGCCTCTCGGCACTGCCCAGCGTAAGATCGCCGCCCATGCCGGCAGTGAAGTTGATGATGACGTCGACGCTCGACTTCTTGATGAGGTTCATGACCTCCTCATAGAGGGCGACATCGCGCGAGCCTTTGCCGGTTTCGGGGTTGCGCACGTGGATGTGGGCGATGGCAGCGCCCGCGTTCGCCGCCTCGATCGATGCATCGGCAATCTGGCGCGGCGTGACAGGCACCTTGTCGGAGCGGCTCGCGGTGTCGCCCGAACCGGTGACAGCGCAGGTAATGAAGACATCGCGGCTCGGCTTGAGACCCATCGTAAAGAACCTCCGGAAGTTGGTTCCCGCAATGATGACCGGCTTGCAGAAAACTGCTTTGCGATTTACGAAGTTGAATTGATGCGAAGCGAAAAGCCGACGATCTTTCAACCTGAGCGGCTGCCGCTCAAAGTGACGTTGCTGGTCTTCTCCGGCTCGTCGATCATGTGCGTCGCCTCGGCGGTGGACCCGCTTCGAGCGGCAAACCGGATAGCGGGCGAGGTCGTGTTCGACTGGAAGATCGTTTCGGTGGGCGGCGAGCCGCCGGTCACGACCAGCGGCCTGCCTGTCGCGGTGAGCGGCAGCTTCGAACCGGCGGAAAGTACCGACGTGCTGATTCTCGTCGGGGGGTTTGGCACGCGCGATCAGCATTCGCACGGCCTCCTGTCGGGCGTACGGCGCGTTGCCAAGGCCGCGCGGGCCTGCGGCGGGGTCGAGGCCGGGACATGGCTGCTCGGCCGGGCCGGATTGCTCGAAGGCCGGAAGGCGACGACGCATTGGGAAGACATGGAGGATTTCGCCGCAGCCTTTCCGGGCACCGACGTCAGGCCGGACCGCTATGTCATCGACGGCCCTGTCTTTACGACGGGAGGAGCCTCGCCGACCTTCGACCTGATGCTCCATCTGATCCGCACCAGGCTCGGCATGGCCGTGGCGCTCGATGTGGCAAGCGTCTTCATCTACGACCAGACCAAGACAGCCGCCGATGCCCAGCCCTTGGTGTCGCTGGGCAGGCTCGACGGGTACGATCCGCGGCTTGCGCAAGCGATCCGCCTGATGGAGCAACATGTCGACGAGCCCCTTACCATCGGGGCAATCGCGAGGCGGACAGGTGTCACAGCGCGCGCACTGGAGATGATTTTCCGTAAGTCGATCGGCGAGACCCCTGGCGCCTATTATCTCCGGCTGCGCCTCGGTGCGGCCCGGCGCCTCGTTCTCGACACGCGCGTGGCAATGGCCGACATCGCCGCCCGCACCGGGTTCTCATCTGCCGCCGCCTTCTCGCGCGCGTTCTCGCGCACCTTCGGCGAGGCGCCTGTGCGGCTGCGACGGAGATAATGCATGTCGCCCAAAAGTGCGCAGCGGTTTTTGGATAACGACATGCACAGAAAACAATAGCCTATAGCGCGCCGCATGAATCCGTTTCGCCGCGACGTGCTTTAGGACGGACGGCCGTGTTGCGCCATACGGGCAAGGATCCAGTCCGCCGCCGCGCCCAGATCATCGACGACAGCCGTTGGCCGAGGCTCGAACCGCGCCTCGTCGCCGGCACGGAACTTGCCCGTGCGCACAAGGAGCGCGCCGGCCATTCCAGCCCGCAGGGCGCCCGCGATGTCGGCTTCCGCATCGTCGCCGACCATCACTGCATCACCCGGACCACAACCCATGCTCGCAATGGCCGCCAGGAAGAAGTCAGCGGAGGGCTTGCCCAGCACGAGTGCCGGCTGTTGGCTGGCGAATTCCAATGCGGCGACGAATGGGCCAGCGTCGAGGCTGAACTGACCGTCCGTATCCTTGAAGACGCGATTGTTTGCCAGCGCAAGGAACGCGGCTCCGTCGTTCAGCTCACGGAAGGCGTGGTTCAGAGCCGGGTAGTCGAGAAGCTCTCCCGCGTCGCCAACCACCACAGCCCGTTTGCCATCGCGCGGCAGGTCCTGAAACTCGATTTCGAGATCGGGATGGACCAGGAGATACGGCGAAAGATCGTGCGCGAGCAGCCATTCGCGCGCTGCGCGGGCGGGCGTAAACAATTCCGCGTCGGATGCAGCAAGACCGAAGCCCGCAAGGCGTTCAAGAACAGTCCGTCTTGCGGAGCGTGTCGTGTTGCTGACGAACCGTATTGGCAGTTCCGCGTCGCGCAGCCGCTCAACCGCCTCCACCGCCCCCGCTATAGCGCGGTCGCCATCATAGACAACACCCGCAAGGTCCAGAAGTACGCCGCTGAACATGAGCGGAGAATGGCCAAGCCGGCGTAGAAGGTCAAATGGCGCCAAGTCGATAGCAAGCCCAGCTCACGCCGCGCACGGTTGATCCTCGTCGCCGATCAGTGACCGCATTCGGTCGGCAAGTTCCATCTGAAGGCGGCGGGCGATGGCCCGATCGACCGCGTCGTCTGCCTCCGCCACGTGTTCGGGCAGCGACAGAAGCAGGTCGACAATCGATTCGGAACCGGAACGAAGCGCCTCCGCTGCGGGCTTTGCGACGGTCGCGAATTTTTTCTCATCCGTATGCATGTCCAAAGACTGGCCGGGGGTGGCGGCGCATTGAAGGCCGGATCGCGGCAATTAGGCGGCGGCCGGATGAGACTTTCTTATCGCTGTTATCACGGCGTGAACGGCCGCGCGTCCTTCGGATGCGCGCCGTCATACATACCGGTTGACGATGTTCTCCAGATACTCCTGGCGGCCGGATGCCGGCCGCGGCTCGATCTTTTCGTTGACCACCCGCTCGGCAAGTTCTTGCAAAGTGCGTTTTCCTGAAAGCATCGCCTTGGCCTCGGCGGAATTCCACCCGGCGTAGCGCTCTTCGAGCGGCCCTGACAGGGCCTTGTCCTCGATCATCCTCGCCGCCGCTTTCAGGCCCCGCGCGCAGCAATCCATGCCGCCGATATGGGCGATCAGCAGATCCTGCGGGTCGAGCGACTGACGCCTGAGCTTCGCGTCGAAATTGGTGCCGCCGGTCTTGAACCCGCCTCCCTTGAGGACGTGGTAGTATGCGAGCGCCATTTCCGGCACATTGTTGGGAAACTGGTCGGTGTCCCAACCGGACTGATAGTCATTCCGGTTCATGTCGATCGAACCGAATATGCCGAGGGCGTTGGCCAGCGTCAGCTCATGCTCGAAGGAATGGCCCGCGAGGATCGCATGGCCTTGCTCTATGTTGACCTTCACTTCCTTCTCCAACCCGAACCGTTTCAGGAAGCCGTACACGGTCGCGACGTCGTAGTCGTACTGGTGTTTGGATGGCTCCTGCGGCTTCGGTTCCACGAGGATCGTACCCTTGAAGCCGATGCGGTGCTTGTAGTCTACGACGAGGGTCAAAAAGCGACCCATCTGGTCGAGCTCGCGTGACATGTCAGTGTTGAGCAGCGTCTCGTAGCCCTCGCGCCCACCCCAAAGCACGTAGTTCTCTCCCTTGAGCCGCATTGTGACGTCGATGCACTTCTTCACCGTCGCCGCGGCATAGGCGAAGACATCCGGGTCGGGGTTGGTCGCAGCCCCGGCCATGAAACGCCGGTGGGAGAACAGGTTCGCGGTCCCCCACAGCAGCCTGACCCCCGTATCGCTCATTTTGCCGGCAAAATAGTCGGCAATCTCGTCGAGGCGGGCAGCACTTTCGGCAAAGGTCGAGGCTTCCGGCCGCACATCGGCGTCGTGGAAACAGAAATAGGGCACGCCGAGCAGCGAGAACATCTCGAAGGCGACGTCAGCCTTGAGCCGTGCGTGATCCATGGAGTCGCCGAACCACGGGCGCTCGAAGGTCTGGCCGCCGAACGGATCGCCGCCCGGCCAGTTGAAGGAGTGCCAATAGGCGATGGCGAAGCGAAGATGGTCTTCCAGCCGCTTGCCGAGAACCACCTCGTCCGCATTGTAGAACCGGTAAGCGAGCGGATTGGTGCTCTCCGGTCCTTCGTATTTCACTTTGCCGATATCGCGGAAGAATTCGGTGCTCACGATGAAACTCCTCTGATGGCTGGATAGAGCGCGCGATAGCGCTGATAGGCCTCAGTGAAAGTGCTGGAGAGCTTTCGGTCCGGCTCGATCGTCTCAGCCGTTTCCGGTGTCGTGCAGACAGCCAGCGGATCGGCGTTCTCGGCTGCGATCATACCAAGTCGGGCGGCGCCGAAGGCCGCGCCGAAATCGCCGTCCGCAGGAATGTCGACCGGTATCTCAAGGGCCGTCGCGATCGCTCTCAGCCAGTAGCGGGAACGCGATCCGCCGCCGATGGCAGTGACGCGCGAAAGATTGGTGCCAGCGGCATGCAACGCATTCAGGCTGTCGCGGAAGGCGAAGGAGACGCCCTCGATTACCGCCTGGGTGAGGACTGCGCGGCCGGATTCGTGCCCAAGGCCGGTGAACGATCCGCGGATGACGGCATCGTTGTGCGGTGTGCGCTCACCGGAGAGGTAGGGGAGGAAGGAAACCCCCGACGGCGCCTTGAGCTCGTCGCCCAGTTCGCCTGTAAGTTCGGCGGCTTCCCTGCCCGTGACTTGCGAAAGCCAGTTAAGCGAGTCCGTCGCGGACAGGATGACGCCCATTTGATGCCATGCGCCCGGCAGGGCATGGCAAAAGGTGTGCACGGCACTTTCGGCATTGGGCAGATAGTCGCTGTTTGCTGCAAATAGCACGCCTGACGTGCCAAGCGAGACGAAGGCGGCGCCCGGCCTTACGGTCCCCATGCCGCAGGCGGAAGCGGCATTGTCGCCTGCCCCGCCGGCGACGACAACAGCGGGGTTCATGCCCCATCCGCTGCCAAGTCCTGCGCGAAGCGTTCCGCCGGGCTGCGTGCCCTCCACCAGCTTCGGCATGTGGCTTTCATCAAGACCGGTGGCGGCGATGAGTTCGGGCGACCAGCGGCGATTGGCGACATCGAGCCACGAGGTGCCTGCCGAGTCCGACATTTCGGAAATATACTCCCCGGTCAACCAAAGGCGCAGATAGTCCTTGGGCAGGAGGACGCGGCGCAAGCGCGAAAAAATCTCCGGTTCCTCGTTCCTGACCCAGGCAAGTTTCGGCGCGGTGAAGCCCGGAAACACGATGTTGCCCGTGATGCGACGAAAGCGCGGGTCGGCGTCGAGCCGGGCGGCCTCGACAAAGCTGCGCGTGTCGTTCCACAAAATGCAGGGACGCAGCACCCGGTCGCCTCCATCGAGCAGTGTCGCTCCGTGCATCTGTCCTGAAAGACCGATGCCGCGCACAGCCGCCAGTTCTCGCGGATGTTTCGCCTTCAGTCCGTCCACAGCGCCTTCGGCTGCGCGAATCCAGGTGGCCGGGTCTTGCTCCGACCAGCCGGGACGAGGGCGTGAAACATCCAGATCCCCGGTTGCGGAACCCACGATCCGTTGCGCGCCGTCGATCAGCAGCGCCTTAACCCCCGAGGTGCCGAGATCCAGCCCTAGATACATCGGTTGCGTTCCTCCCGGCCAGAATGAAAGGCACTGCGCTCGCCCTGATCAAGCCCGCGCCTTCAGCCCTTTGCCGCCGGCGAAGACGGTTCCTCCCACCGTCAAGCTTCACAGCAAACGCGCACGCGCGCAAGCGCCGGATCGCGCAAGCAGGCCCTCGGGTCCCGAGCGCGCATTGCGCGTCCTGGCGGCTCATGCGCCAACGGTTGAGGAGCGAGCCTTCGTCTGCTAAGTGCCCTCAACACTGGAGACAGGAATGCAGAAGCGAGTTTTGAACGTCGGGGGCGGAAACAAGGGTGTGCCAATCCCAACCTGGTATTCCAGGTGGGACCATCTCCTCCTGGATATAGACCCCTCCGTAAAGCCGGATATCTGCCTCGACGCGCGCGAGTTAGAAACTCTTGAGCGTGGCCAATTCGACGCTATCTACTGCTCACACAATCTTGAGCACTATTTTGCGCATGACGTGAAAGAAGTGCTGTCCGGATTTCATAGTGCTTTGAAAGACGATGGTTTCGCCGAAATCCGCGTTCCAGACATTGGTTACGTTATGAAGATCGCGGTCGAACGCAACCTCGACATTGACGACGTTCTCTATGAATTGGGAATGGGTCCTATTACGGTGAAGGACGTTCTCTACGGGCTCGGAAGGCAGATCGAGCGGTCCGGAATGGACTTCTACGCCCACAAGACTGGCTTCACCCCGCGCTCGCTGGCTCGAGCATTGAAGGCTGCCAATTTTCATACGATGGCACTTGTCTCCGGCAGGGCAGGTGAAATTGCGGCTATTGCGTTCAAGCGAGTCCCCACCGAAGAGCAGTGGGCTATTTTCAAACCCGCCTCCTTGCCGACATCAAGCTGATTGCGCCTCTATCTGGTGGTCACTCAGCGCTTGGCCTCGGTCGGGCGATTGAGCGCAAGCCGCGAACGCCTGAGCCCTCTCCGCAACAGCATTCCATCTGGAAGCCGTTTTTTGGAATGGGCTTGCCGCCGGCGAGGATAATACGCACCGCGTTCGCATTATCATTCCCTGCAAGTTCTCTATACAGTGATCGCCACCGATCAACCGGAGGCAGACAAATGACCCATGTGCTTTCCCGAAAACTTCTCGCCGGCCTGCTCGCCGGCGCAATGCATTTCGGCGCTTTGGGCGTTGCGTGGGCTGACACCACGATCCTGAATGTTTCCTATGACCCAACCCGCGAGTTCTACAAGGAATTCAACGCCGTCTTCGCGACCAAGTGGAAAACCGAAACGGGCGAGCGTGTGACAATCCAGACGTCGCACGGCGGCTCTGGCAAGCAAGCCCGCGCGGTGATCGATGGCCTTGACGCGGACGTGGTTACGCTGGCCCTCGAAAGTGACATCAATGCCATTGTCGAGAAGTCGAAGAAGATAAATCCGGACTGGCGCACAAGGCTGGAAAACAATTCGTCGCCCTACACATCGACGATTGTTTTTCTTGTGCGCAAAGGCAATCCGAAAGGCGTCAAGGATTGGGGCGACCTGACCAGTGAGGGCCTGAAGGTGATTACGCCTAACCCGAAGACCTCCGGCGGCGCGCGCTGGAACTACCTTGCCGCGTGGGCCTGGGCGAACGGCCAGTTCGCAGGCGATCAGGCGAAAATCAAGAGCTACGTCGCCGATCTTTACAGCCGTGTTCCGGTGCTCGACACGGGCGCGCGCGGCTCGACCGTCACGTTCGCCCAGCGCGGACTGGGCGATGTTCTGATTGCCTGGGAGAACGAGGCCTATCTGGCACTGGACGAGTTTGGCGCCGACCAGTTCGACATCGTCACTCCCTCACAATCCATCCTGGCCCAGCCGCCGGTCGCGCTGGTGGACGCCAATGTCGATGCGAAGGGCACGCGGAAAGTGGCGGAGGCATATCTGAAATACCTCTACTCGGCGGATGGGCAGCGCCTTGCAGCGAAGCACCACTACCGCCCGTCGAAGCCCGATCTCGTCCCGGCCGGCGAATTTCAAAAACTGCCCGAGCTGAAGCTTGTGACCATAGACGATCCGATTTTCGGTGGCTGGGCAAAAGCGCAGCCTTACCATTTCGCCGATGGTGGTATATTCGACCAGATCTACAAGCCGGCGCAGTAAGGACTCGGGCACTCCATGGCAACAGCTCCCGCCGCGGCGGGGTGGCGGTTCAAGAAGCCGAGCGTCATTCCGGGGTTCGGATTGACGCTCGGCTTCTCGCTTGCCTACCTCACGCTCATCATCCTCATTCCCCTTTCGGGGCTCGTCTGGCGTGCGGCTTCACTGGGCTGGACCGATTTCATCGCCATAGCCATTGACCGCCGGACGCTGCAGGCGCTGAAGATCAGTTTCGGAACCGCGCTGATCGCCGCGGCATTCAACGTTATCTTCGGCACCATCGTCGCGTGGGTGCTGGTGCGCTACAAGTTTCCGGGACGGCGCGTCGTCGACGCGATGGTGGATCTGCCGTTTGCGCTGCCGACCGCGGTAGCCGGCATTGCGCTCACTACCCTTTACGCACCGAATGGCTGGATCGGGTCGCTGCTCGCTCCGCTCGGCATCCAGGTCGCCTATAATCCGCTCGGCATCATCGTCGCGCTTGTCTTCGTCGGCCTGCCTTTTGTGGTTCGGACAGTTCAGCCGATCATGGAAGAGATCGACAAAGGAGTGGAGGAAGTGGCCGCCACCCTGGGTGCGACGCGCTTCCAGACGGTATGGCAGGTGCTTTTCCCTGGGCTGGCGCCGGCGATCCTGACCGGCTTCGCACTTGCCTTCGCGCGGGGCGTCGGCGAATACGGGTCGGTGATCTTCATCGCCGGCAACCTGCCTTACGTTTCGGAAATCGCGCCGCTGCTGATTGTCATCCGGCTGGAGGAGTATGACTACGCGGCAGCCACCGCGATCGGCACGATCATGCTGGCCCTCTCCTTCGCCCTGCTGCTCTTCATCAACCTCGTCCAGTCTTGGAGCCGCAAGCGCTATGGATAATCGAGGGACCGCTTCCGCTCATCGTGAGCCCCGCTTCCGCTCGGCGGTCACCGAGACAAAAGCGACGCGGCTCTCCCTGATGGCCGTGGCTTTCGCGTTTCTCGGCATCTTCCTGTTGCTGCCGCTGATCATCGTCTTCATCGAAGCCTTTCAGAAAGGCGTCGGCGGATACATCGAGGCACTTTCCGATTCCGATTCCCGCGCCGCTATCCGGCTGACTCTGCTGGTCGCCGCGATTTCGGTACCGCTCAACCTCGTCTTCGGTATCGCCGCGGCCTGGGCGATCGCCAAGTTCGACTTCAGGGGCAAGGCTTTCCTGATCACGCTGATCGATCTGCCTTTCTCGGTTTCTCCCGTAATTTCAGGCCTGGTCTACGTCCTGCTCTTTGGAGCGAGCGGCGTGATCGGGCCCTGGCTGAAGGCGCATGGCGTCGAGATCCTGTTTGCCGTGCCTGGAATCGTGCTCGCCACTATTTTCGTGACCTTCCCGTTTGTCGCGCGCGAACTCATCCCGCTCATGCAGGAACAGGGAACGGGAGACGAAGAGGCAGCAATTTCCCTCGGCGCCAATGGCTGGCAGACGTTCTGGCATGTGACGCTGCCGAACATCAAATGGGGCCTGCTCTATGGCGTTCTGCTCTGCAATGCGCGCGCCATGGGCGAATTCGGCGGCGTCTCCGTCGTGTCGGGCCACATACGCGGTTTGACCAACACCATGCCCCTGCACGTCGAAATCCTCTACAACGAATACAACGCCGTCGGTGCATTCGCGGTCGCATCGTTGCTGGCGGGCCTTGCGCTGGTAACACTTGTATTGAAGACATTGCTGGAAATCCGCTACGGCGCCGAGATCGCCGCAACGCGCGGACATTGATTTCAAAGGGTCGGTGAATGGAAGTTCGCGTCGCCAATGTGCGCAAGGAATTCGACAGGTTTCCGGCTCTGCGCGATGTCTCGCTGGATATCCGATCCGGAGAGCTGATAGCTCTGCTGGGGCCGTCCGGCTCCGGCAAGACGACGCTTCTGCGGCTCATAGCGGGCCTCGAACGGCCGACCAAAGGCGCTATTTATTTCGGCGACGAGGATGCCTCACTGAAGACGGTGCAGGAGCGCAATGTCGGCTTCGTGTTCCAGCACTATGCCCTTTTCCGGCACATGACCGTTGCCGAGAATATCGGCTTCGGGCTGAAGGTACGCCATCACAACCGTCCGACGGACCGGGAAATCAAACGGCGCGCGTCAGAGCTGCTTGATCTCGTGCAGCTTTCCGGCCTTGAGAAGCGCTATCCGGCACAACTTTCGGGCGGGCAGCGACAGCGGGTCGCGTTGGCGCGGGCGCTCGCCATCCAGCCTCGTGTGCTCCTGCTTGACGAGCCCTTCGGTGCTTTGGATGCGCAGGTGCGCCGCGAACTGAGACGCTGGCTGCGCGAAATCCACGACAAGACAGGCCACACAACCGTTTTCGTCACACACGATCAGGAAGAAGCATTGGAGCTTTCAGACCGCGTCGTCGTGATGAGCCAGGGCCGCATCGAACAGGTCGGCACATCGGACGAGGTCTACGACACGCCGAACTCGCCTTTCGTGTTCTCCTTCATCGGCGAATCCAGCTCCCTGCCGGTCACTGTCGAGAAGGGAGAACTGTGGCTTGCCGACCGCGCGATCGGCATTTCGGCGCCCGAGACGCCGGACGGAAACGCCGTGCTCTATTTCCGGCCGCATGACGTCGATTTGCTCGAAGGCGCGGGCGGCTGCATTGCCGGTACTGTCGCGGCCAGCCGCCGTGTCGCCGGCACGCGTCACGTCGAACTTGAGATCGGCGCCGACAGGCAACGGGTCGAAATCGAAATCCCGACCTATCACCCGGCCTCGGAAAAGACGCGCATCGCGTTCCGGCCGAAGAAATGGAGGCTCTTCCCGGCGGAGGCGTAGCCTCGGCCGCATTCAACAAGTCACGTGCGGGAAAAGCTCACGGCTTGCTTTCCCGGATGTAGCGCTCGGCGATCTCGCGCATCCTCGTACCGTCGAAACTCTCGCCATGGCCGCCATGAACGATACGCGCGGGCAGGTCGGTTATGCGGGCCATCGTGGCACAGTAGGCGCTGCGGTCGCTGTCGGGAAGTTCGTCATAGAGAACGCCGTCATAGATGGCATCGCCGCTGAAGAAGACGCCGTCGTTCTCGTCGAACAGGCCGAGCGAGCCGGGGGAATGCCCGGGGAGATGCAGGATACGAAATGTCTGGCTGCCTGTGTCAATCGTGTCGCTTTCGCCGAGCATCCTGGCCAGTGGCGCCGGCGCAATCCGATAGCCATCCGCGCGCCAGCCGGCGCTTGGCACCAGCGAGACGGGATCCGTGAGCACGCGAAACATGTCGGCATAAGTAAACCGGTCGGCCATCGTTTCGAAGGCGGCCGCTTCAATCCGTGGCCCGGCGCGGTCGGCGAATTCGTGGAAAGAGCCAACATGGTCGGCATGGGCGTGTGTGGCGACCGCGATAAGCGGTTTGCCGGGCGTGAGATCGAGCGCGGCGAAAAGGCTGCGCAGGCCCATTCCGGTGTCGATCACCAAATCGGCCTCGCGCCCTCGCAAATGCCAGATATTGGAGCGGTAGACCGCGTTGACATAAGGCTCGTCAAGGACTGTCAAGTCTGCGGCGGCCTGCCGTTTGCGAAACCAGTCTTTATCTGCCTGCACCGTTCCACACCCTCGCATTGCTATCCCGGCATTTCCCGGATTCAGCCCTTGTCGACCAGTTTCCCGCATCCAATTCCTTCCCGCAACCGGCAATAGGCCAGCATTGATGTCGCGAAGGGCTGTTTCGACAGGCTTAGAGCAGCGGACGCACCGATGGAATCGGTGCTGCTGCTCTATCTCTTGTTTGAGCATCGGATTTTCCCCGAAACCGGTTCCCACTTTCGGGTCCGATGCTCTAGCGCCGTCAAAGCCGCTTCTGCGGGGAGGCTCCGGTCATGGTCGCCTGAAAGGAGCGTGTTCGCGGTTGCGCGACGGGGGAAAGACGCGCAAATGTAGCCCGCGAACCATCAACCGGGAGAGCTTGCATGTCGCGCACATTCGTCATTGCCCAGGGCGGCGGCCCGACCGCGGTCATCAACCAGACGTTGGCCGGCGCGGTGAGCGAGATCGAGCGGCGTTATCCCGACGCGAAAATCCTTGGCTCCCGGCACGGTGTGCGAGGCATCCGCGACGGCGACTATGTCGACTTCTCAGACGTGCCGCCGGAACGCATGAGGAAGATCGGCAAGACGCCGGGGGCAGCACTTGGGAGTACGCGCGACAAGCCTGATGCGGCCTATTGCGATCTCGTGCTCAAGGGATTGCAGAAGGTGGGCGCCGATGCCTTCATCTATATCGGCGGCAACGACACGGCCGGCACACAGCAGATACTCTCCGACGCGGCGGGCGGCTCGATCGCTTTCGTGCACGCGCCAAAGACTATCGACAACGATCTTGTCGAAAACGACCACACTCCCGGCTTTATTTCAGCCGGCGAGTTTGTCGCCGGCGCTTTTCGCAGCGTCGATCTCGATTTCAGGGCGCTTCCCGGCATTTATGTCGGCATCGTCATGGGACGGCACGCGGGCTTCCTGACAGCAGCAGCTGCGGCCTGGCGTGACGACGAAGACGACGGGCCGCATCTCGTTTATGTGCCCGAGCGCGCCTTTTCCGTACCGCGCTTCATCGACGACGTGCGCTCAGCGCTCGGAAAGCACAAACGCTGCATCGTCGCGGTTTCGGAAGGCGTGACGACGAAAGACGGACGGGCGCTCGTGGAAAGCCTGGTGCCTCCGGACAGGCTCGAGCGTGACGCGCATGGCAATATCAAGCTGTCGGGCAGCGATCTCAGCATGGCGTTCGAACGTGCGCTTGCCGAGGGGCTGCCGGGCAAGCGCGCCCGCGTCGATGCGCTCGGCTATATGCCCCGCGGCTATATCGGGGCGATCAACGAGACGGACGCCCGGGAGGCCTTCGAAGCCGGCGTCTTCGCCGTGGACACTGCGGATCGCGGCGGCGGCTCGGTCGCGCTTCAAGTGGAAGGCGGCAGGACCGTCATGCGTCGCGTGGCGCTCTCAAGTGTGGCGGGAAAGACCCGCCATATGCCGGACGATTTCCTGCTGCCGGACGTGAACCACGTTTCCGAAGAGTGCATGGCCTATCTGAATCGACTTATCCCACCCAAATACGAGATCGGCCGGCCGTTTGTGTGACCAGCCCCTTGGCCGGACCTAACCGGCGCGGGCGCGCGCCGGCTGTTGGTTCACTACATCTAAATTCTCGGCGGCAGTAGGTAGAGCGTCATTGCAAAAATCAGATAAACCATCAGCATGAGCACTCCGACAAACCACGTTGATCGCCCGCTGTTGGTAACCAGCGCCGCTGTCATCGTGGAGATAAGCATCATGACCACCGCGCCCGGCCAGAATTCCAGGTTCATCGGTGCGGGACCGATCGCGAAGCTGAGAAGCACCAGTACCGGGGCGACGAAGAGCGCTATCTGAGAGGCGCTGCCCAGCGCGATGCCGACGCTTAAGTCCAGCCGATTCTTGCGCGCGCCCGAAAACGCCGAATTCATTTCCGCCGCACCGCCCACCAGTGCGACGACGATGAATCCGACGAACGCAGGGGTCATCCCGAACGCCGCGGCCGCATGCTGCACCGACTCCACGAACACCTCGCTCAGCAGTGCGAGCACCACTGTGACGCCGGCCAACATCGCCAAGGCGAAGCCCAGCGGCCACGTTGCTTCGCCGTGGTCGGCCTGCTCGGCGCTGCTGAACAATTCGCTATGCGTCCTGAGCGAAAACACCAGCCCCAGCCCGTAGGCGAAAATGAGCAGCGCCGCCAGGCCCACACTCAATTTCAGCGTGAACGCCGACACTTCTGCCGAGATCGGCCTCGGCAACGGCGGAGGGAATGAGCATGGCTACGGTCGCCAGAAACAGGAGAGTGGTCTGCAGGCGCGCGTTGACCCGGTTGTACTCCTGCAGATGATATTTCAAACCGCCGAGAAGAAAGGAACCTCCCAACATAAACAACGTGTTGGCGACAATCGCACCAGCCACGGATGCCTTCACCAAAGTATATTCCCCAACGCGCAGCGCGGTAACCGCAATAATAAGTTCGGTCATGTTGCCCAGCGTGGCGTTGAGGAGGCCGCCAACCGTGTCGCCCGTTTTCGAAGCCACGGACTCGGTCGCCTGGCTGAGCAGCGCGGCCATTGGCGCGATCGCCAGAACGGAGAGCACAAAAAGCAACGTGTGCGCCTCGGGCTGGAATCGTTGAGCTATGAACACGACCGGCACGCAGGGCAACAGCCACAGCACCGGACTCTGGCGGATATTCCTGAGCAGGCTGGCCATGGTTGGGCGATACCTCGCTGTCTTTTAGGCCGAGAAGTATCCTATTTCATTTTTGGACATCGCTCTCCGTTGCCTTGAGCGCCTGCACGCTGACTGCAGCAACAAGGCCGGTCAGCACGATACCGGATAAACCGATCAATATCGCGAGCAGCCGCGATGACAAATGTGACGGCGCGAAATCGCCGTAGCCAATCGTAAGACCGGTGACGAATGTGAAGTAAAGAGCGTCACCAATCCGCCAACTCTCTATTCGTCCGATGAGAAGCCCGAACCCGGCCATGCCGACAAGTATCCCGGACAGGATTGGCCATACCACGCCAAGCTGTCCCATCAGCGCAAAGAAAAAAACGCGCCTCTTTTGCCTGGATTTCATCGGTGGTCGCACGATCAGTGTCCAGCCTAGAGACCAGGGTCTGCACGGGAAGGAGCAGCGCCTGTATCCGCAGGATCATGGCATGCACCAGCCCGACCGTGTCCACCACATGCAGGAACACCCAGCGCAGGGTGCTCAGGTTCGGCGACTCCAGCGCATCATGGTTGTTGGTGTACGCGTTGGCGATGCAGCTGCTGCCAGGTGGAATGCCTGCAAGTTGACCTGCAAAGAGCGGCTCCAGAAAGACGGTGATCGTTCCGGGCTGCGCCATCTGCTGAACATCGATAAGCTGGTCCGTCGGCCGCAGCTGGCCGGCGGCGATGACGTCCTGGACTTGCGTCACCACCATGGGAATGATGGTGAAGGGCTTCGCGACGCAGGTAGCTTCGGCGATCATACCGACCTTCATCACCTGCGCCTCGATCTGCCCGAAGCCGGCGATAAGCGCGACCCGCCCCGCTTCGGCGGGAACGAGGATGCCGGCTGGCCGCAACATCGGATTGACGACGTCGCCCGCCCGCAGCGTGAACTGCTGTACTGTTCCGGCGACGCCGGCGCGCACGACCGTCTTGTCCAGCTCGACCTGCGCCTGTTGGAGCGCGGCTTCCGCACTCGCCTTTTGAGCCGGCAGGAGCGAGGCAATCCGCGCCTCCAGGGTCTGCTTGTTGGCGATGGCCGCATCAACCGCACCCTGGCGGCCGTCAACGGCGACCTGCAGACGCTCGATCTCGCGCAGAGCCACGACATTCGGGTTGCGCTGCCGAAGCTCGGTCTTGGTCTCCAGTTCGTCCACGGCCTGCAGATGCGCGCCCTGCGCCTGCTTGATCTGGCCGTCCGCGGCCGCCAGTTCTGTCTTAGCCACCGCTGTGTCGGCTTCGATCTCCGCTATTTGTCGGCGCGCCGTCTCCAGCGCTGCCTCCTGTTCGGAACTGTCAAGCCGGAACAGCGGTTGCGCCGGCCTCGACCTTGTCGTTCAAGTTCACGAGTACCTCGGCGACGCGGCCGTTCCCTCTCGGGCAGAATGGTGACGGTTCGAAAGATGGCCGTGACGTTCTTCGTGGCAGGATGGAAGTAGAAGATGAGCGTGATCAGCGAAACAGTGAGGAGCAGGCACGCCGTAATGCCCCAGCGCAGTTCATACCACATGGTGTAGAGGGTGATCTCGCGACCGATCCGCTTTCCCTGCCCGTAACGGCGGAAAAGATAATCCGGCAAGACCGTGAGCATGGAGCAGAGCATCAACTCAAGCATCGGTCAGCTCCTCTTTTTCCCGGGCGACGGCGCTTTCATGCGTGCCGCTGGTGGACGCCGGCATCCGACCCGTCGGCGGCTCGTCTTGCCGGGCATCATCTCGCCCGGCCAATTTCTCGAGCGACCGCGCCATCGAGGAAATCGGCGTCGAGAAGTCCGGAAGGTCAATGAAAGCCAGCAACAAGGCTGCGATCCAGAAGAGGTGGTTATGGGTGAAAAGAGCGAGCAGCGTCAGGACCGCCACGAACTCCATCTGCACCTTGCTGGTCCCATGCATCATGTGTTCAGGCAGGGCATGGAGCCGAAAATACAGATTGCCGATGATGAGGATCATCGCGAGAATGAAAATGACCACCACGATGAAAAGGATGTCGGTCTGGCCGGGCGCCGTAACGAAAGGCGGTAAGTGCTCAATTGCGACCGGGTGCATTGACTGCTCCATTTGCGTCTCTCCTCTTCAGAATCGCCGTGGAAGGCATCCACATTTTTCGGCCCGCTGCAATCGCAGTTCATTGGATTCGTGACGGGAAAGCGGCACTCGTCCGAACCAGGATACCTCTCTAAAGCGCATTGCTTCGAAACGGATTCATGCGATGCGCTTTAGGCTATTGTTTTTGTGCATGTCGTTATCCCAAAACCGCTGCGCACTTTTGGGCGACATGCATTAAGATTGTTTCGTGAGGATCATACGCCGAAAGATGGATTGGCCAGGCACGGCCCATCGGCGACAAAGTCCGTTCAGCGAATGGCAGCTGACGCGTCAAACTCGGCTTCATCCTTGCCTTCGGCAATAACGGCGTCGAGCACCTCAATCGCGAGGTGCATCTGAATGGCGTTCATGATGCGATCATTGTGATAGGCTCCGCCGATCGCGTAGGCTTCCTGGCGTCGGCGCTCTACCAGTTCAGCGCGAAGCGCCTCCAGCGCCTTGACAGTCTTTCCCATGGCTCATGCTTCCTTTCTGGCGCTGAAATTTCCGCGCCGAACAGGCAATCGGGCTGATTTGAGTTTCGCAGCGTGGTCCGCTTGGCATTCCCACCATTATTCAGGCAGAGCAAAGTTCCGTCCACATTTTTGTGACGTCGCCTAGATGCTCAAACGAAGAGATAGAGCGGCAGCGCTGATTAGCCGGCGGCCCAGCCGCAAAGGCAGGGAAAGAAGCACGAGAAAAAGGGCGTGCCCCGGACGCACGCCCTGTTGCATGTCAGAAATCCATGCCGCCGCCGGGCATGGGTGGCATGGGCGCTTCTTTCTTCGGCTTCTCGGCCACCATGGCCTCGGTGGTGACGAGCAGGCCGGCGACCGACGCAGCACCCTGGAGGGCGGCGCGGACCACCTTCATGGGGTCGATCACGCCCATCTGGTAGAGGTCGCCATATTCGCCCGTCTGGGCGTTCCAGCCGAATGAGAATTCGCCCTTCTCTCGCAGCTTGCCGACCACGATCGAGCCCTCGGCGCCCGAATTCTCTGCTATCTGCCGGGCAGGCGCTTCGATGGCCCGGCGAACGATATCGATGCCGACCCGCTGGTCGGCGTTCGCCGTCGGGACAGATTCCAGCGCCTTCGCGGCGCGCAAAAGCGCCACTCCGCCGCCGGGCAAAATGCCTTCCTCCACAGCGGCGCGGGTCGCGTGAAGCGCGTCATCGACGCGATCCTTGCGCTCCTTGACCTCGATCTCGGTCGAGCCTCCGACGCGGATAACGGCGACGCCGCCGGCGAGCTTGGCAAGCCGCTCCTGCAACTTCTCGCGATCGTAGTCGGAAGTCGTCTCTTCGATCTGCGCCTTGATCTGCGTGATGCGGCCTGCGATCTGCTCCTTCGACCCGGCCCCGTCGATGATCGTGGTGTTCTCCTTCTCCACGACGATCTTCTTCGCGCGGCCCAGCATCTGCAGCGTGACATTTTCCAGCTTGATGCCGAGGTCTTCCGAAACCGCCGTGCCCCCGCTAAGGATCGCTATGTCCTCGAGCATGGCCTTGCGGCGATCGCCAAAGCCCGGCGCCTTGACCGCCGCGACCTTGAGGCCGCCGCGAAGCTTGTTCACCACCAGCGTGGCAAGAGCCTCGCCTTCGACGTCTTCGGCGATGATCAGCAATGGCTTGCCCGCTTGCACAACGGCTTCGAGGATCGGCAGCATGGCCTGAAGGTTCGAAAGCTTCTTCTCGTGGATCAGCACGTACGGGTCCTCGAGTTCGACCCGCATCTTATCCTGGTTCGTGACGAAGTACGGCGAAAGATAGCCGCGGTCGAACTGCATGCCTTCGACCACTTCGAGTTCGGTCTCGGCGGTCTTGGCTTCCTCGACAGTGATCACGCCCTCGTTGCCGACCTTCTGCATGGCGTCGGCCAGATAGCGACCTATTTCGGTATCGCCATTGGCCGAGATGGTAGCGACCTGGGCAATTTCGGAGTTGTTGGAGATACTGCGGGAATTTTTCTTCAGTTCCTTGACGACTGCCTCGACCGCAAGGTCGATGCCGCGCTTCAGGTCCATCGGGTTCATGCCGGCGGCAACCGCCTTGGCGCCTTCCTGCACGATCGAATGAGCAAGCACTGTCGCGGTCGTCGTGCCGTCGCCGGCAACGTCACTGGTCCTGGAAGCGACTTCGCGAACCAACTGGGCGCCCATGTTCTCGAACTTGTCCTCAAGCTCGATCTCCTTGGCGACGGTGACGCCGTCCTTGGTGATGCGCGGGGCGCCAAACGATTTGTCGATCACGACGTTGCGGCCCTTGGGGCCGAGCGTCACCCTCACGGCATTGGCGAGGATGTCGACGCCGCGCAACATGCGTTCGCGCGCGTCGGAATGGAACTTCACTTCCTTGGCAGCCATCGTCTCACTCCTTCAAGGCAGAATTCAGCGATCTGTTCTGGCCCGGCTGGCGTTACCGCAGCCGAGCACGGCATCAGGCGGCCTTCCTGGCCGTTGCCTCCGCCTCCAGGACGCCCATGACGTCGGATTCCTTCATGATAAGAATTTCCTCGCCGTCAAGCCTGATTTCGGTGCCGGCCCATTTCCCGAACAGGATGCGGTCGCCGACCTTCACGTCAAGCGGCTGTATCTGGCCGGTGTCGTCGCGTGCTCCCGGCCCAACAGCGAGCACCTCGCCTTCCTGCGGCTTCTCCTTGGCGGTATCGGGAACAATGATGCCGCCGGCGGTCTTTTCCTCGGCTTCGACACGGCGGACGACGATTCGATCGTGCAGCGGACGGAACTTCATTGCTTTCCTCCAAACAACCGACTTTCTTGATCCCTCCGCACCAAGCCAGGCATGGCCGGTGCGGCCTCGCGAGCCTCGAGCGCGGCGTCGCGTGCAGAAAATCTGGGTAACAAATCGCCGCTTTCAAGAGACTGCGCGGACAATTTTAGCACTCCCCTATCGAGAGTGCTAAGATAATCTTTTGTACCCGCGCCCGCCCGCAGATGGGGGCTGGTGTGGCGAATCCGAAATTCGTACTACCTTGGAGCGAGGTTCGGATCGAATTTCGGATTCAAAGCCACACTAGCAACTTATTTTGAATCTCGTGTGGTTTACGGATTTGAAGTTCCTGAACGCGGATGCCACGGAAATGACAGGAACTTCAATCCACCACACGAGCGCTTTTCGCCGGTTCGGACCAGATTCCAACCCATGTGCAACCTTTACAACGTCCGCTCCACCCAACGGACAATCCTCGACTGGACCCGCTCCGAACGGGATCGCTCCGGCAACCTCGAACCGGCGCTCGACATCTTCCCGGACTATCCGGCTCCAATTGTGCGCGCCGACGAAGATGGCGAGCGGGAACTGGTAAGGCTGCGCTGGGGAATGCCGACGCCGCCAGAGCGCTTGAAAGGCAGCGCCGACCGGGGAACGACGAACATCCGCCATCCCTCCTATGCCCACTGGCGGCGGTGGATGGGGGTGGAAAACCGCTGCGTGGTTCCAGCGACGAGCTTTGCCGAACCGAGTCCGACGAAGGACGCCAGGGGCAAGACGCCGAACGTGTGGTTCGCACTGGACGACAGCGAGCCCCTGTTCGCCTTTGCCGGCATCTGGACCCGTTGGCACGGCGTTCGCAAGGTGAAGGACGGGCCCGGCGATTTCGAACTCTTCGGCTTTCTCACCACGAAACCGAATGCAGTGGTTGCGCCCATCCATGAGAAGGCGATGCCGGTAGTCCTTAGAACCTCGGAAGAGATCGACAAATGGCTCCGCGCACCGATCGATGAAGCTCTGACGCTGCAAAGGCCGTTGCCTGACGACGCCTTGAAGATTGTCGCAGTCACCGAGAAAGAGCGGTACTCCGCCGAGGCGCCCAGAGGCGAGAAGCCGGAGGGCGAACAGTTGTCCTTGCTTTAGGGCGCGGACACTACCGCCAAATCATCTGAACCGTTCTAGCATCCATATCGTTGGGCGGTTTCTGCCCATGTTGAGCGGCCTCCAGATGTCGATCCTGGGTCTCCGGTCCACGTCCACCTCGAGCAGCGATACCGTGACCGTGCCGGATTTGGACTTGCACCCCTGGCAGGTGAACGGCACCGAATGGGGATCGCGCGCGTAGCCGACTTGCGAGGCAACATCCTGCGTTCTGAAGAAGCCGACATTTCCGCACCGGCAATCCACCCGAATTACCGGAAACTGCCGGAGGGCTTGTCCGAGGGTCCAGATGGTTTGCGTCATCGTCGCGGCAACGTCACCGGCGTTTCCGCTGATGCCTTCCCGTAAGCCCGCTCGTCCTTGCGATAGGCTGTCACTGTTCGATCATATTAGCGGCGGAACATAATAAGAACATCCGTCACCTGCAGTCAAGTGAATGTGCCCGCGCTACTAATATCTCGTCTCATTCCCGCAGCGTGATCATAATTGACTGACCGGCCGGTTTATGCAACAGTTTGGAGTCTTATGAAGGCAGGAGCTGGGAGGAAGCAATGTCCGTATCCGACACGGTTCTCACCGCGCTTGCCGACGGCGTATTGCGACTGACGCTCAACCGCCCCGACAAGTTGAACGCATTCAACGATGAAATGCATCTCGCCCTGCGGGCGGGCTTCGAGCGCGCACATACGGAAAGCGGCGTGCGCGCCGTGCTGTTGACAGGGGCAGGCCGCGGCTTCTCGGCTGGCCAGGACCTCGATGACCGCGATCCGCGCAAGGGCGGCACTCCCGATCTCGGCCACACGATCGAGACGTTCTACAATCCGCTTCTGAGGCTGATCCGCGGCCTCGAAAAACCGGTTATCTGCGCGGTCAACGGGGTTGCGGCCGGCGCCGGCGCCAACATCGCCTTCGCCTGCGACATTACCCTCGCGGCCCGCTCCGCACGCTTCATCCAGGCCTTCGCCAGGATCGGGCTCATTCCTGATTCCGGTGGAACCTGGAGCCTGCCGCGGCTTCTTGGCGAGGCCCGCGCAAAGGCCTTGGCGCTGACGGCCGAACCGCTGGATGCCGAAACCGCGGCGAACTGGGGGCTGATCTGGCGTGCGGTCGATGACTCGGCCTTGATGGACGAGGCATCCGCCCTTGCCGCGCGCCTCGCCGCCGGCCCGACCAGGGGCCTCGGCATGACAAAGCGCGCCATCCAGGCGGCCGCCAGCAACTCACTCGACGAGCAGCTCGACCTCGAACGCGACCTGCAGCGCGAAGCCGGTCGCAGCGCCGACTATGCCGAGGGCGTGGCCGCGTTCCTTGAAAAGCGCAAGCCGGAGTTCAGAGGGCAATGACCGAAGCGACGCTGACCGCCGAAGAGCTGGCTGAGGCGTGTGCTCATGCCATGTGGGAAGACGACCGGGCCACAAGGCTGCTTGGCATGAAGCTCGAACGCATCGCGCCGGGTGCTGCGACGCTTTCGATGACCATTGCGGCCGAGATGACCAACGGCCACGGCACCTGCCATGGCGGCTATGTCTTCGCGTTGGCCGATTCCGCCTTTGCCTTCGCGTGCAATACCTACAACCAGCGCGCCGTGGCCCAGCATTGTTCGGTCACCTACATCGCGCCGGCTTTCGAAGGCGACCGGCTGACAGCGACCGCCCGCGAGGTGTCGCGCCGCGGCCGTGGGGGAATCTACGACATCGGCATCACCAACCAAAACGGCGAGCACATCGCCGAATTCCGAGGGCATTCGCGGACGGTCAAAGGCACGCATCTGCCTGAACGGTACTGAAAGCACGACAGCGCCGCGCGCCTGCAACGGTGACTTTTCGTGGGAGATGTATTCATGGAAGACCTTTCACCCCGGCCCGGCGATCTCGAACCGATCGAGACTGCCTCACGAGATGAGATTGCTTCGCTCCAGCTCCAACGCATGAAGTGGTCGCTGGGACATGCCTATGAGAATTCGCCCTTCTACCGCGCGCGTTTCGACGCGGTTGGCGTCCATCCCTCCCACCTGAAATCGCTGGCCGACCTTGCAAAGTTTCCGTTCACGACGAAGCAGGACCTGCGCGACACATATCCTTTCGGTATGTTCGCCGTACCACGTGAGAAGATTTGCCGAATTCATGCCTCGTCGGGCACCACGGGCAAGCCGACGGTAGTGGGTTACACCCACAACGACATCGACACCTGGGCGGGCGTCGTGGCACGCTCGATCCGGGCCTCGGGAGGCCGGCCAGGCGACATCGTGCACATCGCCTATGGCTACGGCCTGTTCACCGGGGGCCTTGGCGCTCACTACGGAGCGGAGAAGCTCGGATGCACCGTCGTTCCGGTCTCCGGCGGCATGACAGAGCGCCAGGTCACGCTGATGACCGATTTCAGGCCGCGCGTCATCATGGTAACGCCGTCCTACATGCTCTCGATCCTCGACGAATTCCGGCGCCGCGGCCTTGATCCGCGCGAGAGTTCGCTTGCCGTCGGCATTTTTGGCGCCGAGCCCTGGACCAATTCGATGCGCGAGGAGATCGAACAATCCTTCGACATGCATGCGGTCGACATCTACGGCCTGTCCGAGGTGATCGGACCCGGGGTCGCCAACGAATGTGTCGAGACGAAGGATGGCTTGCATATCTGGGAGGATCATTTCTATCCCGAGATCATCGAGCCCGCGACCGGCGCGGTTCTGCCGGATGGCGAAATGGGCGAACTTGTACTTACGACGCTGACCAAGGAGGGCCTGCCGATCATCCGCTACCGCACACGCGACCTGACCCGGCTTCTTCCCGGAACGGCGCGCTCGATGCGCCGGATCGAAAAAATCACGGGTCGCTCCGACGACATGATGATCCTTCGCGGCGTCAACGTCTTCCCGACGCAGATTGAGGAACAGATCCTGAAATGCCGCGGCCTTGCCCCCCACTTTCAGATCGAATTGACCCGATCCGGCCGCATGGACAACATGACCGTTCATGTCGAATGTACGCCGGAGGCCGCGGACGAGGGCGCGCGCGTAGGGTCGGCAAGGGAACTCGCCCATCACATCAAGAGCGTGGTCGGGATCAGCACGACAATCATGGTCCAGGAGCCGGGCACGGTGGCACGTTCCGAGGGCAAGGCGAAGCGAATCATCGACAACCGCCCCAAGAATAGCCAACGGGAGTGAGCACACGGGCCTGCCGCTGTCGTCGCATCGAACAGGACGCATGAAGAGCTCAAGAACACAGGACCACGATGGCACGAACCCGCGCAAACGATTTTCAGGAAAAACAGCGTGGCATTCTCATCAGCGCCGCGGCGGTTTTCGCCGACATGGGCATGGAGAAGGCTTCGATGGCCATGATCGCCTCGCACGGCAACGTGTCGAAGGCGCTGCTCTACCACTATTACCCCAGCAAGGACGCACTGATCTTCGACATCATCCGCACGCATCTGAAGGAACTCGACGCAGCCATCGATGCTGCTGACCAGCCTGACGCGCCGCCGGAAACGCGGCTACGCCTGCTCGTGCGGCAAGTTCTGGAAAATTACCGTGACGCCGACAATCAACATAAGGTCCAGCTCAACGCTGGCGGCACGCTATCGGCTGATCAGCTTGCCGAGATTCGTGCAATCGAGCGACGCATCGTCAATCGCTTCTCGGCCGTGATCGGTGACATCAATCCGAACCTCAACAAGGATCGCCCGCTGTTGATGCCGGTCACCATGTCGCTCTTCGGCATGATGAACTGGGTGTATATGTGGTTTCGCCCCGGCGGACCCATAAGCCGCGACGAATATGCCGACATCGCCACCACGCTCGTCCTGGAAGGGGTCAAGGCAGTTCGGTAGAGGCATCGCCTTCCCCTTCTCCCTTGCGCGCGCAGGGCAGAGCACCGGCACTGATTCCATCGGTGCGTCCGCTGCTCTAGTTCCTTGTCTTTGCGACCATGGTCAGGACGTCGTATTGCGCCGCGGTCGCATCGTTCTGGTTCGTCACGCGGCAATCCCAGCGAACCTCCCCATACTCGGCGCCTGCACGCGGATTGATTTCCTTACAGGTGAGCCGGACTGTGAGCGTGTCGCCCGGATTGACTGGCGTCAGGAAACGCAGATTGTCGATGCCGTAGTTGGCAAGGACGGGCCCTGGGGCCGGATCGACGAAGAGACCTGCTGCAAAGGAAAGGATGAGATAGCCGTGCGCAACGCGTCCGTCGAAGAAGGGATTGGCACGCGCCGCATCCTCGTCCATGTGCGCGTAAAAGGTGTCGCCGGTGAAATGGGCAAAATGCTCGATGTCTTCAAGCGTCACCGTGCGCGAGCCGGTCACGAGCTGATCGCCGATCTTCAGTTCCGCAAGGGACTTGCGGAAAGGGTGTTCGCCATTGTTGCGCACCTCGGCGCCCTTGTTCCAGCGGCCTGTGACAGCCGACAGCAACGTCGGCGTACCCTGGACCGCGCTACGCTGCATGTAGTGCACGACGCCGCGAATACCGCCCAACTCTTCGCCGCCTCCTGCGCGGCCCGGTCCGCCATGCACGAGACCCGGTAACGGCGAACCGTGGCCCGTCGAAGTCTTGGCGCTCCCGCGGTTGCCGATCATCACGCGGCCGTGGAACGGCGCCAGGCCAAGCACGACGTCCTCGGTGAAGACCGGATCGTTGGTGAAGACCGAGGCGACAAGGCTGCCCCTGCCGCGCCTTGCCAACAGAACCGCCTCCTCGGCCGTGTCGTAAGGCATGACCGTGCTGACCGGGCCAAAGGCCTCCACGTCGTGGATCGCGCTCGCACTGCCGGGCCTGTCGCAATAGAGAAGCACCGGGTTGAGGAACGCGCCGGCTTCCGCGTCGCCGGAGACCACGCGCGGATTGTCCGGGTCGCCCGCGACGATCTCGGCCTCGTCAGCAAGGTCGTGGATGCGCGCACGCACTTCCTCCCGCTGGTCAAGACTTGCAAGAGGCCCCATCCTCACGCTTTCGTGGGCGGGGTTGCCGAGTGCGGTCTTGCCCAGCCGCTCTCCAAGCGCGGCCACCAGCGCATCGCAATGGACGCGCGGCGTGATCACCCGGCGGATGGCGGTGCACTTCTGGCCGGCCTTCATCGTCATCTCGCGCGCCACCTCCTTGACGAAGAGGTCGAATTCCTCCGTTCCGGGAGCCGCATCGGGACCAAGAACGGCAGCATTGAGGCTGTCGGCCTCCATGGTGAAGCGCACGGAATTTTCGACGATCGCCGGATGGGACTTCAGCCTGCGCCCGGTCTCGGCCGAGCCGGTGAAAGTAACCACGTCCTGGCCGTCGACATGGTCCAGGAGATCGCCGACGGAACCGCAGACAAGCTGGACCGCGCCTTCCGGCAGAAGCCCGGTTTCCACCATTCGCCGCACCATCAGTTCCGTGAGATAAGCGGTCTGGCTGGCCGGTTTCACGATGGCCGGCATGCCCGCGAGCAAGGTGGGGGCCAGTTTCTCCAACATACCCCAGCACGGAAAATTGAAAGCATTGATATGCACCGCCACACCCTGCAGCGGCGTCAGGATATGCTGTGCCGAAAAGCTGTCGTCGCGCGACAGGGCTTCGACGTCGCCATCGACCAGCACGCGCGTGTTCGGCAGTTCCCGCCTGCCCTTCGAGGCGTAGGAAAGAAGCGTGCCGATGCCGCCTTCGATATCCACCCAGCTATCCGGCCGGGTGGCACCGGTGGCGGTCGAGAGGGCATAGAACTCCTCCTTTCGCTCCATCAGGGCCTGGCCAAGCGCCTTCAGCATCGCTGCGCGTTCATGGAACGACATGCGGCGCAGCGCCGGGCCTGCCTTTTCACGCCCATAGGCGAGCGCGGCTGCAAAATCGATGCCGGTGGAATCGATCAGCGCCACCGGCGCCCCGGTCGAGGCGTCGAGAAGCGGCAGGCCTTCCTTCGCGCCTGCAATCCACACGCCGCCGACATAGCTTTCGAGCCGGCTGGGCCGGTTTGCCATCACGTTCATTTCGTACCCTTCCGCTCAGTTCAGGTTCAGCGCGGCAAGCTGCGCATCGACTGACGACTGCCATTCGGCGAGCAGCGTCTCGTTTGGAGTATGGCGGAGGCCGAAACGGGCAAGCAACTCGAAGCGGGCCGAGCCGGGCAGACCAAAGCTTGCCGCAACACGGGACCGCCAATAGGCGAGCGATTCCCGCGCGGCCTTGGCTCCGGCGTCAGATTCGGCGATGCGCGCCAGCCCAGCTGCGCCAAGTTCGGCGTGACGGGCCTCGCGCGGGAGGATTGCGCGGAACACCTCGGCCAGCGGCTGGTAGGAGACACGCGCCAGTTCCTTGAGTTGGATGACACCGGCCCTGCCCATCAGCACGTTCATCACCACCGCGTCGACCCAGCCTTCCAGTGGATAGTGGAAAACTGAAAGACGCATGTCGCCGGCCCGACGGCTGGCGCCGATGTCGGCGTTGCGGGCCATGCGCTCGGACCAGGGGTGATGGACGGCATAGCGCCGCGTGTCGGCGCCGAAGTTGCCCATGATTTCTAGCACGCGGCCTGCGTGATCGGTTTTTTCCAAGACAATCCGGGCGGCCGAGATGCGCTCCTTGATGCCCGGCGCATCGTTTATCGTATCGGCGAAACCGGCGGCCCCAGCCAATTCGCTGT
The DNA here is from genome assembly GCA_963813315.1 of uncultured Alphaproteobacteria bacterium. GTDB lineage: Bacteria > Pseudomonadota > Alphaproteobacteria > Rhizobiales > Rhizobiaceae > CAWEYO01. Next base: position 160,519 of record CAWEYO010000018.1, on the reverse strand, counting down.
CAACGAAACTCGCCATCAGGCGAAGCAGCTCGCCTCGATAGCGCGGAGGCACATTGTCCGGCGAGGACAGCACGCCTCCTTGAGCGAGATATTCCTCGATTGGCATCGTCTCGGACATGGGCTTCAACTCCCTCGAACTCTCGACGCTATCACTCGTGTGGTGGATTTGAAGTTCCTGTCATTTCCATGGCATCCGCGTTCAGGAACTTCAAATCCGTAGACCACACGAGATTCAATCAAGTTGCTCGTGTGGCTTTGAATCCGAAATTCGATCCGAGCCTCGCTCCAACGCGATACGAATTTCGGATTCGCCACACTAGTGGTCGTAGCTGACGACGATCCGGTCGCTGAGCGGGTAGCACTGGCAGGTCAGAACGTAGCCCTGCCGGACCTCGTAGTCTTCGAGCGAATGGTTGGCCTGCATCTCCGTCTCGCCCTCGAGCACCTTGGCGCGGCACGTCGAACAAACGCCCGCCTTGCATGCGTAGGGTGCGTCCATTCTGTTCTCGAGCGCAGCGTCGAGCAGGCTCTGCCCCTGCTTCGGGAAACTGAAGCTGCGCGTTGTCCCATCAAGCGTGACGGTCGCCTGGCAGCGCGCGCCCTTGTCGGCGCCGGTCGCACGTTCGGCCTTTTGACGCGCGCGGCCGGGCTGCGAGGAGGCGAACAGCTCGAACTTGATCTGGCCGTCTTCCAGTCCTTGACTGCGGAGTGCGGAGGCGACCGCCAGCATCATTGGTTCCGGGCCGCAAATGAAGGCGGTATCGACCGATTTCACATCGATCCAGTGCTCGAACAGGGAGGCGCATTTTTCCGCGTCGATGCGGCCGGTGAAGAGATCGATGTCCTGGGCTTCGCTTTCCAGAATGTGAATAACCGACAGCCGGCCGAGATGGATGTTCTTGAGATCTTCCAGCTCCTCGCGGAACATGATCGAACTGATCTGGCGGTTGGCGTAGACGAGCGTGAAGCGCGCCCGCGTCTCGCGCCTGAGCGTGGTCTTGATGATCGACAGGACCGGAGTGATGCCGCTGCCGCCGGCGAAGCCGACGTAGTGCTTCGCCGCGTCCGGCTCGATGGCGGTGAAGAAAGCGCCCGATCGGCGGCATCGCCTCAAGCGTGTCGCCGGCGCGCAGTTCCTCGTTCGCCCAGGTGGAGAAGCAGCCGTCCATCGACCCGCTTGATGCCGACCTTCAAAACGCCCTCGTCGCGTCCGGCACAGATCGAATAGGACCGGCGCAGTTCCTCACCGTCGAACTTGCGACGGAACGTCAGGTATTGCCCCTGGGTGAAATCGAAGACGGCGCGGTCCTCCTCGCGCGGGACGAGCGTGAGGACCACTGCATCGCGGGTATCGCGGCGGACTTCGGTGACTTGAAGGGAATGGAAACGCGCCACTATGCTTTCCTGTCAGATGCACTTGAAATAGTCGAAAGGTTCCAGGCAGTCAGTGCAGCGATAGCTTGCCTTGCAGGGCGTCGATCCGAACTGGCTGATCTTTTCAGTTCGTGTCGAGGCGCAACGGGGACAGGCGATCGTCAGGTCTGCGCGACCGGAGAGGCGGTCGACCCGCCGCGGGAGGACCCCGTTTGCTGCAGTGCCGTCCACCGGCGGCGCAATACCGTAGTCTTTGAGCTTTTCGCGGCCTTCGGCGCTGATCCAGTCGGTGGTCCAGGCCGGCGAAAGCCGGCGCTGCAGCCTGACCTTGTCAACGCCGTTCCCGTTGAGTGCCCGCTCGATATCGAGATTGATGACGGTTGTGGCGGGACAGCCGGAATAGGTCGGCGTGACCGTTACCACCAGCGTCTCCTCTTCCCAGGCGACATCGCGGATGATGCCGAGATCCACCACCGAGATGACCGGTATCTCCGGGTCCGGAACCTCGGCCAGCCACCGCCACACTGTTTCCATCGAGGGCCGCGTTGCCGTCGCCATCGCTGCCTCCCTACCAGGTCGCGCCCGGATAGGCGCGCTGAAGGAACTGAAGGTCGGCAAGGATATAGCCGAGATATTCGGTGTGGACACCGCGCCTGCCGCCTTTCTGCATGTAGCCATCGGGGGGGTTCTTCAACGTCGCCTCAAGCAGCGTCTCAGTGACGAGCGTGTCCCATTCCGCCTTCAGGCTTGCCGGTTCGGGAGCGATCCCGGCGGCGGCGAGCACGACATCGGCGTCATCGCCCATGAACATCTCGCCCGTATAGGTCCAGAGATCGTCCAATGCTTCCTGCATGCGCCTGTGGCTTTCGACCGCGCCGTCGCCAAGGCGTATCACCAGGTCGCGGCTGCGGTCGAGATGATAGGCAACTTCCTTTGCGACCTTCTCGGCGATCTCGGCGATGCGCCGGTCCGCCGAGCCCTGTAGCGCCTTCAACATCGAGAAATGCCAGGCATCGAAGAGGAACTGGCGCATCAGCGTCTTGCCAAAATCACCGTTCGGGCGCTCGACCATCAGCAGGTTGCGAAAATCGAAAACGTCGCGCAGATAGGCGAGGTCGTCGGCAGTGCGCCCCTTGCCCTCGACTTCGCCGGCAAGCCCAAGCCAGAGTTGCGTCTGACCGATCAAATCGAGCGCGGTGTTGGCGAGCGCAATGTCCTCTTCCAGCGCCGGGGCATGACCGCACCATTCCGAAACGCGGTGGCCGAGGATCAAGGTGCTGTCGCCCATGCGCAGCAGAAACTCAAACAGCGCGGCGCGGTCGACCGCCGCATCGATCACAGTCGCGGCGCCCATTACATGTGCCCCACTTCGTCGGGAATGTCGAAGAAGGTCGGGTGCCGGTAGACCTTGGAATTCGACGGCTCGAAAAGTGGGCCCTTTTCCGAAGGCGAGCTGGCCGCGATGTCGTTGGAGCGCACCACCCAGATGCTGACGCCTTCGTTGCGGCGGGTATAGACGTCACGGGCATTGTTGATCGCCATTTCGGCGTCAGGCGCGTGCAGGCTGCCGACATGCCGGTGGTTGAGGCCGTGCTGGCCGCGGATGAAAACTTCCCAAAGCGGCCATTCGGCGGACATGACTTTTCTCCCTGGCTCGCTGTACACCGCGGGAAGACGCCCGCTACCCAAATGGACGCCCCCCGGACGTCCGGATCATGACGCCTGTTCAGCCGCGCCCAGCGCGGCAGACCGACGGGACTCCGCCTTCCCGGCATAGGCCAGAAGACCGTCGCGGAACCAGGCGCCGTCTTCCCATGCCTTCTTGCGCGCACCGAGGCGCTCGGCATTGCAGGGGCCGTTTCCTGCGATCACCTCGAAGAATTCCGTCCAGTCCGGTTCGCCGAAATCGTAGCCGCCCTTTTCCTCGTTCCAATTTAGCTTCGGATCAGGAACCGTCAGCCCCAGATATTCCGCCTGCGGCACGGTCTGGTCGACGAATTTCTGGCGCAGCTCATCGTTCGAATTCTGCTTGATCTTCCAGGCCATCGATTGTGCCGAATGGACCGAGGCATCGTCGGAGGGACCGAACATCATCAGCGACGGCCACCACCAGCGGTTCAGCGCGTCCTGCACCATCGCCTTCTGCGCCAGCGTGCCCTTCACCATCTTCATCAGGATGTCGTAGCCCTGACGCTGGTGGAAGCTTTCCTCCTTGCAGATGCGGACCATCGCCCGAGAATAGGGGCCGTAGGAGCAGCGCTGCAAAGGCACCTGGTTCATGATCGCCGCGCCATCCACCAGCCAGCCGATGGCGCCGATATCCGCCCAGGTCAGCGTCGGGTAGTTGAAGATCGACGAGTATTTCGCCTTGCCCGTATGGAGCTGGTCGTAGAGTTCGTCGCGGCTGACACCGAGTGTTTCGGCCGCGCAATAGAGGTAGAGGCCGTGACCCGCTTCGTCCTGCACCTTGGCCAGCAGGATCGCCTTGCGCTCGAGCGTCGGCGCCCGTGTGATCCAGTTGCTTTCGGGCAGCTGTCCGACGATCTCGGAATGCGCGTGCTGGCTGATCTGACGCACCAGTGTCTTGCGATAGCCCTCCGGCATCCATTCCTTGGGTTCGATTTTCTGTCCGGCGTCGACGCGTTCCTGGAAAGCGCGCTCCTGAGGGTCCATCTCGTTGAGGCTTCTGACGCGCGTGCCGTCGGTTTTCACCATTTGTGCATACATGTCATCTCCTCCCTCATTGCGCGTCAGACGCGCTCGAGAACGATAGCGATGCCCTGGCCGACGCCGATGCACATGGTGCACAGCGCATAGCGCCCGCCTTGGCGATGGAGCTGATAGGTGGCCGTCGTCACAAGGCGTGCGCCGCTCATGCCGAGCGGATGGCCCATGGCGATGGCTCCGCCATTGGGATTCACATGCGCCGCGTCGTCCGGAAGGCCGAGATCGCGAAGCACGGCAAGCGCTTGCGCGGCGAAGGCTTCGTTAAGTTCGATCACGTCCATCTGTCCGATCGCAAGACCGGCACGCTCAAGCACCCGGCGCACGGCCGGCGTCGGTCCAATGCCCATGATGCGCGGCTCGACGCCGACCGCAGCCATGGCTACGACGCGCGCCTTGGGAGTAAGCCCCTCGGCCTTCGCGGCGGCCTCACTTGCAATCAGCAGCGCCGCCGCACCGTCATTGACGCCCGAGGCATTGCCGGCCGTCACCGTGCGGTCCGGGCCGTTGATGCCCTTGAGTGCCGCCAGCTGCTCCACTGTCGTACCGGAGCGCGGATGCTCGTCGCGATCGACCAGAAGCGCTTCGCCCTTCTTCTGCGGAATGCTGACCGGAACGATCTCGGCGGCAAACAGGCCCGCTTCCTGCGCCGCCGCCCAGCGCGCCTGGCTGCGAAACGCGAAGGCATCCTGGTCGGCCCGGTTGACGCCGAAGTCACTGGCAACATTATCCGCCGTTTCCGGCATGGAATCCACACCGAAGGCCGCCTTCGTCCTGGGGTTGACGAAACGCCAACCGATGGTCGTGTCGTAAATTGCATTCGAACGGGAAAAGGCGCTGTCGGCCTTGGGCATAACGAAGGGCGCGCGGCTCATGCTTTCGACGCCACCGGCGATCACCATATCGCAATCACCCGCGCGGATCGCCCGCGCCGCCATGCCGACCGCGTCCATGCCCGATCCGCAAAGACGGTTGACCGTGGTTCCAGGAACCGAAAGCGGCATGCCCGACAGAAGTACGGCCATGCGGCCGACATTGCGATTGTCCTCACCCGCCTGGTTGGCACAGCCATAAATCAGATCGTCGACCTTCGACCAATCCACATCCCGATTGCGCTGCATCAGCCCAGCAAGCGGGATCGCCGCCAGATCATCGGCCCGCACCGCTGATAACGCGCCGCCATAGCGGCCTATAGGTGTGCGCACCGCATCACAGACAAAGGCTTCGGACACGCACTATTCCTTCCTGCGCAAATTTTGTCTATAATTAACCGACCGATCGGTCATCTATTTAACACAGCAACCGTCATGCAGCAATGCGGTATTTTGTGACGTTGACCCGCTGCTGAACTTTCACCCGCAGCGCCTGCCGCATTGTGCTTTCTCTTACTCCCGATACCGCGGTTGTCGTCAAGCTTGCCGGCTCGCCAATTTCAGGCAGAGCCATTTGATCTGCGGCGGCGGCGTGCAGCACTTTACTTGATGAAGGTGACTCGGCAGCATACAACTTCAGTCTCAATTGAAGGCTCAAATCGCTCCGTGACGGGGGACCGAAAATTGACGCCAAATTCTGCTGAGAGAACGAAATCGGGCCTGTTCGATCTGTTTGGCGAGGCTGCGCTGGTCACAGGCGCAGGCAGCGGCATTGGGCAGGCGATCGCCATTGGGCTGGCCGAGGCAGGTGCCGATGTCGCCTGTTTCGGCCACGCATCGAAAGGTGGTCTGGAAGAAACCGCGCGGAGGGTTCGCGCCCTTGGCCGAAAAGCTTTGGCTCTCGAAGGCACGGTAACCTCCGAGGCCGACCTTTCGAATGCTGTTGCCCGGATGGAACAGGACATTGGTCCGTTGTCCATAGCCGTCAACAATGCCGGTATCGGTGCGGGCGGCGAAGCCGAGGCGCTTTCCCTGGAAAAATGGCAGAGGGTTTACGACGTCAACGTCACCGGCGTTTTCCTGTCCTGCCAGGTGGAAGCGCGAAGCATGCTGCCGCGAAGAAAGGGTTCCATCATCAACATCGCCTCGATGTCCGGCTCAATCGTCAACCGCGACCTGACGCAGGCACACTACAATTCGTCGAAGGCGGCGGTTATTCACCTGACCAAAAGCCTGGCGATGGAATGGGTTGATCGCGGGCTCAGGGTCAACGCAATCAGCCCCGGCTACACGCTTACGCCGATGAACCGTCGACCCGAAGTCGCCGACCAGGTGAAGATCTTCGAGCGGGACACCCCGATGGGCCGATTGGCCGCGCCCGAGGAAATGATCGGCCCAGCCGTATTTCTCGCAAGCCGTGCTTCCTCGTTCGTCACCGGCATAGACCTTATCGTCGATGGTGGTTTTGTATGCTGGTAGGTCAGGGCGACAACCCCCTGAGCTGGGTCCCGGGTTTCGTTTCGGCACCTTTGCGCTTCGCCTGAAGGCATCCTATCCTAGGGTGTGTTGAGATTCAGGTCAGGCCGAGCCGAAAATGGCGGTTTTCGAGAACCGGCACGCAGCGTACGTTGGGTACGTGAGTACCGGAAGCGCAGAAGACAGCCATTTGCAGGCCGGCATCACCTGAATACCAACCCACCCTAAGACGTGGTGGTAGACGGCTCGGGGTATTGAATGACGGCACTGCCTTTGTCGAGGATTTCTGCGCCGCTCAACGCGCTGCTGGCGGCGATCGGGCTCGTGGCGGTAGCTGCACTCACGACACCAGACATGGCTGGACGAACCAGGCTCATTTTGGAGGCCCTGCTCGCCGGCATCTGGGTCATATATGTCCTGCAACTGGCCGAGACGCTGATCATGCCGGCGGCGCGAGATGTCCGGGACAGAAGGCCGGCAATCGCCATCGATGTGCTCGCGGTTTTGGTCCCCCTCGCCGCGTTCCTGCTCGTCGGCACGCGCGATCAGAGCCTCTACTGTTCCATCTGGCTGCTGAAGCCTCTGCGCGATTCGACCTTCTTCCGGCTGATGGGCAGGGTCCTGACCAACGAAGCGCGCAACCTGATCGGCGTGACCTCGATCTTCGGCATCGTCCTGTTTGGTGCGGCGCTCGCGGCCTACATCATCGAGCGCGGCGTCCAGCCGGACAAGTTCGGCAGCATTCCCCAGGCGATGTGGTGGGCGGTGGCCACGTTGTCGACCACCGGCTATGGCGACGAGATTCCGCAGAGCTTCGCCGGCCGCGTACTTGCCGGGCTGGTCATGCTGAGCGGCATCGGCATCTTTGCGCTCTGGGCCGGCATCCTCGCAACAGGCTTCTATGAAGAAATCCGTCGCCAGGATTTCGTGCGCAATTGGGAACTTGTTGCGGCGGTACCGCTGTTCCAGAGACTTGGCTCCGCCGCGCTCATCGAGATCGTGCGAGCGCTAAGGCCCCGCATCGTGCCGGCCGGCGCCGTGATATGCCGCAAGGGCGAGGCCGGCGACCAGATGTTCTTCATCGTCGAGGGCCGCGTCAGTGTCGCGACCCCGAACCCGGTAGAGCTTGGGTCTGGCAGCTTCTTCGGCGAAATGGCCCTGATCAGCGGCGAGCCGCGCTCGGCGACCGTGAGCGCGGCGACTGCGGCCTCGTTATTGTCGCTGCACTCGGTGGACTTCCATATGCTGACCAGCAGCAATCCGGAAATCGCGGACATCATCCGCAAGACCGCACTCGAGCGGCGCGGCGCAACACCCAACGCCTGACAGCAAGCACGCAGGCTATTGAAATATCTCCAAATGGGGATAGCCTGACTGTTAGTGAAGCCGCATTTGTGCGGCAGCACGTCCGAGGCGCATGAGGCGGTTCATGACCCAGGACAAGACCGGACCGGGAGCACTGAGGCGTCCTGCGTCCCTTCGCCGGAGGGAGCTCATTGCTTTCTTCGCGCTGGCGTTCGGCATCTGGCCGGTCGTCGCTGTCGGCGTCGTCGGCGGCTACGGTTTTCTGGTTTGGATGCTACAGCTTATCTTCGGACCGCCCGGTCCTCCCGGAAGCTGAGCGATGACCGGCTCACCCAGCCTCAACCGCAGGACCTTCCTCACAGGCAAGCAGCGCGAACCCGATCAAGGCGTCTACCATGTGTCGAGCGCTGTCGTGTCCGTCATGCCGGGACGGATGGCATCGGTGATGCGCGTCATTTCGGCGATGCCTGGCGTAGAGATCAAGGCGCATGACAACCACCGCGTCGTCATCGTCATGGAGGCTGGAAGCACCGGCGAGCTTGGCGGGCTCTTAACGGCGATGAGCACACTCGACGGGGTGATCGCCGCCAACATGGTGTTCGAGCAGATCGTCGAGTTGGAGGGCCGCGAGCCATGGCCGCAGAACTGAACCGCCGCCAACTGCTTAAATCACAGGCCGCCGCGATTGCGGCAGCCGCCGCCGGCATTGCGCTGCCGGCTTCTGCGCAACCTGTGCCAGGCGGCGTCAGCGCCCTGCAAATCAAATGGTCGAAGGCGCCGTGCCGCTTCTGTGGAACGGGCTGTGGCGTCATGGTGGGTGTAAAGGACGGCAAGGTTGTCGCCACTCATGGCGACATGCAGGCGGAGGTCAACCGCGGCCTCAACTGCGTGAAGGGCTACTTCCTGTCCAAGATCATGTATGGCGCGGACCGCCTCACGACGCCGCTCATGCGCAAGCGCAACGGGGTATTCGACAAAGAGGGCGACTTCGAGTCCGTCTCCTGGGATGAAGCGTTCGAAGTCATGGCCGAGAAGGTGAAGAAGGTCCTCAAGGACAAGGGGCCTGAAGCCATCGGCATGTTCGGCTCGGGCCAATGGACGATCTTCGAGGGCTATGCCGCAACGAAGCTGATGCGGGCCGGCTTCCGCTCCAACAACCTCGACCCCAATGCCCGTCACTGCATGGCCTCGGCCGCTTATGCCTTCATGCGCACTTTCGGCATGGACGAGCCGATGGGCTGCTATGACGATTTCGAGAATGCCGACGCTTTCGTGCTGTGGGGCTCCAACATGGCCGAGATGCATCCCATTCTGTGGACCCGTGTCGCCGACCGCAGGCTGGGCAACGAGCACGTCAAAGTGGCGGTGCTGTCGACCTTCACCCACCGCAGCATGGACCTCGCGGATATCCCGATCGTCTTCACGCCCGGCACCGATCTCGCGATCCTGAACTATATCGCGAACCACATTATTCAGAGCGGCCGCGTCAACGACGATTTCGTGAAAAACCACACGACATTCATGCGCGGCGCAACCGACATCGGCTATGGGCTCAGGCCGGAACACCCGCTGGAGAAGAAGGCCACGGGCGCTGCCGATCCGGGGCGAATGGACCCGATCGACTTCGAGGCGTTCAAGGCGTTCGTGTCGGAATATACGCTCGATAAGGTTGCCGAACTCACCGGCGTGGAGGCATCGTTCCTGGAGGAACTGGCCGAACTCTATGCCGAGCCGGGCAGAAAGGTGATGTCGCTGTGGACGATGGGATTCAACCAGCATGTCCGCGGCGTCTGGGCCAACCAGATGGTCTACAACCTTCACCTGCTGACCGGAAAGATCTCCGAACCCGGCAACAGCCCGTTTTCGCTGACGGGCCAGCCATCGGCCTGCGGCACGGCGCGCGAGGTGGGCACGTTCGCTCACCGCCTGCCGGCCGATATGGTGGTGACCAACCCCGAACATCGAAAGCACGCGGAGGAAATTTGGAAACTCCCGCCCGGATTGTTGCCCGAGAAGCCCGGTTATCATGCTGTGCAACAGGACCGGATGCTCAAGGACGGCAAGCTCAACTTCTACTGGGTGCAGGTCAACAACAACGTGCAGGCAGCACCCAACGACAGCCAGGAGACCTATCCGGGCTATCGCAATCCCGACAATCTGATCGTCGTCTCGGACGCCTATCCGACCATCACCGCCATGTCGGCCGATATTGTTCTGCCGGCCGCAATGTGGGTGGAAAAGGAAGGAGCTTACGGGAACGCCGAGCGTCGCACGCATGTCTGGCATCAGTTGGTGCAGGCGCCGGGAGAGTCGCGCTCCGATCTCTGGCAGTTGGCGGAGTTCTCCCGGCACTTCACGACCGACGAGGTCTGGCCACCGCAAATTCTGGATACCAACCCCGACTATCGCGGCAAGACGCTGTTCGACGTGCTCTTCGCAAATGGCAGCGTCGATCGTTTTCCTAGGAGCGAGATCGATCCGGACTACGAGAACAGCGAAGCCCAGGAATTCGGGTTCTACATCCAGAAGGGCCTGTTCGAGGAGTATGCCGAGTTCGGGCGCGGCCACGGTCACGACCTTGCGCCTTACGACCTCTACCACCAGGGACGCGGACTGCGCTGGCCAGTCGTGAACGGGAAAGAGACCCTCTGGCGCTACAGGGAAGGGCTCGACCCCTATGTGAAGCCGGGCGAAGGCGTAAGGTTTTATGGGCGTCCGGACGGGAAGGCTGTCATCCTCGCTGTTCCCTATGAGCCTCCGGCCGAACCGCCCGACGACGAATACGACGTTTGGTTGGTGACGGGCCGTGTCCTCGAGCACTGGCATTCGGGGTCGATGACGATGCGGGTGCCGGAACTTTATCGCGCGTTTCCGGGCGCGGTCTGTTTCATGAACGCCGAAGATGCCAGGCAGCGTGGCATCAATCAGGGTGCGGAAGTGCGCATCGTTTCCAGGCGCGGTGAAATCCGTTCCCGTATCGAGACACGCGGCCGCAACCGGATGCCCAAAGGCGTGGTCTTCGTTCCGTGGTTCGATGCGAGCCAGCTGATCAACAAGGTCACGCTCGATGCGACGGATCCCATCTCCAAGCAGACGGACTTCAAGAAATGCGCAGTCAAGATCGTCCCCGTCGCGTAGCCGTGCGGCGCCGGCTTGCCATCGCCGCCATCGCTCTCTACTGCGCCGGGACGGCAGCCCTTGCGCAGATCCAATCGGAGCTGACTGGCGCAACGCCACCCATGGAAACGGATCCGGCCCCGCCGATCCCGAAATGGGTGACCGACGACGTCAGGCATATGCGGGCCTATCCGGAGCAACCGCCCGTCATTCCGCATTCGATCGAGGGCTACCAGCTCTCGGTCAACACGAACCGTTGCCTTTCCTGTCACAAGCGCGAATTTACGCAAGGCTCGGGCGCGCCGATGATCAGCGTCACCCATTACATGACGCGTGACGGACAGATGATCGCTGACGTTTCCCCACGCCGCTACTTCTGCACTGCCTGCCATGTGCCCCAGGCCGATGTCCCGCCACTTGTCGAAAACCGTTTCAAGGACATGAGCGAACTGGGCGTCGAGCCTGCCGGAAGCGAGTAAGGCCATGCAATGGCTGAGGGATACGGCGCTGTGGGCCTGGAAAATTCTGAGCACACCGGCCGTCACGCTCAGCCTTGGCTTCCTGACGCTCGGCGGCTTTATCGGCGGCGTGCTGTTCTGGGGCGCCTTCAACACGGCGCTCGAAATCACCAATACCGAACGCTTCTGCACCTCGTGCCATGAAATGTACGACAACGTCTTTCAGGAGCTGACCCGCACCATCCATTTCGCCAACCGATCGGGCGTGCGCGCATCGTGCCCGGATTGCCATGTGCCTCACGAGTGGACCGACAAGATCGCGCGCAAGATGCAGGCGTCCAAGGAAGTGTGGGGCAAGATTTTCGGGACGATCAACACAAGGCGGAAGTTCCTCGATCACCGGCGGGAACTGGCACAGCACGAATGGGCGCGCCTGAAGGCCAATGACAGCCTGGAATGCCGCAACTGCCACTCCTCGGTTGCCATGGACCTCACCAGGCAAACGCGAGCGCGCGGCAGAAATCCATACACGCTACCTGCTGCCCGGCCACGCCACCTGCATCGATTGTCACAAGGGGATTGCCCATGAACTTCCGAACATGGAAGGCGTGGATCCGGGCTGGAAGGTTCCGCCCGAATTAGAGGGAGAGGAGCTTCCTCAATCCTCGGCCAAAGATGCCTTGGATCGAACTCGCGGGGGACCTGCGCCCAAGCGTGCCTGTCCTTGCGCCACCTCGGGCGCCGAACGTCGATTAGGGTGTGTTGAGATTCAGGGCACTTGTTCGAGGGCGCTATCGCCCATTTTCTGGCGACAGGCCGACGGTGCTTACTGCGATGCCGGCCGATTCAGTCGGACTTGTTAAATTCATATTATACGATAATTTATGGAGTGGTGTATCCGTCAGAAAAGGAGGAAGTCTTTCGACGTGTGGCCATCAAAGCTGCCGCACGTCCGCGATCCGGGCGCAGGCAGGCTCGCTCGAATGCGCTCAACAACAAAATGCAATGCAAATGGGAGGATAGTCGATGATCAAGTCAATGATCGGCGGCATCGTCGCCGCTGCCGCGCTTACAATGCTGAGCTTCCACGGCGATCGCCGAACCGGAAATCGTTAGCGGCCCGGCCGCCGAACCGGACTGCTTCGTACCCTGGACGGCCGAAACCAAGTTCTTCAAGTTTCCGAAAAAGGAAGGGCCGTATCGCATAGCGCTCGCTAACGGCTACATCGCCAACACCTGGCGAATCCAGATGATCCAGACGGCGAAAGCCTACGCGGCTCAACCCGACGTCGCTGCCAAGCTCAAGGAATTCAAGGTTGTTTCGACCGGCGAGGACGTGCCGGCGCAAATCTCGGCGATCAACAATTTCATCGACTCCGGCTATGACGCGATCGTCGTCAACGCCCAGAACCCAACCGCTTTCTCGCCAGTCATCAAGCGCGCGAAGGATGCGGGCGTTGTTCTCGTCGCCTTCGACAACATCCTCGACACCGAGGATGCCGTCAATGTCAATGTCGACCAGAAGGGTCTGGGGGTGCTGTGGGCGGACTGGCTGGTCAAGCATCTGCCCGAGGGCGGCAAGGTGCTCGAGGTACGTGGTGTGGCTGGCACGTCGGTCGACACCGACCGGCACAACGGCATCCATGAGACCTTTGATGCGTCCGGCAAGACCTGGGATGTGGTGGAAGTGCTTGGAAAATGGGATGACCCGACCGCGCAGAAGGCAACCGCGGACGCGATCGCAGTGCACAAGAAATTCGACGGAATAACCGCGCAAGGCGGCGATACCGGCGTTGTGCAGGCCATGATCGACGCCAAGCATCCGTTCGTTCCCTTCGGCGGCGAGACGGAAAACGGCTTCCGCAAATTCTGCGCGAAGTTTGCCGGCGAAGGACTGAAGTGCTCCTCGGCCGGCACCGGTCCGGCGCAGGTTGCCGTCGCGATCAAGACCGCGATCGCCGCCCTCGAAGGCCAGATCGTGCCGCAGTCGGTAAAGCTGCCGCTGGCGATCGTCGAAGATCCGAACTTCAAGGAGGGCCAGGACTTCTATCCCGACCAATCCGACAATTTCTTTGTCGGCAACTCCTTCCCGACCTGCGGCATCAATTTCTCCGCGCAGGAAATCATGGGGCAGAGCAAAGAGAACCAGTAGTCTGACCCAAACGGCCGAACGTCGCGGAGTTCCCGCGGCGTTCGAACGGTGCGGCGGGGAAGTCCGATGGAGGCAAGTCCGTCAGAGTCCGCGGTCCCGCTCTTCCGCATGGAAGGCGTGTCCAAACGCTATGGCGGCGTGCAGGCGCTCGAGAAGGCGGAGCTGACCGTATATCCGGGCCGCATCCACGCGATCCTCGGCGAGAACGGCGCAGGCAAATCGACGCTCATCAAGATAGTGGCGGGTGTCGTAGCGCCTGACGAGGGCCGCATGACGATGCAGGCAAGCGAGGTCACCTTCGCCTCGCCTGCCGCCGCCAACCAGGCTGGTATCGTCAGCATCTTCCAGGAGCTTTCGCTTATCCCGGAACTCAGCGTGGCCGACAACATCTCCATTTCCGATCCGCCGAAACGCTTCGGCATGATCGACCGCAAGGCGCAGCGGCGGATTGCCAGGGAGGCGCTGGCCCGTGCCGGCGCGGAAGACATCCATCCTTCCGCCCTGGTCAAGGATCTGCCTCTGTCACGCCGGCAGATGGTGGAGATCGCCAAGGCGCTTGCGCGCAAGCCGCGCATTCTCATCCTTGACGAAGCGACCTCCGCACTGACTGCCTCCGACGTATCCAAGGTCTTTTCAGTGCTCAGGCGGCTGCGTTCGGAAGGTCTGGCGATCCTCTACATTTCGCACCGGATGCACGAGATATCCGAACTCGCCGATCAATGCACAGTGTTTCGCAACGGCCGCAATGTCGCGACCTACGAAGCGGGCACCAAGTCGGACGCCGAGGTCGTCGGACTGATGATTGGCCGCGACTATCACCACGTCTTCCCGCCCAAGCGCCAGAGACCGGCCGATTCCGGCCCTCCGCTGCTCGAATGCCGCAACCTTCGTTGGATGGACCGGCTAAGCGACATATCGTTCCGGGTAGGTGCAGGCGAGGTGGTGGGGCTCGGCGGTCTCGACGGGCAGGGGCAGCGCGAGCTTCTGCTTGCGTTCTTCGGCGTGCTTCGCGGCCTGTCCGGTCAAGTGCTCGTCGGCGGGAAGCCCGTCTCGATCACCAGCCCCGCGGATGCGCGCTCGGACGGGATCGGCATGGCGCTGATCCCCGAGGATCGCAAGACGGAAGGATTGATGCTCCCGATGACGGTGCGAGACAACCTGTCGTTTGCCGTTCTCGACCGCCTTACCAGGATGGGGGTCATCGACCGTGTCGCCGAGGGGCGGCTTGTCGACGAGATGGTTGAGCTTCTCGCAATCAAGACGCCGGGTTACGACATTCCGGTCGGGTCGCTGTCCGGCGGCAACCAGCAGAAGGTTGTGATCGCAAAATGGCTGATGCGAAGGCCGCGCATCATATTGCTCAACGATCCCACGCGTGGCATCGACGTCGGCACCAAGCAGCAGATGTACCAATTGCTGCGCCGCCTTTCCGAAGCCGGAGCGGCGATCCTGTTCTATTCCACCGACTACGACGAATTGATCGGATGCTGTGATCGTGTGCTCGTCCTCTATGATGGAGTCGATCAAGCGCGAACTGGCCGGCGCGGAGATAACCGAGCGGGCGTTGGTCGCCAGTGCACTCAACATTCAGGAGACGGAGACAGGAATGGTCCAGGAGACTACAGCGTGACGGGATGGCGTTACTGGCTCGCCGAGCAGCGGGGGACACTGCTTGCCCTGGGCATCTTTGTCTTCATGTTCATCATCTACGTTTCAAACCACCAGGCTGGCTTCAGCGCCAATGTTGTGCAGACCGCGGCCAACAAAGGTGTGCTGCTGGCCCTCGTGGCGATGGCGCAGACGCTGGTCGTAATCACCGCCGGTATCGATCTTTCCGCTGGCATGATCTTCGTCCTGACCAACTGCCTGGCATCCTGGCTGGTGGTCGGCACCGCCGCCGAAACTGCCTTCGGAGTGGCCGTGGTGCTCGGGTCGGGACTTCTGTGCGGCGCGACTAACGGCGCCATCGTCATATTCGGACGATTGCAGCCGATCGTGGCGACTATTGCGACCGGAGCGATCTATTTTGGCCTGGCGCTGCTCCTACGACCCTTTCCTGGCGGATCGGTCAATGAAGACCTTGCCGACGCGTTGACGGGAAGGCTGTTCGGCATCGTGCCCACCAGCCTCGTCGTGCTCATCGCTGTCGTGCTCTTCATTTGGGTGCCGTTCAGCCGTTCCGTCACCGGGCGCGCAGCCTATGCCACGGGCTCGTCCGAAGTCGCGGCCTATATGTCCGGCATGCCGATCAAGCGGGCCAAGTTCGTCGCCTACACGCTGTCCGGCCTGTTTGCCGCGATCGGCGGGCTGTTCCTGACCTTCTTCACCTACACGGGCGAGGCGGCCTATGCGAGCGGCAACGCCTACACGCTGTTTTCGATCGCCGCGGTTGTGCTCGGCGGCGTTTCGCTGTTCGGCGGACGCGGCAGCGCCATTGGCGCAGTCTTTGGCGCTTTTGCCTTTCGGACCATTGGCGATCTGCTGTTCGTCTTCGACTTCGATCCGCTATGGCAGCCGCTCTTCCAGGGCGTCGTGCTGCTTTTCGCGGTCAGCTTCGGCGCCTTCGCCCTGTTTCGCGTGCGTAATCGGCTGGAGTGGTTCGGATGAGCGATATGACCACGGACCAGCCGGTTAGCCGCCTGCCGAAATTCATCCGGCGGGCGGATCCGGCGGTGGTGACCGCTTTTGCCTGCATCGTTCTTCTCCTGGTCGTCGGCAGCCTCTATTCACCGAGCTTCCTTTCGCCCGAATACCTGCTCCAACAATTGAAAGTGGCATCCTTCCTTGGCGTCATCGCGACCGGCATGATGCTCGTCATCCTGCTCGGCCAGATCGACCTGTCCGTGCCCTGGGCAGTAGCGGCCGGCGCGATGATGGCCTCTGCTGCTGCGGCATATGGCCCGATCGGCTCGTTCCTGGCCGTTCCTTTCGGCGTGCTTTGCGGAATGACCATCGGCTTCGTCAACGGAGTGGGAGTAGCGTACCTGCGCATTCCCTCGATGATCATAACGCTTGCCACCAATGCCGTCGCCCAGGGGCTGATGGTCGTCTATACCGGCGGGTTCTCGCCGCAGGATTCCGCATCGCCGGCAATGCGCTATCTTGCCACCGGCTTCCTGCTCCCGGGCCTGCCAAATGCCGTCATTGCGTGGGCGATCGATCGGCTGGGCCACGGTCTTCGCTCTTTACGCGGACGGCATTCGGGCGCGCCGTATACGCAATCGGCAACCAGGAGCGGGCTGCCTACCTCTCGGGCGCGAACACGCGGCGCGTCGTCATGGCCGCATTTGCAGTCGCAGGCGGTCTCAGCGCCTTCGGAGGCGTTCTGCTTGCGGGCTATGCCTCCAAGGCAGCCCAGTCCATGGGCGATGCCTATCTGCTGCCGGCCATCGCTGCGGTCGTGCTTGGCGGAACATCCATCCTGGGCGGCCGCGGGTCCTATTTCGGCACCGTGGCGGGCGTGATCCTGATCACGCTGCTGCAATCCATCCTTTCCGTGATGCAAATGCCGGAAGCAGGGCCGCCAAATCACCTATGGCATCGTGATCGTTGCCATGCTTCTGCTTTATGGACGCGCGCCTGCGGACCGATAGAACAAAACGGCCGCTTCACATCGTGATGCGACCGGCGTCAATCTCGGCGAGGTGATCGTCGAGGGCAAGGACCGGTATGGCGAGGGCGTCAACGTCGCGGCCAGGCTTCAGCAACTAGCCGAGCCCGGCGGAATATGCGTCTCCGGCAAGGTCGCGCGCGAGGTTGAAAAGAAGCTCGCGTTCTCGTTTGAATCGATGGGCGACCAGCAGGTCAAGAACATCTCCGAGCCGGTCCCTGCCTATCGCGTTGTCATGGAAGGCTCGACCGCCGCCACGCCTCCGCCCGCGCTGTTGTCCCTCCCGAACAAACCGTCGCTGGCAGTGTTGCCTTTCACAAACATGAGCGGCGACACCGAACAGGACTATTTCGCCGACGGGCTTGTCGAAGACCTGATCACCGGCCTGTCGAAGGTACCCGGCCTGTTCGTGATTGCCAGGAATTCCACCTTCGCCTCCTACAGGGGAAAGACAGTGGACATCCGCCAGGTCGCCAAAGACCTTGGCGTTCGATACGTGCTGGAAGGAAGCGTCCGCAAGGCTGGAAGCCGCCTGCGCATCACCGGACAGCTCGTTGAGGGAACGGATGCGACCCATGTCTGGGCCGACAAGTTCGAGGGTGCGCTCGAAGACGTGTTCGACCTTCAGGACCGGCTGACCGAAAGCATCGTTGGCGCAATCGAGCCGTCGCTGCGGCGGGCCGAGATAGAACGGGCGCGCCGAAAGCGGCCCGAAAGCCTTGATGCGTACGACCTTTACCTGCGCGCCCTGCCGCACGTCTACGCGAACACGCCAAGGCGCACCGACGAAGCGCTTCGTCTCCTCGATGAGGCCCTGAGGCTCGACCCGAATTATGCCCCGGCGCACGCCTTTGCGGCCTGGGGGCATGAGCAGCGCTTCCTTCGCGGCGGATTCCATCCGGAGGACAGGGCTGCAGCGCTGGAACATGCCCATTTCGCACTGAGCATCGGCGTTGACGATCCGCAGGCGCTGAGCATTGGGGCGTTCGTCAACGCCAACATCACACATGACTATGACGGCGCCATCACTGCGCTCGACCGCGCACTGAAGATGAACGCCAATTCGGCACTCGCCTTCGGCTTCAGCGCGCTGTCGCACATGTTCAGCGAGAGTTACGAGACGGCGGTCGAGCACGCGCTGAAAGCGCTGCGGCTCAGTCCGTTCGACCCTCTGAACTACCATCCTTATCTGGCGTTGGCGATGGTTTACCTGTTCACGGAAAGGCTTCAGGAGGCAGTCAGGTATGCGACGCTGGCAGTCCAGTCGAATCCCGACTTCACCGTGCTGCACGCCGCCCTTGCGGCCAGCAATGCCAGCCTTGACCGCCTTGATGAGGCACACGCGGCTGCCAAGCGGCTCCTGGAGATCGCGCCTGGCTGGACGATCACCAGCTTCGAGAAGATGCACCTCTTTCGCCCGGGACAGACTGCCATAATGGCCGCTGCCTTACGGAAAGCCGGGTTGCCCGAGTAGTGTTCATCATTTTCGGGTAAGGGCCATCTCCAGACTGCATTGTGGTCGGTCGACTGATTAGACTTGAAAGCGCCGCGCCGCTACACTCACGCCCATGGCTGACAAATCCATCCAACGCCGGCTCGTAGCCATTTTGGCCGCGGACGTGGTTGGCTACAGCCGGCTCATGGAGTCGGACGAAGCAAGCACGCTGACGGAACTGAAGGTGCTGTGGAACGAGGTGGTGGAGCCGCTTGTCGAGCGCCATCAGGGCCGCATCTTCAAGAGAATCGGTGACGGCTTGCTGGTCGAATTCGGCAGTGCCGTCAGCGCTGTCGAATGCGCGGCAGAACTGCAGAGAGATATGGCTGTCGCCAACGAAGAACAACCGGCGGATCGACGGATCGTGTTGCGCATTGGCGTCAATCTCGGCGATGTCATGGTCGACGGCAGCGACCTTTATGGGGACGGCGTCAATGTCGCGTCGCGTATAGAGGGGCTAGCCGATCCGGGTGGGGTGGCGATTTCGGATGCCCTTCATGAGCACGTACGCGGCCGCGTGAGCATCGATTTCATCGACAGCGGCAATCACGAGGTCAAGAACATCGAACGGCCGCTGCATATCTGGACCTGGTCGCCGGACATGCATATCGTCGAAGCGGCTGCCGGTGCGCCGCCACCGCCTCGCAGCAAGCCGTCGATCGCTGTCTTGCCGTTTGACAACTTGTCGGGCGATCCTGAGCAGGGCTATTTCGCCGATGGGATCACCGAGGATATCATCACCGATCTTTCGAAGGTTTCGAGCCTATTCGTCATCGCACGCAATTCCTCCTTCGCTTACAAGGGCCTGGCGCCGGACGTTCGAAAGGTGAGCCGGGAGCTCGGCGTTCGCTACGTGCTGGAGGGGAGCGTGCGCAGGGCCGGCAGTCGGATTCGCATCAATGCCCAGATGATCGACGGCACAACCGGCGGCCATCTCTGGGCCGAGCGCTACGACCGCGATCTCGAAGATATCTTCGCAGTTCAGGATGAGGTGACCCGCACCATCGTCGATGCACTCCAGGTAAAGCTCACCGCTGGCGAAGAGGCGCGGCGGGAAAGCCGCAGCAAGGTCGATCCGGAGGCCTATGATCTGCTCGTCCGCGCCCGCCAGACCGCCATGCAGCTTCGTCCCGAGGCAATGGTGGAAGCGCGCGCAATGCTGGAGCGTGTGATTGCGATCGATCCCGGGCTGGCGCTCGCCTATGCGCGGCTGTCGATAATCGCCTTCGCTGAATACGCCAATCAGTGGAACGGTGCGACGCCGGAAAATCTGACACGGGCGCTGGAGCTGGCGCAGAAGGCGATTGATACGGACGACACCGAACCGCAGGGCTATATCTCACTCGCCCTTGCCCTTTCCTGGATGCGGCGTCTTGACGAGGCGGAACGGGCGGCGGAGCGAGCACTAGCAGTCGCCCCTAATTTGGCCGACGCCTATACCGGGCTTGGCAACATCCGGGATTTCCAGGGGCGGCACGAAGATGCAGCGGCGCTATACAAGCAGGCCTATCGGCTCGACCCGCAGTTCGACATGTCCTTGCACTTCCTCGGGCGGGCTCTATTGGCCTTAGGCCGCTTTGACGAGGCTGAGATCGCCTTCAAACGGCGATTGACGCTGACGCCGCGCTCGGACATGACACGCTTTTATCTTGCCTGCCTTTTTGGCCTCACTGGACGCTATGACGAAGCACGCCGCTATTGGCGGGAGACGCTGGAGGTAAATCCTGGGTTTTCCGTTGAACACCTCAAGCGGGCCTTGCCCTACAAGGATCCCAATCTGCTCGATAGGCTCATCGGCGGGCTTCACAACGCCGGCGTCGACATCTGAATATGAGGCCAGACAGACGTGCTCGAGCGGCGGACGCTTTTACGGAATCACTGAATCAGCGCTGCCGCTCTATCTCTTTGTTTGAGCATCGAATTTTTCCCGAAACCGGTTCCCACTTTCGGATTCGCCACACTAGGATGACAGGATGACCTCCATGAAGGCGCGTATCAAATGGGTTGAAGACCGGACGTTTATCGGCGAGGCCGGAAGTGGGCATAAAATCGTGCTTGGAACAGCCTCCGGCGCGGAGGGCCGAACTCCAGGCCCCAGCCCGATGGAACTCATGCTGATCGGCACTGGTGGCTGCGCAGCCTTCGACGTTGTTCACATCCTCGAGAAGGGACGCGAGGCGATCGAGGACTGCGTGGTTGAGCTCGATGCCGAGCGCGCGGAGACAGACCCGAAGGTTTTCACCCGCATCCACCTGCACTTCGTGGTCAAGGGGCGCGGTCTCGCGCCGGGTAAGGTGCAGCGCGCCATTGACCTATCGGTCGAGAAATATTGCTCGGCGTCGGCAATGCTCGCCAAGACGGCAACGATCACCCACGCCTTTGAGGTTATCGACACGGCCGGCACTGAAGGGCTCAGGCTCTGAATTTACCGCGGCATGGGACCGTGAACGAGGATACCAGCTTGTTCGGCGGCCTCACCGAACGCTGCTTCTGCCTCGATCGTGGATCGGCGTTTCTCGAGGACCTTGAGACAGGTATCCAGGGCGCGCGCATGGTGCGGGCTGTGCCGGGCCGGCCAGCCGTACATCAAGCAGTCAAGCGCCTCGTGCACGTCGCAGACGTAACGCACTGTTCCCAATTCGGCCAAATGAACGCGAAGCGGATGGCCGAACAGCTTTTCATCCATGCCAATTCGAGCCGATCCTTGGGCCGCGATGTCTCGCATTGTCCCCGGCTGCTGTTTCGACCGCCGAACTGCCAGTGCCG
This sequence comes from uncultured Alphaproteobacteria bacterium, assembly GCA_963813315.1. Classification (GTDB taxonomy): domain Bacteria; phylum Pseudomonadota; class Alphaproteobacteria; order Rhizobiales; family Rhizobiaceae; genus CAWEYO01. Next base: position 139,170 of record CAWEYO010000018.1, on the reverse strand, counting down.
CCCGTTCAAACAAACCAGCACACTTGCCCAGACGCTCCTTCGTTGCGTCGACAAATCCAGAGCGCGCAACGCCCTCCGACGCGCGCAGGAACAAGGCGCGCCTCGCGGGCTCAATTCGAGCGTGCCTGGCGGCCTCGGACGGCGTGTTCGCGGGATATTGGGGTGAATTCATAAGTCACCTCCTCGCTCTATTGGCGGGAGCATACTTGCTTCTTAGAGGATCGGACTCGAAAGTAGGAACCGGTTTCGGGTTCGATACTCAAACAAAGAGATAAAGCGGCAGCGCTGATTCCGTAAAGCGTCCGCCGCTCTAGCCACCAAAGCCAATGGGTTCATTATCGCCAGTGATGCAACATCGTACTCTTGCGAAGGACGCCTGTCGAACGTTTCCAGCGATGCCCCATCCTGGAAGGTCAGGCCGCTCTTCTCGCGTGCCCACTTCCGGGATGGTGCACTTCCCTGTCTTCTTGGGCGACGTCTGCTCGGCGGCCTTCTTGCGACGCCGGGCTATAGGGCGGTAGAACTCGATGTTAATCAAAACCTGTTAAGCCGAATCGGACGCGACTGAGGAGCGAACTCCTATGATTGGTTTCGGCAAGTGCTTCCTTTCATGCCTGATAGCATCGGTTGCAATGTTGCCAGTTGGCGCCATTGCACAGGACGTGGCTCATGCTCCCGTACCTGTGGAAGCGCCCCCACCAGCAGCCACAGCATCTTTCGATGTCAGCTTCGGCGTTTCCCTCACAAGCGACTACATTTCCCGCGGCATTACCAATTCGGCCAACGATCTTGCCGTTCAGGGTTATATCGAGCCGAGCTACGGATGGGCCTATCTCAATGTCTGGTCTTCCAACGTGGACTATGGAGAGGACTTCCGCGGCGCCGAGATTGATGTTGCGCTAGGGGTCCGACCCGAGTTTGGCCCGATGTCATTTGATTTAGGTTACGTACACTACTTCTATACTCCTGAGGATGTCAGTCCAGACTACGGCGAGTTGTTTGGCGTAGCTCAATATAACTTCAAGGATATGGTTGCGCTCGGAACGAAGTATTTTTTGCGCCTGATTACCTTCAAAGTGGCTTTACCGGCACCTATGTTGAGGGGGGGCTAAAAATACCTCTTCCGCACGACTTTTCCGTTTCGGGAGCCGTGGGATATCAGTTCTTCGACAGTCCGGACGCATTTGAACAAGCCACTTGGAACGTCGGCTTGTCCTATACCTGGAAAGCGCTGACGTTCGACGTTCGCTATTGGGACACTGACCTGAATGACGACGAGTGCATTGTCCGCAGCGGCTTCTCGGACGGTTGCGACTCACGGATTGTTGCGACGGTATCTCTGGACACCGCCTGGTCGGCGTTAAAGGACCTTGGTCGTTAGAGCGGCAGACGCTTTGACGGGATCACGGATGTGCGGGGGCGGCCACCATAACCTGAAGCAACTTGGCTCTGGCAGGGTGCACGAGGAATGTACTCCCTGGTCCTTTTGCAGTATGTTTTGAAAGGCTAACTATCAGGGAGTTCGGCGAAACTCAGGCGCGCCGATCCAGCGTCGAACTGGAGAACCATTCAGCTTATTTCAGTTCTGAACCCGTCTTATCAAAAATAGGAGGTTAGTATGTCTGTGGCTGATTCAAAGGACGCACTTAGATGGGAGAACACGCTGCTGAAGTCGTTCCAAGACGCACTACGCCAATTCAGGCCTTCAATGGGGCTCCAAGCGGAAATCCATCGCGGTTGGGACAATGGACTGCAAAGCCGTATTGACGCCAATACCGATCTCGTGAACTACAGCGATGACGAGTTTAAAGAAGCACTGGAGGAGGAAATCCTTGTACTGGAGGCTCTAAGGAAGGTAACGAAGATCGTTAGAGGCAGGGCCGCGCAGGCCTGGAAGAAACACTTCGAAGACGATATTCGCCTTCTTGAAGAACTTCTCAAGTAAAAGGCCACCAAAGGTCCGGACGCCTTTGCTGACCGGCGCTGGTCTCAATCGTGCACCCCGCCGCGCCACAACATTGGCGGTGCGCCGTCTTGTGCGGTAACCTGCCTGATATTCATGATCAGGCAGGAGAGAAGCGCACCTGACTTGTAGAATTCGGACATACAGAAGACGCTCAACCTGCGACCGAACCGGGAACAAAGGTTCTCCAAGCGCTCGATCTTGGCTTTTTCAAGCAAGTACTTTTGGCTGCCGTTGGCAAGTTCTGTAATATTTGAATTGCACAGAATCTCGCCTGGAAAGCAGCAGACCGTTGGTGATTCCGGCGCGGGCTTCTTCGAGCGAGATGTCGATGATCTCGCAATGTTGCTCGATCTCTCGGAGGCAGGTCAGGATCGGCGACCGAAGTGCACAGCAATACTGCCTCTTCACGTGAGGCGAAAAATGCAACAGTCGAGGTGGTACAGATACGGATCGGTTATTTGAAAAGGTATTACTTGCATTCCGAAACGCTCGGCAGCCCAGCTCAAGGCATTGCGTGAGGTGCGCATCCCGTGCGCTCCGATATACAGATTGCCTCGAATATGTTTGAGATCCGCCTCACCTTCGAAATAGACCGGCTCTGCATCGACGCTCTCGGGAGGTCGCTCCACGGCGAAGTTCATTAACCTGAAGAAGTCAGCGCCGACCCCGGCCTCTCCAACTCGCGGCTGGGATCGAAACCGCGAAATTATGACGGTGTCTTCCTCGCAATGAGGCAGCACGACGCCAAGGTTGGATACATATGTCTGATCCTGCAGTCCGGGCCTGCTTGGCAGCAAATACACTACTGCTTGCCGTGCTATATGTTTGTATAGATCAAGAAACTGCGCAATCGCCCGGTCAAGACGGATGTCGCGTTCGCTTGCGCTCATGTCTTCCATCCAGGCATTGTTCGGGATTTGTGCGGATAGTGACAGGGGCAGGTTCATCAGCAAGACCGGGAAAGGCAGCTGGCCTAGTCGCAACCCTGCCGGCGATGTCTAGACTGGATTCGAAACGTACGCCCGGAGCTGCTGTCCAGTCACTGCCGTGGCACGTCTCGCTTGCACTTGATTCGTGCGGCTGAGCGCGAAGGCGCACCGCCCTATCCATCGTCCGCTGTGCGATTCGTCCGCGCATGGTGCACTGATTTGTCTCCCCCAATAGGCAGTACACACTGAGCTGCTCGATGGCTCCCAATAAGTATCGCAATATCAATCAGGTAGTCCGGCCCGACGCAACGCACCCACCCTCCGGTCGAGTTGTTCCTTTGTCTTGTACGGACCGAGCCTCGACAGTGTCGGAAATGGAGAATTCTGGCTCAAGCGACAAAATCTCCTTTACAATCTTGCGCGCGTCCTCTGTTCGGCCCACCTTGGGGTCGGCGTAGGCAGCCGCCAAGGAAGGCAAGACCCAGAGCTGATCCTCACCCGGATTTGGACCAATCACTTGTTCGAGCGTTTTTACAGCCTCTAGAGGCATGCCAGCCTCCTCATAGGCCCATCCAAGATACTCGACATACCAGTTCTCGTGGAACGGATTGAGGCGTATTGCCTCTGTTAGTTGCTCGACCGCTTGTTCTGGCTGGCCGATGTAGATGAGGAGATTGGCCATTTCCGCGAGGAGTTCGGCATCGTTTGGATTGAGTTCTCGAGCGCGCAGGTAACTGGCCGTCGCCTTGTCGTACTCGCGGCTGTATAGATAGGCCCACCCCAGGACCCAATGACTGCGATAGTCATTGCTATCAAGGCGCACTGCCTTCTCGGCCATCTCGCAGCGTGAGCCCAAGGGTCTTGTCGTAGTCGTCGGTCCAGCCGAAATCGTAGTCCAGGGAATAGGTCCAGGCGAGGCCAGCATAGGCACGGGCATAGTTCGGGTCGGCGTTCCTGGACTTCTCAAAAAGATCCCGCGCCGCCAAATTGCTCTCACGAGTAAAATTGGACCACTCCTGCCAGCCTCTCATTAGATAGTCATAGGCAGTGAAACTCTTCGGGTTCTTCCCTGATAGGCGTGCGATCTCAGCGATCGCAGTTTGCCATGCGTTCCCATAAGTGTCCCGGCGATGGACCGCGTAATGTCATCGCGGACTTCGAATATGTTGTTCAACTGGCGGTCATATCGGTCGGCCCAGAGTTGGCGCCCCGTGCTTGCATCGACCAACTGCGCCGTTACACGCACGTTTTGATCGGCGCGTTGCAGAGTGCCCTCTACGACATAGTGGACATTGAGTTCTTTTCCCACCTGCCGGATGTCCTTGAGCTCGTCCTTGTACGCAAGCGTGGAATTGCGCGCCATCACCAGAAGGTCAGGAAACTTGGCCAACCCCGTGGTCAGTTCTTCGGTAATTCCGTCGGCAAGGTACTGCTGGTCCCCTTTCGCACTCAGGTCCTTGAACGGGAGAACAGCGATGGCCGGGTGCTCGGGAAGCGAAAGCACGCCTGCATCGCCGAAGAGTGTGCTGCGTATTGCTGACGGCCCAGCCAAATAGGATGCGCCGGTGATCGCCGCGAGAAGCAAAAGAACAACTGCCCGCGGCCATGCGCGAGGCGCCGGCGGTTGCGTTTGCGCGGAAACATCCTGCGTGAACCACGGGAGAGGTGTCGACAGGATTCGATAGACGTGTACTGGGTCGTCGATGTTCTTTAGACGAAATTCACCAATATCCTGAAAAGACATCTCGACGATCTTCCGAACCTGATCATAGACCGTCTGCGAGATGCATACGCCGCCAGGCTCGGCGAGTTGTTCCAGTCGGGCGGCAACGTTCACACCGGTCCCGTACAGGTGGTTCTCTTCTGCAATCACGTCGCCAACGTTGACGCCAATGCGAAACTGCATGCGCCTGTCTTCCGGAACCGGGGCGTTGCGATCCGCAAGCTCGTGCTGTATCTCGACGGCACAGCGAATGGCATCGACGATGCTGTGGAATTCAGCGACAATGCTGTCTCCGGCGGTACTGAAGACGCGACCGCGATGGGCGGCAATCGCCCCCTCCACCACAGCACAGTACGTGCGCAAAGTGGCGGTGGCCGCCTCTTCGTCAAGCTCCATAAGATGACTGTATCCGGCCACATCGGCAGCGAGAATCGCGACAAGCCGACGTTCCATGACCAAGGTACCCCCTTGTAGACGACGCAAGCCGGAGAAGACCTACGCATGGTATATAAACAAGGGTCCAGAAGCCAGATTAAATTGTGCACGACAATGACTTGTCTATGCCCTCGACTTTATCAAATTATCCTGGGTCCGGACATCCGTGGCAAGTAACTCGGCTGAAATCTGAGACCAACGTGGTCTTATCTTGATGAAATAAGGCTCTCCTTCACATGACAATTTTCGGTGGGGGCAACCTGTAAGATTGAATAGTTCTTCAGGGGGCTTCCAGCGTATGTTCTTTTGATTTTTTAGGGATATCCATTGTGTAGATCGAGAAGCAACCGTGATTCCTAACGGCCCATCCGTTACCAATCCCTATTTTCTCCATCTCGGTTTTTGTATGTGCCGGGCTATCGCCAGTGCGACGAAAGGCCGCTTCGTCTCGCTTGGACGCGTTAGCAGACTCGCTTGCGGGCCGCAGCGGCCGCGGCGTTACCCGAGAGGGCCCCGGCCATTCCGGAGCAGATTTCGGGGAAAATCCGATGCTCAAACAAGGAGAAAGAGGAGCAGCACCGGTTCCATCGGTGCGTCCGCTCTGAAAATAATTTTTTATCCAGTCGTCAAGGTTTTACTTGACACCTGTCAAATTACAGCTAAACAACCGCGCCACGGCTTTTTGGACAGTTGTCCAGAATGACCGCGCCTGTGGCGCCGTGAGTGCAGTGTCAGGCAGAGGAGGAAATCGAAAGCAGTGGAGTTCGGGCATCGGTTGCGCTTTAGCGCGCCGTAATCGTCGGACTGCGCTCCTCGCGGTGCCGGCCGACGTGAAGAAACGAAAAGGGAGAAATGCAGGATGGGTGGAATGACTCTGAAGGCTCGCAGCGCGCACGGCATCCGAGCCGCGATGACGCATGCTGGTGTTCCAATGATTCGATGCATGCTCATTTGTCTGGTCGCACAGGCAACTTTTGGCGAAGCCTCGGCCGCAGCCGGCCGGTCAGTGCTGCCCCCTAGCTCGGCGCCAATTCCGACACCCCGCCCCCAAGCACCACGACCGCGCCTCAGTCGAGCCAGCAGGCGACCAGAAGCGAGACCGCCTGTGCCAGACCGGTATGATCTCGATTGGGACCACGCCGCAAGCGATTCCTCCAAGTCGCCAAAACGTCAGAGTCGTTGGCTCGGCCTTTCTTCCCGATCCCATTGAGGACATTGAATTGGTTGGGGAAGCCCATGCCCGCGCTGTTGACGCGGCCGAGGCCATTGAGAATGCAGCGGCCAAACTGGAGCAAGCGGCCACGACCGTTGCCGCATTGTCATTCGGATACTCCGATCGACAATGAATGAAGCGGACCGCCTTCGGAGACAGGCTCGGCAAGGCTAGAGCAAGATAAGGTTAGCATGGTCAATTCTGCTTCTTGGGCGGCGAGGCGATCCACGCGAAGGGTCGCGACGGTCGATGATGGGGTTCCATCGGCCGAGCGAGCCGACAAAGTGGGCGCCCGCCGCCCGGAAACCCTGCCCGTTGGTTTGCCTCTGGCAAACCAACAATCAGACAAACTCTGCCGTCGAACTTGTCCCGTTTCGCAGAAACGGGGTTCGACCGGTGGGCCGGGTGAATTTGCGCCAAATCCAGCGGGCTTCGGCTCGGCCGTACCCAGGTGCAACTGTCGCCGAACCCCTCGACCTTGTCGCAAATTTCCTCCGGCAGAATGACCAGACCTAATCTCATCTTGCTCTAGCGTGGCAGGACACCGATGGAATCATGGATCCGGTGCTGCCACTCTATCTATCTGTTGGAGCATCGGATTTTGCCCCAAACCGGTTCCCACTTTCGGGTCCGATGCTCTAAAATTTAAAGCTCGAGGAGTGGCCGAAGGAACGCCGCGACATAGTCAATTCGAAAAGGGTCTGTAAAGCGCATTCTGTCACTGCCGCTGGAAGCACGACGCGGCAAGCTTTTCAAGATGTGCGTTCGAAAGAACGAAAACAGGGGCGCTTGTTCAGCAAATACTTGTTTAGGAAATAAAAATAAGAACTGCCGTCATGGAAAGAAATGTACTTATGCGTATAGTCTATTGAGGCGAAGGCCATGCAAAGCTTCGAAAGGATATCATCAAGGCGAGGTACCTCACGCTAGTTGAAGCCAGCTATCGGAAATGCCACAGTTGCGCTTGGTTCAAGCCGACGATGACTTGCTGTCAGATGCCAGCCGGGCTATTCCGCGCCTTCATTGCCGGCGCGACGAGCGGCGGCACTGTTAGCTTCCACGAGACCGGACTCCCAGCGTGATTCGCGCGCCTAAGTTGCACAAAATGGCGCGAGGATCACCCAGCTATTTACCTCCAGAGGCGTTGTATCGCGACCGGTGCACTGATTAGGGCAGCCCACTGCCCTGATCCTCCTCCTGAGCGGGGCAAAGTTGCCCGGTTACATCACCCCTTTATCCGCCTTGTAACGGCGACTTCCAACCGCATGGTCTATTTGATCGCTCGGAACCTCAAAATACAAAAAAACCGCCATCTCGTTGAGATGACGGGTTAGTTTTGGTTGCGGGGACAGGATTTGAACCTGTGACCTTCAGGTTATGAGCCTGACGAGCTACCGGGCTGCTCCACCCCGCGTCAACCAATCGGCATCGTGCCGGCCGGGGCAGTCCGGACTTTCCTGTTAATCCTTCGCCGAGGCTCCGGGCCTCAAGCGGTAGGGTGCTGCCAAACCCCAAGTACTACGTAAGCATTTGCGTACCAAAATTCCATGGTCGGCCAACATAAAAGGCCGCATGATGCGGCCCCTGCCGCCGAGTTGTCTGGCGGGCAGTCAAGAAGAGAAGATTGAACGTGCGTTTGGCAGACCTGGCAGCGACTTACTCTCCCGCGTCTTGAGACGAAGTACCATCAGCGCTGGAGCGTTTCACGGCCGAGTTCGGAATGGGATCGGGTGCAGCCGCTCCGCCATAACCACCAGGTCAGCGAAACGCACGTTGTTTGAGAAGCTGTTTGTGCCGCAAGTCCATACCGACTTGCTCCACCGCTCGGGCGGTGGGCATGGAGAATGAGAACGATCAAGTCGATCGAGCTATTAGTACCGGTAAGCTTCATGCGTTGCCGCACTTCCACACCCGGCCTATCAACGTGGTCGTCTTCCACGGCTCTCAGGGAATACTCGTTTCAAGGTGGGTTTCCCGCTTAGATGCCTTCAGCGGTTATCCCGTCCGTATATAGCTACCCTGCTATGCGGCTGGCGCCACAACAGGTCCACCAGAGATACGTCCATCCCGGTCCTCTCGTACTAGGGACAGATCCTTTCAATATTCCTACACCCACGGCAGATAGGGACCGAACTGTCTCACGACGTTCTGAACCCAACTCACGTACCGCTTTAAATGGCGAACAGCCATACCCTTGGGACCTGCTCCAGCCCCAGGATGCGATGAGTCGACATCGAGGTGCCAAACAACCCCGTCGATATGGACTCTTGGGGGTCATCAGCCTGTTATCCCCGGCGTACCTTTTATCCGTTGAGCGATGGCCCTTCCACGCGGGACCACCGGATCACTATGACCGACTTTCGTCTCTGCTCGACTTGTCAGTCTCGCAGTCAGGCGGGCTTATGCCATTGCACTCAGCGAACGATTTCCGACCGTTCTGAGCCCACCATCGCGCGCCTCCGTTACTCTTTAGGAGGCGACCGCCCCAGTCAAACTACCCACCATACATTGTCCCGGACCCGGATAACGGGCCGCGGTTAGACATCCATAGTAATAAGGGTGGTATTTCAAGGGTGGCTCCACCCGAGCTGGCGCCCGGGCTTCAAAGCCTACCACCTATCCTACACATGCCACTACGAATGCCAATGTAAAGCTATAGTAAAGGTGCACGGGGTCTTTCCGTCTAACCGCAGGAACCCCGCATCTTCACGGGGAATTCAATTTCACTGAGTCTATGCTGGAGACAGCGGGGAAGTCGTTACGCCATTCGTGCAGGTCGGAACTTACCCGACAAGGAATTTCGCTACCTTAGGACCGTTATAGTTACGGCCGCCGTTTACTGGGGCTTCAATTCAGAGCTTGCACCCCTCCTCTTAACCTTCCAGCACCGGGCAGGCGTCAGAC
>CAWEYO010000018.1:0-125000 GCA_963813315.1 uncultured Alphaproteobacteria bacterium | reverse complement strand
ATCCGCTCGCCGTATTTGCCGAGGACGGCGCCGCCCACCCCGCAACGACCGGTCTTATCTATGGTGCCAAGGTCGAAAGCGAAATGAGCCTGAAGACCGTCGATTTCCCGATCGAAACCGCGTCCTATGACGAGAGGAGCGGACTTTCCGGCGGCGAGGTCGAGCAAGTGGTGCGCGCCAGTGGCGCGACGCTGACCGCCGACGGCGATGTTCAGGTCGCTGCACTTCACTATGTCGATCCGCAGCGTTTCGGTGATTTGCTCACCGCGCAGGCGATAGCGGCTTCCTATGGCATCAAGATCGTGCCTGAGAACGTCTCCGTCTCGGTGCGCACCGCTGGCCAGGATACTGCCCTCGCCTATGCCGAAGACATCATACCCTTTACCGAAAGCCGTAACATAGCCGACGCGCTGGTCGGCTCCGGCTATGCAGGTGGAGATGCCGCCGGCATGGCGGAAGCCATCGGCAGGATGCTGAATGGCTCGGTACTGAAGCAAGGCACCGTCCTGAGACTGGGCCTTGAAGTTCGGGGCGACGCAGCCAGGATCGTCCGGACAAGCGTCTACGACCGCACCACCCATCTCCTGACGATCGCCCTCGACGATCGTCAGCGGTATGTGCCGGCTGCGGAACCGGAGCCCAATCCGGAGATACTGACCGCCTTTGACGATTTGCCGCCGCCGGCCGCGGTGCGCGGTACGCTTGCGACCATCTATGACGGCATCTACCGCGCCGCCTATTCGTACGGCATGTCGGGGGACATGACCGGCAAGCTGATCAAGCTGCTCGCCTCCGAAGTGGACTTCCAGTCGCGCCTTACCCCTTCCGACAGGATCGAGGTGTTCTTCTCGCAGCCTGACGGCGACGACCAGGCATCCGACGATTCCGAGTTGCTTTATGTCTCGGCTTCCTTTGGCGGTCACGCCAGGACCCTCTACCGGTTCCGCATGGAAGACGGCACCGTCGACTATTTCAATGAGGATGGGCGCAGTGCGAAACAATTCCTGCTGCGCAATCCTGTGCCGAACGGCCAGTTCCGATCAGGCTTCGGCGCACGGCGACATCCGATTCTCGGCTATACGAAAATGCACACGGGCGTCGATTGGGCAGCGCCGCGCGGTACGCCCATCATCGCTTCGGGCAACGGCATCGTCGAGAAGGCTGGCTGGGAGAGCGGCTATGGCCGGCAGACCGTCATTCGCCACGCCAATGGTTACGAAACGTCCTACAGTCACCAGAACGCGGTCGCCAGGGGCGTCGTCCCCGGCGCACAGGTGAGACAGGGCCAGGTAATCGGCTATGTCGGCTCGACGGGCCTTTCTACCGGGCCGCATCTTCACTACGAATTGCTCGTCAATGGCCGCAAGGTGGATCCCATGCGCGTGCGCCTGCCTGTCGGACGCGCTCTCAACGGTGGCGAAATGGAAGCCTTCAAGCGCGAGCGCAACCGCATCGACGATCTGCTGAAGCAGGACGACAAGGACGGCCTGAAAGTGGCGGCTGTCAAATCCTAGAGTGGTGCGACTTCCCTACCCGCAAGGGGAATCAGCGCTGCCGGGTATCGCCTATCGCCATTGTTGCTGAGCATTCACGACAAATCACTTGCCCCTGCTTAGGAAGCATCTTTACTTGATACCGTAATTGCTTCTGCTTGGATCACCAGTAATCTTAACTCAACACCCTGCATCCTGCTGGCCGCGGCCGAAAGCCGATCCAGCATGTCGGATCGAATGGTTTCAACGGCACCATCAGGGGAAAGCCCCAGCAGCCAATTCGGCGTGGTCCCCAAGGATTGGGCAATCCTGACCAACGTCGCCAAGTCCGGCTCCCTGCGCCCTGAAACATAGTGGGCATATCGCCTCTCATCCAGTTCGCACCGCCGCGCCGCCTCGGCATTCGAAATGCCAAGTTGCTCAGCTCTTTCCCGCAATTTTCTTGCCAGAATGTCCATAGGAACAGTTCGTTCCTGAAAGACACGATGCTTGCCACGAACGATATGGAGCGTTATAAGAACATATTGTAGCTAATGGAAGGTGATGGCGAATATGGGAATTGCCGGTCTTGTGCAGACAGCAGCGTGGACATTGTATCTGTACCCAATCTTCGCAACGCTGGTTTGGTGGGTATGGGAAGGCGGTCGAACATAACAGCCACTGGTATATGTCGAACGCAGTTTGCGGGCGGCAGCATCGAAAGCCTGCCACCTTCGGAATGCCCTACTCCACAAACGTAACGACCACGCCTTGCTTGACGTTCCTGGCTAGTTCCTGCGCGTCCCAATTGGTGAGGCGTACGCAGCCGTGGCTCTCCGTCTTGCCGATCTTGGACGGATCGGGCGTGCCATGGATGCCGTAGGTCGGCTTCGAGAGCGCAATCCAGACGCTGCCGACCGGTCCGTTGGGACCAGGCGGAATTTTCAAAATGTCGTGGTTATCGCCCTGCTTGAAGTTGACCTTGGGATTATAGGTATAGTCGGGATTCAAGACGACGCGGCTCACGGTATGGGTACCGGCCGGCGAAGGCGTGTCCGCCGAGCCGATCGTTGCGGGATAGGTCGCCACGAGCTTTCCATCCGCGTCATAGGCGCGAACCTGCTTTTCGCTCTTGTCGGCGACGACGCTTGCGACCTCGCGCTTCAAGGGCGAGCCTGCATTCGCCACCTTGATGACCGTGCCCGGCCGGCCGAAATTCGCATCGGGGTTGAGCGTTTTCAGATATTTCTCATCCATATGGAATTGCTCGGCGAGCATCTCGGACACCGACGTAAAGCTCAGCCTGTCGAGTTTGGCCTTCTCGCCATAGTCGGCCGGAATTGAAGCGACGAAAGGCCCCGCCGCATCGCTCGCTGTGATCGTGTAGTCGATGAACGCATCCCCACCGGTCTCGGCAAGGGCTATCTTGATTCCGGCGGCGTCGGTCGATCGCAGCGTTTGGCCCGTGACTTCACGGAATGCCGCGAGCCCCTTGTCGACATTGCTTCCGAAATGTCCGTCGATGACACCGGGCGATGCCGCCTTGCGATCGAGCAAAACCTGAAGTTCCGCGACCTCCTTGCGGGCCGCCGACGTGGTGGGCGGTTCGATCGTTGCCGGATTTCCGGGCTCGACAATGATGTCGGAAGGCTCTTCCGGCGAACTCTCGCCGCGCGCGGTGCGCTCACCCGGATATGGCTGGATCGGATCGTCATAATAGTCGTCCGGCGCCCCTGGGAAGACCTCGGGCGAATCCTGCTCGAAGAATCGCGGGGGTAGGCTGGATATCCCTCAGTGTCGTTGTCGATCGGCGGCATGCCCTGCTGGTCCCGGCGCAGACGCTCCATGTCTTGCGGGTCGTCCAGATAGTAGCGTTCCGGGTGCGCAGGCCGGCGCGATTCGCGACGCGTTTCCCGGCGCGGCTGGATGGCGAGAATCTCGCCGGTATAGGGGTCGACGATGACGCGCCGGCCACGGCCGTCATAGTATATTTCCACATCCCCAGCTTGCGTCAGCCGGAGGTCGACGGGCGGCGGAGAATTGCGCGAAATGGCTCCCGCCAATTCGGACGCCGAAGCATCGGAAGAAGCAGCTCCCGCCACGAGTGCGGTGGCAACGATGATCATCCGCATGCTCACCATCAATCTCCGTATGAATTGTCGCGAGGAATCAGCATCGCAATGAACGCCGCCGAAAGGAAGTTCGACCATTCACCATGAACCGGGCATGAAAATGGCCGCGCAACGGCGGCCATTCTCGCTTCGGAAGACATTCGGATGCGCTTCATGCTGCCTCAACGGTTTTGCCGGAAAAAGGTTTCGCGCGGAAAATCAGCCGGTCGGAACCTGCCGTTATCTTGACGGTCGACCCGTCCAAAATTTCGCCGAGCAGTATCTTCTCGGCGAGCGGATCCTGAAGCTCCCTCTGGATCACCCGCTTCAACGGCCGAGCGCCGTAGGCTGGATCGTAGCCCTTGTTCGCGAGCCAATCGATCGCCTCGCGGTCGACATCGAGACGGATCTTGCGGTCCGAGAGCAGCCGCTCCAGCCGCCCGAGCTGCAGCTCCACGATCTTGCCCATATCCTCGCGACGCAGCCTGTGGAACAGGATCACTTCATCGACCCGGTTCAGGAATTCAGGCCGGAAGCTCGCTCGTACCACCCCCATCACTTCATCACGCACCACGTCAACATCTTCGCCCTCGGCAAGATTGACGAGATACTCGGCGCCAAGGTTCGACGTCATCACGATGAGCGTATTGCGGAAATCGACTGTGCGGCCCTGACCATCGGTCAGGCGGCCGTCGTCGAGCACTTGCAGGAGCACGTTGAAGACATCGGGGTGCGCCTTCTCGATCTCGTCGAAGAGAACGACCTGATAGGGCCTGCGGCGAACGGCTTCCGTCAGCGCCCCACCTTCCTCGTAGCCTACATAGCCCGGAGGCGCGCCGATGAGCCGCGCGACCGAATGCTTTTCCATGTACTCGGACATGTCGACCCGAACCATCGCGTGCTCGTCGTCGAACAGGAAATCAGCAAGTGCCTTGGTAAGCTCAGTCTTACCTACGCCAGTGGGACCCAGGAACATGAACGAACCGATCGGCCGGTTCGGATCCTGAAGTCCGGCGCGGGCGCGCCGCACCGCCTTCGACACCGCCTGCACCGCCTCACCCTGGCCAACGACGCGCCTGGCAAGCTCGTCTTCCATCCGCAGCAATTTCTCGCGCTCGCCTTCGAGCATCTTGTCCACCGGGATGCCTGTCCAACGCGAAACGATATGCGCGACGTGGTCGGGCGTGACGCTCTCCTCGACCATTCCTCTCCTGCCGTCCTGCGCCTCGGCTTCCTTCAGCTTCTTCTCAAGTTCGGGGATCCTGCCGTAAGCAAGCTCTCCGGCCCTCTGGAACTCGCCCTTGCGCTGGGCGATGGCCAGTTCGTTGCGTGCTTCGTCAAGCTGCTTCTTCAGATCGGCGGCAAGGCCGAGCTTGGCCTTTTCGGCAGCCCAGGCTGCCGTCAGCCTGGTCGACTCCTCGTCCAGGCTGGCCAATTCCTTTTCAAGACGTAAAAGCCGGTCCCTTGAAGCGTCGTCCTTCTCAACCTTCAGCGCCTCGCGCTCGATCTTGAGCTGCATGATGCGGCGATCGATCTCGTCAAGCTCTTCAGGCTTCGAATTGACCTGCATCCTTAGCCGCGCCGCGGCTTCGTCAATGAGGTCGATTGCCTTGTCGGGCAGGAAGCGGTCGGTGATATAGCGGTTCGACAGTGTGGCGGCCGAGACCAGCGCGGAGTTGGAGATGCGCACCTTGTGATGCTGCTCGTATTTCTCCTTGAGTTCCCGAAGTATGGATATGGTGTCTTCGACGGTTGGCTCCTCCACGAAAACCGGCTGAAAACGGCGGGCAAGCGCGGCATCCTTTTCGACATGCTTGCGATATTCGTCGAGAGTTGTCGCGCCGATGCAGTGCAGTTCGCCACGCGCCAGCGCCGGCTTCAGAAGATTCGACGCATCCATCGCTCCCTCGGCCTTGCCGGCGCCGACCAGCGTGTGCATCTCGTCAATGAAAAGAATGACGTTGCCGCTGGCCGCAGTCACTTCGGAAAGCACGGCCTTGAGGCGTTCCTCAAACTCGCCGCGGTATTTCGCGCCGGCAATCAGCGCGCCCATGTCGAGAGCCATCAACTGCTTGTCCTTCAGCGATTCCGGCACGTCGCCATTGACGATGCGAAGCGCAAGGCCCTCGGCTATCGCGGTCTTGCCGACACCGGGTTCGCCGATCAGCACGGGATTATTCTTGGTACGGCGAGAAAGGACCTGGATCGTGCGGCGGATTTCGTCGTCACGCCCGATCACCGGATCGAGCTTGCCGGCACGCGCATCGGTCGTAAGATCGCGCGCATATTTCTTCAGTGCATCATAGCCCTGCTCGGCGCTGGCGGAATTGGCGGTCCGGCCCTTGCGGATATCGTTGATGGCCTGATTGAGGGCTTGCGCCGTCACGCCGGCCTTGGCAAGAATCTCGGCGCTCTTGGCCGATTTTTCGACGGCAAGCGCCGTCAGCAGGCGCTCGACGGTCACAAAACTGTCGCCGGCTTTCCTGGCAAGTTCCTCAGCTGTCGAAAAAACCTTCGCCAAGGGCTGTGCAAGGTAAAGCTGTTCGCTACCGCCCTCGACACGCGGCATCGCCGCAAGGGCCGCATCGACCCCAAGCCTGACGTCCCGCGCCCTGCCTCCCGCGCGCTCTATGAGCGAAGCGGCCAGCCCTTCATCGTCGTCGACAAGAACCTTCAGGATATGTTCGGGGGTGAATTGCTGGTGATTCCTCGACAGCGCGAGGGTCTGCGCGGACTGAATGAAACCTCGCACGCGCTCGGAGTACTTCTCTAGATTCATGTCTGTCTCCTTCCATCACCGGCCCGCTTTGCGGCGCCGGATCGGCTTGCGGTGACGGACCCGCTCTGCGAGCCGAGTCCTGTGGAAGGAGATATGGTGCCTTGCCGAAAAATCCTCAAGGTAGTCAATCGCCGGCTTGCAGAAGCCGCCGTACCAATGCCGGCGAAACTCCCCTTAGGCTTGGAGGAGATTCGCGTGGAGCAAGATGAGATTAGAGCATCGGACCCGATACACCGCGCACCCCCCTCTGTCCTGCCGGAATCTCCCCCTCGAGGGGGAGATCAGCTGGCCCTTGGGTTTCGCCAATCGCCATCATTGCGGGAGTGTTGGAAACGACGGAGCGAAGCCGCCACCGCCTGGCAACCCTGCCACTTGGTTTGCCTCTGGCAAATCAACAATCAGACAAATCCTGCCGGTCGAACTTATCCCGTTTCACAGAACGGGGTTCGACCCTGCCAGTTGGTTTGCCTCTGGCAAACCCACAATCAGACAAATCCTGCCGGTCGAACTTATCCCGTTTCACAGAAACGGGGTTCGACCGGTGGGCCGGGTGACCGAAAAGGCCGTTAGCCTTTCAACGAAAGGCCATCTCCAGCGCAATCAGCTTTCGACGTCCGCAAGAGCTGTATTGCCGCCGGGATTCTCGGCCGTCTCGCCTTGTGTGTCGGCTTCTTCGTTCCTGCCCTCGAGATTGCCGGCAGCCTCCTGGTCGGGACGGCCGCGGCCACGGCGCGGGCGCCGGGGACGGCGCTGCTGGAATTCCTCGCCAGCCTCGCTGCTTGTGCTCTGGATACCGTTGGCGTCGCGGTCGCGGCGCTCGCTGGTCTGGCTGGCGGCTTCCGGATTGAGCGCAACTTCGGCAGGCGTGCCTTCTATGACAGGCTGTGGACCGGAGCCGTTGTTCACCGGCGGCATCGGAGCTTCCGCTACATTGCCTCCCGATTCCAGTTCGTCTTCGAGGTCGTCGTCCTCTTCGCGGCCGTCGCGGACGTGCTGAATAGGCATCTGAGCCTGCGCAGCTGCGATGATGCGATTGTAATGTTCCGCGTGCTGCAGGTAGTTCTCCGCCATGACGCGATCGCCGGAGCTGTGCGCGTCACGTGCGAGCGTAGTGTATTTCTCCGCAATCTGCTGCGCTGAGCCACGGATCTTGACGTCCGGACCATTGCTCTCGTAGTTGCGCGTCAGCGGGTTCGGGCCCCTACGATTACTGTTGTTATTGTTGTTGCTATTATTATTGTTTCGGCCCCGCATGCGCCGATTCTGTTGTTGTGGCCTCATTCGATTCTCTTCGCGTTGAAAATTGTTCGCGGACGGCACATCGATCGTCGGCCGTTCCGTTCGTTCTGCCGGTGTTCGCCAGCATCGGTTGCGTTGGCGCCGCCTGCCATCCTGTTCCGGTTCATGTCACTTTCCGGACGATCCCCGCACGAAGCTAAGGCGTCGTTTACGCAAGAAGGCAGCTTGTTCCACGGAAACCGAATCGATAACAGCACTGCCTGCTTCGTCTCATCCGGTTAGCCGACCCTATCCATTATCCTGTCGGTTGCCAAGAGCTTTTTTGTTTGCGTCCGAATGCCCCGTCATGACCGTTGAAAAACAAGGGCGCGGTCATGCCCGGCAATATCCTGTGCCGATACGATCGGCCGATAGCCGCCTCGGGCGAAGATACTCTCCACGTCCGCCCGCTGTGTATGACCTATCTCCACGGCGATCTGCGCTCCGACATGGAGATGCGCGCCAGCACCTTCGGCAATGATGCGGTAGGCGTCCAGACCGTCTTCGCCCCCGTCCAGCGCTCGAACAGGATCGAAGTTGCGCACTTCCGGCTGCAGGGTCTCAAGCTTCCTGGTGGGTATATAGGGCGGATTCGAGACAATCAAATGGTAGCGGTAGCGGCCTTTTGTCTCGGCAAACCAATCCGACTTGAGTGTCCGGAAGCGCGCGCCAAGCCCCGCTTCTTCGGCGTTGCGCCGGGCAGTGGCGAGCGCGCTGTCCGAGATATCGACACCGACGGCAAACGCCTGGGGGACTTCCTTGAGCAGCGCCAGCGCAATCGCGCCTGTCCCTGTGCCGAGATCAAGCAGGCGGCAGGTTCCGAGCGCTGCCGCGGTTTCCCGGACGAAGGGCAACACCGCGTCGACCAGCGCTTCGGTGTCGGGCCGCGGCTCCAGCGTCTCGGGCGACAGGCAGAGCGTCAGCCCATGGAATTCCCTGAAGCCGAGAATGCGATGAACGGATTTGCCGGCAAGGCGCCGCTCCAACGCGGCCGCCACGGCCGCAACCGCCTCACCGTTTATGGCTTGGTCCGGCGAGGCAATCGCGTCGGCGCGGCTCGTACCGGAGAAATGCTCGACGAACAGCCGAGCGTCGAGAGCGGGACCTTCCAGACCGGCATCCGCCAGACGGGCACGGGCTTGGCGAAGCAACTGTCCAAGCGTGGTTGCGCCCCGTTCAGTCATTGGCACCGAGTTCGGCAAGCAGCCTCGACTGGTGATCGGCAATGAGAGCCGAGATGATCTCGTCGAGTTCGCCTTCCATTACGCGGTCGAGCTTGTAGAGGGTCAGGTTGATGCGGTGATCGGTGACACGACCCTGCGGGAAATTGTATGTCCGGATGCGCTCGGAGCGGTCGCCCGAGCCGACCTGCAGACGTCGCGCCTCGGAGCGTTCTTCGGCTGCCTTCGAGCGCTCCAGGTCGAACAGTCTCGCACGCAGGATCTGCATGGCTCGCGCACGGTTCTGGTGCTGTGACTTCTCCGCTTGCACCACAACGATCCCGGTCGGCAGATGCGTGATCCGTACCGCTGAATTGGTCGTGTTGACATGCTGGCCGCCAGCGCCCGACGCTCGCATTGTATCGATCCGGATGTCCTCCGTCCGGATGTCGATGTCCACATCTTCGGCTTCCGGCAGCACGGCGACCGTTGCCGCGGAAGTGTGGATGCGTCCCCCGGCTTCCGTTTCCGGGACGCGCTGGACACGGTGGACGCCGGATTCGAATTTCAGCTTGGCGAACACGCCCTTCCCGGAAACGGTTGCTATGATTTCCTTGAAACCGCCCACCTCCCCTTCGCTCGCCGAGGCAACATCGAACCGCCAACCCTGGGACGCCGCGTAGCGTTCATACATTCGGAAAAGAGCGCCCGCAAAAAGTGCAGCCTCGTCACCCCCCGTGCCCGCGCGGATTTCGAGGATTGCATTCCTGCTGTCTGCCGCATCTTTGGGCAACAGCAATATCTGGATGTCATCCTGCAGTTCCTCGATGTGCCTCTCGACAGCCGGCATGTCCGCTTGGGCGAGCGCCCTCATTTCGGCGTCGGTGGACCTGTCGGCCAGCAGGGCATCGAGGTCGGCGCGTTCTTTCTCCGCGGCCCGCAGAGCGCGAATCCTGGCGACCATTTCCTGGATCTCCGAGTATTCGGAGGCCATGCGCACATAGGCGTCCGGGTCGGGCCCGGCCGCCATCAGCGCTTCGAGCATGTCAAAGCGCTTGACCACCTGGTCCATGCGTTCGCGCGGCAGATTGATCATTTTGTGCGTCCGGTGTGTCTCAAAGCGGAATGCCGTGCTGGTCGGCAAATGCCCTGAGATCGGCGCGGACATTCCTGACCGCGTTGGGTTGCGCTAGGGCGTCTTCCAGAAGAGCGGCGAGAGCCGCGAGCGGTAATTCGGTCAACATGGCCTTCACAGGACCGATCGAGGCAGGCGACATGGAAATCGACCGGTAGCCGAGCCCGATCAGTGCCATGGCCGAAATCGGGCGGCCGGCGAGCTCACCGCACAAAGTGACCGGTGTGCCGACGCGCTTTCCGGTATCCGCGATCTGCTTGAGGACACGCAAAAACGGCACCGACAGCGGATCGAAACGGTCCGAGATCTGCATATTGCCGCGGTCGGTCGCCATCACGAACTGGAAAAGATCGTTCGAGCCCACCGAAACGAAGTCGACCGTCCGCATCAACTCTTCCAGTTGCCATAGCAGCGACGGCACTTCGATCATGGCGCCAAGCTTGAGCAGGGTCGGCAGGTCATGCGCGAAGCGCGACAGATGCCGGACCTCGCGGTCGATGAGCTCGCGCGCCTGCATGATCTCGCCCAGTTCGGTGACCATGGGCAGCATCAGCCGCAGTTCGCGGCCGCCCGCGGCCTTCAACAGCGCGCGGATCTGGGTGCGCAGCAGACCCGGCCGGTCAAGCGTGAGCCTGATTGCGCGCCAGCCAAGAGCGGGATTCTCCTCATGAACCACACTCTTGAAATAGGGCAGCACCTTGTCGCCGCCGATGTCTATGGTGCGAAAGGTCACCGGCTTGTCGCCCGCCGCATCCAGCACATCGCGGTAGAGCCTCTCCTGCGCCTCGGCGCGCGGAAAGGTGGCGGCGACCATGAACTGCAGTTCGGTGCGGAACAACCCGATGCCGGCAGCGCCCGATTCGGCCAGTTGCGGCAGATCGACCGCAAGGCCGGCGTTCATCTGGAGGTCCACATGGACATCGTCCTTGGTCGCCGACGGCTTCTTGCGCAGTTCGCGGTAAAGCTCCTGCCGCCGCGCCCGGAAGCGCACCTTCTCGGCGTAGGCCGCCTCCACATCGGCCTGGGGACGCAGGTGGATTTCGGCCTTCATCGCCATCAACGATGATGGCATCGCCGTTCTCCGACATGGAGACGGCGCCCTTCACCTGGCCGGCGACAGGAATGCCCATGGCTCGGCCGACAATCACGACGTGGCTGGTGATTGCTCCCTCTTCCAGCACGAGGCCGCGCAGCCGGTCGCGTGGATAGTCGAGCAGTTCGGCGGCACCCATCGAGCGCGCCACGATGATGGCGTCCTTCGGCAGGGTCGCGGCCAGGACCTCGGGCCCGTGCCCCATCAGCTGGCGCAGCAGGCGGTTGGCGAGATCGTCGAAATCGCTCATCCGCTCGCGCAGATAGGGATCGGTCATGTGCAACATGCGCGCGCGCATGTCGCTCTGCACCTTCTCCACCGCCGCCTCCGCGGTCAGGCCGTTGCGGACCGCTTCCTCGAGCCGGCGCACCCAGCCTCGGTCGTTGGCGAACATGCGGTAGGCTTCAAGGACTGCGCGGTGCTCGCCCTCGAAGGCGACATCGCGGCGCGACAGCATGTCGTCGATCGAGAGCCGCAGCGAGCCAAGCGCCGATTCCAGCCGCCGCGTTTCCTCGTCGCTGTCCTCGTTGAAAAGGTTGGTGACGACGATGCGGGGCTCATGGAGCACGACGTGCCCCAGGCCGACTCCTTCGTTGAAGGAGAGACCCGAGAAGCTGGCAGGCCGGCGAAGGTCAAGCTCGATTCCGGGACGGGCGAGCCGTGCCAGATCGCCGGTGGCGATCATCTCAGCGATCACCATGGCGGTGGTTTCGAGGGCTTCCAGCTCGTCGTCGCGATAGTGCCGCTTGGTGCGGTTCTGCACGACTAAGACGCCCAGCGTGCGGCCTGCCCTGAGCACAGGCACGCCCAGGAAGGAGTTGTATACCTCTTCGCCGGTCTCCGGCAGGTATGCGAAGGCCGGATGCTTCTGCGCGTCGGATAGGTTGAGCGGGCGCGCGCTGGCCGCGATCGTGCCGACGAGTCCCTGCCCGAGCCGCAACTGCGCCAGATGCACCGATCCTGGATTCAAGCCTTCGGTGGCGTAAAGTTCGAGCACCGCGTCGGCACGCAGCACGTAGAGCGAGCACACTTCGGCGACCATCTTCTGCGCGATTTCGCGTACGATGCGGTCAAGTCGTTCCTGCGGCTCCAGCGGCTCTGCCATGAGCTCGCGGAGCCGTTTCAAAAGCACGCGCGGTCCGGCGGCTATGTCACGCATCGGCTCTGTCTCCAGCGGCAACTGCCGCCCCCTCGCCCGAGGGGACCGGCAAGCCGGGACTGAATCTCTTCTGCCTACTGCTTATCCAGACCGTACACGGAATGCAAAGTACGAACTGCAAGTTCCGTGTAGGGACCATCGATCAGAATGGAAATTTTGATCTCGGACGTTGTGATGGCGCGGATGTTGATCGCCTTGTCGGCGAGCGCCTTGAACGCTGTCGCTGCGATGCCGGCGTGGCTGCGCATGCCGATGCCGATCACCGAGACCTTCGACATGCCGGCCTCAGACTGTACGACGTCGAAGCCGATCGTCTCCTTGACCTTGCCGAGCACGGCAAGCGCCTTGTCGATATCGGCGGACGGCACTGTAAAGGTCATGTCGGTGAACTTGCCGTCCTCCGAAATGTTCTGCACGATCATGTCCACATTGATGTTGGCCGCGGCGAGCGGGCCGAAAATGCCGGCGGCGACGCCCGGACGATCGGCCACGCGTCGCAACGAGATTTGCGCTTCATCCTTGGCGTAGGCAATTCCGGTAACGACCTGCTGTTCCACGATTTCATCCTCGTCGCAAATGAGCGTTCCGGGCGGATTGTCGAGGTCCCCCATGCCCGGAGCATCGGGCTCGTCGAAGGAAGACCTCACGAAGGTGCGCACCCGATACACCATTGCAAGCTCGACCGAGCGAACCTGCAAGACCTTGGCGCCGAGCGACGCCATTTCAAGCATCTCCTCGAAGGAAACTTTTGCGAGCCGCCTCGCCTTCGGTTCGATGCGGGGGTCGGTCGTGTAAACACCGTCGACATCGGTGTAGATATCGCAGCGATCGGCCTTGATGGCGGCGGCAATCGCCACCGCACTGGTGTCCGATCCGCCCCGGCCAAGAGTCGCAACGCGGTTGTCAGGACCGAGGCCCTGGAAGCCGGAAATCACCGCCACCTGGCCGCTGCCCAGGCGCGTCATCAATTCCGTGCCGTCGATTTCCTGGATCCGGGCCGCGCCGTGGGAATTGTCGGTGAGGATAGGGATTTGCCACCCCTGCCACGAGCGGGCATCGACGCCGGTCGCCTGCAGCGCGATGGCGAGAAGCCCCGAGGTTACCTGCTCGCCGGCGGCGACGACCGTGTCGTATTCGCGCGCGTCGTGCATCGGTGAGACTTCGCGGGTCCAGGCAACCATTTCGTTGGTCTTGCCTGCCATCGCCGAAACGACCACCGCAACCTCATGGCCGGCATCGACCTCACGTTTGACGTGGCGCGCGACGTTACGGATGCAGCTGATGTCGGCGACGGATGTCCCGCCGAATTTCATCACGATGCGCGCCATGAAAACAGGGTGCCTTCTGAGCGCCGGCAACCAGGCCGGCCGAAAACGGGAATCCCCGGCAAGACCGGGACGGATGCGCGGCCTCCATAGCCAAATCACCCTGGTTGTGCAAGCAGCGTCCGGCTGAACGGAGGCCGGCGTCGGGGTCCAGCCTTTTACCTCATACCACCACGAAATCCGCGTTGGTGAGCGCTAGCCCCTTGGCGAGTGTGGCAAACTGTACTGCACCGCCGGCCGCGTTGCCGTTGGAATCGTAGCTCAGCGCGCCGGTCGTCTTGTTGTAGATGATGCGGTCGCTGGCATCGTGTGCCGCCGCGCCGACATAAAAGGCGGCCGAGGCCAAAGCACCGGTTGCCTTGAGTGCGGTGAACGCCGCGTTTTCCAGCCGCACCGTGTCGTCAGCAACCGAGAAATCGTTGATCTTGTCGCTGTTGGCCGCGCTCAATGCGGCGTTGAAGAAGAACGTATCCTTGCCCGCCCCGCCAGTGAGCGTATCCTTGCCCGTGCCGCCGTTCAGCATGTCATTGTCGGCGCCTGCACCGCCGTCAAGCACGTTGGCGCCCGCGTTCCCGGTCAGCGTGTTGTTGTAGGTGTTGCCCGTGCCCCTGATGCTAAGGGAGCCTGTCAGCGTCAGGGTCTCGACAGCGCCGGCATTCGCCAGGCTGAATGTGATCGAGGACTGCACGCCGTCGAGACCGCCCGACGCGCTCTCGATCGACCCTGTCGCCGGTGTTATCGACGACAAAGACGTCGTTTCCGACGCCACCGGTCATCGTGTCGGCGCCGGAGCCGCCGGCGATGGTATCGTTACCCGCGCCGCCATTGAGCGTGTCGGCCTGGCTGCTGCCGGTGAGCGCGTTGGCCTTGGCATCGCCCGTCAGCTGACGACCGCCACTCAGCCGGTGTGCATAGACATTCTCGAAGCCAGTGACGTTCGCCGTGTCGCCGGAGGACTGGTCCCCAGGACAGGTCGAACATTGCGGCTCCGTACGCGTACAAAGTGTCGGCGCCGGCCCCGCCGGCAATCGAAACGTCCTCGCCGTCGAAGGCGATCATGTCGTTGCCGGCGCCGCCGGCGATCCAATCGCTGCCGTTTTTGGTGTCGCTGTCGATGGCATCGTTGCCGTCGCCGCCGGTGATGGTATCGTTGCCGTCTTCATCATAGATTGTATCGTCGCCGTCACCACCATCAACTATGTCGTTGCCGTCCTCACCTTCGAGCTCGTCGTCGCCTGCCCCGCCGGTGATCGTATCGTCGCCGCAGCCGCCGTAATCTTATTGGCGTTGGCATCGCCCGTGAGGCTGACATCACCGCGCGTCACCACCACGCATCCACATTCTCGAAGCCGGTGACAATCGCCGTGTCGCCGGAGGTCTGGTCCGACGAAGAACTCAGGTCGATCGTTGCAGCTCCGGTCCACTTTCAAAGTGTCGACGCCCGCCCCGCCGTCAATGGAAACGTCCGAGCCGCCGGAGGTGATCGTGTCGTTGCCGGCGCCGCCGTAGATCGCATCGGCACCGCCGCCGCCGATAGAGCTCATTGGCGTTGGCATCGCCCGTTAGGCTGACGGCCGCGCTCGACATCGATGCATCCACATTCTCGAAGCCGGTGACAATCGTGTCGCCGGAAGTCTGATCCACCAGGGACAGGTCGATCGTTGCGGCTCCGGTCACTTTCAAAGTGTCGGACCCGCCCCGCCGGCAATCGAAACGTCCGAGCCGTCGAAGTAACATGTCATCGCCGAAGCCGGCGTGATCGTGTCACGCCTGCCCGCCGTCGATGTCGTCGTTCGGACCCGCCGTCGATGCTGTCGTTGCCTGCCCCGCATCATTGTCAAGCGTCCCGCCGATGATCGTGTCGTTGCCGTCGCCGCGTCGATCTGTCCCAGCCGGCCCCGCCGTCGATGCTGTCGTTTCCGTCGCCGCCATCGATGTCGTCATGTGCGTCGCCGCCGTCGATCGAGTCGTTGCCGGCGCCGCCGGCGATTGTGTCGTCGCCGGCCCCGCCGTCGATGGAGTTGTTGCCGGCGCCAGCCGATAATCCTGTCCCTGCCGGCCCCGCCGATGATCGTGTCGCCAATCGCGTCCTGAAGCTCGGCCACCGTACCGCCGGCAAATCCGACCAGCGTTCCGTTGAAGCGTCTACCTTGTCATCGCCGCTGGTGCCGGTGAACGTCGTCATGACTCCGGCATAAATTGCCATTCCTTCCGCCGTGAGCGGCGAACGGGCCGAAGGCGGGATGGCATGCGCGGACGCGTCGATCGCCGTCTGGTGATGGTTGTTCTCGGTTGCGGACTTGCCGGAAGCGACGGTAACAGTGGTCATTTTAGCGAACTGCCTTTGCATGGCGCGGGACAACTTCCCGCTGAAGCCGCCACCGCGGGATTCGTATTCTACTCATGGTCTTGCCTGAAGCCTGACAGCTATTGGCTGCGCCGGCCTCCAATTCAGGATCACGCCCTGACGTTGTGCTTCTGCATGGGTCACGGCCGAAAGTCTACAACTTTTTGCTGCGCTGGCCTTCATATGGGTTGCACCGGCAACCCGGGTTCATGCCGTCCGGCTGAAGGGCGGCTCCGGATCCGGGTGAATGAAGTTCCGGGGTCACTCTCCCATCAAGCCTTCAGCCTGTAGCCGGTGCGGAAAATCCAGGCCACGATCGCAAGACACAATGCGAGGAAGCCGAGCGTCATGGCGAGGCTGATGCCCACTCCCACGTCGGAGGTGCCGAAGAAGCTCCAGCGAAAGCCGCTGATCAGATACACGACAGGATTGAAGAGTGTGACCGTCCGCCAGAAGGGCGGCAGCATGTCGATCGAATAGAAGCTGCCGCCGAGGAACGTCAAAGGCGTTATGATCAGGAGGGGGATAAGCTGCAGTTTTTCGAAGCCGTCCGCCCAGAGGCCGATGATGAACCCGAACAGGCTGAAGGTTACCGACGTGAGCACCAGAAACAGCAGCATCCAGAAAGGGTGCTCGACATGGAGCGGCACGAACAGGCTGGCGGTTGCGAGGATGATCAGGCCGAGCATCGTGGACTTGGTGGCGGCGGCGCCGACATAGGCAAGCACGATCTCGAAATAGGAGACGGGCGCCGACAGGATTTCATAGATCGTACCGACGAACTTCGGAAAGTAGATGGCGAAGGAGGCGTTGGCGATGCTCTGCGTGAGGATCGAGAGCATGATGAGGCCCGGCACGATGAACGCGCCATAGCTGACGCCGTCTATGGATTCGATACGCGCGCCGATCGCGGCGCCGAAAACGACAAAGTAGAGGGATGTCGAGATGACGGGGGATACGATGCTTTGCAACAGCGTACGGAAGCTGCGGGCCATCTCGAACGAATAGATGGTTCTCACGGCGCGAAGGTTCATCGGCGTTCCCTCACCAGGCTTACGAAAATGTCCTCCAGCGAGCTTTGATTGGTCTGAAGGTCTCGGAAGCGGATATCCGCCTTGGCGAGGTCACCAAGCAGCGCCGTGATGCCTGTCCGGCCGCGCTGTGCGTCGTAGGTAAAGACCAGTTCGCGGCCGCCGTCGGCCAGTTCGAGAGGGTAGGCCGATAGCTCCGCCGGGATGCTCTCGAGGGGTTGCTGAAGCTGGAGTATAAGCTGTTTGCGTCCCAGATTGCGGATGAGCACCGCCTTGTCCTCGACAAGGATGAGCTCGCCCTTGTTGATCACCCCGATCCGGTCGGCCATTTCCTCGGCCTCCTCGATGTAGTGGGTGGTGAGGATGACAGTGACGCCAAATTCGCGCAGCGCACGCACCAGGTCCCACATGTCGCGACGCCGCTCCACATCGACGCCAGCGCTCGGCTCGTCCAGAAAGAGGATCTCGGGCTCGTGCGACAGGGCCTTGGCTATCAGCAGGCGCCGCTTCATACCCCCGGAAAGCGTGACGATCTTCTGGTCCTTCTTGTCCCAGAGCGACAGGTCCTTGAGGATTTTTTCAATGTAGCCGGGGTTGGCTCGCTTGCCGAACAATCCGCGGCTGAAGGAGACATCCGACCAGACCGTTTCGAATGCATTGGTCGTGAGTTCCTGCGGCACCAGCCCTATCATGGAGCGCGTCGCCCGATATTCGGTCCTTATGTCCTTGCCGGCGACCTCAACATGCCCGCTGCTTGAATTGATGATGCCGCAGACGATGTTGATCAGCGTCGTCTTGCCGGCGCCGTTGGGGCCGAGCAGGGCGAAAATCTCGCCGCGGCGGACATCCAGGCTGACATCTTTCAGCGCCTCGAAGCCCGAAGCATAGGTCTTGGAGAGGTTACGGACTGAAATGACGGTCTGCATCAATGCGACGCCGGGACTTTCGGATGGTTGCGACGACCCGCCCAACAAACACGCACGCGCAAGCGCGGCGGTCCGTTGCGGAACGCCTACGATCTTTCATATGGCTTCGATTTGGGCAATAGAGCATGATCCCGAAAAGTGCGGAGCGGTTTTCGGACAAGATCATGCGAGAATCAAAGAGTTAATGCATGTCGCCCAAAAGTGCGCAGCGGTTTTGGGGTAACGAGATGCACAAAAACAATAGCCTAAAGCGCGTCGCATGAATCCGTTTCGAAGCAATGCGCTTTAGAACGCGCTGACGATTGCGGGGAAAGTCATTGCGCTTTATCGCGCATCGCGGCCCATGTGCCAGACCGCCTCGTCTCGCGGGGTTTTAACGGATTGCATCCGCCTGGAACAGTGCTGCCTTGACTTTCGGGTCTCGGCACCCGACTTCCATCAGCCGAACGGAGTACCGCCTATGTCCATGTCAGAGCAACGACGGACCACGATCGATGCCCGCGAGATAGAGCATTTCTCGGCGCTTGCCGCGGAATGGTGGAACCCGAATGGCAAATTCCGGCCCCTGCACAAGTTCAATCCGATTCGCCTGACCTATATCCGTGATCAGGTCGCCGCACGATTTGGACGCGACCCGCGTGTCGCGCAGCCGTTCAAGGGCCTGCGCATTCTCGACATAGGCTGCGGCGGCGGCCTTCTCTGCGAGCCGATGGCGCGACTCGGAGCGACCGTGGTCGGCGCCGACGCCTCCGAAACCAACATCGAGGTTGCGAGGCTCCATGCGGCCGAAGGTGGTCTCGATATCGACTACCGCCCGACCACCGCCGAGGCGCTGGCGGACGCCGGTGAAACCTTCGACGTCATTCTCAACATGGAAGTCGTGGAGCACGTCGCCGATGTCGGGCTCTTCATCGGCAAATGCGGTCAGATGGTGCGGCCGGGCGGCCTCATGTTCGTCGCCACCATCAACCGCACCTTGAAGGCGCTCGGTCTCGCGATCATTGGCGCTGAATATGTGCTGCGCTGGCTGCCGCGCGGCACGCACCAGTATCGCAAGCTCGTGCGGCCGGAAGAGCTGGAAGCCGCGCTTGACATGACCGGGCTGACGGTCATCGACCGCTCCGGCGTCATATACAACCCTCTCTCCGACCGCTGGCAGCAATCGAAAGACATGGACGTGAACTACATGCTACTGGCGCAAAAGGCGGCAGTCGCCGGCTGACGCTGTGATGTCGGTCTGCATGACCTGTCCGGCCGCGACGCCCGAGGGTGTGTTGAGATTCAGGTCAGGCCGAGCCGAAAATGGCGGTTTTCGAGAACCGGCACAAGAGCGTACGTTTGGGTACGTGAGCCTCGGCAAGCGCAGAAGACCGCCATTTGCAGGCCGGCATCACCTGAATACCAACACACCCTAGTTGTGCTCGTCCGGGAACACCGGGATCGGCATGAACCCCACGCCGTCGTCGATGAGGCTCCGTGCCTCCTCGGCTGTGGCCTCGCCGTAGATGCCGCGCGGGTCGGTCTCGCCAAAATGTATCTTGCGCGCTTCCTCGGCGAACCTGTCGCCGACATAGTCGGCATTCTCGCGCATCTTTTCGGCAAGTGCCTTGAACTGCTCCATGACAGCGCGCTTCTCGGAGTTCATGGCAAGCGCCACCTTCTCCTGTTTGCGCCCCGTGGAAACGGCCGGCGCCATCAGCGCCTTGCCCACCTGGTGCGAGCCGCACACAGGGCAGTCCACAAGTCCCCGCTTCTGCTGGGTTTCGAAATCCGCATTGCTGCCGAACCACACTTCGAATTGATGGTCGCCGTCGCAACTGAGGGTAAAGCGGATCAAGACGCTGCCCTCAGATGCGTGGTGCTGCCGCCGATCCTGACGGAGAACTCGCGCGCGTTCTGGAGATTCGGGATTTTCCTGCGCGCGGCAGTGGATGCCGCCGTATCTATTTCGGCATAGACGATGCCGGGCTCGGCGTTGCCGGCGTCAGCGGCCACGCGTCCCCAGGGATCGACGATCAACGAGTGGCCGTAGGTTTCCCGGCCGTCCTCGTGCAGGCCGCCTTGCGCGGCGGCGATGACCCAAGCGCCGTTCTCGATGGCGCGGGCCCTGAGCAGCACATGCCAGTGCGCCTCGCCGGTCTGGCGCGTGAAGGCGGCCGGAACGGTGAGCACTTCCGCGCCCGCCAGGGCCTGAGCGCGGAAAAGCTGGGGAAAGCGGAGATCGTAGCAAACCGCAAGGCCGATGTTGCATTCCGGCAGTTCGGCGACCACAGCCTCGGTGCCCGGCTCATAGGCAGCTGATTCGCGCCAGCTCTCGCCATTGTCGAGATCGACGTCGAACATGTGGATCTTGTCATAAGCGGCCGCGAGCCCGCCGCGGTTGTCATAGAGCAAGGCCCGATTGGCGAGCTTGCCGTCCGGCAATGCGATGGCGTTCGAGCCGACGTGAATGTGGATGGCAAGCTCGCCGGCAAGCCTCGCCGCCGCCTGGGCCACAAGGTCGGTCCCGACCGGGCGGAACATGGCATTGCGCGCCGCGCTGTCACGCACGATCGCATTGGTCATTTCGGGCGTTTGCACATAGCCTGCGCCATTGGCAGCGGCTTCGCGCACCATCTGTTCGAAAACGATCGCGTTTTTCTCGGGATCGGTCCCGGAGCGCATCTGAATCGCGGCAGCTTTGAAAACGCCCATGACTGTTCCTCAGTTCAGCTTTCCGTTTGCCAACAGCGCATCGAGCTTGCCCTCAGCCTCCAGCGCATGCAGTTCGTCGGACCCGCCGACATGAGTGTCGCCGACAAAAATCTGCGGGAAAGTCCAGCGGCCATTTGCACGCTGCATCATCTCCTGCCTCAGTTCGGGCGAAAAGCTCGCGTCGTGCTCCTTGTAGGCAATGCCCTTGCTATCAAGCAGGCGTTTGGCGGCAGCGCAATAGCTGCACATCATGCGCGTATAGATCGTCACTTCAGGCATGGCGAAATCCGGTATTCGATGGCCCTAAAGCGCGGCGCGGCAAAACGGATTTATGCGACGCGCCTTAGGCTATTGTTTTGTGCATGTCGTTATCCCAAAACCGCTGCGCACTTTTGGGCGACATGCACTATATAGTCGCGGCCTCCGCAGGCTGAAAGTCCCCCGGAATCACGCGGGCGAAGGTCAGCACATCGACATTCGCCGCACCGGCCTTCTTCAGGGCCTTTGCTACGGCAAATACCGTCGCTCCTGTCGTGTAGACATCGTCGACGACCAGCACCTGACGCCCGCGGACCCGGATTTCCGCCTCCGGCGGAACGCGGAAGGCGCCGCGCACATTGTCCTCGCGCTCGCGCAGGCCTAGCCCCACTTGCTGGCGCGTTACTTTTACACGCCGGAGCGCCGACGGTTCGAAGCGCTTGCCCGACAAGGCCGCGATTGCTCGGGCGAGCTCAGCCGACTGATTGAAGCGCCGGGAGAAGAACCGGCGCCAATGCAACGGCACCGGAACGACGACATCGGCATCGGCAAGAAGCTCCGCGCCTGCCCGCAACATCCAGCGTGCCATCCAGGGCGCCAGGTCGATGCGGTCATTGTATTTGAGACGCGTGATCATCTGGCGCGCCACGCCCGAATAGGCGACCGCGGCACGGGCGCGCCTGAACGGCGGCGGATTGGCAATCGCGTCTGCCGAGAGGAAGCCCTGCCCCATGTCGTGGCTGAAAGGCGTGCCCATGACCTCGCACCAGGGCCTTTCGAGGAACCTCAGTTTTGGCCAGCAGGTACCACAAGCGGCGCCGGGCTGCATGACCTGGTTCCGGCAGCCGACGCAGAGCGGTGGAAACAACAGCCGGCCGGACCATTCAACTGTGGCGCGTGCAAATGCCTTGATCTCGCTTATGGTACCGGTCACGAGCCTTCCCTACCGCATCGATTTTCGGAAAGCACGATGCGGAGATTAAAAGTGCTACAGAAAACCTTGGAGCGGGGCAGACGGCAACATCCGTCGTAACCAGGCTCTGGCAAGTATGCCGTACATGAGGACGGACTGTTGGAACCGATTTTCGACACTGCCATGATAATCGAGCGTAGGCGACGCGCGCTCCTGAGGTCAGGTCCGGACTCGACATTCATGATGGACCGCATGGTGGACGATCTCTCGGAACGCCTTTCGACGGTCGGGCGCAGGTTCGAGAAAGGGGCAACCGTCTTTTGCACCACGGCCGCCGCGGCGGCTGCTCTGCTTGCGAGCGGCAAGGTTGAAAACGTGCAGCGCATCGAGGCGCACCCGGCCTTCCTGGCGGGAAAAGCTGGCTGTGTGGCGGAGTACGATCGGCTGCCGCTTCAAGCCGAGAGCGTTGATCTCGTTGTTTCCCTTCTGGCGTTGCAGGAGATGAACGATGTTCCTGGCGCGCTCATCCAGATTCGCCGGGCGCTCAGGCCGGACGGGCTGTTCCTCGGTGCGATGGCCGGCGCCGGAAGCCTTGCCGAACTGCGCGAGAGCCTGCTTGCGGCGGAAACCGAAATTTCCGGCGGCGCCAGTCCGCGCGTCATCCCTTTTGCCGATGTTCGCGATGCAGGTGGCCTGTTGCAGCGAGCCGGCTTAGCGCTCCCCGTAACCGATATCGAGACCTACACAGTGCGATACGATACGATGTTCGGGTTGATCAGGGACTTGCGCGCGATGGGAGCGACGAATGCGCTGCACGCGCGCTCGCGGCTCCCGGGCACAAGGCACATGTTCCGGCGCGCCGCGGAAATCTATGCGGAGCGCTTCTCGGACGCCGATGGGCGCGTCCGCGCCACGTTTTCTTTCATCTGGATGTCCGGCTGGGCTCCGCACGCCTCACAGCAAAAGCCGTTGGCGCCGGGTTCGGCCGACGTTTCGCTCGCAAAAGTCCTGGGCGCCGCCAAGTCGGCCAAGAATACATAAAAGCAGCTTGCGTCCGCCTGTCATTAATTTAACGCCTGTCTAAGATCTTCAGCGTTGTCGTTCCAAATATTATCGACTATCGATCCAACGCCGCCGACACCTGAGAAAATCGCGATAGCGAGTAGCACAGCGATCAACCCATATTCTATGGCTGTCGCCCCACTTTCATCTTTCAAAAGTTTCAAGATCATTTCAAAACCGCCCACCACATGACGACTTCGACCTTAAAGCCAACACGTTAAGAAAGGTTAACGGCGCAGGATTAACGCTGTCTGAAAAGACCGGCTCAAGGTTTAGATGGGTATTAGCAGTTCCCCGTGCGCGCGCCGTTGCTGCGGATGATGCACACCGACGTGGGCGATGCCTGCAGTACGCTCCTGCGAACGGTGTAGGCGTCATTGCGCTTGACTGTTCCAGTCAGCAAGTTGTCAACACTGGAGCTGTCCACCCGGGTCAACCACACGCGAGAATGCCTGTCGGCGACCGGCACCACCATGAGTGCGAAAGCGACAATCACAAATCCGAAGAGAAGCGCTAACCTGACGGCGCCAATGCCGGCGAGCGGCCACAACCGATCCTTTCGGATCGAATTCCATTCGTCTCCCGGATGCATGCTTATTCCCCCTGCGCGCAGCAAATACGGCAACCCCCAAAGCGCGACATCAGCCTTTCACATCATACTGAACGATCGATTAACGCCGCAGCGATGGGCGCAGAACATGCCTTCCGCCCCGCGCCATGCCCTCCCCGAAAGTGGGAACCGGACATAGCCTACCCTCCCGACAAGGGCCCACAAGGGGGAGGGTGAGCAGCGGCGAGGCCACGGCCAATCTCCCTCACCATTTTCGGAAGCGCAGAAGACCGCCATTTGCAGACCGGCATCACCTGAATACCAACACACGACCTAAAGCAGGTCTATGAGAAACGGGATCAACGGCTCATCGGCCGGCGGCATCGGGTAGTCGCGCATCTGCCGGGGCCGCACCCATTTGAGCACCTGCCCCTCCTTGGCGTGTGCGGTGCCCCAGAAGCGGCGGCAGATGAAAAGCGGCATCAAAAGGTGGAATGCTTCGTAGGTGTGACTAGCAAAGGTAAGCGGCGCGAGACAGGGAACCTTCGTCTCGATACCGATCTCCTCGTGCAGTTCGCGAACGACCGTTTCTTCCGGCGTTTCGTCAGGCTCTACCTTACCGCCGGGAAATTCCCAGAGGCCGGCAAGCGTCTTGCCTTGAGGCCGCTGCGCAAGCAAAACACGTCCGTCCGCATCGACCAGCGCACAGGCGGCGACCAGCAATAGACCCTTCCGGCTGGGTTCCACGATCATGTCTCCGAAGGCTAACGGTAGTGGTAGCGATAGATTTCACCGATGTCCTGTCTGGAAGGGTCATCCGCCCGCGGCACGATCAGCTCCGGTAATCGCCGTTGATCTCGACGTATTCCTTGGTGAGATCGCAGGTCCAGACGGTAGCCTTGCCGCGTCCCAGACCAATGTCGGCACGTATGCAAATCTCCTGGCCCTTCATGTAGGCGGAAGTGGCCTCTTCGGAATAGTGCGGATCGCGTTCGCCGCCATGCGCGACACGGATGTCGCCGAACCAGACAGACAGAAGATCGCGGTCAGCCGGCTCGCCCGCCTTGCCGACAGCCATGACGACGCGCCCCCAGTTGGCGTCCTCGCCGGCGACGGCCGTCTTGACCAGCGGCGAGTTGGCGATTGACAGCGCAATGCGCTTGGCCGAGCGGGCTGATCTTGCTCCGGTCACGGTGACCTCGACCTCTTTGCGGGCGCCCTCGCCATCGCGCACGACCTGAAGCGCGAGCGATTTCAATACTTTGTTCAGCGCACGGCGGAACTGGCCGAGCCGGGCGTCCCTGGGGTCGGCAATCCTCGGCGCCCCGTGTCTTGCCGAAGCGCCGGTGGCGAAGAAAAGCAGTGTGTCGCTGGTCGAGGTGTCGCTGTCGACGGTCACCGAATTGAACGTGCTGCCGACGCCTTTCGACAATAGATCCTGAAGCACGGGCGCGGCTATCGGCGCGTCTGTTGCGACGAAGGAGAGCATTGTCGCCATGTCGGGCGCGATCATGCCCGCACCTTTTGCTACGCCGTTGATCGTGACTTCGGTCCCGCCGAGCTTCACCATCGCGGTAGCGTATTTGGGATAGGTGTCGGTAGTCATGATCGCCTTGCCGGCCTCGGACCATTGGTCCGGCGTGGCCCGCTTCACCATGTCGGCCAGCAGGTGACTGAATCGGCCCGCGTCGAGCGGCTCGCCGATGACACCCGTGGAAGCCAGAAAGACGTCGCTGGCCGAACAGCCGGCAGCGCTCGCCGCCGCCGCACCGGTCATGTCGGTCGTTTCGCGCCCGCGCCTTCCGGTGAACGCATTTGCGTTGCCGGAATTGACCACCAGCACCCGCGCCCGGCCGGCAGTCAGGTTCCGGCGGCAGTAGTCGACCGGTGCGGACGGGCACTTTGAGCGGGTGAAGACACCGGCAACCTCGGTCCCTTCGTCGAACACCATGATCATCAGGTCTGTGCGGTTCCGGTATTTGATTCCGGCTTCTGCAGTGGCGATGCGGACGCCATCGATCGCAGGCATTCTGGGATGCGATTTCGGCGCAAGCGGGGAAATGGAGGTCGACATGGCACTCTTGTCGGCAATTCCTGGGAAGGTCCGTTTGCCCGATCGCACCGGGTCGCGCAAGGCGTTTCGCCGCCGCCGCTAAAGCGCGTCGCGGCAAAATGGATTCATGCGACGCGCTATATTGTTTTTGTGCATGTCGTTATCCCAAAACCGTTGCGCACTTTTGGGCGACATGCATGAGGCCGTGCGCACCACCCGCTAGAGCGGCGGACGCTTTTTCGGAATCAGCGCTGCCGCTCTATCTCTTTGTTTGAGCATCGGATTTTTCCCGAAAGCGGTTCCCACTTTCGGGTCCGATGCTCTTACCGAATTGCCGGCAGCGAAACGGTGATCCACGGACGTGCGGCTACCTCGGGGTCTCGATCTGTTCCACAGACTTCTTCAGGTCAGGATCGGAAATGTCGATCTTGGCGGCCGCGCGCAGCGACTTGACCAGCTCAAGGTACTTTTCACGCAGAACGAGCGAGCGGACCTGATCCTTTACTTGCTCGAATGCCGGCGGCTGCTGGACACGCTTGTCCTCGACCTTGATGACGTGCCATCCGAACTGGCTCTGCACCGGCTGCTTGGTGTAAGTTCCGACCTCGAGCGCGAACACCGCCTTGTCGAATTCAGGCACCATGCTGCCCGGCCCGAAATAGCCGAGGTCGCCACCTGTGGTCTTCCCGCTTGGGTCCGCGGTATGCTCATTGGCCAGCTTCTGGAAATCGGAGCCGCTGTCGAGCTGCTTGATGATGGCGTCGGCCTCTTCCTTGGTTTTTACCAGAATGTGGCGGGCATGCACCTCGTTGGCAGGCGGCGCTCCGGCCACCTGAGCATCATAGCGGGCACGAATCTCACCGTCGGTGACCTTGGCGGCGACCGCGGACTCCACCAACGCGCTGTGCAGGGCGCGCTGCCGGAGGAACTCCATCCTGGCCTGGAAATCCGGCTGCTTGTCGAGGCCCTCGGACTCGGCCTTTGCGCTGAGGAGACGAATCTCGATAAGGGCGGAGAGCGCCGCCGCGCGGCGCTGCTCTGCGGGTAGGTTCGAAAATTGGCCACCGAGATCGCTTTCCGCGCGCGCGACATCGGCCTCGGTAATGTTCTTGCCATTGACGGAGGCAATCACCTTGTCCTGCTGGGTGCCGGCAACGCCGGCCGGAACCATGAGGAAACTGGCCGCCAGTCCGCAACAGACAAGCACGGCGCGAGGAAACGAAACAGGCATCAAAACTCTCCAGTAGGATTCGGAAGGAAATTTCAGGATCAGCGAATCAGCCGGAATTGCACACGACGCGCAGCGAAGGAGCAGCGTTGACATCGCGGAGGCCCCCTCTTATCTGTCCTTCGACTTTGCGTCCAGAAGCGATTTCCGGTCGCTTTCTTGCTGAAATCCGACCCCGGCAGACGATAGCAGCTTCTCTGGCTGGCGTGCCGGCACGATTGAAAGGGCCATTTGATGGTCAGTCTCGGCGGTCTCGCCCGCAAAATCTTTGGTTCCTCAAACGATCGCCGCATCAAATTGATGCGGCCCCGCGTCGAAGCCATCAATGCGATGGAAAGCGAGGTCAGCGCGCTGACGGACGACGAGTTGCGTGCACGCACGCAAACATTCCGGCAGGAGCTCGCCAACGGCGCGTCGCTCGACGATCTGCTTGTGCCTGCATTTGCCACGGTCCGCGAAGCCGCCAAGCGTGCGCTTGGAATGCGCCCCTTCGACGTCCAGTTGATCGGCGGCATGGTGCTGCATTCAGGCGACATTGCCGAGATGCGGACCGGCGAAGGCAAGACGCTCGTCGCCACGCTGCCCGTATATCTCAACGCGCTTGCCGGCAAAGGCGTGCACGTCGTCACTGTTAACGACTATCTCGCCAAGCGCGACTCCGAATGGATGGGCCGGGTCTACACGTTCCTTGACCTGACCGTCGGCGTAATCGTTCATGGCCTGTCCGACGAGGAGCGTCGCGCCGCATATGAATGTGACGTGACCTACGCGACCAACAACGAGCTTGGCTTCGATTATCTGCGCGACAACATGAAGTACGAGCGTACCCAGATGGTGCAGCGCTCTCACCAATACGCGATCGTCGACGAGGTCGATTCGATCCTGGTCGACGAAGCGCGTACGCCTTTGATCATTTCCGGCCCGTTGGAAGACCGCTCGGAAATGTACAATACCGTGGACGCCTTCCTCCTGAAGCTCGAGCCTTCGGACTATGAGGTCGACGAAAAGCAGCGCACGGCCATCTTCACCGAAGATGGTACGGAGAAGCTGGAGAACATGCTCCGTTCGGCCGACCTGCTGAAGGGCGAGTCGCTCTACGACGTGGAAAACGTCGCCATGGTCCACCATGTCAACAATGCACTGAAGGCGCACCGCCTCTTCCAGATCGACAAGGACTACATCGTCCGCAATGACGAGATCGTAATCATCGACGAATTCACCGGCCGCATGATGCCGGGCCGCCGCTATTCGGAGGGGCTGCATCAGGCGCTGGAGGCCAAGGAGCACGTGACGATCCAGCCGGAGAACCAGACCCTCGCGTCCATCACCTTCCAGAATTACTTCCGTATGTACGGCAAGCTTGCGGGCATGACAGGCACGGCTCTGACCGAAGCTGAAGAGTTCGGCAACATCTACGGGCTCGATGTCGTCGAGATACCCACCAACCTTCCCGTCATCCGCGCCGATGAGGACGACGAGGTCTACCGCACGGTCGAGGAGAAATATCGCGCCATCGTCACGGAAATCCGCGACGCGACGAGCAGGGGCCAGCCGATCCTGGTCGGAACCACTTCGATCGAGAAGTCCGAACAGCTTGCCGAACGCCTGCGCAAGGAGGGCATGAAGAACTTCCAGGTATTGAATGCGCGCTATCACGAGCAGGAAGCCTATATCGTCGCTCAGGCCGGCGTACCGGGAACAATCACCATTGCCACGAACATGGCGGGCCGCGGCACCGATATTCAGCTTGGCGGCAATCCCGACATGCGTATAGCGCACGAGCTGGCCGACCTGCCGGACGGACCCCAGCGCGACGAGAGGGAGAGAACGATCCGCGCCGATGTGCTTCGACTGAAGGAAAAGGCGCTGGCCGCCGGCGGACTCTACGTGCTTGCCACGGAGCGTCACGAGAGCCGCCGCATCGACAATCAGCTCCGCGGCCGTTCAGGGCGCCAGGGCGATCCCGGCCGCTCGAAATTCTACCTGTCCCTGCAGGACGACCTGATGCGTATCTTTGGTTCCGAGCGCATGGACGGCATGCTGCAGAAGCTCGGCCTCAAGGAGGACGAGGCGATCATCCATCCCTGGATCAACAAGGCCCTCGAGAAGGCACAGAAGAAGGTCGAAGCGCGCAATTTCGACATCCGCAAGAACCTTCTGAAATACGACGACGTGATGAACGACCAGCGCAAGGTCATTTTCGAACAGCGCATCGAACTGATGGATGCCGAGAGCCTGTCGGACACGGTTTCCGAGATGCGCGACGACGTTATCGACGATCTCGTCACAAAACACATTCCGGAAAACGCGTACGCGGAGCAATGGGACGCGGCGGGCCTCAAGGAAGGCGTGCGCGAAAGCCTCAATCTTGAACTGCCCATCGAGGACTGGGTCAAGGAAGAAGGCATCGCGGAGGAAGAAATCCGCACGCGCCTAACCGAACTGACGGGACGAGAGGCCGCCGAGCGCACCGAGCGTTTCGGCCCTGAAATCATGGCCTATGTGGAACGGTCGGTCGTGCTGCAGACGCTCGATCATCTGTGGCGCGAGCACATCGTCAATCTCGAACATCTGCGCTCCGTAGTCGGCTTTCGCGGCTACGCCCAGCGTGACCCGCTCAATGAATACAAGGGCGAGGCGTTCGAGCTGTTCCAGGCCATGCTCGGCAATCTGCGCCAGGCGGTGACCGCGCAGCTGATGCGGGTCGAACTGGTTCGCGAGGCCGCCGAAGCGCCGCCGCTGCAGACGCCGGAAATGCACGGTCATCATGTCGACGGCACCACTGGCGAAGACGATTTCGGCGACACGGCCCTGCTTGTCAGACACGACTCCGCGCGCGTCGTCGCGCCCGAGCAGAGGAAACCCGACGACCCGTCGACGTGGGGCAAGATCGGTCGCAACGAGGCCTGCCCGTGCGGTTCAGGCAAAAAATACAAGCACTGCCACGGCGCGTTCGCTTGACGCGCTCGGCCTTCACTATGCCCCGGACGTTCCCGCGATTGCGAGCTTGACGCCAAGCTCTTCGAGCCTGTGCCGCCACAGCTCCGATAGGTGCTCGTCGGTGATCAGGCTTGTCATGTCCGCGAGCGGCGCCACGACATAGGTACCCGGGCGATCGAACTTGGTCGAATTCGACCATGATGTGCCGTTCGGCGGAGCGGGCCAGCATGTGCTGGTTCAGGCTGGCACCAGGCGATTCGAGGCTGTAGATGCAACCGTCCTGTTTGATTGTATTCGCCCCCAGGTAGAGTTGATCGAACCAAAGACCGTGGAGCATTGCTTCCGCCAACGGCCCGACCAGCGACATTCGCTCCGGCAAGAGATGGCCGCCAAGCATCCCGACCGTGACGCCCGACAAATTGGCAAGCTCCTGCGCGATGCGAAGCCCGTCGGTGAATACCGTGATCGCCAGCGGGTCGAGCCGGATCCGCCTGGCGAGCTGGAGCACCGTGGTGCCATTGTCGAAGAACACCGTCGAGCCGGGTCGGAGCAGGCCGTAGGCTGCTTCGGCGATCAGGCGCTTGCTGCCAATGTTATCTTGCTCCCGAAGCTCGAAACTCAGCTCGGTGCCGGATCGCTCGACGATCCGGGCGCCGCCGTGAACGCGTTGGACGAGCCCTTCCTCTTCAAGCCGCTGAAGATCGCGCCGAATGGTCGCGAGTGACGCTCCGGCAGCTTCCGCGAGGTCCTGCACGCTGGAGGTACCGTGCGCATAGAGATGCTGGCGCAACAGCGTTTGTCGATCGAAACTATCCTGCATCGCCCTTCGCCAATCCTCCCAAAACAGGCAACTGCCTTGTCGCGGCAGGACGGCCGTTCATGCCTGGATCGTTCTTGGCAGCACGCGCAACAAAGCCCGAATGAACCGCAGTCGATCCAGGCGGCCGGGAAAAATTCACGATATGCGATCGTGGATCATGAAGCGATCACAGTCAAGCATCACGGTGATTGTATTTGATTTCTTCTGGGCAAATCCTGATCGCACTTGAAGCTGGTGTGGTTCACGGATTTGAAGTTCCTGAGAACGCGGATGCCATGGAAATGAAAGGAATTTCAAACCCACCACACTAGCGCGCCAGCAGGTCGAGCAGGTCCTCAAAACCTCCACCCCATCCATAGGCATGGGTGATTGTGTGGGTGTGCCAGTTCACGGTGACTTCGCCCCTGACGGCAACGACCTCATTTATCCAATCCTTCATCTGCTGTCGGACCTCGCTGCGCGACAGAGGCGGCGAGCCGTAGAAATGCGAATCCATGAAGAGCATGGGAACGGCCGTAATATCCATCGGCTTGCGGGTGTCGAGGTCGAAGGGGCGGAAGGACAGAGCATGCCCGCCTCGAAAGCCCGGCCGATCGTTGAAGCCGAGCGTCGAATCGCGCCGAAACCCCGCCTCCTGCTGAGCCCGCCAGGTGGTGCTCCAGGAGAATCGGAGCCAGTGCTGGCGGCAATGAACGATGTCCTTGCCGGCCACTTCCTCGACGCGTCGCTTCTCCCTGATCATGCGCTCTGCCGACGACCATGCCTCGAAGGAGGGATGAACGCCGATAATCCACCCGCCGTCGCGCAAGCGGCGGACCTCGTCGCGCAAATACGCATCGGCGATGTCGTAGGCCGGATCCAGGAGCAGCCGCCTCGGCGATCGCCTGGCTAGGCCGCCCGGACCGCCATAGAAATGGAAAATGCTGCGCAGGCCGGCATGCTGTTCCATCTGCCGTACCCTTGCCAAGGTGCGGAGATCGCCGCGCGTGCCGGCGAAGCGGAGCGCCGC
Source organism: uncultured Alphaproteobacteria bacterium (assembly GCA_963813315.1). GTDB lineage: Bacteria > Pseudomonadota > Alphaproteobacteria > Rhizobiales > Rhizobiaceae > CAWEYO01. Next base: position 93,657 of record CAWEYO010000018.1, on the reverse strand, counting down.
CGCCAGTTGCCCGCCACTGGCCGGCATGCACCCGCCGATCAGCGAGCGCCCCGCGTGGACGAGTTGAAACAGCGTCTGTTTGAGCCTGATTTCAGGTGTCAGGCGGATGGCGTCGACGTCATGCGTGATGATGATGGACGGCAGTGGCAGCGGCCCGAACATCTCGGCCTCGGGGCGGCCATGCTGGCGCGCCGCCCAACGCCGGAGAAACAGGAAGATACGATTTACCCACGCCCGGTCGAACAGCGGTGAAAGGTGCACAGGAAGACGAAACGCATAGGAGAGTGCCGGGCCGTGCCTGACTTCGTAAGCGCGCTCCAGCGTGCCGGCCAAAAAGTGGAAGGCGGTTGCCAGCCAATTGCAGCGCATCCATGTCTCGCCATCCCGTGGCGCGACGGAGCCTGCGAGGGCGACCAGAGAGCCGTCGACGGCAATATCGGCGGCCCATTCCGGCAACGCGACCCGTGTGAGTCGAAGATCGCCTTCCTCGCTCCAGCCAGCCTGCGACAGCGGAAGCGCGGCGATCTCCTTTGCCCGCCCCGGCCAATAGCGCTCCCCGGAGGCGAGGACCCAAGTGCGCTCGGCTTCACTACCGACGCTCATCGGTCGAACGTGCTGCTTTCGGTGCGGGCCAGAAGCCCGGCAAAGCCCAGACCGCTGCGGCCGAGAAACCAGATCGCGCACGGGATGGCCGGCAGCACCGTTGCTGCTCGCAAGATGACGGCGATGGCCAGGCCGTCGGCGACCGGGTAGCCGAATTGGGCAAGCGCCACCACGACGGCCGCCTCGTAGGTGCCAAGACCGCCCGGCGTGACGGTGACGACCATCCCAAGGATGCCGGCCACGAAGACGAACAGGACCTGAAGCGGCGAAAGCTCAATTGGGCCGGCGATGCCGACGAGCAGCAGGAGATTGACGTAGGAGGCTAGCCAAGTGAGGACGGTATAAGCGATCGGGCCTATCAGCATTGACCACTGTCCGGCATGGCGCAGGACGGCCATTACCTCGCTCGACATCCGGCGCAACCACTCCGTTGGCAGCCAGCCGACGAGCCTTTCGGTGAGTGCCGGCCGTCTGGCCAGAAAGAGGACGGCGGTGGCGCCCCCGCCGAAGAGCACAGCCAGGCTCCAGGCGCTGGTGCTCAGTTGGCCCGAAAACTTTGTCGCTGTTCCAAGCAGCGCGAGGAAGGTCATTAGGGCCAAGCAGCCCACGTCAAGCAAGCGTTCGAGCGCAACGGCCGCAAAACCGCGGACGAGCGGCACGGCCGAAAGCAGGTTCAACGCGACAGGTTTTAACGCCTCCGAGATTCGCCCCGGCGTCACCAAGAATGACACGCTCGATAGGACGTTCGCCCAGAAGGCAGCGCTGACGCTGCAGGGCGGCCCTGCTAGCGCCGCCAGGCGCGCTCCCTGGATCCAGATAGCAAAGAAAGCGAGCGGCTGCATGAGGATGAACGCCAGTGCGGCGTTCCGCACATCGAAAGCAGGAGAGGCGAATCGAAACGACAACGCCAGGAGTGCGAACACGATCAGGACGACCATGCACGCTGCCAGCACGATCTTGCCAGCGCAGCGACGCTCATCCGACTTGATCACCCTTGCAATACCTCGCTGTTCGGCGCTAATCGCGCTGCAGTTGTCTAAGCGCGCCGCAGATTCAGGTAGATCATGAACGGCAGCTGCCGGTCGAGTAGGCGGTGGAGGGCTGCCGGGACCGGCAAGGGCAGCGAGCGGGCGGGGAAGAAATGGAAGTAGGTCTCCTCGATCACGAACCATTGCCTCGCCATTTGCGTGATCTCCTCGACCGAATAGGCTTTGCCGATTGGATTTGCTGCGCCGTCGTAGAGGCGAACGATGTCTTCCTCGTTCATGACGCTGAAGATATCTTCGCGACCGCGACCCTTCAGGCGGCTACCCAGCGTGGCGGCAAGGCGGGCGAACGGCCGCAGAGTACGCCAGTGGCGCAGCGCCGCGTTGCGAAAGTAAACCGAGATAGACGCCGTCCCGCCGGGGCGCAACACGCGCGCGATCTCGCTCAGCGCCCGCGGCGTGTCTGGCGTGTGGTGGATCACCCCTTGGCAATTGACATGGTCAAAGGCCGCATCCGCAAAGGTCATGGCTTCTGCATTCTGGACCTGTAGCAATGTCGTCACGCCATAGAGGTCGAGGCGCTTGCGAGCGACCTCCAGCGAGGCAGGCGAAAGGTCGGCGCCAATCAGGTCATGGAAGCCGCGCTCCCAAAACTCGACGAGCCAGAATCCAATGCCGCAGCCAAGATCAAGCACCCGCGCATCCTTGTCCACCCGGCTAAAGATGCGCTCGTCCAGCGCGCCCGCAAAGCAGTCGGTATAGCAGACGCGGCGATGGTCTTCGAAGAAGTCACTTGTTCCCGCCAGCGCAATCCTGGATCACCGCGACATGAGGATGCGCAGCCATTATCGCTTCTAGCTTGTCAAGGTTGACTGGATAACCGTGGATCGATGTTGCCAGAATAGCACCGGTTTGCGGCGTGATCGCTGCGGCGGCCTTGTCCAGATCCATGTTGAACCCGCCCGCTTCGCTGTCAACGAACACTGGGGTGTTGCCGGACAGCACGACCGCATGGGCAACGACGACGCAGGTGTAGGCTGGCAAGATCACCTCGCGACCGCTGATCCCCAGCGCGTCGAAGAGGATGAGAAGGGCGGTGCGGCCGTAGGGAAAGGCAATTGCCTCAGCCTGGCCGACCAGGCGCGCGAACGCAGACTCGAATTCGTCCACCGAGCCCCGGCCTGCCAGGGCCGCGACGATCTCCTCCTTCCCGCAATATCGGCCTCAGCCGCGGTATCATTGGGCTTCCCCGTTCGAGCCTGAGCGGCTTGGATCGCCGGTCGAGAGGCTGTCCTGCAGCTGCCAGTAGCCGGCACTTGCCATGTGAATGGTGGAGAACGGCTGGTCGAGAAAGCGTCGCTTGAGATGCTGAGGCTGCCAATCGTCCCGCACGGCCAGATCGGCGCCCAGAACGATCTCGCGGCTATACGTTCCGGCCTGCGTTGCCCTTGGATGCACCAGCAGGCCGGCGATAGTGGACTTTATCAGCCCGCCGATGGACGGGATGCGCATGACTGTGAGGGCGAGAATGCGCAGGACCAGGAAGTTAAATGCATTCGGCAGGGGGAGCGACCGCCGAGTAAGTCGGCCGACGACCCGCACGCGGTCCTCGGCCAGCTCGACAGTCACCGCTCCACCCGTCTGACTTGTGAGATAGCCGCCGTCGCCGGTATCGAGGACCAAGCCAGCATCGGAGGTGGCAAGCTCGCTGCGGCGCCAATGATAGACGACGCCGCCCTTGCGCGTCGAAATAACAGTGTGGTGCGTCTCCCCAATGTCGACCAGCAGTCCTGCCTCGGGCATCCAGTGCCGGCCGGCGGGCGGCGACCAAGTGTCCTCTCCTCCCAGAGCCGGATCCGCCGACAGCAACGCCTGACAGTAGTTGTTGAATACGGGCAGAAAGTTAGGCTGGTCGATGGAGGTGAGCGGAACCGTTGTCGCCTCGGCAACCGATCTGCGCATCCTGGCGGCGATCTTTTCCGCATTCTTGAAGCGTCGGGCGAGCATCTCCATCGCCGCCGGGTAGTATATGCGGGTGGCGCGGCTGCCATAGACTCCGCCGAAGGAGCCGTCTGGCTGGACGAAGTGAGCGATAAAATCGATTCCGCGGCCAAGGGCTTGCCAAAGGCGCTCGTCGTCCAGCATCTCGGCCGCGTCGGCAAGGTGCGTCATGCACAAGGTCTGATAGCCCGGGTCGGCGCCGCCATACTCGACGAACCACCCCTCGCGCGACTGTCTGTAGAGAATCCGCTCGAGGAGCGTCTCCGCCTTGTCGCGTGCCCGCCGGTCGCCGCACAGGCGGTCCCATCTGAGGAGGGCCACAACTGCGGTGGCAAGATGATTGGAGATCAACGCATGCGTCTCGTCTCGCGAGACAAGAAATGCGATAGCGCGTTCAATCGCCGCGGCTGGCGGCAGCGGCAGCCCTTCCGGCAGCCGCGCCAGGGCATTGAAATAATCGTAGGCGACCAGCGCTGTTACGCAGTAGGACTGCTCGTAGGGCAGTGCCTCCTCGAAGCTACCATCGCGGCGCATCATACGCGGCGTGGCGAGCAGCATATCGATGACACGTTGTTCAAGCGCCGCCTGCGACACTCGGGTTGAAAAGGCCTTCATCTGAAGGAGAGCGCTCAGTCCATTCACGGCGCCCTGCAGAGTGCCGTTCGGAAAGTCGATGAGCTTCCAAGCCCAGTATTGGCGGTCGCCAAAGCCGCGCGTCGGGCTCAAGGGATCGACGTCCGCGAGGGCCAGCAGGCGCGGTAGCGTCGAATCGATTTCCCTCGCATAGGGATTGTCGGCTAGCTCAGGCTTGAGCAGTCTGAGCATCGTCAAACAGATTCTAGTAGGCGCTCGGGCGCGCGGCGGGAGCCCGGTGCGACAAGGGTAACCCCAAGCCGCTCGCGGTAGATTCGGATCCAGCTCTCGAGACAGAGCAACATCCATATCCGATGCGTCGGAATCTCATCCAGCGGCCGGAAGAAGCGTTTCCACGACCGCTGGTACGATAATACGGTCTGCTCGAGGAAGGAGGGCTCGAACAGTTCCGTCAAGGCAGTCTCCGGTCCGGTCAGGCGGCACGTCATCCAAGGCGCAAGCTCGCCTCTTAACCAGCGGGACAGCGGATTGGGAAAGCCTCGCTTGGGCAGTCGGAAGAGCGCCTCGGGAAGAATACCTCTGGCAGCCGCCTTTGGAACAGCCTTCAGTTGGCCACCGCTGAGCTTGGTCACCTCGTCGACCTCCATAGCGAACCGGAGGAGTTCGTTGTCAAGCAGAGGCGTGCGTGACTCCAAACCATGAGCCATGGAAATCTTGTCCTCGACCACAAGCAGCCCAGGGAGATAGTCGCGCAGATACTGTGTAAGCAGTTGACCGTACGTACAGTCTTCGGCGACCGGCTCGTTGGAGTCAGGCGGGCTTTTCAGGCCGCCCAAATCGCCACCTACCAGACCCTTCCTCAGCTCCTCGTCGGAGAACAGGCGGGGCAGAGAATGCCGCTCGCCCTTGCGGCGCAGGCTTGCCCAGGCAAAATACGCCATATGCGGGGCTTCGGAGAAGCGGACTGTAGCAAGCAGTCTGAGGAACGCCAGGGGATGACGTCGTAAAAGCCGCGCCATCAAGACGAACTTGAAGACCGGATAACCCGAGAAGAGCTCGTCGCCCCCGTGCCCGGTGAGAATCATCTTGTGTGTCTCGGCCGCCTTGCGCGCGACTACGTACTGCGGCAAAGCGCCGGTGCCCATGCGCGGCTCCTCGAGCGCGAACATCATGTCGTCGAAGCAATCGCGGAAGGTGGCGGCCGAGATCTCGACCTTGGTGTTCGACATGCCCCGCGCGCCAGCAACGAGTCCCGCGCCTGTCGCCTCGTCGTACCAGCCCCCCTCTCGGAAGGTGCCGGTAAAGGTTGCGGGGCCATTGCCGCCCATGAGCTCAGCCGCCATGGTCGCGACCATCGAGCTGTCGAAACCGGCGCTGAGATAAGCCGCCACCGGAACGTCGCTCATGAGGTGACGCTGGACGGCCGCTTTCATCCTCCGCCTGAACTCCGGGACGACGGCCGTCAGATCGCCTCGGCCACTTCGCGGGCGGGGGAAAGCTTGACGAACGGCACCTCGCATGTTCCGTCCGCGTCTATGCGAAGGTAGTGCCCGGGCAATACCATGCGGATGCCCTCGAACATTGTGGCGGCGCCGAAGCGGTTCTCGTAGGCGAGATATTGCGCCAGACCTTCGCCAGAAATCTGCCATCGGTCTCGGCCGCTGCCAGCCATGATCGCCTGAACATCGGACGCAAAGAAGGTGCGCTCGCCATCCTGCCAGTAGTAGAGCGGCTTGATGCCGAGGCGATCGCGCACCAGGAACAAGCGGCGCTCGTGGCTATCCCACAGCGCGAAACCAAACATGCCGTTAAAGCGCTCAAAGGAGCCAACGCCCCATCGGCGATAGGCGTGGATCGCAGTTTCGCTGTCGCAGTCCGACTGGAATCCAGCGCCCGATGCCTCAAGTTCGACCCTCAGCTCCGGATAGTTGTAGAATTCGCCGTTGACGCTGACCACGATGCGACCGTCAGCCGACGCCATCGGCTGACGACCTCGCTCGGAGAGATCGACGATCGCCAGTCTCCGATGGCCAAGCGTGATGGACCTGTCCGCCCAGATCCCGGATCCGTCCGGCCCGCGGCGTCGCATCGCCTCCAGCATAGCGCCTACCGCACCGTCGGCAGTGCCTCCTCCATGGATGCCGCAGACGCCGCACATCAGCGCGCTTTCTCCCGCTCGAGCTGCTTCAACCTGTCGTTTGCGCGGGCGAGTAGGATGTAGAGCTCCTCGAATTGTTTCTTGCTCTGATGAGACTGGAAATAAAAAGCGAGAAAGATCAGCAGCGCAAACAGGCTGCCGCCAGTGATGGCCATAGTCAGCGCGCCGTCAATTAGTGTTTCGCGCAGGCCACCATAGATGGCCGGGAAGAAGCCCCGCTCAATCATCGCGGCAGTGTGTGAGATCCAGCTGTAGGCAAGCGTCATCGACCCGACGAGAATAACCAAGCCGAGAAGTAGCACTGGCACGATGAGCATGGCGCCCGGCCGCAGCACGTAGTTGTAGACTAGGTGCGAGACGATGGTCCCCGACATGGCCAAAAGCGGCAGGCGACCGCCCCTGCCAAGCCGCTTGGCACGTTGGCGATCGCGCCAGTCCGGACGGTCTTCCAAAACCGTAGCGGCATCAAGGATAGCAGGAAATCCTGTGCCTCCCTGATGTTGCCCGCAAGTAACGTCCTGATCGGAGAGAACATCTCCGCAGCGTTCGGTCGGTTTCCTTTGATTGTGGTTCAGGTTATGGGTGCTTAATAGGAAGAGCGCTCGCGCAACCACTCATTTTGAAATTTTGCTAATGACGGAATTTGCTCAGAAGTCAGAGGTTCAGGCGCTGCATGGCCTACGCGGTTTCGCGTTCCTGCTTGTTGTGGCGGCCCACTTTAGCAATCACTACGATCTGCCCCTGAAAGGGCTGGGTAAGGTTGGAGTTTGGATTTTCTTTGTACTAAGTGCCTTCCTGCTTACCCAGCAGATGCTTATTTACGGCAGGCCACTCTCGCGAGGAAGCTTGGCAATTTTCTTCAGCCGTAGAGCGCTTCGGATTGTTCCACCATATTTCGTCGCGCTTACGCTGTTTCTCGGATTCGGATATTTGATCAATGGCAATAATATTGTCAGCCACTTACTGTTCACTGATGGTGCCGGGCACTTTTGGACAGTCGCGGTGGAGGTCCAATTCTATTTCTTTCTCCCATTCATTTCCGCAGGATTTTGTGGCTGAACAACGCATGGCGTTGGGCCACATCGGTGTTTTTCGCGATCTAGGCTGCGTCATTCTTGTTGTTGCTGCCGCGTTGGTCTGATGTTAGCTCGACATTCGTTTTGCCTTATGTCGGAGTTTTCCTGGCGGGCTGCCTTGCCGCCTATCTGGCTGTCTTTAGAGGCCGGATGTTGGCGCCTACCGCGAACATCATCTTCTTGATCGCAGCTGCGACCATTGTCGCTACGACGCCCTCTGTCTGGTCCGTGCTAGTCGTGCCCGTCGGCCGCGATTTTTGTCTCTTTATGACCTTGGCGGCCTGATAACTTCGTCGCCCTGACAAATTCCATCAGAGGAACCAGTCGCTCTTTCCATGGCATAGCGGGAAAGTGCCGGCGCGGGTAGCGCACCGCAATCGATCGGCACCACCGGCTTCTGCGATGGCTCTTGGCACAATCTTGCGATGTCAGGGCTGTTCGACCGCAGGTCCCATGCTACAAAGCCTGGCACAACGGACGCCGTCATGTTCTGGGAACGAGGCTTTACGCCAACGAGCCTTGCGGATATCCCGGCGGCGGCTTCGGGCGTGCCGCTCGGCTACACTTATCACCATTTCAAGACGAAGGCGGATTTTGCGCGCGGTGGCGGACGTCTTTGTCGCGGAGACCGCCACATAGCCGACAACCTCAACCTTCCGGGGGCTGCTCCGCGCTTCCGCCACCATCTGCTAACTCGGCGCGGCTCACATTGATGCTCCGGGTTTTTTTTATGTACTGTCGCAGTTCTGTCATGTTTAAGGGCCTTGGGGTTTGCGCGGAGAGGCAAAAGTCTCCCGGAACGAATTGGTTGGTGGACAAGTGGAAAATCTGATGGCGAACCGCAAGAACACGAAACTGCAGCTGGTACCAGCCATTTTGCTTGTTACGGTTTTGTCAATTCAGCCGGCCCATGCCTATGTCGATCCCGGATCGGGCAGCGTTCTTGTCACTACCATCCTGGGTGTTATTGCAGCTGTCGCCTATTGGTTCCGCAGGTCATTCTACAACATTCGGGGGTGGTTCCGCGCGCGTGATAAGGATAGTGGCGGCGGCAACAACTGTACGTAGAATGGCGATGAGCATGTCGTTATCTCACGTTGCGGGGTCGTTCCGGGATCCTTCCAATCGCGTTTTCATAGACTGTACTGAAAACAACTCTCTCAGGGTCCTGCGCGGAGTTGATGCCGCGAGCTTCGGTCATTTTTTCCGGCTGTCGGGCGAAAGCTTCTTCAAGAAGCTGGGAGACGAAGGCTTCATCGTTCGCACTACCATGCTTGAGCCTGGGGCGAACGCTGCGGTCGATGCCATCCTCGAAAAGGGCTGGGCCGGGGTTCTGGAGCACGAAGTCGTTCCGTTCGTCAGCTATCCTTACGAATGGACGCATTCGATGTTGCGGGATGCAGCTTTGTTGCATCTGCACATTCTTGAAGTGGCGCTCGAAAATGGCTGGACGCTGAAGGATGCCACCCCATTCAACATCCAGTTCATCGGCGCGCGACCGGTGTTCATTGATGTTCCCTCGTTCATGCCTTGGGTCAAAGGGGAACCATGGCTGGCATACCGTCAGTTCTGCGCGAACTTCCTGACACCCTTGATGCTGCAGACCTATCTCGGCCTCGACACGCGCCCTCTAATGCGTTCCTATTTGGATGGCATTCCCCCGACCGAAGCTGCAAAGTATTTCCATGGCCTGGCCAGACTGCGCCGCGGCGTGCTCAGTCATGTCATTCTGCCGGCTATCGTGGAAAACAGGATTGCTGCCACTGAGCGCAACAATGTGCCGGCGAAACAGCGAAAAGCGGCCAACCATTCCAAGGCAATGGTCATCGGATTGGTTCAGAGCATAACTCGGCTCGTTCGCGGCCTGAAGTTCAAGCAAACCCATTCGGACTGGTCGGAATACGCCCAAAGCCATTCCTACAACGATGAGGAATTCCAGCAGAAAAAGCAGTTTGTCGAAAATGCCGTTTCCCATCGTATAGCGTTGGTCTGGGACATTGGCTGCAATACGGGAACGTTTTCGCGCATCCTTGCGCCCCATGCGGATTGCGTGGTGTCCGTTGATTCCGATCACAATGCCGTGGAGAAACTCTATCTGGAAGAGCACCAGAAGAAAGACAGCAATATCCTGCCCCTGATCATCAATCTGGCCAATATTTCGCCCGATCAAGGCTGGGCGGGCAGCGAACGGGCAGCGTTCGACAGGCGTGGGAAACCGGACATGATTCTCGTGCTGGCACTGGTCCATCACGTCAGAATTTCGGCCAACATTCCGCTCGATCTGTTCTTGGCGTGGTTGCGGATGCTTGATGCGGAGATTGTGATCGAGTTTGTTGATCGGCACGACGAGATGGTCGTCAAGCTTTTGACCAACAAAAAGGAGCAATATGCCGACTACAGTCGCGAGACATTTGTACGCCAGGTCGAAGAACGGTTCAGGATAAAGAATCGAGCGGTTCTGAAGGGTGGAAAACGCGAAATATTCCACTTGATACCTACGTGATACTAACCGCATTCGAATTTGTACTGTCGCCGATTGTATGGCTGCTCGATCTCATATTCAAGCAGCTTATGATCGCTACGGGTTCTGCTGGTTTATCAGTGATTTTGTTGGCGGTAATTGTTTCAGCTGCAACCAGCCCCGTCCGTACCTGGGCAATGGCGATAGAAAGCCAGATCGCGGCCAGAAAGAAGCTGGCCGATGAACAGATCTCTCGTGAAGCGCAGGGCTTGAAGGGAGAGGCGCGGTTCCGTGTGACGGAGCGCGTCTATACGGCACAAAACTACAGTCCGATCATGAACGTCCTGTCGGGCCTGTCGTTTTTTGTGGTGCTGCCGTTTCTCATCGCGGCCCTGCTTCTCTTTAATGCCAATACGGCCCTGTCAGGCGTGCCATTCTTCCTGATCTCAGACCTGATGGCGCCCGACCGCCTGCTTTTCGGCGCCAACCTGCTGCCGTACATTATGTCTGCCGTAACGATCGCCGATGCCTTTTTCCGGTTTGGCACGGATCGGAAGGCTTTTTTCAGTTTCATGATCATTGCCGTAGTACTGCTGGTAATCGTCTACAATCTGGCGTCAGCACTTTTGTTGTACTGGACGACGAGCAATCTTATGGCCTTCTCATCAGCAGCACGCAACGCTCCGGGATCACAGCGCACTGACGAACGAAGGAGACAATGACTGATGAGTCGGAGACAGGACAAATTGTATATCGAAAAGTATATAGAAAAGCCTAAAGATAATCTATCGGTTTCGTTTCTTCTAGCCACCGTAGGCATCGCCGGCATGGTGGTCACCAACCGTATTACCGGCATGATCAATGCCAGCCCCGACTTCTACGGGTTGTACGATATGAACACTGGCGAGGTGTTCCTGTTCCTGACGGGCATATGCCTTGTCCTGCCCTCTCTACTGGGGCTCGTCGCCTATGTCCTGGCCCAGATCCCGAGCATGAGAGCGGTACTGGCGGTTTATTTCATTGCTCTGTCCGCCATGACTCTGACGGGGCTTGTGCGCGAATGGCCAGCGCTTGCGGGCGGTTGGCTGCTTGTCGTCCTGTCGGTTGTTCTGGCTTTCGCGGGCTATCTGGCGTTTACCCGAATGGAGATCGTCCGCGTGTTCCTGATGGCGACGGTGCTTGGCTTGCCGGTAACGCTTTACAGTTCACTACAGGCCGTCGGCGAGCGCATTTATACGAGCGACACGACGAACAAACCAGTCAGCACGCGGGTTGATCCGGAAAAACGCCTGCCCGATATTGTCTTCTTGGTGCTCGACGAGTTGCCACTGTCGACCTTGCTCAATGCACAGGGCGAAATCCACGCCGCGCGGTTCCCGAACCTTAGCGCATTGGTGCGTAACGCCTATTGGTTCAGCAATGCCGGTGCCGTTTCCTGCAATACGCCGACGGCCGTGCCTGCGATCTTGACCGGCCAGCTCTTCGGTTCGCCGGCGCCCGAGTCGAGAGCTCCTAACTATCATTCATATCCCCAAAACCTCTTCACCTTGCTTGATGGTCACTACGCGCTTCATGTCGTGGAAAACCTCACCCAGATGTGTCCCAACGAGATTTGCGGCAGACAGGGTCCGGCATTTTACGCCAACATGGCGTTTTTCGAGCATATTGCAGTGGCTTGGCTGCATGCATCACTGCCGGAGTCCATCGAGAAGACGCTGCCCGACCTCGATCCTTATTGGATGGAGGCAGTGGCCCGGACCGAAAGCCTCAATCACAAGGAGCGTTTCTCAATACGGGTCAAACAGCTCGAAGACTTCGTCGACGCCATCAAGCTCCCGCAGGCCAAGCCTCAGCTGTATTTCGGCCATTTCTTGCTTCCGCATGCACCGTTCGATCTGCTGCCCGACGGATCAACCTATTTCGAAGGCTATGCGACCTACGCCATTACAGGAAAACAATGGGATGCCGATCAGGGACCGCATGTTCTGCAGAGTTATTTCCGTCATATTCTGCAGGCGCGTTATGTCGACCGGATGGTCGGTCAGGTTGTTGCCAAGCTCAAGGCGTCTGGGCGCTATGACGAAACCATGTTGGTGATCGTCGCGGATCATGGTGTCAGCTTTGTACCGGGCGATACGCGGCGCATCACAAATGCCGAAAATTTCGCGAATTTGATCGGGGTTCCGTTGATCGTCAAAGTGCCCGGCCAAGTGCGGGGAACCAGAATCGATGCTCCGGCACAGACGGTTGACGTTCTGCCAACTCTTCTCGGTCAGGTCGGGTTGCGTCCCGAAACAACACATTTCGACGGGCGAGATCTGTTCGATCCGAAGAATCCCCCGCTAAGGAAACGATCCCACTACTGCTCGAACCCGGGATATGACAGCTACGCGATCGACTTGGAACGGCCAATGCGCGAACAGGTCGCCATCCGCGATGGCATCTTCGGCGCCCATGAGGATGCAACACTGGACATGGGTTTTTCGACCAGGCCCGAGTGGATCGGCAAGACACTTCCCACGCTCGGCACAATTGAACCGAGCGGGAGAGTAGCACGCCTTGCACAGGTGCTTGGTGGAGACCAAGCGGACTTCGTTCCGCTAAACCTTAATGGCAGCATCATGGGCAATGCTCCCTTGGGTAGCAATGATCTTTTGTTAGTAGCCACTCTCAACGGCAAGGTGGCAGCCGTCATGCCGCCCGTTCGCCACAAGAGCGGCAAAACGGGCATCATTTCGCTCATGCTCCAACCGGATTTTCTGGACATCGGTAGTAACACGATTGCCCTATACGCTGTCGATCGCGCCCAAAGCGGACCACCCCGCTTCATGGCGCTGACGATCATGGATGCCGAAACTAGGAAAAGTGCAGATTCAATACGATTTAGCTATGTGAAGCGGTGATGGGCACGTTTCTAGCGACACAGCGTCACTTCATGCTCGAGAAGGATGGCAAGCCATTCGCCATGGTCGGGGGCACGGCTTAGGGTGTGTTGAGATTCAGGTCAGGCCGAGCCGAAAATGGCGGTGTTCGAGAACCGGCACAAGAGCGTACGTTTGGGTACGTGAGTACCGGAAGCGCAGAAGACTGCCATTTGCAGGCTGGCATCACCTGAATATCAACACACCCTAGAGCGGCAGACGCTTTGACGGAATGAGCGCTGCCGCTCTAACATTTTGTTCGAGCATCGGATTTTTCCAACCCGGTTCCCATTTTCGGGTCCGATGCTCTAGGTTTATCCTCTATTCCTCGTCCGGCTCGGGTGCCTTGGATTTCAGCGAAGAGAGCTTGGCGAAAACCGCGTTCGCGTCGAGTTCACCCTCTTCATCGCGGTCTTTCCGGGTTTCTGCAGGCAGGCGCTCGGTGAGAGAGGCGGGCAGCAGCGTATCGCCGGCAGGTGCCGGTGGCTGCTGACCGCGCGAGGCGCGATGCACTTCCATATCGAGGTCGATCTGCGAGCACAGGCCAAGAGTAACCGGGTCCATCGGCACCAGATTGGCCGAGTTCCAGTGTTTGCGATCACGGATCTGCTCGATTGTCGCCTTGGTGGTACCGACGAGCCGCGAAATCTGCGCGTCCTTCAGTTCCGGATGATTGCGCACCAGCCAGAGGATGGCGTTCGGACGATCTTGGCGCTTTGACAGCGGGGTATAGCGCGGGCCCTTGCGCTTCGACTCCGGCACGCGAACCTTTGGGTCCTGCAATTTCAGCCTGTATGCCGGGTCGGCTTCGCCCTTTGCGATCTCGACGCGGCTGAGCTGTCCGGTGATCACCGGATCCATGCCCTTGATGCCCTGTGCCGATTCGCCGTCGGCGATCGCTTTCACCTCGAGCGGGTGAAGGGTGCAGAACTGGGCGATCTGGTCGAAGGTGAGCGCGCTGTTGTCCACCAGCCAGACGGCGGTCGCCTTGGGCATAAGCAACGTATTGGCCATTAGATAAAATCCTCTCGTTCGCCCGCGTCCCTTGCGCGGGCGGTGGTTTGAGCCACCGATATTGGGAAGTCGGAAGCGTATATAGCGATCTTCGCCATTGTGGGCAAGAAATCTTCGCCAGCGACGCGGGCACGACCAAGGTTTTCCGGGCTGACCGGCGGGTTGCTGCACGGGGACATACGATCACGCCACATCAAGCACGATCTTGCCGATATGTTCGCCCTCTTCCATACGTTCGTGCGCGCGCCATGCTTCGCGCATCGGGAAAATCATATCCAGCACGGGCGCGATCCGGCGGGTCGCCAGCAGCGGCCAGACCTGGCTTTCAAGTGCGGCTGCGATGCCGGCCTTGAACTCGACCGTGCGCGGCCGCAGCGTGGAACCTGTATGCGTCAACCGCTTGATCATCAGCTTCGAAAAGTCGGCGCTTGCCACGGCGCCGGCTTGCGTCGCGATCTGGACGATGCGGCCGTCAACTGCCGCGGCATCGTAGTTGCGGCTGACGTAGTCGCCCGCGACCATATCGAGGATGACATCGGCGCCCTTGCCGCCTGTTGCCTCCTTTACGGCGGCGACGAAATCCTCGGTCCGGTAGTTGATCGCCCGGCTGGCACCGAGCTTGAGGCAGGCAGCGCACTTTTCATCCGAGCCTGAAGTGGCGATCACGTTGGCGCCGAAGGCAGAGGCCAGTTGGATGGCCGTCGTGCCGATGCCGGACGAGCCGCCATGGATCAGAAGCGTCTCCCCCCTTTGCAGCGCGCCGCGCTCGAAGACATTGTGCCAAACCGTGAAAAAGGTCTCGGGCAAAGCAGCGGCCTCGGTGAAGGTGAAGCCGGGCGGCGCCGGCAGCACGTTGCTCTCGTGAACGAGGCAGTATTCGGCGTATCCGCCGCCCGGCGTCAATGCGCAGACGCGATCATCGATCCGCCAGCGCGTTGCCTCTTCGCCAACCGCCGCGATTTCTCCGGCGACCTCAAGGCCGGGCAGGTCGGAGGCGCCGGGGGGTGGCGGGTAGGCGCCTTTGCGCTGCAGGACATCCGGCCGGTTGACGCCGGCAGCACGGACGCGAATGAGGACCTGCCCCAGGCGCGGCACCGGAACGTTGCGCCGTTCGGGCCTCAGCACGAGCGGACCGCCCGGTTCGGAGATCGCGACGGCGGTCATCATGAGCGGGAGTGACGATTGGTCTGGCATTTTTGCTTCCTCCTGCGCATACCGTCGAGCCTCCGGACATTTGCGTCAACCGTGCCCTACTATGTATTCTCGGGATACAGCAGTTCCCGGTCATGTGAAGGCAAGACTTTCTTCATGGACCGCGAGGCGATATCGACGGAAACGGGCAGGAATCGCTCGGTTCCCGCAGGCAGGAGGAGCCCTGATGGCCATCTTCGACGACGAACCGAAAAAGCCGGCACGGGTACATGAGATCGGCCAGGATCTGTCGCTACTTTCCGTCGGCGACCTCGAGGAACGAATCACCCAGTTGCGGATCGAGATTGGCCGGCTCGAAGCCGAGCTCAAATCGAAAGGCAGCACCAAGGCGGCGGCGGAAGCGTTTTTTCGCCGAACCTGAACCGGTGATGGTCCGAAGGTCAGCGGGACGGGACAAGATCGCGCACAAATTCAGAGCGAGACGAACTATTGCGCTCCAGCGGAAAATAATGTCGCCCTGACGCCGTCGAAAAGTCGGAAAGCCGTTGTCTTCACGTCGCGACCGCCCTGTCGAGCACCGGATAACAGATGTTTGCAACGTACCGACCAATCCTTGCGCTGTTGCGCGGCACAGCCTTCCTGCTGGCGGCATCCGGCCTGCATGGACTTCTTTTGCCGCTGCGAGGGCAGGAGGAGGGGTTCTCCACCGCGGCGCTCGGTCTGTTGGGCACGGCCTGGGCAGGCGGCTTCGTTGCCGGCTGCTTCTTTGCGCCGCGCCTTGTGCGAAGCGTCGGCCATGTGCGGGCTTTCGGGGCGTTTGCCGCGTCAGGCGCGATCGTCGCCTTGCTCACCGGCCTCCTGATCAACGCGCCGGCCTGGATCGTTCTGCGGGCGTGCACCGGGTTCACCATGGCCGGGGCCTTCATGGTGATCGAAAGCTGGCTCAACGAGCGCGCCACCAATGAAAACCGCGGCACAATTTTCGGTCTCTACATGATGGTCACCTACGCCTCGATCATGGGTGGCCAGATGATCGTGGCGGCAGGCGACGTGGAATCGGCGTCGCTCTTCATGGTCGCAGGCATCTTCTTCTGCTGCTCCCTCATCCCGACGGCGGTGTCCTCCGCCGCCAGCCCCGCGCCGCTGCAGGATGTCACGCTCGACCTCAAGGGCCTCTATGCCAATTCGCCGGTAGCTTTCACTGGCTGCGTGCTGATCGGGGTGGCCAATGGCGCCTGGGGCACGCTTGGCGCGGTCTATGGCGCCCGGATCGGCATATCCACCGCCGAGATTGCCGTGATGATGAGCCTCGTCATGCTGGCCGGTGCGGCAATGCAGATGCCGGTCGGCCGCATTTCCGACAAGACCGACCGCCGCTACGTTCTTGCCGGCGCGTCACTGGGGGCCGCGCTGCTCGCTCTGGCGATTTTTGTCGCCACGCCGCGGACAAGCGCCTTCGTCATCGCGATGACGGCTGCCTATGGCGCGCTCGCCTATACGCTTTATTCTCTGGCCGTGGCACATGCCAACGACCACGCCAAGCCGGAGGATTTCGTCAAGGTGTCCGGCGGGCTGTTGCTGCTTTACGGGTTCGGGACGATGATCGGACCAATGCTGGGGGCCGTCCTGATGGGGAGCCTCAGGCCGGAAAGCCTGTTTCTGGCCACGGCGCTCGCGCACGCGGCGCTCACCGGCTACACGGTGCTGCGCGTGGGTAAACGCGCGCCGGTTCCGGTTGATGATCGCGAAGCGTTCAAGTCGCTGCCCGCCGACCGCGCGGTAACGCCGGAATCGCTGAGGCTCGATCCGCGCGGCGAGGCCGAACAAGAGAGTTGAGATTCTTGCCGCTTTGCCCCACAAGGAAAGCATGATCCTCTCCGACGCGTTCATTGCCATCGCGGATCCCAACAGACGCCATCTCCTGGAAGAGCTGAGACGCGGCCCGAAGACGGTGAGCCAGCTTGCTGCCGGCCTGCCAGTGTCGCGCCCGGCGGTATCACAGCATCTGAAGGTCCTGCTCGACGCCGGACTGGTCAGCGCCCGTGCCGAAGGCACGAAGCGTTTCTATGCGGTGAGCGCAGGCGGCTTCATGCATCTGAACATCTGGCTCGATCAGTTCTGGGAAGGTTGAGCGGTCCGAAATCGGACCACTTTTCTCCGTGGCCCTCAGGCCGACCATGCGCGCTGCGACGGCCGGTCCGCCAGACCTTTATGATTTTCTTATATCTTTTGAGCGCGCGCCGTCTCGAACCTTTATGGCGCTCCGTGTGAAGGTGTCAGCGTATCGACCGGCCTGAGCCGGCGCGTTCCGGCGCGCCAAGGCGGCTTTTGTTCAACCGCAACTGGCCTGAACCGACAAATGCAGGGCCAGACCCTTCGAAGGTCATGAAATGCTGGACATCATCTTGCTGGCAGTGGGCGTTCTCTCGTTCGCGATCTTCTTCGCCTACGGCTCAGCCTGCGACGAGCTTTAGGCATCGGAGCCTTTTTAGAAATTCCGATGCTTAAACAAAGAGATAGAGCGGCAGCACCGGTTCCGTCGGTGCGTCAGCCGCTCCAGGAGCCTTGATATGCTGATCGACTATGTTCTCAGCGGCGGCGTCACCGCGCTGGTGCTCGCCTACCTCATCTATGCACTGCTGCGTCCCGAACATTTCTGAGGCTCATTTTTCATGATTCTCGAAAGCTGACACGCCATGACCATCAACGGCTGGATCCAGATCCTCGTCTTCTGCGGGATCGTCGTTCTTCTCGTGAAGCCGCTCGGCGGCTACATGACGCGCGTCTACAATGGCGAGCGCACCTTCTTCTCATTCCTGCTTGCCCCTATCGAACGGCTGCTCTACCGGCTGGCCGGCACCGACGAGCGCGAGGAACAGTACTGGCTGACCTATGTCGGCTCGATGCTCGCCTTCAACCTGCTAGGCCTTCTGGTGCTCTACCTGCTGCAGCGCTTCCAGGCATCGCTGCCGTTCAACCCGGCCGGCATGGCCGCAGTTCCTCCGGAACTTTCGTTCAACACAGCCGTCAGCTTCGTGACCAACACCAATTGGCAAAATTACGGCGGCGAAAGCACGATGTCCTATCTCGTGCAGATGACCGGCCTGACTGTCCAGAACTTCGTCTCCGCGGCAACCGGCATGGCGCTTGCGGTCGCCCTGATACGCGGCTTCGCGCGCGCTTCAGCGAAATCGATCGGCAGCTTCTGGGTCGATCTCACGCGCACCACGCTCTACGTGCTTCTGCCGCTCTGCATTGTGCTCACGCTTGTCTACGTGTTCCTGGGCGTACCGCAGACCCTTGGGGCTTATGTCGACGCAACGACGCTCGAAGGCGGCAAGCAGACGATCGCCGTCGGCCCGGTCGCATCGCAGCTTGCCATCAAGATGCTCGGCACCAATGGCGGCGGCTTCTTCAACGCCAATTCCGCCCATCCGTTCGAGAACCCCGACGCACTTTCCAACCTGATCCAGATGGTGACGATCTTCGCGCTTGGCGCGGCACTCACCAACGTCTTCGGCCGCATGGTCGGCGATCAACGGCAGGGCTGGGCGATCTTCGCCGCCATGGGAGTGCTGTTCCTTGCTGGCGTCGTCACCGCCTACTGGGCGGAGGCTGCCGGCAATCCGCTGATGCACGCGCTCGGCGTCGAGGGCGGCAATATGGAAGGCAAGGAGGTGCGGTTTGGCATCGCGCTCTCGGCCCTCTTTGCCGTCGTCACCACCGACGCCTCCTGCGGCGCGGTCAACGCCTTGCATGACAGCTTTACCGCGCTCGGCGGCATGATTCCGCTCATCAACATGCAGCTTGGTGAAGTTATCTTCGGCGGCGTCGGTGCGGGGCTCTACGGCATCCTGCTCTATGTCATTGTCGCCGTCTTCGTGGCCGGGCTGATGGTCGGGCGCACGCCCGAGTATCTCGGCAAGAAGATGGAGGCGAAGGAGGTCAAGATGGCCATGCTCGCCATTCTCTGCCTGCCGCTGGCGATGCTCGGCTTCACGGCGATCAGCGTCGTCATGCCCTCGGCGGTCGCCTCGATCGCCAACCAGGGGCCGCACGGCTTCTCGGAAATTCTTTACGCCTACACGTCGACCGCGGCCAACAACGGCTCGGCGTTCGGCGGCCTCACCGGCAACACGCCCTGGTACAACGTGACCCTCGGCATCACGATGTTGATGGGTCGCTTCCTGGTCATTATCCCGGCACTCGCCATCGCGGGCTCGCTTGCCGCCAAGAAGACTGTCCCGACTTCGTTGGGCACTTTCCCGACCAATGGTGGCCTGTTCGTCGGCCTGCTCGTCGGCGTCATCCTGATCGTTGGCGGCCTGACATTCCTGCCGGCGCTGGCGCTCGGCCCGATCGCGGAGCATCTCGCGATCCTGTCCGGCGAGACATTCTGAGGCGCGCCATGTCGAATACCGCCTTACCCATCGAAGCGGCCGGCTGCCTTCCGGCGGCAATTGAGGCCGGAAATCCAGGACATCTCCAATGAGCAAAGTCAAATCCGCCAGCGTCATGGATGCCAACATTTTCGTTCCCGCGATCAGCGCTTCCTTCCGCAAGCTCGATCCGCGCTCGCTTGCAAAAAATCCGGTGATCTTCGTGGTTGCCGTGGTCTCCGCGCTTACGACCATCTTGTTCGTCAAGGACATCATCGTTGGCGATCGCAGCGAATACGCCTTCACCCTGCACATCATCATCTGGCTGTGGTTTACGGTGTTGTTCGCCAACTTTGCGGAGGCGATCGCAGAAGGTCGAGGTAAGGCGCAGGCCGATGAATTGCGCCGAACCCGAACGGAGACGACCGCCAAGCTGCTCACGCCCGACGGCAAGACGAGCTATGAGGTCGTGCCCGCCACCAGCCTGAAGGTCGGAGATATCGTGGCCGTCGAAGCCGGCGAAATCATCCCGTCGGACGGCGAGGTGGTCGAAGGCGTCGCCTCGGTTAACGAAGCTGCGATCACTGGCGAATCCGCCCCCGTCATTCGCGAATCCGGCGGCGATCGCTCGGCGGTGACCGGCGGAACCCAGGTGCTCTCGGATTGGATCAAGGTGCGCATTACCGCTGCCTCCGGCAACACCTTCCTCGATCATATGATCCGTCTGGTCGAGGGTGCGCAGCGGAAAAAGACCCCCAACGAGATCGCGCTCAACATCCTGCTCGCCGGCATGACGCTGATTTTCGTGCTCGCCGTAGTGACGATTCCGAGCTTCGCCGCATATGTGGGCGGTTCGATCCCCGTGGTGGTGCTGGTCGCACTGTTCGTGACGCTCATTCCGACCACGATTGGGGCGCTGTTGTCCGCGATCGGCATCGCCGGCATGGACCGGCTGGTCCGCTTCAATGTGCTTGCCATGTCGGGGCGGGCGGTCGAGGCGGCGGGCGACGTCGACACGCTGCTTCTCGACAAAACTGGAACCATCACGCTCGGCAATCGTCAGGCCAGCGAATTCCGCCCGCTGCGGGGCATTACCGATCACGAGCTGGCGGATGCCGCACAGCTTGCCTCGCTCGCCGACGAAACGCCGGAAGGGCGCTCGATCGTCGTGCTCGCCAAGCAAAAGTACCGCATCCGGGAGCGCGACATGCGCGCACTGCACGCGCATTTCGTGCCGTTCACGGCGCAGACGCGGATGAGTGGCGTCGACGTCGAAGGCAGTTCGATCCGCAAGGGCGCGGTCGATGCCATCCTCGCCCATGTCGGGGCGAATCCGACGGCAGCGGTGGCGAGCGGCGCGGCGACGGTCGTCAAAACCCATGCTCCCAGCGATAGTATCCGTGAAATCCGCGCCATCGCCGACGAGATTGGCAAGGTGGGCGGCACACCGCTTGCGGTGGCACGCGACGGTCGCCTGCTCGGCATCGTCTACCTGAAGGACATCGTCAAGGGCGGCATCCGCGAACGCTTCGCCGAGCTTCGCCGCATGGGCATCCGCACGGTGATGATCACCGGCGACAATCCGATGACGGCGGCGGCGATTGCGGCCGAAGCCGGCGTCGACGATTTCCTTGCCGAAGCTACGCCCGAAAACAAGCTGCAGCTGATCCGCGCCGAACAGGCCAAGGGCAAGCTGGTCGCGATGTGCGGCGATGGCACCAACGACGCCCCCGCACTTGCCCAGGCAGACGTCGGCGTCGCCATGAACACAGGTACGGTCGCAGCGCGCGAGGCCGGCAACATGGTCGACCTTGATAGTGATCCGACCAAGCTCATCGAGATCGTGGAGATCGGCAAGCAGCTCCTGATGACTCGCGGCGCGCTGACGACCTTCTCCATCGCTAACGACATTGCCAAATATTTCGCGATCATCCCGGCGATGTTCCTCGCCTTCTACCCGCAGCTCCAGGTCCTGAACATCATGGGCCTCTCGACGCCGCAATCGGCGATCCTGTCGGCGATCATCTTCAATGCGCTGATCATCGTCGCGCTGATCCCGCTGGCGCTGCGTGGCGTCAAGTATCGGGCCGTCGGCGCGGCCGCGCTGCTGCGCCGCAATCTTCTCATCTACGGGCTCGGCGGCATTGTCGTGCCTTTTTTCGGCATCAAGGCGATCGACATTGTCGTCTCCGCCCTGGGCCTCGCTTAAGGACAACTCTCATGCTGCAGCACCTTCGTCCTGCCCTCGTCATGATCGTCGCAATGACGGCGATCACCGGCCTCGCCTACCCTCTCGCAATGACAGGCATCGCCGGCGTGCTCTTTCCGCGTCAAGCAAACGGCAGCCTCATCACTGAAAACGGCACCGTCGTGGGTTCCGAACTGATCGGCCAGAACTTCACCAGCGACCGCTATTTCCACGGCAGGCCATCGGTGACCCTCGGCCCCGATCCCGCCGATGCGTCGAAAACGACGACCGTGCCCTACAATGCAGTGAATTCCATGGGTTCGAATGCCGGCCCGAGCAATGCCGCCCTCATCGATCGCGTTCGGGCTGATGTCGAGCGGTTGAAGGCGGAGAACCCCTCGCAGCCAGTGCCGATCGATTTGGTTACCTCGACCGGCAGCGGGCTCGATCCTCACATCTCGCCCGAGGCAGCCCTGTTTCAGGTACCACGCGTCGCGAAGGCTCGCGGGGTTTCGGAGGACCAGCTTCGCGCGCTTGTCGCCGGCCACACCGAGGCACGCCTGCTCGGCGTGATCGGGGAGCCGAGGGTCAATGTTCTGGCGCTAAATCGCGCGCTCGATGCCGCGCGATAGAGCGCCGGGTCCGAAAGTGAGTCCGTCGCCGCTCCGGTTGACGCCGCGGCGGCTTTGCACATCAATGATATGGGCCTGGTGCCCGCAAGGATAGGGGCCTAGAGCCTCGAGTTGCATGTATGGCCAATGAAGCCGACAGGCGTCCGTCTCCGGACGCTCTTCTTGAATCCGCCGAACGCGAAGATCGCGGCAGACTGCGCATTTTCCTGGGTGCCGCCCCCGGCGTCGGCAAGACGTTCGAAATGCTTCTTGCCGGTCGAGCCCGCAAGGCCGAAGGCGTCGATGTGGTCATAGGCGTTGTCGAGACCCACCGCCGCAAGGAAACCGAGGCGCTTGTCCAGGGCCTCGAAATCATTCCGCGCGTCAGTATTTCCTACAGGGACCGCACACTTGAAGAGATGGACCTCGACGCGATCCTTGCCCGCAAACCGGACCTGGTCCTGGTCGACGAACTGGCCCATACCAATGCGCCCGGCAGCCGGCACCCGAAGCGCTATCTCGATATCGAGGAACTGCTGGCAGCCGGCATCGACGTCTACACGACGGTCAACATCCAGCATGTCGAGAGCCTGAACGACATCGTTGCGCAGATCACGCGCATAAGGGTGCGGGAGACCGTCCCGGATTCCATCATCGATCGCGCCGACGACATCGAGGTGATCGACCTGACGCCGGGCGACCTGATCGAGCGGCTGAAGCAAGGCAAGGTCTATCTGCCGAAGACCGCGAAAAGTGCGATCGAGAACTATTTTTCGCCGGGCAACCTGACGGCACTCAGGGAGCTGGCGCTGAGGCGGACGGCGCAGCGCGTTGATGAGCAGCTCGTCCGTCACATGCAGGAGCATGCGATTTCGGGTCCGTGGGCCGCCGGAGACCGCGTGCTTGTCTTGATCGACGAAACGCCCGGATCTCCGGGGCTGATCCGCTACGGCAGGCGGCTGGCCGAGCGCCTGCGCGCGCCATGGACGACCGTCACGGTGGAGACGGCGCGGGCTGCGCGTTTTTCCGAGGCGGAGCGCGACCGGATAGCGCTTTCCATGCGCCTTGCCGAGACGCTCGGCGCCGAAACCAGGACACTGCCCGGCCGCGGCGTGGCCGAGGAGATCATGCGTTTCGCGCGCGAGCACAACGTCACCCACATCGTAATCGGCCGGTCTGACAAGTCACGCTGGCGCGAATGGCTCGAAGGATCTGCAACCCACGATCTTATCCGCATCGCCGGCGATGTCAGTGTGCACGTAGTATCCGGTCACGAGAAGGCACCGAGTGAACCGAAAGGATCAGTGCAAGTCGCCGGCGGCACCGAATTTTCCGCGACGCCCTACATCGCGAGCCTCGCGATCACTGCCGTGGCGCTGGGCTGCGGCCTCGTCCTGCACCGATTCCTCGATGTCGAAAATATCGGCATCGTGTTCCTGATGGGCGTGCTCACCAGCGCCCTCTGGTATGGGCTGGCACAGGGCATCTTCACCTCCGTTGTCAGCGCGCTCGCGTTCAATTTCTTCTTCCTGCCGCCGCTCTACACCCTGACGTTGGGAAGCGCGGAAAGCGTCATTACCTTCGTGTTCTTTCTCATCGTCGCGGGCATCGCCAGCAACCTGACGGCGCGTGTGCGCGGGCAAGCGGTCGCGGCTCGGCAGCGAGCACGCATGACCGAGGATCTCTATCTCTTCAGCAAGAAGCTTGCCGGAACCGCCACCCTGGACGATGTTCTCTGGGCGACCGCGTTCCAGATTGCCTCCATGCTGAAGGTGCGTGTCGTCCTGCTGCTGCCGGAGAATGGAACCATCGCCGTGAAGGCAGGATATCCGCCGGAGGATACGCTCGATCAGGCGGACATCGCAGCCGCGAAGTGGGCTTGGCAAAGCGACCGGCCAGCCGGCCGCGGGGCCGATACGCTGCCCGGCGCCAAGCGCCTGTTCCTGCCCATGCGGACCGCGCGCGGCCCGATCGGTGTCGTCGGCATTGACGACGACAGGCAGGGGCCGCTGCTGACCCCTGAACGCAGGCGGCTGATGGACGCGCTAACCGATCAGGCGGCCCTCGCCATCGAGCGGGTCAATCTGGTCGAGGACCTCGACAATGCCAGGCTGGCGGCGGAAGCCGATCGCCTTCGGTCGGCGCTGCTGACCTCGATATCGCATGACCTCAAAACGCCTCTGGCCGCGATCATGGGCGCGGCGGGTACGCTCCGGGAGTTCGAGGGGGCGCTTGCGGAGCCGGAAAGGGAGGATCTGCTTGCCACCATCGTTGACGAATCCGAGCGCCTCAACCGCTTCATTGCCAATTTGCTCGACATGACGAAGCTTGAATCCGGGGCGATCGAACCGAATTTCGGCATGCATGAACTCGATGATGTCGTCGGCGCCGCACTTTCCCGTGCACGCAAGATACTGGCATTCCATCGCGTCGATGTGGACCTGCCATCGGACCTGCCGATGATCAGGGCCGATCCCGTCCTCTTCGAGCAGGTGCTGTTCAATCTTTTCGACAATGCCGGGAAGTATTCCGGACCCAATTCCAGCATCCGCATCCAGGCATTCAGCGACGAAAGAGCTCTGACGCTGCAGGTTCTCGACGAGGGCCCCGGCATACCGGCGGGAGAGCTGGAAAGCATTTTCGGCAAGTTCACCCGTGCGCGAAAGGGAGACAGCGTGCGAGCCGGCACAGGGCTTGGCCTTGCAATATGCCGAGGTTTTGTCGAAGCAATGGGTGGCACGATCAAAGCCGGCAACAGGACCGACCGGACCGGCGCCGTTTTCACCATCACAATGCCGCATCCGGCTGGAAAAGCTGCGCCTGCACCATGAATGCCAAGCCGATCAAAATACTTGTGGTGGACGACGAACCCCCTATTCGCAGGCTGCTTCGCGTCGGCCTTGCCACGCAGGGCTATGTCGTCATCGAGGCAAC
This sequence comes from uncultured Alphaproteobacteria bacterium, assembly GCA_963813315.1. Taxonomy (GTDB): domain Bacteria; phylum Pseudomonadota; class Alphaproteobacteria; order Rhizobiales; family Rhizobiaceae; genus CAWEYO01. Next base: position 68,579 of record CAWEYO010000018.1, on the reverse strand, counting down.
GAATGGCAAGACGGCAATCGAACAGTTGGGCAACAGCGCGCCCGACCTCGTCATCCTCGATCTGGGCCTGCCCGACATACAGGGCCACGACTTGCTGCAGCGCTGGCGCGCGGAGCAGAACCTTGTGCCCATCATCGTCCTGTCCAGCCGCACGGACGAAGGCGGCATCGTCGAGGCGCTCGAGCTCGGCGCAGACGACTACGTGACGAAGCCATTCGGCGTGAACGAACTGCTTGCCCGCATCCGGGTGGCACTTCGCCACCGGTTGCAGCAGCAGGGCGAGAAAGCGTTGTTCCGGACTGGCGATCTGTCGGTGGATCTGGTGCGCCGTATCGTGAAGCTCGGCGAGCAGGAAGTGAAGCTTTCCCCGAAGGAGTACGAGATATTGCGCGTGCTGGTTCAGTATGCCGGCAAGGTGCTCACGCACAATTTCCTGCTGAGGCAGGTCTGGGGCGAAATTCAGGACGTGCAGTATCTTCGCGTCTACGTGAGACAACTGCGCCAGAAGATCGAGCCGAACCCTGAGCAGCCACGCTACATCAAGACCGAGACAGGCGTCGGATATCGGCTGAGCGTGCCGGACTAGTGTGGCGAATCCGAAATTCGTATTACCTTGGAGCGAGGCTCGGATCGAATTTCGGATTCAAAGCCACACTAGCAACTTATTGAATTTAGTGTGGTTTACGGATTTGAAGTTCCTGAACGCGGATGCTTGGAAATGACAGGAACTTCAAATCCACCACACTAGGGCGTTTTGGTGTTCAGGTGATGCCGGCCTGCCAAGGGCGGCCCCGAAATTCGATTCCGATTTTCGGGCGGATGCGCTACTCATTGATATCGAGAGGCATCCCGGTTCAGACTTGAAAACTTCTTCCGATATCCAAAGCCATGGCCGCGGCCGGCGCCAAAGCCGGACAGCTGCATCTGCCGGCGTTTCGACCAGCCCGAACACGGTTTCCGAAGCAGGCGCAGGGGCGGTTCTGACGATCGATCTTGACGCCATCCGCGAGAACTACCGCCGGCTCAAAGCGCGGCTCGGCGGTGTGGTATGCGCGGGCGTGGTCAAAGCCGACGCCTATGGACTGGGTGCTGCCGAAGTGGCGCCCGCGCTCGTGAAGGAGGGCTGCGGCACGTTCTTCGTCGCCCATGTCGGCGAGGGTATAGCATTGCGCATGGTGTTGGGTCTCGAAGCCCGCCATCTACATACTCAATGGGGCTCCGCCGGGTGCGGAAGCCGACTGCGTTGTGCACGGGCTGGCGCCGGTTATCAACAGCCTGGAACAGCTCGCTGCCTGGCGTGAGGCGGCGCGGCGCCGTCGGCAACCCACTGCCGGCGGCACTTCAGGTTGACAGCGGCATGTCACGCCTGGGGATAGCCCCCGGCGAGGTCGATCGGCTTGCCGACGACCCTCACGCCCTCCTCGGCGTATCGGTCGATCTCGTGATGAGCCATCTGGCCTGTGCCGACGAGCCGGATAACCCGGCCAATGCCTTGCAGCGCCGGAATTTCGACGTGCTGCGGAGCCTGCTGCCGAAGGGGCGCTCCTCGCTTGCCAATTCATCGGGAATATTTCTCGGAACCGCCTACCACTACGATCTCGCGCGCCCTGGAGCGGCCCTCTACGGCGTCAACCCGACGCCGGGCCGCACGAATCCGATGCGGGCGGTGGTCCGCCTCTCGGCCAAAGTGGTCCAGACGAGGATTCTGCCGGCGCAAACGGGTGTCGGCTACGGGCTCAGCTACCGCACGACCGCATCGCTAGCGCTGGCCACGATATCCCTCGGCTATGCCGACGGGTGGCACCGCCGCGCCGCCGGAACCGCATATTTCCATGGCGTCGGCCTTCCATTCGTAGGCCGGGTGTCGATGGACAGCATCATTCTCGACATCTCCGCCCTCGAGCCCGGGTCGCTCAAGTCCGGTGATCTGGTCGACCTCATGGACGAAATCCACACTGTCGATGACGTGGCCGGCCAAGCGGGCACCATCGGCTACGAAATGCTGACCTCGCTCGGACGGCGATTTCATCGGCGCTATGCCGGGGGATAGGGGGCATGGCGGGAGCCGCCGCACGGAAAATCTCTTCCCACTTTTCCTGGAATTGCGCTAAAGGCCCGAAGGATTCGCCAAGGAGATCTGGCATATGAGAGTACTTATCCTGGGCAGCGGGGTCATCGGCACCGCCACGGCGCACTATCTGGCCGAGGCAGGCCATGAGGTCGAAGTCGTCGACCGGCAAAACGGGGCGGCTCTGGAAACGAGTTTTGCCAATGCCGGCGAAGTATCGCCCGGCTATTCCTCGCCCTGGGCCGGGCCGGGAGTACCCGTGAAGGCCGTGAAGTGGCTGTTGATGCGGCATGGTCCTTTGGTGATCCGGCCGCTTGTCGATCCCGCCATGTGGTCGTGGGTGCTGAGGATGCTCCGTAACTGCACGTCGGCGCGGTATGCGGTCAACAAGGCGCGCATGGTGCCGATCGCCGAATACAGTCGCGACAATCTGAAGGCGCTGCGGGCGGCGACCGGCATCACTTATGACGAGCGCAGCCTGGGAACTCTCCAGCTCTTTCGCACGCAGAAACAGGTGGACGGAACAGCCGGCGACATCGAAGTGTTGAAACAGTTCGGTGTGCCTTTCGAAGTGCTCGACCAGGCGGGCTGCATCGCCGCCGAACCGGCGCTTGCCGCGGTTCGCGAGAAGTTCAAGGGCGGGCTAAGGCTTCCGAGCGACGAGACCGGCGATTGCCAGATGTTCACCACGAAGCTCGCCGAGTATTGCGCGGCGCGCGGCGTCACGTTCCGCTTTGGTACGACCATCGAGAAGATCATGGCAAGCGGCGGTCACGTCACCGGGGTCGCCACAAGCGCCGGGATGCTGACTGCCGACGCGTACGTGGTCGCGCTCGGCAGTTATTCGCCCCTCCTGCTCGCGCCGCTTGGGCTGTCGATACCTGTCTATCCGATCAAGGGCTACTCCATCACCGTGCCGATCGATGACGCCGGCGGCGCCCCGGAATCGACTGTCATGGACGAAACCTACAAAGTGGCGATCACCCGACTTGGTGACCGCATCCGCGTGGGGGGAACGGCGGAGATTTCAGGCTATGACCTCAGGCTGCATCAGGCGCGCCGCGACACGCTGGAGCATTCGGTCGGCGATCTGTTTCCTCGCGGCGGCCGGGTCAAGGACGCCAGCTTCTGGTGCGGGCTTAGGCCGATGACGCCGGATGGGCCACCGATCGTCGGCCGGGCTCTCCACGCGAACCTGTACCTCAACACAGGCCACGGCACTCTGGGCTGGACGATGGCTTGCGGCTCCGGGCGGGTGCTTGCCGATGTCATCTCGGGGCGCAAGCCGGAGATCGACATCAGCGAACTCGGAGCCTCGCGGTACGGCTAGTCAGAGCAGCGGATTTTCCTCGAAACCGGTTCCCCACCTTCCGTGCTCTCGCGGGATGGCTGGCGTTTGTCCGAAGAAGCTCGTGACCGCTCTAACTATAGATATAACCCACGCCGCGAACAGTCTTGATCACCTCCGGCTTGGAGGGATCGGCTTCGATCTTCTTGCGCAGCCTGGATATGCGGATGTCTATGCTGCGATCGAACGGATCCCAGCCCCGGTCGTGGGCGAGCTCGAGAAGTTGATCGCGGTTAAGAATGCGCCCGCGATGCTCAGAGAACACCTTCAGCAGCCGGAATTCCATCGCCGTAATCGGCACTTCGATGCCTCCGGCGTCGAACAGCTTGTGCGATTCCAGGTCGAGGCTGCAATTACCAAACCTGACCGGATGCCGGCCTTCAGCGCCTGCTTTCTCGATGCTCCTGCCGGCGCCTGCGGTCCTGCGCAAAACCGCTTTGATGCGCGCCAGCAGCTCCCGGAGATCGACAGGCTTGGCCACATAGTCGTCGGCGCCGACCTCCAAGCCGACAACGCGGTCCACAATCTCCGCCGATCCCGTCAGCATGATGATGGCGACGTCGGAATGCTCGCGAAGATATCTGGCGAGCGAGAGCCCGTCCTCGCCCGGCATGCGGATGTCGAGGATCACGATGTCCACTGCTTGGTTGTCGACAATTTCGCGCAGGTCGGGGCCCGCACTTGCCGGCGTGACGGCATAACCATGACTTGCCAGATATTCCGCGACCGTGTCTCGGATATCCGGCTCGTCGTCGCAGACAACGATGTGTGCGGTGGTCGTCATAGTTTTTCAGAAAACGATTAGCCCTTGGTCGAAAATAACCCGCCCAGACCGGCGGAGCAATTCATTAGAGCGCGATCTTGTCCGAAAACCGCTACGCGCGGATGCCATGGAAATGACAGGCACTTCAAATCCACCACACTAGATACCCCCTTCGACGTTTTTGTTGACGAGCTTGGAGACAAAGGAGCGGAGTTCGTCCGGCCTGATGGGCTTTTCGAGATACGGGCGCTTGGTGGCGCGCAGGAATGCCTGAGCGTCCGGGCTGATCGTATCCCCGGTCAGGAAAGCCAACCGCTCGACCTCGGCTGGATGGAGGTCGGCGATGTGATTGAACAGCCGGCGCCCGTCCATGTTCGGCATCTTCAGATCGCTTAGTATCAGGGCGAAACTTCGCTTGTTTAACTGCGCAAGCGCCTCTTCGCCGGACTTGGCTATAGTGATGTCGAATCCGTCTCGCCGGAGCACTTCGGCAATGACATCGCCGACCTCGCGTTCATCCTCGACGACAAGGCAGGCGGCACCGGAGGACCTTTCAAGCTCTTCGGTTGCGTTCTCGGCGCTGTCTTCCCGGCGGTTTGAAGCGGGCAGGGTGATAATGAAGGCCGATCCCCCGCCTTCGACCGTCTCGACCCGTATCGTCCCGCCATGCGACTGCACGATTCGGTGGCAGAACGACAGGCCGATTCCTGTTCCCGCCCCAACCTCCTTCGTGGTGAAGAACGGCTCGAAAATCCTGGAAAGGATCTCGCTGGAAATTCCTGGTCCGGTGTCGGCGATCCTGATCGCGATGTCGCCGCCCCGAGGTTCCCGCCAGGTCGAGATCGTTATCTTTCGCTGCCCATTCCAATCGTGCAGCGCCTGCTCGGCATTGACGAGCAGGTTTATCAAAACCTGGCTGAGTTGATCCGGATCGGCCCATATCAGCGGAAGGTCCGGCTGGAGGTGGGTGGCAAGTTCGATGTCGGACGATTTGATGGAGTATCCAGCGACCTCGATCGCAGCGGCGATGACATCGTCGATCGCGATGTTGGACGTCCGCGTCGGCTGTTGCCTCGCCATGGCCAGGAAGGTCCTGACGATCCGCGCGCAGCGTTCGGCGGCCTTGCTAATCTTGTCGGCGCGTTCTCCGGTCTTGGCGTCGGTGGCGGCTTCCTTCAGCATGAGGGACAAGCCCAGCACCACCGAGAGCGGATTGTTCAGTTCGTGCGCCACGCCCGCCAGCAACTCCCCCAGGGCCGACAGTTTTTCGTTCTGGTGCAGCGTCTCGCGCTGGTGTTCCAGCTCCCGCTGCATGTTGATCCGATCGGTCAGGTCATATGTATGTGAAACGATGACTTTCTCGCCGTGAAAATCAATCAGGCGGGACGATATCGAACACCAGCATGTCTGACCGTCCTTGCGCTTGAGCTGCGTTTCGAAATCGTCGATTGTTCCCTCTCTCAACAGCTGCTCGACATAGCGCTGCCGATCCCGCGGGTCGACGTAATAGTCGACGGCGCTGGCAACATCCCCCAGCAGCTCCACCGTCGCCGGACTGCGGTAGAGCAGCTTCCCATCGTGGGCGCGGGTCATCTGTATGTTTACGGGACAGGCCTCGAGAACCTTGCGGACCAGCTCGTCGGCCTCCTTTGTCGCAAGCTCGGCGCGCTTTCGCGCGGTGATGTCCATGCGCGTGACGACGAAGCCGCCTTCACGGGTCGGGCAGTTCGAGACGAAAAACCAGCCTCCGTCCGTGTGCCTGAACTCCTGCTGCCGGAATTCGCGCCGGTCGCGCGCCCGTTCGGCCAGCCATTCGTCGATCTTGCCGGGCGGCACCGTGAACTGGTTACGCTCGACAGTGACGCGAAGAAAGTCGAACCAGTTCACTCCCGGCACCAGCGCATCCGCACTGATGGCGTGCATCTTGCGGTATTGGCTGTTGGCCAGCACCAGGCAGTCATCCTTGTCGTAGAGCGCAAAACCTTCTGCAAGCGACTCGATAGCGTCGATCAGTCTTTCGTTCGCCTGCCGTGTCGCTTCCTGCGCGACGATCATGTCGGTGATGTTCGTCGTATTGGAAACGATCACCGGCCGCCCCTGGAAGTCGATCAGGCGCGCTGAAATGGAGGCCCAGAATATATTGCCCTCGGTGTCGTACTGCTGGATCCGAAATTCGTCGAGGCGGCCTTTTTCCTGGAGCGTTCGAATCAACCCTTCACGGTCGACGGGGTTCACGAAGTAGTCGGTGATCCTCGGGCGGTCGCCATAGAGCTGCCAGCTCGCGGGGTTGCGGTAAAGAGTTTGCCCATCGATCGTCGACATGCGCGTCGGCGACGGACACGCATCGAGCACCTTCTGAAGCAGAGCCGTGGCATCCCGCTCGATGGCGTCGGCATGCTTACGTTCGCTGATGTCGGCGCGCGTCACCACGAAGCCGCCGAGGTCCGTGGGGTGTATCGAAACCGAATGCCATTTGCCGTTGCCCAGGTCGACTTCGTAGTGGCGCTGATATTCGATCCGGCCCTGGATGCGTTCTCCAAGCCATTCATCCTCGCGCCCCGCGGCATCCGGATATACGCCTCGACGCACCGACTCGCGAAGTATCTCGGTCCACTCCACCCCCGGCTTGATGAGTTCTTCCACCGGACTGTTCATCTCCCGGTAGATGCTGTTGCACATCACGAGCTTTTGGTCTTCGTCGTAGAGTGCGAAGCCCTCCGACAGCGACTCCACCGCACTGGCAAGCATTTCGCGTGCGAGCGCAACTTCGCTGTTGCGCTGCTTCTGCTTCGTGACGTCGGCGATGACGGCCAGGACCATGCGCCGGCCCTGAAACTCGACGATAGCAAGGTTGCCAAGGGCCCAGAATTCCTGGCCGTCCGGTCTTCTCAGCAGCGCCTCGCAGTTTTCGACGACTCCGTTGCGCGCCAGCTCCCTGCTGATCTCGACATACTGCTCGCGGTCGACGAAATAATCGGCGGTCCACTGCGCTTTGCGCGGTCCCTTCCTGTTCCACCCGAACAGCCGTTCGGCGGCTCCGCTCTGGTAGATGACCTGCCCGGAACTGGCATCGCTCATCCAGACGGACAATGGATTGTACCTAATCAGAAACTTGAACAGGTCCTCACGCTGCTTGCGCTCGGTGATGTCGAGAACGCCGATGATGAGACAAGGCCGGCCGTGATACATGCCGCGCCTGCAGTTGGTCGAACACCAGACCGTGGAGCCGTTCGTGCGTTTGAGCTGGATTTCGTGGTCGCGCAGGATTTCACTCTTCCTGACAAGCGAACGGATTTCCTCAAATTCGTGGGGATCAACATAGTGATCGGTGATGTACTGACGCCTGCTCGGCTGCCATTTTCGACCAAGCAGGTTCGAGGCATCCAGGCTTTCGTAAAGAATTTGCCGACTTTCCTCATCGACCACCCAGACCGGTAAAGGGTGGCTGTCTGTGATACAGCGGAATATGTCCGCGCTCTCAAGATGCGCAAGTTGCGCCCGCTTCATTTCAGTTATGTCGATACTGACCAGGGCCGTACCGCCATCCGGCCGCGGATGCGCGGTAAGCAGTTTCCAGCGGCCGTCCACCGTTTCAGCCTCGACCGGCGCCGTTTTAGTCTGGCCCCATCTCTCGGCGGCCGATTGAACAAACTCTTTGCCTTGCTCCACCGGCTGGCCGTCGAAACTCCTGAAATTCGACAGGACTTCGGCAACGACGGCGAGGCTGTTCATCTTTGCCGATCGGCGGCGCAAACGCCGGTCCCCGCCGAGGAATTCGGGGCTTGCGTCTATGAGGATGTCGCCGCCGTCAAAGAGGGCATAGCCCGTCCGCGAGATCGCAACCGGATCGTGAGCTTGCATGGGTTGATCCTCGTTAACCGGCCCCATTGTCCAGGTCATTTGAACCGGTCCTGAGCCTAATGCTGCCCTGTTTCAGTATGCGTTCAAAAAGCGCCTGCTCTGTTTCAATTGTTTCTTTCCAGAACAAACTCGTGCGCGGCGATGAGAAACAATTGAAACCCTTCTCCGGCGTTCCGGAAAAACAGCCGACACATGGCTCAGCCATGCTCAGCAAGCAGGTGTGGCCCCGAGTCTATCAAAAAGACACTCGGCTGTTGATAGGATCCATCCCGTCGAGGCAAATGTTGCCGTCAGGGCGCGCAATCCGCCGGCCATGAAACAAATGAAACACTTCATTCATTCGCCGGAAAAACGATGGAAACAAGCAGGACTTAAGGTGGCCGCGCTGCCGAACTTCGGCAGTTTCAACCCACGGAGCAACTGAGATGTCTACGCTTGCCTTGAGGCTGTCGGACGACAGTACTCACAAGACCTTTGGCATGAGAATCCGGTCGGCTTACCGCGCGCTTCACGTTTACAGGGAACGCCGGCTTGGCATCCGCGGCCTGGAGTCCATGGAGGACCACCTCTTGAAGGACATCGGAATCAGCCGGTCCGAGATTGGGTCGGCCGTCATGGGTCTGACAGCGGATCGGAGGCCTCGATATGAACGCACGGCGGTTTGACCGGGCTGACGCCGCCGCCGTTCAGGCGGAATCGTGCCTGCCGGTACTCGCGTTGCATGGTGCCGCGAGTTCCGGCAGGCAGTGGGACGGCCTGTCGGGCTATCTGCGCGGCCATTATCAGGTGATTGCGCCGAACCTTCCCGGCTATGATGTTCCACGCTTGATCAGACCCCGCGACCTGCGGGATGCGGCGGACAACGTCATCGGCGCGCTGCCGGATTGCGGGACGGTCCACGTTGTGGGCCATTCACAGGGCGCGGCCTTGGCTCTGGAAATCGCGATGCGGCGGCCGGAACTGGTGCGCAGCCTCACGCTGATCGAGCCGGGCGTTTATCATCTGCTGCGCGGCGGCGATGCTTCCGACCTCGCGCTTCTAAACGATCTCGCCAGCCTTGCCGACTGGATGACTGCCTCGGTGGCTGCCTGCCACCCGGCAGCAGGAATGCGCGCCTATGTCGACTTCTGGTACGGAATCGGCGCCTGGGACAGAACCGGCAGCGTCACGCGCGGGGATCTCATGCTCGACACGGAACGCGTAGCCTCGGATCTCGCGGCATCGCTGGCCCAATCCTGGCCGGCAGACCGCTGTGAACGCGTCGCCTGCCCGACGCTTGCCATGATGGCGCTGGAAAGCCATGTCGCAGGCTTGCGCGTTACGGAAATTGTCGCCGAGGCCATTCCGGGCGCCCAGTTGGTGATGGTTCCGGAAGCGGGGCACATCTCGCCGCTGACCGATCCTCACATCACCGATCCGATTGTCGCGGCACATCTCAGGTTCGTGGACGGGGTTACAGCAGGCGACGGCTCACTGCGCCTTGTGCAGTAGAGCGGCGGACGCACCGATGGATTCAGTGCCACCGCTACTCTAGCGCCCGCCGGAGACATCGAGGACCGCGCCGGTCACGTACGATGCCCCGTCGCCCAGAAGCCAGACGATGGCCTCCGCAACTTCCTCCGGCTGCCCTGGGCGGCCAAGGGGAGTGCCAGCTCCAAGCCGCCGCGCGCGGTCAGGCTGTCCGCCGCTGGCGTGGATTTCCGTCTCGATAATACCGGGCCGCACGGAGTTTACCCGCACGCCCTCTGAAGCCAGCTCCTTGGCCAGACCAATTGCCAAGGTGTCGAGCGCAGCCTTTGATCCGGCGTAGTCGACATATTCGAACGGGGATCCAAGACGGGCCGCAACCGAGGAAACCAGGACGACGGAACCGCCGGCACCGCCTCTGCTGCGAGCAAGCCGCCGCGCGCACTCCCTGGCGCAGAGGTAGGCCCCCAGGATATTCACATCAAAGACCCTGCGCAAACGATCGACGCTGATTTCGGCAAGCGGGAGCGAGGGGGCAACGATGCCGGCATTTACGACGACGCCGTCAAGCCGGCCCAGCGTCTCGGCCGCGTCGAAAATCGAGAGCACATCGGTCTCGACCGAAACGTCTCCCTGGATGGCGATGGCCTTGCTTCCCGCCGCGGCGATCGCGGCCACTACGGCGTTAGCGGCAGGCTCGTCCGCGACATAGTTGACAGCCACCGACCAGCCGCGATGCCCGGCCAGCAGGGCGACAGCGCTGCCTATGCCTCGGCTCGCGCCAGTCACGAGAATGGTTTTCATTTATCCGCCATGTGGGGCATAGTCGCCAACCGCCGCGAAACCGTCAAGTGAACAACTCGAAGGGAGCTCCATGGCCAATTGCGCACCAACAGACAAGGATTGTGCACTGCGTGCTATCGCAACTGTGTCGGCAAGCTTGTATAAGGTGAACCATAGTCAGTTGAAACTGATCGCGGTTGCACCCCCCAAAACCCGCCTCCGGGATCAGTTTCTACATTCCGCCCGGCGCCGCTTCGCCGGGCGGATTTTTTTTTGTCACGTGACCTCTTCACGAACCCTGAAGACTCCCGACCGAAGGCACAGCCGCGGTGTGCATTGACACAGCCGCGAGTCTTCGAGCTTGCCGGGCGCCTCTTCAGCGCTGCAGCGTTCTGCGGGACAAGGATTGTGCACGGCCAGCCATCGATTCTTCGCTGTCCGGAATGCTAATAGTGACCTCGGTCTAGGTCGAGGCTGACCTCTGATGCACCCCATTACAACCCGCCTCCGGGATCAGCTTCAACATTTCCGCCCGGCGGCACTTCGTCGGGCGGTTTTTTTGTGACGCTGCGTTACAGCGAGGCGCATCGGGGGTGCCATGCGGTCCTTGTGTTGCGCCACTTGCAGACAATCTTGCCCTTCGCGAAACACAATCGCTTTGATCGCGGCCATTGTTGCCTTAGAAATCGCTAAGGAATCGCAGCCGGGATTGATTCGATATGCCCGTTCCGAGCGCGAAACTGGAAGATCTGACGGAATTGCCTCGTCTTGCCAGGATGGCGGGAGGTTTGTTCGATCTTCTTTTCAGCGGGTGCAAGACCGAGCGCTACGCCGCCGGCCAGCATCTTTTCGTTCAGGAGGATGTCTCAGATCGCGTCTACGGCGTTATCAGCGGCACCATCGAAATCTCCATCTATTCGCCCGGCGGGCAAAAGCTCGTGGCAAATATCGAGCTTTCTCACAGTCTTGTCGGTGAAATCGGGGCTCTCGACGGTGGCCCCCGGACGGCGACCGCAAGCTGCCTGACGAATTGCGAGCTTGTCTCGTTGAGCCGCGCGCAGCTCCTGGACCGCATCGTGAGACATCCGACGCTGGTCCGTGCGATGATCGACCTTCTTTGTGCCCGGCTGCGCTGGGTGAGTGGCGAACTGGGGGACCAGGCCTTTCTGGGCATCGAGCCTCGGCTTGCAAAGCGACTGATCATGCTGGACGACAGGATGTCAGATGAGACCGGCTGGATATCGATCTCGCAGTCGGAATTGGCGCATTTCCTCGGGGCCACGCGCGAGTCGGTCAACAAGGTCCTGAATGACTGGCGCTCCCGGTCTATCATAACGATGAAGCGCGGCAGCCTTCGAGTGGAGAAGGTGGGGGCACTTCGCCGCTTCGCCGGGTTCGATGATTGACGCCCGCCGGGTACGGGGCCGGCGGGCGCGATCCGCCTCGATTCAAACGATGCCTCCGCTTCCTGCCTGGACTGCGGGCCTCTCTGCCGCCGCCTTTGCCCGGTAAGTGCTTGCCCGATAGGTCGCGACCGGATCGATGGAGCCGCCTGCATTCATGCGCGCCATGGCGAGAATCGGCTCGACGTCCATACGGTATGCCGCCTTCAGCGTCTGCGTGGCCATAAGGGCATCGTTGCTCTCCTGAAATCCGTTCAGCGCTTCGCGATCGACGAGGAGGGCGAGCGCATAGGCGCGCTGAACCTCGATCGCCGACAGCATGAGGCTCTCGATCGGGTCCGTGACGTTGTGGCTCTGGTCGAGCATGTGGGCGGGTTCGAAGGCATCCGCGCCGCGCAGTTCCGCGTCCACCAATTCGTTGAAGATCAGGAACAGCCGGTAGGGGTCGATTGAACCGGCATCGAGGTCGTCGTCGCCATATTTGGAATCGTTGAAGTGGAAACCGCCAAGCTTGCCGAACTGGATCAACCTGGCGACGATCATCTCGATGTTCACATTTGGCGCATGGTGGCCGAGATCGACGAGGCATAAGGCTTTGGGCCCAAGCTCGCGCGCGACGAGGTAATTGCTGCCCCAGTCCTGCACGACCGTCGAATAAAAGGCCGGCTCGTACATCTTGTGCTCGGTGAAAAGCCGCCAATCGTCAGGCAATGCCGCATAGATAGCCTTCATCGAATCGAGATAGCGCTCAAAGGCTTTCGTGAAATTCACCTGGCCGGGAAAGTTCGAGCCATCGCCGATCCACACCGTGAGCGCTCTCGACCCAACGGAGTTGCCGATATCGATGCATTCGAGATTGTGCTCCACCGCCTGCCGGCGCGTGGCGGTGTCGGTATGGCTGAGCGAGCCGAATTTGTAGGACAGCTTCTGGTTCGGCTGATCTGAGAACGTGTTCGAATTGATCGCGTCGAAGCATAGGCCGAAGCGTGAAGCCCATTCCTTCAGCCGTTGAGGATCGGCACTGTCCCAAGGGATGTGCAGCGAGACGTTCGGGGTCGCGCGCGTCAGTTGCTGGATGACGGCACAGTCCTCGATCTTGTCGAAAATGTCACGTGGTTCTCCGGGGCCGGGAAAGCGGGCAAACCGTGTACCCCCTGTGCCGACGCCCCATGAGGGTATCGCTACATGGAAGGCAGCGACCTTGTCGCGGAGTGCGTTGATTGAGATTCCGCGCCGATCGAGCCTTTCGCCGAGAACCTTGTAATCACGGCGCAGGTCAGCCTCGCGCGCAGCATTGTCCCTATCGACGACGTCGGTTGAAATCAATTGTTCGGACAAGGGTTCCTCCTAACCGGTTGTGCCGCGAACCTATCTTGGAAAGCTCTGCGCATTCCCCGCATCGACGTTGACGATGTTGCCGGTCGACTTGGCCGACATGTCGGACACGAAGAAGAACACTGCTTCGGCAATGTCGTCCGGATAGACGCTGAGTTTCAGCATGGAGCGCAGGCGATAGTGCTCCTCCAGTTCGTCGGGGTTCATGTTGTAGGCGGCGGCACGCTGCTCGCGCCACTCGCCGGACCAGATCTTGGAGCCGCGCAGGACGGCATCCGGATTGACGGTGTTGACCCGGATACCGAATTCCGCGCCCTCCAGCGCGAGGCAGCGCGCGAGGTGGATTTCGGCGGCCTTGGCTGTGCAATAGGCCGCGGCATTGGGTGAGGCGGCGAGGCCGTTCTTGGAGGCTATGAAGACAATGGCGCCGCCGGTCTTCTGTCTCTTCATCAGCCGGAAGGCCTCGCGTGCCGCAAGGAAATAGCCGGTGGAAAGTATGTCCATGTTGCGGTTCCACATGGACAATTCGGTCTCCTCGACCGGCGCGGAAGAAGATATACCAGCGTTCGAGACGAGAATGTCGATGCCGCCGAATTCGCGAGCCGCGAGATCAAAGGCTCTGGCGACGTCTTCTTCCTTCGTGACGTCCAGCCGGGCGCTGCGGACGGCATCCGCCGAATGCCGGCCGGAAAGCCCGTCCTCAGCCGCTTGCAGCGAAGTTTCATCGATGTCGGCGAGAACGACACAGGCGCCATCGCCGAGCAGGCGTTCAGCGGTTGCCTTGCCGATGCCTCCGGCGGCGCCTGTCACCAGCGCCACCTTCCCGGCGAGCGGCCGGGGCTTGCTCAGGCGCTGCAGCTTTGCTTCCTCCAGCGCCCAATATTCGATGTCAAAGGCTTCCTGTTCCGGTAGGCCAACATAGGACGAAACGCTCGAAGCTCCGCGCATCACATTGATCGCGTTGACGTAGAATTCGGCGGAGATACGCGCCGTGGCCTTGTCCTTGGCAAACGTTATCATGCCGACGCCGGGTACCAGATAGACCACGGCGTTCGGATCGCGCATCGCCGGGCTGCCCGGCCGTTTGCAGCGCTCGTAATAACGGCGGTAGCCGTCGCGGTATTCGGCAATGGCCTTTGCGAGCCCGGCAAGCGTCCGATCGAGGTCCGGCGCGGCGGGGTCGAAGTCGACAACAAGCGGCCTGATCTTGGTACGCAGAAAATGGTCCGGGCAGCTTGTCCCAAGGGCGGCCAGCGCCTCCATGTCGCGCGACGCGACAAATTCCAGCACCGCGGGCTGATCGTCGAAATGGCCGACCTTGCGTTCGGTCCCGGAAATCATTCCCCGGATCGCGGGCATCAGCTTCGCCGCAACCGCCTGACGCTCTGACGCGTGAAGCGTTTCGCGTGCGGCACCCCCGAAGACGGCCTTGCCGGCGGTTTCCTGCTCGAACCACTCGATGGCGCGGTTGATGATGCGGATCGTGGTCTCGTAGCATTCCCGCGCCGAGTCGCCCCAGGTGAATAGCCCGTGGCTTTCAAGGATGACGCCGACGGCATCCGGGTTCTCACGCGCGAATCTTTCCAGCCACAGCCCCAGCTCGAAGCCCGGCCGCTTCCATGGCAGCCAGCCAATTTCCCCGCTAAAGACACGCGCAGTGAGCTCCTTGCCAGCCCTGGCGGCCGCGATAGCGATGATGGCGTCGGGGTGCATGTGGTCGACATGCTTTTTCGGCACATATGCGTGAAGCGGCGTGTCGATCGAGGCTGCACGCGGATTGAGGTTGAAGGTGCAGTGGGGAAGGTAGCCCACCATCTCGTCTTCATGCTCGACCCCGCGATAGAGCGCCTTTAACGCCTCAAGCTTGTCCAGGTAGAGCGTGGCAAAGCCATCGAGCTTGATCGTGCCGACATCGCCGCCGGACCCCTTGACCCACAGCACCTCGACCGGCTGCCCGCTGAGCACGTCCTTCTCGAGCACCTTGGCCGAGGTGTTGCCTCCGCCATAGTTCGTGATGCGCTTGTCGGAGCCCAATAGGTTCGATCGATAAAGAAGCCGTTCGGCCTCATTCATCGCGGCGGCCTTGCCGTCGTCCCAAAGACTTGCCAGGCGCGTGGCGGAGCGCGTTTCAGGCATGGCTGGATCCTCCCGGTGGCGGCATCAAGGCGCGACCGTGCAAACTCACACCAACCCGCCTCCAATGTCAATCAGAAACAGTCATTTTCAATCATATTGCACCGCACAACGAAATATAATGATTGAACTTGATTGACATTGAAAGATAAGGGTGCGCTAATGATCGGGCAGGGAGGAACCATGCACGAAAAAGAGCGCCATCGGATCATTCTGTCCGCAGTTCAGGAAAGACCTGTGGTGACGGTGCAGGAGCTGGTCGATCTGACCTCTTCCTCCGAGGCGACGATCCGGCGCGATATCGCGGCACTCCACGTGCAAAAAAGGCTGCGCCGCGTGCGCGGTGGCGCGGAAGCAATCACGCCGCCGCAATTCGTCGGCCTGGCTGGCCGTCCGTTCAGCGTCAACGAGACGATCAATACCTCAAAAAAACGGGCGATCGCCCGCGAGGCGGTGGAACTCTGCCAGGACGGCGAGCCGATCATCATCAACGGCGGCACCACGACCTTCCAGATGGTGCACTTCCTGATAAACCGCAGGATGCCGATCTTCACCAATTCATTCCCGATCGCCGAGCATCTGCTCAAGCATTCCAAGAACACCGTCATGCTCTCCGGCGGCACGATCTATCGCGAGCAGAACATCATCCTGTCGCCTTTCGACAACGACGTGACGCGCAATTTTTACGCCCGCCGGATGTTCATGGGAGCGCAGGGACTTGGTCCTCTCGGGCTGATGGAGGGTGACCCATTGCTGATCCAGGCCGAGCAGAAACTGATCGACCAGGCGGACGAATTGGTGGTGCTGATCGAACTCCTCGAAGTTTCGGAAGCGCTCGAGCCTTATTCTGTGCGGGCTTTCGCGCATTTCGACAGTCATTACGGACGAGGGCATCGAGGACCGGGAAGCGAAGATGCTGGAGGCTGCGGGGGTCGCGCTGGTCGTCGCCCGCGACAGTGGATCGAAACCGGAGGAATCTTCGCTGCGGGCCTGAAATACGCGGCGATGGTCACTGCAACATTCAAGGGAGGAAAGGTCAATGTCGATTGTAAGGAAACTGCTTGCGACCGCGGCGATCACCGCTGCAATGTTCGTGAATGCCGCGCAGGCCGACAATGTCAAGATCGCTCTCGTCGTGAAGGCGCTCGGCATCGGCTTCTTCGAGGCAGCCAACAAGGGTGCTCAGGAGGCTGCCAAGGAGCTTGGCGACGTCGAGGTGATTTACACGGGACCGACCGACACAACGGCAGAGGGCCAGATCGAGGTCATCAATTCGCTCATCGCACAGAACGTCAACGCGATCGCCGTTTCGGCCAACGATAAGGACGCGCTGGTTCCCGCGCTAAAAAAGGCCATGGATCGCGGCATCACCGTGATTTCGTGGGATTCCGGCGTCGCGCCTGAAGGACGCCAGATGCACCTGAACCCGTCCTCCAGCGCGCTGATCGGAAACATGTGCGTGAAGATGGCGGCCGACAACCTTCCTGACGGCAAGGGTGACGTCGCCATCCTGTCCGCCTCGGCAACCGCCACGAACCAGAATACCTGGATCGAGGAGATGAAGAAGGTCCTGCCGAATTATCCCGGCGTCAACATCGTCACCACGGTCTATGGCGACGATCTTGCCGACAAATCGTATCGTGAGACGCAGGGCCTCATGCAGTCCTACCCTGACCTGAAGGCAATCATCGCGCCGACTTCGGTAGGCATCGTCGCGGCCGCGCAGGCGGTCGAAGATGCCGGGAAGGTTGGCCAGATCAACGTCACCGGCCTTGGCTTGCCGTCTGAAATGGCCGGCCATGTGAAAGCAGGTTCTTCGAAGTCCTTCGCGATCTGGAACCCGATCGACCTTGGTTACGCGGCGACCACGATCGCCTACAACCTCGCCACCAAGAAGGCCGAGGCAAAGCCGGACGGCGAGATCCCGATGGGCCGTATGGGCAACGTCAAGCTCGACGCCAACAATGAGGGCGCCATGGCGGATCCGTTCGTCTATGACGCCAAGAATGTCGAGGAATTCGCCAAGATCTTTTGAGCTCGGGCTTAGAACTCAGGCGGATAATCCCCTCCATCCGGCGCGACGGAGGGGATGAGGAGCGGCGCGGACGCCTCCGGCATTTCGCCTCGTTGATAGGGACCGGCGCCTGCCTGTCCCTTCACCGTCCACCAGCTGTGATAGAGTCGAACCCATGCTCCACTCCGCCGCCCAGCCAGCCCAGCAGGAAGTTGCCGCAGGCCCGAATGCGCCCGTGCTGGCGCTATCCGGCGTGTCGAAAAGCTTTCCAGGGGTTCATGCGCTGTCACGCGTGTCGCTCGAACTCCATGGCGGCGAAGTCACCGCCCTCGTCGGCGAGAACGGCGCGGGCAAGTCGACGCTGGTCAAGATACTCACCGGCATCTACCAGCCCGATGAGGGCGATATCCGCCTCGACGGCAGCCCGGTTTCGTTGCCGACCGCGCACGCGGCCTCCAAGGCCGGCATCACTGCGATCCATCAGGAGACAGTGCTGTTCGATGAATTGTCGGTGGCGGAGAACATCTTCATCGGCCACACCCCGCGCGGACGCTTCAACCTGATCGACTGGGGGACGCTGAACAGAAGCGCCGCCGCCCTTCTCGACCGCATCGGCGCGCGAATCGACCCCGAAATCCGTTTGCGCGATCTCGGCATTGCCAGCCGCCATCTCGTCGCGATCGCCCGCGCATTGTCGGTCGATGCGCGCGTGGTCATCATGGACGAGCCGACCGCCGCCCTTTCGCACAAGGAGATTGGAGAACTTTACGAACTCGTGGAGCGCCTCAGGGCGGACGGCAAGGCAATCCTCTTCATAAGCCACAAATTCGATGAAATCTTCCGCATCGCCGACCGCTATACCGTCTTTCGCGACGGAACCATGGTCGGCGCCGGCCGCATCGCGGAAGTTACCCAGAACGAGCTGGTGCGCCTGATGGTCGGGCGTTCGGTCGACCGCATCTTCCCGAAACGGACGGCAACCCTCGGCGAGACAGTGCTGAAGGTCGCCGGCTACTGCCACCCTACAGAGTTCGAGGACATCAATTTCGAGCTTCGGCGAGGCGAGATTCTCGGATTCTACGGCCTGGTCGGCGCGGGCCGAAGTGAATTCATGCAGGCGCTGTTCGGCATCACGCGACCATCGAAAGGTACGGTTTCGATCGGCGGCGAGGTCGCGGTCATCCGCAGCCCGGCAGATGCGATCGCTCGCGGGATCGTCTATGTGCCGGAGGAGCGCGGTCGCCAGGGCACCGTCATCGGCTTGCCAATCTTCCAGAACGTCACCTTGCCGTCACTCTCAAGAACCTCACGGGCAGGCTTTCTGCGGCTGGCTGAGGAGTTCAGGCTTGCCCGCAACTACACGCAGCGCCTCGACCTGCGCGCTGCCGCGCTCGACCGCGACGTCGGCACGCTGTCCGGCGGCAACCAGCAGAAGGTGGTGATCGCGAAATGGCTGGCGACGAAGCCGAAGGTTATCATCCTCGACGAACCGACCAAGGGGATCGATATAGGCTCTAAGGCGGCTGTCCACGAATTTATGGGCGAGCTTGCCGGTCAGGGCTTGAGCGTCATCATGGTTTCCTCCGAAATTCCGGAAATCGTTGGTATGTCCGACCGCGTGATCGTCATGCGCGAGGGCCGCATGGTCGCGACGTTCGATCGGGACGGCCTTGATGCGGAAAGACTGGTTCGCGCGGCCGCCGGCATCAGTGAGGCGAGTGGGAAATGATGGCTCTCCGCCAGGCGAAGGGGCGCAAGCCCGTCCTCTCGGTTGCGCCCTCGAACACGACGGGGATCGCGCATGGCTAAACTCCTCAAATCCCGCGAAGCCCTGCTCGCCGCCGCCATTCTTGTTTTGATCGCGCTCATTGCCGCGCGGTTTCCGGGCTTTGTCGCACCGCGGAATCTCGCCAACGTCTTCAACGATACCGCGATTCTGATCGTTCTGGCGCTCGGCCAGATGATGGTGATCCTCACCCGCTGCATCGACTTGTCGATTGCCGCCAATCTCGCGCTCTGCGGCATGGCTGTCGCCATGCTGAACGCAGCGATGCCGGACATTCCCGTGCCTGCCCTCGTTGCGCTTGCCGTCCTCATCGGCACGATGCTTGGCGCCTTCAACGGCATGCTCGTCTGGAAGCTCGACATCCCGCCTATTGTCGTTACCCTCGGCACGCTGACCATCTATCGGGGCATCATCTTCGTCCTGTCGGACGGCAAATGGGTCAACGCCCACGAAATGAGTGACGCGTTCAAGGCTCTGCCCCGCACAATGCTGGCCGGCTTGCCGGTCCTGTCCTGGATCGCAATCGCCGTGATGCTGGCCGCCGCCCTGATCTTGAGGCGCACCGGATTTGGGCGCGCGCTCTTCGCGGTTGGCGGCAATCCGGTGGCGGCCGTCTACGCCGGCATCGACGTCGGCCGCACCCGCTTCCTCGCTTTCACGCTCGCGGGCGCCGTCGCCGGTCTCTCCGGCTATCTCTGGGTCGCGCGCTACGCGGTTGCCTATGTCGACATTGCCGGGGGCTTCGAGCTGGACGTGATCGCGGCCTGTGTCATCGGAGGCGTCTCGATCGCCGGCGGAATAGGCTCGGTCGGCGGCGCCGTGCTGGGCGCGCTGTTTCTCGGCGTCATCAAGAACGCGCTTCCAGTCGCGAATATCTCGCCCTTCTGGCAGCTTGCCATTTCCGGCACCGCAATCATCATCGCGGTTGTCGTCAACGCGCGTGCCGAGCGGAGAAAGGGCCGCATCATTCTGAAGAAGGCGGAGGCGACCGCATGAACG
The DNA here is from genome assembly GCA_963813315.1 of uncultured Alphaproteobacteria bacterium. Classification (GTDB taxonomy): domain Bacteria; phylum Pseudomonadota; class Alphaproteobacteria; order Rhizobiales; family Rhizobiaceae; genus CAWEYO01. The sequence goes on along the minus strand of CAWEYO010000018.1, from coordinate 48,619 downwards.
AGACCCGGCACCGCCAACATATCGTTCCTGACCGGCTTGAGAGCCGCGCCGCCGCCATCGGGAAAAGCTGGGAGACCCTGCTGATCGGCGTCGCGCTCGCGGTATTCGTCGCCAACGCGCTCGCCTCGCCTTATTTTCTCAATCCGTGGAATCTTTCCGACGCGACGTTCAACTTCACCGAAAAAGCGATGATCGCGCTGCCGATGGCGATGCTCATCATTGCTGGCGAGATCGATCTGTCCGTGGCGGCGATCATCGCGCTTGCCTCCACCGCCATGGGCTATGCGCATCAGTTCGGCGCCGGCACGGCCGAAATAGCGGCAATCGGAGTCGGTGTCGGACTTCTGTGCGGCGCCTTTAACGGTCTGCTGGTCACTCAGCTTGGCCTGCCGTCGATTGTGGTCACTATCGGCACGATGAGCCTGTTTCGCGGTATTTCCTTCATCGTGCTCGGCGACAAGGCCTATACCGGCTATCCCGCCGATTTTGCCTTCTTCGGTCAGGGCTATGTCTGGTGGGTTTTCTCCTTTGAGCTTGTCTTTTTCCTGGCACTCGCCATTGGCTTTGGCATACTTCTCCATGCGACGAGTTTCGGGCGCAGCGTTTATGCCATCGGCAACAACCAGACGGCGGCACTGTTCTCCGGAATCCGTGTCGGCCGCGTGAAGTTCATCCTCTTCCTGCTGACCGGCCTGATGTCGGGCATTGCTTCCGTCTGCCTCACATCGCGCCTCGGCTCGACGCGCCCCTCCATCGCACTCGGCTGGGAACTCGAAGTCGTGACCATGGTGGTGCTTGGCGGCGTCAACATCCTGGGAGGTTCGGGCACGATTCCCGGCGTCGTAATCGCGGCATTTATCATGGGCATGGTCACGTTCGGCTTCGGTCTCCTGAACGTGCCCGGTATTGTCATGTCGATTTTCGTCGGGCTGCTCCTGATCGCCGTCATTGCAATGCCGATCCTGTGGCGGCGGGTGAGCCGGGAGCGTCTGGCGTGATGGCTGAGAAATATGCGTTCAGGATGAAGCTCAATCCGGGGATGAAGGCCGAGTACCTGAAGCGTCACCGCGAAATCTGGCCGGAGCTTCTCGCACTCCTCAGGGCAGCTGGAGTGTCGGACTATTCGATCCATTTCGACGCGGAGACGAACACACTGTTCGGTGTGCTTTGGCGGCAAGACGGCCATCGGATGGATGAGCTGCCGGACCATCCCGTGATGAAGCGCTGGTGGGCGCACATGGCCGATATCATGGAAACGCAACCGGGCAATGAGCCGGTTGCGGTGGCTCTGGAAACCGTCTTTCACATGGAGTGACGATGACCGGCATTCGCCACGTCGCTGTCATCGACGTTGGCAAGACCAACGCGAAGGTGGCATTGGTCGATCTCAAGGAGCTGACGGAGATTGCCGTCAGCACGACGTCGAACACGATCCTGACCGAAGGCGCCTACCCCCATTTTGACGTCGAGCGTTTGTGGGACTTCATTCTGGAGAGCATTGCCACGCTCGATCGCGGGCAGCCGATCAACGCCCTATCGGTCACCACCCACGGCGCGACTGCGGCACTCCTCAGCGCGGACGGTGAACTCGCACTGCCGGTTCTTGACTACGAGCATGACGGGCCGGAAAGCCTGACGGCCGAATATGATGCCGTGCGGCCGCGCTTTTCTGAAAGCGGCACGCCCCGGCTGCCTTTGGGTCTCAATCTCGGTGCGCAAATCTACTGGCAGGCCAGGGCGTTCCCCGAAGAATTCGCCGCGGTACGCCAAATCGTTACGTATCCGCAATACTGGGCGTTCAGGCTCACCGGGGTTCCAGCCACGGAAGCCACTTCTCTCGGCTGCCACACCGACCTCTGGAACCCAGCCGCGCGAGGTTTTTCGACGCTGGTCGACAGGCTTGGCTGGCGGGAACTGATGGCGCCGGTGCGGCGCGCGAATGACTGCCTTGGCCCGATCGTGCCTGCGCTTGCGCGGCGAACCGGACTTGGTCCCGACACACCGGTCTTTTGCGGCATCCATGATTCCAACGCTTCGCTTTTTCCCCACATCCTGGCCCGGCGCCCGCCTTTCGCGGTGGTCTCGACCGGTACATGGGCGATTGCGATGGCGGTGGGCGGCAAGACCACGCAGCTCGATCCGGACCGCGATACCCTGGTCAATATCAATGCGCTGGGAGACGCCGTTCCCTCCGCGCGCTTCATGGGCGGCCGCGAATATGCAATCTTGACGGAGGGCCTCCATGACGATCCGACCAATGCCGATGTGGCGGTCATTCTTGAACGGGGAACCCATTTATTGCCTTCCGTAACGCCGGGTTCGGGACCATTTCCGCACAGGCAAGCGAAATGGATTTCCGCGGAGGGGATGACGCCCGGCCAACGCCGCGTTGCCGCATCGTTTTACCTCGCCTCGATGACCGCTCACTGCCTCGACAGCGTCGGAGCCGATGGAGCCTCGATCGTCGAAGGGCCATTCGCCAGGAATGAACTCTACACAGGCATGCTTGCCGCCGCCACCGGTCGGTCCGTCATCGCCGTTGCTTACGGAGCGACCGGAACGAGCACCGGCGCAGCCTTGCTGGCAGCACAGGCGGGAGTTCCATTGCCGCAACAAGGCAGGAAGGTGAAAAGTCCCGGCGATCGCTGGGAGGAACATGCCCGGGCGTGGAAAGCCGCGTTGCAGCAGTCGTAACACAGAAGCGCTCTTGCTTGCCCCCACCTCCCGTACGTTTGGGCATTCTGCCGCGCTTCGTCTCCAATACCCTTGCAACGATGGCGATCGGCGAATTCCACGCGTCGGCTGATCTCCCCCTTGCGGGCCCTTGCGGGGGAGTGTCCGGTAGGACAGTGGGGGGTGCGTGGTGAATTGCTTCCTTCGCTCTCGAGAAGAATTGGGCGGAGCGGAGCGCATCCGTGAGGAATTGCTTACGCAGCAAAAGACGGCAAAGGCCCCGTTACCGGCAAAACGGAGTGGAGGGTGAAGCGGGTGAACGCGATGGGTGCGGCTCTGGCAACCAGAGCCGCGCACATCACCGTCCACGCTTTCTAGACTAGCGATACACCCTACTCGGCCGCACCCACAAAGGCGCTGGCTCCGGTCTCGAACTGCAGCTTGGCGAGACGGGCGTAGACACCGCCCTTGCGCACCAGGCTTTTGTGCGTGCCTTCCTCGACGATGCGGCCATCATCCATCACGAGGATGCGGTCGGCTTTGAGCACGGTTGCCAAGCGGTGGGCGATGACGATGGTCGTACGGCCCTCCATCAGGTGCTCCAGCGCCGTCTGAACCAGCGTCTCGCTCTCGGCATCGAGCGCAGACGTCGCCTCGTCGAGCAGCAGGATCGGCGCATCCCGCAGTATCGCCCGCGCGATCGCGATGCGCTGGCGCTGCCCGCCTGAAAGCGTGACGCCGCGCTCACCCAGCGGCGTGTCATAGCCTCGGTCGAGCTTCGCGATAAATTCATCAGCCAGCGCAGCCCTCGCCGCATCCTCTATTTCGGCATCGCCGGCGCCCGGCCGGCCAAAGGCAATGTTGTCGCGCGCGCTGGCTGCAAAGATCGTGACGTCCTGCGGCACGATGGCGACGCGTCCGCGCAATTCCCGCGGGTCGGCGTCACGTAGATCAATTCCGTCGATCAGCACTGTGCCCCTGTCCGGATCGTAGAAGCGCAGGATCAGGGAAAAGACGGTGCTCTTGCCTGCGCCGGACGCGCCGACGATGGCAAGTTTCTCTCCGGGGCTCACGGACAAGGTCAGGCCATGCAGCGCCGACCGGTCGGGCCGTGCTGGATAGGCAAAGGAAACTCCACGGAACTCGACTGCGCCATTTGCGGTCGACGGCAGGGGCTTGGGATCGGCCGGCGCCGCAATCACCGGCTTCTCGGCCAATAGCTCGGTCAGCCTCTCGGCCGCCCCGGCGGCCTGGCTGAGCTCGCCCCAGACTTCCGAGAGTGCGCCGAGCGCGCCGGCGGCAAACACCGAATAGAGAAGGAACTGGCCGAGCGTGCCGGCCGAAATCGTTCCGACAAGCACGTCGCGCGAGCCGAACCAGAGCACGGCGACGACGGAAGCGAAGATCGTGAAGATGGCGAAGAAGGTCAGGAACGAGCGGGCGAAAATCGAGGAACGCGCAGCCGTGAACGCCGTCTCGACGGCACCCGAAAAGTGCTCGGTCGCCAGCCACTCATTCGTGAAGGCCTGCAGCGTGCGAACCGATCCGATCTGCTCGCTCGCGTAGGCGGCGGCGTCGGCTAGCGTGTCCTGGGCCATCCGCGACTTGCGGCGGACGGAACGGCCGAACGCCACCAGCGGCAGCACGATCAATGGAATGGCGGCAATCACGATCCCGGAAAGCTTTGGACTGGTGACCACCATCATGGCAAGCGCGCCCAGACCCAGAATGACATTGCGCAGGGCTACGGATGCCGTTGCCCCCACGGCGGACTTGATCTGCGTCGCATCCGCGGTCAGGCGTGAGACGATCTCGCCGGATTGCGACCTGTCGAAGAAGGCGGGGGAAAGCTGCGTCACATGCTCAAACACTTCACGGCGCAAATCGGATACAACGCGCTCGCCGAGCGTTATGACGAAATAGTAGCGGCCGGCGGACGCCAGCGCGAGAAGCGCGGCGATGATAACCAGCATCGAGAAATAGTTGGCGATGAAAGTGGAATCCGAGGTCGAAAAGCCGTGGTCGATCATGCGGCGCACGGCCAGCGGCAGCGTCAGCGTCGTGGCCGCGGCAAGCAGCAGGAAGAATACCGCCGCCGCCACCATCCCGCGGTAGCGCAGCACATAGGGAAACAGGTTTCTCAGCGGGCGGAGCGAGCGTCGGCGTTCACTTTCGTCGCTCTGGACAGCGTCTGCCATTGCCGGCTCCCTGATATCGGTCGCCAAATATGGCAGCGGCGGCCTTGTGCTTCAATTTCGGCTGATGTATAGGCCAGCCGACCGATTTTGAAGCCGTACCTTCCTTGAGGCGCGGCTTCAAGTTTTGAGAGTGGGCGACATCGCCGCAGGGGCACAAGCCCGGCGCTCGCCCGAAGCTTCAGGACAGACCGATGAAAACCGACATCCATCCCGACTACCACACCATCAAGGTCGTCATGACCGACGGCGCCGAATATTTGACGCGCTCGACCTACGGCAAAGAGGGCGACACGCTGCACCTCGACATCGACCCGACCACGCATCCGGCCTGGACCGGCGGCCAGCAGACGCTGCTCGACCGCGGCGGCCGTCTGTCGAAGTTCAAGAAGCGCTACGAAGGTCTCGGCATCTGACGTCAGCCACACTTTGCGCAGTCTAGAGAAACCCGCCTTTCCCGGCGGGTTTTTTTGCATGGACCCAATCTTGCTTGGACGCAATCACTGCGTCTTCTTCCGGTCCGCATGACCAAGGTCACGCGCGGGATCGATCACATCGCGAACGAGCTGCTTGAGCCGAGCCGCATCGGGAAAGCCGCCGTCACGCTTGCGGTCCCAGATCAGATGGTCGTCGCAGGTGATCGTGAAAACGCCGCCCGTGCCAGGCGCCAGCGTCACCTCGCCGAGTTCGGTTCCGAAAGTCGACAGCAGTTCCTGCGCCATCCAGCCCGCGCGCAGGAGCCACATGCATTGAGTGCAGTAGGTTATGCGAATCCGATGCGGGCTCGCGGCCTCGCTCATGCCGCGCTCAGCTTTGCCATGGTCGCTTCGTCGACCTCGAAATTCGCGTAGACGTTCTGCACGTCGTCATCGTCCTCGAGCGTTGCTACCAGCTTCATGAGGGAGTGCGCGCGCTCCTCGTCGACGGGGACATTGTTCTGCGGCCGCCAGATGATCTTCACCGAGTTCGGCCTCGCCGAGTGTCGATTTCCAGCGCCTTCGACACATCGCCGACGTTTTCGAAGGCGCAGATGATCGTATGGCCTTCCTCGCTGGATTCGACATCTTCGGCGCCAGCTTCGATCGCGGCGTCCATCACCTTGTCGGCGCTGCCCGCCTTCGCCGGATAGATGATTTCGCCGGCCCGGTCCCACATGAAGGAGACCGATCCGGTTTCGCCAAGCGCGCCGCCCGCCTTGGTGAAGGCCGCGCGCACGTTGGAAGCGGTCCGGTTGCGATTGTCGGTCAGCGCCTCGACGATGATGGCCACGCCGCCGGGGCCGTAGCCCTCGTAGCGCACTTCCTCGTAATTTTCCGCCTCGCCGCCGATTGCCTTGTTGATTGCCCGCTGGATGTTGTCCTTCGGCATCGATTCCGCCTTGGCATTCTGCACCGCAAGGCGAAGGCGCGGGTTCATCGCGGGATCCGGCATGCCTGTTTTTGCCGCTACGGTGATCTCGCGCGCGAGCTTGGAAAACATCTTCGACCTGGCCGCATCCTGCCGGCCCTTGCGATGCATGATGTTCTTGAACTGTGAATGGCCGGCCATGGCACCCCTGCGTGCATTCTTTTGATGTGCGGAATGGCGGGCTATATAGATAAATTGCCGGCAAAGGTCCAGCAGAAGTGCGCCTCGCGATAACGTGACTGCGAAGCGGCAGGGTCGCGGGTCATACTCCTTGGCGACGCGCCGTCATGGACCCATCACGACGGAGACCGCCATGCACTCTTCCGCCCGTCTCGTCTTCGCCTTTCTTGGTCTGCTTTCGTGGCTGACTGGCGCAGCGCTTGCCCAGGACCAGCCGGTACCGAGCCGGTGCCTTGCGATCGCGAAAGCGCTGCCGAAGGTCACCTACGCCAATTTCACACCTGCCCAAACAGCCGGTGGCGATGAGGTCAGCATCACCTATGCCGGCCATTCGACCTATGTGATCTTGTCGCCTGCGGGGGTCCGCATCGCCACCGACTATAGCGGCGTCTACGGCAGCGATCCCCTGCCGCGCGTCGTCACCATGAACAAGGCGCACCGCACGCATTTCACCGATTTGCCCGACACAGGCATCGAATATGTGCTGCGCGGCTGGAACCCGGACGGCGGTCCGGCGAAACATGCAGTCGTGGTCGATGACGTCTACATCCGCAATGTGCCCACCGACATCCGTCGTTTCGGCGACATGGAGAAAGACGGCAATTCGATCTTTATCTTCGAGGTCGCAAACCTCTGCATTGGCCATCTCGGCCATCTGCATCACCATCTGGAGGAGGCGCATTACGCGGCAATAGGCCGGCTCGACATTGTCATGGTGCCGATCGACGGGGGCATGACGCTGTCATTGCCGGCCATGTCGGAGATCGCCTCCCGCCTGCATTCGTCGATCGTGCTGCCTATGCACCGGCACTCGACGCCGATCGGCGAATTCACCGCGATGATGGGAGACGAATTCGCTGTCGAATTCCGCGACAGCCGCACGCTCACGGTGTCGCTGAAGAGCCTGCCGACCCGTCCGACGATCGTTGTGCTGAGGGGCGTGTGAATGGTTAGCAGCGAGGGACCACCGGCAAATGGCAAGCCTTAAAGCGCATTGCTTCGAAACGGATTTCATGCGACGCGCTTTAGGCTATTGTTTTTGTGCATGTCGTTATCCCAAAACCGCTGCGCACTTTTGGGCGACATGCATTAGTCATAGCGAGGGCCAGCTTGGGACCGACCATTCACTACTCACTTTTTTTCCGCCTCTGCCGCGCCAGAATATTGAGCCCCTCGACCAGCGCCGAGAAGCCCATCGCCGCGTAGATGTAGCCCCTCGGCACGTGGTAACCCATGCCATCGGCGACCAGTGTCATGCCGATCATCAGCAGGAAGCCGAGCGCCAGCATGACGATGGTCGGGTTCCTGGCGATGAAATTGGCGAGCGGGGTAGCGGCCAGCATCATCAGCGACACAGCGGCAATGACGGCGATGTACATGATCGCGATGTCGTCTGTCATGCCCACCGCCGTTATGATGGAATCAATAGAGAAGACCAGGTCGAGCAACAGGATCTGAAAAATTGCGCCGCCAATACCGATCGTAGCGGTGCGGCCGACCATGGTGTCCTTGTGATCGTCGGGATCGACCGTGTGATGGATTTCCTTGGTCGCCTTCCAAACCAGGAACAGCCCGCCGGCGATGAGAATGAGATCGCGCCAGGAGAATTCATGCCCGAAGGCAGTGAACAGGGGCGCTGTGAGGCGCACGATGACGGAGATCGTCGCCAGGAGCACAAGCCGCATGATGAGTGCGGCACCTATGCCAAGGCGGCGGGCGGGCACCTGCTGTTCCTTCGGCAGCTTGTTGGTCAGAATTGAAATGAAGATCAGATTGTCGATGCCGAGCACCACCTCCAGCACAACCAGCGTTAGCAGCGCGACCCACGCAGCCGGATCGCTGACGAAGGCAAAGTGAGGGGCGAGAAATTCGATCATCAGGGAGGCTGCCGCTGGAGAGAAGTTGTTGCAGAGTTAGATTTTAGCTTTCGGGGCGTCAACGCCTGCTTTTTGGCGGAGCATGAGAATTTGTCTGGCGAGGAGCGCAGCGGTCATCTCATGACCAGAAGGACGGCACGGTTTCCTCGAGTCTTACGCCAAGCCGGAGCGGCGCAATGCGTTCGGCCAGGCCGGTGCGGTCCGAAATGTCGACGCCTACGCCGCAAATGGTCGATGGTCCCGCCGCCGCTTCGAAGCGGCCTTTGGGCACTTTCGAAAGGAAGCGGTTAAGCGGTTCCTCCTTGTCCATGCCGAGCGAGGAGTTGTAGTCGCCGCACATGCCGGCATCCGATATGTAGGCTGTGCCTCCGTTGAGGATCTGGTGGTCCGCTGTCGGCTGGTGGGTATGCGTGCCGACGACCAGACTTGCCCGCCCGTCGACGAAATGCGCGAAGCACATCTTTTCGGATGTCGCCTCGGCGTGGAAATCGATCACGACCGCGTCTGCCTGCTCGCCGAGCGGGCAGGCGGCAAGCTCGCGCTCGCCGGCCTGGAAAGGATCGTCAAGCTCTGGATGCATGAACACGCGGCCCATGATGTTGGAGACGAGCACGCGTGCGCCGTTCCTCGCGATGAAGACGCCCGACCCGCGACCCGGTGTGCCCCTCGGGAAGTTCGCCGGCCTGAGGAACCGCTCTTCGCGCGGCGCGAACGCCAGCGCCTCCCGCTGGTCCCACACATGATTGCCGGTCGTGACCACATCGGCGCCCGCTCTCAGCGTCTCTTGAAAAATGTCCTCGGTGATGCCGAAGCCGCCCGCCGCGTTCTCGCCATTGACGATCGTGAAGTCCAGCCGGAAGTCGGAAATCAGCCCGGGTAGCTTTTCCCACACCGCGGTGCGGCCCGTACGGCCGACCATATCACCAAGGAAAAGAAGTCTCATCCAAACTCGATCTATTTGCTGCTGCCAATGAACGCTCGTCGGAAACGAGATGTGCGCGACGAAACCAAAAACATCTACAGGGGAGTGGGGAACCGCCGCAACCCGCTCTCGGTAAGGATTTCAGGAATGATGACGTCGTGCCATTCTTCCGGCACCTCGGGCACCTGCTGGCAGTTGAAGGCAACGCCGATTAGCCGCGGCGCATGGCCGTTCCCCTGCAGGCGGGCAATTGCGCGGTCGTAATATCCGGCGCCGTAGCCAATGCGATGGCCCCGTGCGTCGAAGGCCGCGAGAGGTATCAGCATGATCGATGGATCGAGCACCTCGGCCTCCTCGCCGGGACCGGCGGTACCGAAACCCATCTCGACCATCGCTGCGCCCCGCACCAGTTCGCGGAACACGATCGTTGTCTTGTCGAGGATTGCCGGCAGGCAGAGCCGCGCCCCCTTTTCGCGGAGCGCGAACATCAGTGGGCGAATGTCCACTTCCGACCGCATAGGCCAGAAACCCGAGACGACCGATCCCGGGACGAAATCGATATGCTCCTCGGCCGTTTCCGCCATTTCGAGCGACGCCTCGACCCGCCAGAACGGGTCGAGCGCATCGCGCCGCGCAAGCGCCTGCCTGCGAAGTTCTCTCTTCAAAGTTCTGCGGTCGGTCATGGCGCTCTTATGCAGCGCCGTCGCCAAAAATGCCAGATGCGGGGCGGCGGCGGCCAGATATGACCGTGCATGGGGGAAAGTGCGATCCATGACGACCGGTGGAGAAGTCGATCCCGGGAACCTACAAAGTAGGTGGGCGCCGTATAAGAAAACCCACGGGTCTTCCCAGGGACAGCTCCCTTGAGATCGATAAGGCCCCGGGGAAATGTCTCTCCTGCCGCGAAGCACAGACCGCATGCCAAATATAGAGTGGGCAAATCCCGCGCGCCAGTGCCTGGCCGGGAATGAATTGGAACTTCGAACTAGAGGTGTGATGGGATTCAGGTCAGGCCGAGCCGAAAATGGCGGTTTTCGAGAACCGGCACGCAGCGTACGTTTGGGTACGTGAGTACCGGAAGCGGAGAAGACTGCCATTTGTAGGCCGGCATCACCTGAATACCAGCACATCCTCGCTCCGATGCAGGTGGCTGCGCATTTCGACGTGGGAAGTCGCTTGCCTTGCGCTGTGCGCCTCCCCACCCTATGTCGGCGCAACAGGAATTTCGAATTTGGAATGTTTCGGCGGCGGTTAGATGCGAACCGGCTCAGCCTTTCCACTCGGGCGCAGTGACATACGCGTCCGATCAGCATGAACCGGAATATTCTCGGCGGTCAGGGCGATTTCAACAATGGAAAGGATTCTCGCTCAAGGATGAACCAGGAAACTGACGGAGCGCAGGATCGTGAGTGAGCTCAGGGTGGCCGAAGCGAAGCCGGGATTTTTCCAGGCGCGCTGGCGCGGCCTCATCCCGCTTGACCGCCTGTTCTGGCGGGACATGGTGCTGGTGGGCACCGGCATCAATCTTGCCGCATCGGCCGCAGCACTTACCGTGCTGGCTATGAAAATGCCGCTTGGCGCGGCGTTGGCCGTGCATTTCGTTTTGGTGCCCTACAACGTTTTCCTTTTTCTCGTGGTGTGGCGGACAGCCGCCGCCCAGCCGGGGGCGCTCGCCTCGGCCGCGCAAATCGCCGCCGCGACATGGTTGTTGCTGGCAATTGTCGTCTGATTGACCGCGAGGCGCTGCGCCGCAACCGCGCTGCTGCAGTGGAGGCCGCGATTTGCCGCGTCTCGGCCATCACCGCCCCGTTTTGGCCGGTATGCTGACCGACCGTTAATCTTGACAATTAAAGTCCGCATTTTAACTCATGGGAAAATATTTTTCCGTGAGTATTTGCTTTTTGGTTGTAACCTGCCATCCCTTCAGCAAGCTATTAAAAGAATCAGCCCTGTTCGCAAAAGGCGAAGACAATCCGCCGCAGATGCGAATATTACGTCGGATGCTCATATTTGTGCATTTTACTTGACTGGCTGTGCGCATGTGACATTTTCTGGTTGCGCACAGCGTCAACTTTTGGGCAAAAAGCGACAATAGGCGGAAAGCAATCTACAGTTGCGCAAAGCGACAAATGGGGTTGTAGATGCTGTTGATGCTTCAAGGTTTGGCGAAGATGCGGGCTTGCGCATGCCACGCGGCAGTTCAAACTGCACATGAGACCTGCGCAGCCGCCGCCACCGGCAGCCTGTCCGACGTTGAGCGGCTGGCTGTTTCGGTTCGATTTCGGCTGCCGCGTCAGCGAGATGGGCGACGTTGGGACGGTTGCCCAAAGTCCGTTGCAGCCGGGCTTCATCGAGTGGCTGACGGGACCGGAACCGTAGCCGGCTCGAACAAAACTGAAGGTGCTTCGCCAATTCGCTTGGCAGGGCGACAACTGGGGAAAGCTTCAGAGCAGGACTTTTATGCCGTACAACAAGATCCTACGCGAAGACAGATTTACGACACGCGATCAGCCGGACGGCCAGCAGTTCGACTGTTGGCGCGAGTACATCTCCCCGATGATAAATGTATCACGGGCAGTCGAGTCTAACCACACCCCATCCGGCTCTGGATTTGTTGTCGATGCGAAGAACTATGATCTAGGCAAGATTCTGATTGCGGAAATGAGCCTGGGTGCGCAATCCTACAAACACACTGCCGACCATATTCGAGCAAGCGCTGATCACTGGGTCGTTACGGTGCGCAAAAAGGGATTCAACGTCAGCCGCTGCGGCGACCGCATCCTGCAAAGCTCACCGGGCGCCCTGGAGCTGAGATCTCTCGCCTTCCCTTACAGCGGCACCGTCACTGACACCGACGCAATTAATGTCTTTCTTGGCCGGGACGCGTTTTCCGGATTGGCTGAGGTCCTCGACCGCGCGAACCACACGATCATAAAAGGCAATGCGCCGACGCTGGTAAGAGAGTTCCTGCTGAATCTGGAGAACTACCTCCCCAGCATGCGCCTGTCGGAGCTATCCGTCGTCGTCGAATCGATAGCCGCGCTGATCGCAGCCTCACTGGAGCCGACCGAGAAAAGGTTGATGGATGCACAAATGCCCTTGGCGACAGCCCGCTTCGAGGTTGCCCGGCGGTTTGTCGAGGCGCACCTGGCGGATTCAGACTTGAGCGCGGACAGCGTCAGTCAGGCGCTCGGGCTATCCCGCCGGCAAATATACCATCTCTTTGAAAAGCAAGGCGGCGTCTCGAACTTCATCCGAAAGCGCCGCCTGGCGGCCTGCCACGCTGCCATCGCGAACATAGCAGACCATCGATTGATCCAGACGATCGCCTACAAGTACGGATTTGGCAATCCTGCTCAATTCAGCCGCCAGTTTCGCCGTGAATACGGCTATAGCCCGAGCGAGGCTCGGCAAGCCAAGTTGGCGGGACACAGGCCTGAACCGTCCCCGCCGCGAAATTTTTTTGAATGGCTGAACCAGGTTCGAGAGGCCTGATACGGCCCTGCCCGGCGTGATGCGTGTGCTGCGCTAGGCTGTGTCGGGATTCAGGTCAGGCCGAGCCGAAAATGGCGGCTTTCGAGAACCGGCACAAGAGCGTACGTTTGGGTACGTGAGTACTCGGAAGCGCAGAAGACTGCCACTTGCAAGCCGGCATCACCTGAATACCAACACACCCTAGCCGGGCAGGGTCTTGCCGCTCAGGCGGCGAGCCTGGGAGCTTGCATGTGCAGCCGACGCGTCCACCGGACGGATAGCGATCAGCATTCCCGACAGTTCATTTAAAATTGTGCGGAAGCCGTGAACCAAATCGCAAAGAGACTGGGCTATACGGTTGGGAGGATGGCAGGCATGAAGCGGCGGGCTGTCACTGGAAACGCAACGATCCGGGAGATCGCCGCACATGCATCAATTGAAGACCGAGCACTGCCGAAACGGCGGAGCCATCGACGACCTCAGACGGACGTTGCGCGCTCTGCTCAAGACAAACCATCAGGCCGAGGCGATCCTGCAAATGATGCTGGTCGAGGCCACTCGGCTGTTTCCCGGCCTGACGACCAAAGACCATCAGAGCATCGTCAGTTGCATCATTGAAAACACAACGATGGCACGCGACCAAACGATCCCTGCTCACGGCTTTGAAGCGGGCGGCCAAACATATGACAATGTTATCCCGTTTCCCGCCGGACGCACATGCCGCGGGTCCACACGCTAGAGCATCGGACCCGAAAGTGGGAACCGGTTTCGGGGACAATTCGATGCTAACAAGGAGATAGAGCGGCAGCACCGATTCCATCGGTGCGTCCGCTGCTCCACAGCCTGACCAAAATCGCCATTGCTACAAATGGGACGCACGGCGCTGCAGGCATCCGGGCAAACCCGCCTCCCCGCGAGACCGTTCAATAGGACAACAATTGTGCACGGAGAGCCATCGCCGCGTGGATCGTTGGCATGGTAGTTAGATAGTCGGAGCTAGGTTGAGACTGATCTCGGTTGCACCCCCAAAACCCGCCTCCGAGATCAGGCTCTACATTCCGCCCGGCGCCGCTTCGCCGGGCGGGATTTTTTTGACGGACGCCACTGTCTTGCTTCGCGGTGGGGCCAGCTGTGAATGGTCAAAGCGGCTGTTCTCGCAGGTTTGGAACAGTGCTGGTGCAAGTTCCCGATAGGTCTTGCGGCGAGCACACTGATACGAGTGGCACATGCAGGTGGATACCCAACTCGAAGTGATTTACCGACATATCCGCGAGGGTATCGCCGGCATGGAGCGACAGCGCAGCACGATTGCCGAACTCCGCGGGGCTGGGCAAGCGACGGAAATCGCGGAGAGGTTTCTGGCGTTATTGGAAAACGTGCAAATCTGCCATGAGGCTCTCCTTGCGCGCCTGGAGGCCGCCTGTTTCAGCGAAATGCCGGTCCTCGCAACCGCCTGCCGGGCCGGCTAGAGCCGCGTGCGCTTAGGTTGGTTCGCGCCTTCTGGTGGAACTCAGCCACATTCGCCACGACCGTTCCGGCATGACGGCAATGCATGCTGACCCGGCGCATCGAAAGCACGATTCACATAGTCCGCACACCGCTCTAGCACTGAAAGTAGACCCAAGGAAATTGCTTGGTGGCAACCCCCATTCCCCTTGTGTAGGAGGAGTTGGGTTGCGAAGACCGAGACATAGCCATTGCATGGTTTGGAAAACCAAGATCACATCGAACCTGCTTCCCGGATTAGTCTAAGCCAACGCTGCAAAATGAGTGCAGCGGTAGCTAATGCATGTCGCCCAAAAGTGCGCAGCGGTTTTGGAATAACGACATGCACAAAAACAATAGCCTAAAGCGCGTCGCATGAAATCCGTTCCGCCGCGACGCGCTTTAGGGCGAGGCGCACCGATGGAATCGGTGCTGCTCACTCCTGCACGATGGCGATAGGCGAAATCGTCACGGCCGGCTGATCTCCCCCCTTGAGCCCTTGAGGGGGAGATATCCGGCAGGACAGAGGGGGGTGTGTGGCATCGGCGAGGAATTGCCTACGCAGGGCATGCAATTGAAAGACGGCAAGGACCCGCGGATGACGGCGTGGGAGGTGAAGCGACCATACCTAACTTCATCTTGCTCTAGCATCACACCGATTACGCCGCGCCGTAGCGCGCTTTTAGGTGCGCTTCGAAATGAGCGGCGTTCAGCTTCTCGCCGGTCGCCCGCTCGATGAGTTCCGGGGTCGAACAGCGCGATGCCTGCGACCAGATGTTGCGGCGCCTCCATTCGTTGACGGCATCGAACTTGCCGCCGGCAATCTCATCGTCGGCCGATGGATTGAGCCTCTGAAATGCCGCCCATTGCTGCGCGGCCATCATCGCGCCAAGCGTATAGGATGGAAAATAGCCGAACAGCCCGGCGGGCCAGTGCACGTCCTGCATCGGGCCGTCCTGCGGGATGTCGATGGTCGAAAGGCCCAGATACGCGCGCATTCCGGCGTCCCATGCTTCAGGCAGATCGGCCACGGCGAGCCGGCCGGCCACCAGGTCGCGTTCGAGTTCAAAGCGCAGGATGACATGCAGCGGATAGGTCACCTCGTCGGCATCGACGCGGATCAGGCCGGGCTCGACGCGATGAACATGGGCAAGGATCTCCTGACGGGTCCACGCCTCGCCCAGATGCCGCTTGACCAGTGGCAGCGCCCACTCCCAGAACGCCGGATTGCGGCCGATCTGCTTTTCGACAAACAGGCTCTGGCTTTCGTGCATGGCCATGCCGCGCGCCCTTCCGAGCGGCCAGTGCGACCATTCCGGCGGCAGGTTCTGCTCGTAGAGAGCGTGGCCCGTCTCGTGCAGGACGCCCATCAGCGCCGACAGGAAATCCGTGGTCTTGTAGCGTGTCGTGATGCGCACGTCCGTCGGCACGCCGCCGCAGAAGGGATGGTGCGACACCGACAGACTGCCATGGGTGAAATCGAAACCGAGGGCGCCCATCATGGCGAGCCCAAGTTCACGCTGCCGGTCGATAGGATAAGGTCCGCCGAGCGGGCGCATCGGAGTTTTCGCCAGGCGCTCCTCCTGCACTGCAAGGGCTTGCGGAACGAAACCCAGCAGAAAGGTCTTCAGGTCCTCAAAAACCGGAGCGATGTCAGCGGCACGATTGCCCGGATCATATTGCTCCATCAGCGCGTCGTATGGCTCGAGGCCGAGCGCGTTCGCCCGCAATGCAGCCTCCTCCCGGACCAGCGCCATCACGCCTTCGAGCGCCGGCAGAAAGCCTGCCCAGTCGTTCTTCGGACGAAGATCGCGCCACAATTGCTCCGAGCGCATCCGCGCTTTTGTCTGGCTTTCGACGAATTCCGGGGGCAGGCAGGTCAGATTGATGTAGTGCCGGCTGAATTCGCGGAGCGCCGCCTGCTGCTCTTCGGTCAGCGCCTCGCGTTCCGCCGCGTCGATCCAGTCGGCAATTTCCGGCGCGGTCGCCTGCCGATGATGGATGCCGGCCAATACGGACATCGCTTCGGCGCGTTTCTCACCGCCGCCAACCGCCATGTGGGTCGCCTCATCGGCGCCGAGGATCGCGAGCGTATGATCCAGGGCCTCCAGTTTGCGGCCGAGTTCATCGAGCTTTGCGAAGGACATGGGGGAACTCCGAGAATCGAAAGACCCGGAGGGGACACCAAGTTGCCGGTGATCGCAAGTCGGGACCGAACCTCATTCCCAGGCGGCTACCCGAAGACGACCAGCAGGTCCTTGGCGTCGATCTGGTCGCCGGCCTTGACCAGCAGTTCGGCAATCGTGCCGTCGCGCTCGGCATGGAGCGCGGTTTCCATTTTCATCGCCTCGATCGACAGAAGAATGTCGCCAGCCTTGATGGCTTGTCCCGCAGAAACAGCCAGCGTGGAGACGACGCCCGGCATCGGTGCTCCGACATGCGCCTCGTTGCCCGGCTCCGCCTTGCGCCGCGCTCTCGCGACCGACCCGCCGTGCACGCGATCCGGTACCTTGACGCGTCGCGGCTGGCCGTTCAACTCGAAGAATACGGTCACCATGCCCTTGTCATCGGCCTCTCCCACTGCAAAGCACCGGATGACCAAGGTCTTGCCCCGTTCGAGATCGACGAAGATTTCGTCCTGCGGCTTCATGCCGTAGAAATAGACCGGCGTCGGCAGCACGCTCACCGGGCCATAGATTTCGTGCGCGGCACAGAAATCGGAGAATACTTTCGGGTACATCAACCAGGATGCGAACTCGAATTCCGACAGCTTGCGGTCAAGCTTGGCTTCGGCTTGCCTGCGGCTGGCCTTCAAATCGGCCTCCTTGAGCAACGAACCGGGCCGCGCGGTTATCGGCTTTTCGCCCTTCAAGACCTTTTTCTGCAGAGCCGACGGCCAACCGCCCGGCGATTGACCAAGATCGCCGCGCAGCATCGACACGACCGATTCAGGAAAGGCAATGTCCTTGGCCGGGTTTTCGACATCGGCGACGGTGAGGTCCTGGCTCACCATCATCAGCGCCATGTCGCCGACGACCTTCGAGGACGGCGTAACCTTGACGATGTCGCCGAACATCCGGTTGACGTCGTGATATGCTTGCGCCACCTCGTGCCAGCGCGTTTCCAGGCCGAGGGAACGTGCCTGTTCCTTCAGATTGGTGAACTGTCCGCCTGGCATTTCGTGCAGATAGACTTCCGAAGCCGGCCCCTTCAGGTCGCTTTCGAAGGCCGCGTACTGGTTGCGCACCGCCTCCCAATAGAAGGAAATCCGCCTGATCCATTCCGGGTCCAGATCGGGATCGCGCGCGGTGCCGCGCAGCGCCTCCACAATCGAACCGAGGCAGGGCTGCGAGGTATTTCCGGAGAAGGAATCCATGGCGGCATCGATCGCATCGACGCCGCTCTCTACCGCAGCGAGAACCGACGCGCCGGCAATGCCCGACGTGTCATGCGTATGGAAATGAATCGGCAGGTCGGTCGCCTCACGCAGGGCCTTGAATAGAATGCGCGCGGCGCCGGGCTTCAGAAGCCCCGCCATATCCTTCACCGCGACGATATGAGCGCCTGCGGCCTCCAGCTCCTTCGTCAGGCGCACATAGTATTTGAGATCATACTTCGCCCGGTCTGGATCGAGGATATTGCCCGTATAGCAGATCGCCGCCTCGCAGAGCTTGTCTTCCTCCAAAACCGCATCCATCGCGACGCGCATGTTGTCGACCCAGTTCAGGCAATCGAATACGCGGAAAAGGTCTATGCCGCCGCGAGCCGCCTGACCGACGAAGTGACGCACCACATTGTCGGGGTAGTTGGTGTAGCCGACGCCATTGGCGCCGCGCAGAAGCATTTGCAGGAGGATGTTCGGCGCGGCATTGCGCACCAGCGCCAGCCTTTCCCACGGATCCTCGGTAAGGAACCGCATGGCGACGTCGAAGGTAGCGCCGCCCCAGCACTCGAGTGAAAAAAGCTGCGGCAGCGAGCGCGCATAGGTTCCTGCGATGCGGCCAATGTCGTAGGTGCGCACCCGTGTCGCCAGCAGCGACTGGTGGCCGTCGCGCATGGTGGTGTCAGTGACCAGCACGCGAGCCTGTTCACGCATCCAGCCGGCAAATCGTTTCGGCCCCAGATCGTCGAGAACCTGTTTGGTACCCGGGCGAATGTCGCCGCTGGCATAGGGCACCACCGGCGGCGCGGCCGCCGCGTTGGGCACTGGTCGGCCGCGCGTTTCGGGATGCCCGTTCACCGTCACATCCGCCAGATAGTTGAGCAGCTTCGTGGCTCGATCCTGTCGTTTCACCTGGGCGAACAGTTCAGGCGTCGAGTCGATGAACCTTGTTGTGTAAGTGTTGCCGCGGAAGCTCTCGTGGCTGATGATCGCCTCAAGAAAGGTAAGGTTGGTCGCCACGCCCCGGATTCGGAATTCGCGCAGCGCACGGTGCATTCGCGCGATCGCCTCCTCGGCTGTCGGTGCCCATGCAGTGATTTTCTCGAGCAGCGGGTCATAGAACCGGGTGATTACCGCGCCCGAATAGGCGGTGCCGCCGTCGAGGCGGATACCAAAACCGGTTGCACCGCGATAAGCGGTGATGCGGCCATAGTCCGGGATGAAATTTTGCTCGGGATCCTCCGTCGTAATACGGCATTGAAGGGCGTGGCCATTAAGACGGATATCCGACTGCGCGGGAACGCCGGATGCCGGAGTTCCGATGGCCGCGCCTTCAAGGATATGAATCTGCGCCTTGACGATATCGATGCCGGTTACCTGTTCGGTAACGGTATGCTCGACCTGGATGCGCGGATTGACCTCGATGAAATAGAACGCGCCGGTGTCCACATCCACCAGGAATTCGACCGTGCCGGCACCCACATAGCTGGTCGCTCGCGCGATATCGAGGGCGTGGCCGCAGAGTTTCGCCCTGCGGGCATCGTCGAGATATGGTGCGGGCGCCCTTTCCACGACCTTCTGGTTACGACGCTGGATCGAACAGTCCCGCTCGAAAAGGTGCACCACATTGCCGTGCGTGTCGCCGAGGACCTGCACCTCAACATGGCGAGCGCGCTCGACGAGCCTTTCAAGATAGACTTCGTCCTTGCCGAAGGCTGCCTTGGCTTCGCGCCGGGCCTCGGTGACTTCGCGGGCAAGGTCGCCTTCAGAGCGTATCGTGCGCATGCCGCGGCCGCCGCCGCCCCATGAAGCCTTGAGCATTGCCGGGTAACCGATTGCGGCCACCATCGCTCTTGCGGCGTCCATATCCTCGGGCAGGGGGCCGGTCGCCGGCACGACTGGCACGCCCACCTCGATAGCAAGATTCCGGGCAGCCACCTTGTTGCCGAGCCGCCGCATTGTCTCCGGCGACGGCCCGATGAAAACAATGCCGTTTTCGGCACAGGCCTCGGCGAATTCAGGGCTCTCCGACAGCAGGCCGTAGCCGGGATGGATGGCGTCGGCGCCGGAGAGCTTGGCGACCCGGATCACCTCGTCGATCGAGAGATAGCTTTCGATCGGCCCGAGATCCTTGGTGAGGTGGGGACCGCGGCCGACTTGGTAGGATTCGTCAGCCTTGAACCGGTGCAGGGAATACTTGTCCTCCTCCGCCCAGATGGCCACCGTTTTGATGCCAAGCTCGTTGGCGGCACGGAATACGCGGATTGCGATCTCTGAACGATTGGCAACGAGCAGTTTCGTGATGGGCACGGCCGGGCTCCATTACGGGAGGCGATTGGTCGTTAGACTAGAGCAAGATGAGGTTAGGTATGGTCAATTCTGTTTTCTCGGGTGGCGAGGCGATCCACGCGGAGGGTCGCGACGGTCGATGGGGTTCCATCGGCCGAGCGAGCCGACAAAGTGGGCGCCCGCCACCCGGAAACCCGAAGGGCCGGGTTAATTTGCGCCAAATCCTTCGGGCTCCGGCTCGGCCGTACCCCGGTACGACCATCGCCGAACCCCTCGACCTTGTCGCAAATTCCCTCCGGCAGAATGACCATACCTAATCTCATCTTGCTCTAGACTGCTTAACGCTGAAAATGCTGCAGTGCAAACCTCATATGCGGCGTAGGAAGCCGCAAACAAAAATGCCCGGCGCGAGGCGCCGGGCATTCGTCAGCCGTTTATCGGCAGCTTATTTCTCGAAGTAGCTGTACTTGCCGTCGTCGCCCTTCTTCCACTCGTACATGACGTAGTCCGGACGGGTGATATCGCCCTTTTCGTCATAGCCGAGCTCGCCGATTGCCGTCTTCCACGGACCGCTGGCCTTGATCGCCTCGGCAACCTTCTGCGCGTCCGAAGAATCGCCCACCTTGTTGGCGGCGGCTGCAACGACCTGCAGCGCGGCATAGGAATAGAGGGTGTAAGCCTCCGGTTCGAAGCCGGCGGCCCGGAACTTCTCGACGAGCTCCTTGGAGGCGGGGTTCTTGCGCGGATCGGGAGCGAACGTCATCAGCGTACCGTTCACGGCGTCGCCCGCGATCGAGGCGAGCTCGTTCGAAACGATGCCGTCGCCCGACATGAAGGCTGCCTTCAGGCCCTGGTCGGCCAGCTGACGCATGATGAGGCCGGCTTCCGTGTGCAGGCCGCCATAATAGACCACCGAAACTCCGGCTTCCTTCATCTTGGCTATGAGGGCCGAGAAGTCCTTATCGCCGATGTTGATGCCTTCATACATGGCTTCGGTGGAGCCGGCAGCGTTAAGCGCTTTCTTGGTCTCGTCGGCAAGTCCCTGGCCGTACGGCGTCTTGTCATGGATGACAGCGATCTTCGCGTCCTTGAAATTGGCCGCAAGATAAGCGCCGGCAACGGCGCCCTGCTGGTCGTCGCGTCCGCAGGTGCGGAACGTATTCCAAAGGCCGCGCTCGGTGAGCTGCGGGTTGGTGGCCGACGGCGTGATCACCAGAATGCCGTTCTCGGCGTAAACGTCGGAGGCCGGGATGGTGACGCCGGAATTGAAGTGGCCAACAACATATTTGACGCCGTCAGCAACAAACTTGTTGGCGACCGAAATGCCTTGCTTCGGATCGGAGACGTCGTCGCCGATCACAAGCTTGATCTGCTCGCCATTGATGCCGCCGGCGGCATTGATGTCGGCAGCGGCCTGCTCGGCGCCCTTCTGTAGCTGCGCGCCGAAGGCGGCATTCGGACCGGTAATCGGACCGGCGACGCCGACGATGATATCCGCCCACGCGCTGCCGCTGAAAGCGACGAGCGCCGTCAGTGCAACCGCGGACAACAGTGACTTCTTCATTTATCAACTCCCATAAAACAGGGTGAGCTTGGACAACCCATTCATGCGACCCACCCATATCGCAGACGGGATAGATTGCCGATTTTCCGGCACTTGTCACGTCGATTTGTCCCCAAATCGCCGCAATTGGCAAATGCGCACAGCCTAGAGCAATCTCATCTTGCTCCAGTACCGGCGATTGTAGGCGACGCTATGGCGAGATAGCGAGCTTTTCGAGACCATGCTTTAGCTTTGGCTTCGCGACCTCCAGGTAAGCGGGGACGCTCTCTCGTAAAGCCAGTGGTATTGCGTCACCATCTGACTGGCCCTCGTATAGCGATAGCCGAGGCTGCCGACGATCATGAGAAAGATCGTATCCACGATGTAATAGTGCAGCGTAAACATCGTGCCCTCGAACAGCGCGTGGTGGATGAACCGCACCGCAACCCCGAGCAGGAGGAGATAGAGAATGAGGTTCGGGTATGGTTTCCAGGTCTGGGCACAAGCCTTGCCGGTCATCCAGGCCGCGCCCCCGCCGAGCAGGCAGGTGACAAGGAAGAACGATCCGAAGGAAGCCTCTTCGTAGATAATGCCTTGCATTTTCAATCTCCCAGGAAGAGCGAGATGCTTTTCAACTCGGCCTGACTTAAATTCCTACACACCCTAGATCGTTCAATTGGAACCTTCATCGCGCTCTAATTCTTTGACTTCGCATGATCTTGTCCGAAAACCGCTGCACACTTTTCGGGATCATGCTCTTTGGTTCTCGCATGATCTTGTCCGAAAACCGCTACGCACTTTTCGGGATCATGCTCTAGTGCCGCCCGCCTTCCAGATAGGCCGCGCGCACCTCCGGATCGGCAAGCAATTCCTTGCCCGTGCCGCTCATCGTAACGTTGCCGTTGACCATCACGTAGCCGCGATTAGCGAGCTTCAGCGCACCGAACGCGTTCTGCTCGACGAGGAATACCGTCAAGCCCTGCGTACGGTTCAGCTCACGGATTGCGTCGAAGATCTGCTTGACGATCAGCGGCGCAAGTCCAAGCGACGGCTCGTCGAGCAAAAGCAGCTTCGGCCGCGCCATCAGCGCGCGCGCAGATCGACAGCATCTGCTGTTCGCCGCCCGACAGCGTGCCGCCGCGCTGGCTGATGCGTTCCTTGAGGCGCGGAAACAGCGTGAAGACTTTTTCGACGTCCTCGTCGAAGTGCTGCAGATTGTCGAGGCTGGCGCCCATCTGCAGATTTTCTTTCACCGTCATGCGCGGGAAGATCCGGCGACCTTCCGGCGACTGGGCGATGCGAAGCCGAGCGATTTCGTGGGTCGGCATCTCGGTGATGTCCGTGCCGACAAAAGTGATCTTGCCGTGGCGCGCTCGCGGGCTGCCGAAGATCGTCATCATCAGCGTGGACTTGCCGGCGCCGTTGGCGCCGATGAGGGCGACGATCTCGCCCTCGTTCGACCGTAACGTTGACGCCGTTCAGCGCACGGATGTTGCCGTAGTAGGTCTCGACGCCTTCAACGTTGAGCAGCGCTTTCGCGGCCATTACTTACGCCCCCCCTTGCCGGGGGTCGGTTTAGCGCCCGCCGTATTCTTGCCGGTCGATGCGGCGGAAGCGGCTTGCTTCGCCAGCACTTTCGCCTGCCCGATCCAGTCTTCCCGTTCTATCCGGCCGTCGAATTCGAGATACGTCTCGGCGGCGGCGATATCCGCCTTTTTCCATGCCGCGATCTGTTCGAAATGGAAGATGCCGTGGTCGTTGAGTTTCTTCTCGTTGACCGGGCCGATGCCCTTGATAAGGATCAGCCGGTCGGCCTTGCCGCCACGCGGAGCCTTGAGCCTGTTCGAAAGTGCTGCCAAAGCTGCCGGCTTGGCTTCGGCCGTGGGCTTCGTCGCCTTGGCCGTGCCTGCCTTCGCCGGCGCTGGAGGCTCGGCAGCGGACTTGACCGGCACCGGCGGCTTGGAGGCAGCTTTTACCGGGGCGGCGGGCTTGGCGGCAGCCTTTGCGGGCGCTGCCTTGGCGGCCGTCTTCTTCGCTGGCGCCGACCCTGCCCTCGCCAGTCGCTTTTCGACCTGGGCGGCTTTGGAGGCGCCCGGCGAAACGGTGACCCTTTCTCCATATTCGTCGCTGTGAGCGATCGTGTCCGTCACCGGTCCCGCCAGCATCGAGGCAGACGCGCTCGGCCCATGGGCCGGATCCGGTTCCGCGTCGAGTTCCTCGATGACCTGTTCGTCGCCGACTTCGACCAGCACTTCGGTTACTTCCTCGTCCTCCACGCCAAGATAGGCGGCGATGACGCGCGGGTCGCTCCTGACGAAGAGGGGATCGCCGTCCGAAATCTTGCGTCCGTATTCCAGGACGACGACGTGGTCGGAAATCTGCATCACGACCGACATGTCATGCTCGATCAGTAGGATGGACGTCCCGGTACTGTCCTTGATGTCGTTGAGAAGCGCGTTCAGCGCGGCTGATTCTCGCGGGTTGAGACCCGCCGCGGGCTCGTCAAGGCAGAGCAGTTCGGGGCCCGTGCACATCGCGCGTGCGATCTCCAGGCGGCGTTGGGCACCGTAAGGCAGATCGCCGGCCGGATCATCGGCGCGATCGACCAACTCAGCCTTTTCCAGCCAGAACCTCGCCAGTTCGATCGACTCCGCCGAAGCCCTGCGGTAGGTGGCGAAGACCGAGCAATCCGAGCACTGTGAAGCCGGACGCGACCATCAGCTTGTTGTGCTGGGCCACGAGCAGGTTTTCCAGGAGCGTCATGCCCGAGAAGAGCCGGATGTTCTGGAAGGTGCGGGCAACCTTGGCGCGGGCCGGAATCTCGTGGTTCGGCAACCGTTCCAGAAGAAACTCGGTGCCGTCCTGCCGCCTCAACGTCAGCATGCCCTCAGTCGGCTTGTAGAAGCCGGTGATGCAGTTGAAGACCGTCGTCTTGCCCGCACCGTTGGGACCGATGAGCGCGGTGATTTCCCCGCGCTTTGCTTCGAAGGACAGGTCGCCGATGGCCACCAGACCGCCGAATTTCATCGAAAGGTGTTCGACCTTGAGGATCGGCATCATTCATGGATTGGACGTCCCCAGCCATCAGCCGTGCCCTTCCTTGGTAAAGGCGCCGGAAACGGCTTTTCTCTCGTGAGAGGAAGGCTGTGGGTTCACGGCTGCCGACGAAGCCGCGCGGCTTCCAAACCATGACGACAACCATGGCGAGACCGAAGAGCAGCATTCGATAAAGTTCCGGCGTGAAGCTCTCGCCGAAGACAGCCTTCAGGAACTGCATCTCGCGCAGGATTTCGGTGCCGCCGATCATGACCGCGGCGGCGATCGCGATGCCGGTAAGTGACCCCATTCCTCCGAGCACGACGATGGCCAGGATGACCGCCGATTCCAGGAAGACGAACGATTCCGGGCTGACGAAGCCTTGCCGCGCGGCGAAGAAGGAACCGGCGAAGCCGCCGAACATGGCGCCGATAGCAAAGGCGGTCAGCTTGGTATTGGTGGTGTTGATGCCGAGCGAGCGGCAGGCGATCTCATCCTCACGCAGCGCTTCCCAGGCGCGGCCGACCGGCATGCGGCGCAGCCTGATCGTGACGAAGGCCGTGAGCAAGCAAAGCATCAGGATAAGATAATAGAGGAATATCTTGTAGTAGACACCCGATGCGGCCATGCCGAAGCACCTTGCCGAAATAGTTCGGGTCCGAGACGTTGAAAGTTACGAGGCCGAAGAACGTCACCTTCGGGATGCCCGATATGCCGGCCGTGCCGTTGGTGACCTCACGCCAGTTGATGATCACCAGCCGGATGATCTCGCCAAAGGCCAGCGTGACGATAGCCAGGTAGTCTCCGCGCAGCCTCAATACCGGGAAACCGAGCATGATGCCCCACATGGCGGCCATGGCGCCGGCAGCTGGCAGCAGGATCCAGAACGACAGCCCGAAATGCGTGCCGAGCAGCGCGTAGGCATAGGCGCCGACCGCATAGAAGGCGACGTATCCGAGATCGAGCAGGCCGGCGAGGCCGACAACCACGTTGAGGCCCCAGGCGAGCATCACATAGATCAGGATCTGAATGCCGAAATTGTCGACCCATTTCAGCGAGCCCTGCAGGCCGGTGAGCGAAATGACGATTACTGGAAAGAGGAGCAGGAATGCCAGCCCGATGGCGTTGAAGTTCCGCTTGAAGAAGGACTCCTCTGCGGCCGCCTCGGCGGGTTTGGCGGCGGCACGGGCCGCTCGCCGCCTATCGAGTTCCGGCCGGAGGAAAGCGGAAATAACGAACCGGCCGGCCATGACAATGCCGACCAGGATCGCGAGCAGGCCCCAGCGCTGGACGAGGATCAGTTCGTTGCGGATGTTCTGGTCGGTCTTCAGCCCGACCAGAAGCACGAACAGGCCGAATGCGATCAGGCCGGCATAGACCGCCTCGCGCGCCGCGTTGGCGATGACGTTGTTCGCTGTCTTGTCGGTGGTTGCGGTGGTCACGGCCATGGGCTCACACCTTCTCGACTTCCGGGCGGCCCATAAGGCCGGACGGCAGGAAGATCAAAACGATCGCAAGGATCGAGAACGCGGCCACGTCCTTGTAGTCGATCGAGAAATAGGCGGACCATAAGGATTCGATGATTCCGATCAGAAGCCCGCCGAGAACGGCACCCGGCAACGAGCCGATGCCGCCAAGAACCGCCGCCGTGAAGGCTTTGACGCCCGGCACGAACCCGTCGGAGAAGACGACGACGCCGTAATACATGAGGAACAGGGTACCGGCGACCGCGGCGAGAGCCGCACCCATGATGAAGGTGATCGAGATCGTGCGGTCGACATCGATGCCGAGCAGCGACGCCATCTTGCGGTCCTGCTCGCAAGCGCGCTGGGCGCGTCCGAGCGGCGTTTTGTTGACGATATACCAGAAGCAGGTGAGCAGAACGGCGGTAACCAGGACGATGACGACCTGCTTCAGCGAGATTGTTACGCCGGCGATGTTGTAGGTCTGCGAGATCATCGGCGGGATCGGCTTGTTGCGGGGACCCTGCGTGACCTGCACGAAGTTCGAAAGCGCGATCGACATGCCGATCGCAGTGATCAGCGGCGCAAGCCGGAACGAGCCGCGCAAGCGGCCGGTACGCCACTTTTTCGATGGTCCAGTTGTAGAGACTGGTGAGCAGCATCGCGACGATCATCATGACCAGCAAGCGCGATCACCACCGGCACCGTGTAGAACAGCCCGAGCAGTACCAGGAATGACGATCAGAGCGGCGAAAGCGCCGACCATGAATATGTCGCCATGGGCGAAATTGATCATGCCGATGATGCCGTAGACCATCGTATAGCCGATAGCGATCAGGCCATAGATCGATCCCAGCGTCAGCCCATTGATAAGCTGCTGGACAAAGTATTCCATCTGTAACGTCGCTCCCCGGGAATGTCGCCTCGATGGCGCATTCCTTTTTCATATTTCCGCTAGTCCTTAGTGCTTCGCGCCCGGATTGCAACGGCATTTTTTTGTTCTCGCAGCGCTTACCGGCGGCGATGCCGCAATCGTACAGCTTTTTGCATGGAGATGCTATCATTGGCACAGCGCAATGTCTTGGAAGAGCCCGGCATACCTGGTTTCGGGCGGGCAACGGCGAATCGACATTCAACGAGCCTCGCGCAAGAGACGTGCGCGACTGTATGCAGGGTTCAGCCGACGACAAATCCGTGCGCGAACGGATCGCGGTCGTCGATGAAGATGGTGTTGTATCCGGTCATTCGTGCCCAGCCGCCGATCGACGGCACGATCGCCGGCCGGCCGCCCACGTTCGTTTCGCGCTCGACGCGGCCGCTGAACAGCGAGCCGATGATCGATTCATGCACGAACGCGTCGCCCGCCTTGAGCTCGCCCCTGGCATGGAGCTGCGCCATGCGCGCCGACGTGCCGGTGCCGCAGGGCGATCGGTCGATCGCCTTGTCGCCGTAGAACACCGCGTTGCGGGCATCGGCCTCCTGCGCTGCGGGTGCGCCTGTCCACAGCATATGCGACAGCCGGTTGATTCCGGGATTGGCCGGATGCACGAAACTGTATAGGCTTCGTTCAGCCGCTGATCGCAGCACCGGGCTCCAGGCGATCAGATCCGCCGACCGGATGATCCGCCATGTCGCGGTAGTTCTCCTGCGGCTCGACGATTGCGTAGAAATTGCCGCCATAGGCGACATCGACCTTGATCTCGCCCAACGCCGGGCACTCGACCGCCAGCCCCTCGGCGTAGAGGAAGGACGGCACATTGGTGATGCGCACCTCTTCGACATGTTCGCCTTCCTGCCGGTATTCGGCGATGACCAGACCGGCGGGAGTGTCGAGCCTCAACACGCCGGGCGTCCTCGGCTTCACCAGCCCGTGCTCGATCGCCATCGTGACGGTGCCGATCGTGCCATGGCCGCACATCGGCAGGCAGCCGGATGTCTCGATGAACAGGATGGCGATGTCGCAGTCTTCACGCGTCGGCGGGTAGAGGATCGAGCCCGACATCACGTCGTGGCCGCGCGGCTCGAACATCAGGCCGGTGCGGATCCAGTCATATTCGGCGAGGAAATGCGCGCGCCGCTCCATCATGGTGGCGCCGTTCAGAAGCGGTCCGCCGCCGGCCACCAGCCGCACCGGATTGCCGCAGGTATGGCCGTCGATGCAGAGAGAAGGAATGCCGCGCCATTGCGCCCGTGCTCCATTCAGAACCGCTGTGCGGAAAAGGGTAACAGGTCGATCGCCGGAGCTTGCCCCAGGATGAGCGTCGCGGATCAACCGCCCGGTGGCGGCGGCCTGCGTGAGGCCGAGATGGCCGTGGCCGAAAGCGTAGAAGACATTCGCCTGGTGCTTCGAGCGGCCGATGACGGGCAGCGAATCCGGCAGCGACGGCCGAAACCCCATCCATTCGCGGCCGCCGCGTGTATCGAGGCCAGGCAGGAATCGTTTCGCCTTTTCCAGCATCGCCTTCGACCGCGCTGAAATTCGGCGGCCGGCTGGATGCCCCCGAGCTCGACGGCGCCGCCGATGCGGAGACCCGTTGCGAGCGGCGTGATGACGAAGCCGTGCCCGGAAAAGATAAGCTGCCGCTTCACGTCGAAGGCGTCCTTCGGCAGCGTCGTGTTGTAGCCGCGCTCGGTTTCGAGCGGAATCCTGCTCGCCGAGCTGTCGTGCCAGGAGGTGCGACCATGCGCCGGCGGCGATCACCAGATGGCTCGCGCCATGATGGTGCGGCCGCGGCGAAGCTGGAGCGCAATCCGGTCGCCCGACGGAACGCGCCAGACCGACGTCGCCCGCGGACGAAGCTCGCGCCCTTCTCTTCCGCATACCGCCAGACCGCCTTGCCGAGATCCTTCGGGATCGCTCACAGTCTTCCAGCCCGGCACGAAAGTGCCGGCTGTGAAACGGCCTGACAAGCCGGGCTGGAAGGACGGCGAGTTCCTCGCGCGCAAGGTGCCGGTAGTCGATGCCGAAGCGGTCGCGCGCGGCCCAGCCGGGCAGCGATGCCTGGAACTCGGCATCGCTCTCGTAGAGTTCCAGCGCGCCATCCTCGCGCAGCATCGGCAGCGTGCCGGAGCGCTGCATCAGGGCCATCCACTCGCTTTCCGCGAGCTTCATCAGCGCGGCCTGCGCGGCGAGGCCCGCCTCGAACGCGGCCGGGCTGGCCGGCGCGCCAGAAGCGACAAAGCCAGGGCAGCAGCTTCGGCAGATAGGCGGGCGGAATGGTGAGCGGCCCGAGCGGATCGGCGAGCCATTTCGGCACTGCTCGCAATCATGCCCTTGTGGGCGAGCGGCAGCACGTCGGAGAAGGCGAGCGCCGCGGCATTGCCCGAGCTGGTCTCCTCGCAGATGCCGGTGCGGTCGATGACCGTGACCTTGCGCCCAGCCTCCGCCAGATAGGCCGCAGCGCAGATGCCGATGATGCCGGCCGCCGATGATGGCGATATCGCTTGGCGTGCCGTCCGGCGAAGTCATGGGCTCGGGCCTCCACAGCGCGAGGACTTCTTCCGGAGTCGCAACTGCGCTCTAACTCTTTGATTCTCTTTGCGAAAACCGCTACGCTCAGAACTTCGGCAGTTCCGGCCGCGCCGCCAGCGCGTCCTTGACGACCTTCTCCACCGCCTTGCGCCGCTCGCCCGACAGCGGCTGGCGCGGCATGCGCACGCGGTCATTGGTGCCGATGGCGATGAACTTCGGCGAGCTTGATGTTCTGGACGAGATAGGTCGAGACGTCGAGGTCGAGCAGCGGCCGGAACCAGCGGTAGATGGCGAGCGCCTCGTCGCGTCGGCCCTGTCTCATCAGCTGGTAGATCGCAACCGTCTCGCGCGGGAAGGCGGTCGACCAGACCGGCCACCCAGCCGATCGCGCCGACCGCACAGCGCCTCGAAGGCGAGATTGTCGACGCCGGTGAACAGGTCGAAGCGGTCGCCGAAACGGTTGATGATCTCGGTCGAGCGGCGGATGTCGTCGGACGATTCCTTGATCGCGACGAACAGCGGATTGCGGGCAAGCTCCTCCATGATCTTCGACCGTCACGTCGACGCGATAGGCGATGCGGTTGGAATAGATCATCACCGGCAGTCCGCCGGCCGCGGCGACCGCCTTCAGCGTCGCCACCGTCTCTTCCGGGTTGGTGTGATAGATCGGGCTTGGCACGACCATCAGCCCGTCGGCGCCGGCCTGGGCGGCCTGCTTCGCAATGTTCGCGCCGTCGCGTGTCGCCGCCTCGTTGACGGTCAGCAGCACGGGCTTGCCCCTGGCCGACACCCTGCGCGGTCTTCAGCACCGCGAGCTTCTCGTCGAGCGACAGCATCGGCCCTTCGCCGAGCGAGCCGCAAACGATGATGCCGTCGCAGCCGGCCTCCATCTGAAGAGCGAAGCAGCGCTCCATCTCGGCATGGTCGAGCCGGTCATCCTCGGTGAATTTGGTCGTGACGGCGGGAAAAACTCCGGTCCACATGCGCGCTCTCCATCTGATATATCACTGATATATCTAACTGCCTGGCCGGGCTGTCAATCGATGGTCGACGTGATATATCAAAAATATATCAGTGGAGGCGCACTTGCAGCATCAGCGGATCACCGGGGTTCGAACCGGCTGCGGCGAAGGCCTATCGATGCGCTGGAGCGCATGATCGTCACGCTGGAGCTGGCGCCGGCGAGCGTCGCCACCGAGGGCGCGCTGATCGAGCGTCTCGGGCTCGGCCGCACGCCGGTGCGCGAGGCGATCCAGCGGCTGGCCTGGGAAGGCCTGCTCGAAGTGCGGCCGCGTGCCGGCCTTGCGATCGCGCCGTTGCACGCCGCCGACTGGCTGCGCGTGCTCGACGCGCGGCTGCGGCGTCGAGATCATCCTTGCCCGCTCGGCGGCCCGCTTCGTCACGCAGCGAGGCGGCCGAGCGATTCCATGAGGCAGCGCTCGGCATGCAGAAGGCGGTGATCGCGGGCGATGTCGTCGCCTTCCTGGAAGCCGACAAGGCGCTCGACGAAGCGATTGCCGCGGCCGCCGACAATCCGTTCGCCGCACGGCTGGCTGCCCCTTTGCAGACCCACAGCCGCCGCTTCTGGTTCCGCTACCAGGCCGACACCGGCCTTGCGGAAGCCGCCGAGCGTCACGTCTGCGCTGATCCGCGCGATCCTCGACGGCGATGAGAAAGGCGCAGGCCGTGAAGCGGAGAGCCTTCTCGAATTGTTGCGCGAAAATGCGGAAGCCGCTTGGCGGCGGTGACAGGAGAAAAAGCCCGGGATGTTCGCCGGGCTTCTTGCCGTGGACGTTCAGTTCATCGTCGGGATGACGAATTCCGCGCCGTCCTTGATGCCGGACGGCCAGCGCGAGGTCACCGTCTTGGTCTTGGTGTAGAAGCGGAACGCGTCCGTGTCCGTGCTGGTTGAGGTCGCCGAAGCCCGACGCCTTCCAGCCGCCGAAAGTGTAGTAGGCGATCGGCACCGGGATCGGCACGTTGACGCCGACCATGCCGACCTGCACCCGGGAGGCAAAGTCGCGCGCAGCGTCGCCGTCGCGGGTGAATATCGCGACGCCGTTGCCCATCTCGTGGTCGTTGGCGAGCTTGATCGCATTTTCGTAGTTCGGCGCGCGCACCACCGAAAGCACGGGCCCGAAGATCTCTTCCTTGTAGATGCGCATGTCGGCCGTCACCTCGTCGAACAGGCAGCCGCCCATGTAGTAGCCGTTCTCGTAGCCCTGCATGGTGAAGCCGCGGCCGTCGACCACGAGCTTGGCGCCTTCCTTGACGCCGATATCGACATAACCCTTTGACGCGCTCCAGCGCCTGCCTTGGTCACCAGCGGACCGAAATCGGCCGACGAATTCGGTCGACGGGCCGACCTTCAGGCTTTCGACGCGCGGAATCAGCTTGCTCCATCAGCCGGTCGGCCGTTTCCTTGCCGACCGGCACGGCGACCGAGATCGCCATGCAGCGCTCGCCGGCCGAGCCGTAGCCGGCGCCGATCAGCGCGTCGACCGTCTGGTCCATGTCGGCGTCGGGCATGATGATCATGTGGTTCTTGGCGCCGCCGAAGCACTGCGACGCGCTTTCCCGCCGCGCAACCGCGGCTATAGATGTAGTGCGCGATCGGCGTGGAGCCGACGAAGCCGACAGCCTTGATGTCCGGATCGTCGAGGATCGCGTCGACCACTTCCTTGTCGCCGTTGACGACGTTGAGGATGCCGGCCGGAAGCCCTGCTTCGATGAACAGTCTCGGCAATGCGCATCGGCACGCCGGGATCGCGCTCCGAAGGCTTCAGGATGAAGGCGTTGCCGCAGGCGATCGCCGGCGCGATCTTCCACAGCGGGATCATCGCCGGGAAATTGAACGGCGTGATGCCGGCGACCACGCCGAGCGGCTGACGCATCGAATAGACGTCGATGCCGGGGCCGGCGCCGTCGGTGAATTCGCCCTTCATCATGTGCGGCGCGCCGATGCAGACCTCGACCACTTCAAGGCCGCGCTGGATGTCGCCCTTGGCGTCGGCGATCGTCTTGCCGTGCTCGCGCGCCAGGATTTCGGCCAGTTCGTCATAGTCGCGGTTGCACGAGTTCGAGGA
Organism: uncultured Alphaproteobacteria bacterium; assembly: GCA_963813315.1. Classification (GTDB taxonomy): domain Bacteria; phylum Pseudomonadota; class Alphaproteobacteria; order Rhizobiales; family Rhizobiaceae; genus CAWEYO01. The sequence goes on along the minus strand of CAWEYO010000018.1, from coordinate 16,135 downwards.
ACCGCATCAGCACGCGCACGCGGCGCTGCGGGTTGGTGGCTGCCCAGGCGGGCTGCGCCGCCTTGGCGTTTTCGACCGCTGCGCTTCAACTCCTCGGCCGAGGCCAGGGCGACAGTGCCGCGCACCGTGCCGTCCATGGGCTGCATGACGTCCTGCTTGCGCCCGCTGGTTCCGGCGACGCGCTTGCCGCCGATGAAATGGCCATATTCGATCATCGTCTATCTCCTGATCTCGACCGATCGCGCATTCTCCTGCTTCCGCCCGAAAATGGCAACGCGAGGAAAACCCGACCTGTTGCGCAGTAGACAATGAACGATGAGCTGTAGTGCATCATTTCCCGCAAAATGGTAGGGAAAATCTGCCCTTCACTCTCTGGATTGGGACCAATGCTGATTTCCCAGACGGCCGATGAGTTCGGCAACGTGCGTGTCGTGGTTCGGAACAACGGCACGGCAAGAACCGTCAGGGGTCCCGCAACCGTCCATGGGCTCGCTCTGGAAGCGGCGCGAACCAATGCCGGCCTTCAGGAACTTGTCGAACGGCGCGGGCTTGACGAAGCGGTCGACCTCGAGCTCCTCTACAGGCAAGGCCGCCTGTTGACGCCGGTCAGCCATCCAGACCCGGCGCATTTGCACGTCACAGGAACCGGCCTCACGCATCTCGGTTCGGCGGAGACGCGTGATGCCATGCACAAGAAGCTCGATCCAGAAAGCGAGGATGCCGCCCTTACGGACTCCATGAAGATGTTTCGCATGGGACTGGAAGGCGGCAAGCCGAAAAAGGGCGAGGCGGGCGTTCAACCGGAATGGTTCTACAAGGGCAACGGAACCATGGTCGTCGCGCCCGGTTCGCCGCTCGTTTCGCCGGAATTCGCCAGGGATGCGGGCGAGGAGCCGGAGGTCGCGGGCATTTACGTCATCGGTGACGACGGGGTACCCTTGCGCGTCGGCTTCGCGCTCGCAAACGAGTTTTCCGACCATGTCACGGAACGCATGAACTATCTCTATCTCGCGCATTCAAAACTGAGGAATGCATCCTTCGGGCCGGAAATTCTGGTGGGCGCGTTGCCCCACGACATTTCAGGTAATTCCCGCATCGTTCGTGCCGGCAACACGCTATGGGAAAAGCCCTTCCTCTCCGGCGAGGCGAACATGTCTCACAGCATTGCCAATCTGGAACACCACCACTTCAAATATCCGGTTTTCCGCCAGCCGGGAGACGTGCACGTCCATATGTTCGGGACCGCAACCCTGTCCTTTGCGGATGGCATCAAGACGCAGGCTGGAGATATTTTCGAAATAGAGGCTGCACCGTTCGGATTGCCGCTTCGCAATCCGCTCGAAATCGCGACGCCCGTTCCTGTCGAAATCCGCATCCTGTGAGAAACAGCCGCCAACGCGATCTCAGCTAGACCGCGGGGGCACCGCTGACAATCGATCGCCGCCTAGAGCGCGATGATTTCAATTGGAGTCGTTACGGCGCTCTAATTCTTTGATTTCGCATGATCTTTTCTGAAAACCGCTATGCACTTTTCGGGCATGCTCTAGTACGTCGGGTTCCAACTATGCAAGCCCGCATCCGACCCGATCAACTTCGCCTGCTCAGCGCTACGGCTTCACGACAAGATAGCGATCGTTCTCGAACACCACATCGCTGGGGCGCGCACCAGCCATCTTCGTCTTGTCCATGACGAAGAACCTGATTTGCTCTTCGCGTGCCATCTGACGACGCCAGGCATCGTCCTTGCTGTGGTATGCCTGGCTGGCGTCGCGGGTGATCTTGGCGCGGGCAGTACCTGGCGCAGTGCGGTCGGCGGCAATGTAATCGTCTACGCGCAAGCCGAGCACCCCCGCCCGCCGCAGCCCTTCCTTCATCACCGCCAATTGGGTGTTGTAGATCCAGCCGGAATAGAGCCATTCGCGCAGCGTTCCGAAGGAAGGGCGCTCCGAGTGCTCACGCCAGCCGTAGGCCTGGCCCGGATCGGTCATGAACAGCGAGCCGGTGGGGGTTGACGCGCGCGCCCATCTCTGCACGTCCAGGAAGGCGCGCGCCTGCGCCAGCCCCGCCTCCGATCGTATCAGGTCCATCTTCGGCACCCACACGGTCAAGGCGATAAGGATAGCAAGAGCGAGAACAGCTGGAATGCGGACCAGCCAGGCTATCATGGATAGCGCAAAGCACACCCAAAACAACGGCTCGCCCAACGGTGCAATGCCACTGTAGACGTCTGCGCCGGGAGATTCGATCAGGCCAGCGGCATAGAAACTTCGTAAACACAGTGGTGGACAGGATGATCAATGCGCCGGTCAGTACTTGCTGGCTGTGCGACCTCTCGCTGCGTTCCTCCACCATGATGACGAGGGCGAACTTCTGTCATATCGTGCCGGAGTACCGGAGGAGCAAGGTAAAGATCCGTGATCGCAAACACTGGAACTCGGCCAATCTGGTGCCGATGGACCCGGTTACTCTTGGCCTGTGCTCGCAGATCGACCTCGATATGGAAGTGCATCGCGCATCGCGCGGTCAGCAGCCACCGGCACCTGCCGGCGATACGCTGCTGCCCGCCTCTCTCACCGAGCGCCTGCCTGCAGAAACCCGGAAAGACCGCGATGAAGAGGGTGAACTCGACGCGAACGCGGTTTTCGCCAAGCTCTCTTCGCTGAAATCCAAGGCACCCGAGCCGGACGAGGAATAGAGGATAAACTTAGAGTGGGATGACGTTCCCCGAAAAGTCATCACGCGAGAGCAGCAGCACTGATTTCATCGATGCGGCCGCTGCATCTAATGGCGCATCGGTTCTTCTGCCACGAAAATAGTGGGAAATAGTGATAGATGTTGCCGAGCGGCACGCCCGAGGCCGTTGCGATATCCGCAAGGCTCGTTGGCGCAAAGCCTCGTTCCAGAACATGACGGCATCCGTTGTGCCAAGCTTTGTAGCACGGGATCTCCGGTCGAACAGTCCTGGCATCGCAAGATTGTGCCACGAGCCATCGCAGACGCCGGTCTGGTGCCGATCGATTGCGGCGCGCTACCCACGCCGGACCAATTCCTCCCGATGGAATTTGTCAGTGCGACAATGTTCATTAGGCCGCCAAGTTCATCAAGAGACAAAAATCGTGGCCGGGCCCTGTTAATTCAGGTCATTAACAGGGGTCGCAGCCATCCGAGGTTCCTGAGCGACTGGCTCCGGACGCCAAAGGGACCGAGCACGAACCCATGCGACACGGTGCGTCGCCCGAGGACATATGTTGACCGTCACACCTATTGTCTCTTGGCGCATCAACACCGGGGAGCGGCACTTGGCCTTGTTCAAGCGGGCGCCCATCTCCCAATTCGAGGCAGAACCCTCGGCGGTCATCAGCCCAGTGCGGACGGGCCCTGCGAGGGATTTCGAAATGGCTCTTCGGCCAGAGGCCCAAATGCTTGGCGCGGACGCGCGCCACCTTGGCTTTCTCGTCGACGTCGCGCGCGGTCTTCTCCTTGTGCTTCTCGCGCAGGATTGGCGCCAGATTGGTCTCCCGGTTCTCGCCGCCATTGATCAGGGCACGTACGTGATCGACGTCCCAGCGGTCGCCGGCGGCGATTTTACGTCGGGGCGACGAGGGCCTTCTGAGACATGCGGCGTAATACCATGCCATCTCCTGCCATCTTGCCATCAGTGAAATTCGGAGTTATGTTTGCTTCGAAGGAGCTCGTTTTGGCCGAACCTCAGCTTTCCGTACGCAGCGCAAAGGCCCGTGATCTTGCTCGCCGGCTTGCCCGCCGTGAAAACCGTTCGATTGCAGATGTTGTCGAGCGCGCGCTAGAATCCTATGAGGTCCGCGAGGCAGGGCGTGAGCCGGCGACGTCATTTTATTCCCGTCTTTCAGCCCAGTACGGGACCGATTTGGATCTCGAGGCCGTCATTAAGGAAAGTTGGCAGGGCCATAAAGGCATTGACCTTTGATCTTTTTGGACACGAACATCATTTCCGAAACGCTGAAGAGGTCTCCGAGCGAAGCGGTCATCGCTTGGCTCGTCCGGTACGATGTCGAGCTTGCGCTTCCAACGGTAACGATCGCGGAGATCGCTTTTGGTATCCAGAAAATACGACCAGACGAGCGTGCCGACCGGTTGGAGCGGGGATTGTCCGACTGGCGTCGCCGCTTCGCCGATCGCATCTACGGGCTGACTGAGGAAGCCGCGATGGCCTACGGTGAAATAATGGGTAGGGCGGTGCGTCAAGGGCGATCGATGTCAGCACCCGACGGCATGATTGCTGCAATTGCGCTGGTCAATGGCGGTCGCCTTGCCACGCGAAACCTCGGCGACTTCGCGACCGCCGGCCTCAACCTGGTATCTCCCTGGGAGTTCTGACCTGGAGCAATTCCGGGAAAAGTGGAAACTGGTTTACTGTCCGCGACTGCGTAAAACAAAGAGTTGGTGCCAAAGGACCGGGCACGGCCATGCGAGACGGAGCGTTTCTTATTGCTCCCCTTTGGGATCCCGATCGAATGAGCTGAACGCGTCACCACCGGTCGTCGACATTTGTCCTTGTTCGAGCGGGCCGCCATCCCGCAATTCGCGGCAGAACCCTACGGCGCTCACTTGCCCTGTGCGGACGGGTCTTGCGACGGGATTTCGGAAATGGCTTTTCGGCCAGAGCCCGAAATGCTTGGCGCGGATGCGCGCCACCTTCGCCTTCTCGTCGACGTCGCGCGCGGTCTTCTCCCTGTGCTTCTCGCGCAGGATCGGCGCCAGATTGCTCTCCCGGTTCTCGCCGCCATTGATCAGGGCGCGCACGTGGTCGACGTCCCAGCGGTCGCCGGCGGCAATTTTCTTGCCGCTCCAGTGGCAGCGGCCGCCGTGGGTGTCGAAGACGCGCAATTTGACGCGGAGCGGAACGGCCGTTTCCGGCGTCTCTCCGATCCATTCAGGCACAGTCCGCATGGCTGACCTCCTTGCCCGCCTCGAGATCATCTTGCTGTTCGCGGAGCGCTTCGAGCTGCCGCGAGATGTCGAGGCCGGCGGCCTTGTCCAGACCGAAGAAGGTGCGCAGCGCAATCTTTTGCTGCTCCGCCCAGTCGAGGAGGAGACCCGGATCCTCGCGCCCGCGATCATGGATGAGGCGTGAGACAACGTCGTGGAATTCGCCTTGCGGGACGGCTCGCAAGCCCTGGCCGTCCCAAATGTCGACAATGATGGTTCCGGAAGGCTGGACGAGTTCCAGGCGCTCCTTCTTTGCCTGTTCGGCGGCCTCCGATGGCGTGATGTCGATCATGCGGGCGCGGTCGACCTCGTCCTCGGCATAGACGTTGGCGAGGTTCTCCGGCCAGCCGAGCCTCAGCGCAGCCGCCTCGCAGCACTTGATGAACTGACCGCGTGGTCGGGCCGGCCACGGCGTGCGGCCGTCCAGCCAGCGTTCGCCGCCTTTCTCGCGGATCGGGGCGATCTCGTCCCAGAACACCTGGCCGACCACCGGGTGCCAAGCCACCATGGGCGAAGCGGTAGGGCGTGACGATGCCCTCGACGATGCCGTGCGGATTGGCCTTGGGATGCTGGGCAGCTTCATCGTAGACGATGCGGGCCGGCTGGTCGTCGGGTCGATAGGTGCCTGAGCGGTCGGCGATGGCGCGCAGGCCGGCAATCGTGGTGACGATCGCCATTTGCCGCCGCTCGGGCTGGCCCTTGTTGAAGACAATGGCACAGACCTGGCGAGACAGCGGCGACAGGCCGAGCGCGCGGGCCGTCTCGATGAACTGGTCGAACTCGCGCGGCGAAAGGTCCCGGTTCATGTCCCACACCAGATCGAGCTGCTTTTTGGTCAAGTCGACGCGTGACCGGCGCCGAGGACGGCGGCGGCACCAGGGTGGGTCGGAAAGCCTCGCCCATCTCAGGCCACCGTGATTGCGACGGAGAGGTCGCCATTGTCGAGACGGCAGCCCGGCACGTCGGGGAAGAGGCCGTCGATCTCGGCCAGCCGCCGCGGCCTTCTCCTCGGCGCTGCGGCAGTCCGACAGCCGATCGAGACAGCTTGCGTCGCTCATTCAAGTGTTTGCGGATGGCGGGAAGGTCAATGACCGGCTCGGCCTGCTTCCAGAACTTGACGGGGATGTCAGCTTCCTCCTCGACAATGACGGATGGGTCGATGTCGAAGACGCGGACGGATGCGAGCTCGTTCCTGAAGCGTCGGGATGGAAGGCTGTTGACCAGCGACGCCACCAAAATCCGCAGGCGACTGGCGCGCTCCTCAAGCCGTTTTTTGCGGATGCTGATTTTGTCGCGATAAAGTTTGAGGCCGAGCGCGTCAGCCTCGTCCTCGGTGATCATGGCGATCAATTTCGACAGGATGGATTCCACCGACAACTCGCCTTCGATCATGTCGGCGAGCAGCTCGGGATCGTCGCCGCAGATCGACTGCAGATGAGCCACGCCTGCTTGCAGCTCCAACACCTGCGCGTGGGCACCTCTTTCGGTAAGCGCACTCATTACACTACCCCCCTATTGTTACCATAATGGATACAATTGAGCATTCTGCTAACTTATTGAATTCTTGAGCGTAGTTTTTGCACAAACCTCCCGTCAGTGGATCAGAACTATGATGAAATGTAGCCCGTATGGTTCCTATTGTCAAGACGGAATCCTGCCGACCGCCGGATCGGCGGCAGGTGCAAAAATGTCCAGGAATTGTCTTCTACATTGCCGCCAGTTTGGCGCGGACGCGGCCAAGAATTTTGAGGCGGCCTTCTGCGACCGTCTCTGGCACCATTTGCTCGTTGTCAGAGTGGACGAGTACCGTATCCCCGGTGGCCGATGGTGACAGGTAGCGCCAGCTTTGGACGCCGGCGACGTCGACCAGATAAACGCCCGGCCTTGCAACGCCAGTGGCGTCACGATCGACCAACACGAAGTCACCTTTGGCGGCACTCTTGTGGATATCGTTCGTATCCACCTCAAACAGCTCCAGCCGGTCGGCAGGAGCAGTCAACTTTTGGAGAATGTCCGAATGGAGTGAGATCGCATAATCATCAGCGTCTTTCGCCGATGCCATGAAAATGTTGCGGTGGACTGCGGCACCCAGCCTGGCATTGTCGGGAAACATCAAGTCTGAGGCGCTGCAGTTCAAGACCTCAGCCAAAACCGTCGCCCAATGCAGCGAGAGCTTCCGTTTATCTGCCTCCAGACGGCCAATTTGCTGACGTGTCGTGTTGGCGCGTCGCGCCAGTTCGGCTTTGTTGATGCCCAACCGGCTTCGAAAAAAGCGTATCCCGTTCCTCGGCATCTGCTTCCTGTTGAGCTTGTTGCAACGCTTGGCTACGGCATCTCTACCTGTTTAAAAGGCCGGTACCAGATCGGGTTGCGAAATGAACCTGAATATCTGTGATGCGGGTCAGCGTGCTGCCCGCTTTCGTAGACTGGCATGAGGGATGGGGCAGGAAAAGGCAGGGATGACGACTTATTGGACTCCTCCCGGGCCAATGATGGCGGCCGCCGAGACGAGCCTTTGGCAGTGGCCAGTTTCAGGCCGCGGTCCCTTGGGGTTAACGGGAGGCGGGCCGCCGCGCGAGCAGCGTTGAAGGTCGCGATCGTTCGAGGAAGAGCCTGAGATCATTTGTCCTCTGGACGGCATCAGCAGCGGGTCCTGCCGGCGTTTATTCTTGGTATGTTCCGAATCCGCTCTATATTGCATCCGTGGAGAGTGGGAATGCAGCGAAATAACCCATCGAAAAAACGCCGCCGACCGTTTCAACCCGGCAATCCGGGCCGGCCAAGGGTCGCAGCCCAGAAATCGGTCGAGGCACTGCTCGATATCGATGGCGGCCGCGGAGGGCCTCGCCCGCAGGGCAATCACCATGGCGAAGGCCGCGATATGATGGCCTTGCGGCTTTGCAGCGAAGTCCCGCCGCCTCGCGAGCGGGCGCTCAGATTCGCGATCTCCAGAGCGGCAGCGCTGGTGGCTCTGTGGGTGCTGCCATCGTCGAGGCCGGCAAGCTGATCTCTTCCGAAGCGGCAGAGCGCGGCAAGCCGGACGAAAGCTACGGCAGAGCGCCGGAGATGTCCGACCTTGCCCGGCGGGTCGGGTGGCTTGAGGAGGCCCGGTGATGGCCGGTCGGCTCGCCGCGCGCGTCAAACGACTGGAAGGCAAGGCGTCGGAGGCCGCCCATATCAAGTCACTGACGGACGAGGAACTGGAGGCTGAAATCTTCGAACTCATGGACGCCTATTTGCCGGCCGGGTTTTTTGACGGTCTTGCCGACGATCCTGATCCGGCTGGTCGCGCACTTTACGAGCGGATCAAGGGGAAGCGCTTCAGCGAGTATTCAAAGGCCGACCAGTGGGTTCTGACAGACATTATCTGCCGAGGCTTGATGCAACTCCCGGAAAACAGGGAACTTTACGGTTCAACCTTCCCGGCGGGGTGGTAATTCTGGAAGTCGGGTTCTCCCGCCTTCTCCATCCGCGATCTTCTCATTCTATCTTCAAGCCTTAAGAGGCGGTCGGATAGACTAACTATGAACAGCCACCTTCAGAAATTGGGATCGAAGGGCGCAATGGGCCGCTCCTTCGTGGCGCCAGATGGGTGACATTACTTTTGGCCGAGCCTGTCCTCCAGGGCCGTCACACGGGCGGCAAGTTCACTGGTTTCTATGGCCTTTCGCTGCGTTTCCAACAGCCCAACAATCAACGCGCCCTCATCGGGCGAAATCTCTCCATCCGCGACCTGCCGGTTGATCGCTGCAATTGCCTTGGGAAGGTCTTCGGCCTTGCTTACCTCCGGCAGATCGAACCGCAGGCGCGCTCCCTTTCGGGCCGGCCATACGCGATCAAGGATCTGACGTGCGGCGGTCGCGTCGCCCTCCTTGGCCTTTTCGATCATCGCCCTGACAATATCATTGGCCTCGCTCTCGCCGAGCGCGTCGAGGGCCAGCAATACCTTTGATCGCGACCCTGCCGGACGCCCGTTCGGGTTTCCGGACTGCCCCGGTTTCCACTGTGTCGTCTTGTTGCTCTCACTCGCTCATCGATCCTGTATGCCTCTTCATCCTCGGCGTTCCAAAAGACCCCGTTCTGCGCCAAGAGCCGTCACGCTCGCCGAGACGGCCAGCGTGTGTCATTCCCGCCCATTCCTTATGGATCAGTCCATCCGCCCCAGCGAATCGATCATGCCGATCATATTGTAAAGCCGCGTGAACGAAAAGAGAACGGAAGGCGTCACACGGATGCATGGATGAATTTCGCGGCAGCGGGTTCAAGTACGAACTCCTACGGCACCCCCACCGGCGGCACGGTCAAAAGCTTTGCTATGTATTACGGCAGTCATCGCTCAGCGGTCGTCGATAGTGTCAACATTCCGGTTACGAGCATTGTCAAGGCGGCAGGAACCTGATCGGGCCGTCCTCGGGTCTGCTCTACATCAACTTGGCGCAAGGTTTTGATGAGTTGGGTTTCGATATAGAGGCGAAGGCCTCGCCATTGATAGGTCCGTTGAGCACCCACGGCGCATCAACGCGATCATGCCGCAGCGCCGCGATGAAGGTCATCGTCTTCCAGTGCCCATAGGATGTGTGTGAGCAAGCAGCCGTCTGCCGCGCGGTCCCCAACCGCGCTGCGGTGCCATATTGGTCTTCACCCATGTCTCGTCGATAAAGACCAACCAAGAATGCGGGGTTGGTAGCGTATCCACTGCACGCGAACCGGCCATTTCCTCACGTCGGGTAACCAAAAGATATGTATTGTGAGGCAAGTTTTCGGACGCGAAGATAACGACGCCTCACCCCGGCATCTGTATGAGAGGCCCCAAGCTAACAAGAAAACCATCGCGAACCAGTTTTTCTTTCGCGCATGCAACCAAAAAAGTTAGCTACGAAGTAGATTGGGGTTGTGGCGATTGAGCCTTTGGTTCCTTGCCACACATTGGGCGGGTTGAAGTTGATGCTAGAAAGTGTGGCTGGCGCCTCCGAGAGGCAGGCGGCAAGTGTAGTTCGTATTGCCTGGAGTTCGAACGAAAGCGGTTCGTTCGTCGCACCCTCGCAACTGGTGCGACCTGGACAGATGCTCTTTTGCGAGGGCGACATCGGCGCAGATGTCTTCCAGCTCATCTCTGGAACCGTCCGGTTCTCGAGTGTCAGCGCTGAGGGTCAAAGGATGATCGCAGGGTTCGCCGTTGCCGGCGAGCTGTTCAGCCTGTCGCACAACAATCGGTACGTGTTCTCTGCGGAGGCGGTTTCCAATTGCAGTTTTCGCCGGCTGCCGCGGACTGCGCCCAGCAGGTTCCCCGCCGGCTCCTTGAGGGAGAGGATAGCAGACCATCTCCTGGATGAGCCGTGGCGGCTTCAGTCGGAACTGTTGAAGCTAATTCACAAGAGCGCAGACGAAGCGATCGCCTATTTCGTCAACAACATTGGCTCGCGGTTGAATCGGAACTTTACGAACGGCTCCACTGTCAAGCTCGACATGTCGCGCTCCGATATAGCGGACTATCTCGGGCTGACCGTGGAAACGGTCTGCCGAGGAATCACCCGCCTGATCAAGCAAGGCATCGTGGGCGCCAAGGCGCCGCACGATCTGCTCATACGAGACATCAACGCGCTGCGTATCCGAGCTGGAGGCGCCGAGCGAGCCGACAAAGTCGGCGGCCGCCGCATGGAAACGCGAAAGGCCGGGTGAATTTGCGCCAAGTCCTTCGCCTTCCAGCGAAGCCAGGAGGATCGTCGCCGTTCAAGTGGTAGTAGGGGTAGCACATGTGTGGAATTGTTGGAGTGGTCTCTCGAGAGCCGGTCGCCGACCAGATCGTAACTGCGCTCAGGCACCTCGAATACAGAGGCTATGATTCCGCTGGCATTGCAACTCTGGAGAAGGGGCGTCTGGTCAGATGCCGGGCCGAGGGAAAACTCGCTCGTCTTGAGGACGGGCTGCGCAACACGCCGCTCGGCGGGCACATTGGAATAGGTCATACCCGTTGGGCTACGCATGGGAGGCCAACTGAAGCCAACGCCCACCCGCACGCATGTGGGGTCGTCGCTGTCGTACACAATGGGATCATTGAGAATTTCGGTGAACTGAGGCGCGAACTGCAAGCGAAAGGTGCGCGCTTCGAATCTGAAACGGACACCGAAGTGGTTGCACATCTCGTTGCTCGGGAAATGAAAAGCGGGCTGTCTCCCCAAGAAGCTGTATTTGGGGTGCTTCCGGCGCTTCGCGGTGCATTTGCGTTGGTATTTCTTTTCGAGGGAGAGGATGATCTTCTCATTGGAGTTCGGAAAGGATCTCCGCTTGCTGTAGGACATGGCCGCAGCGCAATGTTCTTCGGGTCGGATGCGATCGCGCTTGCTCCGCTTACCGACCAGATTACCTACCTTGAAGAAGGCGATGTAGCGGTCGTCAGGAGCAGCTCGATCCATGTATTTGACGTGCGGGGTCGATCAGTCCATCGACGCCCCCACAAAATCGCCGCAGGTACGATGACGGTAGAACGCGGCGACTACCCGCATTTCATGGTGAAGGAGATCCACGAGCAGCCGGACGTTGTCGGCAAGACACTGTCAGCTTATGTGGATCTCGGCACTGGACGCTTCAAAGGGCTTCAAAAATTGCCGTTCGATTGGCGTGACCTCGACCGTGTCACGATATCAGCATGCGGCACCGCCTTTTACGCAGGAATGGTGGCCAAATACTGGTTCGAGAAGTTTGCGCGCCTGCCGGTTGAGATCGACGTCGCATCGGAGCTTCGATATCGCGACGCCCCAATGCCGAAAACAGGGTTGGTCATCTTGGTCTCGCAATCGGGGGAGACGGCCGACACACTTGCCTGCTTGCGGTCTGCCAAAGCCCAAAATCAGCATGTGGCCGCAGTTCTCAACGTCACAACTTCGACAATGGCGCGCGAAAGCGACCTGGTGGTCCCCATTTTTGCAGGACCGGAGATTGGTGTCGCTTCGACCAAGGCGTTCACCTGTCAGCTGACGGCGCTTCTGGCCTTGGCGCTCCATGCGGGTCAAGCGCGGGGAACGATAGATGAAGCCAGACTTGCCGAGATCTTGGGGCAATTGGCCAATCTCCCAGGCTTGATCAGGGAAGTGCTGCTCCTGGAACCGAAGATCAAACGAATTGCAAGGGAGGTCAGCACTGCCAGTAACGTCCTTTTCCTGGGTCGTGGAACGTCGTTTCCCCTTGCACTGGAGGGAGCGCTCAAACTCAAGGAGATCTCGTACATCCACGCGGAAGGATTTGCTGCAGGGGAACTGAAGCACGGGCCGATTGCGCTGGTCGATGAGAACGTCCCGGTCGTGGTTATGGCCCCGACCGACCAGGTCCTGGAAAAGACGGTCTCAAACATGCAGGAAGTCGCCGCGCGCGGAGGCAGGATCGTGATCATCGGCGACGACCAAGGCATTGCTGCCTCAAACGTGTCGCCCATGGCCACTTTGACAATGCCCACGATCGATCCCGCCCTAACCCCGATACTTTACGCTGTTCCCCTGCAATTGCTGGCCTACCACGTCGCGGCGAAGTTGGGAAAGGACGTCGATCAGCCGCGCAATCTTGCCAAGTCTGTCACCGTGGAGTGACGGCAACTGGTTCGCGACTGCCCGCATTACACAGCGTAGCGAAAAGATGCCTCGCGCGTTGCCGTCATTCGCTGCGCACTGCAGAACGAGGTCGCGAGGATGAAGCCAGTAAAGAACCTCGATCCTGTCGAAGCGCTCGATTCCATAGAGCGCTTCAACCAAGGTTCGAATACTTTGATAGTGTAAATGGGGTCGTCTTGCCGGCCCTGGCGCGGCATCCTGGGGCGAGAGGTCCAAGGTGTGTCAATGTGCCTGACAGATACGAGACCAGCATCGCATAGCTCGGCAAACGGAACTGCGAGCTCGCCCCTTCGGATCTCGTTCTCGCGCACCACAGCGCACGCTCAGCCTACCGCTACCGTCACATCCGACGCCTTGACGCATGGGCCTTGTCGCCCGCCTTCAGATTTTCAACTGCTTCATTTGTGATCGAAGCGGTAACGACAACCCCGTTTCCAATATCAATGCTGATATGAGCCGTGGTTGTACCCTTGTTAACCTGGGTGATTGTCCCGGGATCAGGTCACGCGCACTTAGGTCTCCGTCTCCCAACTGCGCTATTTAGACGACGCCGAAATCGTCCGCGGCGAGTGCCGGCTTGGTGGTGAGCGTCGCAAATTGGACGGCAGCGCCGACGCCGTTGCCGTCGGCATCGTAGTAGATGGCGCCGGTGGCCTTGTTGTAGATGATGCGGTCGTTGGCATCATGTGCAGCAGTGCCGGTCCAGAAGGCGGCGGCATTCAGAGCCCCGGCGACGCCGAGTTTCGTGAACACCGCGTTCTCCAGCCATATCGTGTCGTCGACATGGTTGAAGTCGGTGATCGTATCGCGGTTGGTGGACGCATTGAGCGCCGCGTTGAACACGAAGACGTCGCTTGCCGGCGCCGCCGTACAGCTTGTCGTTGCCGGCCGACCCCGAACAGCCTGTCGTTGCCGGCACTGCCGCCGAGCGTGTTTGCAGCCGCATTGCCGGTGATCGTGTTGGCGAGGCTGTTGCCGGTTCCGTTGATGGCGCCAGCACCGGTCAGCGTGAAGTTCTCGACCGCCCCCAGCACCTGCTTCGTGTTTGCCAGGCTGAAGCCGATCGACGACTGCACGGTGTCGATGCCGTTGCCGCCGGTTTCGTTGACCACGTCTTTGACGTTATCGACGAAGTAGGTGTCGTTGCCGGTGCCGCCAAACATCGCGTCGGCACCTGCGCCACCGTTCAGCTTGTCATTGCCGGCCGCGCCATACAGCGTGTTTGCAGCTGTATTGCCGGTGATTGTGTTGGCAAGGCTGTTGCCGGTTCCGTTGATGGCGGCAGCACCGGTCAGCGTCAAGTTCTCGACCGCCCCCAGCACCTGCTTCGTGTTTGCCAGGCTGAAGCCGATCGACGACCACGGTGTCGATGCCGCTGCCGCCGGTCTCGTTGACCACGTCATTGAATTGTCACGAGGTGTCGGCCGCCGGCACTGGCGCCGCCGCTCAGCGTGTCGTTGCCGTCCATACAGCGTGTTTGCAGCTGCATTGCCGATGATCGTGTTAGCAAGGCTGTTGCCGATTCCGTCGAGGCGGCCGAACCGTTCAGCGTCAGGATCGGCAACCCTACTCCTGTCGGCTGCGCGAAGATCGTTGTCAGATCCCGATCCTGGGAGATGTATATCGGGATGCCATGTGAATTGAGATACTGAATCTCAGCCTTCAATTGTGTCGAGTACTCCGTCACCCGAGCCGGCGTCATGTACTCAACAACAAAAACCTCAATTCCATTTTGCTCGGCAAGTTCGAGATAGGGCTTGGAGCCTTCGAACCAGCCGTTCGGTACCTGGCCGAAGCTGTTTTCGTTGCCGTTCCTGTAGTAGAAATTCAGGTCTTCCTTAGCAAGGCCGTCCACCGCCGCCCTGTAGGTTGCGATTCGCAATCAGCTCTTCGCCATTCTGGCCTATGACGACGAATGGGCGGTGGTCTCCGAGCGCTGCAAGGTCCTGCTGAGCGCGGGCGCGAATTGCCCCGACAAAGTTGGCCATCTCCTGGGCGTAATCTAACCCCGGCACCGGGTCGATGTCCTCCCAGTACTGGTAGGCATCGATGATATCCAGATACACGCCGTTGAAGCCGGCTTTGACGATGTCATCTACGTACTTGAAAATGATTTGCTGCCATGCAGGTTCCCAATATTTAACCTTGTAGTTATCGGGCCACTCCGGATTGGAGGCAGAAAGGAACGCGGGCGGATTGTCATCCCAACCGGGCTGCCAGTACGACCGGTAATCTTCAGCTTCTCCGATGCTGAGATAGCTGACGATCAGCTTCGAATCGGGCCCGCGCATAAGACTGAGCTCTGCGGGCGTGTGAATCTGCGTCCCGTCGATCGCATAGTCTATGACAACGAGATCGGCGTTCGATGCACCAATCCTTTTGGCTTCATCCGTGTTGACGTCGCCAAGGTGATAAAGCCAAGTCTCCACATCGGCGAGGGGCGTCATTCAAGTACCTCCATTGAAATGAGGCCCTACCGAGATCGCCAAACTCCCTTGTGCGTATTATGCGGCAATGCGAAGCAAGGGGCTTTAGCAGCACGCGAGCTGGAATACGGCCACGATTATCCCGGACATATTGTGATGTTCTTAAGTTAAGATAATTGAAAAAGTCCAGCGACCACAGGAATTATTCCTGCGGTCGCCTGGATTGGCCTTCTCTCGTTTGTTCTCTTCATCGCCGGGAGTGGCGGGAGTTGGCTCGCCTACAGTGTCTCAGATCACCACGAAATCGTTTGCGGCGAGTGCCGGCTTGGTGGTGAGCGTCGCAAACTGGACGGCGGCGCCGGCGCCGTTGCCGTCGGCATCGTAGTAGAGGGCGCCGGTGGCCTTGTTGTAGATGATGCGGTCGTTGGCATCATGCGCAGCAGTGCCGGTCCAGAAGGCGGCGGCATTCAGAGCCCCGGCGACGCCGAGTTTCGTGAACACCGCGTTCTCCAGCCATATCGTGTCGTCGACATGGTTGAAGTCGGTGATCGTATCGCGGTCGGTGGACCGCATTGAGCGCCGCGTTGAACACGAAGACGTCGTGGTCGGCACCACCAGAAAGCAGGTCGTTGCCGGCACCGCCGTACAGATGGTTGTCGTTGCCGCTGCCCGCCGTAAAGCTTGTCGTTGCCGGCGACTGCCGCTAAGGGTGTTTGCAGCCGTATTGCCGGTGATCGTGTTGGCGAGGCTGTTGCCGGTCCCGTTGATGGCGCCAGCTCCGGTCAACATCAGGTTCTACATCCGCGAGGCAATTCGGCATTCAAGTACCTCCATAGATAAGAGGCCCTACCGAGATCGCCAAATTCCCTTGTGTCGTATGGAAATGCAAATAGAGGGGCTTTTAGCAGCACGCGAGCTGGAATACGGCCAGGATTATCCCGGACATATTATGATGTTCTAAGTTAAGATAGCTGAAACAGTCCAGCGACCGCATTTATCATTCCTGCGGTCGCTGGAGGGGTTTAGCTTGTCTCTTCCGCTGGGAGGGCGGGAGCTCAGTTGGCTCAGCTTACAGCGTCTCAAATCACCGTGAAATCGTTCGCGGCGAGTGCCGGCTTGGTGGTGAGCGTCGCAAACTGG
>CAWEYO010000017.1:0-253458 GCA_963813315.1 uncultured Alphaproteobacteria bacterium | reverse complement strand
CCTAAAGAAAAGGCGACAGGAAAAGCAGCGGGAAAGGCTCGCTAAGGTAGGACGCGATGAAAACGTACCGCTCGGGTGTTCGGGGAAAGCTGTTTCCCTCCGCTCAACCAAGCGGCAGGCCGCGCCGCCGATCTCCGCCACCGTCCAGGACCGCAGCGATGGCGCGAGGTCGTAGTTCGCCACCGCCGGAGTTCTGCAAGACATGGTTTGTCGATGCGCACCAACAAAAGACGACGATCGGCAAGTAAAGACGACAAAGCTTCGCTCTGCATTATACTGATTTTGCTGTCGTATTCCGCGCTACCTCAGCATCCCCAAGGCTGAAGGAGCACCTGTAATCCTTAATTCGGCTTCGGCAAATCGCGTGGACCAATCTCCTGAAAGGACCACGTGGGCCAGGTCACGCCGCTCGAGTTCCGCCTTGCATCGAAGCAACAAAAACTTAACCCGCAACGCAAGGTCGGGGAAATATCGCGTTCCTGATTTACCCATGGATATCCACTCGGTCAGCAGATGGACACCTCTAAAAAACGTCAGAAGCCAGCTTTTGCTTCCAATGATTTCAATGCGTTGCGAACGGCAAATCGGGGGAAAGATTTGGGATTTTAGAGGTGTCCAGATAGAGTAGTGCAGCGTCTTCCGAAGTTCATCCGCCGCATCCGCATAATCGAGGGGCGGTGACAACAAACTTGGGGGCGCCTTCCAGACCTTGCCCAAACAACGAAAGAGTATCTCAGATGGGCTCCGCGCAGCCGAGTACGCTTATTTAGTTCCGTGGTCGTTTTGGGGAGGACACGGCCCGCCCGCCACTCTCTAGGATTCGGAGCAGGAACCCTTTCAATTTAAAATCCGGTAGCGTAATTCCTTCTTCCCTGGCGGTGGTGGCTTCGCGTTCTTTGCGAACACGTTGGTCAATAAAAGACCCTGTTCTTGGGCATTTTGTAACAATCCTCTGAATTGTGCGCAAAGGGTACTAAAACACGTCTCTTAGTTGAACTAAAGAACTCTTTAGATATGCTTGTTGGATACCGCTTAAGTTCTTGTCATCATAAACGAAATTCATCAGCAGCGCCAATGTGTCCACGAAAAAGTGAATTCTTTATTTGCTAACCGTCCATTAAGCACAATCGCGCGACAAAGGGCGCAACGAGAGTTGCACCATGTGGACACGCCAGCACAAGAAGACAAATACCGGCCGGTTGATTGTTCCGGCGATTTCCGCTGCCTTCCTGGCCTATTTCGGTTTCCATGCCTACCACGGCGAGTTCGGCATCTATTCCAAGTATCGCTTCGAAGCCCGCGCCACCGAATTGCAGGCGCAGCTTGACGTGGTGAAAGCCGAACGGGTTGAACTTGAGCGCCGCGTGCAACTTCTGCATGATGGCACCCTTGAGAAGGATATGCTCGACGAGCAGGCGCGCAAGGCTCTCAATCTCTCGCATGCCGACGAGATCACGATCATGCTTGATCGTAATCCCAATTAACTGAAATCAGATTAATTAGAATTATCTCCTGTAATTAGAACGGCTTACGCGCATGCCAGCCATGCATTTTTTCGCATGGCCCTGCGTCACTTTGCGTGCTAGCTTTTTCTTCAGCCAAGGGAGGGACGGCGACTATAGCCAGCTTCCCGAATGTCCGCGAAGAGACAGCCAACAGGGAGCGATATATGGCGATTGCCGCGAAGAAGACGCCCGCTAAATCCAGGGCGGACGTTAAGGGTCCAGCGGGCCTCGTGACGCCGAAACCGGCGGAATTCACCAAGGAACAGGAATTCGCGGCCTATCGCGACATGCTGCTGATCCGCCGCTTCGAGGAAAAGGCCGGCCAGCTCTACGGCATGGGCTTCATCGGCGGCTTCTGCCACCTCTATATCGGCCAGGAAGCGGTCGTGACCGGCATGAAGATGGCGCTGATCGAGGGCGATCAGATGATCACCGCCTATCGCGACCACGGCCACATGCTCGCCATGGAGATGTCACCACGCGGCGTCATGGCCGAACTGACCGGCCGCCGCGGCGGCTATTCCAAGGGCAAGGGCGGCTCCATGCACATGTTCTCCAAGGAGAAACATTTCTATGGCGGCCACGGCATCGTCGGCGCCCAGGTGTCGCTCGGCACCGGGCTCGCTTTCGCCAACCGCTACCGCGAAAACAACAATGTCTCGCTGACCTATTTCGGCGACGGCGCGGCCAATCAGGGCCAGGTCTACGAGAGCTTCAACATGGCCGCGCTCTGGAAGCTGCCGGTCATCTACGTCATCGAGAACAATCGCTACGCGATGGGCACCTCCGTCTCCCGCTCGTCGGCCGAGACCGATTTCTCGCAGCGCGGCGTTTCGTTCAGCATTCCCGGCATCCAGGTCGACGGCATGGATGTGCGCGCGGTGAAGTCTGCTGCCGATGGCGCCGCCGAGTGGTGCCGCTCCGGCAACGGCCCGATCATCCTTGAAATGCAGACCTACCGCTATCGCGGCCACTCCATGTCCGATCCGGCGAAATACCGGTCCAAGGAAGAAGTGCAGAAGATGCGCTCCGAGCACGATCCTATCGAGCAGGTGAAGGCGCGCCTGCTCGAAAAGAAATGGGCAAGCGAAGACGAGCTGAAGGCGATCGACAAGGAGGTGCGCGACATCGTCGCCGATGCGGCCGATTTCGCGCAGACCGATCCCGAGCCGGATCGCGTCCGAGCTCTGGACCGACATCGTACTCTAAGGGAGGCGCAAAAATGCCGATCGAAATTCTGATGCCCGCGCTTTCTCCGACGATGGAAGAGGGCAATCTTGCCAAATGGCTGAAGAAAGAAGGCGACAAGATCGTCGCCGGCGACGTCATCGCCGAGATCGAAACCGACAAGGCGACGATGGAAGTCGAGGCCGTCGATGAAGGCACGCTCGGCAAGATCCTGTTGCCGCCGGCACCGAGGGCGTCAAGGTCAACACGCCGATCGCGGTTCTGCTGCAGCGACGGCGAAAGCGCCGACGCTATCGGCAGCGCCGAAGCGCTGCGAGCCGAAGCGCCGGCCGAACGCCGAGGAAGCGCCGGCAGGCGCCGGCAGCCGAGGCGGCTGCGGCGCCCGTTCCGGCCGCGCCGAAGTCCGAAGCCGCCGCCGACCCCGACATTCCGGCCGGCACTGAAATGGTCTCGACCACCGTCCGCGAAGCGCTGCGCGACGCCATGGCCGAAGAAATGCGCCGCGACCCGGACGTCTTCGTCATGGGCGAGGAAGTCGCCGAATATCAGGGCGCCTACAAGATCACGCAGGGCCTGCTGCAGGAATTCGGCCCGAGCCGCGTTGTCGATACGCCGATCACCGAGCATGGCTTTGCCGGCGTCGGCGTCGGTGCGGCGATGGCCGGGCTGAAGCCGATCGTCGAGTTCATGACCTTCAACTTCGCCATGCAGGCGATCGACCAGATCATCAATTCCGCTGCCAAGACGCTTTACATGTCCGGCGGACAGATGGGCGCGCCGATCGTCTTCCGCGGCCCCAACGGTGCGGCTGCCCGCGTCGCCGCGCAGCACAGCCAGGACTATGCCGCCTGGTACGGCCATATTCCCGGCCTCAAGGTGGTGATGCCCTATTCGGCTGCCGACGCTAAGGGCCTGCTCAAGGCAGCGATCCGCGATCCGAACCCGGTCATCTTCCTGGAGAACGAGATCCTCTACGGCCAGTCCTTCGACGTGCCGAAGCTCGATGATTTCGTGCTGCCGATCGGCAAGGCGCGCATCCACAAGACCGGCAAGGACGTCACCATCGTCTCCTTCGGCATCGGCATGACCTACGCGGTCAAGGCCGAAGCCGAGCTCGGAGCATGGGCATCGATGCCGAAATCATCGACCTGCGCACCATCCGGCCGATGGACCTCGACACGGTGATCGCGTCCGTCAAGAAGACCAACCGGCTGGTCACCATCGAGGAAGGTTTCCCGCAATCCTCGGTCGGCGACCACATCGCCAGCCAGGTCATGCAGCGCGCCTTCGACTATCTCGACGCGCCGGTCATCACCATCGCCGGCAAGGATGTGCCGATGCCCTATGCGGCAAACCTTGAAAAGCTGGCACTGCCGAATGTCGGCGAGGTCGTCGAGGCGGTGAAGGCGGTCACCTACCGGTAGGAGACAGCCGCAATGCCGTCTTTGTGGGTCCCGACTGCCATCATCGTCCCCCCGGTCGTGGCTGCCTTCTTCATCCGGTCGGTGAGCAGCAATTCGACGCCATCCTGCTGATCATTAGCGGGGCGGCGTCGCTGACATTGGCCCTGTTCGCCGTCACGCCATGCAGGTTTCGGCGGAGGAGGGGATGATGGCTTTTGAAATGAGCGAAATGAGCTTCAACATCGGTGTTTTGCCGCCGGTCTTCGTGGTTGCGACGCTGACCGTCATGCGCGGCCTATTCAAATTCATCCAGGAGTGAGCGATGCCCATCAACATCACCATGCCGGCCCTGTCGCCCACGATGGAGGAAGGCAATCTGGCCAAATGGCTGGTCAAGGAAGGCGACAAGGTTGCGCCCGGCGACGTGATCGCGGAGATCGAGACCGACAAGGCGACGATGGAAGTCGAGGCGGTCGATGAAGGCACCGTTGCCAAGATCGTCGTTCCTGCCGGCACCGAAGGCGTTAAGGTCAATGCGCTCATCGCAATCCTTGCCGCTGAAGGCGAGGATGCGAGCGCGGCGGCGAAGGCTGAGGCGACGAAAGAGGCGTCAATCTCCCCCATGCGGGGGAGAAGGCTGCGAAGCAGACGAAGGGGGGCGCTGTCCCGCCAACGTCTCCGCAGAAAGGCAACGGCAAATCTGCGGAAGGGCAGACCTCCAGTTGCCCCGCTCTGCCCTGCCGGGCATCTCCCCCGCAAGGGAGGAGATCAGCCAAGGTGACGGCCGCACCTTTGCCTCACCGTTGGCTCGCCGCATTGCCAAGGATGCCGGCATCGACATCTCGGCGGTGGCCGGCACCGGTCCTCATGGCCGCATAGTCAAGGCGGATGTCGAGGGTGCGTTGGCTGGCGGCGCCAAGCCGGCCCCGGCTGCCAAAGAAGCTCCCGCTGCTGGCGCGCCTTCTCCAGGACCGAAGCCGATGGCCGACGACCAGGTGCTCAAGCTCTTCGCTGAAGGTTCATACGAACTGGTGCCGCATGACAATATGCGCAAGACCATTGCCCGCCGGCTGGTCGAGGCGAAGTCCACCATTCCGCATTTCTATCTGACGCTGGACTGCGAACTTGACGCGCTGCTGGCGCTGCGGGCGCAGCTCAACAGTGCTGCCCCGACGCGCAAGAGCGACAAGGGCGATGTGCCGGCCTACAAGCTCTCGGTCAACGACATGGTCATCAAGGCGTTGGCCTTGGCGCTGCGCGAGGTGCCCGATGCCAATGTCTCGTGGACCGACGGCAACATGGTCAGGCACAAAAACGCTGATGTCGGCGTCGCCGTGTCGATCCCGGGCGGATTGATTACGCCCATCGTCCGCAGGGCCGAAGAAAAAACCCTGTCGGTCATTTCCAACGAGATGAAGGATCTCGCCGGGCGCGCAAAGGCCCGCAAGCTGAAGCCCGAGGAATATCAGGGCGGCACGACAGCGGTTTCCAATCTGGGCATGTTCGGCGTCAAGGATTTTTCCGCGGTCATCAATCCGCCGCATGCGACGATCTTGGCGGTCGGCGCGGGCGAGGAGCGGGCGGTGGTCAAGAACGGCGAAATCAAGATCGCCAATGTCATGTCGGTCACGCTTTCCACCGATCACCGTGCAGTCGACGGAGCTTTGGGGGCGGAACTCCTTTCGGCGTTCAAGCGCCATATCGAAAATCCGATGAGCATGCTGGTGTAGCGCTTTACTCCCCCGGACGGCAGGGCTGTCGCAAATGGGTAACTTCCCCCTCATCCGGCCTAGCTCTGCTCGGCCACCTTCTCCCCGCTGGGGAGAAGAGGGTGCGGCGGCGCGGCCGGCGACCTCCTCTCCCCTCGGGGAGAGGGTGGCGAGGGCAAAGCCCGAGCCGGGTGAGGGGGGCAGGTTCCGGGTAAAACGCATATGCGATAGCCCTGCCTCGGACGGGGAGGGTGGCTCTCGAAGGTCCTGCCCATGAAGACCGTGCTCTGCTATGGCGACTCGCTGACCTGGGGCTATGATCCCGAAGGCCCCGGCCGGCATGCCTATGAAGACCGCTGGCCGAGCGCCCTTCAGGCAGCGCTGGGCAGCGATGTCCGGGTCGTCGCCGAGGGCCTGAACGGACGGACGACGGCGTTCGACGATCATCTGGCCGATGCCGACAGGAACGGCGCACGGATCCTTTCGACGCTGCTGGCTACGCATTCGCCGCTCGATCTCATCATCATCCTGCTTGGCACTAACGACATGAAGCCGTTCATCTGCGGCCGGGCGATCGGTGCGAAACAGGGCGTGGAACGCCTTGTCGAAATCGTCAGCGGCATCGCCTATCCGCTGGAAGCTGCCGCGCCCCAGGTCTTGATTGTTTCGCCGCCGCCGCTTTGCGCAACCGACAACGCGGATTTTGACGCCATGTTTGAAGGCGGCATCGCGGAATCGCAGAAACTGGCCGGCCTCTACGCTGCGCTCGCCGATGAAGTGGGCTGCGGCTTCTTCGACGCTGGAAGCGTTGCACAAACGACGCCCCTCGACGGAGTCCACCTGGACGCTGCCAACACGCGTGCGATCGGCGAAGCGCTTGCGCCCGTCGTTCGTGTCATGCTGGAGCTTTGACGCTGATGGCGAACGTTACGAAACCTATGGCGAGAGGCCGTGCAATTCCCTCCCCCTTGTGGGGAGGACTATCGCATATGGGTAACTGCCCCCTCATCCGGCCTCGCGGAACCTGTCCTTGGGCTCGCCGAAGGCAAGACCCGGGGGCTCGGCCACCTTCTCCCCGCTGGGGAGAAGAGGGCGCGGCGGTACGGCCGGCGATCTCCTCTCCCCCACGGGAGAGGGTGGTGAGGGCGAAGCCCGAGCCGGGTGAGGGGGCTATCGGACCCGGACAATACGCAAATGCAATCGCCTTGACCTTGTAGGCAGGGGATTTCGGAAAGGAATAGCATGTCCGAAAATTACGACGTCATCATCATCGGTTCGGGCCCGGGCGGTTACGTTACGGCGGTCCGCTCCGCGCAACTCGGCCTGAAAACGGCAATCGTCGAGCGCGAACATCTGGGCGGCATCTGTCTCAACTGGGGCTGTATCCCGACCAAGGCTCTGTTGCGCTCCGCCGAGATCAAGCACTTTGCCGAGCACGCCAAGAGCTACGGCCTGAAGATCGAGGGAACCGTCACGGCCGATGTGAAGGCCGTTGTCGAACGTTCGCGCGGTGTGTCGGCGCGCCTCAATGGCGGCATCGGCTTCCTCATGAAAAAGAACAAGGTCGATGTCATCTGGGGCGAGGCCCGGCTGACGAAGCCGAATGAAATCGTCGTCGCGAAATCGTCCAAGAAGCCGATGGAGCCGCAGCATCCCGCACCCAAGGGCACCAAGGGCGAGGGCACCTACACCGCCAAGCACATCATTCTGGCCACCGGCGCTCGGCCGCGTGCGCTGCCAGGTATCGAGCCGGACGGCAAGCTGATCTGGACCTATTTCGAGGCCATGGTTCCGCCGGCAATACCGAAGTCGCTTCTGGTGATGGGTTCCGGCGCGATCGGCATCGAGTTCGCCTCGTTCTATCGCGCAATGGGCGCCGAGGTGACGGTGGTCGAGTTGCTGCCTCAGGTCATGCCGGTCGAGGATGCCGAGATTTCCGCTTTCGCCAAGAAGCAATTCGAAAAGCAGGGCATGAAGATCATTCTCGACGCCAAGGTGACGAAGGTCGAGAAGGGAGCCAATTCCGTCACGGCTCATGTCCAGATGAAGGACGGCAAGGTCGAAACGATCACGGCCGACCGCCTGATTTCGGCTGTCGGCGTGCAGGGCAACATCGAAAATCTCGGCCTGGAAGCGCTCGGCGTAAAGACGGATCGCGGCACCGTTGTCATCGATGGCTATGGCCGCACCAATGTTGCGGGCGTCTATGCCATCGGCGATGTCGCCGGACCGCCGATGCTGGCCCACAAGGCCGAGCATGAAGGCGTGATCTGCGTGGAAAAGATCGCCGGGCTGCCGAATGTCCACCCGATGGACAAGAACATGATCCCCGGCTGCACCTACTGCAATCCGCAGGTCGCATCCGTCGGCCTCACCGAGGCGAAGGCGAAGGAGCAGGGCAAGGATATCCGCGTCGGACGGTTTCAGTTCGGCGCCAATGGCAAGGCGATCGCCCTTGGCGAGGATCAGGGACTGGTGAAGACGATCTTCGACAAGAAGACCGGCCAGTTGCTTGGGGCCCACATGGTCGGCGCTGAAGTCACCGAACTCATTCAGGGCTTCGTCGTCGCGATGAACCTGGAAACGACCGAGGAAGAGCTGATGCACACTGTCTTCCCGCATCCGACGCTCTCGGAGATGATGAAGGAGAGCGTGCTCGACGCCTACGGCCGTGTGCTGAACGCATGACAGGCAGCCGGTGTAAGGGCTGTTTCGATCGCGAATACTGACTTATATGCGGTAGTGCCTGGCCCGATGTGCTGAGTTACGAGGGTCTCGGCACCCTTGGAAGGCAACGCGAGGAGACACGAGATGGATCAGGGCGTCGGAATCATGGGCATGCCGGGCGTTGGCTTTTTCGGCATGCTGCTCGTCGGCCTTCTGGCCGGCTACGTTGCCGAAAAGGCCATGAACAGGGATCATGGCCTTCTCACCAACATTCTGGTCGGCATTGCCGGCTCCTTCGTCGGCGGCACGCTGGCAGGTCTTTTGAACGTGAACTACCAGGGGTTCCTCGGAAACCTGATCGTTGCCGTTGTCGGCGCGATCGTCATCCTCTGGCTTTTCGGACGCGCCAAGGCAAGCGGAGTGAACTGAGCCAATGGTAACGCTTCTCGACACGGTTACGGACAGGGCGCGCGTCAGGCATCCGGAGAAGGCGCATCGGCCGGATCAGGAGGTGCTGCGCAAGCCCGACTGGATCCGCGTCAAGGCCCCGGTCTCCAAAGGCTATGCCGAAACGCGCGAGATCGTGCGGTCGAACAAGCTGGTCACCGTATGCGAGGAGGCCGGTTGCCCGAACATCGGCGAGTGCTGGGAGAAGAAGCACGCCACCTTCATGATCATGGGCGAGATATGCACGCGCGCCTGCGCCTTCTGCAACGTCGCCACTGGCATTCCGACGGCGCTCGATCCGAATGAACCGGAGAGCGTGGCCAGGGCCGTCAAGCAGATGGGACTTACCCATGTGGTCATCACGTCGGTCGACCGCGACGATCTCGCGGACGGCGGCGCGCAGCATTTCGCCGACGTCATCCACGCCATCCGGCGCGCCACGCCGGACACCACGATCGAAATCCTGACGCCGGATTTCCTGCGCAAGGAAGGCGCGCTGGAAATCGTCGTTGCGGCCAGGCCGGATGTCTTCAACCACAATCTGGAAACGGTCCCGTCCAATTATCTGACGGTTCGGCCCGGCGCGCGCTATTTCCACTCGATCCGCCTGCTGCAGCGCGTCAAGGAAATCGATCCTTCCATCTTCACCAAATCCGGCATCATGGTGGGTCTTGGCGAAGAGCGGAACGAGGTGCTGCAGTTGATGGATGACCTCCGCACGGCGAATGTCGACTTCATGACGATCGGCCAGTATCTGCAGCCGTCGAAGAAGCACCATCCGGTGATGAAATTTGTGACCCCCGACGAATTCAAGTCCTATGCGACGATCGGCAAGACCAAGGGTTTCCTGCTGGTGGCGTCGAGCCCGCTGACGCGTTCGTCGCACCATGCCGGCGAGGATTTCGCAAGGCTGCGCGCCGCGCGCGAAGCGCAGCTCGGCAGCTCCGCGTAAGTGCCGGATCATGCCTCAGTACGAGACGATCAAGCATGTCAGCCATCCGCCTCACGAAATGTTCGCGCTGGTGGCCGATGTCGAGCGCTATCCTGAATTCCTGCCGCTATGCGAGGCTCTGAGCGTCCGCTCGCGCAAGGAGCGTGACGGCCGCACCGTGCTCGTCGCCGACATGACGGTTGGATACAAGGCGATCCGCGAGACCTTCACCAGCCAAGTCCATCTGAAACCGGACGAGAGCGCCATCGATGTGAAATATCTCGACGGCCCGTTCCGCTACCTCAGCAACACCTGGCGGTTCGACCCGGCGGAGGGCGGCGGCACCGACATCCATTTCTTCATCGATTACGAATTCAAGAGCCGCATTCTCGGTGCGATGATGGGGGCGATGTTCGACCGCGCCTTCCGCATGTTCACGCATGCCTTCGAAAAGCGCGCCGATGCCAAGTTCGGAGTTGCAAGTACGGCCTGATGGGCCGATTTGCGCGGGCGAGCCCGAGCTATCGGCCGGAGCAATGAGCGGAGCGCCCAAACTCTCCGTCATCCCGGAAGGCTGCGCAGCGCAGCGGAGCAAGCCTATCCGGGACCCATTGGTCCGAATATCGTGGGGCAACGGCCCGGATCCATCTACGTTTACTTCACAGGGCGTCGCATTTTTCCGCCACCCGGCTGCGCTGCTCAATGGGTCCCGGATAGCCCTTTCCTCCGCTGCGCTCCGGAGGGCTTCCGGGATGACGAACGCTGGAGCGAGACCGCCTCCTTCACCGAACGATGCCGGCGCTGGAGCATGATCCCGAAAAGTGCGTAGCGGTTTTCGGAAAGATCATGCGAAAATCAAAGAGTTAGAGCGCAATGACAACTCCAGGAAATACCTTCGTGCGCTAACCGCTGTATTGTTCGTCGGAGACGTGTTCCATCCAGTCGACGGCTTTGCCATCCAACGTCTCCTGAATGGCGATGTGAGTCATCGCCGTGGTCGGCGTGGCGCCGTGCCAATGCTTTTCGCCGGGCTCGAAGCGCACCACATCGCCCGGCCGGATGTCTTCGATCGGGCCGCCCCAACGCTGAACCCGGCCAGCGCCGGCAGTCACGATCAGGACCTGGCCAAGCGGGTGCGTGTGCCAGGCGGTGCGCGCGCCCGGCTCGAAGGTTACCGCGTTTGCTGCCACCCGAGCTGGCGGTTCGACGGGAAACAGCGGGTCGATGCGGACGGTTCCGGTAAACCAGTCTGCCGGTCCCTTTCCTGACGGCTGTGAGCCGCTCCGTTTGATTTCCATGGTCGTTTCTCCGTTACGCGGTTGGAATTTCCACGCGTCAGTAGTCCTTTTCGTAAAACACGCCGAGGCTCGAATCTCCATCCGAGCCAACGCCGCCGCGCGCCTTCAGGTTTTCGGTAATGTCGAGGTTGATCGTGCCTCTGGTGGTGCCCTTCGCGCCCGCCTCGACGCCGAGATAGACGTTGTCGGTGATATAGCGTCCGGCCCGCACCGCCGCGTTGCCTTCGCTATCGGTGACGACATCGATGTCGTCCAGTCCGGTTGCGGCGCGCAGATTGCCCACCAAGGAGTTGTTGGAGCCGCCGGCAAGCTCGGCGGCGGCCGCCGCCAGCTGGGCGATCTGGAACGGAGACAATTCGTTGATGCCGCGATTGAAGATGAGGCGGGCGAGCACCTCATCCTGCGGCAGTTCGGGTTGCGAGGAGAACGACACGTTCAGGTCCGAGACGCGTCCGCGCACCGTAATGAACACGGTGATATCTCTGCCTGCCGATCGGGCGACGAAATCCAGGAACGGGTCAAGATCGCCGACCAACGATACAGTGCCTTCGTCGAATGTGATGCGTTGGCCGAGGATCGACAGCCGGCCGCGGATCAGGTTGAAACCGCCGACCGGCTGGATATTGGTGACAGGCCCGGTGAGGCGCACGGAGCCGCCCAGTTCGGCATCGAGGCCGCGCCCGCGCACGAAGATCCGGCGAGGTGCGTTTACCGTGACGTCGAGCCGCACGACGCTCGGACGCGCCGTCGGGGTCGGCGTGCCGTCACTGGCGCGCGCGCGCTTCAATGTAGCTACGACGGCCTTGGGCGGCGAGATGTGCTTGACGTCGATTGTAGCGGCTCCACCGCCCAACGTATCGGGCACCGTGATTTCCGCCCGGTCGACGTCTATGGTGCCGGACAACAGCGGATCACGGGTGAGGGGACCCGTCATGGCAAGGTTGCCGTTCAGCGTCGCGACGACCATGCTTCCATCGGCGTAACGCGCCTGGTTCAGCGTGATCCTGATATTGGCCGGAAAGCCTGCCGCCGCGTTGGTTGAGATCGTGCCCGTCGCGCTGATCCTGCCGCCAGATGCAATAGCGGCGGACGCATTGCGGATCGTCACCGTTTCGCCATCGATATTTGCCGTCACGGCGATGTCGCGCAGCCGCACATTGCTCTGCGGATCGACGAAGCCAGCGCCCGCTGTGGAGAATGTGCCATGGACGGCCGGCTGACGAATGCTGCCGGAGATATTGGCATCAAGCCTCAGCGTGCCGGAAACCTGCGCCCCTCGTTCGGCGAGGAAGCGGTTCGCAAGCCCGAGCGGCGCGCTGCCGTTGATACCTGACGCCCATGCCGCTGCCGGCAAGCGGCACGCGGCCGCTGGCGGAAACCGTCAGCCCCTGGGCGCCTCGGACAGTCACCGAGGAAAGGGTCAACACCTTGCCGCCATAGCTGCCCGCAGCGGTGACATCCAGCGGGGAGACGCCGGCCGTGTCTGCTGGCGCTGCCCGAACCCCGGCAGCCCGAAGCTCGAACGTTGCGGCCGGATCGGCCAGCCGGCCGGTCACCCTCGCAGTTCCGGAAAGGTCGCCCCTGAGGTTTTGTCCGGGCGCGGCGGCATTGAGAACTGCCAAAGGAAAGGTGTTGAGAGCCACGTTGAGCGCGAGCTGCCCGTCATCGAGCGGCACGCCCCCGGCGACCGTCGCACGCAAGCCTTCCGGGCTGGTGACGGAGGCATCGATATTGAGCCGATTGGGTGTCGAGGTTCCCCTGGCGGCGACATCGATCGATCTCAAACCGGCCTCGCTCAGTGCTCTGGCGGCAATCTGGCGGCCCCTGATGTCGAATTGGATATCGGGCACTTTTCTGGTGCCGCCGATCCGTGCGGTCCCGTCGAGCGTGCCCCCAAGCCTCAGGTCGGGCCGGATGATGTTTGCGATCGCCAGCGGAAGCGCCCGGATTGCGACGTCGAGATCGAGCGTATCCTCGATCTTGCCGGTGGCAGAGATGCGTCCACCGCCAACATCGAGCATCAGGTTCTCGATCGTGACGTTCTGCCCGCGAACAAGAATCCGGGAAGGTTCGACCAACCGTGCGGCGAGCTGGCCCTGAGCCAGGTTCAGGTTCGTCAACCCGACCAGATACCCGCCCTCGACCGGGCTCAACGCACCCTTGACCGACGCCGTGGCGCCATTCTTCAGCAGAGCGTCTGCAACAAAACCGGTGGTGTTGGAGCTCTGAACCGCTGTTGCCTGGAGCATCGAAACGTCGATGCCGCCCGCCAGCACATCGCTGGCTTTAACATTGCCGTTGACGACAGGAACGTTGAACAGGTCGACGATGGCCGCCTGAATATCCGCCTTGCCGACCCTGACCGTCTCCATTTCAAGACCGGAAATGGTGGCGGTCACGTCGGCCTTCTGTACCGCATCCTGGATGCTGAGCGCGATATCGGCCTCCGCCGCGCCTCTGGCGTCGATGAGAAGCAGCGCAGCGGCGGTCGACACGTCCGTCGATCTCAAGGACAGCTTGCCGTCGAACAGGCCTTCGCGGTTTTGCGTGACGTCGCCGGTGATGCGGGTTTCGCCCGCGGTAAACTCGATATCGCCGAGCCGGCGCTCGTTTTCGGTGACCGCGATCGCCGATGCCAGGCTGACCTTGATCTGGTCGAGCAGAGCGCTTCCCATGAGCTGCCCATTGAGGTCGTTCTGTTGCAGCGTCCCCTCGAAGCCGATCGTCCCATCGCTGAGCTTCTTCCCGGCGAGGGTGCCTTCCGCCACCTCCGCGCCGAATGTCAGCCCGATCAGTCCGTCCGTGCCGGCGGCGCGGCCCTTGCCGGTCAGCCGGCCAGAGGCCTGCTCGGAGAGGAGAGCAAGGTCGTTCAGAGCCAGATCGAAGTCGAAATCGGCCGCACCGGTCGCAAAGGTTCCGTCCGCCGTCAGTTCGACCTGCTTGTTGACGATGCGTAGCTTGTCGGCAACGAGCCCGGTTTCGCCGCGGGCAACGCGTCCGGTAATGCGGGTTTCGCCCTCCAGCACATTGTCCGCGGCGGAATTGCCGATCCGCAGCCCGATAGCGGTTCCGTCGAGCGTGAGATCGAAGCCGCCCGCAAGAGGTCTGAGTTCGCCGTTGGCATCGAGCTTGAGTGCACCCGCGAGTTGCCGTCCGGCAAGCTCCGAGAAGGGGACGATGCTCGCCGCGTCGACACCGATAGTTCCCCGGAAAACGTACTCAGCGATATTGCCCGCCATCGAGACGCTGAGCCCGTTGCCGGTGAGCAGTGCCTTGTCGAGCTTTATTGGCTGGCCTGCGTCCCACGCGCCTGCGATGTCGAGCATGATGCGATCGCCGATCGCCTCCTGGACGTCGGCGCGATCGGCGACGATGCCGGAAACCATTCCCTTGGCGCCGAAGGTGATATGCCGGTTGGCCGGCTGCGCAAGATTTTGCGCAAGCCCGCCCAGCGCCACGGTCACGTTGTCGGCGCCGAATGTCCCGGTAACGAGGTTGTCCACGTCAAGCGAGCCGTTCCAGCTCTCGGCGCCGCTTTCGCCAAAGGAAAGCACGAGCGCCGCGCGTGCGACGGTGGTTTCGCCGCCGGGCACCGGAAGTATAACCTTTCCAGCCGATTGATCCTCGATTGTCGCATTGAGTTTGAGGCGCTGCAGGAAGCCGTCCGCCGCCGTCTCGAGGGCCGCCGACATTGCGAGCGCCGCGCTATTCAATTCGAGGCTGTCCAGCCGGAATCCGCCCGCCTGCTTGAAAAGGCCGCTCGCGGTCAGCGTCGTTTCGGCGCCGAAGAATGCGCGGAATTTCGCCGGTACGATACTGGCGATCGGGCCATGAAGATTGCTCTGGAAGGCGAAGCCGTCGGCCTGCCGCCGCACGCTGGTCGTACCCGTCAGGACGCGTTCGGACGCCGCGTCCAGCGTCAGACCGAGATCGAGGTTCGAAAGCGGTCCCGATCCCTTGAGGGCGAGCGCCATGGGCGGCCTGCCTTCAATGCCGAGCAGGTTGGCGATGATCCCGTTTTCCGGTTCGGACAGCGAGAGGTCCAGGTCTAGGACCTCGGTCGCGTTGGCGTAGGCTGCCGTCAGCGCGAGCTGGCCGCCGGGACCGTCGAGCCTGGTGATGTTGACCGCCGTGTCGAGCGAGCCATCCGCCAGCCGAAGGCGGCCGGCGACGCTGATCTGCGAGGCGAGGCCAAAGACACTTTCGGCGAAGGTGACGCGCGGCACGGTGAGATTGCCGAGCGTGATCGACAGCGGCAGTTCGGGTATCCGGAAGCCGCCGGCCTCCGGCGGGGGCAGGCTCTCATCCGGCAGCGGCTTTCTCAATACGTCGATACTGTCTGCCGCCAGCGTATCGATGGTCAGGCGTCCAAGCAGCAGCGCGGAGCGCGTCCATACGATCCGTGCGTTGGCGATCCGCAGCCAGACGCTTTCGCGATCGGCAATGGTAATCTCCCCGATCGTCGCGTTCGACGACAGCACGCCCTGGATGCCCGAAATCCTGATCTGGCGGTTCGGCGTTGATAGCTGGTCCTCGATGAAACGAATGAAAGAGGAACGCTCTTCCTCCGCCGTGTCCTGCGCAATCGCAGGCAGCGAAAGGATGAAGAAAATGATGGCCAGCAGAATCCGGGTCAAAACGCCTGTCCTATTCCAACGTAGAACGCCACGTTCGGGTCGTCGGGCTGCGGGTCGAGCGGCACGGCGAGATCCAGCCTGATCGGGCCCAGTCCCGTATAATAGCGCAGGCCGGCGCCCACGCCGATGCGAAGCTCATCCGCGAAGTCGGGGAACAAGTCTGCGCCTACATAGCCCGCATCGGCAAATGCCACGACCCCGATCGTTTCCGTCACACGTGCGCGAATTTCGGCCGATCCTTCAATCAGCGAAAGTCCGCCCACGACTGTGTTCTCCGGCGTCACCACGCCGATGCTGCGATAGGCGTAGCCGCGCACCGAACCGCCGCCGCCTGTGAAGAACAGTTTGTCGGGCGCGGTTTCGGGAATCGTTGAGCCGAACAGGGTGCCGAACTTGAGACGGCCGGCGAGAACCACGCGGTTTTCTTCTCCAAAGCCGTAGTACGTCCGCCCTTCGGCCGTAAAGCGCGCGGCTGCATTGCCGTAGATGAACTCGTAGAACGGTTCCGCGACTCCCTCGGCGTAGTAGCCTTCCGTGGGGTCGACCTTGTTGTCACGGTTGTCGAAAGTGAGGCCGCCCAGCGTGCTGACCGTCGTGAAATCGCGGATGCCGAAAGTGTCATCCTCGAACTCAGCATATTCCCCATTGAGGAACAGTCGCCCCGACAGTTCCTCCGTGAATACGTGATTGAAGCCGACCTGGCCGAGTACGCCCGTTCGCGTATAGGTATCCAGAACCTCGCGTTCGCCGAAGAGTGATGCGACAAAATCGGTATCGGGCGTGTAGACGCCGGGCTTTATGAAGGTCACGCCGAGCCGGTATGTCAGCTCATCGGCACTGAAGCCGCCGGTATTGTCGCCGATGCCCGCGACCTTTGCGTCGAAGCGCAGCTTCTCGGCCTTCCCGAAAAGATTGCGGTGCAGCCAGTAGGCTTCGAGCCCGAGGCCGTCCAGCGTCGAATAGCTGCCGCCGACGCCAAACCGGCGAGGTTTGCGCTCCTGAACCACCACGGTAAGCGGCAGACGGCCATCTTCCCTGATCGCATCCGCTTCCTGGATACGCAGGGCGCGGAACACGTCGAGTTGCGACAGCCGCTTGTTTGCGCGCTCCAGATCGTCCGGGTCGTATTCCTGGCCGGGCTTGAGACCGGTCATCCAGGCGACGAAGGCCGGGTCCATACGCTCCGTACCCTCGACCGCGACACCGTCGTAATATGCCGTGCGGCCAGGCTCGATGTCGATCACGGCATCCACCGTATTGGGGCCGTGATCGGCGGTAACGCTGCGGTTCGCGACCTTTGCCTTGGCATGGCCCTGTTGGCGCCAGGCTTCGATCGCCAGCTTTTCGGACTGGAGTATGACACCGGAACGCGCCGCCTCGCCAGGGGCAAAACCCTCGTCCTGCGGAAGCGGAACTCGGTCGCGCCGGTGCGCCGGGGGAGGCGCTTGGTTGATGATACTTGCCTTGTCGAACAGGAAGACCGGTCCGGGGTTGACAGCGATGCTGACCGACGCCGGCTCGGCGACCGCCGTGTCAGGCGGCAGGTCCGCTGCCTCGCGGCCGTCGACCAGGATGCTGATCGTCCCGCCATATCGCCCCAGCCCGTAGAGTGTTGCCAAGAGCCGCTGATAATCGCCCCGCGCCTTGGCGAGCAATCCGGCAGCGCCGGATGCAGGTTCCTTGCGGTCGTTCCAGAGGTTCGACGCGCCCTTCAACGCCTTCTCGACGCCGCTCTCGTCGCTCGTTACGGCAAATTCCACGGTATAGTTTTGCGGTTCGCCGATGGTTTCTTCGGCTTCATCGGCCTTGTCGCGACCGAAGATGTTGATTCCGAACAGTTCAAGGGCCCGTGCATGCGTCGGCCCCAGCACAGCCGCCCCACAGAAAGCCGCGCCGATTGCCAGGCAGAAATGGCGCAACGCGAATACCTTCACTAACAATCCTCAACGCGATGGGCCCGGCATTTGCAAACCATCTTCATAGGGCGGACCGTGCTAGCAAGTCACGAACCGTTGCAAGATGTAACGTATGCTCGCATGATCCATCGTCATGCAACCTGCCAATGTACCGGAAAGCGTTGACGAATCGTTGAACGAGTTCATTAAGCAATTGGCAAATGGTCTAAATGGGTAGGAGTTTGTTCACCAAATGCGACTAGCTTTCGGCGGTCGCGATTGTAACGAGTAGCTCCGCGATCGGTGCTCGGAGGGAGGCGGAAACGCTCCGCCGATCAGGCAATTCCCGCCGGGCATCGTCTGAGGGACGGCATGGCGCGGGGGCGCGATGCGTTCCGGCCAGAGCATCAAGGATAGAGGAGCAGCACCGATTCCATCGGTGCGTCCGCTGCTCTAGTGGTCCGATTCTAACATTCGCATCCCATTGATACAGGCCATTCAGGCAAATGTTAGAATCAACGGACCACTGGCAAACATATGATTCTAGTGTGGTGGATTTGAAGTTCCTGTCATTTCCATGGCATCCGCGTTCAGGAACTTCAAATCCGTAAACCACACTCAATTCAATAAGCTGGTAGTGTGGCTTTGAATCCGAAATTCGATCTTAGCCTCGCTCCAAGGTAATACGAATTTCGGATTCGCCACACTAGTGGAACTTTGAATTTGACATTCGCAATCGACGCGTGATGTCAAATGGGATGCGAACGTCAAATTCGTTCCACTAGCGACGACATGCCACGCAATGGTGATTGGAGCGCAGCGCCCAACGCGGCTATATGCGTCGCGACAATTATTGGGCGAAGCAAAGTGCGGGCATGGCAGTCGACATTGGCTATTTGAGCGCGGTCGCCGCAGGGGCGGTTTCGTTCCTGTCACCGTGTGTGCTCCCGCTGGTGCCGCCTTACCTCTGCTACATGGCCGGTGTGTCGGTGGAGGACTTCCGCGCTGAGTCTGGATCGGGCGATCACGCCAGGAAGGCGCTGGTCGCTTCATCCGTGGCGTTCGTGCTCGGCTTTTCGACGGTTTTTGTCGCACTTGGCGCCGGTGCCTCAAGCATCGGGCGACTGCTGAGGGTCTGGCAGGAGCCGCTTGGCCTGGTGGCCGGCGTGGTCATCATCGTCATGGGGCTGAACTTCCTTGGTGTCGTGCGCATTCCATTGCTCGCGCGAGAGGCCCGGTTCCAGGCGCAAGGCAGACCCGCAAGCGCGCTGGCTGCCTATGTCATGGGCCTTGCCTTCGCTTTTGGCTGGACGCCATGCATCGGTCCCGTGCTCGGTCCGATCCTGACGCTTGCCGGCGGACGCGAAACAGTCGGGGAGGGTGCGCTTCTCCTCGCTGCCTACTCGCTGGGTCTCGGTATTCCCTTTCTTGTCGCAGCCTTGTTCTCAGGCGCTTTCATGCGGTTCCTGTCGCGCTTCCGCGTCCATCTTGGCCGCGTGGAAAAAGCAATCGGCGCCATGCTTGTGCTTGCTGGTATTTTCTTCGTAACCGGAGGCGTTCAGACGGCGGCTTACTGGTTGCTCGAGACATTTCCAGCCCTCGGGGCGCTTGGTTGAGCGACACCGCTCCAGCGGTCTCCTCTTGCTGTCCGGCAATATGCCGACTATGTTATCAGCACATTGCCGCATGCGAGGCCTGCCATGTCCATTGCCATTGTCGAAGAGGTTGCCCGAAAACTGGGCGGGCAAGCCGTCTTGGGCTCACCCATTCACTCGCAGGGAGATCTCGCTCTTGCGGTTCGCAGTCGCTTGCCGTTGACAGCGCTCAAAGGACTGATCAAGGCCGGGCTCAGCGAGCAGGAGGTTGAGAGGCTTGTCATTCCCCAACGCACGCGTCGCCATCGCGCCGACAAGAACCAGCCGCTGACGGTCGACGAATCCGACCGTGCGGTTCGGATCTTGCGCGTTCAGACACTTGCCGAAGATACGTTCGGGGACATGGAAAAGGCGGCCCGCTGGCTTCGGCGCCCATTGACCGAACTTGGCGACGAAACGCCGCTTGTCCTGGCTCAAACCGAAGCCGGGGCTCGGGTTGTCGAAACAATCCTGGGAAAAATTGCTTGGGGCGCCGCCGCCTGATGCTGTTATGGCGGTTGTCGGGTGTCCAACATGCCAACGTGTTTGACGGCGGCTACGGCCTGCTCTTCGACGGACGATGGAACACGACAGGCCGCCCTGTGACCTACTGCGCAACGTCGCCGTCGCTATGCGTTTTGGAAAAGCTGGTCCACGTCGAGGATCCGGATCTCCTGCCGGAGATGATGATGATAACTTACGACGTTCCGGATGCACTGGGCGTGGAAACAGTCTCGTTGAGCCAACTGCCGGTCGGCTGGGAGCGCCAGGAGACCGACACTCAGCGGCTAGGCGATGAATGGCATGGTACAGGTCAGTATCCGCTTCTCAGCGTCCCGTCGGCGGTCGTGCCTCTTGCGGATTCACCAGATGTGAATTTCCTGATCAATCACAATCACCTGGATTCGGCCAGGATCACCATACGGTCCCGCGCGCGGTTTGCATTCGACGCGCGATTGCTCTGATGCTTCGTGAATCATGGATGGAGAATGGTGGAGAACGGCAAAGCGACCGAGTATGAGATGAACGCCGTCGACTCGCGTGCGCGTCATCCGATCGGGGCGTTCACTATTTAGCTTTCATCCCTCACTATTCACTGTTCGCCGTAGACCTCCACTTGGACAAATCTCTCATGACCAAACGAAGCTGCCTGTCGATCATCCTTGCCGCCGGCGAGGGCACGCGCATGAAGAGCGCGACTGCCGAAGGTGCTGCACCAGATCGCCGGCCTGCCGATGGTCGCGCATGTCGCGCGCGCCGCCGCGGCGGCCGGGGCGGACCGACATCGCGCTCGTGGTCGGCCACGGCGCCGAGGCGGTGCGAGGCGGCCGTCCGGCCGTTTGCCGCCAAGGCCGAGAGCTTTTGTGCAGGAAGAGCGGCTGGGCACGGCGCATGCCGTGCTTGCCGCCCGCGAGGCGATCGCGCGCGGCTATGACGACATGCTCGTCGTGTTCGGCGACACGCCGCTGGTCGAGGCCGGCGCTCTGGCAGCCGCGCGAAGAAGCTGGCCGAAGGCGCGGCGGTCGTGGTCATCGGCTTCCGCCCGCCAAATCCGGCCGGCTACGGCCGGCTGATCGAAAAGGACGGCGAGCTCGTCGGCGATCCGCGAGGAAAAGGACTGCTCCGCCGAGGAGAAGAAGATCGACTTCTGCAATGGCGGGCTGATGGCGATCGACGGCAGCGTCGGCGCTGGCGTTGCTCGACGCCGTCGGCAACGACAACGCCAAGGGCGAATACTACCTCACCGACATCGTCGAGATCGCGCGAGCCAAGGGGCTGAAGGTCGTGGCGACCGAGGCGCGCTTCGAAAGCGTGCTCGGCATCAACAACCGCGCCGAGCTCGCCGAGGCCGAAGCGCATCTGGCAGGACGCGCAAGCGGCGCGAGATGATGCTCGCCGGCGTCACGATGATCGCGCCGGAAACCGTTGTTTTCTGCTTACGATACGGAGATCGGCGCCGGACACGATGGTCGAGCCCAACGTGTTCTTCGCGCCCGGCGTGAAGATCGCCGACGAACGCCCGGATCCGCGCCTTCTCGCATCTCGAGGGCGCGAGCGTCGGCGCCGGCTGCCGAGGTCGGTCCGTTCGCGCGGCTGCGGCCCGGCGCCGACCTCGCGGAAAAGGCCAAGGTCGGCAATTTCTGCGAGGTCAAGAAGGCCAAGGTCGGCGCCGGCGCCAAGGTCAACCACCTCACCTATATCGGCGACGCCGGTGATCGGCGCCAAGGCCAATATCGGCGCCGGCACCATCACCTGCAACTATGACGGCTTCAACAAATTCGTCACCGAGATCGGCGCGGGCGCCTTCATCGGCTCCAATTCGGCGCTGGTCGCGCCGGTCAAGATCGGCGACGGCGCCTATGTCGCGTCGGGCAGCGTCATCACCGAAGACGTGCCGGACGATGCGCTGGCCTTCGGCCGCGCCCGCCAGAAGACGCTTGCCGGAACGCGCCAGGCAGCTGCGCGAAAGGCTGGCTTCGCCGCAGGCCGCGGAAAAAGTGAACCGGTGCAGATTAGAGCTCCAGGAAGTGAACCGGCTTTCGTCAATCGCGAGAGTTGTGACAATTCTCGCGCTCGTTCAGCCGCTCTGGGCACGACGCTGACTGACATCGAAGCGATACCGAATGTGACTTTCGTGCGCGCGCGCAACTCGCCCTAAGAAGCCGCTGGGCCGATGCGACGGTGTGAATCAGGGGTGGCGAAAGCATGTGCGGAATTGTCGGGATTGTCGGGCATTCGCCCGTGGCGCCGCTGATCGTCGATGCGCTGAAGCGGCTCGAATATCGCGGCTATGACTCGGCCGGCGTCGCCACGCATCGAGCATGGCGCGCTTGCCCGCCGCCGCGCCGAAGGCAAGCTGGTCAACCTCGAGAAGCTGCTGAAGAGCGAGCCGCTCGACGGCACGATCGGCATCGGCCACACGCGCTGGGCGACCCATGGCGTGCCCAACGAGACCAACGCGCATCCGCATTTCTCCAACGGCGTGGCGATCGTCCACAACGGCATCATCGAGAATTTCGCCGAGCTGCGCGACGAGCTGATGCGCGACGGCTACGACTTCACCTCGCAGACCGACACCGAAGTCGTCGCGCATCTGGTGGCGCGCGAGCTCGCCCGCGGCGCTCGACCCGGTCGAGGCCGCGCACAATGCGCTGAAGCGGCTGGAAGGCGCCTTCGCGCTGGCCATCATGTTCAAGGGCGACGAGGACCTGATCATCGGCGCCCGCAACGGCCCGCCGCTCGCGGTCGGCTATGGCGAGGGCGAGATGTTCCTCGGCTCCGACGCGATCGCGCTCGCGCCCTTCACCAATTCCATCACCTATCTCGAGGACGGCGACTGGGCGGTGGTGCGCCGCAACCGGCTGCAGATCTACGACATGGACGGCGAGCCGGTCGAGCGCAAGCGCCAGCAGTCGATCGGCACCAGCTTCCTGGTCGACAAGGGCAATCACCGGCATTTCATGGAGAAGGAAATCCATGAGCAGCCGGAGGTGATCTCGCACACGCTGGCGCACTATCTCGACTTTCGCCAACGGCACGTCGAAGCCGCTCGACCTGCCGTTCGATTTCGCCAAGCTCGACCGGCTGGCGATCTCGGCCTGCGGCACGGCCTATCTTGGCGGGTCTGATCGGCAAATACTGGTTCGAGCGCTATGCGCGGCTGCCGGTCGACATCGATATCGCCTCGGAGTTCCGCTACCGCGAGATGCCGCTGTCGAAGAACAGCGCTGCGCTGTTCGTGTCGCAGTCGGGCGAGACCGCCGACACGCTGGCCTCGCTGCGCTATTGCCGCAAGGCCGGCATGCCGATCGGCGCCATCGTCAACGTGCGCGAATCGACGATCGCGCGCGAATCCGACGTGACCTTGCCGACGCTGGCCGGCCCGGAGATCGGCGTCGCCTCGACCAAGGCCTTCACCTGCCAGCTTTCGGTGCTGGCGTCGCTTGCGGTGCGCGCCGGCGACGGCGCGCGGGACGATCACGCGCGACGAGGAGAAGGCGCTGGTGCGCCAGCTTTCCGAGGCGCCGCGCTTCGCCAGCCAGGTGCTGAAGCTCGAGAGGCAGATCGAGAAGGTGGCGCGCGAGCTCGCGCAGTTCAAGCACGTGCTCTATCTCGGCCGCGACACCAACTATCCGCTCGCCATGGAAGGCGCGCTGAAGCTCAAGGAAATCTCCTACATCCACGCCGAAGGCTATGCGGCCGGCGAACTGAAGCACGGGCCGATCGCGCTGATCGACGAGAACATGCCGGTGATCGTCATCGCGCCGCATGACCGCATCTTCGAAAAGACCGTCTCGAACATGCAGGAAGTGGCGGCGCGCGGCGGCAAGATCATCCTGATCACCGACCAGAAGGGCGCGGCGGCGGCGACCGTCAAGACGATGGAGACGATCGTGCTGCCGGACGTGCCGGAGTTCATCGCGCCGATGATCTATGCGCTGCCGATCCAGCTGCTCGCCTATTACACGGCGGTGTTCATGGGCACCGACGTCGACCAGCCGCGCAACCTCGCCAAGTCGGTGACGGTCGAATAGCGCGGCGCTGTCGCAGCTGCAGCGTCGACATTCTGGCTTCTCGAAACATTGTGTTCGCCGCACTACCTATGTTGCGGCGCACAACGTCATCGACTGACGATGGCAAATCCCGCGACGTCCCTCTCCGGCATGACCCGGCTCAGGAATTATTTCCTGACCGGCTTCATCGTCTGCGCGCCGCTGGCGATCACCGCCTATATCGCCTGGTCGTTCATCGGCTGGGTCGATTCCTGGGTGAAGCCCTACATCCCCGCGCGCTACAATCCCGACACCTACCTGCCGTTCGCGGTGCCGGGCTTCGGCCTGATCGTGGCGCTGTTCCTGATCACCCTGATCGGCTTCCTGACCGCCAATTTCATCGGCCGCTCGATCGTCTCCTTCGGCGAGTACCTGCTCGACCGCATGCCGTTCGTGCGCAGCATCTACAGCGCGCTGAAGCAGATCTTCGAGACGGTGCTGTCGAACAAGGCCGACATGTTCACGCAAGGTCGGCCTGGTCGAATATCCGCGCAAGGGCGTCTGGTCGATCGTCTTCGTCGCCAGCGAAAAGGACAGCGAGATCAACGAGAAGCTGGAGAGCGGCGACGATCCGACCGTCGCGGTGTTCATGCCGTGCACGCCGAACCCGACGACCGGCTTCCTGATGTATGTGCCGAAGTCCGAGATCGTTCTGCTTGACGATGACGCATCGAGGACGCGGCCAAGCTGATCGATCTCGGCCGGGCTTGGTCGGCGCCGGAATACCGGCGCTGGGGACAGGCGGCAAGGGCTGCGCCAGACTGCTCAGCAAGCATCGGCCGCCAGCAGACGGCCGTTGCCGGCGACGGCCGTTCAGCCGGCGCGCAGCAGCCGCACCGCCTCGTCGCGCCCGAACAGATAGAGCAGCAGCCGGATCGCCTCGCCGCGCTCCGACTGCAGTTCGGGATCGCGCGACAGCAGCAGCCGCGCGTCGTCGCGGGCGACTTCCAGCAGATCGGCATGGACCTCGATGCGCGCCACCTGGAAGCCCGGCGTTCCGGACTGCCGCGTGCCCAGCACCTCGCCTTCGCCGCGCAGCTTCAGGTCCTCCTCGGAGATGCAGGAAGCCGTCCTCGGTCTCGCGCATGACCGACAGCCGCCGCTTCGCCGTCTCGCCGAGCGGCGCCTTGTAGAGCAGCACGCAGGTCGACGGCTTGTCGCCGCGCCCGACGCGGCCGCGCAGCTGGTGCAACTGCGCCAGGCCGAAGCGCTCGGCGTGCTCGATCACCATGATCGTCGCGTCGGGCACGTCGACGCCGACCTCGATCACCGTCGTGGCGACCAGGATGCGCGTCTCGCCGGCCTTGAAGGCGCGCATCGCCTCGTCCTTGTCGCGCCCGCTTCATGCGGCCGTGGACGAGGCCGACCGCGTCGCCGAAGATCGGCTGCGAGCATGGCGAAGCGGTCCTCCGCCGACATCAGCTTGATCTCTTCCGATTCCTCGACCAGCGGGCAGATCCAGTAGATCTTCTGGCCTTCCGCGATCGGCGCTCGCGCATCCGCCCGACCAGCTCGTCCAGCCGCTCGAGCGGCAGCGTCACGGTGCGGATCGGCCTGGCGGCCGGCCGGCTTTTCGGTGAGCCGCGAGACGTCCATGTCGCCGAAGGCGGTCAGCACCAGCGTGCGCGGGATCGGCGTCGCCGTCATCACCAGCATGTCCGGCGCGTCGCCCTTGGCGGTGATCGCCAGCCGCTGGTGCACGCCGAAGCGGTGCTGCTCGTCGACGATCGCCAGCACCAGGTCGTGGAAGATCACCGCTTCCTGGAACAGCGCATGCGTGCCGATGACGATGTCGATCGCGCCGCGCTGCGAGCCCGTGCCAGCATTTCGGCGCGCTCGCGGCCCTTTTCGCGGCCGGTCAGGATGGCGACCTTCAGGCCGGCCCGCGCGGCCAGCGGCGCGATCGTCGCGAAATGCTGGCGGGCGAGGATTTCGGTCGGCGCCATCAGCGCCGCCTGGCCGCCGGCCTCGGCCGCGCGCGCCATGGCGAGCAGCGCCGACCACCGTCTTGCCGGAGCCGACGTCGCCCTGCAGCAGGCGCAGCATGCGCTCGGGCTCGGCGAGATCGGCATTGATCTCGGCCAGCGCCTGCTCCTGCGAGCCGGTCAGCGAATAGGGCAGCGCGGCGCGGATCTTGCTCGACGATGCGCGCCGTCGCCGGTCAGCGGCCGGCCCGACAGCCGCCGCGTTCGCGCGCGCACCAGCGCCAGCGAGATCTGGCCGGCCAGCAACTCGTCATAGGCGAGCCGCCGCCAGGCGGCGCCCTCGACGGCGACATCGATCGGATCGGCCGGATTGTGCAGCCGCGTCAGCGCCCCGCCGAAGGCCGGAAAGGTCTGGCGGCGCATCACCGTCCTCGATCCTGCCATTCCGGCAGCGTCGGGCAGCCGCGCCAGCGCCTGGCCGATCGCGCGGCGCAGCACCTTCGCCGACAGCCCGGCGGTCAGCGGATAGACCGGCTCGACCAGCGGCAGGCTCGTCGGCATCGCCGGCGCAGCGCGATGTGGTCGGGATGCACCATCGTCGGGCGGCCGTTGAACCATTCCATGC
The DNA here is from genome assembly GCA_963813315.1 of uncultured Alphaproteobacteria bacterium. GTDB lineage: Bacteria > Pseudomonadota > Alphaproteobacteria > Rhizobiales > Rhizobiaceae > CAWEYO01. The sequence continues at coordinate 227,041 of CAWEYO010000017.1, read as the reverse complement.
GGCCGCTGACGACGATGTGCTCGCCGACCGGCATCGCCTTTTCCAGCCAGGCCGGCTTGGCGTGGAAGAAGGTCAGCGCGATCTCGCCGGTGTCGTCATGCGCAAAGACGCGGTAGGGCACGACTCTGTTGCCGCGCGGCGGCGGCTGGTGGCGGTCGACGCGCACATCGAGCGTGACGATCGCGCCTTCGGCCGCAAAGCGCGATGCCCGGCCGGTTGCGCCGGTCGATCACCGAATGCGGCAGCACGAACAGCAGGTCGCCGACGCGCGACGTCGCGGTCGGTGACGTCGGCCGGCACCACCTTGGCGATCATCTCGGCGACCTTCGGCCCGATGCCTTCCAGCGCGGTGATCGGCGCAAACAGCGGATCGAGCAGGGAAGGGCGCATCAGCGGGACCGTGGTCGATTGGCGAAGGCCCCATTGAAAGCTGATCTCCCCCCTTGCGGGGGAGATGGCCGGCAGGCCAGAGGGGGGCGACGTAGAGCGAAAGCATCGACCGGAGATTAGGTGTCGCCACGATGTTGCAAGGCTGACATCCCTCGCTATCCACGCTATGTGCGCCGGTTCAGCAAATTTCAGTCAACGGAAGCAACAGCCTCGGCCAGGACTTTCGCGCCCCATTGGTTGAGGCTCATTCCGGCGATCTCGGCAGCCAGGGCAGCCTTTGCATGCACCGCCGGATCGACGCGAAGCATGAGGTTGCCTGAGTAAGGTTTTTGCGGCGACTTGCCGATCTTGGCGCAGGTTTCGATATAGTCGTCGACAGCCTCGCGAAAGGCAGCCTTGAGATCGGCCACGGTATCGGCATGAAAACTCACGCCATCGCGGATACCTGCGATCTTGCCGAAGAAAATCCCGTCTTCATCGTCATACTCGATGCGGGCGTCATAGCCCTTGTAACTCATGGTGTTCATGGTCCGACTCCAATTCTCGCCAGGAATTCGCGCGCTGCTCGCACTTGATATCGCTTGGCTCTTTTGCCGGATGCGGTCGGTGAAACGTTTCTATCTCATCGCCGAAAACAAAACGCACACGGGAACCGCGTCCTTCGATCACTCGGCAGCCGACATCCATCGGCGGCGCTCCACTCACCCCCCTCTGGCCTGCCGGCCATCTCCCCCTCAAGGGGGGAGATTTGCAGCTTTGGCCCTCCTGTCTGCCCTGCAAGGCAGATGGTTGGCGAAATCGGCGCCGACTGCTGATCTCCCCCCTTGAGGGGGAGATGGCCGGCAGGCCAGAGGGGGGTGACGGTTAGCGAAGGCATCGACCGGAGATTAGGTGCCGCCACGATTGTTGCAAGGCTGACATCCCTCGCTATCCACGCTATATGCGCCGCTTCCTTCACGGGGAATGCCGAGATGACGGGGACGATACGGTCGAGCGAAGGGCTGGATGCGCGGCGGCGCAAGCTGCTGTTCCGCTCGTGGCATCGCGGCATGCGCGAGATGGACCTGATCCTGGGGACTTCGCCGACGCTGAGATCGGCGCCTTGACCGAGGCCGAACTCGACCAATATGAAAGGCTTCTCGAAATGCCCGACACCGAGCTTCTGCCCTGGATCACCGGAGAGCGGGCGATCCCGGAAGCCGAGCGCACCGACATACTTCTCCGGATTCTGGCATTCCGCCGGAAGATAAACTCTGAGACCTGCATCATGAGCCTTATCGATCCCATCGGCCTGCCGAAAGGGCGGGCCGGCCGTTTCATCGTCGACGGCGTCGCCGACGGCTACGAGGCCTTCGCGCTTGCGGCACTTGCCGCTGAGATTGGCGCCGACGGGCCGCTGCTTTTCGTCGCGCGCGACGGCCAGCGCCTGCCGGCCATTACCGAGGCGCTCGCCTTTGCCGCGCCCGAGCTGCCGGTGCTCGAGTTTCCAGCCTGGGACTGCCTGCCCTACGACCGCGTCTCGCCCGGCTCGGATGCCGCGGCACGCCGGCTCGACGCGCTGGCGGCGATGATTGCGCTTAGCAAGAACCCGCACCGCGCGGTCATTCTGACCACCGCCAACGCGCTGCTCCAGCGCATTCCGCCGGCCGCAGTGATCGAGGCGCAGACCTTCCAGGCCCGGCCCGGCAACCAGATCAACATGAACGCGCTGATCGGCCGGCTCGAAAACTCCGGCTTCGAGCGCGTGCCGACCGTGCGCGATGTCGGCGAATTCGCCGTGCGCGGCGGCATCCTCGATCTTTATGCGCCGGGCAGTACGGAGGCGCTGCGGCTCGATTTCTTCGGCGACACGCTGGAGATCGATCCGCGCCTTCGACGTGGCGACGCAGCGCACGACCGGCCAGCGCAAGAGCCTGACGCTGCAGGCGATGAGCGAAGTCGCGCTGACGCCGGAAACGATCAGCCGCTTCCGCCGCAACTACATCGAGGCGTTCGGCGCGCCGTCGCGCGACGACGCGCTCTATGCGGCGGTCAGCGAGGGCCGGCGTTTCGCCGGCATGGAGCACTGGCTGCCGTTCTTCTACGAGCGGCTCGACACGCTGTTCGACTACCTGCCCGACGCGCCGGTCGTGTTCGACCATCTGGCGCGCGAGGCGCTGGCCGAGCGGCACACGCTGATCCTCGACTATTACGAGGCGCGCAAGAAGCAGGCGCGGAAGGTGCGCTGAAGGAAGCCGTGCCCTACAAGCCGGTGCCGCCGGCACTGCTCTATCTGTCGCCCGACGATGTTTCGGCGGCGCTTCCTAGCCGTCCGGCGATCGAGCTTACGCCGTTCGACGCGCCGGAAGCGAGCGAAACGCGCGTATTTCATGCCGGCTCCCGGCACGGCCACACCTTCGCCGAGGAGCGCGCCGACCCGTCGGCCAATGTTTTCGATGCCGTCGTCAAGCATATCGCCACGGCACGCACCGCAAGCGGCGTGTCGTCATCGCCGGCTGGACGGAGGGCTCGCTCGACCGGCTGGCGCAGATCCTGGCCGAGCATCACCTCGGCAATCTGAGGCGCGTCGCAACGCTGGCCGAAGCGGAAAAGCTCGAAGCCGGGCAGGCGGGTCTTGCCGTGCTGCCGCTCGAGGCCGGCTTCGAGACCGACCGCTTCGTCGTCGTCGCCGAGCAGGACATTCTGGGCGACCGGCTGGTGCGCCGCTCGAAGAAGCGCAAGCGGGCTGCCGATTTCATCGCCGAAGTGGCATCGCTCGCGGCCGGCGACATCGTCGTGCACGCCGATCACGGCATCGGCCGCTTCGTCGGGCTGAAGACGATCGAGGCGGTGGGCGCGCCGCATGATTGCCTCGAAATCCACTATGCCGGCGACGGCCGGCTCTTCCTGCCGGTCGAGAACATCGAGCTTCTGTCGCGCTACGGCTCCGAAGGCGGAAGCCGTGCTCGACCGGCTCGGCGGCGGCGCCTGGCAGTCGCGCAAGGCCAGGCTGAAGCGCCGGCTGCTCGAAATGGCCGGCCAGCTGATCCGCATTGCCGCCGAGCGGCAGATGCGCGCCGCCCCGGCGTTCAACCCGCCGGACGGCCTTTATGGCGAGTTCGCGGCGCGTTTCCCCTACGAGGAGACCGACGACCAGCAGACCGCGATCGACGCGGTCATCGATGATCTGTCGGCCGGCAAGCCGATGGACCGGCTGATCTGCGGCGATGTCGGCTTCGGCAAGACCGAAGTGGCGCTGCGCGCGACCTTCATCGCGGCGCTGGAAGGGTTCCAGGTTGCCGTCGTGGTGCCGACGACGCTGCTTGCGCGCCAGCATTTCAAGACCTTCTCGCAGCGCTTCGCCGGCCTGCCGGTGAGCGTGCGCCAGGCGTCGCGGCTGGTCGGCGCGAAGGAGCTGGCCGAGACCAAGAAGGGCATCGCCGACGGCACGGTCGATATCGTCGTCGGCACGCATGCGCTGCTCGGCAGCGCGATCTCGTTCAAGAACCTCGGCCTGCTGATCATCGACGAGGAGCAGCATTTCGGCGTCAAGCACAAGGAGCGGCTGAAGGAGCTGAAGAGCGACGTGCATGTGCTGACGCTGTCGGCGACGCCGATCCCGCGCACGCTGCAGCTGGCGCTGACCGGCGTGCGCGAACTTGTCGCTGATCGCCACGCCGCCGGTCGACCGCATGGCGGTGCGCACCTTCATTTCGCCCTTCGATCCGCTGGTGATCCGCGAGACGCTGCTGCGCGAGCGCTATCGCGGCGGCCAGAGTTTCTATGTCGTGCCGCGCATCGCCGATCTCGACGAAATCCAGGATTTCCTTCAGGCAATCGGTGCCGGAACTGAAGGTCGGCGTTGCGCATGGCCAGATGCCGGCCGGCGAACTCGACGACATCATGAACGCCTTCTACGACGGCCAGTACGACGTGCTCCTGTCGACCACGATCGTCGAATCCGGCCTCGACATTCCGACCGCCAACACGCTGATCGTGCACCGCGCCGACATGTTCGGCCTGGCGCAGCTCTACCAGCTGCGCGGGCGCGTCGGGCGCTCCAAGCTGCGCGCCTATGCGCTGTTCACGCTGCCGGCCAACCGCAAGCTGACCGATACCGCCGACCGCCGGCTGAAGGTGCTGCAATCGCTCGACACGCTCGGCGCCGGCTTCCAGCTCGCCAGCCACGACCTCGATATCCGCGGCGCCGGCAATCTGCTCGGCGAGGAGCAGTCCGGCCACATCAAGGAGGTCGGCTTCGAGCTCTACCAGCAGATGCTGGAGGAGGCGGTCGCCGAGATCCGCGGCACCGGCGAGGTGGTCGATGGCGGCTGGTCGCCGCAGATCACGGTCGGCACGGCGGTGATGATCCCGGAAAGCTACGTGCCCGACCTGCAGCTGCGGCTGGCGCTCTACCGCCGCCTTGGCGAACTGGAGAACACCGGAGGAGATCGACGCCTTCGGCGCGGAGCTGATCGACCGCTTCGGGTCCGCTGCCGGAAGAGGTCGAGCATCTGCTGAAGATCGTCTTCATCAAGGCGCTGTGCCGCCAGGCCAATGTCGAAAAGCTCGATGCCGGGCCGAAGGGCGTCGTCATCCAGTTCCGCAAGCGGGAATTCGCCGATCCGGTCGGCCTGGTGCGCTTCATCGGCGAGCAGGGTTCGCTGGCGAAGATCAGGCCCGACCAGAGCGTCGTCTTCATCCGCGACTGGCCGAATCGCCGAAAAGCGCCTTGCGGGCGCTGCCGTGGTGATGACGCAACTGGCGCGGCTGGCGGAGAAGGCTGCGGCTTAGATACTTCCCATCGGCGACAGGTCGATGAAAAATTTCGGCTAGCTGCAGTGCTGCTGTCGTTAACCTGAAATCATTAGCCGGCTTATCTCCGGGATCAGGGTCAGGCCCGCATTCGGATTGCCCCGATCGACCGTTTGGTACGCTGGTTGCCGGGTCGGTTCAAAAAAGATCGAAGCGGTGCCCTCTTGAGCATGGACTGCGAACAGGCGAAATCCAGGGCGATGCCGGTGATCAGACCAAGGGTAACAGGACATTCTCTGATGGCATCTCTGATGTCATCAAAGACTCCGCTTCCGTGAGTGTCCTGTAGTTAAGCTTTTGCGTCGGAATGGCGCGATTAGCGTCTGTATTTGACCAGAAAGGGTCAGGTTTCATCCTGGCACAGCGCCATTGGATCAATTTCGCGACCATCGATGATGGATCGTGAGGCCAACCATTTGTTTCCGCTTCGTTTTTCTCGGTGCAGAAAAATTCTTTTTGGGAAATTTGTCCACGGGTGAATACAGACGGCGATCAGCTTTCCGCCGCAAGTTCCCCGCGCGCCTTGGCTGCGGCGACCTGCCGGATCGCGTCGGCGAGCGCGGCGGTTTCCTGCGCGCCCATCACCGCGTATTTGCCCTCGAGCAGGAAGCAGGGCACGCCGCTGATGCCCGCGCGGGCAGCGGTGGCGACCTCGGTTTTCACAGCCTCGCCGTCCGCGTCGGTCGGGAGCAGACTCTCGACGAGCGACGCATCCATGCCGCTTTCGCGCGCCGCATCGACCAGCACGGCGTGGTCGCCGATATTGGCGCCTTCCTCGAAATAGAGCTGGAACAGCCGGCGCACCAGCCGGTTCTGCACGTCATCGCCGGCTGCTCCCGCCCAGCGGATGACGCGATGCGCGTCGAGCGTGTTGGGCGACACCTTGATCGCGTCGAAGGCGAAAGTCGATGCCTTCGGCCGCGCCGAGCGGTTCGATCGTGGCGTGCATCTGCCGGATGCGCTCCTCGCTGCCGAACTTGTCCAGCATGTAGCGCCTGCGGTCCTTGCCTTCGGGCGGAATGGTCGGGTCGAGCTGGAACGGCCGCCAGCGAATGCTCGACATCGATGTCGGGCACGATCCGACCGCGCTGGTCGAGCCGCTTCTGGCCGATGAAGCACCACGGGCAGACGACATCGGAGACCACGTCGACCGTGATGGAGTCTGCGTTCGGCCATGATGCGCTCCTACTGGGTTGCGCTCAATTCTGGGCGCGTGCCACCACGTCGGCAGCTGCAGCCCGTAGATAGGCGTCATCTCCGGATGTTTGATGCTGCTTCCAGTGCGCCACCCACTGCTCGGGCTGGAAATAGAGCGGAACGACATAGGCGCCACTCAGCAGAACCCGGTCGTAGGCCCGCACCGCCTCGACGAAATCCTCCCGTGCTGCGCGTTGATGCAGTGCTCGATCATCGCGTCGACCGCCGGGTCGGCGACGCCGGCGAAATTGAATGTGCCGGCGCATCGCGCGAAGCGGAGCCCCACCGGGCGACCTGCTCGACCCCAGGCGACAGCGAGGACGTGTAGTTGAAAGAGCATGGCGTCGAAATCATAGTTGATCATGCGCTGCAGGAACTGCGCGCGTCGACCGAGCGGATGGTGACGGCGATGCCGAGCTTTCGCAGCGACCTGCTGCCAGGCGATCGCGACCTGTTCGTCCTCTTTGCCCTTCAGCATGATCTCGAAGGCCAGCGGCTTGCCGTCCGGCCCGATCATGCCGGCCGTCCTTCGAGCGCGTAGCCGGCCTCTCTTCAGCTTCTCGAACCCCTTCTTCAGGAAGGCGCGGTCGCGGCCGCTGCCGTCGGAGGCCGGCGGCTGTCCAGCCGCCGGCCATGATCTCAGGGCGTAACTGCGTCGGGATAGGGCTGCAGCAGCGCCTTCTCGGCATCGCTTGCCGGACGTCCGAACGACGACAGCTCCGAACCGTCATAGTAGCTGCGGGTGCGCGTGTAGGCGCCCGAGAACAGGTTCTGGTTGGCCCATTCGAAGTCGAACAGGCTCGCCGAGCGCCAGCCGCGAACGTCGCGATCCTTGAAGATCGGCGCGGCGCGTGTTCATGCACGAAGCCGTACATGCCGGACGGCAGTCCGCTCTTGAACGTTTCCTTGACGATGCGCCCGCGGTCGACCGCCGGGAAAGTTGTAGCCGCTCGCCCAGCGGCCGCTGTTTTCCTCGATGAAGACGTCGACGAGCCCTTCTTGAAGGCCTCGAACATGGTGTTCTCGTCGCGGTAGTAGTTGAGCCGGATCTCGTCGTAATTGTCGAAGCCGCGCTTCGACGGGAATGTCCTTCGCCCAATAGTCCGGATTGCGCTTGAACGTCGACTTCGCCGGCTCGGACGCTGTCGAGGCGATACGGGCCGCTGCCGATCATCGGCTTCAGCGTCGACTTGTCGAAATTCTCGGCATCGGTCGCGTGCTTCGGCAGGATCGGCAGCAGGCCAAGCATCAGCGGCAATTCGCGGTCCGGCTTCCTTGAAGGTAAGCCGCACGCCGTGCTCGCCGACCTTCTCCATCTTGGCGATCTTGCTGCGATCGACGCCGTAGCGCGGCAGTCCCTTGTCGCGCAGCAGTTCCAGCGAGAAGATCACGTCCTCCGGCGTGACCGGCTTGCCGTCCGAGAATTTGGCGCGCTGGTCGAGCGTGAACTCGACATAGGCTGCGCTCGTCGTCGGTTTCGATCGTCTTGGCGATGCAGCGGATAGAGCGTGAACGCCTCGTCGCGCGAGCGCAGCATCAGCGTCTCGAAGACGTTGTTGCCGAAGGTCAGGTCGAACCTGCCGCGCGCGCCGTTGCCCTGCACGATGAAGGGGTTGACGCTGTCGAACGTGCCCGGCCAGGCATAGTTGATCCGTCCGCCCTTCGGCGCGTCGGGATTGACATAGGGGAAATGCGGGAAATCGGCCGGCAGCGCCGGCTCGCCATGCATGGCGATGGCGTGCGAGGGCGCGGCCGACAGCGACGGCTTGCCAGCCGAGCAAGCAGCCAGACGGCGGCGAAGCAGGCCGAAATGAACAGACGGCGCATGAGGGTTCCTCCGTGGCCGGCTGTGCGATTCGCGCCTAAACTATCAGGCTTAACAATGCATCCGCTACGAACGGCTGCGAACTGCGGCAGTCCGACTGGCGGGACCCATTGTCGCTTTTGCGGCTGGATTAGTGCCCGCGCAGTGTAACACGCCCGCCGAAGTCATGCTGTTGCCTCAATTGGGCAACAGCTAGCGGAAACTCACGGCGATCCCGGCCGGACCGCGGATTATTTGAGAGGAATTCGAACACATGACAAGCCTGAAAACCAACGCTTACCCTTTCGGCCATGGCCGCAGGCGTGGTCGGGCTGCTTGCCGCCGGCCTTTCGCCGGCTTCGGCCCAGCAGCCGCCGCAGATTCCCGCAGGGCTGGTTCAAGGCCTGCACCAAGCAGGAAGACGTCGATATCTGCAACGTGCAGAACATCGTGACGGCGGAGACCGGCCAGCTGGTTACCGGCGTCAGCCTGATCGAGCTCAAGGGCAAGATCAACCGCAAGGTGTTCCAGGTGACCGTGCCGACCGGCCGCCTGGTGCCTCCCGGCATCGGCCTGCAGATCGACGGCGGCAAGGCGCAGAAGCTCGACTACGTGATCTGCTTCCCGGACCGCTGCATCGCCGAAGCGCCGCTCACCGACCAGCTGGTCGCCTCCTTCAAGAAGGGCTCGGAGCTGACGCTGACCTCGGTCAATTTCCAGAACCAGCCGAACCCGATCAAGGTGTCGCTGGAGGGCTTCACCGGCGCCTTCGACGGCCCGCCGCTGCAGCAGTCCGATATCGAGGACCGCCAGAAGAAGCTGCAGGACTTCGTCGCCAAGAACAACGAGGACTTCGCCAAGAAGCTCAAGGAAGAGCAGGACAAGGCGAAGGCCGGCAACTAAGGCGATCCGGAACAGGATGCAAAAAGAGCGGGTATTGCCCGCTCTTTTCGTTTGAGGAACCGAAGCCTGATCGGGCCGGAACGCTGTCTTGCAGCTAGAGCGGCGTGCATCCGGACGGAACCGGACCGCCGCTCTATCTCTTGATTCAGCCGCATTTGTGCGACGCCAAGTGATTCCACTTGGCTGCAAAATGCTCTAGTGACGTGTGCGCTCCTTCGGCGCGTAAGTGCCGTCGGCCGCCTTGTCGAACATTTCGCTGATCTGCGGGTGGCGCACCGGCTCGCCGGATGAATCTTCGAGCAGTTCTGCTCCGACACATAGGCGATGTATTCGGTCTCGGCGTTCTCCGCGAGCAGATGGTAGAAGGGCTGGTCCTTGCGCGGCCGGACCTCCGCGGGGATCGCTTGGTACCATTCCTCGGTGTTGTTGAACTGTGGATCCACGTCGAAGATGACGCCGCGGAACGGAAACAACCGGTGGCGCACCACCTGGCCGATCCTGAATTTCGCAGTTTTCATATGTGCATTAGCCTATTCTCTCGCGATATTTGGACTAGCCGGCTCATCAATTCAATCCCGCGCGCCCAAACGGGCGATGTTACCGCCGGATCTGGTCCCGGAGATCGGCGAAAACAGAGCGCAGGCCGCTTCCCGGATGCAGCCCCTCACGCATGAAGAGGGCTCGAAGCGGCCCAAAGCTTCCGAGCACACCCAAACCGGCACTGCGCAACAGCTGCGCGGGAATGACGTTCGACAACAGCGATATGTTGAGAAGGTTCACGGCTCCGGTCCGTGCAAGGATATCCGGCCGCCGTCGCCGGTCATAGTCCGCAAGAGCTGGCTCCGAACCCGGATCGTCGCTATTTTTCGAGGCTACATCAATAAGCTCCTGAACATCTCTAATGCCGAGATTCATTCCTTGCGCCCCGATGGGCGGGAAGATATGAGCGGCTTCGCCGACCAGGGCCACGCGGTTTTGGGAGAAGCGGGCAGGCAGCCCAGCCGAGAGCGGATAGACTTGGCGTCCGGGTTCGACCGTTACGCGGCCGAGCATCGATTGCATGCGATCTTCGATCCGCCGCGAGAGAGCAGCATCATCGATTTCCGCCAATTCGGCAGCGGACCCGGGCTTGACGACCCAGACGAGGCTGGAGCGATTGCCTGGCAGCGGCACCTGCGTGAACGGTCCGGTCTCGGTATGAAACTCGGTTGACGTTTCTGCATGGTCGCGGGTGTGGGTAAAGGTCAGCACGAGAGCCGCCTGGTCGTATCGGTGCGTGGTCGTTTTGATGCCGGAAGCCTCGCGCGCGGCAGACGTCCTGCCGTCCGCCGCGACGGCCAAGGTTCCTGTTACGACAGACCCATCCTCCAGAAGGGCGCCGATTTCAGACGCTCCAATATCCCAGCGGGAAACGAGGGATTTGCGCCATTCGATATCGGCGTTCTCCACGACGGCGGTTTCCAGGGCGTCGTTCAAGACGGCGTTTGGAATGTTCAGCCCAAAAGCCTGCTCGCCGATTTCTGCGGCACGAAAGGTGACCACCGGGCTGCGGATCAGTCGTTGCGTCCCATCGACGATCCGCATGACGCGTAACGGGGCTGCATCCGGCTGAATCCTCCCCGCGATGCCGATGCCATCCAGAAAGCGGATCGCGGGCATCATCAGGGCAGTAGTGCGGCGGTCATCCCTTCGAACGTTCGGACCAATCAGCGTGACCGCAAAGCCTGCCTTGGCCAATGCGAGGGCGGCAATCAAGCCTGCCGGGCCGGTGCCAGCGACGAGGATGTGCGAAGATTTTGATAGGCTCAAGGCGTGGCCCCGGCGTTCGCGCCGATGCTCAGGCGCTGGGATAGGAACAGGTCCCCGTATAGGGCAGCATTGACCGCCGGATCAACGCGGCGTTTCATCTCAACGGCCCCTAGTGTGGCGAATCCGAAATTCGTATCGCCTTGATCGCGCTGTTTGCCGTCGGGGAAAAACAGGTCTCACTTAGACTTCCAAGCCGGGTTGCGGGTGCGATACTGCTTGTATGGGCGGCGGCCCTGCTATTAGTGTCGCACTGATTATCGAGGACCGTTGCATGGGCGACCAAAGCTGGGCAATGGAAAGGAGAATTGATCCTTTCCTGCAGTTTCCCATGATCGTCGACGGAGCGATCACACCTATCGCAGGCAAAAATCGGGAAGGCGCCACAGTGGTCTCCATTCGGAATACGCGCCGGAGATCATCGTCGCCAATGCCGACAAGAGCCGGATGCGCGCCTTTGGGTGCAATTGGAACTTCGCCGGCCATTCGGCCGAAATATGCAAACTGGACTGGCGCGGACCGTGAAGCGAAAAAAAGTTACCTGGCCGCAGGCGAGAGCCTTTTCGGTTCACCTGCTCACGGCGTCCGGCTCCTTCCTGGCGTTCCTTGTCGCTGGTCGCGGCGAGCGAAGAGCGCTGGACGGCGATGTTCTGGTGGCTAGGGCTGGCGCTGTTCGTCGACGGCATCGACGGGCCGATCGCGCGCAAGCTGGAGGTCAAGGAAATCCTGCCGACCTGGTCGGGCGAACTGCTCGACAACATCATCGACTACGTGACCTATGTGCTCATTCCCGCCTTCGCGCTCTACCAGCGGGGCTTCATGGGCGAGGGGCTGTCCTTCCTTTCAGCGGCGATCATCGTCGTTTCGAGCGCGATCTATTACGCAGACACCGGCATGAAGACGAAGGAGAACTTCTTCAAGGGGTTCCCGGTCGTCTGGAACATGATCGTCTTCACGCTGTTCGTTATCGAGCCGGGACAATGGGTCTCGTTCGCCGTGTCGTCATCGCCGGCATCCTGACCTTCGTGCCGGTCTATTTCCTGCACCCGGTGCGGGTCATACGGCTGCGCGACTCAATCTCGGCGATCTTCCTGGCCTGGTGCGCCTTCGGCGCCCTCGCGCTCGTCCAGACCATGGATGCCTCGTATTTCGTCAAGGTCGGCATCGCCGTCACCGGCATCTACCTGTTCGCATCGGCGGCATCATGCAGCTTTTCCCGACACTCGGGCGACGAAAGGCCTGACCATGTCCAAAGCCATCACATTCACGCCCATGGCGGGCCGGAAGCGCTGCGCTATGAGGACATAGATCCCGGCAGGCCGGGAGAAGGCCAGGTCCTGATCCGCCACACGGCGATCGGGCTGAATTTCCTCGACGTCTACTACCGGATCGGCCTCTATGCCGCGCCGAACGGGCTGCCGCTGATCCCGGGCGGCGAGGCAGCCGGCGTGGTGGTGGAACTCGGCGAAGGCGTCGCCGGGCTCAAGCAGGGCGACCGCGTCGCCTACGCGATGCGCTCGGCGCCTATTGCGAGCAACGCGTGATCGCCGCCGACCGGCTGGTGAAAATCCCCGACGGCATCTCCGACGAGCAGGCGGCCGCGATGATGCTGAAGGGCATGACCGCCGAATATCTGCTGCGCCGCACCTTCAAGGTGAACGCCGGCGATACGATCCTCTACCATGCCGCCGCCGGCGGCGTCGGGCTGATCCTCGGCCAATGGGCGAAGCATCTCGGCGCGACCGTGATCGGCACCGCCGGTTCCGCCGAAAAGATCGCGCTCGCCAAGGCGCACGGCTTCGACCACGTCATCAACTACAAGAACGCGGATTTCGTCGAAGCGGTCAAGGAAGATCACCGGCGGCAGGATGTTGCGACGTCGTCTACGATTCGGTCGGCAAGGATACGTTTCCCGGTTCGCTCGATTGCCTGAGGCCCTTCGGCATGTTCGTCAGCTTCGGCCAGTCGTCCGGGCCGATACCGCCGTTCAACCTTGCGCTTCTGGCGCAAAAAGGCTCGCTGTTTGCGACCACGGCCGACGATTTTCACTTACATCGCCAAGCGCGAGGAGCTGGAGGCATCGGCACAGGCGCTGTTCGATGTCGTCGCGCAGGGTGCGGTCAGGATCAAAATCAACCAGCGCTATGCGCTGAAGGACGCGGCTCAGGCGCACGCCGATCTTGAAGGGCGCAAGACCACCGGGACGACCGTACTCATTCCTTGAGCTTTCACTGAATTTCTTGAAGCTCTTTCAAATCAGCTTCGCTTTGCGTTGGGAACCAAGCGCGCCTACGATGCTCTTCGGGAACAAAGAAAATTCGCACTGGAAGCCGGGAGGCGTTGTGGAGACAACCCATGGGACCGAAGGCGCGAACCTGCTCGAGGTTCGCGGCCTGACCAAAATCTTCGGCACGCTGAAGGCGTGCGACCATGTCGACCTGACGATCGGCAAGGGCGAGATCCACGCGCTGCTCGGCGAAAACGGCGCCGGCAAATCGACGCTGGTCAAAATGCTGTTCGGTTCGCTCGAGCCCTATTCCGGGCGAGATCTCGTGGAACGGGCAGCCGGTGCGATCGCCAGCCCGAGCGTCGCCAAGAAACTCGGCATCGGCATGGTTTTCCAGCATTTTTCGCTGTTCGAGGCGCTGACGGCGGCCGAAAACATCGCGCTTTCGCTGGACGACGACGACGCCGATCAGCACGATCGCGGCCAAGGCCCAGGCGCTGTCCTACAGCTACGGCCTGCCGCTCGATCCCTATTCGCTGGTCGGCGACCTGTCGGTCGGCGAGCGCCAGCGCATCGAGATCATCCGCTGCCTGCTGCAGACGCCGGACCTCATCATCCTCGACGAGCCGACCTCGGTGCTGACGCCGCAGGAGGCCGACAAGCTGTTCGAGACGCTTGAGCGGCTGCGCTCCGAGGGCAAATCGATCCTCTACATCTCGCACCGCCTCGAAGAGGTGAAGCGCATGTGCGACGGCGCCACCGTGCTGCGGCACGGCAAGGTGGTCGGCCATTGCGATCCGCGCAAGGAAACCGCGGCGTCGCTCGCCCGCATGATGGTCGGCAACGAGGTGCAGGCGGTCGTGCGCCCGCCGGTCGGAGGGCATCGACAAGGCAGCCGCGCTGCTCGAGATCCGCGGCCTTACCCGCAAGCCGGCGACGCCGTTCTCCATCCCGCTGCACGAACATCAAGCTCAACGTGCGGGCCGGCGAGGTGATCGGCATCGCCGGCGTCGCCGGCAACGGGCAGGGCGAGTTCTTCGAGGCCGTTTCCGGCGAAGCGCTGCAGGACGACGCCGAAACGATCCGCATCCGCGGCAAGGATGCCGGGCGGCTTTCGATCTCCGGCCGGCGGCTGCTTGGCGCGGCCTTCGTGCCGGAGGAGCGGCTCGGCCATGGCGCGGCGCCGCGCATGAAGCTTTCGGAAAACCTGCTTCTGTCGCGCCACGCGACCGACCGCAAGGCGTTCCTCGGCGCGGGCGGACTGGTGCAGACGGGCGCGATCGCCGCGGCCGCGCAGCGCATCATCGAGGAGATGGACGTGCGCAAGAGCGCGCGCGATCCCGAAGCTGCCGCGCTTTCGGGCGGCAATCTGCAAAAATTCATCATCGGCCGCGAGCTCGACCGCCGGCCGACGGTGATGGTCGTCAACCAGCCGACCTGGGGCGTCGACGCCGGCGCGGCCGCAAAGATCCGGCAGTCGCTGATCGAGCTGGCGCGCAGCGGCTCGGCGGTGCTGGTCATCAGCCAGGACCTCGACGAGCTGTTCGAAATCTCGGATGCGATCGCCGTCATGCACAATGGCGAACTGTCGAAGCCGCTGCCGATCGCGCGGAGGCGACGTTCGAGAAGATCGGCCTGCTGATGGGCGGCGCCGAGCCCGGTCACGTCGAGCATGGAATGGAGGCCGCCTGATGCGCATCGAACTCGTCAAGCGGCCGCAGCATTCGACGCTGTTCAGCGCTCTTTCGCCCTTCATCGCGCTCGGGCTGACGCTGATTGCCGGCGCCATCATGTTCTCGCTGCTCGGCAAGAACCCGCTCGATGCGCTCTACTACTACTTCATCGATCCGCTGACGCGAGGATCTGGTCGCTGCATGAGCTCGCGATCAAGGCGGCGCCGCTGATCCTGATCGCGGTCGGGCTCTCGGTCTGCTACCTGTCCAACAACTGGAACATCGGCGCCGAAGGCCAGTTCATCGATCGGCGCGATCGCCGGCTCGATCCTGCCGGTCGCTGTTTCCGCGACTTCCAGAGCTGGATCGTGCTGCCGCTGATGCTGATCCTGGGCATGGCGGGCGGCGCGGCCTACGCGTCGATCCCGGCCTTTCTGAAGGCGCGGTTCAACACCAACGAGATCCTGACCAGCCTGATGCTGGTCTATGTCGCGCAGCTCTTCTCGACTGGCTGGTGCGCGGCCCCTGGCGCAATCCGGAGGGCATCAATTTCCCCGAAACCGGCGACTTCCACCCACAGGCGATGCTGCCCGAAATCTGGCCGGCGTCGGCCGCGCGCACTGGGGCTTCGTCTTTGCGCTCGTTGCGGCGGTCGTCGTCTGGTTCATGCTGTCGCAGACGCTGAAGGGCTTCGAGGTGCAAGGTGCTCGGCCAGAGCCCGCGGGCAGGGCGCTTTGCCGGCTTCTCGCCTCGGCGCGCATGGTGTTCTTCGCCTTCCTGCTGTCGGGCGCGCTTGCCGGCCTTGCCGGCATTTCGGAAGTGTCCGGCGCCGATCGGCCAGCTCGACGACGAAGATCTCGCCCGGCTACGGCTTCACGGCGATCATCGTCGCCTTCCTCGGGCGCCTCAATCCGCTCGGCATCATCGCCGCCGGCCTGATCCTGGCGCTGACCTATCTCGGCGGCGAGGCGGCGCAGATCTCGATCGGCGTCTCCGACAAGGTCGGTGCGCGCCTTCCAGGGCATGCTGCTCTTCTTCGTGCTCGCCTGCGACACGCTCATCCACTACCGCATCCGGCTTGGTCGGCGCGCCGGCGAAAGCCGCGGAGGCTGCTCAAAATGTTTGAAGACATCCTCATCACCATCGCCACGGCCGCGACGCCGCTGCTGATCGCGGCGATCGGCGAACTGGTCGTCGAGCGCTCCGGCGTGCTCAACCTCGGCGTCGAGGGCATGATGGTCATGGGCGCCGTGACCGGCTTCGGCGTCGCCCTGACGACCGGCTCGCCCTGGCTCGGCGTGCTCGCCGCCATCATCGTCGGCGCGCTGTTCTCGCTGCTGTTCGGCTTCCTGACGCTGACGCTGGTCACCAACCAGGTGGCGACGGGCCTGGCGCTGACGCTGCTTGGGCTCGGCCTTTCCGGCATGATCGGCGAAAGTTTCGTCGGCCAGCCGGGCATCAAGCTGCCCAGTCTGCACATATCCGTGCCTTTCCGACATTCCGTTTGTCGGCAAGCTGCTGTTCGGCCAGGATCCGATCTTCTACCTCTCGATCCTGCTCACCTTCGGCGTCGCGTGGTTCCTGTTCCGGACCCGCGCCGGGCTCACGCTGCGCTCGATCGGCGACAACCACAGCTCGGCGCATGCGCTCGGCATCAACGTCATCGGTATCCGCTATCTGGCGGTGATGTTCGGCGGCGCCTGCGCAGGTCTGGCCGGCGCCCATCTGTCGCTGGTCTACACGCCGCAATGGGTCGAGAACATGACGGCCGGCCGCGGCTGGATCGCGCTGGCGCTGGTGGTCTTCGCCTCATGGCGGCCGTGGCGTGTGCTTGCCGGCGCCTATCTCTTCGGCGCGGTCACGATCGGCCAGCTGCACGCGCAGGCGCTGGGGATAGGCATTCCCTCCCAGCTGCTTTCTTCGCTTCCCTATCTGGCAACGATCGTCGTCCTTGTTCTAATCTCACGCAACAGGCGGCTTACGATGATCAACACGCCGGCTTCGCTCGGGCGGCCGTTTGTGCCGGATCGTTGAGCCATCGGACCCGGTTTCGGAGGCAAATCCGATGCTCAAACAAGGAGATAGAGCGGCAGCGCCGATTTTGATAGGTGCATCCTCCGCTCTGGAGGAGGCGCGCAGGAGAGGGTAAAAAACGAATAAGAGCACGGCCTGCCAAATGAACAAGTCAAAGGGACGTTGCCCTTGCAAAACTGAAAGAGGACGAACACAATGAAGAACAAGACTATTATCGTTGGCGATTGCCGCTGCCGCGCTATCGCTCGGCACGATCGGCGCCGAGGCCAAGCTCGAAGGCCTGCTTCATCTATGTCGGACCGATCGGCGACTTCGGCTGGTCGTACCAGCATCACCAGGCGCCTGGAGCAGGTAGAAGGGAACTTCGGAGACAAGGTCGAGACCGCCTATCTCGAAAACGTGCCGGAAGGCGCGGACGCCGAACGCGCCATCGAGCGCTTCGCCCGCTCCGGCTGCAACATCATCTTCACGACGTCGTTCGGCTACATGGACCCGACCAACGCGGTCGCCGGCAAATTCCCGGACGTGAAGTTCGAGCATGCCACCGGCTTCAAGCGCGACCACCCGAACGTCATCGACCTACAATTCGAAGTTCTATGAAGGCCGCTACGTGCAGGGCATCATCGCCGCGAAGATGTCGAAGGCCGGCGTCGCCGGCTACATCGCGTCCTTCCCGATCCCGGAAGTCGTGATGGGCATCAACTCCTTCGTGCTCGGCGCGCAGTCGGTCAATCCCGACTTCAAGCTGAAGGTCGTGTGGGCGAACACCTGGTTCGACCCGGGCAAGGAAGCCGACGCCGCCAAGGCGCTGATCGACCAGGGCGTCGACATCATCACCCAGCACACCGATTCGACCGCGCCCATGCAGGTCGCGGCCGAGCGCGGCATCAAGGCTTTCGGCCAGGCGTCCGACATGATCAAGTTCGGCCCGGAGACGCAGCTCACCTCGATCGTCGACAACTGGGGCCCGTACTACATCAAGCGCATCAAGGCGGTGATCGACGGCAACTGGAAGCAGCATCGACGTCTGGGGCGGCATGAAGGACGGCCATGTCGTCATGGCGCCCTACACCAACATGCCGGACGACGTGAAGAAGCTGGCAGAAGAAACCGAAGCCAAGATCAAGTCGGGCGAATTCAAGCCCTTCACCGGGCCGATCACCAAGCAGGACGGCACCGAATGGCTGAAGGCCGGCGAGAACGCCGACGACGGCACGCTGCTCGGCCTGAACTTCTACGTCAAGGGCGTCGACGACAAGCTGCCGCAGTAAGCGGCGCGAATACGAGAAATCGATGAGCGGGTGACCTGCTCTTCCGACCGTGACAAACCCCGCCGCGTTGGCGGGGTTTTATTTTATGGCGCTGCTGTGCTTAGAGCATGATCCCGAAAAGTGCGTAGCGGTTTTCGGAAAAGATCATGCGAAATCAAAAAACTAGAGCGCGGTGACGACTCCAATTGAAATCATCGCGCTCTAGGGGAAGGGCCTTAATCCCCGCCATGGAAGCGCGCCGATATGTTTGACAGGCTATCGCTTGGCAATCGGGATATAGTCCCGCTCAGTGGCGCCGGTGTAGAGCTGACGCGGGCGGCCGATCTTCTGCTGCGGATCCTCGATCATTTCCTTCCACTGCGCGATCCAGCCGACCGTCCGCGCGAGGCAAACAGCACGGTGAACATGGTGGTCGGGAAGCCGAGCGCCTTCAGCGTGATTCCGGAATAGAAGTCGATGTTCGGGTAAAGCTTCTTCTCGATGAAATAGTCATCCGTTCAGCGCGATCTTCTCCAAGTTCCATCGCAACGTCGAGCATGGGATCGTCCTTGATACCCAGTTCGCCCAACACCTCGTGCGTCGTCTTCTGCATGATCTTCGCGCGCGGATCGTAGTTCTTGTAGACGCGATGGCCGAAGCCCATTAGGCGGAACGGATCGTTCTTGTCCTTGGCGCGCGCGATGAATTCCGGGATACGATCCACCGTACCGATCTCGCTAAAGCATGTTCAGCGCGGCCTCATTGGCGCCGCCATGCGCCGGGCCCCACAGACAGGCGATGCCGGCCGCGATACAAGCAAAGGGATTCGCTCCCGACGAGCCCGCCAGCCGAACTGTCGAGGTCGAGGCGTTCTGCTCATGGTCGGCATGCAGGATGAAGATGCGCTCCATGGCACGCGCGAGCACCGGATTGACCTTATATTCCTCGCAAGGCACGGCAAAGCACATGTGCAGGAAGTTGGCGGCGAAATTCAGCTCGTTCTTCGGGTAAATGAAAGGCTGGCCGATGTGATATTTGAAGGCCATCGCCGCGATTGTCGGCATCTTGGCGATCATGCGTATCGACGCCACCATACGCTGGTGGGGATCGGAAATGTCGGTGGAGTCGTGATAGAAGGCCGACAACGCGCCGACAACGCCGCACATCACCGCCATAGGATGCGCGTCACGGCGAAAACCCGTGAAAAAGCGCGACATTTGTTCGTGGACCATCGTGTGGCGCGTGACGCGATAGTCGAAATCGTCCTTCTGCGCCTTGGTCGGCAGTTCGCCGTAGAGAAGGAGATAGCAGACCTCCAGGAAGTCGCCGTGCTCGGCAAGTTGATCGATCGGATAGCCGCGGTGAAGCAGGATGCCTTCGTCGCCGTCGATGAACGTGATCTCGAACTCGCAGGCTCGCGGTGGATGTGAAACCCGGGTCATACGTGAAAGCGCCGGTATCCTTGTAGAGCGCGCTGATATCGATCACATCCGGCCCGACCGTACCCTTGCGCACCTTGAATTCGTGAGTTTTGCCGCCAAATTCCAGTTTTGCTGTCGATTCGGTCACCGCAAACTCCTTCAGTTTCGCATGAGCGCCGGGATGGCGAATTTCTGTAACGTGCAACACTGCTCAAAGTCAATCTTCCGGAGATTGCGCCGGATTTGCTAGCGCATTTCCCGTCTGCTGCCAGCGCTGACGGATTGTCGCGCAATGTTGCACTGCAATAGACGCGATTTCAATACGCAAATTCACTGACAGAAATCGCTAATCGATTTGATCGCCGATCCGCGCCAGGCTCTCCGTCGCGGCCAAGCACCGCGAGCACGTCAAAAACACCGGGCGACGTGCTTCGGCCGGTCAGCGCGGCGCGCAGCGGCTGCGCCACACGCGCCCAACTTCAGAGCGTTCCGCGCCGCAAAGTCGCGGATCGCAGCTTCGGTGGCGGCTGCCGACCATTCGCCCGGCACCCTTCGAGAGCCGTCATCGCGCCGCGCCAGCACATCACGCGGCTGGATGCGTTCAACGAGGCCAGCCGCCTTTTCGTCGAGCGTCAGAGGTCGCTCGGCGAACAGAAACGCCGCGCCGTCCGCCAATTCCAGCAATGTTTTGGCGCGCTCCTTGAGGCCGGGCATCGCAGCCAGAAGCTGCGCGCTTTCGCGATGGCTCAGCTTTCCAGGATAGGCCCGCCGTTCTCAGATAGGGTAACGTGGCCACAAAGGCATCAAGCAGAGCGGCATCGTCCATCTGGCGCATATGGATGCCGTTCAACGCTTCCAGCTTTGGAAATCGAACCGCGCGGCGCCCTTTGTTGACGTCCTCGATGTCGAACCACCGGACCATCTGGTCGATCGACATGACCTCGTCGTCGCCATGGCTCCAGCCGAGGCGGGCGAGATAGTTGCGCAACGCTTACGGCAAATAGCCCATCGCGCGATACGCTTCGACACCCAGCGCGCCGTGCCGTTTGGAGAGTTTGGCTCCGTCGGCGCCATGGATCAGCGGAATATGCGCCATCACCGGCACATCCCACCCCATCGCGCTATAGATGACGGTCTGCCGCGCCGCATTGGTCAGATGGTCGTCGCCACGAATGATATGCGTCACCCCCATGTCGTGGTCGTCCACGACAACGGCATGCATGTAGGTCGGATTCGCCGTCCGAACGCAGGATGATGAAATCGTCCAAATCCTTGTTCGGAAAGCGGACTTCTCCTTGCACGGGATCGCTAACCATTGTCTCGCCTTCCGTGCGGCGCCTTAATTCGGATAGCGGGCTTTCACGCCGGCAGGCGCCTCTGACGGATCGCGGTCGCGCCAGCGGCCATCATAGCGCGGCGGACGCCCCTCGGCGCGCGCCTTCTCGCGCATCTCGTTGAGCTCTTCGGGCGTCGCGAAGCAGTAATAGGCTTTGCCGCGGCCGAACCAATTCCTCCGCCACCTCGCGATGGCGGCGGCGCACGCCGAATTGCGAGATGGCGCTCGCCTTCCCAATGAAGGCCGAGCCAGGCCAGGCCGTCGAGGATCGCGGCGGTCGCGGCCTCCGTCGAGCGCTCGCGGTCCGTGTCCTCGATGCGCAGCAGCATCTTGCCGCCGGTGTGGCGGGAGTACAGCCAGTTGAACAGCGCGGTCCGCGCCCCGCCGATGTGCAGGAAACCAGTAGGCGAGGGGGCAAAGCGGGTGACGACGGTCTGCTGCATGGAATTTTCCCGGGGATCGGCGATCGATACGATCGGCGCGCGCGGCGTGCATGGCGTTTCGGTGCCGTTCATGTAGCATAGGGGAATTGGGGCGCAAGAGGTAGGGGACGAGGGTGGCCCGCACCGCAACCGACAGGCTGCGAGAGGAGGTCAGCGAGCGGTCACTATTTTCCGCCTCGCCGCCCGCCACTCTCCTTGACACCGCGAAAGCGGACGCGCCTGGAGCCGTGGTCTTCCTGCGCCGGGTCGACATTGGGACGGCATCGGTAAAGCGGCGCCTGACGGTCATACGCCGTCGCTAATCTCATTTCAAGGCGCTTCATACCGGTGCATCGCGTCTCATGAAGTCCATATATCTCTTGCAGTTATCATAGCTAAGCGTATCATGACGTTGCATATGGCAACATCGTATTACGCGAGATATGTTGCCATCGCGTTGCCATAAACGGCCAGGCGGTGTGTCGCCTCGTGGCAACAATCGCAACGGAAAGGGCAGCGACATGGCTACCAGGGCATTCAGCACCGACCGCGAACTGAAGGCGCTGAAGCCGGCGGTGAAGTGGTACGACGTGAAGGACGAGAAGGCACGCAACCTCATCGTTCGCGTCGGGCCAATGAACACCAAAAACGAGTTCCGGCGGACGTTTTGCATTGTGACGCGGTTCCCGGGCTCGAAAAACCCGACCCGTCACGCCTTGGGCGAATATCGCGTCGACAACAAGGGCGACCTGACCCTTGAGGAAGCCCGCGAGAAGGCCGGAGAGTGGCGCAAGCTCGATTCGCCAGAACATCGATCCCAGGGAGGCCGAGCGGCGCGGGAAAGAGGAGACCGTCCGCAAGCTCGCTCTGACCTTCGGCGCCGTGATTGAGGAGTACCTGGCGCGGCATGTGAAGGGACAGAGAAGGGCGGCCACGGCCGAGCGCGAGATCAGAAGCGAGACAATTCCGGCATGGAAAGACAAACTGGTCACCGAGATCACGCGGGGCGATGTCGTGACGCTGGTCGAGGCTATCGCAGACCGGCCCGCGCCCTATCACGCTCATAATGTTTTCGGGCACATTCGGACGTTCTTCAATTGGGCGATTGACCGCGGGAAATACGGGCTTGAGGCCTCGCCTTGCGACCGGCTGAAGCCCGGCAGGCTGATTGGCGAAAAAAAGCCTCGCCAACGCGTTCTGTCCGACGACGAGATATTCGCTTTGTGGCGGGCTACATCGCGCCTGGGCTACCCCTACGGCCCGCTATTCCGCCTCCTGCTTATCACCGGCCAGCGCAAGGCGGAGGTTGGCGAGGCGCGGTGGATCGAGTTCCATCCCGAGCTGGCCCGCATGCTGCGCGAGAGGAAGCCCGGCGAGGCGATCGACTGGTCGGAGGTCGACAGGCAGCTGAAGGTCTGGACCGTGCCGCCCGAGCGGTTCAAGTCCGATTCCTCGCACCTCGTGCCGCTGACCGACGACGCGCTCACGGTGCTGGAGACGCTACCGCACTTCGCCGGCCGCAACAGCGGCGATCACCTGTTCTCGACCACGTTCGGCAGACAGCCCGTCAACGGCTTCGGCAAGGCGAAAGATCGGCTGGACAGGGACATGCTGCGCGCCCTGAAGGCGATGGCCCGCACGCGCGGCGACGACCCGCGCAAGGTCGTGCTGCCGGATTTCGTGCTCCATGACATCCGCCGCACGGTGCGCACGCGGCTTTCGTCGCTCAGGATCTCCGAGCGGGTCGCCGAGATGGTCATCGGTCACGGCAAGAAGGGCCTCGCCCGCGTCTATGACCAGCACGAATTCCAAGACGAGATGCGCGAGGCGCTGGAGCTGTGGGCAGGGCGGCTTCGCTCCATCGTCAGTCCGCCGCCCGCCAATGTGGTCAACCTACAGACGGAGCGCGCGTGATGCGTTACTATCCGAAATGGTGCAGGCGACGACGCCGCTGTCGCGCGATGCAGTGGACCGCATCCTCCAGTCCGTCGGCACCGCCGTCGTGCCCGACGACATCGACAAGGATCGCCTTGCCATCGACCTGGACAATGTACGTGCACTGTTCCAGGCTACCGAGCAGAAACGGGGCCGCAAGAATCGCCTCGCAAGAAAGAAATACGCGAAGGGAGATCAGGAAGCAGGCGCGAGTGCGCTGCTGAAGGCGCTCGACAACCGGGACCAGGGATATTTGCTGTGGGAGACGCTGCCGCGGTAGGACAACGACGACGTCTTTATCCAACGGGCCGCCAAGCTATGATGCGCCATCCATCGAGAGCCTGAGGCATGCCCTGTCGTGGCTGAAAGAGGCGGCGGACCTGATTCTCGATCCGCCGCCTGACCACACATGGATCTGGACGCCCAACGCGACGGCGGCGAGACGCCTGGTGGCCAGTCTTCTGCCGGCCATCTATAAGAAGTTTTTCGGCCGCAACCCCGGCCGCTCCAGGAGCGCCATCAGCGGGAAGGTGGAAGGCCCTTACGTCCGTTTCGTGCAGGCGGTCGCGGTCGAGTTCGGCACAACCATTTCTCCGGAGACCGTCGACACATACCTGAAGAGGTAGCAGCGCGACATTGGTATGAAATTGCATCGTCAGCCTGCAGTTTCATCCCAATATTGGGATGAAAGCTCGCAAGCATAAGCAAGTTTCATCCCAACTTTTGGAAGCTTTTTCAAGTAATTATTCTCCCTCGCATGGTTGCAACGCAATGCGAGGAAAAACACATGCGCGTTCTCAACGACGACGGCCTTCGCGCCAAGGGCATTGACTACAGCAGGCCACAGCTCTGGAGGCTGGAGAAGGCCAAGAAGTTTCCGAAGCGCATCCGGCTCGGCCTCAACCGTATCGCCTGGGTCGAATTCGAAATTGATCAGTATCTTCTCGACCGGATCGCCGAGCGCGACGCTGCCTCCGAGCGCGAGGACGCCGAATAGAAGAACCCGCCGGAACGGTTTGCGTTCGCGAGCGGGTCCAAAGCTATCCAGCAGCAGCAAATATAGGCGCTCCCACTTCGAACGCAAGCCTCCCGGCCAAGCCCGGAGGGCTAATGCCATGTCAAAATTTTCGCGCCAGCTCAACCTTACTGACGCCTGCTCGATCCCTCGCGCGAACGTCTCGAAGACGGTTGCTGGAATGGCCCACTTTTCCGGCACCGGGCCGGTCGGTGCGACGTGTTCGCGATGCAAGTTCTGGCAGAAGTCCGGCGGCCAGCAAAAATCCGGCCGCAAGCCCAAGTATATCTGTGAAAAGTTCCGAACAATGACCGGGGATGCCGCCAAGCTCATCCCTGGGACCTCTCCTGCGTGCCGACACTTCGAGCAGCAGGATGGCGAGCATGCCTGAACCCGCCGTCATTTTCGAACGCGAGATGCTCTTCCATCTCGCCTTTCTGTTCGAATTTTCAGCCGCGAACGAGTTGATCGAGGTCGCCTGGATCGGCGAGCGCGATGGACGCAAGGAGATCGGTGCCTACCTGCAGCGGTTCGGCGAGATCGACGCGCTGATCAAGACGGCGATCGATAAGAACGCTGCCGGCTTCAACGTCTATGTCGGCGCCGCCGCCCGCCATCCACACACACCTCCCTTTGGCCGGGCCAAGGACTGTGACTTTTCGGCCGCCTATGCGCTGTGGTGCGATCTCGACAGCGAGGAGGCTGTGCGCGCGGCGGCGGAGAAGTGGAGGCACTGCCCCCCGTCGATGGTCGTGCTCACCGGAACCATTCCGCACTGGCGAGCGCAGTGCTGGTGGCGCCTGGACAATCCGCCGCCAGCGTATTTCCCGCCGTAGCACGCCGTCTCGCGAAAGCCCGGATTTGAAGGGCTGCTCCCTCAGTGGCCTTCCAAATCTGTTGCCCAATGTCCCTCGCTATCCCGGTTCCAGGGTTACGCTAAAAGGTACGCGCGGATTGCCGAGGCAGGCGCTAGCGTGGTAGTCAAACGACGAACGCGCCGACCGTGCAACCGGGCGACGCGCTCTTGAACCGCAAACCTGACTGGACAGGAGCGATCCCGCAGTGACTGTCTCCCGCGACCCATCCAATTTCAAGCCGCGCCAGCGCGGCCTGCACAGGCTCACTGACCGTGCCGTCAAGGCGCTCGGTAGGCCGGGGCGCCACGCCGACGGCGGCGGCCTCTACATCGAGATTCGTTCGACCGGCACGAAGGCCTGGCTTTTCATCTCAAAGGCGGGCGGCCGGCCGCGCATCATGGGCCTGGGCGGCTATCCCACAGTCAGTCTTGCGATGGCTCGTGAGAAGGCGTCTGCCGCCCGCAAGGCACTGGCAGACGGAGGCGACCCGTTCGCCAAGCGGAACCGCGAGGCCGAGCCGACCTTTGGCGAGGCGGCCGGACGCTACGTCGAGAGCCGCGGGGGCGTCTGGCGGAACCGCAAGACGTGCTTCCAGTGGACGGTTGCCCTGAAGGGGCACTGCACGCCGATCTGGAGTACACGCGTCTCCGATGTTGACGTGAGGGCCGTGCTGGCAGTGCTGACGCCGCTGTGGACGACGGTGCCGGTGTCGGCCGCGCGCGTGCGCAATAGGGTTGAACTCATCCTCGACTTCGCGAAGGCGCATGGCTGGCGCTCGGGCGAGAATCCAGCCCGCTGGCGCGGCGGCCTGGCTCATCTGCTGCCGAGGCCCGGCAGGACCGAGGTTCGGCACTACAAGGCGCTTCACTATCGGGACGTTCCGGACCTCATGGCCGGGCTCTGCGACGTCCGCACCATGAGCGCCAGGGCGCTTGAGTTCCTAATCCTGACCGCAGCGCGCTCCAACGAGGTCCGCCTGATGACGTGGGACGAGGTCGACTTTTCGGCTGCGACGTGGACACTTCCCGGCACGCGGATGAAGAGCGGGCGGCAGCACACTATCCCGCTGCCTGCCCCTGTGCTCGACCTGTTGGGTACCGTGCGCGGCCTCGGCCTGCTGGGGCCATATGTCTTCGCCGGCCAGAAACGCGGCCAGCCGCTCGGCAACAACACCGTGCTCAGGCTTCTGCACCAAGTTCTGCCGCAGGCGTCCGCCACCGTTCACGGCTTCCGCTCGGCTTTCCGCGACTGGGCCGGCGACGAGACGCATTTTGCCCGCGAGGTGGCGGAAGCCGCGTTGGCACACGCCGTCGGCAGCGCGGTCGAGCAGGCTTACCGGCGCGGCTCCGCGCTGGAGAAGCGCCGGCAGCTGATGCAGGCCTGGGCGGATTTCGCCACTGGAGTGAAGGCTGATGCGATGGTGGTGGCCCTCCATGCCTGACCATCGCGACGAACCGGCGTGGGACGAGGCACAGCGCAAGGATGCACTGCGCGCCCAACTGGCGCGGGTCATGGTCGAGGGGGAAGCCGACGAGGCAAATGCCGCCCTGCTGCTCAAGGGGGTGGGGATGGCGGATCCTGAATTTATGCAGGCTGTCATGAACATGTTTCAAAGGGGCCGTGCCGGGCCAAAGATGACGAAGGCACTGCGGATGCTGGACGAGGCCGGATTAATCCCGTTCCGGATCAGCACGGAAGTGAAGCGCCTGGCCGCCGGCCGGCCGAAGGGAGCGAAGGGGAAACCGAAGAAGGAGGCCGTGGATCTCCAGGTGGAGGCAGTACTCACCAGCCTTGCGGACCCGCGCAATGCGAGGCGGATGGAAATCCGGGACGCCGTCGCCACGGTTGAGCCCCCCGGCCCCAAGCGGGAAGCACTCCGTAAGCGCGTTTATCGCCGTCTGGCCTCCAATTCGCCGATTTAATTGGGGGAGATTAATCATAGATAAACGGCGAATTTGACCAAGAAATCTGGCGTATAGGAGGTGTTGCCTTCCAATTCGGAGACAACACCATGCACACCACCTCAGGCCGCGAAGCCGGCCTTCCCATCCAGAATAATCCCGAAAACGACGAGATCGATATCTGCGCGCTCGAAAGAAAGGCGCGCGAGGAGATAGCCGCGCGTCGTCGCCTCGAGAACGAGCATCGCCAAGCCATAGCCGAGGCGAAGCAGCTCCAGGCCGAGGCCCAGCGCTTGGTTTCGGATGCCGTCGTCTGCTTCGTCAAGTTCGTGGACGCGATCCGCCGCGTACGCGCGGGAGCCGGCTTCTGATGCAACAGGTTTTCACCATCAACCAGACGGCTGACGCCCTCCACTGCGCCCGTTCGAGCGTTTACCGGATGGAAGCCCGCGGCGAAATCGAGATTGTCGCCACGCCGGTCGGCCCGCGCGTCACACGCGCCGAGATCGAGCGTCTGACCGGCAAGCCGATCGACGCCGCCCACGAGCCGGGCCTCGCCAGGCAGGCCGCTGCGGCGCATGCGCGGCAGGCGAAGCGCGATGCCGCAGGCCTGGCCGCCGAGTTCCGGGCATTCATGCAAAAAACCAGCGAGCAGCTGGATCGCATCGAGGAGCAGATCTTGTCCGGGCAGGGCCCCGACTCGCTTCAGCGGAGGCCATCGATGTCGAACCGGAGAGTTCGTGAAGCCTGACAAGGAACAGGCCTATGCCCGCCAAAATAGTAATTTTCCCTACATTTTCCAGCGCTTTCGCGGCTGATGCGCCCCTCTCTGGCTCGCGTTCGCCTGCAACGCTGCATCCCAACCCGTACCCGCCGGCGGCGCCACTGTGCTGAAGCTTCCGCACGCAATAGGGAACTGACCGCCATGGCAACAAAACACAAAGCCCCTCCGCCGCCCGGATTGACCGCCGCCGAGTTCGAGCGGCTCACCTCGTTCATGCCGGAGATCGCCGCCAAGGCGCGAGGCAGCCTTCACCCCGAGAACAACGGCAGTTTCCGTGCAGGCACGGATCGCGGCATCGTCATATACCCTGGCGGAACCTTCTACGACTTTGCCGCCGGCAGCGGCGGCCGTGGGCCGATCGAGTTTATCCAGCATCTCGGTGGCCACGACCTGGCCGAGGCCATCGCGTATGCCAAGAAGTATCTGGTCGATCATCCCGGAACCGGCAGCCTAGCTTCCGACGCAGATGCTGACGAGGACGCCGCCATAGACGAGGACGACCTGCGGCGTACGACCGAGATCAACGAGATATGGCAGGCCGCCCAGCCTATCGACGGCTCCCCGGCGGAGGTCTACCTGAAATCGCGCGACCTCGACCCCGACCATCAGGACAGGACGCAGTTGCGCCAGTTGACGAACGCCTTGACCGGTTCCGTCTCCATGCTGGCGGCGATCACTGCGATTGATGGATCGCTGGTCGCTTTGCAGGAGACCTTCCTGACCGGTGAAGGCAAGAAGGCTGATGTCATTGCGGTTCGCCGCACCATGCGGGGACCGCACGACTGGAACATTCACGGCCTCGTCCGCTTCGGCAACCCGAGGGCCAAGAAAGTCTTTATCTGCGAAGGCGTCGAGGATGCCCTGTCGACCCGGGCAGCCGGTGCGGAATACGCCGTTGCGCTTACCGGGATCGCAAGACTGCGGCGCATCGATATACCAGACCATGTCGAGGCGATTGTCCTTGTCCGCGACGACGATGCCCCGGGCTCGCCGGCCGACGATGCCCTATGGAGAGGCATCGTCGCAGTGATGGGCAAGACTGACAGCCGGACGAGCGTACTGATCACGCCGAAGCCGTCGAGCACGGTGGTCTCCAATGTCGTTTCGCTCCAGGCTCCGAAGACCGTCGTGGTCAGCAAGGACGCTCCCGCCGGGTTGAAGGACGTCAATGATCTTCATCGATACGACCCGGCATTGGTGAAAACGCTGCTCGACGCGGCAACAGCGAAGCCTTTTGGCCTGCCGGAAAGCACCATCAACTTGATCATCGATGAGGCCTGCAATCTCAAGCGCATTGCATGGCAGCGCGGCCGTGAACGCATTGCGAAGCTGATCGGCTGGAAAGTCAGCGCGCTGGATAAAGAGCGCGACGCCCGCATTGCCATGCGGATCGCCCGGGCGGAGAAGGAAGGCGCGTTTCAGGGTGCGGACGAAACACCTTGGCCGGACCCTGTCACCGACATTGCCGCTGTACTGGACGCGATTGTCGCCGAGATCGGTCGCTATATCCGCGCCGACATCACACTCCTGCGGGCTGCGGTCCTGTGGAGCGTTTTCGCCCACGCCATCCACCGCGTCGACCTGAAGATCAACATCTCGCCGCGCCTGTCCATCCAGAGCGCACGCTCCGACAGCGGCAAGTCCACGCTTCTGGAACTGCTCGCCTGCCTAACACCGAGGGCCGACATTGTCGGGTCGACGACTACGGCGTCCATCTTCCGCAAGATCGGCGTCACCGGGCGCCCGACGCTCCTGATCGACGAAGCCGACAACATCCTGCATTCCGATGCCCAGCCCGAACTGAAGGCCGTCCTGAATTCCGGACATCGGCGGTCGACGGCCTTCGCAGAACGCACGGAGAAGACACCGAGCGGCGGCTGGGAGGTCGTCAAGTTCCCAACATTCACCGGGCTGGCGTATGCTGGCATCGTCGGCACCGGCAAGGCGCGGATGCCGGAGACGCTGCTCAACCGCTCGATCATCATCTTCCTTCTGCCCGCCACGTCGGACGAACAGCCTGAGCACCTGATCGACGGTGAAAGCGAGGCGCTCTACGTGGCGCGGCGCAAGATCGCCCGCTTCGTCGCCGACATCGAGGAACTACCGAAGATTGACAGGCCAATGGCCCTGCTCAACCGCCGGGGCGACAACTGGTATCCGCTGCGCCAGATCGCAGAGCTTGTCGGCGAAGACTGGCCACAGCATGCGATGGATGCGGCGACGGGGGTGCGTCAGCCGGGTGCCGACCCGACCGAGATCGATGAAATCGTCGCCCTGCTGGAGGACATTTGGCAGGTCTTCTACGAGCGTCGTGTCACCAAGATGCACACGCGCGATCTCATTCCCTACCTGCTTGAGATGCGCGACGGCTTCTGGACGGAGGCCCATCACGGCAAACCCATCACCGAGAACTATATCGCGTCGCAACTGAAACCCATCCTGCCGACCGACCCGGAACTGCTGAAGCAGCGGCGCTGGAAAGCAGGCGGCAGCGAGACCAAGCGCGGCTACACCGAGAGTTTGCTCCGCGACCCATGGTTGCGCTACCTGCGGAAGGACCCGCCTTCGCATATATACACTGCTTCCTCTACCCCGCTGTCGCCCGACGCCCCCGACGCCTTTGCCGATAATGCAGACAAATACAGATACTTACGCGGCGTCGGGCGGGGCGTCGGTTGGGGCGACGGATCAATCTTCAAACACAGCCGACGCCCCTCTAGGGCGTCGCCCTGAAGACGGAAACGGAGCGACGCCCCCAAGCGACGCCCCAACCGACGCCAATATTATCTTTTCAGATCAACAAGATGACGAAAAGGCGTCGGGGGCGACGGCTGATGGCGGGGGCAAGGACGAGGGTACATATACGCCTACGCTTCGCGGGGCGCGCCCGCGCCGCACGCCACAACCGAAACTTGATGATGGCGACGGGGAGGTGTTGCAATGAATGCGCCCTTCCAGCTCAAGCCCAAGATCAACTACTGCGTCACCGTCGACGACGCCAATCGCGCCATCGACGAGGTCATCCGGGACGCCCACGGCGGCGCTGTCGCCGTCGATATCGAGACGGCACCCATCCCGGAAGAAGTCGCCCGCCTCGATTGCCTGCGCCGGAGGCTTGCCGTAGCCAAGGGCGAGCATGCGGCGTGGAATAAGACAGGAGCGCCGTCCTCCCAGATCGCCGCCAAGAAGGCCGAGATTACCGCGCTGGCCGCACAGGCCGCCTATGCAGACCGTGCCGCCCTAGACCCTCACCGCGCCCGCATTCGGCTCCTCCAGCTATACGGCGGCGGCCGGCGCGTTGCTGTCGTTGACCTGTTCCGCACAGGCACGGCCATCCTTCAGCGCCTGAACGACATGGTGCTGGTCGCTCACAATGCGGCCTTCGAACTCTCTTTCCTCGAACACCAGGGCATCGCCCCGGCGGAGATGCACTGCACGATGCAGGCGTGTCGCTTGACGCTCGGCGAACACCAGACCAGCCCTCGCAGACGCGGCGGCGACCTATCTCGACGTTGAACTCGACAAGACCGGCCAGAGCTCCGACTGGTCCGTCAGAACATCTGACGCTCGCCCAGATCGAATACGCCGCCCGCGACGCCGTCGTCTGTTGGCACATCTTCAACAGGGTAATGCCCGCGCTGGGCGCGCAGGAGCCCGCTTACGAAATCCAGATGACGGCCATCCCAGCGGTCGTGCGGATGCAACTGCGCGGTTTTCGCCTCGATACCGACGCCCACGCCAAGCTGATCGAAGATCTGCGAGACGAACGATTCGCCATCATGGCAGAGTACGCCAAGGCGTGTGCCGATTGCGGCCATCTGACCTTGGCTGCCGCGTCCGTCCCGTCGACGCCGAGACGAAAAGACCAGCCTCCTCACGACCCTCCTGACGCAGAGCCGAACTCGACGGCTGGGCGCGGACGGAGAAGTCCGGCGCGCTATCGACCAAGCGCAGCGACATGCGCCGCGCCGCCCATTATCCGCCCATCGCCGCCCTGTCCAAGCTGGCGGCCATCGACAAGCTGCTGACCTCCTTCGGCGACAGGCTGGCGGCGAAGATTTCGCCCGTCACGGGCCGCATCCATGCCTCCTACAAAGTCGCCGGGACCGCTTCGGGCCGCGCATCCTGTTCCGGACCGAACCTCCAGCAAATCCCGCGCGACAAGCGGTTTCCGCGCCCTGTTCGTGCCCGATCCCGGCAACGTCCTCGTCGTCGCCGACTATTCGTCGATGGAACTTCGCGCCGCCGCCCACATCTCCGGCGATCCGGCCATGACGGAAGCGTTCGAGCGCGGCGATGATCTCCACCGCATCACCGCCGCGAGGATGTCCGGAAAAGACCCTGACGACGTGACCGACGAGGAGCGGAGCGCCGCCAAGCGCGTCAATTTCGGCGCCATCTACGGCATGGGCGCCGCCGGGTCTGGTGAAGAGCGCGTGGGACGCCTACGGCACTGGCCTGACGCAGGCGGAGGCGACCCGCTGGCTGGCGGCTTTCGCCGAGGCCTTCCCGATCTTCGACCGCTGGCGGCGGCAACACGCCGACCGATGCGAGACCAGCCAGTGCATCGTCATCGGCAAGGACGCCGCCAAGGGCGTCGGTCGGCTCTATCCCGCTGTCGCGGCTGCCAGACGGCAAGTCTTCCTACACCGTGTCCTGCAATCTGCCCGTCCAAGGGGCCTGCGCCGACGCCTCCATGCTGGCGCTCGCGGCCATCGACGACCTGCTTTTCGAGCACGGCATCGACGGCGGCCCGGTCGCGTGGCTGCACGACGAGATCGTCCTCGAGGTTCCGGAAGAACATGCCGCACACGCGTCCGATTTGTTGGCCAAAGCCATGCTGGACGCCTTCGCCGAAACATTCCCCGGCGCCCCCCTCAACGGCCTCGTCGAAGCCAATTCCGGCCTGAATTGGGCCGCGGCGAAGGCTTGACCTGGCCACGAGCGTACACGGGACCAATGTCCGGCCCGAATGGCGCACTACCACGGCGCGGCGCAGACTAGCCAAGCAAAGCCGCACTTGCGTCGTTGAGACCTCACCCGCTGGAACCCACCCCCTGGCCGCCTCCGAACCAACGGGCACAAGACGAGCGCTGGCCGCCCGACAAAGTTTTCCAGATTTTACCTTTGGTTCCGACCTTGATTGCAGCCGGCTGATCGCGCTCTATGAGGCCCGGCGTGACGCTTCGCTATAAGAGCCGCGGCCGCCGCATCGGCCCGTGACAAACACGCCATCGGAGAACCAGAGCCACTCCTTGCCGGCTGCTCGCGTCTGAGCACGTTTGACAACATGTCGACGAGAGACCTGCCAACACTCTACCGGGACATAAACGTTGCCCAGCACTGGTGCGGGTATCTAGGCTGGTACGGAATCGAGGCGCTTCACCGCTCGATCAAAACGGCTCTTCGGGATAGAGCAGTATCCAAAACTGTCATGGCCGCAGCCGCGCTTGAGGTGATGGCCGAGCAGAACCTGCGGCGACTCACCGCAGGCAATCTTGTATCAATTGGCTAAAGGGATCAACTCTCAAATACCTATTGACATCTGGACCACGACCTCCGCAGATTGAGCTGAACGGATTTCTGGTGCTCCGTTTGGGGATACAACCGATGCCTCGTGCTGCGATGGAAACTGCCACGAGTGAGAGCCCGCGAGCGGTTGGCCCATCTTCGGAGGCGGTCCGCCTGGCCATCCGAAATGTCGTCAAATCCTTCCCCGGAGTGAAAGCCGTCGACGGCGTATCGCTTGAGGTCAATCGCGGGGAAATTCACGCGCTGATCGGCGAAAACGGGGCCGGAAAATCAACGCTCATGCATCTTGTAGCCGGCGTGTATCAGCCGGAATTGGGAGCGATCGAAGTTGACGGCATGTCGATCCTCGGGCTTGGCGAACGCGGCGCGGCGGAAGCCGGTATCGCCATGGTATTCCAGGAGCGGAGCCTCGTCGGCGCTCTGAGCGTTGCGGAAAATGTCTATGCGGGCCGGCAGCCGTGCAATGCACTTGGCATCATCAAACGCGAGCCCATGTACGAAGGCACGCGGCGCATTTTCGACGAGCTGCAAGTCCAGATCGATCCGCGCATTCCCGTCAGCCTTCTTTCGCCGGGGCAGCAGCAGATGGTCGAGATTGCCAAGGGCCTCTCGCATGAACTCAAGGTTATCATACTGGATGAACCAACGTCGTCACTGACGATCAATGAGGGTCGACATCTCTTTGGTGTCATCAGGCGGCTGGCGGCACAGGGCGTGGCAGTCGTCTATGTCTCGCATCGCATGGCCGAAGTCTTCGAGATTTCCGACCGCGTCACGGTCATGAAGGACGGCCGCGTCACCGGCTTGCGCAACACGGCGTCGACCACGCACAAGGAACTGATCTCGCTCATGGTCGGCCGCGAGCTTTCGTTCGCGCCCGATCCGCGGCGCGTCGCCGCCGATACGCGGATCGCCCTCGAAATCCGCAATCTCGTGGCAGAGCCGGTGCGTTCGGCCTCCTTCTCGCTTCATTATGGCGAAATCCTGTGCCTCGCCGGCCTGCTCGGCGCGGGGCGCACGGAGGTGTGCCAGGCAATTTTCGGGGCCCGCCCGGTCCAGTCCGGCTCCATCATGGTGGACGGCCGCGAGTTGCGGCCAAGCAGCCCCGCCGCGTCCATGGAGGCCGGAATCTCCATGTTGCCCGAGGACCGCAAGGAAAGCGGCCTTTTCATCGACTTCTCGATTGCGGCGAATGTCGTTGCGGCCAATCTTGCCGCTTTCACTCATTCGGGACTTCTGTCCAGGAGCGAAATCCGCAAGGTCAGCCAGCGCTATGTTGACGAGCTGCGCGTCGCAGCGCCGAGCGTCGACCGCGAGGTGCGTTACCTTTCCGGCGGCAATCAACAAAAGGTGCTTCTCGCCAAATGGCTGGCACGGAAGCCGCGTATCCTGATCGTGGACGAGCCGACGCGCGGCGTTGATGTCGGATCGAAAGCGGACATCTATCGGATCCTACGCGATCTGGCGGCAAACGGCATGGCGCTGCTTGTTGTGTCATCCGATCTACCTGAAGTCCTCGCGCTGGCTCACCGGATCGTCGTCATGTCGGAAGGCCGGGTCGCTGGCGAGCTTGATGCCGCAACGGCAAGCGAAGTTTCAATTCTTGAGCTGGCGGCACCCGTGGCGCAACATGGCAAAGCAGCATGAACAAGGACATGCCAGCCGGCAGAGATCGCGACGAGACGGCGAGGGCCGGCCGCCAGAACACGGCGTGAAGAACCAGTCGTCCGGCATGGGATTTCTGGTTCGGGTGGCCACGGACCGCCCGCTGCTCCTGATCTTTCTCATCGCGGCGCTTATCGCGGTGATGGCCGTGCTCGAACCAACGACCTTCCCACGCCCCGAAAATGCGGCAGTTATTCTGCTTGATACCGCCCAGACTGGAATACTGGCGTGCGGGATGATGGTGCTCATGATCAGCGGCATGTTCGATCTGTCGATTGGCGGCATTCTCGCCTTCTCGGGCATCATGGCGGGACTAGCGGTCAAACAGCTAGGCTTTCCGCCGCTGGCCGCATTTCTTGTCGGCTGCGGATGGGGAATGCTTCTTGGCGTCGTCAACGGGCTGCTGGTGACGAAATTCCGGATCAACGCGCTCATCGCCACCCTGGCGACGCTGTCGATCTACAGGGGCGGGCTTCAGCTTGTCTCCGGCGCTGGCGTCACCAATATCGGAAACGGCTACACGGTATTCGGGCAGACCCAGATTCTCGGCATCTATTCGCCCTTCTGGTTCATGGCGGCGATAGTCCTGCTGTTTGCGTTCCTGGTTGGCCGCACGCGCTATTTCCGCCAAGCATATTACATTGGCGGCAACGCCCGGGCGGCGAAACTGTCGGGCATCAACGTTGACCGGACCGTATTCAGCTTTTTCGTGATCATGGGCCTGCTTGCGGGATTGGCCGGGGCGCTGCTTGCCTCGCGCCTCAATACGGCCGTCGTCCTCGCCGGCCAAGGCGTAGAGCTGAAGGTTATCACGGCCGTGGTCCTGGGCGGCGCCAGCCTTTCAGGCGGCGTAGGCACTATCTTCGGCGCGTTTCTGGGCGTTTTGCTGATGGCGCTCTTGCAGAACGCCATGATCATCGCCGGCATCAATCCATTCTGGCAGCTCATTGTCGTCGGCATCGTTCTGCTTTTGAGCGTCGGACTCGATCAGCTTGCTCGGGCAAGGAGCCACACGTGAAAATCACAATCCTGAAAAGTGAGCACAAGGAGGAAGTCATGATTCGAATGCTATCGATTTTGTCTCGCAACTGCCGCCGCCGCAGCGATGGTAACGGGCGTGCCAGCGCGGGCCGAAGCGCCAACCGGCCTAAACGTACCCATTGGCGATCCGAGCCGCGCCGATCAGGAATATGTATGGATCAGCAATGCCTCGAACCTGCCGCTCTTCGTCGAGCGGGTCTATCCCGGCCTTGAGTTGGCGCGCAAGGCGCTCAATGTCAAGGTGCGCATCGCCGGTCCCACATCGGTTGACCTCGCTTCGTTCATCACGACGGTCGACACCGAGTGCACCAAAAATCCGGCCGGCGTAATCGTGGTCGGCGGATGGGACGACGCGCTCGCCTCGGAAGTCGACAAGTGCATCGACAAGAAGGTTCCGACCGTCGTCACCGACGGCGATCTTCCGATGTCCAAACGGCTCACCTATCTCGGAACCAACTGGTATAACCTTGGCTACCAGCATGGTCAGTACCAGTGTCGTTATCACGCCGATGCGGGCCTGAAGGCCGGCGAGATCGGCACCATCTCGTTTCTCGCGGCCAGCAACTTCATTGCGGCCCGGCAGGGACTGCGCGATGCCCTGGCCAAGGAATGCCCGGACGTCAAAGTCATAGCCGACGAAGAATCGGGCACCAATGTCGAGCAGGTTGCCGCCAATACTGCAGCCATCATCCAGGGCAATCCGAACCTGACCGGCATGGTCGGCTTCGACTCCGAAGCGGGTCCCGGCATCGTGCGAGCGGTGACCGAGGCGGGTAAATCCGGTAAGATCATCGTCACCTCGAACGAGGCGGGACGCGACTTCCTGAACTCGATCAAAGACGGAACGGTGAAGATGATCAACATGGAGAAGTACGAGACGATGGATTTCTTCGCGGTTTTCTATCTCTATACTTTCCACAATGACATCATCCGCAATCTCGGTATGGATCACTGGCTGCAAAATCCGCTTCCGGACATCGGCGATTCGGGATTGATCTTTGTGACGGCGGAGAACGTCGACACAATTCTGGCCGCAACCGCCAGCGCGCAATAGAAACGACGGCAACACCGCACCCGGGAGCGAAGTTCGCTCCCGGCTCATGAATTGTTGGAGCTGAAGCCGATGACACGAACATTGACCCCACCGCCGCCCATGACACTCGCCGCGTTCAACGCCATGTTCGAGTCGGTCAAGAACTGGGGGCGCTGGGGCCCCGACGACGAGCGTGGAACCCTCAATTATCTCACGCCCGACAAGGTGGCGGCGGCGGCCAAGCTGGTTCGCAGCGGGCGAACCGTTTCGATGGCCATTCCCATCAACAAGGCGGCAGGGCCCGACAATCCAAATCCGGCGGTTCACCAAATGTCGCTGCTTCACGACCTGCCGATCACCAAAAGCGGTCTTTCCTTCGGCATGTGCTATCTCGCCATGGCCAGCCACGGCGACTGTCACACGCATGTCGATGCGCTTAACCACGTCGGCTATCGCGGACAACTCTACAATGGCAAGCCGGTCTCGCTGCTGACGTCGCGGGGCTCCGACTGGGGCAGCATCACCGCCTACGCCACCGGACTGGTTGGCCGCGGCGTGATGCTCGACGCGGCACGGCACCGCAAGGTGAAGTGGCTGGAGCCCGGAGAGGCGGTCGATCGCGCAGAACTGGAGGCGATCGAAAAAGCGCAGGGCGTGAAGATTGGCGAAGGAGACATTCTCGTCTTTCGCACCGGCCATCATGCAAGGCGCCTGGAACTCGGCGCGTGGAGCAATGAGCCGCCGCCGGCCGGCGAAGGCAAGGCGGGTCTTCATGTCGATACCGTGCCATGGATGCATGAGCGGCGCATTGCCGCGTTCCTGCCCGACGGCGACGGCGAGACCGTGCCAAGCCATGTGGAAGACATGCCCTACCCCATCCACCCGCTTCAGCTGGTGGCGATGGGCATGTGCATTTCGGACAGCCTGCAACTCGAAGAACTCGCACAAGCCTGCGAAGAGGAAGGCAGGTTTGAGTTCATGGTGGTGGGGCTGCCCCTCCGCCTGCCCGGTGCGACGGGCACGCCATGGAATCCCATAGCGATCTTCTGAGTAGGACGCAGGAGTCAAACATGAATCGCCGTTTCACAGGCAAGGTGGCGCTGGTGACAGGCGCCACGACCGGGATCGGTCAAGCAACGGCAGTGCGCCTGGCCAGGGATGGCGCGCTGGTGGGCGTCAACCAGAAACCGGGCCTCGATGCCAGCGAAACGCTCGAGCTGGTCAAGGCGGCAGGTGGCGAAGCCTTCGCCGTCACCGCCGACATGCGCGATCCAAGCTCCGTCAAAGCCATGATCAAAGAGGTGGCGAAGCGAGGCAAGCGCCT
Organism: uncultured Alphaproteobacteria bacterium; assembly: GCA_963813315.1. GTDB lineage: Bacteria > Pseudomonadota > Alphaproteobacteria > Rhizobiales > Rhizobiaceae > CAWEYO01. The sequence goes on along the minus strand of CAWEYO010000017.1, from coordinate 188,697 downwards.
AGACTACATCGTTTCGAACGCCGCCATAAATCCCTTCATGCCGTGGGACGAAACATCCATTGAGGATTTCGACAATCTTTTCGAGACCAACGTCCGGGGTGCATGGGTCGTCTCGACGGAAGGGGCACGGCAGATGATCGCCGAAGGACATGGCGGAGCCATTGTCATGATCAGTTCGATCTCGGCGCATGTGGGCGCCCCGACCCAGGTCGCCTACTGCGGTACCAAAGGCGCCATCAGCATGCTCGGCAAGGCGCTGGGCTCGGTTCTCGGCAAGCACGGCATTCGGGTCAATGTCGTCGAGCCTGGCGCGGTCGCCACCAACATGAGCGCTCCGATGCTCGACATGCCGGACGTCATGAAATACTACCTCGAACGCATCGCGCTCGGGCGCATAGCGGACCCTTCCGAACTCGCAGCCGTCGTCGCCTTCCTGCTTTCGGACGATGCAAGCTACGTGACTTCGGCGGCGCTTCTGGTTGACGCTGGTTTTATCGTCAACGCCGAACTGTGAGCGAACGATCCTGCTTCAGCATCTTGCCCATTGCTTCTTCGGCCAGACCGGGTTCTGGAGTTTGCACAAACACAAGCTTGTCGCCCGACACCACGACATAGAGTGGACCTTGCGCAAGCTGTCCCGGTCCGCCAATGCGCGTAACACCGCGGCCAGCGACCACAATATGAGCACTCTCCAACGAGGCAGCACTGGATGCCTGGATTGCCGTCTTGAAATCCCGGAAGGAGCAAAGCCGGATCGGCTCCCTTGACGCGCCAGATCCCCGCCGCGGCTTTTAGATTTCCGTGGGCGTAGGCGCTCGCCACCGTAAAATCGGCCCTCGACTTGCCCAAAGTGGAGAGGAACGCGTCGAAGGCCGCACTGTTGGTGAGAAGATCGCCGCCGGCCTGGCTTTCGATTGTCAGTGCCACGCCGCCCAATGTGGATGGCAGCAGCGCCTCGAGTTCGGGACTGGCGTGCCGGTCCTGCGCCCTTGGAAGGCCAATCACGACGAAAACGCCCATCCACAGGCCAAGCGCTGCGCAGGCGCAGCGGTGCAGGGCGCCGATCAAGATTTCCGCCGTCCGGACTCTTGCGTGTTCTTCAATGCAAGCCCGGTTTGAGAATCGAAGAAGCTGGCACGGGCCACATCGAACTCGACAAGTATTTTCTGGCCGGGTGAGAGCGGCGCGCCGACCTCGAAATCGGCCATCACGATTTCCTTGCCAACCGCCAAAGTGGCGATGACCCTTGTTCCGGTGATCTGAACCAGTTCGACTGTGGCTTGCGCTTTCGAGCGTGCCGCCGCCGTCGTGCCGCTGGCACGATAAATGTGCTGTGGGCGAATGCCGAAAACCGCCGGGCCGGTGGCCAACGGACGCGCGGAAGGCAGCGCCAACCTGGTGCCACCACTCAGCACCGCGGCGCTGCCCGCGATCTCCACGGGGATGAAGTTCATCTTGGGGCTGCCCAGAAACGCCGCGACGAACCGGCTTGCCGGGCATTCAAAAAGTTCCAGCGGCATTCCTTGCTGCTCCACGGTTCCATCGCGCAAAAGCACGATACGATCAGCCAGCGTCATGGCTTCGATCTGGTCGTGGGTCACATAGATCATTGTGCGCTTGAGCTCCTGATGCAGGCGCTTGATCTCGGCGCGCATCTCATCGCGCAACTGCGCATCAAGATTGCTTAGCGGCTCATCGAAAAGAAACAGCCGCGCGTCGCGGACAATGGCGCGGCCAATGGCCACGCGCTGGCGCTGGCCGCCCGAAAGTTCACGCGGGCGCCTCTGCAAGAGCTGGCCAATTCCGAGCATTTCGGCGGCCTCCTTGACGCGGCGGGCGATGTCGGCCGAGGCAATCTTTCGGGCGCGCAGGCCAAAGGCAATGTTCTCGTACACATTCATGTATGGATAGAGCGCGTAACTCTGAAAGACCATGGCGATATCACGGTCGCGCGGTCGCGCCCAGGTGACATCCCTGCCACCAATCTCAACGGTTCCGGCGTTCACCTCCTCAAGCCCGGCGATGGTGCGCAAGAGTGTAGACTTGCCGCAGCCCGACGGGCCGACCAGCACGGTGAATTCGCCCGACGGCACTTCAAGATCGATCCCCCTGACGGCATGCACATCGCCGTAGTATTTGTGGACAGCGGACAGTTTCAGGTCAGCCATGATCTATCCCTTGACGGCACCGAGCGATATGCCGCGGACGATGTATTTCTGCAGCATGGTGACCGCGACGAATACCGGTAGGGTACCGAGCACCGACATCGCCGAAATTTTGGCCCAGAATGTCGACTGCGACCCAAAGTACTGGCTGACCTGGACGGTGAATGTCAGCACCTCGGTGCGGGTCAGCACCAGCGCAAAGAGAAATTCGTTCCACGAGAAAACGAATGCAAAGATGGCCGTGGCAATGAGGCCGTTGCGCGCCATCGGAACCGACACCTTCCAAAGTACGCCCAAATGCGAATATCCGTCGATTAGTGCTGCCTCCTCCAGTTCGATCGGCACATCCTCCAGGTACCCCCGCATCATCCAGATGACATAGGGCAGCGCAAAAGCCGTGTAGAGCAGGATGAGGCCAGAATAGCTGTCGGAAAGACCGAAAACCGCATAGGCGAGAAAGATCGGGAACACGACGGCAATCGGCGGCAGCATGCGCTGGGAAAGGATCCAGACGGCAAGGTTGTCGCCGCCGGTCCTGAAACGGACGATGGCATAGGCGCAGATCGTTCCCAATATCATGGCGATGATGGTGCTGACGCCGGCTATGACAAAACTGTTCCAGAGCGACCATACATCGCCGTCAATGAAGAGCGCCCTGAAGTTGTCGAATTGCGGCTGGCTCGGAAACCACACCGGAGGCGACTTGAAAATTTCCTCGGGCAGTTTGAGCGACACCATGAACATCCAGTAAATCGGGAAAAGCACCACGAGGAGAATGAGCAGCGTGGTCGCATACCAGACCATTTCGGAGACGAGCGTCCGCTTTCTCATCGGGCGATCTCCATGCGCTTGAGCGCAAGCGTTACGACGATCGAGAGCAGGATCAGCAAGGCGACCACGAGGGCCGCAGTGTAACTCGTCTCGAAGTTCTGGAAGCCGCGGACGAACATGAAGATGGAGAGTGTCTCGGTTTTCGTGCCGGGTCCGCCACGGGTCAGTTGCCATATACTGTCGAAGATACGGAAAAGATCCAGCGCCCGGATGAGGACGGCTATGCCGAGAACGGGCATGATCGCCGGCAGTACGATGCGGAAGAATGTACGGAAGCGGCCGGCGCCGTCGATTTCCGCTGCTTCTAGCTGCTCGCGGTCGACATTGGCGAGAGCGGCCAACAGGATAACGAACATAAACGGTGTCCACTGCCAGACCTCGGCAATCATTATGGCCCAGAATGCAAGATGCGGCTTGACGACCCATAGCAGCACAACGGGATGGCCGGCGATCCAGCCGATGATCTGGTTGAACGGCCCGAACTTGTGGTCGAACATGAGCCGCCACATGGAACCGGCGACCATCGGCGACACGACCGCCGGCAGAACCAGGAGAGCCACAAAGAACCGTTTGAACGGCCTGTCGTTCTGGAAATGCATGGCCAGCAGAAGCCCCAGAACCATCTCCAGCGGCAGAGCCACGGCGAGAATCAACATGGTTCGGCCGAGTGCGGCCCAGACGCGAGTATCCTGAACAAGTTTCTGGTAGTTGGCCAGACCCACCCAATTGCCGACGCGGCTGGAGCCGGTCAAATCCTGAAAGCTGACGGCAACTGCCCAGAGAAACGGGAAGAGACCGACAAGCAACATGACGAAGACCGCCGGCCCGACAAACAATCCACCGGTCGCGCGCCGGCCGGCCCGGATACGGCCGGCCGACGGTGTTCGATGTTGTTGCGGCAGATGTCACTCGCGATAGGCCGAGGGCTTGGCGGCCCAGACATTGTAGGCTTCCCGCTGCTTGTCGACGCCGATGGACTCGGTGATCTGGTCCCATTCCGCCGCCAACGCGTCAAGCGCTGCCTTCGGATCCTCGCCGCCAATCGCGGCACTGACCGCGCGCGACATGGCATCCTGATACTTGAACGTTTCGATGAAGGAGAAATCGGCATAGCCCGCAGCCGCACCATCCTTCAAGACCTTGAGATAGTCTTTCGCGCCCGGCCACAGATTTTGATATTCAGGCTGAGTTGTAGTGCGACATGCGGAAGGGGTCGCGAAGGCCGACGGGCCGCATGACGTTTTTCAAACTCTGGGTCTTCGAATGCATCCATTGGGCATAGAGATAGGCCGCATCCTTGTTCTTGCTGTCCGGAGACACGCCGGAGATGAAGCCGGACGCAAGTTCCGGATGACCGCCGGGATTGATGGCATAGCCAATCTTGTCGGCAACCGTCGTCTTCGGCACCCATGAGAGCGCCTTGTCCTCGATGTTGACGCCCTGGGCCCAGCGCCCGACCGGCGGCCAGGAAATCGTCATGGCAATCTCGCCGGCATTGAGAGCCGAAAGATTTTCGGCAAAACCCCAGGTTTCGATGCCGGGCGACATGCACTTGTTCTGTTCAACGATGTCGGTCAGCGCCTTCACGCCCGCTTCGCTGTTGACGGTGGCCTTCATGGTTTCCGGATCGAACAACTTGCCGCCATTGTTGCGGAAACGCTCACTGAAGAAGAAAAATGTGTATCCGGTGTTAATGACGCCCGCGCCGTACATGTTGGGTTGGTATTTTTCAGTCAGGAAACAGGCAATATCGCCGAACTCCCCGTAGTTTTTCGGCACAGCGAGATCGCGGCCGTATTTTTCCTTGAAGGCCTTTTGGTTTTCGGAATCTTCGAAGAGATCCTTACGATAGTATGTGACCAGAACGTCGCCATCGACGACAAGACCATAGATTTTGCCATTGTAGCTCATCCAGTCCTTGAAGGCCGGATTGATGTCGTCGAACTCGCTCTTGACTTCGTACTTGTCGATGTAGGGATCAAGCTCCTCAACGGCCCCGTTGGACACCATGTCGGCGAGCCAGGCGGGCGACACCAGCACGACATCGTAGCCGCCGGTGCCTGCCTGCTTTTCGAGAAGCGTCTTCGGATAGATCTCCTCGAACGGCAGTTCGACCACTTTCACCTTGATTCCGGTGAGCTGTTCCCATTCCGGGCCCGTGTACTGGGTATCCAGCAGCGCCTGCAGACCGGCCTCGGCGACAACCGTAATCGTCGATCCGGTGAACTGCTTGGCCGCCTCGATGGCCTTGGCAGCCGCATCTTCCTCGGCCAAAGCCGGCGAGGCCGCCACAAAGGCAATGAACGCGGCGGTCAACATCAACTTCTTCATCATGACTTCCTCCCTTGCGCTTCAGATGACGGGCGGTCTCATGCCGCGCTTGACAACACGGCACCTTGCGGCGCCGGAACCGGTATGCCCGGATTTTTTCCTTCGATCAGGTCGGCGGCAACCCGGCCGGAACCGCATGCAAGCGTCCAGCCGAGATGTCCGTGCCCGGCATTGACCCACAGTCCCGGCATACCGGTCGACCGATGATCGGCGTGCCGGCGGGGCTTACCGGGCGCAGGCCCGCCCAGACGCGCGCCTTTGACAGATCGAGATGCCGCTTCATTTCCGGGAACGTAAAACCGGCATTCTCCACAATCGCTGCAGCTCGCGACATCGCGGGCGCGGTATCGTATCCGGTGATCTCGGCCGAGCCGGAAATCCGCATACGGTCGCCGATCGGGACGAGCCCGAACAGCTTGCTGTCGTCGATGACCGGCATGTTGGGCGCACTGTTCCAGGCGCCGCGCGAAAAGGTTATCGACAAGCCCTTGACGGGATAGATCGGCACGTGAACGCCAAGCTTCGCGAGCAGCGGCGCCGTAAAGCTTCCCAGCGCCACCACGACAATATCCGCGGCGAGGCGACCCTTGTCGGTGATGACCGCAGCGACGCGGCCGGCGCCTTTCTCGATGTCGCGGACCGTCTCGCCGTAGCGGTATTTGACACCTCGCGCTGCGCATGCGGCCGCAAGCCCCTGAGTGAACTTGTAGCAATCGCCCACTTCGTCGCGCGCAAAATAGAGCGCGCCCGCGAGCGTCGACCTCGTGTCATGCAGCGCCGGCTCGAGTTCAATGCAGCGGTCCACTCCGACACGCTCGTAGAGCAGCCCATGCCGCGCCAGATAGTCAACCGACCGCTGGGCCGCATCGAGGGATTCCGAGGAACGATAGATCTTGATGACGCCTTTGGTGGCGCGATCGTAGCTGATGCCGGTTTCCGCGCCGATTTCCTGCAGCGACTTCAACGAATGAAGCGCCAGCGCCAGATTGGCCGCCGCGTTGGCACGGAATTTTTCGGGGGTGCAGTTGCGGGCAAATTCGAGCCCCCAACGCCACATGTGAGGAATGGCGCCATAGCGCAGAAGCAGAGGCGCGTTCTCCTTGCCAAGCCAGCCCAATATCTTGCGGGGCATGCCGGGCTGCGACCATGGCTCCACCTCGCTGGCGTGAATGACGCCGCCATTTCCCCAACTTGTCTCCATGGCGGCCTCGTTCTGCCGCTCGACAACAATTACGTCATGACCGGCCTTGCTGAGATACCAGGCCGTCGCAGTCCCGACCGCGCCTGCGCCGAGAACGACTGTGGTCACGGGCCGGCTCCCCCATCAAGCATCGCTGGCCTTTCGCCTGGAATGTGTCTTTCGCGTCCCCTTATCCGAATTGCCCGCGGCCTGATCATTTGTAAAAAGGTGTGGCGATGTCCACATCGCGTCGCGCTCGCGTTCGATGCGGCTGGCGACTTCTCTCGCGACCTGGCGCAGGATCTCGTCGGACAGGCGCTTCAACTCGCGATAGAGTTCGCTGATGAGCCGCAGGTGGCTGGTCATTTCATGAAATGCCCTCATCGGATCCCGGGCGGCGACGGCTTCATAGATGGCGGTGTGGTCGCGCACCGAAAGCCGGTCGGCGTCCGGCATATGGATTGTCGTCGTGCGCTGGTCGATCAGCCAGCCAACGAGCGCATCGTGCACCCCGGCAAACACGGGATTGCGGGTGATTACCGTCAGTTCATAGTGGAAGGCGACATCGGTGCGGATGAACTCTGCCGCGTTGCCCATCGCCGCAACATTGGCGTCGAGCTTCGCCTTGAGGCGACTTAGATCGTCGTCGGTAGCAACCCGTGCCGCCTGCCAGGCAACACCGGTTTCAAAGAGCAAGCGCGTCTGCTCCATGTGTTCGTGACCCGGCCCCGTCGACGACAGCCGCCGGATGAGGCCGGCCATCTGCCCGGTCAGGAACTTGCCGGAGGGCGCCGTGACTCGTGCACGGGTGCCGCTGGTGATTTCGACCAGGCCCTGTTGCTGCAGAATGAATAGCGCCTGGCGGACGGCGGGCCGGCCAACTCCGAAACGGTCTGACAGTTCCTTTTCGGAAGGCATGGCTTCGCCTTCCTTGAACTCGCCGGTGGTAATCGCGCGTTCGATATGTTCGGCGACTTCGTCAGCCCGTTTCCGCCGGCCGAGTGGCATCGTGGGCATGGGCGCCTCCACCTCCGTTCCTGCCGGATGCCTAGCACCTTCCATGACCGCAACCAATTAAGCCCGCTCCGATGCGATACTTTCAGCTTCGCGAAAAAAGGAGCAAACTGTCAATAGGTTTTTGCCCTATTGAACCTTGACCCTAGAAAGCAGGTTGAGTTAACTCGCTCTCGGCACTAGTCCGGACGGCCGTCCGGATATTCCTTCGGGTGCTTTCATGATGCGCCGTTCCAATGTTCCAACGCCTGCCCTGCTCGTCGACGTTGATTGCCTCGACAGAAACATCCGGACCATGCGCGACGCGGCGAGAGATCTCGCTGTCAAGCTTCGGCCCCACGCCAAGGCGCACAAATGCGTCGAGATTGCCCAAAGACTGGCCGCTGCCGGCGCCATTGGCACATCCTGCGCTACTATCGGCGAGGCCGAGGCAATGGCGCTTGGCGGCATATCCGGAATTCTCCTCACGGCGCCATTGACTTCGGCGGAGGCGCTCGACCGGCTACGGCGTCTACTGCTGCGCGGCGCCGACGTTTCGGTGACGGCCGATCATCCGGGTTCGGTAGCGCCACTTTCAGCCATCGCGACAGCCACCGGCCGCACGGTCCCCGTGCTCGTCGACATCGACATGGGCATGGCCCGTACCGGTTGCCGTACTATCGACGATGTCGTCGACCTGGCCAGGGAACTTGCCGGCGCGCCAGGTCTGAAGTTTTCCGGCATCCAGGCCTATTGGGGCAATCTGCAGCAGGTCATGCCGTTTTCGGAACGCGCAAGGCTCATTGGCGAGCAGCTGGAACGCACACGGACAATGATCTCTGCGCTGCATTCGGCAGGGCACAAGCCCGCCATCGTTTCTGGCGGCGGAACGGGCAGCCACCGCATCGATGCAGCATCAGGGCTGTTCACAGAAATGCAGCCCGGATCATTTCTGTTCATGGACTCCTGCTACGGCGGCATCAGCATATCGGAAAACGACAACCCGTTCGCGCCGTCACTCTTTGTCTCGGCAACGGTCGTGTCCGCCAATCACCCCGGCAAGGTCACGGTCAATGCGGGCTGGAAAGCCTTTGCCGCCGACAGCGGCAAACCCGTGGCTGTGCGCGGCGCGCCAGCCAACTCAACTTACCGCTTCATGGGTGACGAGCATGGCATCGTCGAATTTGCCGGAGACCGCGGTCCCCAACTGGGTGCCAATATCGAATTCCTGACGTCGCACTGCGACCCCACCGTCAATCTCTACAACGCATTCCATGTTGTGCGCGGCGAAGAGGTGGTCGACATTTGGCCCATACGGGCGCGCTATTGAGGAGTCCCCACCGATGAAACAGGCGTTTGCCGCGCACCATGCAGTTCCGATTTCACAGGTCGTGCGGGCTGGCGATTTTGTCTTCACTTCGGCCTATGGCCCGTGGACCTTTGATCCGGGGGACGTCACGTTCGATGAGGCCGGCCGCATTCTGGGTGACGGCACCGGCAACGAGGACATGCCTTTCGACGAGCAGGTTCACCGCACATTCGACTTCATCAAGGCGGCACTGGCAACGGCTGGATGCACACTCGACGACGTCGTCAATAGCGAATGCTGGCTGACTGACCCCCGTGACTTCGTCGCCTTCAACAAGATCTACAAGACGTACTTCATGAAGGATCCGCCCGTCCGGTCGGTATTTCCATCAGGCTTCATGTTCAACTGCAAGGTTGAGATGAAAGTTGTCGCCTACAAGCCCTTGGCGGGCTGACGGCTTTGCGCGCCAGCGTCTATCAGGTCGTGACCTTCGCCAAGCATCCGTTGCGCGGCAATCCCGCTTTCGTCCTGCGCGACGTGGCGGACGCGCCGGACGCGGCGCTGGCAGGAATATCTGGCAACCTCAATTGCGATGTGATTGCGGTCGTTGGTGATCAGACAGATGGCGAAGTGGCGCTTCGCTTTTTCACGCCGCAGGGCCCCCATCCGGGTGCCGGCCATGCGACAATGGCGGCTGCACATGTGGTGCTGCGACCCGAGGGCGGACGGGATGAACCTCCTCAGGACGTCGTGTTCCGTCTAGAGAACGGCGAAACCCGTGTGGCGCGAAAGGCCGGCGAGAAAATCGCCGTGGGGTTCCCGCGAATGGCTGCATACCGTGTTGAACGAGTGGCGGACATGGAAAGCGCACTGGGTGCCAATGTTGCCGAAACGTTGGTCTCGGCGTTCGGCTATATCGGCATTCTCAAGGACGCAAGCACGATCGCCAGTCTCAAGCCCAACATGGACAAGATCAGCGCTTTTGACAGGATAGCGGTGATCGCCACGGCACCGGATGGGTATGTTAGCGACATTGCAATTCGCGTCTTTGCGCCCAATGCCGGTCTGCCTGAGGACCCCGTCTGCGGTACGGCGCATCGGATCATCATTCCCTATTGGGCCGAACACTTCGGCAAGGCACAACTGCACAGCCGCCACCTGTCTCCTCGCGGCGGGGATCTCTGGTGCGAAGCGTTGGGCGAAAATGTTATCATCGCCGGGGAAAGCTGCACCGTTCTTTCCGGTACGGTGGAATTGCCCGTCTGATGAAGACGAGATTCCAGACCGGCTCGGCCTGCAACGACCGAACTGGGCCCCTAGAGAGGAAGCCTGCACGTCATGCGTATTCATAACCCGGCTTGGAGTGGTCAAACTGTCGCGGTAGGGACGACAATTGGTTGTCGCCCCGCACAGATCCCGGCGAGCGGCACTACCGCGCCGGGCTTCTTCGCGCGCTCAAATAGAGAAGTTCGAGCATTCCAATCAAAGGGTCTTCGGATTGCCGCTATAGGTCGGCGAGGCCGGGTCGTAGCGGATCACAAACCGGGCGACGCCTGTGATCAGCCCCTCGCCCAATGTTAAGCCGCTTCCTCGACGGAACCTGCTTTACGTCGTTGCCGAAGTAGGTGTCGTCACCGCAAGTACCGGCGATGTCATCGTTACCCGCCGAACCGTTGACGGTGTCGTTGCCGTTCATCAGCCAGAGGTTGAAGGCCCACGCGTCGAAACTGCCGATGGCGGCGTCGGTGACGTCCCGGAAGGGTCGGTTGATGCGGTAATTTCCTGTTGGAGGCACCGAGCGCCGACTGGACGCCGCAGCCCGGCTCGGCCTCATGACGGCAATCGCTGAAGCGGCAGTTTTCGGCCAGCGCAACTATGTCGGCGAACACGTCGTCCAGCCCCGCTTCGCGTCAGTGAGTTGCAATTCTCGACGCAGATTTGATCACATCGAGTGCACCTCGAGTTTTTCCTTCCCGACGGCGGCCCGAACCGGCTTGATCACTGGTAAGGACCCGGTGAATTGAGGCTGCATCGGGCGTTCCGGCGGCCTCATCTCGCGCAGGAGATCGGCATCAGGTGACTTCTCCACGAGCGCGCGCAGGTTCATCATGTCGTCGGTCATCGATCGCTCCTCGAATCAGGTTGGTGTCAGCAACCCGACCCTACCGAGGAACATCGATGACCGCCGCCACGCCGCTCGCTGACGCCGAGCTACACCACCACCGGGGGCACGATCTTTCCAGCGTGCCACCTTTCTGGGAGGGCCATGCAACCATGAGAGGCACAGACATAGTCGTCTGGCCCCCCTAGTCTGCCGGAGTTGGTCTATCTTGGCTTCCCTCAATAGGTCGCACGGCCGCCGGAAATGTCGAAGACAGACGCGGTGGTGAATGAGCATTCCTCCGATGCAATCCAGCAGATCAGTGCCGCCACTTCCTCGACATTGCCAAAGCGCGCCATCGGAATCTTGGAGAGCATGAACTCGATGTGTTGCTCCGTCATCTGACGGAAAATGGCCGTTCGGACCGCCGCCGGGGTGACGCAGTTGGCGGTTATCCCGGTTTTCGCCAATTCCTTGCCGAGCGACTTTGTCATGCCGATTACAGCCGCCTTGGAGGTGCTATAGGCAGGCGCGTTGGGGTTGCCTTCCTTTCCCGCGATCGAGGCAATGTTAATGATGCGGCCCCAGTCGCGCTTCAGCATGTAGGGTACAACTGCCTTGTTGCAGTAAAAGACGCCGTTGACGTTGATGTCGATTACGCGCCGCCAGTCCTCGGCTGAATACTCCCAGGTAGACATGTTCGGTCCAGTGACGGCAGCGCTCGTGACGAGTATGTCGATGCCACCGAGGGTGGCCGCAGTGTCCTTGGCGGCAGCGGACACGGCGTCGGCATCGGCTACGTCCAAGACCACAGCATGCAGGTCTGGAATTGACGTTCTCGCCGCTTCGACTTGGGTCGCATCGCGATCCCAAACGGACACGCGCGCGCCTTCATTGGCTAGCCTGTCGGCGACAGCAAAGCCGATGCCCGACGCCCCGCCGGTCACCACTGCAGAACGCGCTTCAAACCGTCCGGGAAAACGCATCGGCATATCCAGAGGCACCTGGCGCCCAGCCTGCCCGGTCAATTGGTCATAATTCGTGCCACAGCATAAGCATCCAGTTTGATGGTAGCATCACGGATGTTCTGACCCGCTGTGTCAAGATAGGCCGGTAGTGTCGTCAGGCGCTCAAAGGCTTCGGCGTCAAGAATGACAATGCTTGAATTGATTTCGAATCGCGCGGGGAGTGCTACGTCGACTACTTCCCCTGTGAGATTGGCCAACCATAGCGCCATGCTGTCTTCCTGGCGGATCGCAATGGCCTCAATCCTGCCTCGGGCCGAAATTTCCGTCTCCTGGATTGCTTCTCCCGCAAAGCGTGCCAATCCGGCAATCACATGAAACCCGGGATAGATTATTGCCCCGGGCTCGTCGTCAAAATAGGGTTGCTTAAGATCCAAAGGACAAAAGATGTGGCCCATAGGGCCTGTCGGCGCTCCGAAGGCGACCGCTTCGATACCTCCGTGCGCGCATGCCGCGGTGTACGCAATCATCCAGGCGGCATTGTATAGCCCGCGTTGGCGCGGATCGACCGCACTAAGGCAAAGACGGGAATTGTTGGCGTTTGGGGTTGTCGTCTTGCCGTAGGGGTTCTCTCGGCAGCCGAGCTGGCTGGGACCGATTCGATATCGTAGGTTGCCCATGAAGGAGCGCGTCGTCAGAATCTGGAAGGGTATCGCTTCGTTAGTTTCCATGACTGATCGGTCGTCGGCCGCGTGCACACTTGGGCATGAGGTATGTGTCACGAAATCAAGTAACGCCGAGGGCGGGCGCTTGCGATTTAGCTCGGTAAAATAGGCAGCCGTGCCCCCACCCAGGTTCAAGCCTGGGAACGCCCTGCGCGCTGCAGCATAAGTCTCTTCGAAGCTCGGCATTTCGGGCCAGGGCGCGTCGGGTTGAACCGAAACCATGTCCTGAGCAGGAAACACGGTGACCGCATCAGGTGTCAGGCCTGCGTCGGCCGACGCCTTTGCTACGGGCGCCAATTCAGCATCTGGGTTGAGGCTGCCTTTCGTTATGATCTCGAGTGTGATCGCCGCGCCCGTAAGATCGGCAAGTGCACGGTAGCGGTCCATTTCCGCGCGGCCATGATCCCTGCGCAGATCGATTTCGCAGATCAGCAACTGCACCCCCAGCCGCTGCATCAATGCACCCTGTTCCAGCGCATGCGCGGCTTCGTCCGCTGGAATGCCGAGACCAATCGCCGGCAATCTGCCGATCTCTCCGCCGAGCGTTAGCAAGACCGGACGGTCCGCTGTCCCGCCGGCTCTCGCCGGCAGTTTGCTGGAAATCGACAGCGCCACGGACTGCACGATCTTCTCGCCCATTGGCAAAGTGTATGGCCAGGGCCGGGTAAGCGGCCGCACATATGTCTTGTAAGATGCGTCGGACCAGTTGCGCTGGTCCTCCATTTCGAAAGCGTCGCCCTCCATTGTGCACGTCGCCATCACACCGGGTGCGATCTCGTGCGACAGCGCGCGAATGTCCTTGAAAGGGCATCGCGGGTCGATTGTTTCGGGAAAAGTCGATGATTCCTCGTGTCCATCGACATGCAGCACCTTTACCTGACGGCCGGATACGCCCTCCACGGGATGAAGGACGATGAAGCCGGTGCGGTTGGTGAGCACATCAGTCCTGGGCTCGGCCTCCACTTCGAATGAAAGCGACCCGTCGCTCTCGCCGGCAATTCTGGCATCGTAGACGAGGGTGCGCCTAGCGTCCGAGCAAGTGCCACGATAAGTCACCGAGAACCCGTCGCCCCGTTCGTCGAATCTAAGGTTTTCGATTTTCGCTGCGAGCGTTCCCCAATTCTCGTCGCGCACGAGAAAGGCGATAGCGCGCAGCACTTCAATACTGCCCAGACGTATATAGCGCAGCGCGCCGTTGTCGAATTCCAACGACAACGAACCGGCGCGAAGCGTTCGCGTGAGCGGTTCAGCTTGGTCGGTACCAAACAGGGCAATTGCGCGTGAGGCCATCCAATCGCTCCCCTTCAGAGCGCGCGTTCTGTTTGCAGGTCGAATACCGAGGCGCGCATCAAGTTGATGTCGATTTGTACATGCTCACCCGGTCGGCTCACGTCGTGCGCCTGCAATTCGGCCATGACTGGAACTCCGGCAAGGCTAAACGTAGCATAGCTGCGGGAGCGGGTGGGCTGGATCAATTCGATCGTGGCGTCATACCGCACATGCCCCGCCGGAGGTGCGGCGCCATGAGCTCTAGTCAGATGCTCGGGCCGCAGCCCAAGCAGCACAGTCTGGCCATCGCTGGCGTCTCCTAGCTTGCGGCCGGTCGGCAAGGGCAAAATCGTCTCCTTCAAACGAATGGAGTTGGAGCTCGCCGCTCGAACAAGTTGGCCTGGCAAGAAGCTCATCCTGGGCGACTCGAGAAAGCCTGGGACGAAAGTCGGTACCGGACGCTCGAACAAATCGAGCGGCGCGCCTTGTTGTTCAATCAAGCCGTCGCGCATGAGAACGATCCGCTCGGCAAGTGTCATCGCCTCGGTGATGCCGAGCATACGCGCTGCCTCGCCGACGCGCCTGTCGATCTCCACCTTGGGCATTTTTCGTGCCTTCAGCCCGAAGCCGATGTTTTTTGCCGCGCTCATGTGCAGATAGAGCGCGTAATCCTGATGCGACGTCCCTGTCGCGCGGCCGAAATTCGTTGACGACTTCGCCGCCGATCTCGATCGTACCATCGGATGCCTCTCCCAGGCCCGCAATGGCATGCGGCGCTGCTGCCGAGCGATGCTGTCAAGGGCAGCCGTGACAACTGTCGCGGCGGCTTGCGCCCCTGTCTGGCGCAGAAGTGTTGCCTACGGGCCGAACCGTTTGCCGAAATCGGCAAGCCGCTTCTTCCAGCGATCCAAGGCAAGCACTTCGCGATTGACGACGCCGCGCGGCTCGCGGCCATGCTGGATTTCGATCACCGCGCGCACATCTGCGGCGCCGTTGCCGGCAAAGCATTGATCGGTCCAGCACAGCGCGTGCGGCGCGAGTATGACATTGTCGAGTTTGAGGATCGGGTCGTCGGCGCTAGGCGGCTCCTGCTCCAGCACGTCTAGTCCCGCTCCCGCAATGCGGCGGGCCTGCAAGACCCCTGTCAGCGCCTTCTGGTCGACGATCGGCCCCCGCGCCGTGTTGATCAGGAACGCCGTCGGCTTCATTAGCGCCAGCCGCTCGGCATTGACGATATGGCGCGTCTCCGGCGTCAGCGGACAGCTCACCGACAGCACGTCGGCGCGGCGGAACAGGTCCTCAATGCCGACGAGCTCGATGCCGAGTTCGGCGGCGATCATCTTGTCCGCATAGGGATCATGGGCGATGAACATCATATCGAAAGGCTTCGCCATGCGGAACACTTCGGCGCCGATATTGCCGATGCCGAGCGAGCCCAGTGTACGGCCGACCAGGCCGACTCCCATATGGTCGGAGCGCTTGGCGTAGCCGCTTGCCGCCTCGCGCGTCAGCCGGTCTTTCGTCGGCAGCTTGCCGGTCAACGCCAGCATGAAGGTGATGACTGAGACGGCGACCGGGCGGCGCACGCCGTCTGGCGTAATCACCAGCGCAATGCCGGCTTTCGTGCAGGCATCAACATCGACTGTATCGTAGCCGACGCCAAAACGAGCTACAGCGGCCAGCCTTCCGCTCTTCGGCACACTGCCGGCGTCGAAACGATGGGCGAGCAGGATCAGCGCGTCGAAATCCTCGAGCTGGTCGGCGGTCAGCGGATTGCGCGATTCCAGGAACGCCATCTCGACGCCCCGAGCGCCACGCAGCGGCTCGAGATCGAAATCCGGATAGGTCGGCGACCCGTCGGGCTTCCTGAAATCCCCCGAGACCGCGACCCTGAACTTTGCATCAGCCATCGTCCCCCCGCTTTACTTGCAGCTGGCGCGGATCTTCGAGACCGCGTCGGCCAGCGCGTCGTGCAGCACCCATACGTCGCCCGAATAGCAGATAAAGTCGAAACCCTGCGCGTTGAAGTCGATGCCCTGCTGAACGTTCGGCACCAGCCGGCCGAGCGACTTGTTGTGCTTCTTCGCCGCATCGACGATCCTGTCCATCGCGGCCGTAAAGTCGGGATGGCCAAAGTCGCCGGGAATGCCAAGCGACACCGACAGGTCGAAATGGCCGACCCATAGGCAATCGACGCCGTCCAGCGCCGCGATGCCGTCGATATTGTCGACACCTTCCGCCGTTTCGATCAGGCAGAAGAACGCCGATCGCTGGTTGGCGGCTGCGAATTTGTCGGCGACAGAGCCCGGGCGATAGCGGTCATGTGCAATCTGCAGAGCGACGCCACGCTTGCCGGCTGGGTGATATTTCATCGAGTTGACGATGTGGCGCGCCTGCTCGACCGTGCTGACCATGGGCGCCATGAAGCCTTCGACACCCATGTCCATGGCGCGGGCGATGAAGTGGTAGTCCTGCGACGGCGCGCGCAGCATGACCGGCAGGTCGGCGGCTTCGAAATAGCGGATGGCGCTCTTCACCGTCTCCATGCTGAAGCCGGAATGCTCCATGTCGAAGAAGACGAAGTCGCAGCCGGCCGACTTCAGGATATGCCCGATGCCCGGCGTCGCGAATTCCGCTACGAGATGGCCAAGCTTGACCCGCCGCTGGCCAGTCATCTGCTCTCAGGGCGTTTTCCGCCATTTCCGATCCTCCCATGGTCGCGCGCTCCTCCGGCCCTGCAACCCAAATTCTCGTTTCCGTCCCTATCCTTCGCAGACCAGCGCCCCGCGAATGACATGCTTCTCTTCCACGAGCGGCTGCGGTTTCGGCGTCGAAGGCGAGAAAATGCGCAGCGCGGCAATGCGCGTCGAATGCAGTTTCGTCGTCGTAGATCTCGTAGAGCAGGATGCGGCCCGGCTCGCCCTGCGGCTCGACCACGTCGAAGCGCCGGCAGCCAGGTTCATCCTTCACCGAGGCGCGCGCATTGGCATCGATCATCTGGCGGAACCGGGCCTGCGCGCCCGCTCTCAGCCGGAAGTCGACGATGATGACGAAGCCGCTCATCGCCCGGCCCCGACGAAGTCGGTATTGCGGCGCGCGACATAATCGAGATGGTCGCGTATGGCGCGCTCGGACCTGTCAGGGTCGCGCGCGGCGACCGCCTCGAAGATCAGGCGAAGCGCTTCATACGCCTTGACCTCCTCGCCGGCGGCGAGCGTCGTGCGGCGCTGCTCCAGCAGCCACTGGGCCAGTGCCGCATGGGTTGCGGTGAAGATCGAATTGCGCATCATCAGCGCCAGTACGTAGTGGAAATCAACATCGGTGCGCTCGAAGCGTGCAACCTCGTCGGACAGTTTACACGGCTTGACCTGTCCACCACGCAATTTGGCGTACCTTCTATGCCGACCAATTTAACGGTACGTCGGTGCCTTGATCTCTGTCAATTGGGACAGCCCTGCCGCCGCAAAGATCGCATCATAGTCCCGGCGCGTGTCCTCGGTGAAGCCGCGCACGGACATGTCTTCGATCATGCGCTTGCGCAGCGCGCTGCCGGAGGGATGCGAAAGATCGATGGTCATTCGGATGGTCCTCCTTCATGCTCGAAGGCGGATCACCGTCCGTCACCCCTGATCGATTTCACCCTCACCACCGCTGCAAACGAAGCCCAAGCCTTGAAGCCCGCGCGCCCCTCCCGCGAGCGGGTTCGTTCACTGGCGCAGCTTGCTCACTCAGATCGATGAACGGCGGAGTTCGACCCTATCGGACCTTCCTTCGACAAGGTCCTACGGCAAACCCTGACCCTGAGCAGCCGTTCGGCATGGGGCCCAGGGAGGTCGTGGTTGGGTGGAAATTGGTCGTTCCCGCCGAGCACCGGAACGAGGCAGTTGCGCCGTAACCAGACCTTGGCGAACATGCCGCTGGCATGTCCGGCGCAAAGCGGTGGGAGGTGAAACGTTTTACTATCCGAAGTTTCAGAGGATTGATCTTATCCACGCGGAAAAGGCCGCTATAATTGGTTGCTGTGGGTGATTGGGCAGGTGCACGAGATAAAAGCCATAGCCTGGAAGAGACAGATCGTGTGCCTTGACGAGGGCACCGCTCCTGAGTTCTCGTCCCACCACGACGTCGCTGCAGATTGCGACGCCCTGGCCCGCAATGACCGCTTCGATCGCGTGAAGCTCTTCACGAAAGCTCAGGTCCCAAATGTCGGCGGCCTCCGGGAGGTCCGGGTCGACCGAACGCGCCGTCGCCCACCACCGGCGCCACGTTGGTGTTTCGGAATCCCGTTTCAGCCAATCGAAGTGGATGAGAGGGTACTGGAGCAGATCGGCAGCGCGCCTGATCGGCCTGCCTTTCTCCAGCAAGGCCGGACTGCACACCGGAAAGAAAGTGTCCCGAAACATCTCCTGCGCGGTGAACTCGATGGGCATGCTTCGAGCATATCGGATTGCCACGTCGGCATCGCCCGCCCGCAAATCGATCACGACATCCGTCCCGATCACCTCCAAGGGGATTTCGGGATGAGCATCCCGCCACTGCGGTAGGTGCGGAACAAGCCACCGGCTTGCAAAGGCATTTGGGGTTGTGACCCGCAAGGGGCGTTGCTCTGTGCCTGCCGATACCAATGCGACTGCGGCGGCGAAGGCATCAAGACCGTTCCGCAGAACCGGGAACAACCGTTCGCCCGCCGGTGTCAACTGGAGCGGCCGTGGACGCCGGCGAAACAGACGCTGTCCGCAGATGTTTTCCAGCAGTCGAATCTGATGGCTGATTGCCGTCGGCGTCACCGCAAGCTCCGCCGCAGCTCGCTGGAAGCTCAGGTGCCTTGCAGCAGCCTCGAACGCCCGCAATGAAGAGAGCGGTGGGAGCCTTCTCATTCATCCACGGTAGATGAATTCAGCTCATCTAGCACCTGAAATCTTCGATTTTGCTTCCGACCGGTTTCCCGTGTGAAATGGAGAAAAGCAGCGAGCAGTCGGAGAGACCACTCTACTTCGAATGTCGAAGGACCAATACCATGCAGACCTTCGCGGTTGGCAGCCTGACCGAACTCAGGAACAACCTGCCTGACATCGCACGCTTTCAGCAAACACTGCGCGGCGAACTCCTGCTGCCAAACGCTCCCGAGTATGACGGGGCGCGCCGCGTATGGAACGGCAGCGTCGACAAGAAGCCCGCATTGATCGCCTACTGCGCCGGGCCTGACGACGTAATCGCGGCGGTCAACTTCGCGGGCTCAACCGGTTTGCCACTTGCGGTGCGCAGTGGCGGACACAACGTTGCCGGGAACTCCGTGTGCGACGGCGGCCTCGTGGTTGACCTGTCGCGCATGAAGGGCATCGCAATCGACCCCGAGCGGCGCATTGCTCGCGCCGAGGCCGGGCTGACCCTCGGCGAATTCGACTCGGCTACACAAGCCTTCGATCTCGCCACAACCATGGGCGTGAACAGCGACACTGGCATCGCCGGGCTAACGCTCGGTGGTGGCTTCGGCAAGCTGGGGCGCAAATTCGGATTGGCGTGCGACAACCTCGTGGCCGCGGATTGGTGACCGCCGATGGTCAGCTCGTACGGGCAAGTGCGACCGAGAACCCCGACCTTTTCTGGGGACTGCGCGGCGGTGGAGGCAATTTCGGCATCGTGACGGCGTTCGAATACAGGCTTCATCCGGTAGGACCCAAGGTCTTGGCAGGGTCCCTGATCTATGGTGAGGCTGCAGGCGCGGAATGCGCTCAAAGCCTATTACGAATTCTCCCGCGAGGCTCCGGATGAACTGAGTGCCGATGCAGCTCTCGTGACCTCACCTTCCGGGGAGCGCCTCTTCAGCATCTCAGTCTCCTACAGCGGACCGCTTGACGAGGGTGAGCGGGTGCTCGCGCCGCTGAGGGCACATGGTAAGCCCATCGAGGACCGAATTGCTCCAGCGTCCTATCTTCAGGTCCAGTCCGCCGGAGACAGCATCTTTCCGCGCGGTCGCCGCTACTATTGGAAAGCTCAGTTCCTGCGAGAAATCACGGACGCGGCCATCGACGCTCTCCTTAAAGCATATGCGGCTGCGCCCTCTACCATGGCCCTTGCCGCCCTTCAGCAGGTCGGCGGCGCCATCGCCCGCCTCCCGGCATCGGCGACGGCCTATGGCGGGCGAGAGGCAGCCTACGATTGCTTCCCGATTGCGATCTGGGATGATCCGGCGGACGATGCGGCGAACATCCGGTGGGCAAGGGACTTTTGGGCAGCGATGCGGCCATTCTCCACCGGCGCCGTCTATGTGAACAATCTTGGCGACGAGGGCGAGGATCGCGTCCGGGCTGCGTACGGGCCCAACTACCAGAAGCTCGTGGCGCTCAAGAACAAGTACGACCCCACGAACCTCTTTCGCCTGAACCAGAACATCAGGCCCACCGTGTGACCGAGCGTCGCCGTTTTGCGACATCACCGCGATCGAAGGAGCACAACATTTACTGCCGAGGGGATCGTTTATCGTCTGGAATGGTCCATTCCGGTCCATTGAGTGGCGAAGATGCGGCGGAGCCGATCCCGTGAACCATTTCACGGAACCGTGGAACCTTTTGAGATAGCTATAGGGCCGTGGAGTCCCCTGCGGGCTGCCGGAGGACCGAGTTCATGATAGAGAACCGCCTCGCTCACGCCATCGTTCTGGGAGGCAGCGCCGCGGGCCTGTTGGCCGCGGGCGTGCTCGCGCACCTCGCCGAGCATGTCACCCTGGTCGATCGTGATGACCTTCCGGACGCCGCCTTGCACCGCAAGGGCACGCCCCAGTCGCGCCACGCGAACAATCTTCACCCGGGCGCACTGCCGTTGCTCGAAGCGTGGTTTCCCGGCGTGACCGACGAATTCGAGCGGGCTGGGGCGGTGCCAGTGGCCGACGAAGCTCGGGCGATCATTCGCGGCCTGCGTTACGCCCACACGCATGGTGCACCCACAACGCTTCTGCTGACCCGCCCTCTGCTCGACGCGATCCTACGCCGCCGCGTGCGTGCGCTCGGGAACGTGAGCTTTGCGACGGAACGCGAAGTCACGGGCGTCTACGAGGACCGCCCCGGCAACGTGGCAGGCGCGTTGCTCCGGAATTGGCATGGTGAAACCTCGTTGGCGGGCGAGCTTGTTGTGGACGCCATGGGGCGCGGCACCCGCGCGCGTCGCTGGCTATCCGCGCTCGGTTACGCCGAGCCCAGCGTCACGGAAGTGCGCGTGGACGTCCACTACGCGTCGCGCCTCCTCTCGCGCGCCGCAGCCGATCTGCATGGCGACAAACTCGTAATTATTTCGCCGACGGCCGACATTCCGCGGGGTGCAGTCGCGTTCGCGGTCGAAGGGGACCGCTGGCTCGTCACACTCTTCGAATACGGCGGGGAGACGCCGCCGACCGAGCTCTCCGAGTTTCGCGCCTTCGCGCGCACACTCGTTGCAGACGACATCGGCGAATTGCTCGCTGGCGCGACAGCGTTGGACGATGGGGCCGTGTTCGCTTTCCCCGCGGCGTGCCTTCGCCGCTTCGACAAGCTGCGCGTGTTACCTGACGGCTATCTCTGTCTCGGAGACTCCCTCTGCCAGCTGAACCCGAGCTACGGTCAGGGAATCACCTCGGCCGTTTTGCAGGCGGATGCGCTCGCCAAAGCGCTCAAGCGCGGCCGACGCTCGCTGCCGCGTCGCTACTACAAGCTGGCCGTCAAGGCCGCATCGCAGCCGTTCAATCTCTCGTGGTCCTCGGACCTCGATCTGCCGAGTGTCGTCGCGCCGCCGGACCCCACGCCCGCACCGATTCGAGCCTATGTGGCGCGGGCGATGCGCGTCGCGCGCCACGATCCTGCCGTTGCGCTCGCCATGCGTCGGATCATCGGAATGGTCGACCCGCCGCTCGCGCTGCTCAGGCTGCCAACCGCTTTTCGCGTGCTGTTCGGTAGTGCCAAGGAGGCCGCCGAGGATGCGCATAGCGCCGCACCGATCTCGGCTGTCTTATCGGAGTGAGCAAGCACAGCAGAAGGGAAGGAAGCCATGAGCGCTTCGGAAACGGCACAGGATACCTGGGACAAGATTGCGCAGGAATGTGACCGGACGAACACCCCACACAGATGTGAGTGGAGAACCAAGGCTTGGGCAGCGCAGGTGTGCTTTCTGGCATGAAATTTCCGGACGTGGCCGCAGGCAGCGGTGCCCTCAGTATCCCAGCGGCGCGTCTTGGCGTGCAGGTACTGCGACGCACCAGCCTCCCGTCATGCTCGAGTTGCTCAAGGAACGTGCGCGCAAGAGGGCCTCAAGGTCGAAATCTTCGGCGATTGAGGATGGCCGAGCCAGAAACGTATTGCCCCCGATGGTCCAGATGTTTCGGAAGACGGTACAGCGAAAGGGAGACGTCCCATGAATTTGGGACAATTGCGTGTACTCGTTGTCGGTGCGGGCGTTGCGGGTCTCGCGCTGGGCCGAGCGCTACAGCGACGTGGCTGTTTTCCTGACATCATTGAACGCAGCGCCGGCTGGAGCGATGCCGGGACCGGCATGTATTTGCCGGGAAATGCCCTGCGTGCTCTGCGCGCTTTTGAACTCGACGCCGAAGTAGAAAAGCGGGGCGCACGGATCGAAACTCAGAGATTCTGCGACCATCGCGGCAGGTTGCTGCGGGAGGTGAACCTGGGTTCCGTGTGGAGCGAGACGGGACCACCGTGCGTCGCGATTCATCGGGCGGATTTGCACGTTGCACTGCGGGAAATGAAGGATGCCCCACCAATCCGGACGGGCATCACGCTTGTTGCGCTCACTCAGACGGTCGACTCTGCGATAGTTCACCTCAGTGACGGCTCGCGGGAGAGGTACGATCTCGTGGTCGGCGCTGATGGGATCGGGTCGTCGGTCAGGCGCCTGGTATTCGACGATGCGGGATTGCGTGCGCTCAAGCAGTGGGGTTGGCGTTTCGTCGTGCAATGTCCGTCGCAAATAACAACTTGGTCAGTGTTCATGAGCCAACAGTCCGCGTGCCTGACGGTTCCAATCGGCGGCGGGCGAGCCTATTGCTACGTCGATTTGATGGGCACGGAACCGCCGAAATCGCCGGCAATTTCCACTGACCGTCTGCAAGAAGTGCTTGCCGATTTCGGTGGTCCGGCCATCGCGATCCGCGAAGCTTTGGAAGGCAGTGCCGCGATTCATGACGCGGCGATCGAAGAGGTCGTCCTCGACAGTTGGTCACTTGGCCGCGCCCTGCTCGTCGGCGACGCCGCGCACGCGATGAGCCCAAACATGGCTCAAGGCGCCGCGATGGCGATCGAGGACGCCCTGGTGTTGGCTGAGTGCCTGTCCAAACAGGCTAGCATCGGAGCGGCGCTGTCCGCATACGAGGCGCGCCGCCGTCCTCGGGTTCGTTGGGTGCAAGCGATGACGCATCGCCGCGACCGCATCCGCCAATTGCATCCGACACTGCGCAACGGACTGCTGCGAATGTTCGGTCACCGTGTTTATCGCAGTCACTATCGACCACTTCTGGCCGAGCCCCGAAAGCTGTCGCCTTGCATCGGTTAGCTGGAGCGAATGGGCGCAAACGTATCCCTCAAGCGGCCGGAGTGAATGACGGCTCGTCACCACCAATCTGGACCTTCGAGGGGGTGCAGCTGAACAGCCGTCAGGGGTCGACTCCTGCTCTTGCTCGCCGTAGCGACCAATGTCCCGATATGGCGCTAGTTACCCGTTCGGGCAGCCGGCTTAAACGGCAAAGTTTGGACCCTTTGCCGACCTTCCCGGGCCGATTTTCCCTTCCCGAAAGATCGCTGCTCGGATGACCCTGAAATGCGCGCAAAGCTGCGTTGTCGCGGCACGAAGAGTCCGTTGCTGCCCCCCTTGTGAAGGAGTGGCGGCAATCCTCGCAGTGGCATCGCCAGTCGATCTTGACTATCCTCCTGCGTAGTGCGCCAGTCGAGTGTTCAGCCAACTACCAGAGTCTTCCCACGCGGGCAGTGATCGCGGAACGGGGTTGTGGGCAATCAGCCATGAGCACATATGCCAGGTAGGCGCCCCAAGGGGACCACATCGTCGTTACCACCATTGCCGGTCAGGGCTGGCTGGCTGGCGGGCCGGGAAGCAGATCAAACCTACCAGCCGGAGTTCCTGTCGAGCCTTGTCCGGCGGCGCGCAGCCTCGAACCTCCTATGTTGGGCCTTGATCTCTCGATCGCGTTTCCGCTCCGCAAGTTCCATCCGAAAGATGCGCCAGCGGGCGCCGCCCCGGTGGAAGGCGACACGCGCGAGTTCTTCCTCTTCCTCGCTCAGGAACAGGCCGTCATAGGTGGCGCACACGTGCCGCCAGGCGGCGGCGAATTCGCGCCACGGCGGCAATGGTTCGGGCACCGCACTCCGGCCAGCAGCCGAGGCAACGGCTTGGCAGGCGCGGTGCTCGGCCTTGCCTGCGGCCTCCAGCCGACGCCGGAGCTTGCCAGCTCTTGACCGGCCCCACCGGTTGGTGCGCGCCGCGGCTTCAGCTGGGGTGCAGGGGCGGATGCGAAGGACGGGGACGTCGACGGTGAAGAAGGGATCGTCGTCGCGGATTTTCATGGAAAGGGCCGCCACTCTGCGCCGTCCGGATCGCTGTCCCATGCCGGAAACGTAGCCTCGACGGCGGCCTTCGCAGCGAACCACTTGGCGTCGCGGCGGACGGCAGACCGGATCGATCTCATCGCCAGGAACTCGGTCAACCGGCCGGAAAGGTGGAGCGCCACACGGAAGTTGACGAACCCGCGTCGGCATGGGGTCATCGACCTGCCTGTTTCGGGCAGGTGGTCGAGGTTGAAACCGCGCTCACTGAGCCATTTGTCGACGCGCTTTTGGTCGCCGGGCGACAGTGCGATCATGTCGGCTTCGAACTCGGGATCAATCTCCCAACGGTGCAGGAGATCGCGGATTTCAATTTGCCTCAGCATGGCAAGGCCGGCACTGCGGAGACGGCGGTTCTCCGAAAGGGCCAGCACTTGCCCGCGGCGCCGACGAATGTGATCGATCCTGATCCAGACTTCCCGCGGCATATGGAGACGGCAGCGGAAGACCGGAGGCTTGAGCTTGCGGGCCTCGCGTATGGACGAATTCCGGCACTTGCGGCCATCCCGGAGGATGCAGCCGCACTTCGGCGCCAATTGCCGTCCTTGAGCCATCGCCGCGTGCCAGCGTGGAACTCCGGCGCGCACGGCTTCCAGCCCCAGGTATTCGACGGGGTTGAGAGGAGCGTGGTTCATAACCCATACCAGAGCTGCTTGCGATGGTACTATTATACCACACTAGCCTCTTTGTTCGACTGCCCCGGGACGTCACCTGAACCCTCGGGCACTTGGCCGCGCCGGTTGTTTAGGCAGTTGTTTAAGCAGAGCGTTCGCAAGTCCAGCACCAAGGCTGCATTTTTGAACGCCAGTCTGCCTGAAAGTATAACAATTCCAATGCTTTGGATTTGGTGGGTGTGCCCGGGATCGAACCGAGGACCCGCTGATTAAGAGTCAGCTGCTCTACCAACTGAGCTACACACCCACACACCGGCGAAACCGGGGAATGGCGCGCATATAGCCATACCTTTCCGCCGTGTCCAGCCCTCTCGGCGGGCATTCGGCCGCACGACGAGACTTTGTTGCCGACCCGTTGCAAAACATCCGCCGGGGCACGGGCCGAGCCCGGCCAGCGAGCCGCCCGAACCGATGCCGCCTATCACGGCGTCGCATCCCCGCCAAGCTTAGTGCCGATTTCCGGTCCGTGGTTGTCTCGTGAGCGTCGAACTTTTCGTGCTGTCCCCGAACGTTACTGAACCGGATCAATGAATTGCATTGGGCTCGCAAACAAAGGACGGTAACATTCCTCCACCATTCATTCCAAACGTCCGCGCGAGGAGCCCGCCGGGAGGTCGTCATGGAAAAGCCGGAGCCTGCGAGGGGACCGAAACCCGCGACGGAAAAGGCCGTTCAGCGAGATCGATCCGGCAAAGTGCGGCGCCGGACATCGGTCATCCTTTCCAGCCCGGACAAGGAGCTCTGGCCGGACGAAGACGTGACCAAGCAGGATTTGTTGCAGCACTATGCTGCCGTCTGGCCACGCATGAAGGGCTTCGTCATGAACCGGCCGCTGGCGCTGGTGCGCGCCCCGGACGGCATAAAGGGGCAGCGCTTTTTCCAGAAGCACGCAATGCAGGGAATGCACGAGGCGATCTTCACATCGAAGGACCCGGACGATGGCGAAGAGGTTCTCTCCATTCGCGACTTCGACGGGGTCGCCGCGCTGGTACAGCTCGGCGTCGTCGAAATCCACATATGGGGTGCAACGCTCGACGCCATAGGTACGCCGGACCAGATCGTATTCGATCTCGATCCGGACGAAGGATTGAATGTCGCCGACATCCGCGCGGCCACGCTCGATGTCAAGAGCCGGCTCGATGACCTCGGCCTGCCGAGTTTCCTGAAGACTTCCGGAGGCAAGGGCTTCCATGTAATTGTGCCGCTAAAGCCGAAAGCGGATTGGGCAACCGTCAAGTCGTTCGCGCATGATTTCGCCCGCGCGATGGAGCAATCCGATCCGGGGCGCTACACGGCGACATTGTCGAAAAGCGCTCGTAGGGGAAGGATCTTCATCGACTACCTGCGCAATGCGCGAGGCGCTACGACGGTTGCGGCCTATTCGAGCCGTGCCAGGAGTGGCGCGACCGTATCCCTGCCGGTTCCATGGGAAGCACTCGACGGGCTGTCGCCGGCAGACTTCTGGATAGGCGGGCAGAAATTGGCCCAGGCGTTGGCTGCGGACGATCCCTGGAAGCATTATCGGAAGCGCCGAAGGGCCTTGGCATTCGACCACAGCGCCACGCGTACCCTCGGACGCGCGAAGGACGCTGTCTCTTTGAAACTAGCATCGGCGGGCCGGCGAAGCAGCCGTTAGGCTGCCTCGCCTGGAACGGAAATCCGGCTCAGGCGGCGCACTTCCTCGTCGTTCAGCAGGCCGCCAGCACGCAAGAGGCCGGCAAAGCGTCCGTTGCTCACGGCGAGTTCGTGGAAAGCGCCCTGCTCGATGATGTGGCCGTTGTCCATGAATATGACCCGGTCGGCGTCGCGAACCGTCGTCAGCCGGTGAGCGATGATGAAAGTCGTGCGTCCGTCGCGAAGCCGATCGATCGCTTCCTTGACGCGCGCTTCCGTCTCGACGTCGAGTGCGCTGGTAGCCTCGTCAAGCACCAGGATGGGGGCATTCTTGAGCACGGCGCGCGCAATCGCGATGCGCTGACGTTCGCCGCCGGAGAGCTTTCCGCCGCGCTCGCCGACAAGCGTGTCGTAGCCGTCGCACTTCGAAAGTATGAAGTCCTGAGCGGCCGCCGCCTGGGCAGCCGCGTGGATATCGCTATAGCTCGCGGTCTCGCAGCCCACCCGAATATTGTCTTCGATGGAACGGTTGAACAAACCGGCGTCCTGGAACACGGTGGCGATCGACTGGCGCAGCGACTTGCGGCTGACCGTGCGGGTGTCAATGCCGTCGATCAGGATGCGTCCCTCGTCAGGGTCGTAGACGCGCTGGAGAAGGTTGATCAGCGTCGTCTTGCCGGCGCCGGTTGGGCCGACGACGGCAATCGTTTCCCCTGCCTGCACTTCGAACGAGATGTTGGTGACGCCATGACCGCAATTGGGGAACTTGAAGCCGACATTCTCGAACCGCACGTAGCCGGTCGCGCTAGCCAACTCGCGCAGCCCCTCGGGCTCCTGGCGTATCGCCCAGGCGCCCTCCAGCGCATAGAACTCTTCCAGCTTGGTGCGGGCATCAAACACTTGGTGGACAAAAGCGGTGATCTGGTCGAGGCGGCTGATGAGCAACGTCGCAAAGCCGGTAAAGGCGACGATATCGCCGATGCGCAAATGCCCGTGCGTGACCAGCAGCGCGCCGATCAAAAGGACGATCATCATCGAAACAGTCGAGGCAAGCCGGTGAAGTGCTGCGGCAAGCGCCCACCAGTCGAGCACCGGATACTGTGCGCTGACGAGCTGCTGGGTATATTCCCTGAGTGCCTTGGTTTCCTCGCTCACGCGATTGTAGCTCTGCAGAACCGACACGTTGCCGATAGAATCGCTGACATGGGAGAACACGCGATGATAGTGGCGTTCGACCGTAGCCTGTCCTTCCTTTGTCCTGCGCATCACCAGCCGATCGATTGCGATGTAGAGGCCGCCGAGGCAGAGCAGCACCGCTGACATGCGCAGGTCCATCGACAGTGCGGTCGGAACAAGCAGTACCAAAGTTACAGCTGCTACCAGATGCTGGCGCATGAATTCCAGCCAAAGACTGAAAAGGGTCTCGACGGCTCGCTGCAACGTATGCAGCGTGTTCGATGTGCCGCGCTCGTGATGCCAGGCAAGGGGCATGGTGATGACGCGCTCGAAGGACTCGGTGAGGACCCCCGCTCGCATTTCGTGCGCCAGGCGATCGGCGCCGCGCGCGATGAGCACGACCGCGACGATGTTGAACGCCCCGAGCCCCGCCCACAGAGCGAGGGTCGGAGCCACATCGCTCTTGTCCGAGATCGCGTCGATGATACGGCCGAACAGCGCCGGCTCTGCAACCGACACCATCGCCAGCACGATATTCGCCGCACAGATGAAAAAAACCCGGCGCTTTGCGGGAGCAAGGTGCCGGAGCGCTCTCAAGTAGACTTCGAACAAAGACACTGGCAACCCCCGGGGGGAAAATTGTGCACTGCGACGGCGCGACACGTACAGATTGGAGCTACACTTTACAATGCTTCCGTGTGACGCAGGTTCCCAAACGTTGGACAACAATATGCAGCGGCGGTAACCTGACGTGATCGCGTAACAAGCTGACAAATAAGGAAAAAATGGCGACACTAGGGCGAAAGCAAGGCCGCGCGTGTCGACGGATGATCAAATTTGGTCTTGAGGTCAAGCCGGAATAGTCACAAGAACATCTCGCTCGCCGCCATCCGAAAGCTGTATTGTTTGGTCCTTTATTTTGCGTCCATTGACTTCAATAACCGCAGTCTTTGCACCCTCTTCTTTTTTTACACGGATATTGTATGTCGCGCCAGCGAGATTGATCGTGATCGAATAGCCTTCCCAGTGTGACGGGAGCCTCGGTTCAATGCGCAACCGGTCGCCCTGCTTGCGGATTCCCAAAATACCCTCGACAGCAGCGCGGTAGAGCCAGCCCGCCGAGCCCGTATACCAGGTCCAGCCGCCGCGCCCGCCTTTCGTCCCCTGCGAGTAGATATCGGCCGCAACCACGTAGGGCTCGACCCTGTAATGCTCGGCCGCATCGGCATCCAGCGCGTGGTTGACCGGGTTGAGCATCTGGAAAGCGCGCCACGCATCGTCGGTCCTGCCCATTTCGGCCAGGGCGATGACGAACCACGTGGCTGCGTGCGTATACTGTCCGCCGTTTTCGCGCACGCCGGGGGGGTAGCTCTTGATGTAGCCCGGTTCCTTCTCCGTATTGGCGAAGGGGGGCGCGAACAGCTTTACGATTTTCAGTTCTTCATCGACCAGCCGCTTTATCGCCGAATTCATCGCGGTCTCGGACCGTGCCGGGTCGCCATGCCCGGAAAGCACGCTCCATGACTGGGCGATCGAAATCGATTTGGCATTCATCGGACTCCCGCGAACCGAGCGGCGACCCATCGTCGTAGGTACCGCGGCGATACCATTCGCCGTCCCAGGCCGCGTTCTCGAGCGCCCGCTTCAGCGATTTCGCGTGCTTGTTCCAACTTTGCGCGCGCTTGGCGTCCTTGCGATCTTCGGCAATCGGGACAAAGTCCGCGAGCGCCTTCAACAGGAACCAACCCAACCAGACGCTTTCGCCGCGGCCTTCGGCGCCCACGCGGTTCATGCCGTCGTTCCAGTCTCCGCCAAGGATCAGCGGCAGTCCGCTCGGGCCGGTGCGTCTGACGGCGAGATCGAGCGCGCGCGCGCAATGTTCGTAGAGAGTAGCTTCTGCTTTCGAGGTCTCCGGTGTGAAGAACGCATCATGTTCTGCCGGCTGCAACTGCTGGCCCTCGATGAAATGCACTCTTTCCTGGAGAATGGACCGATCGCCCGTGACGTTGACGTAGTGCGCGACCGCATATCCAAGCCAGACCACATCGTCCGAAATCGTTGTGCGGACACCCGCGCCCGTACGCGGCAGCCACCAGTGTTGGACATCGCCTTCCTGGAACTGGCGGCCGGCGGCGTTGAGGATTTGCGCATGTGCCAGTTTCGGATCGTGAAGCAGAAGCGCCAAAGTGTCCTGCAATTGGTCGCGGAAGCCGAAGGCGCCGCTCGCCTGATAGAACGCCGAGCGGGCGCGGATGCGGCAGGCAAGGCTTTGGTAGGGCAGCCAATGATTGACGATGCTGTCGAACGCCTTATCGGGCGTCTCGACCTGCAGCGTTTCGAGGAACCCGCGCCAGGTTTTGGTCACTTCGGAAATACGCTCGTCGAAGTCGCGGGCGCGATGGCGCGCGACCAGCGCCGCCGCCTCTTCCGACGAGCCGGCATCCCCAAGCAGCCAGAGGAGCATTGCTTCTCCTCCGGCCGGGATTTCGATGTCGTGCGCCATGGCCGCGCACGGATCGGATCCGGCTTCGACACGGTTCGAGAGTGAGGCGCCGGCTGCCACGGTTTCAGGAAGCTCCACGGTGCCGCGGGAACCTATGAATTCGTGGCGGTCGCAGCTGACCGAATGCGTTGCACGGTCGCTGGCCAGAAACGCCACACGATCGCCAAAGTCGAGGCTGTAGGCATTGCGGGCGAGCAACGCGCCGGTATCGGCATCCCGCGACGGAACAATATACGGTGCGGACCGCGCGCGACTGCTGCCCAGCACCCACTCGGCATAGGCGTAAATGCGCAATCTGGCCGGTGTGGAACTGGTGTTCCTGATCTTCAGCCGGGAGATCTTCACCGGGTCGATCGCGTCAACAAGCTGTGTTACTTCCATCGAGAGCGGGCCGCGCCTGGCCGTGAAGGTCGACAGGCCCTGGCTGTGCCGCGCTTCGTAGACCATCGAGACGTCGCGCGCGATCGCGGCGAATGGCGAGAACGCCCTCCCGCTCGCGTGATCGTATACATAGATTGCCTCACCCGGCCTGTTGCTCACCGGATCATTCGACCAAGGGGTGAGCTGGAAGTCGCGGCTGTTGCGGCTCCAGGTGAACGAAGCGCCTTCGGCTGACGTATGGAAGCCGAACGACGCATTGGCGACGACGTTCACCCACGGCTGCGGCGTCGACCGCTCGTCGCTCAGGCGCACCACATAGTCGCGGCCGCCGCGGTCGAAGCCTCCGAAGCCGTTCCAGAAGGCAAGGCCCTCGGCACCGGTCTGCAGGTTCGCAACGGGGCGCAAAGGCGCGACGAGCGCCGGCCGGCCGCGCACCTCGGCTCTTTCATGCAGCGCAGCAATCGCGGCATCACGTGTGGTAAGTGCCGCGGCTTCGGCGCGCTCGAGCTGGTCGAAGACGGTGCCGTTGCGCGTGTGGAATGCGATGCGGGCGGCAGCGAGCAACGTGCGGTACGAGGCTTCGTCCATCAGGTCCCGCCGGACAGCGAAAATATGCTGCCGAGGACCGAGCTCCCTTCCTCGCAGCCGGCTGTTCTCGCAGAGCCATTCGATTGCCTGCTGCAGATCCTGGACGTAGGAGGCGGCCTGCTCGTTGACGATGACAAGATCGGCCACAAGTCCACGCGCGCGCATGTATTCCTGGAAGCGCAGCGTCTGTGTGACAATCTCCAAATCGGCGGCATCGCCGATCCTCAGAACGAAGATCGGAAAGTCCCCTGAGATGGCCATCGGCCAAAGCGCCGACTGGCGACCGAGCCCGGTCGCGATTGCCTGCGCCGCAATCCGCACCGACGGGTCCGGATAAAGCAGGTAGCGGGCAAGTTTCTGTACATTCGCGGCCTGCGTGAGGGTCAGCCCGATATGCCGCGTCTGGACCTGGGAACGCGTCCACGAAAGCATCGCTTGCCGCGAGAAGCTTTCGGAATGGTCGAGACGGGCCATCGTCGCCTCAACCTCTTCGCGGTTTTCGCCTACGACGGTCCAGAACGTCAGCGAGACTTTCTTCTTGGCAGGAACCTTTACGCGGCGCCGGATCGCGACAATCGGATCGAGCACAAACCCGTGGTTGCCGGAAAGCCTGGCGCCCGGGTCGAACGCGGCGGCGTTTGCAATGGTACGACCGCGGCCGATGAAGGCGCGGCGGTCGGTTTCCGCCTCCACGTCGCGCCCGAAGCCAGCGCCGCCGGTAACGAAATGCGCGAGCGCGATGTCGGGGTCGTTCTCGTCACGCTTTTTACGCTTGGCAAAGATCGCGCTTCTGTCGGCGGTTATCTCCGTCTCGACGAACATTTTCGAGAAGGCGGGATGGGCGCTGTCGGAAATTTCCGGCGCGAGCACGAGTTCCGCAAGGGATGTTACCGCGATCTGGCGGTCGGTGTTGCCGTCGTTGAAAATGACGATTTGGCGGCCTTCGCCGTTGCCCTCCGATACCACGATGCATTCGACTTCCGAACGCAGGGAGCCCACCGTCTTTATGAACGTCGCCTTGTCGTCGCAGAACAGGGTTTGGGACGTCTCGTCTGGCGCGCGCTTCGGCTCCGCCGTGGCGGACCACCAGTCTCCTGACTCCACGTCCGACAGAAAGACGTAGGTGCCGAGACGATCCTCTGTTGGATCGGGCTGCCACCGGGTCACGGCCAGATCGTTCCAGCGGCTGTACCCGGAACCGGTCGCGGTCACCATCACCGAATAGTGGCCGTTGGACATGACACTGGTCGCGCGCAGTGCCCTGAGGGGGTTGAGGATTACGCGCGTGTCGGGGCTGACTTCGGAGATTTCGGCCTTGCTGCGTTCGGCCGCCTCCGGCTTGACGATGGCGACCGGAACATCGCGCGGCGCCTTTTCCTGGAGCAGCAATTCCGCCGACTCGATAACCGGATCGCTATGGAAGCGATCACGCATGCGGCCCTCGAATACCGCGTTGGCAATGGCAACGATCGACATGCCCTGGTGGTGCGCCATATAGTTTTGCACGATCGCGCGGCGGTCGCCCTCGGGGACGCGTTGCGGCGTAAAATCGACCGCGTCGTAGTAGCCGTAGCGGCCCATTGCCCCGATCAGCCGGAGACGGCGAAGATTCTCCACCGCCTCGTGAGGCATGAACTGAGCCGCAAGTGCTGACGCATACGGAGCGATAACGGTATTCTGCGCCAGTCCGCGCTTAAGTCCGAGGCCGGGCACGCCGAAGTTGGTATATTGGTAGGTCATTTCCCGGTCGCGGCCGTTGTAGGCGGCTTCCGAAATGCCCCAAGGGATCTGTTTCGAGCGGGCGTATTGAATCTGCCGCCTGATGACGAGGTTGCTGGTTTGATTGAGAATGCCTCCCTGCGGCTCCTTCATCACGAGTGGGGGCATCAAATATTCAAACATCGACCCCGACCAGGACATCAGGGCTCCTCGGAACCCGATCTCGACCATCGGCCGGCCAAGCCGGAACCAGTGTTCCGTGTGGACGTCGCCCTTTGCAATCGCGAACAGGCTGGTCAGGCGCGCCTCGGAGGCCAGAAGGTCGTAGCAGCTCTCGTCGAGCTGATGCTCCTCGACCCTGTAGCCGATGGCCAGCAGCTTGCGGTCGCGCCTGAGCAGGAACGAGAAATCCATCTCGAAGGCGAATTTGCGCGCACGGTCGCGCAGTTGTTCCAGCCTCTTGCGCAACGGGCCGAGACTGGTTTGGTCGCTATGGGCGTCATGCACATGCGCCTCGCACGTGGCTTCGAGCCTGGTAGCCCAGCCGGCCAGCTCCTCGCTTCTAGCAGAACCTGTCTCGTGATGGATGGAATCGGCGAGCTTGTGCAACTCGGCGGCGATCACGGCGAGGTTGATCGTGCGGATCGAGGCCATTTCCGGCTCGTTCTTGATGGTCTCGACGGCGCGCCGCATGCCTACGATCCGGTCGCGCAGCCGCTTGCGCAGCGGCCTTAGCTGGCGGCGATCGTCAGGCAGCGCGTCGAGGCTTTCCTCGAGGATCGCCACGGTATCGATCAACCCGTCGAAGTCGCCCTGCAGGTGAACCGCCGGCGCTTCCGCCCATTCCTGGCAGGCGGCGGCCAATGCAATCAGGTGGCCCGCCAGATTGCCGCTGTCGACGCTCGAAATGTAGAGCGGATGGAGCGGCTGCAGCGTGTTCGTGTCATACCAGTTGTAGAGGTGGCCGCGATGTCGCTCCATGTGCTCGATCGTCGTCAATGTGGCATCGATGCGATCGACCGCGTCGGCAAGGCCGATCCATCCGAAATCGCGCGCCGAAACAATCGACAGAAAGTAGACGCCGATATTCGTCGGCGACGTGCGATTGGCGACAACTGGTACCGGCGTTTCCTGGAAATTATCCGGCGGCAGCATGCGATGCTCGTGCGTGACGAATGTCTCGAAATAGAGCCAGGTCCGCCGCGC
Source organism: uncultured Alphaproteobacteria bacterium (assembly GCA_963813315.1). Lineage (GTDB taxonomy): Bacteria > Pseudomonadota > Alphaproteobacteria > Rhizobiales > Rhizobiaceae > CAWEYO01. The sequence continues at coordinate 154,369 of CAWEYO010000017.1, read as the reverse complement.
GATGGTGCGAAGTCTCACCCTGTCGGACTCGGCAATGTCCAGCCGGTCCTCATTTTCGGCCGAACGGCTGACCAGCCACGCAAAAGCCGGCGAGAATATCCAGAAAAGCGAGAAGATAAGAGCGACATAGACCCCGGAAGACCCGGCCAGCAGCGGCAGCAGCGGGCCGGCGATGCCAATCACCACCGCGCCGAACATCATCCGGTAGTGCGCCTTGATGTCATCGCCGCGGGACTTGTCTGCCTGGGAGGCTGTCCGCCACTCGAGCAGGTTTTTGTGGCTGACCAGAAGCCGGTAGAGGGTGCGAAAGATGGCGTCGCCCATCATCCAGGCCGCGTCGGCGATCAGCACAGTCTTGAGCGCCACTTGCGCCGTACCGAAGGCAAAGTCGCGCGCAAGGGCGTTGATGTGCCCGCGCAGGGTCGTTTCGCGGCTGCTCGGAAAGATCGAGTCGATAACGCCGAACGTCAGTGCCATGAACAGGCTAAGGATAAGCAGAGCTTGCCACTGGACCGCCGCGCTGAACGGAAGCAGGGTCCAGCCAGCTATCGAGGCCAGCACCCAGAAGACCGGGGTCACCGATCGGCGCAGGTTGTCGACCATCTTCCAGCGCGACAGCGCAGGCACGGAGCGGGCGGCACGGCCGAAGATGAAGGGCAGGAGCTGCCAGTCGCCGCGCGCCCACCGATGCTGGCGCGAGGCGTCCACCGCGTAGCGGGTCGGGTAGTCCTCGACGACCTCGACATCGGTGACCAAAGCCGAACGGGCAAGGGCACCCTCCAGCAGGTCGTGGCTCAGTATCGTGTTTTCGGCAATACGGCCTTCCAGCGCGGCCTCTACCGCATCTATGTGATAAAGACCCTTGCCGGTGAAGGAACCCTCGCCAAAGACGTCCTGATAGACATCCGATACCGCAAAGACATACGGATCAAGGCCGCGGTTAGCCGAGAAAACACGCTGGAAGAAGGAGGCATCGTCGCCGGTTGTCAGCGAGGCCGTCACACGCGGCTGCAGGATGCCGTAACCCGCCGTCACGCGGCGGGTCACAGGGTCGAGGCATGGCCGGTTGAGGGGGTGTCCGAGCTTGCCGACCAGCTTTGTCACGGTATCGCGTGTCATGCGGGTGTCGGCATCGAGCGTCATCACAAAAACGACGCCCTCCGGCAGCGGATCGGTGGGCGGCAGGAAGGTCGTATCCACATCGCCGCGCAGAAGCCGGTTGAACTCGTGCAACTTGCCGCGCTTGCGTTCCCAGCCCATCCAGCAGCCCTGCGCCTCATTGTAGAGGCGTCGGCGATGCAGCAGGTGAAAACGGAGAGAGCCCTGGCATGGATACCGGTGGTTCAGCCTGGCGATCTCTTCGCGCGCAAAGGCCAGCAGTTGCAGGTCGGATGGTCTCTGCTCGAGATCGCTGTCAGGCCAATCCGAAAGCAAGGCGAATCGGACGTCGCCCTTACTGTTGCCGAGATAGTGGACCTCGAGATTGCGGACATTTTCCTCGATATCGTCGCGGGAACCGATCAGTACGGGGATGACGACAATGGTTCGCTCCTGGGCCGGAATACCGTCCTTGTATTCATAGCCTATCAGGCTGGTCGGCTTGAGGAACAGGAGCACCGCCGTGTAGAAGAAGCCGAGCGTCGCCTCCGTCGCCGGAAATGCAAAAAGAACGAGCATCACCCCAATCGCGACGCCCGAAAGTCCCAGTGCGGCGAGAGCCGCGCCCGTCACCCACAAGAAAAGCGCGGTCAGGAGCGCCACAGGGACCGCAATTCCGGCCCAGCCGCTCTTCTGGAAGGAACGGTTGAACCTTCTGCCGAAGGAAGGGCGATAGCCAATCGCCTGTTCAAGCTCTTCGCGCCGGGGACCGACCAGCAGGAAGCCGATGTCGTCCGCATCCGGCTGTGTCGGGGCGGCATCGGCCTCGGCGGTTCCCGAGGGGGGCGTTGTTCCGGCGAGCTGCAATGCGCGGTCGGCTACGTAGTACTCGCTGAGCTGGGAGCGACGTGCCAAGTCTTCGATCGCCTGACGGTAATGGTCGCGCGAGGGAAAGTCGAGCGCGGCAAAATCGGTCCGTTCCCGCAACAGTGCGTCGACCCGGCTGATCGCCTCAAACCATTCGGTCCAGTCGATATCGTTGATCTTCCTGAGCCCGCGGATGATGTTGCCGGTCGTCACGTTGCCGCTCGACAGCGTGCGGTGTTCGGCGATGATGATTTCCTCGGCGTCCGAGCCCGACTTTTCCAGTTCGCCTTCCAGCCAGACCAGCGCCTTGCCGGCGTTCTGCGACCCGTCGCGTAACCGGTAGAGAAGCTGCGTGGCAAACGTCGTGTCCCGCCCATGGGCGGCATAGCCGCCAAGAATGTCCTGCCGGTCACCGTCGCCTGCAGAGAGCAACGTATCCGCCACCGAGTTGGCGATTTGTCTCATTTCGCGCGCCCGGTTCACGCGCAGAGCCAACCGGCGCAGGTTCTCGATGAGGACGAAGCGCAGAAGCGAAGGCAGCGCCCAGATTTCGCCGATGCGCAAAGGCTCAACTGACTGATAGCCTTCGACGATGGCCTGGAACATATCTGCCGACACCATGCTGTCGACATGGGCGACATAGATCCATGCGAGCGCCAGCGCGCGCGGTATCCGGTGGCCGCCGACACTCATGGTCGGAAGCTCCCGATAGAATTGGCGCGGCAGATCGCGCCGGATCTGGAAGATCGTTTCCTCGACAAGATAGTGGTTGTCGAGCAGCCATTGAGCGGCCGGTGTAATTACCTCACCGCGCGCCTGGGCATCGTTGGTAAGCCGGTAGACTTCCAGAATTTTTGTTGCGTTTTCGCGATTGCGTTGCTGAAAGTCAAAAGTGTCAAGGCCGTAAAAGAACTCAATTTCACCCTTGGCAAGGCTTTCACCCAGCTTCCTCAGCTTTTCTTCGGGGAGAAAAGTCGAACGGATCGGAAGTTCGGCATCAGCAGGGAGCGGGTGAATTCCTGCTTGCAGTTGGGCGGGTTCGGTCCGGATATTCATTCAGTCATTCCATGCTGCAGAAATCGGGCTGCGTCGTCGCTGGCAGCCCACGCCCAAAACCGTTTTAGAGCCGCCAAGGCCGGCCGCAAGTGGCCATTTTCGCACTTCCGGGGCTCGCGTGCCGGCTCGTACACCCGCTCCGGTTGTCAAATGATCATTTTCGCCACGACGTGATGACTTTTGAGTCAGGCTCTTAGGACGATCTTCGCTCCATCGTATATTGCCGCACGGGCAATTTCCATTTTGCAATGCAACAAAAATACACTTGCATTCCACGGAGAACGTCCGCAACTCGCCAAGTTTACTTGAATATCCTGCGGCAGGCACGGCTTGCAATGACCTCAACCAATTCCTTAAAAAGCGCCTTCAACCAGAAATCCGCAATGCAGTAATCTTCCTTGCCACGTCCGGGATTCCACGGTTGCCCGCCCCCAAGGTCTCCGAGAAAATTCGTCCCGCCGATTCTCGATATATCGTCCGCTAGGTATTTGCATCAGGCATTGAAAATGTCGTCATTGTGGCGGACCGTATGAAATCCGCGATAGCGGGCCATTTTGATGCTTTTGGTCTCCCACGCAGATTGTCGTCAGGCGCCGTCTTTGGCAGGAGCGTTGAAAACCTCTACCTTTTCGGGTTGCGCATGCAGCAGCTTTCCGCATGCTGGCTAGGTCTGTTGATATTCAGGTTATGCCGGCCTGCAAATGGCGGTCTTCTGCGCTTCCGGTACTCACGTACCCAAACGTACGCTCCGTGCCGGTTCTCGAAAACCGCCATTTTCGGCTCGGCCTGACCTGAATCTCAGCACACCCTAGAGCATCGGGCCCGAAAGTGGGAACCGGTTTCGGGTCCGATGCTCGAACAAAAGGTTAGAGCGGCAGCGCTGATTCCGTAAGAGCGTCCGCCGCTCTAGTGACGATTCCGCACCGTTTGGGCAGCGGACTGGAGCGTTTGCTGATGACGGAAACAATCTCGCTTGCCGCGGCGCGCCGCATCGTGCTGGCAGCGCAAGGCTTTGCCGAACCCAAGCCTGGCGGCGCTGTGGACCGCCGTCATCTCAAGCGTGTCCTGTCACGGCTCGGACTGTTCCAGATCGATTCCGTCAGCGTCATCGTGAGGGCACACTACATGCCGCTTTTTTCGCGGCTGGGTCCCTACCAGCGGGACCTGATCGATGACGCCGCAGTGGGCCGCAAGCGCCTGCTCTTCGAATACTGGGCGCATGAAGCCTCGCTGCTGCCGGTCGAGACCTATCCTCTCATGCGCTGGCGGATGGAACGGGCCGCCCGTGGCAAAGGCATCTGGGGCCATCTTGCGAAGCTTGCCGCCGAGCGTGCGGACTTCGTCGAGGCAGTCTTCTCGGAGGTCGTATCTCGAGGCCCGCTCGCCGCTTCGGATTTCGATGGCGAGCGAGGCAACGGCGGCTGGTGGGGGTGGAGCGATTCCAAGAGCGCGCTGGAATTCCTCTTCTGGGCCGGCCGCATAACGGCGGCAGGGCGCCGGCCGAGTTTCGAGCGGGTCTACGACCTGCCGGAGCGGGTGCTGCCGAAATCGGTTCTGGCGATGCCGACGCCCGCACCGGAGGAGGCCCACCGCCAATTGCTGCGGATCGCTGCCCGAGCTCTCGGGATCGCCACTGCAAGCGACCTGCGCGACTATTTCCGCATGTCGCCGGCGGATGCCGATCCTCGCATCGCTGAACTGGCGGAGGCGGGCGAGCTCTTGCCGGTCAAAGTGGATGGATGGGCGAGCAAGGCCTACCTGGACCCGAAGTCCCGGCGGCCGCGCCGCGTTGCCGCTCGCGCGCTGCTCGCCCCGTTCGACCCGCTTGTCTGGGAACGCTCACGCACCGAAAGGCTGTTCGATTTCCGCTATCGGATCGAGATTTACACGCCCGCCGACAAGCGCGTCTACGGCTACTACGTGCTGCCTTTTCTGTTTGGCGAGAGGCTGGTTGGCCGTGTCTGCCTGAAGGCGGATCGCCAGGCCAGCGTGCTCCGCGTCAATGCGGCCCATGCCGAGGACCACGCACCCGCCGGGACAGCAGAAGCACTGCTCAGCGAACTGAAGAGCATGGCCGCCTGGCTCGAGCTCGACAGGATCGAGATCGGCGCATCGGGAGATCTGGCGCCTTTGCTTATTGAGATAGTCGGCGGAACCGACATTGCCGCATAGAGCATGATGCGTAGCGGAGCGCGGTGGCGACTCCGGACGAAGCCACCTCTACTCGAGCCAGTCGGAAAGCTGCGCCTTACGGATATCGCGCAGAAGCCTGACAAAGCCGTCAGCCTGGAATTCGGCGGTCAGCCGGCCCTTTTCCGCGGTTGCCTTGCTTGCGTCGCCAACAACGCCGTGCGCATTGAGGTCGGCGGCAATCCAGGCAAAAGCGTGGGTGCCGGTCTGGCGCATGAGATCGAAGGTCTTTTCCGCGCGGGCGACATTCGAAACGAAGTTCTTAGCCTTCTCCATATCCACCAGGTCAGGCCGGAAGTGCAGCATTAGCGAGGTCTCTACGTCTCCGCCGTGGATGCCGTGGCGGTCTTCCAGTTCGGTATACATGCCTTCAGGGCGCCCGAAGCGCTGCCAGCTCGTCTTTATCGACATCATGCCGAAACGAACTCGCAACTCGCGCGAGACAATGCCCATGATCTCCTCGTTTCCTCCATGCGAGGTGACGAATGCCAGCTTTCTCAAACCGGCCCTGGCTACGGATGCCCCGAGTTCGGTCCAGGCGTCAATCAGCGTGCCGGCAGGCAGGGTCAGCGTGCCGGGCGCGGAAAGATGCTCATTTGATTTGCCGATCGACTGAACTGGCAGGATTCGAATGTCCAGTTCATCCGGCAGGCGCTCGATGACGGTCTCCAGCATGCCCTGCATGATCGTAGCATCGGTGGAGACCGGCAGATGCGGACCGTGCTGCTCGATCGCAGCCAGGGGTATCACCGCAATCGTCGCTTCCGGATCGATGGATGCAAATTCGGTGGTCCTGTAGTCGCCCCACCAGGCTCGTTTTCCAGCAGCATTCATTTTGAGCCTCCCTCAGTTAAACGCGTCCGTCACAACTCTGAGGAAGGTGCGGTCACGTCTGGTGCGCCCGGCTCGCGGCTTGGATGCAAGGCCGATGCGCGCCAGAAAAGAACCCTGCCGGAAATCGGGCGGAGCGGGATTTCCAATCGGTATGAAGTGCTCCGCAGATTTCCGGCAGTGCTTGCTATATCACCCTATTTCCTGATCCTTCGGAAAGTCCATCTTCTCTTTCTTTTCGAGGCGGAAACCGGCGTCTGCTGCGTAGTTTCCGTTCGGATCGAATGTGGTGTGCAACGCGCCGCTATAGCTTATCGTATATCCTGCCGGGTTTCCAGGTAGATTTAAGCAATACCCGGAAACATAGGAGCTATGACTGGCAGTATAAAAACGATAAAATGCTGTGTTGCCACATTTTTCTCTAATGTCACCACTTGGGTATCTATTGTCGGTATCGTAGATCGTGTACGATCCTGAAATACGCTTGTTGTTGCCGTAGACAGTAGGCATCACATACCTCCCTGAGTTTAGTGACACTCAAGTTTGCACGCAATCAATGAGCTGTGTAAATTCACCTAGAACAAACTAAAGTAGCAGATACTGTTAAGCCCTCACGCGCTCCGCCTTCGGATCGTACATTGGTCTGAGCGAAGGCAGCGCCTTGAAGCGCTCGCCTGCGATCTCGATCTCGTAGGATGAGCCGAGAACATCAGCGTCCGTCTCGCCGGCACTCGGGACATAGCCGAGCCCGATCGCGCTCCCGAGGTGGTGGCCGTAATTGCCTGACGTAATCGTTCCCACGATCCTGCCGTCGCGCACGATTGCCTCATTGTGAAAGAGAAGGGGCTCGGGATCGTCGAGCCTGAACTGTACGAGGCGGCGCGACAGGCCGGCATCCTTCTTTCTGAGCACCGCGTCGCGGCCGATGAAGTCGCCTTTTCCCGTCTTCACCGCAAAGCCCAGGCCGGCTTCCAGCACATGGTCCTCGTCGGTGATGTCGTGGCCGAAATGCCGGTATGCCTTTTCGATCCGGCAGGAATCAAGCGCGTGCAGCCCGCAGAGCTTCAAGTCGAGATTGGCTCCGGCCTCCTCGATCGCCTCGAACATTTGAGCCGCCTGATCGGTCGAAACGTAGAGCTCCCAGCCGAGTTCGCCGACATAGGTGACACGGTGGGCCCGTGCTATCCCCATGCCGATCTCGATTTCGTGAAACGTTCCGAACGGATTGGTTTCATTTGAGAAATCGTTCGGGCTAACCCTCTGGATCAGCGTCCTTGCCTGAGGGCCCATTATGCAGAGAACGCTTTCGGCCGCCGTCATGTCGGTTATGACAACGAACTCGTCGGAAAGGTGCCTTTTGAGCCACGCCAGATCGCGCTGCAGCGTCGCTCCAGGGACGACGGCCAGGAAGGCCGTTTCCGAAAGCCGCGTCACCGTGAGATCGCTCTCGATGCCGCCGCGCCGGTTGAGCATCTGCGTGTAGACGATCCTGCCTGCCGGGACATCCATGTCGTTTGCGCAAAGCCGCTGAAGGAAGGCGAGCGCATCGCGGCCCTCGACCCTGATCTTGCCGAAGGACGTCATGTCGAACAGCCCTACATTGCGCCGTACGGCCAGATGTTCCTCGCGCTGGTTGTCGAACCAGTTCTGGCGCTTCCACGAGTAACGATACTCGCGTTCCTGGCCGGCCCTGGCGAACCAATTGGCGCGCTCCCAGCCGGCAACTTCGCCGAAAACGGCGCCGCGCGCTTTCAAATGCTCGTGCAGCGGCGAGCGGCGGACACCGCGGGAAGTCGCCATCTGGCGGTAGGGAAAGTGATCGGCGTAGAGCAGGCCGAGCGTTTCCGACACGCGCTCCTTGAGGTAACGCCGGTTCCTCTGGAAGGGCTGGGCGCGGCGGATATCGACCTCCCAAAGGTCGAACGGCGCTTCTCCGTCATTGATCCACTGCGCCAGCGCCATGCCGGCGCCGCCGGACGAAACGATGCCGATCGAGTTGTAACCGGCCGCGACCCAGTATCCTTGCAGTTCAGGCGCTTCGCCCAGATAGTAGCGGTCGTCGGGCGTGAAGCTCTCGGGACCGTTGAAGAAAGTGTGGATGCCTGCGGTGCCCAGCATGGGCATGCGGTTCACGCCCATTTCGAGGATCGGCTCGAAATGCTCGAAATCCTCGGGCAACTGATCGAAGCAGAAATCCTCCCGGATCCCCTCCATGCCCCACGGCTTGGCAACCGGCTCGAATGCGCCGAGCATCATCTTGCCGGCGTCCTCCTTGTAATAGGCACACTCGTCCGGCACCCTAAGCACCGGCAGGCGGGAGAGCCCGGGAATTGCCTCGGTGACCAGATAGAAGTGTTCGCAGGCGTGCAGCGGTATCGTGACACCCGACATCGCTCCAAGCTCGCGCGCCCACATGCCCGCGCAGTTTATGACGACGTCGCTTTCGATCGTCCCCTGTTCCGCGTCGTTCTGCCATGAAACTCCGGTCACGCGCCCGTTTTTCGCGTGGACGTTGGTGACCTTCACGTTCTCGACGATTTTGGCGCCGCGCTGGCGCGCTCCCTTCGCCAGCGCCATGGCGATGTTGGCCGGATCGCACTGGCCGTCGAGCGGCAGGTGCACGGCGCCGACCACATCCGACACATTGAGATGCGGGTACATCTGCTTGACTTCATTGGGCGATATCTCCCGGACATCGACGTCGAATGCACGCGCCAGAGAGGCCTGCCGGTAGATTTCGTGCTTGCGTTCTCCGGTCAGCGCGACGGTGATGGATCCGACCTGCCGCATGCCTGTGGCGACCCCGGTCTCGGCTTCCAGCTTCACGTAAAGGTCCGCGGAATATTTCGCGAGCCGCGTCATGTTCTGCGAGGCCCGAAGCTGCCCGATCAGACCGGCCGCGTGCCAGGTGGTGCCGGAGGTGAGCTGCTTGCGTTCAAGCAGGACAATGTCGGTCCAGCCGAGCTTTGCCAGATGGTACGCGACAGAGCAGCCGGACACGCCGCCCCCGATAATGACGGCGCGGGCTTTTGAGGGCAGGGCGCTCACGCAGCCTCTCTCCTGTAGGACGAGACGAAGCGCTTCAGCCGCGTGGCGGCGTCGGCGAGCACGCTTTCGGTCTGGCACAGGCTGATGCGGATGTGGCCGGCAGCGGCGTCGCCAAAGCTGACACCCGGCATGACCGCCACCTTCTCCGCCTCGAGGAAGGCCCAGGCGAAAGCCTCACAATCGAGTTCGACCTCGCGGATGTCGAGCATGACATACATGCCGCCTGTGGAGCCGCGCACGGTGATATGGTTCAAGCCGGCGATTTCGTCGAGGAAGGTGCGGCGGCGCGCGGCGTAACGCGCGGCGATCTCGTCCACGCCATAGTCGTTTTCCAGTGCTTCGGTCGCGGCGCGGGAGACGAAGTCGGTCAGACCGTAGGTGGTGACAAGGTTGAGGTTGATCAGCAGCCGGATGATATTCTTCGGACCGGTGAGCCACCCGATGCGCCAGCCGGTCATACCGTGGCTCTTCGACATCGAGTTGACGACCAGCGTGCGGTCGGCCATGCCGGGCAACGAGCGCGGCGAGATGTGCTCGCCGCCGCCGAGCGTCCAGTAGACCTCGTCCGACAGAAGCCAGAGGTCGTGGCGGCGGCAGATTTCGGCAATGCCCTCCAGCGACTTGCGTGAATAAACAGCGCCGGTCGGGTTGTTCGGCGTGTTGATGAGAATGGCGCGAGTGTTGGACCGCACGGCGCCCTCGATCGCTGCCGTCTCGGGCTGAAAGCCGTTCTCGGCGAGGGTCTCGACCACCGTAAAGTCGGCTTCTGCTGCGCGGAACGTGCCGGGATAGGTTGCGTAGTAAGGTGCCACCACGATTGCATGGCCGCCCGGATCAAGCACAGCTTGCACCGCTGCATAGAGCGCCGCCTGGCCGCCCGGCGTTGCAATAACTTCCTGCGCCGAAGTCAGGACGCCCGTGCAGCGCGTCGAGACCTTTGCCATCGCCTCGCGCAGGGCCGGGATGCCCGGAAGCTGGGTGTAGTGGTGGAAACCGCCCCGCACCGCGGTGACGCAAGCCTCGACGGTTTCCGCAGGAGTATCGAAGTCGTGGTCGCCGACGGATAGCATGACAATGGGCTCGCCCGCCTGTTTGCGGGTCATGGCGGCAAAATGCACCTCCCAGCCATCCTTGCCGGAAGGAATGATGCCGGTGAGGCGGGAAGAGGATGCGGGCATTGTTTCAGACTTTCATTTTTGTCGTTGAATTAGCGCGGCGAACCTTCGGCCCACAGGGAGTTTCCATCCGTAGTCGGGTCGAACGGGAACGGGTGAAGCCGAGCGTGCGCGGCGCAATCGGCTCGGTCTATATTCATGTTGAGCTCAACTCCGCAACCGCGCATTTTCCGGGTCCCACAGCGGTTTGTCTTCCTGGACGATCGCGGGAAAGTTCTCGCCGAATATCTCGACGGCGACCCTCGTGCCGGGCACGGCCAGATCGGCGCGGATCATGCCGAGCGCGATCGATTTGTCCACCCGGTGGCCCCAGCCTCCTGACGTCGTCTCGCCAACAATCTTTCCGCCATGCCAGAGAGGCGACATGTAGGGCGCATCGCATTCGCCGGCATCGACGACCAGCGTAACGAAGCGCTTCGCTAAGCCTTGTTGCCTCTCGTTCAGCAATGCTGCCTTGCCCATGAAGGCTGGCTTGTCCCATTTGACGAAGCGCTCCAGGCCGCCCTGCAACACCGTGTAGTCGGTCGAAAGATCGCCTTTCCAGGCGCGGTAGCCCTTTTCCAGCCTCAGCGAATCGAGCGCGAACATGCCGAAAGGCTTCAAGCCGTGTTTCTGGCCGGCCGCCCAGAGCGCGTCGAAAATCGCGGGCGTGTCGGCGACCTTGGTATGAAGCTCCCAGCCGAGTTCGCCCGCAAAGGAAACCCGGACCAATTGCAGCCAGCGACCGGCGATCTGCGCGGACTGGTGCGACAACCATGGCTGCGTCAGATCCGCGTCGGTCAGTTCAGTGAGGATTTCCCGCGATTTTGGTCCCGACAGGATCTGGCAGCTGAAAGCGTCGGTGACGTTTCCGAGAGTCATTTCCGTATTTTGCGGGAAATGTTTCTTCAGCCACTCGAAGTCATGCCACTCCGCAACCGCGGCAGTAATGAGGAAGAAGAAGTCATCGGCGATTGCCATGATCGACATTTCGGTGACGATGCGGCCCTTGTCGTCGGCGAAATAGGCGAGGCCGATGCGCCCGGACTTCGGCACGACGCCGGTGATCATCGTGGCAAGCCACTCGCGGGCGCCGGGACCTTCGACCCGGAAGCGCGAGAAGCCGGGAAGGTCGAGAATACCGGCGGCATCGCGCACAGCGTGGCACTCCTGGCGGATGCGCTTGTGCCATTGACCCTCGCGCCGGAAAGTTTGGGTCAATTCTTCCGACGTGTCGTCACCCGGCGCCGCGAACCATGTGGCGCGCTCCCATCCGTTATAGGCGTTGAACTGCGCGCCAAGGGCGGCGATCCTGTCATGTATCGGCGAGAGCTTCCTGTCGCGGCCCGCCGGCCAGGCATGGCGCGGGAAGTGGATGGCATATTCGTGGCCGTAAACCTCCATTCCCTTGGCAACGCAATAGTCGCGATCGGAAGCGAAGGCGGTAAAGCGGCGCGGGTCGCACGACCACATGTCCCATTCCGTCTGTCCTTCGGTCACCCATTCGGCGAGCACCTTGCCGGCGCCGCCCGCCTGCGCAATGCCGAAGGTGAAGACACATGCCTCGAAGGCGTTCGGCACGCCGGGCATTGAACCGATCAGGGGATTGCCGTCAGGTGCGTAGGGGATTGGACCGTTGATGACCTTGGAAAGACCGGCTGTGCCGAGAATCGGAACCCGCGCGATAGCGTCATTAAGGTACCATTCCAGCCGTTCAAGGTCGTCGGGAAAGAGCTGGAATGAGAAATCATCCGGCATCGGATCATTGTGCGTTGCCCAATGCGCACGGCAATTTCTCTCGTACGGGCCGAGGTTCATGCCGTTCTTCTCCTGCCGGAGATAATAAGAAGTATCAACATCTCGAAGGAGCGGCAGCTTGCCGCCATGTTCCCTCGACCAGGCGGCGAGTTCTGGAATTTCCTCGAACAGGATGTACTGATGGCTCATCACCATCATCGGCACTTCGCGGCCGAATAGCTTGCCCACTTCCTTTGCCCGATAACCCGCTGCATTGACCACGTATTCGCATCGGATCTCGCCTTCGGGTGTCTCGACGATCCATTCGCCAGCATCGCGGCGCACACCCCTGACCGGGCAGAAGCGGATGATTTTCGCGCCCATGTCGCGAGCGCCTTTAGCGAGCGCCTGAGTGAGCTGCGCCGGGTCTATGTCGCCGTCACTCGGATCGTAGAGCGCGCCCTTGAGATCGTGCGTCTCGATGAATGGATACCGGCTCCTGATGTCATCGACCCCGACAACGTCGATGTCCATGCCCTGATAGCGGCCCATGCCTTTGACGCGCTGGAACTCGCGCATCCGTTCGCCGGTGTGCGCAAGCCGCAGCGAGCCGGTGACATGGTAGTTCATCGGATAGTCTACGTCCGTGGCCAGCCCGCGATAAAGCGATGCCGAATAGCGCTGCATGTTCATCAGCGACCAGGACGACGAAAAAGTCGGCACGTTCCCGGCGGCGTGCCAGGTCGACCCGGAGGTCAGCTCGTTCTTTTCAAGAAGGACGCAGTCGGTCCAGCCGGCCTTCGCCAGATGATAGAGCGACGAGACGCCAACCGCGCCGCCGCCGATGATGACTACCCGCGCCGTCGATGGAATGCCGGCCATTTTCTTTCCCTATCGGTCTGTGGTTCTAATAGACAGGTGGCGAGACCACCCAGATGACAACCGCCGGCTCGGTGCCTGGATTTCGCCAGCGGAACGGTTTCTTCTCGAAACGGAAACTGTCGCCCGCTGAAAGGTTGTGCCAGACGCCGCCGATCTCGATATCGAAGAACTTCCGCGACCAGGTATCCGGCTTCCTCGGTTGGCCGGTGCGCCGTCGCCCCGAGCTCCGCCCCCGGTGCGAAGACCGACCGCAGCACTTCGAAGCTCCCGCCGAGATCGGGTGAAAGAAGCTCTTCCACGAGGCCCGAACCGCTTGTGCCGAGTGATCGTCGGCGGCCAGCCCGCACGATGACGCCGCGCTCGTGATCGTTCGGCGTTTCGTGAGCGAAGAACAGGCTGACCGGAACCATGAAAGCGTCGGCGAAAGCGCGCAGATCGGCAATCGACGGCGTCGACAAACCGCGCTCAACCTGGCTCATCCAGCCGACCGAGCGACCAAGCTGCAATGCGAGTTCGGCGAGCGTAAAACCGCGCGCCTTGCGCAAGGCGCGCAGGTCCCGCGCCAGCAACCGGTCGCCGGCGCGCGCGTCAACGCTGTGTCTTTCAGCCGCTACGGACATGGCGCTCATGAAAATTTCCATCGGATTTTCACGGAGCCCCAACTGCGGCGAAAATTCAAGCGGAATCCGGCCTGGGCCAAGATTTGCTTGCGAGATGGCCAATGGTCGTGCAAATCCAGCACCCAGGTGCTTCCGGCCCGCGACAGGAGCTCGAAACTCGGTAGACGACCATGCTTTCACGAAACAAAAAAACTGAACCGCTAGACGAGGCAGCGATTGTCGACGAGGCGATTGTTTCGCGGCGCTCGGTACGCGCCTTTCTGCCGGATACCGTCGATGAAGCGAGCATCCGCGCCATTCTGGACGTGGCCGCACGGGCGCCGTCGGGCACGAACATGCAGCCATGGCGAGTCTATGTGACCAGCGGCGCCGTGAAACAGCGGATCGCCGATGCAATACTAAATTCGGGCATCCGCGCGGAAAAGGCGAAGTGGGACGAATACAAATACTATCCGGACCAGTTCTTCGAACCATACTACGCGCGCCGGCGCGCCGTCGGGTTCGCGCTGTATGGCACGCTCGGCATTGGCAAGCGCGATGTTCACCAGATGCGCGAGCAGCATGACCGCAACTTCGTATTCTTCGACGCACCTGTCGGCATGATCTTCACGATCGACCGACGTTTGAACCAGGGTTCGTGGATCGACTACGGAATGTTCCTGCAAAACATCATGGTGGCGGCTCGGGCGAGGGGACTGCACACCTGCCCGCAGGCCGCGTTTGCACCATACCATAACCAGATCAGGCCGGTGCTCGACATTCCGCCGGAGGAGATCGTGGTCTGCGGCATGGCACTTGGCTACGAGGACAGCTCGAAGCCGGAGAACAATTTGCGCACCGAGCGCGCTCCGCTGGAAGAGTGGGTGAAGTTTTGTAAGTAGTGAGTAGTGAGTGAGTAGTGAGTAGTTAGGTTTAGTGGGTATCAGTAACCTAACTCCTTACGAATCAATTCTACTCACTACTCACTACTCACTACTCACTTCAACTCACCTCGTAGCCCACTTCTTCCGAAGCGTGGCAGAGCGCCTTCCAGAACGAGCGGGCAAAAGAGCGGAAGACATAAAGGTCGAATTGATCTGCGCCTGTGCGCTGGATTTGGGCGAACACATCGTGATGAACGGTGGATATGCCCGACCCGATCGAGAAGGCCGGTTGCGCGAAGTCGATAGCGAAAAACTTCGACAGCACCCATTCGCTCCTGGGACCGGAAATCCGAAGCGCCGTGCGGCCGTGCGAGAGGTCGGTCACCGTTCCCGTATCGGAGGTCACGGCCTTCAAGAATTCGTCCGCAAGCCCTTCGGCCTGATCGACGACGAGGAAGCGTCCAGGTGCGAAACCGAACGCGGCGCGCGTATCGTTTGCCGCACCGGCGCCGGCGCCATCCGGCAGCGAAAGGGCGGTCAGCGCCTGGACGGCAGCGATGACGTTCTTCTCTTCGCCGGGCCACGCGGCGAGCTGGACGATCGAACCGGGCTGTGTTTCGGTAAGCACGACACCGATGCCGTCGGCGATGTTGCCGTGCGTACCTGGCTTCCATACCGGCGCTAGAGGCGAGAGAACGTCAACCATGCATACGCTTCCCTTGCGCGTCGAAGAAGTGGTGACTTACGATCTCGACCGGTCCATAGCGCCCGCGCAACGGATCGGAGACAAAGGCTCGCTGGCCATGCCGCGATTTGCCTCCCTTCACCAGCGCCAAGCCGATATACCTGCCGAGCGCCGGCGAGTAGCACGCAGCCGTGATATGGCCGATCGATCCGCGCGGCCCGCCGGGATCGCGTTTCTCTACGATATGCCCGCCGCCGTTCAGCGGCCGATTGTCGAGCGACATGATGCCGACCAGCATGAGGCGGCTTTCCGCGATCAGACCTTCCCGATCCATCATCATCGAGCCGATAAAGGGCTTTTTCTTCGACAGCATCCAGTCCAGATGGAGATC
This sequence comes from uncultured Alphaproteobacteria bacterium, assembly GCA_963813315.1. GTDB lineage: Bacteria > Pseudomonadota > Alphaproteobacteria > Rhizobiales > Rhizobiaceae > CAWEYO01. The sequence goes on along the minus strand of CAWEYO010000017.1, from coordinate 138,947 downwards.
GCGCCCGGTGGTGCGGCCGTCTATCTCGGCGCCGGTGACGTGGCCCTTCTCGATGCGAAGCGTGCCAAGCGCTTCAAGCCCGTAGGGCACCAGCCCGAACGGTTCTCCCGCCTCGACCAGCGTCTTCCAGACATGCGTGCCGTGGCCGGCGCCGCAATAGACCTCGAACGCCATTTCACCGGAGAATGACAGGCGGCAGATCATCACCGGCGTGCCGGCTATTTCTCCCCGGACGATGCCCATGAAGGGCAGCGCCTCGTTGTCGACCGCAGTACCGGTGACGCAGGAGGCAAGGATCTCCCGCGCTTTTGGACCACCAATCGCCGCACCCGCCCACTGGTCCGTGACGGAAGTCAGATGAACTTTCAGCTCCGGCCACACGACATCGAGGAAGTATTCCAGATGCTGCATCACCTTGCCGGCGTTCGCCGTTGTCGTGGTCATCAGGAAATCGTGTTCACCCAGCCGCCACGTCGTACCGTCATCCATCGCGATGCCGTCTTCGCGCAACATCAACCCATATCGCGCCTTACCAACCGCGAGAGTCGAAAAGACGTTGGTATAGACGCGGTCGAGGAATTCGGCGGCATCCGGACCCTGCACCGCGATCTTTCCAAGAGTCGAGACATCGACGATGCCGGCCGTCTCGCGCACCGCCTTCGCCTCGCGCACATAGGCCTGTTCGACCGTTTCGCCGGCGTTGCCATAGATCATAGGACGGTACCAGAGACCGGCCGAATACATGGTCGCGGCGTGCTCGACGTGCCAGTCGTGCATCGGCGTCAGTCGTTCGGGCTTGACGTCGCCATAGCGTTCGGCGGCAAGCGAACCAATCGACACCGGTGAAAAGGGTGGGCGGAAACGGGTCGTGCCGACATCAGGGATCGTCTTGCCGAGCGCTTCCGCCATGATCGCCAGGCCGGCCATGTTCGAGGTCTTGCCCTGGTCGGTTGCCATTCCAAGCGTGGTGTAGCGCTTCAAATGCTCGACCGAAACGAAGCCCTCGCGATGCGCAAGACGCACGTCCTCGGCAGTGACATCGTGCTGGAAGTCGACGAAAGCCTTGCCCTTTGCCCGCACCTCGAGAACCGGAGCCGGTTGGCAGGAAAAATCCCGAACCTCGACGGCGAGCGGCACTCCGCGACCGACGGAACCCGCTGCCTCGCGTCCGGCCGCATCGCCCTCGACAAGCGCCTCGGCGATGGAAAATCGGCCGTTGAAGGCCCCTGCGCCGATCCAGTCCCGAGACCGCGCGGAGGGCAGGAACGCCTGCAAGGAAGAATCCCAATCAGGCTTGGCGCCAGCCTGGCTCGCAAGGTGGATCGCCGGTGACCAGCCGCCGGAAACGAGGAGGCAGTCGGCGCCGATTTTGAGCCGGTCGCCGGACAGTACTCCCTTTCCGCAATCGAATGCCTGAACCTTGATGGCGGAGAGTTGCCTGCCGCCTTCCGTCGCGATCACGGCATGACCGGTCAGCAAACGCGCTCCAGTGGATTGAGCGGCGGCACGCGCTGCCCCGGAAATCTCCGCGCGCATGTCGACGACGGCGGCGATCTCGGCGCCCGCCTCCTTCAGCACGAGAACAGCTTTGTAGGCGCTGTCATTGTTGGTGAAGAGCGCGATCCTTCGTCCCGGCAAGACACCGTACTCATTGGCATAGCGCTCGGCCGCACTTGCGAGCATCACACCGGGCCGGTCGTTGCCCGGAAAAACCAGCGGACGCTCGAAGGCGCCGGTCGCCAGCACGACAGTCCCGGCGCGGATCGTCCAGTGGCGGTGACGCGGCTCGCCTTTGCCGGGCGCGTCCTTGTGGTCGCCAACACGTTCGAGCGCTGCCAGCGTGTTGCCGTCGTAATATCCCCAGACGGTTGTGCGGCCGAGCACACGAACATTGGCGAGTTCTTTCAAATCGCGGACTGTTGTGTCCACCCAGTCGGCAGCCGGCATTCCGCCTATCAACTCGCCCGACCACCTGGCGGAACCTCCGAGGCGTGGATCAAGTTCGGCGAGGATGACGCGCTTTCCGCTTTCGGCCGCTGCCTTTGCCGCCATCAGGCCCGCGGGTCCGGAACCGACGACGAGTACCTCGCAAAACGCATTCATGCGCTCGTAGCGTGCCGGGTCTTTTTCAAAGCCAGCGCGGCCGAGACCCGCCGCGCGGCGGATGAAATATTCGCAGAACCTCCAGAAGCGGGTGCCCTTGAGCGGGCCGATGGCTGGCCCCATGAAGGTCTTGTAGTAGAAACCGGCTGAAAGCATTTTCCCGCCAAGCTGGTTGAGTGCGCCTGTGTCGAAGGCGAGCGAGGGGAAACGGTTCTGGCTGACGACGGTCAGGCCGTCGTGGATCTCCAGAAGCGTAGCCGGAATGTTCGGTTCGCGAACGTCGCCCTTGAGCACGGTAACCAGCGCGTTTGGCTCATCGATGCCGGCAGTAAGCACGCCGCGCGGGCGGTGGTATTTGAACGAGCGGCCAAATAGGGTGACGCCATTGGCGAGCAGGGCCGAGGCCAGCGTGTCGCCGGGATGTCCGGCGTAGGGCTTGCCGTCGAAACTGAAGCGGATGCTGCGGTGGCGATCGACCAACCCGCCAATATCGGTTCTGCGCGGGCTCATGCGGCACTTCCGCTCTTGCGATGGCGGTCCGATTTGCGGTGGCCGGCGTCGCGCGCAAGCCTGACGCTCGAAATCTGGTGAGTGAGCGTATTGCGGATAACCGCCAGATGCGCGCGGCAGCCGCCCGAATGCTGCCAGACCTCGTTATGGTCGCCAGCCGGATTTAGCCGATCGTAAACGTAGGCATTCCATGCCACTTGGTCCGTGGTGGCAGGATCGGGGCGCTTTCGGTTGCCGTCGCCCTGGTAGGCAAATTCGGAGACGTCGCGCGGGCCGCAAAATGGGCAGGTGATCAACATTCGGTATGTCCGGTTCTACCAGGGTGTGTTGAGAGTCAGGTCAGGCCTAGTCGAAAATGGCGGTTTCGAGAACCGGCACGCAGCGTACGTTTGGATAAGTGAGTACCGGAAGCGCAGAAGAGCGCCATTTGCAACCCGGTATCACCTGAATACCAGTACACCCTAGTGGAGCCTCGGTGTCGGGCCTTGGCCCTTGTCGTCTATGACAATGCCTCGATGGAACCGGTCGAGCGTGAAAGGCGCATTCAGTTCGTGCGGATGGTCTTTGGCGATCGTCCATGCAAAGCACAGGCCCGAGACAGGCGTCGCCTTGAAGCCGCCATAGCACCATCCGCAATTCAGATACATTCCGGGCAGGGGGCCGGTCGTGATGATCGGCGAGCCGTCCATCGACATGTCGGTGACGCCGCCCCATGAGCGTAGCAGACGCACGCGTGCGAGACTGGGAAACAGGGCGAGCATTTCGCTCATTACTTCCTCGACGATGGGCAGATTGCCGCGCTGAGCGTAACTGTTGTAGCCATCGAGGTCTCCTCCGTAGATGAGGCCGCCCTTGTCCGATTGCGAGGCATAGAAATGGCCCATGCCGAAGGTCAGCACCGTGTGGAGGAACGGCTTCAGCGATTCCGAGACAAAGGCCTGGAGGATGTGGCTCTCGATCGGAAGCCGCTCGACACCGGCGAGCTTCATGACCTGGCCGGTATGTCCTGCAACCGCAACCGCCACTTTCTTCGCGCGTATCTCGCCGCGCGTGGTCACCACGCCGGTGATGCGGTCACCGTCGCGAAGAAAGCCCGTCACCTCGCAATTCTCGACAATGTCGACGCCGCGCCTGTCCGCGGCGCGGGCGTAGCCCCAGGCGACGGCGTCGTGACGTGCGGTGCCGGCGCGCCATTGCATGAGACCTCCAACGATCGGGAAGCGCGCAGAACGCGTCATATCAAGTCCAGGGACCAGGCGCGCGATCCGGTCGGTCGCCAGCAGTTCGGCGTCTATGCCTTCGTGGCGCATCGCATTGCCCCGGCGAGCATAATCGTCGAGTTGCGCGGGTGTGTGCGCGAGATTAAGGACCCCGCGCTGCGAAAACATCACGTTGTAGTTGAGGTCGTGGGAAAGCCCCTCCCACATCTTCATCGAGTGCTCATAGAAGCGAAGGTTTTCAGGCAGGAGATAGTTGGAACGCACGGCAGTCGTATTGCGGCCGACATTGCCGGAGCCGAGCCAGCCCTTTTCCAGCACCGCGACATTGGTGATTCCGTGTTCCTTGGCCAGGTAGTAGGCCGTCGAAAGCCCGTGGCCGCCGCCACCGATAATGACCACATCGTAGAACGGTTTAGGGTCCGGCTTTCGCCATGCCGGCTTCCAGTCGCGGTTTCCCGAGAACGCATTTCTGAGCAGCGAAAAGGCCGAATATTCCGCCATTTACGGTCATTCCATTTGAAGCGCCGCCGCACACTATAGATCAGTCGAGGAAGCCAAAGCCAATATTGCGCCACGGCTTTTCGCATGTCCGACGTCTTGCGCCTCAACCGAGGCGGCTTGCCCCGTCGGGCCGGCGTCTTTAAAGGAGTCCAAGATGACAAACCTGATCCTGTTCTGACTTGCCGAACCGTTGCGACCGGCCCGTGAGCCGCCCGATAATCATGCTGCTTGCCGCTTTCCGGCGAATCGCCGCCCTCCTGTTCCTGCTCGCTGCAGCTGCGGCGCTGCCGTCCGGCGCGCTGGCGCAGGCGGCGGGCCAGGAAGATGCGGGCATCCTTGGCGAGCAGCAGAAGGCCGTAGAGGCGCTTTCGAAAAAGATCGACGATCTCGAAAAGGACATTGCTTCCAATTCGCAGGACGACGCTCGTCTCGTCGATATCCGCCTGCAACTGGAGGAAGTCAGCAGCACGCTATTAAAAAGCGGCCAAGCATTCAGGCCGAGGCTGGCCGAGATCAATGCGCGTCTGGATCAGATCGGGCCGGTAGCGGGAAACGACCAGCCCGCCGAGCCGGCCGTCGTGACCCAGGAGCGCCAGAACCTTGCGTCCGAGAAGGCGGACATCAACGCGCTTCTTGGTGTTGCTGAGAACCTCTCCATCCGGACCAGCGGCTTGTTGAGCCGGATCGCCGAAATGCGGCGAGATTTGTTCGCCCGTCAGCTGACGAAGCGCTACGACATCGGCGGCGCATTGGCCGGTGAGGTTTTCCAGGCGTTTTCCGCCGAAAGTATGGAACTCTACAACACCGTTTCGTCTTGGATCCGGTTTGTCGTCCGGTTCAAGCTGAACTCGGTCCTTGCAGCCACCTTCTTCGCGCTTCTTGCCGCCGGCGTCCTGCTGATCGGAGGACGGCGGCTTTTCGACAGCCTGTTCGAGGCCGACGCGGCCGTAGAAAGTCCCTCCTACCTCAGCCGCCTTTCGGTCGCGTTCTGGTCGACATTGTTGCCGACCGCCGCGGTCGGCGTCTTCTTCACCGTAACGTATCTGCTTTACGATTATTTCGGAGTGCTGCGAGGCGACATCGGCACGATGATGGCCGCGCTCTTTCAGGTCATCGGAATCGTCTTCTTCGTGTATCGGCTCGGCAGTGCCGTCCTGTCGCCGCGCCTCCCGAACTGGCGGCTGATCGCGGTCGAGACACGTCCGGCCAGGCTCCTGCTTTGGCTGGTCATGGCAACCGCCGTCTTCACCGGCCTGGACGGCTTCCTGAGCACGGTCTACCGGGTGCTCGAACTCGCCACTTTCGCTCACCGTGGGCGAAAGCCTGGTCACCACCGTGCTGACCGGCATTTCGGTGATCCTGATCGGGCTGGCGAGACCGTTTTTAGACGAAGAGGGACAACCGAAGCACTGGCATCCGCTGCTTCGCTTTGCGTTCTTCTTTCTGGGCGGGCTGACTGTCGTGGCCGCGCTGCTCGGCTACATCGGTTTCGCACGATTTCTGTCGGCGCAGATCGTCATCACAGGCGCGATCCTGTCGACGATGTATATCGGGTACCTGTCCGCGAGAGCGATCTCGCTGGAGGGCGCCTTCGCAAACACGGCGCTCGGCCGGCGCATCGGGACCGGATTCAGCCTTGACGAGGCCACGCTCGATCAACTCGGCCTTGTCGTCAGCATCGCGATCAACGTTCTCGTCCTCATCGCCGGCGGGCCACTTATCCTTTTCCTGTGGGGATTCCAGCCGGGAGACATCACGGCTTGGGTGTACAAAGTTGCGACGCAGATCAGGATAGGATCCGTCTCTTTCTCGCTGGTCGGTCTGCTCACGGGCCTTTTCGTCTTCGCCTTCGGATATTTCATCACCCGGTGGTTCCAGGGCTGGCTCGACGGGTCGGTGATGGCTCGCGGCAAGGTCGATGCCGGCGTGCGCAATTCGATCCGCACGATCGTCGGCTATGCCGGGGTGGCGATTGCCGCGCTGATTGGCGTCTCGGCTGCCGGAATCGACCTTTCGAACCTGGCGCTGATCGCCGGCGGTCTGTCGCTCGGCATCGGCTTCGGCTTGCAGAACGTGGTGTCCAATTTCGTGTCCGGCCTGATCCTGCTTGCCGAGCGCCCGTTTAAGGCCGGCGACTGGATTGTCGCCGGCGCCGTGTCCGGGACAGTGAAGAAGATCAGCGTGAGGGCGACCGAGATCGAAACGTTTCAGCGTCAGACGGTGATCCTTCCCAACTCCGAGCTTATCAATTCGGCAGTCGGAAACTGGACCCATCGCAACAAGCTCGGCCGTCTCGACATTGCGGTCAATGTCGCTTACGGCTCGGACGCGAGGCGGGTGCATGAGGTGCTGCTTGCAATCGCGCGCTCCCACCCCCTGGTTCTGAAGAACCCCGAACCGACCGTTGTTTTCGCGAATCTGGCCGAAAGCGCGATGGTGTTTGAGCTCAGGGTGTTCATCGCGGACATCTTGAACCTGGCTATCCTGCAAAACGACCTTCGCTTTGCAATCGTGGAGACATTCGCGCACGAGCAAATCGGCATCGCCTACATTGAAAGGCTCACCACTCTGGGGAAGGGCCGCCGGCATCGAGCCAGCGATTGCTGAAGCGGTGCCGGCTCTCGAAAGGGCCGATGCGGGCAATGGTCCGTTGAAGCAAGAGAGGAAGCGCAGCGCCGCCAAGCCAAGTCCGCAGCCGATATCGCCATCATCGAGGCAGGAGGGAAAGCGCCGGCCTGCCAAGCCCAATTCCGACTAGCAACGCCGATATCGCATTCAGTTGCCGTTCAGCTTCGATCTCTTATAAAGGTTGTGAGAGAGGTAGAGGCCCTCTCCAGGCAACAAGAGGCGGTGGAAGCACCGGTTTTGAGAATGATGAAGTTGTGTGTCGCGATTGTCGCCTTGCTCGCCATGAGCGGGACGGGGATCACTGCGAGCGCGGTCAACAAGGACTCCGAGCCGCGCATGCTGATCGTGACCGAGGGTGGCAACAAGACCGAACTCGCGCTCGCCGCGGGCGAGACGGTGGAATTCTGTCCGGCTGGCTGCTTCGTGACCATGCCCAACGGTGACCGCGAGGCTCTAACCGGATCGGAGACCGTCGAAATCTCGGGCGGCGTCGCCAAGGTCAAGTAAATCTTGCCGAAGCATTGACCGAACGGCGGCCGGCCGCGACGGGCGGGTCGCCAGTAAAATGGCTGCAGCCGCGGCCCAAGTCGCGAGCCGTTTTCGCAATGTCGCAAACAGGCCGAAAGCCCGCTTGCCGCCCGGAATAATGTCGCCGAAGATTAATGGCCAAGAAGTGCAGGCTCTTCCTGCCGCCACAATCCTTTTCGGGGAGTTTCCGGCATGAAAAGCCAAGCGCGTGCGGTCGTCATTGGCGGCGGTGTTGTCGGCGTCTCGACGCTCTACCACCTGGCCAAAAAGGGGTGGACCGATTCGGTCCTGATCGAACGCAAGGAATTGACGTCGGGTTCGACCTGGCACGCTGCCGGCCTGCTGCCGCTCTTCAACATGAGCTATTCGGTCGGCCAGATCCACAAATACTCGGTCAAGTTCTATCAGGAACTGCAGAAAGAAACCGGTATGAATGTCGGTTTCACCAACTGTACCAACATTCGGCTTGCCCGCACCAAGGATCGCTGGGATGAATTCACGTACTATGCCGGTATCGCCGAGACAATCGACATACCGGTGAAGGTCCTCAAGCCGGAGCAGGTCAAGGAAATATGGCCGCTTTGCGAAACCGACGGCATTCTGGGTGCGATCCAGCATCCGGACGACGGATACATCCAGCCCGCCGACCTGACCCAGGCGCTTGCCAAGGGCGCGCGCGACCGGGGCGCCACGATCTACCGGAACACCACGGTCACCGCGATCGAGCAGACCCCGGAGGGCAAGTGGCTGGTCAAGACCGACAAGGGTGACATCGTCGCCGACCATGTGGTCTCGTGCACCGGTAACTTTGCCCGCAAGACCGGCGCGATGGTCGGCCTGAACGTGCCGGTCATTCCCGTCGAGCATCAGTACATCGTGACGGAACCGCATCCGGCGATCGTAGAGCGGAAGAAGCAGGGTCTGCCGGAAATGGGTGTGCTGCGCGAGAGCGATTCATCCTGGTACATGCGCGAGGAGAATGGCGGCCTGCTGCTGGGGCCCTACGAAAAGGGCGCTCCGGTCTGCTACGTTGACGGGCCCTCGGACCAATCCGAATATGAGCTTTTTCAGGAGGACCTCGAGCGGCTGATGCCGCATATCGAAGCCGCGATCGCTCGCGTCCCGGCCTTCGGCGAGGTCGGCATCAAGAAAGTCTACAATGGCGCTATCGCCTATACGCCCGACGGATCGCCGATTGTCGGTCCAGCACCTGGGCTGAAGAATTTCTGGTTGAACGAGGGGCATTCCTTCGGCGTGACCGCCGCCGGCGGCGCTGGCTGGCAGATTGCCGAGTGGATCGTGGACGGCGAGCCGACCATCGACATGATGGGCGTCGATCCCCGGCGCTTTGGTCCCTACGCGACCGAAGGCTACCTCAAGGAGAAAAACGAGGAAGCCTATGCCAACGTGTTCACCATGCACTATCCGGACGAGGAGCGCGCTGCCGCACGGCCGCTGAAGACCACGCCATGCTATGGCCGCATGAAGGAGCTCGGCGCGGTTTTCGGATCGGTCTATGGCTGGGAACGCCCGAACTGGTTCGCGCCGAAGGGCTACGAGGTACCGAAATCGGAGCTTGGCGTCGGCGTCGACGTCATCACCAGCCACAACCACGCGCCGGCGCTGGAAGACGGCCGCATAGTTGAAAAGTGGTCGTTCCGCCGGTCGAACTATTTCGAGCATGTCGGCAACGAAGTGAAGAACGTCACCACCAATGTCGGCTTGCAGGACATGTCGGCCTTTGCGAAATGCTTCGTTACTGGGCCCGGCGCAGAGGCTTGGCTCGACAGCATTCTGGCGAACCGTATCCCAAAGAAGATTGGCCGCATCGCACTGACACACCTTCTGACGCCGAACGGCGGCGTCCGCTCCGAATTCACGGTCTACAAGACCCGTCCGCAAGGCTACTATCTCGTCTCGGCCGGCGCCTACGAGGCGCATGACCACGACTGCTTGCAGAAGCTTCTACCCGACGACGGAAGCGTCGCCATGTACCCCATAACCACGCATTGGGGCGTGCTGGTGCTTGCGGGCCCGAACAGCCGCAGGGTGTTGCAGAAGCTTACGCGCACCAACCTGTCAAACGCCGATTTTCCATGGCTGTCAGGAAAGCAGATCACCGTCGGAACCGCGACCGCCCATGCGCTTCGCGTCAACTTCGTCGGTGAGCTTGGCTGGGAGCTGCATCACCCGATCGAAATGCAAAACTACATCTTCGACAAGATCATGGAAGCGGGCGCCGAATTCGGCATCAAGCCGTTCGGCATCCGCGCCATGACCGCGATGGCCATCGAGAAGAGCTATCGGCTTATCCCGCGCGAGCTTTCGATCGAATATTCGGCCTGGGAAAGCGGGCTCGATCGGTTCGTGCATCCGAACAAGGGCGAGTTCATTGGCCGTGATGCCCTGGTCAGGTTGCGCGAGAGCGGCCCCAAATGGACTTTCGTCACCATGGAAGTGCACGGCGTCACGGATGCCGACGCGCGCGGCTCCGAAGCGATCTACAAGGACGGCAAGCTGGTCGGCCGCGCCACTCATGGCGGCTTCGGCTTCCGGATTGGCAAGTCCATCGCGCTTGCGATGGTCCAGCCGGAACACGCGGCCGAGGGCAGCGGGTTGCAGATCAAGATTCTCGGCAAACTCCACAATGCGACGGTGATCGGCGAGAGTCCGTTCGATCCGGAAAACAACGCTTTGCGCGCGTGATCCGGTAGCGGCCTGTCGCGGGTATTCGCAAAAAAGTGAATGCATGGGCCCAGGTTTTCCCGGGCCTTTGCTTTTTAGCGGAGGATTTTTCGCTTACGCTTTTGCGATGCATTGCTCGGCTCGCGCATGGCGGGGACTGTTCTGCGGAGGAGCCGCGGCGCTTCTGCTCGCCTCGGCATCTGAGGCAACGGCAGCCGAGCCGGTGGATATCGAGCTGGTGCTTGCCGTCGACGTATCGCTTTCCATGTCGCCGGACGAGCTCGAAATTCAGCGCCGCGGATATGCGGCAGCGCTCACTCACGAACGCGTCCTCCAGGCGATCGCGGAAGGCGCTCACGGGCGGATTGCGGTCACCTATTTCGAATGGGCGGGCACGACCTCTCATCACGTCATCGTTCCCTGGACGATTATCGCCTCGCAGAATGACGCCGAGCGGGTCGCTGCCCAGCTCTCAGCGCAACCGCCAAACAGTGCCCGCAGAACCTCGATCTCAAGCGCGCTGGAATTCGGTGCGGACCTCTTCGCCGAAAGCCAGTTCCGGGGTGCCAAGCGCGTAATCGATGTTTCGGGCGACGGCCCGAACAACCAGGGCCCGCCGGTCGATTTTACACGGAACACGGTTGTCGCGCAGGGGATTACGATAAACGGACTACCGCTGATGACCAACGGCGGCCTCTCCAGCGCCTATGATGTGGAGGACCTCGACAGGTACTATACCGACTGCGTGATCGGCGGGCCGGGTGCCTTCATGGTGCCGGTCAACGACTGGTCGCAGTTCCCGGAGGCGATCCGCCGCAAGCTGGTGCTGGAACTTGCCGGTCCGTCTTCTCCGGCTCGGGCTGCGGAGGAGGCGATCAATCCGCCTATCGTGAAGGCGCAGGCTCAGCCGACCTATGACTGCCTGATCGGCGAGAAACTGTGGCAGGACCGGTCATGGATGTGGGACAACCGTTAATACCAGCGGCCGCAACCTCAATTTTTCGACAAAACGAAGCCTCCTTCTCCCGATGGGGAGAAGGGCGCGGCGATGCGGCCGGCGACGGGTGAGGGGGACCCGGTAGAGAAATATCAGGCAGCGAGTAGTTGCTTCCGGTCTACCCGCTCCTGCTGCGGTGAGCGCGCATAGAGCTCCCGATAGCATTTGGAGAAGTGGGAGGCCGAGACGAAGCCGCACGCGACCGCAACCTCCACCACCGGCATCGATGACTGAATCAACAGATGGCGGGCGCGGTCGAGGCGGATTTCCAGATAGTAGCGAGCCGGGGAACGCCCCATTTCCGTGCGAAACAGACGTTCGATCTGGCGGCGCGACAGGCCCACTTCATCGGCGATCTCGATCAACGACAACGGCTCCGAGAGATTGCCCTCCATCTGTTCGATGATCGTCAGCACCTTCGCGTTCTGAACACCGAGCCGGGCCCTCAGCGGCAAGCGCTGGCGATCGGTCGGGCTTCGAACGCGGTCAGTCAGCACCTGCTCGCAGACGCGGTTCACGAGGCTCTCGTCGAAGTCGTCACCAATCAATTTAAGCATCATGTCGAGCGCGGCAGTGCCGCCGGCGCAAGTATAGATGTTCTGATCCACCTCGAAGAGATCGGCGAACACATTGGCTTTTGGGAACGCCTCGGAAAAGCCAGGCAGATTCTCCCAGTGGATCGCGCAGCGCTTGTTGGCAAGCAGCCCGGCGGAAGCCAGAACATAGGCGCCGGTGCATAGCCCTCCGATCGCGACGCCGCGATTGTACTCCTCGCGAAGCCAGGCAAAGGCCGACTTGTTGTGGTAAGTCTCGACATTGACGCCGCTGCAGACGATGACCATCGACGGGCGCTCGGGTCCCGACATTTTCCGGCGCTCGTCGTCGAGCGACGTGTCCACCGCGCATTCGACGTCGTTGGAGGCTCGCACAGGCTTGCCATCGATGCTGGCGAGGCGCCACCTGTAGGCTTCGTAGCCCAGCATCCGGTTGGCCAGCCGCAGTGGATCCAGCGCCGTCGCAAATGCGACCATCGTGAAACCAGGTACGAGGAAGAAAACAAGCGATCTTTTGATCGGCCGCCCGATACCGTTCAAGGAACCCTCTTGTCTTTGCGATGTCGCGGACAGAATGTCGTGATCAGAAAAGCGTCATCAGGAAATGCTTGGGTTGTCAATGGGGCATGGCTGCCGCCCAGTCGATATTCGCAACGTTGCCGTTTTGTCGCATTCGAGCTCTGTCAAGGCAGAATACAAAACCGCCGCGGGAGGCGTCGGCCTTCCCACGGCAGTTGGGGCGCAGTTGCGCTGCCTGTTGTCTGTCAGCCGACGAACACGCCCAGACGAGTGCCCGCAATAGCGGCGGTCTGGCCGGGCATGGTCCTGCCGAGGCGCTGACGCTCGAGAGCCGTGGTCAGGTTGCTGTTGCGGCGGGCGAAAAAACGGAAAAAGAGTTTCATGACACATCTCCATGCAGTCTGGTTACACGGGGTGCCTTCGCTTGAAGGAGTGGGGCAGCTCGTTGTTTACTCATATAGTGATTGTGCGGCGCATATAAAGCGGGAAAAGCGATGCGATTAGTACGAAAAAACGACATCGAAAACGCTATCCGCCACAAGTACCGGCGAAATTCCGGCCAAATACAAAGGCTTGACTGAGTTGATTGTCCGTTGCCATGCGTCTGCCTCATGTCGGTCATGCGCTCAACGCATGTCGGCGGGCAGCATCGCTAGCGCAGGACAATGCTGCACCGCACGCAGAGTTCGGTGCGGTGCAGCTTGAAACACGCCGCAACGTCGCTCATATGCGTCTTCATCAGGCGCGGCCGCGACGACGTGCTGCCAGCCGGATCGAGTGGCTGTCCGGCCATCCTATGTCCTTCTGGATTTCCGCCGGCAGCGAGTCGATGATGCGACGGGTACGCGCCTCTTCGCGGGCCGTGCGCCACTCGGTGGCCAGGTAAGTCAAGGCTGAATAGACTGACATTGTCTTTCTCCCTTTGGTTTGCGGTGGCTCATTTCCAATCCGCATGTTGACTATCTCGCAGGATTGGTGTTCAATCAAACGAAATGAAATGATCAACTCGTTAAGAAAAATTGAAGAGCAAAACCGATGAGTGCTCCACTCAATCATCCATTGCCGCTGCTCGATCTCGATGTGCTGCGCACTTTCGTTGCGATTGCCGAGACCGGAAGCTTCACCACAGCCGCCAACGCCGTTTTCCGCACGCCCTCCGCGGTTTCCATGCAAATCAAGAAACTGGAAGACATACTCGGCCGGACTGTTTTCGCTCGCGATGCGCGTTCGGTGACGCTGACAACTGACGGTGAAATGCTGCTGGGCTATGCCCGGCGAATGCTTGCGGTCAACCGCGAAGCAGTGTCGAAATTCATCATCCCGGACATCACCGGTGTCGTGCGGCTCGGTTCCCCCGACGACTTCGGCGAGCGCATCCTGCCCAACGTTTTGAAGCGCTTTGCACAGTCGCATCCATCGATCGCGGTTGACGTCATCATCGACCAGAGCAGCAATCTGCGCCGCCGCATGGACGATCGCACGCTCGACATCACGCTGCTTACCAATTCGTGCAAGGCGGATGCCGCCGGAGCCGAGATTCTTCTCACAGAACCGATCGTCTGGGCGGGAGCCAAGGGCGGCTGTGCGCATATGCGGGAGCCGCTGCCTGTGTCGGTGTGGGAGGAAGGATGCGCCTGGCGGGCCGGCGCGATCGAGGCGCTCGGCCGTGACGGGCGCAACTACCGCATCGCCTATATGAGCGCCCACACGGCCGGCCAGCGCGCGGCGATCATGGCCGATCTCGCCGTCGCGCCGCTGCCGAAATCCTTCATCACCGGCGATATGATCGAACTGGGGCCGAAGCACGGCATGCCTGTGATCGGTGACTATAGCCTCGCGATGCTGATCGCCCCTGACGCCCAGGCGCCCGTCAAGGCCGCCGCGGACCATATTCGTGCGACATTCGAGGCTTTCAGGGAAACCGGCAGGTTCTGAGCGACGTCCTGAACCAGAGGTTCGTTTCAGAATTGAGCGCTCTTCACTTCTTCATCCTCGGGCTTGACCAGCTTGACCGAGGGTCCATGCCGGGACCTCGCGGGGGCTAGCGAGGCATTGATGACGGCCGATCTCCCCCCTTGCGGGGGAGATGTCCGGCAGGACAGAGGGGGGCGCTGTCCCGCCGGCGTCTCCACGATACGGTCGGCCTCATTGCGTTCGGGACCGACGTCATGCGGCATGGCGCACCTCCATGCCGGCCCTTCGTCAAGGAAAGCGCCCTACGTTGCCCCCCTCTGGCCTGCCGGCCATCTCAGCCGGCGCGTCTGGTCTCTCCAAACCCAATCCCAACACACCCTTAGTCAAATTTCATGTCGCCCAAAAGTGCGTAGCGGTTTTGGGACAACGACATGAACAAAAACAATAGCCTAAAGCGCGTTGCAGCCGCGCCGCACTTTAGCCTTTTCGCCGTGCCGCCCGTTCTTCCCGCGAGCGGCGGCGGGGTGCAGCGCCACCAGTGTCTGCGCCTTCGGATAGACCCTTGCGCGGCGGCAGCTTGACCTGCGCGGCAAGCTTCGGGAACGGGTCGACCTTGTTGGGCAGCGCCATGGCGTCGATGAAGAGCTGCTGGAAATGCGGCTCCAGCGCAGTCTCGATCTTCTCGATCCGGCCGACGGTCAGCTCGATTTCGCGGCGATGGTTGCGGTTGAGCAGCGCCATCAGCGCACCGGTTCCGGCCGCATTGCCCACAGCCTTCACCTCCGCCAGATCGCAGTCGGGAACGAGGCCGAGAACCATCGCGTACTTGGGATCGATAAAGGAGCCGAACGCGCCCGCGAAACGGATGGTGTCCACCTCTTCAATGCCCTGCTTTTCCATCAGCAGCTTCACTCCGGCATAGAGTGCTGCCTTGGCGAGCTGGATTGCGCGTACATCGTTCTGGGTGACCGTGATGCGGGGTTCGCCGGCATGGAGGAGGTAGGAGAATGTGCGCCCGTTCTGGATGATACGGGGGCTCTTCGCCGCCATCGAACCATCCACCACTCCGTCCTCCGAAATGATCCCCGACAGATACATTTCCGCGACGACCTCTATGATGGCGGAGCCGCAAATCCCGGTGACGCCCACAGCGGCCACAGCCTCGGCGAATGCCGGCTCGTCCGACCATTGGTCGACGCCGATGACCCGAAACTTCGGCTCCAGCGTCTCTGGATCGATGCGGACACGCTCGATCGCGCCGGGAGCGGCGCGCTGACCGGAGGAGATCTCGGCGCCCTCGAAGGCCGGCCCTGTCGGCGAAGAAGCCGCGACAACCCGGTCCTTGTTGCCAAGCACGATCTCGGCGTTGGTGCCCACATCGACAAGCAGCATCATCCTGTCCTGCCGATCGGGGCCCTCCGACAGAGTCGCACCGGCGGCGTCCGCGCCGACATGCCCTGCAATGCAGGGCAGCGTATAGAGCCTCGCACCGCGATTGACGTGAATACCGATCTCATGCGCCCAGTATTGCAGCGCGCCGGAAACCGCGAGCGCGAAGGGCGCCTGGCCGAGTTCGGTCGGATCGATGCCAAGAAACAGGTGGTGCATGATCGGATTTCCGACGAACACAGCGTCCAGAATGTCGTGGCGGTCGACGTTGCCTTCCTCGCAGACCTTGCCGATCAGCGCGTTGACGGCCTCGCGCACCGCCTTGGTCATCGACTCGCGCCCGTCGGGGTTCATCATGATATAGGAGACGCGGCTCATCAGATCCTCGCCGAAGCGAATCTGAGGGTTCGAGGTGCCCGAAGATGCCGCGACCCGACCCGACAGCAAGGAAACGAGGTGCATGGCAATCGTCGTCGAACCGATGTCGCAGGCGATTCCGTATGCCTCGTTCTTCAGTCCGGGCCACAGGCTGACGATGAAAGGACGCGAGGAATCCATGTCGCGGTGGATCGCGGCGGTGACGCCCCAATTGCCCTTGCGCAGGATACCCTGCACTTGGGGAATGAGGTGCGGAGCAATCAGGAGATCCCTCCAGCCCCAATCCTTTTCCAGCATCGCTTTCAGGCGATCGAGATCACCAAGCGGCTTGTGCATGTCCGGCTCGTCCACTTCGACATAGCAGAGCTGAACGGCCGCGTTGCGCTCGATGACGCGGTCGCTCGCCGCTTTCCGCACGACCTGCGCGTTAATGACGGTGTCCTGCGGCACGTCAATGACGAGGTCGCCGAGGATTTGCGCCGAGCAGGAAAGGCGGCGCCTCTGGGGCAGCTCACGCACGGAGGCGTAACGCAACTCCTTGGGGCCGCGCTCCGAGAGGTGGTTGACCGACGAGACGATCTTGTGCTTGGCGAAATTGCCCTCCTGCACCTCTACCTGGCAGCGCCCGCATGTTGCCCGCCCGCCGCATACGCTTTCGACATAGATGCCGAGCGAACGCGCGGCGTCCAGCACAGGCGTTCCTACCGCAAACCGTCCGCGCTTGCCGGAGGGCATGAAGAGGACGAGCGGGTCCTTGATGATCGGTTGCGGGTTCATATCGTCTTGCCGGACACTCCAATCAGCCCCGAGCGAGTTCTCGCTTCGCGGCCGCCGCGGCGGCGCCCGCCGCCGGCAGCGCCTTCACCCGGCGCATTGACGGCGACAGGCGCCGGCGTCGCCGTATGGCCGCCTTCGGCTGACTTGTAGTCCTTGTAGGTCTTGATCCACGTTGTGCAGTTTTCGTCGGTGCCGGCAAGCACATTGGCGCCGCGCACGGCCTCCATTTCCTGCGGGCGGCAAGGGTTCATGATTGCCGACGTCATGCCGGCGCCGATCACCATCGGGATGAAGGCGCCGTTGATACCGTGCCGGTGCGGCAGGCCGAAGGAGATGTTGGAGAGTCCGCAAGTGGTGTTGACCTTCAGCTCCTCGCGCAGACGGCGAAGCAGCGCGAAGACCTGGCGGCCGGCATCGCCTAGCGCGCCAATCGGCATGACCAGTGGATCGACGACGATGTCATGCGCCGGAATGCCGTAGTCGGCGGCGCGCTGGACGATCTTCTTTGCCACTGCAAAGCGGACATCCGGATCCATCGAAATGCCGGTTTCGTCGTTAGAGATCGCGACGACCGGCACGTTGTACTTCTTGACGAGTGGCAGGATCGCTTCAAGCTTTTCCTCTTCGCCCGTGACGGAGTTCACCAGCGGGCGTCCCTTCGCGACCTTCAGTGCGGCCTCGATGGCCGCCGTCACCGAGCTGTCGATCGAAAGCGGCAAGTCGACCAGGTTCTGGACGATCTCCAAAGTCTGAACGAGGAGCGCGGGCTCGGTTGCATTCGGGTCCACGGCGGTCACTCCGGCGTTGACATCGAGCATCGTCGCGCCAGCCGCGGCCTGTTCGAGCGCATCCTTCCTGACCGTGTCAAAATTGCCGGCAATCATTTCGGCGGCAAGTTTCTTGCGCCCGGTCGGATTGATGCGTTCGCCGATCACACAGAAGGGCCGGTCAAAGCCGATGATTATTTCCCTGCTCGCAGAGGCGACGATCGTGCGGGTCATGAAACTCTCCGTATGATATAAAGACTTCTTTATATCGTTATCTGATTTCAGGCAAGCAAATGATTGCCGGCAAGGGCTCAATGGGCGGTTTTGACCATGTCAGTCTGCGTTTCGGTTACGTCGTCATGCAGCAAGTGGTCCAGCCGGTCGGCGACGAGTTGGTCGTCGCGCCGCATTTCGCGCTTCCAGGGCCGCCGTCCCTTCAGAACACCCGATTCATCGACGATTTCGGCGACGTACTCTTCCTGGCGGTAGGCCATCACATGGACGCCGGACACGCCGGGTATCTCCTTCACCTCGTTGATGATGTCGATGCAGAGCTGCTTGCCTTCCTTTTTCTGGTCCTCAGCACCTTCCAGCCGCTTGATGACGGCGTCGGGGATATGGATGCCGGGAACGTTCGAGCGGATCCATTTTGCGGTCTTCGCCGAGGCGAGAGGGCCGACGCCGCACATCACGAAGCATTTCTCGGTGTAGCCAAGGTCGCGGATCCGCTCCATGTAGGTGCGGAACATCGGCACATCGAAGCAATACTGGCTCTGCACGAATTGCGCGCCGGCGGCGATCTTCTTGCCGAGCCGGTGCGGACGGTAGTCGAAGGGCGGAGCGAAAGGATTGATCGCGGCGCCGAGGAAGACTTCCGGCGGCGTCGACAGCTTGCGGCCGGACAGGAATTTGCCGTTGTCGCGCATGATCCGAATCGTCTCGAGCAGCGTCATCGAGTTCGAAATCGAAGACGGGCTTGGCGCCCGGCTGGTCGCCGGCCTGCACGCCGTCGCCCGTCAGGCACAGTATGTTGGCGACGCCCATCGCTGCCGCGCCGAGCACGTCTCCCTGGATGGCAATGCGGTTCTTGTCCCGGCAGGAAATCTGCATGATTGGCGCGTAGCCCATGCGGGTGAGCAGCGCGCAGATGCCGACCGACGACATGTGGCAGTTTGCGCCGGACGCATCGACCGCGTTGACGCCGTCGACCCAGCCGTCGAAAATCCTGGCCCTGTCGTAGACATCTTCCGGATTGGCGCTATCCGGCGGATTGAGTTCGGCCGTCACGGCGAACTCGCCGCGCCGCAGCACGCGCTCAAGCCGGCCGCGCGAGGAATGGCCTGGCTGCGGGTCAAGCGGCAGGTGGAGACCGTCGGGATGTTCGTCGCGCTGCCGGGGACGGATCTCATTCATGCTGGTCTTACCGCCTTTGCCTTTTCACGCTCTGCCGCGGCAAGTGCCGTCACCCGCAGCCAGGCCGACGTCTCGCGCAACGATTGGTCGACGGGTTTCTGCACGGTCAAAATGGCATCGCCTTTGACCATGTTGCGCGAGCCCTCCCAGGCCTTGACCCAGACGCAGGGCATATCCGGCTCAACCTCGCAATTGCCGTTGGCGCGGACACCGCCGCACGGGCCGTTCCTGAGCTGCTTCGGGCAGTTCATCGGGCAGGACATGCCGGTTGACGAGAGCACGCATTGACCGCACATGCGGCAGTCGAACATGAAGCCCTTGACGTGCTTTTCGATGAATTTCACCGGCGCCTCTGCGCGCCCGTAGCCGATGCCTTTCCAAACCGGGTGGAGCAGCAGGAACATGTCGGCGAACCTGCCATAGAACCATTCCAGCGCACGCGAATGCCGGACCGACCAGAGCCGCATCGTATGGCGTCGCTGCACACGCCGCTGCGGAGACACCTCCGAGGGCTTGTAGTCACTCTTTGGCGCCGCTTTCTTGACCAGAGTGGCTTGGGTAACCACCGGGTGGGTCTCAGACATTTCGTTCCTTCCCGCCTGCCTTCACTAGAGCCACCAGCCGCTCGCGGGTATATGTCGCATCGAGATGGGCGAGCGCCTTTTCCGCCTCAGCCTCGAGATCGTCTCCGACCGGCACCGGATGGGCCTTCCGCCACTCGTCAAGGTAGGCGTCGGTATCGCCTGCGCCAGTCCGCATCGCGCACATGTCGATCGCTTCGGTAAAGCGCAGCGGCAGTTCGCGCTTTGCATTCTGACGCCCCTTCTTCACAATGACTTGCGCTGGTATGTCGCGCCAGTAAACGACGATTAGGTCGGCCATTTTGGTTCCGCTTCTCCAGTAGGCTCCCAGACCGACAATTGCCGCAAGCGCTGCTGAACTGCTTGTTATGGGACGACGCGCGGGCATTCAAAAGCGACGTGCCGTCGTGTCGCAAAAAGCAAATCCGCCGAAGATCGATCGTCACCGAAGCGTTGCATCGGAAAACCGGCGATGCCGGTGGTCACGTTGCCGTGCCGAACATAAGATTTTTCGCAGCCGAATCGGTCGTGGGTACGCGAATCCGGTCGGGCAGCCTACATATGGACGAAAGGCCATGACCACAGCAAATTTACAAGCGCGGCCGCCGAACCGAATACCGCCACGATGACCGCCGCGGCCATTGCGCTGAAGACCATGCCGATCGCGAAGAGAAGGCCGTCCCGCTCGACCAGCGCCAAGCCAAGTAGCGCGGAGGAAAGGGCGGGCAGCCAGTTTCCGAGCGGAATGGGCAGGGTGACGATCACGGCAAGCACGAAGCACATGGTGCCGATCACCCGATCGCCCCTTCTACGCCAGAACGGCCAGTAACGGGGTTTGATCATCCGCTCCAGGCTGACAAGCCGTGGGATCAGCCGGTCCATCACGGCCCGGAAGCTTTCGGCGGAGATCGTGTTCTCCATCACGAAGCGCGGAAGCCAGGCGCGCTTGCTGCCAAACATCAGCTGAGCTGAAACGATGACCAGCGGCAGCCCGAGGATTGCCGAAGACGGAGGCGGAAGCGGGATCAGGTTCAGTGCGGCGAAGAACACGATAAGCGCGGCGAAGCTGCGGTCCCCAAGCGCGTCGCGGATGCTGGCCATCGAAACCGGGCCGTCGGCGTCACGCGCCAGTTGCGCAAAGAGCTGGGACAGTCGCCGCGGCCGGCGCCGCATTGGCGCGCCGTCGATCTGCCCGTGCTCGAATCCCCGCATTTCCTGTCTCATGTGTTCCCGTGCTGCCGCCCCGTTCACCCCTCCGGCGCAAGAGCGACGCAGTGTGAGGTGAACCGGTTAATCCTTTGATGGCGCCATCCGCATAGCGGTAGCTTGTGAAAACCGGATGACCGATATCCATCCGGTCCTTGACTTAGAGCTAGCGGTGAAACTCAACAATAACCACTGCCGCATCACGCCGGGCAAACGGAAACGCCTAAAGAGCGGCAAGAAATGGGCAGGAAAACCAATTTCAGCTCATGAAGCCGCCGAACGGGACGCATTTTGCAACGCAGCCGGCAAATCGCCATAGCCGGTGAAGCGCCGTTCATAGCCAAGCCCCAGCATCCGGGCGGCATTTTCAGCGACCCGGTCTAGTTGCGGGTCGTTGGTCTGCGCCAGATAGACCACCTTCTCGTAGTTGCCGAAATAGTCCGCTGCGAGTTCCGGATGACGGTCGAGACCCAGCGGCTTCAGAAAAAAGGCTTCGAACTGCCGGCAGAGGAAGTCGGTCATGTAAAATGACGTCATTTCCTTGTCGCCCATCGCCCTGAACGCCGAGTTGCCCTGGTAGAAGGCAAAGCAGTGCGGTCCCTCGATGCGCTCCACCCCATGTTTCTTACAAACCTTGTCGAGCTGGCCCCCAGTGCCGCAGTCGGCGTAACCGACAAAGATGTTGCTATAGCCTTCCGCCTTTGCCTTCACGATAGCCGCGTCCATGGCGGGCGCGATGCGGTCTGGATAGTAGTGATATTCCGCGGGAAGGCACGTGAGATCGAGATGATTGAGTCCAAGCTGCTCCTTGGCCGACAGAACCTCGCGCGCAATCATGCCGCAAGCAATCACAAGCAGCTTTTCTGTCGGGGGAAGAGTGGCTTTGCGGGGTCGCGTCATGGAACCTATATGCCTCAATTCCGTTCCTGAAGGCGATACTTGACGCGAATGTTGTAGCGAACGTCGGAGGACCCGTCCATGAAACTATCCCGGCTTGCACCGGTGGCGCTGATCGTCTGCGCAGTGGCGCTCGCGGCATGTGCCAACACCGTGCGTGGCGTCGGCAGGGACGTCAAGGCGACCGCGAATGCTGTCGAGGATACCGTCAAGCAGCCTTAGAGTATCGGACCCGAAAGTGGGAACCGGTTTTGGGAAAAATCCGATGCTCAAACAAAAGGACAGAGCGGCAGTGCTGATTCCGTAAAAGCGTCCGCCGCTCTAGCCGCGTTCAGGCTTCCGAAGATATGCCGCCTGCCGGAACGTCGTCCTTAGGCGATCGCGCGGAGATTGTGCTTGCGCCTCATGTAGTCCTTGGCAGTCTCGACCGCCACAGCAGCGTCGCGGCAATAGGCGTCGGCACCCACGGCCTTGCCGAATTCCTCGTTGAGCGGCGCGCCGCCGACAAGAACGACAAAGTCGTCGCGGATTCCCTTTTCCTTCATCGTGTCGATGACGACCTTCATGTAGGGCATGGTCGTGGTCAGCAGCGCGGACATGCCGATGATGTCGGGCTGATGCTCATCGATAGCGTTCAGATAGTTCTCGACCGGATTGTTGATGCCGAGGTCGACGACATCGAAACCCGCGCCTTCCATCATCATCCCGACGAGGTTCTTGCCAATGTCGTGAATATCGCCCTTGACCGTGCCGATAACCAATTTGCCCTGTTTCGGCGCGCCGGTGGCGGCAAGCAGCGGACGCAGGATCGACATGCCGGCCTTCATCGCATTGGCTGACAAAAGGACCTCGGGAACGAAAAGGATGCCGTCCCGGAAGTCCTCGCCGACGATGCGCATGCCTTCGACAAGTGCCTCGGTCAGCACGTTGTAAGGAACCCAGCCACGATTGAGCAGGATGTGCGTGCCTTCCTCGATCTCCTCCTTGAGCCCATCGTAAAGATCGTCGTGCATCTGCTGCACAAGCTCTTCGTCGGAAAGTTCGGAGAGGATGATCTCGTCGTCAGACATGCGTATGCTCCCTCGAGGCCCGCGTTGCGCTTGTTATTGGCGCTAGATTCAGGCCACTATCTATTCTGTCGGTAGCATATTTCCATAGCCGATTTGCGACGCCATACAAAATGAAAGCGACCGGAAAAAGTGCAGTATTCTTGTCGATTTTGCGACAGGTCTTGGCGCTGTCGGGCCGTTTTGCCTTGGGTCGAAGGGTACGATCCCGCAAGAGGCGCGCGACAGGGCGCTGGCACAATATTCAAGGGACAAGTTCATGGACGAGAACCTGGCAGTCGAACAGGAAGCCGGTGGCGCAAGGCGAGCCCGCGGTGATCGCGGAGGCGGTGCGGCGGCACGGCGCGCGGCGCGTTCCGGCGGCGGCCCCGGCGTGCAGCAGACCTACGTCGACCGCAAGATCAAGGTATACGAGGTGCTCGACGAAGAGGGCCTGGCGCTCATCGAGAAGAATGCCGAAACCGTGCTCGAGGAGATCGGCATCGACTTCCGCGACGACGCCGAAGCGCTCGAACTGTGGAAGGGCGCCGGCGCAGACGTAAAGGGCGAGCGTGTCCATTTTCCGCGTGGGCTCTGCCGTTCGCTGCTCAAGACAGCGCCCTCCGTATTTACCCAGCACGCGAGAAATCCGGAGCGCTCGGTCCAGATCGGTGGCAATGCCACGGTTTTCGCGCCGGTCTACGGGCCGCCTTTCGTACGCGATCTCGACGGCGCCCGCCGCTACGCCACGATCGAGGATTTCAGGAATTTCGTGAAGCTCGCCTATATGGCGCCGTCGATCCATCATTCCGGGGGCACGGTGTGCGAGCCGGTCGACATCCCGGTGAACAAGCGCCATCTGGACATGGTGTTTTCGCACATGCGCCTTTCCGACAAGCCCTTTATGGGTTCGGTGACCGCGCCTGAGCGCGCTGAAGATACGGTTGCGATGGCGAAAATCCTGTTCGGCGAGAAATTCGTCGATGAGAACACCGTTGTCATCAATCTGATCAATGCCAACTCGCCGATGGTTTTCGACGAAACGATGCTTGGCGCGCTGAAGGTCTATGCGCGCAACAACCAGGCCTGCATCGTCACTCCTTTTATCCTCGCGGGCGCCATGAGTCCGGTGACGATCGCCGGCACGCTGACGCAGGTCCTGGCCGAGGTCCTGGCCGGCGCTTCCTTTACCCAACTCATCAGGCCGGGCGCGCCGGTGCTGTTTGGAACATTCGCCTCGTCGATCTCCATGCAGTCGGGCGCGCCGACCTTCGGTACGCCGGAGCCGTCGCTCGTTTCCTATGGCGCCGCCCAACTGGCGCGCCGTCTCGGCCTGCCGTTTCGTACCGGCGGCTCGCTCTGCGCCTCCAAGGTTCCGGACGCGCAGGCGGCCTATGAAAGCGCCAACACGCTGAACTCGACGATTTTGGCCGGCGCCAATTTCGTGCTGCACTCCGCCGGCTGGCTCGAAGGCGGCCTCGCCTCCTGCTACGAGAAGTTCATGATGGACATCGATCAGCTCGGCATGCAGCAAAAATTCGCCGCCGGCATCGACCTGTCCGAAAACGGACAGGCAATGGACGCGATCCGCCAAGTGGGGCCAGGCAGCCACTTTCTCGGTTGTGATCACACCCAGGCGAACTTTCAGAGCGCGTTTTACCGCTCGTCGATTGCCGACAACAATTCGTACGAGCAATGGCTGGCCGAAGGCGAGAAAACCGCGCCGCAGCGCGCCAACGAACTTGCACGCCGCTGGCTTGAAAGCTACCAGGCGCCGTACCTCGATCCGGGCATCGAGGAAGGCCTGAAGGACTTCATTGCGAAAAAGAAGGAGTCGATGCCCGACGCCTTCACGTGAAGGGAGCCCGAATCCGGCCGGGCTAAAGTGGCCAACATTATACACAAGGAAGTCTGGCGGAGTGCTTTCTCCGATCCGGGACGGAAGCGCTGATTGCGGCGCGTGATCGTGAGTTGCTGGATGGCGACATCTGTGCCCAGTCTCGACGAAATCGCCGCCGCCCTTGCCGGGCACGGCCTGATGCTTCGCGGCGGCTTTGTCTTCGGCGCAGACGAAAACCCGCCCGCGGGTCCGTCGGGAAAGCCGGCAAGGTCGCTGCTTCTCGTAGGGCAGGGGGGAGCGGCGCCCTGGCCCCATTTCCTGCGCTGGCGCAAGAGCCAGCCCGCAAGTCTCGCCGATCCACTCGACGCCTGGTCCCGCATGGTCCTGGGCGACGTCGCGCGACAGGCCGGCGCCTCTGCGGCCTCTCCTTCGGACAGGCCATACCTGCCGTTCCAGCAGTGGGCGATGCGGGCCGAAGGGCTGAAGCCATCGCCGCTCGGCATTCTGATGCATCCGCGGTTTGGCCTGTGGCACGCCTATCGAGGCGCGCTGTTCTTTGACGCGGAGCTTTTCATTCCGCCCGCTGAGGAACCGATTCATCTTTGCGATCTATGTGACGGAAAACCTTGCATTAATGCCTGTCCGGCAGGGGCGTTCGTCGACACAGGATTCGCTCATGCGGACTGCTTGGCTTTTGTACGAGGACCAGCCGGCACCCGCTGCCGCGCGAGCGGTTGCCTTTCCCGCAACGCCTGCCCTTACGGGTCAGACTACCGGTATCCGGCAGACGCGCAGGCGTTCCATATGGCAAGCTTCTCGGCCTGAACGGCGTTACGATGCTCTTGACGACAACAGGGATCGCCTACAGCCTTTCAATATCGCCGCCTACAGCCCGACTGCCAGAAGCGGACGCTACTGGCTGAGCGTGCAGTGTCCCGAAACATGATCCCCGGACCAAGGCCCGTCGATTTCATACGGCGATCAGCGCCTTCGGCATCAAGCGCCGGATAATCAGTCCGCTTTGGCGACGTGCCAGACGCCGCCCTTGCCTTCGCCCGTCATGTCTCCAGCCTTTTTGTCGTCGGCGTAAGTGTAAAGCGGCTTGCCTTCATAGGCCCACATTTTGGACCCGTCGCTTCGTTCCACGATGGTCCATTCGCCTTCCGCTTTCGCGTCAGCGGCTGCCATCAAGGGCGGCCATTTCGCAGCGCAGTCGCCGTCGCAATTCGACTTGCCGGCCGCGTCCTTGTCGAATGTGTAAAGCGTCATGCCCTTGGCATCGGTGTAGATCTTGCCCGCAGAGCTATCCATGGTCTTGGCCGGTTCATCGGCAAATGCGGCGGCCGTGCCGACGAGCAAAGCTGCTATTCCCAAAGCGATTGTCCTCATGATGACACTCTCCCAATGTCGGATGCAGGCGGCGCCAGGCGGCGCGTGGCCGATCTGCTATCACAACGCGCCGGAGGAGCGTCCTATTCCAGGCAGCCGAAAAAAATGCGGAAATCGCTGAACAGCCCGTGCCGCATTGAGCGCGTGGCATCATCAGACCAGTAACGAACCGGGCGGGGGCGTGGACCTACTTGACAAACCCCTTGTAGATCCAGCCGCGGCGTTCCTTGAAGACAATCTCGCACCATTCGGTGCAGCGGACGAGATTGACCGTCGCGTTGGTCGGCACCACGCCAATCACCCGCGCCTCGTCGGCTGGACCAGAGCGCATGTTGACCGCCGTCCGGATGCGCGCTCGCTGGACCGGCTTGGTCTCCTCTGCCCGGTCTTCGCGGGCGGCATCCGTCGGCACCGGTGCGGGGCGTTCGGCAGCAAATCTCGGGATCGCCGCGGTAATGATTTGATCGCCGGGCGATTGGGCTTCTGGCGCCTTCTCCGGCATTTTGACCGGTTTCTCCATCGGGTCGGCGAAGGCCATGATATATGAGCTGGTCGCGGATGCTTCATGCCGGGGCGCTGCCGCCACCGCCGCGCGCGCTGGTTCCGCTGCACGCGCCCATCGCGGGTCGTCGTGGTTCAGCACCCGGATTTCCGGTTGTAGCGCGACAATTGCGGCTAGTTGCGGCGTGGGAGCCGGTTGCGCCTGCTGTTGGCGGGCCGGGTCTTGCCGTGCGATGACAACTTCTTTCGACGGTTGATCAGCAGCCTGCGTTGCGTCGGCGATTTGAGGCGACGCCCCCTCCGGGGTCGGCTTTTGTGCTACCGGCACTGACTGCGTTTCGGCCTCGGCTTGCAGTCCGGACGTGTTTTCGACGGTGAGCGCAGTAACAGCCCCGAAGCCGAGCAGAGCCACCATTCCAAAGCTGGCAATGATCGCTCGCGGGCGCGCCGCAAGTTCGACGGTGTTTTTCTCCGTAAGCTGAAGGGGTTTGCTTTCGGGCGCGCGCCACTGAGGCCGCACCGCTCGCCTTGCCGGCCGGGCCGGCGATGGCCTGAACGTTTGCACGGTCGAACCCTCCACGTTTTACCAACGCTTCGATCAGGCCGAGCCCGTGCCCCCAAAGGTCCGGTGATCGCCAATATTCAATCGCTGGAAAACAAACGGGATGCCCAACCCTTGTTTCCGACAACACATAAGCTTGACCGCTGATTATGGCTTTGAAATGGCTAACGTTCCGCGTGCGCAACTGGCACTGATGATCGAAACAGCCGCCACATTGTCATGCGGCTGGTCGAAAATTCCTGGGGCGAGGCCCCGGAAACGCCTGGCTCCTGTTCGAAAGGGCAAAGGGCGGGCAGGGCGTTGCCGCAAAGCAGGTTTTGTCCTTGCTGTTTGGGCGCCTGTTTCTTGTCAAACGCGGGCGCGGCGGCGCTCGCGGCGCCCGGCGTCGGTCGCGGGTGTGGCGCTCGCGGTCTTGTTGCGCAGCGGTCCGATTCGCTCGACGATGGTCTCGACGGTCGGCCGCGACGCCTTGGTGTGCGCATCGAGGGCTTTCCGCATGACAGCGAGGTGGGCAAACGAGGTGCCGCAGCAGCCGCCGACAATCCGCGCGCCGCCATCGACGGCAAGCCGCACATAGTCCGCCATCAGTTCCGGCGTGCCGGAGTAGTGGATCTCCGATCCGCGGAATTCCGGAATCCCGCAGTTGCCCTTCAAAATGATAGTTGCGTCGCCTTTTGCCTCGGTTATATCGAGCAGCGAAGCCAGGATGTCGGACGCTCCCACGCCGCAATTGGCACCGACGCCCAATGGCGCTTCCGCAAGTCCCTCGGCCACGCCGTGAATGTCCTTCGGCAGAAGTCCCATCATCGTGCGGCCGGCCGTATCGAAAGAGCCGGTGTAGGTGTAGGGCAGGCCGACGCGAATCGCCGCTTCGGCCGCGGCGCGGATTTCTTCCGGCGCCGACATCGTCTCTATCCAGGCGACTTCTGCGCCGCCGGCCTTCAGGCCCTCGATCTGCTCGGCAAAGGCGTCAACGGCATCCTCATAGGTAAGCGCCCCGAGCGGAATGAGCAACTCGCCAGTCGGGCCGACCGAACCCGCCACGATGACTTTCCGTCCGGCCTTGTCAGCCACGCCGCGAGCGATCTCGGCCGCGCGTTTGTTCAATTCACGCACGCGGTTTTCGGCATGGTGCAGCTTCAGGCGGTGCCTGGTGCCGCCGAATGAATTGGTGAGGATGATGTCGGCACCGGCATCGACGAAGCCCTGATGCAGCGCCGCTATCTTCTCCGGCGCGGAACTCGTTCCAGAGCTCCGGCGCTTCTCCGGCTTCCAGTCCCATGGCAAAGAGGTTTGTTCCGGTCGCGCCGTCGGCAAGCAGGACGCCCTTTTCGGCGAGAAGCGCATCAAAGGGGTTGTTCGTCATGTCAGCAGCCTTCGCTCCAGGGAATGGATAAAGATATAAACAAGTCTTTATGTCCCGTCAATGAAGTCTTTCGGCATGAGCGGCTGCGTGCCGTCCGAACTTCACGGTGGCGTTGGCGACGCAAGAGAGGGATCCTTTGTCCAAGCCCGTCACACCACCATGAAATCGGCATGGGTGAGCGCCAGCCCGCTGCCGAGCGTGGCAAACTGCACCGCAGCAGTGCCGCCTTTGCCATCAGCGTCGTAGCTCAGCGCGCCGGTCGCCTTGTTGTAGATGATGCGGTCGCTGGCATCGTGCGCCGCAGCACCCGCATAAAAGGCGCTCTCGGCCAAAGTGCCGGTTGCCTTCAGCGCGGCGAACACCGCGTTTTCCATCCGCACCGTGTCGTCAGCAACCGAGAAATCGTTGATCTTGTCGCTGTTGGCCGCGCTCAATGCGGCGTTGAAGAAGAACGTATCCTTGCCCACCCCGCCGGTGAGCATATCCTTGCCCACGCCGCCGTTCAGCATGTCATTGCCCGCGCCGCCGTCAAGCGTGTTGGCGCCGGTGTTGCCGGTCAGTTTGTTGTTGGAGGCATTGCCCGTGCCCTTGATGTTGCCGGAGCCTGTCAGCGTCAGGGTCTCGACAGTGCCGACACTCACCAGACTGAAAGTGATCGAGGATTGTATGCCATCGAGCCCGCCCGACACGCTCTCAATGACCTTGTCGCCGGTGTTATCGACGACATAGACGTCGTTGCCGGCGCCGCCGCTCAGCATGTCGGCGCCCGCTCCGCCGCTGACAGTATCGTCGCCCGCGCCGCCGTTGATGGCGTCGGCGTCCCCGCACCGCCATCGATCCTGTCGGCGCCATTCCCGCCGGCAATCTTGTCGGCGCCCGCCCCGCCGCTGATCCTGTCGGCGCCATTCCCGCCGGTGATCTTGTCGTCGCCCGTTGCGCCATAGAGCCTGCTGCCCGCTTTGCCGGTGCCGCCGGTGATCGTGTCGGCGCCTGCGCCGCCGGCGATCGTGTCGGCGCCTGCGCCGCCGGTGATGGTGAAAGCCTCGGTCTGTTTGCTCAGGTCAATCTCCACGGCAGCCGTGACGCCCGACGCCGAGATCGTCTCGACGTTCGAGAGCGACGCATTAGAAAGCGCGTTGATGAGGTCTGTCGAGGTCGAGGTCAGCTTGATCGTATCGGCACCGGCGCCGAGATTGATCGTACCGTCGCCCTGAATAATAGCGTTGAGCTGGGCGCCGGTGAGCTTGTCGCTGCCGGTCGTTCCGGTGAGATTGACGGTTTCGATACCGACGATCGACGCCGGGACGCTGAGCCCGGAAATGTCACCGCTCGCTTTGATGTTGAGCACGTCCGTGCCGTCGCCGAGATTGATCGTGGTGAATCCCGCCCACTGGAGGGCACTCACCGTCACGGTGTCGCTGCTGCCGCTGCCGGTGAGCGTCTCGACGCCGGAGACCGTGCCCGTGGTGAAGTCGACCATAGTCGCGTTGGTCAGCATGATCGCGTCGGTGCCATCTCCGCCATCGATCGACTTGCCCGCGACGAAATTATTATTGGCGAGGTTGATCGTGTCGGCGTCCGCACCGCCGCGGATCGTATCTTTGCCATCCCCGCTGGTGATCATGTCGGCGCCGGCGCCGCCATCGACCGTGCTGCCGCTCACGCTCGCGACGTCTTCGCCGCGGCTGCCTGCATTGATCGCAGTCATTGCCGGCATCGCCATCGATTTCGTTAAAGCCCTCACCGCCGTCGATCGTGTCGTCGCCCGTCGCCGCCGCTGATCGTGTCGTCGTCCTCCCCGCCGTAGAGCGCGTCGGCGCCCGCGCCGCCGGTGATTGAGTCTTCGCTCCGACGATCGCCATAGATCCTGTCGGCGCCTTCGCCGCCGGAGATCGTGTCGTCGCCGTCGTAGCCGAGAGCGTGTCGTCGCCTGCGCCGCCGATGATCGTGTCGGCTGCATTACCGCCGGAGAGCGAATTGGCGTTGGCATCGCCCGTCAGGCTGACGGCCACGCTCGAATTTGACGCATCCACAATCTCGAAGCCCGAGATATTGCCGGCCGGTCCACCAGGACAGGTTGATCGTTGCGGCTTCGGTCACCAGCAAAGTGTCGGTGCCAGCCCCGCCGGCAATCGAAACGTCCGAGCCGTCGAAGGTAGATCGTGTCGTTGCCGGCGCCGCCGTCGAGCGTGTCGGCGCCGGCGCCGCCATGATCGTGTCGGCGTTGCAGACCGCCGGTGAGCGCATTGGCGCCGGAACTGCCCGTCAGCGCTGACGGCCGCGCTCGACGTTGACGCATCGACATTCTCGAAGCCGGAGACAATCGCTGTGTCGCTCAAGGACTGGTCCCGCCAGGGACAGGGTCCGATCGGTTGCGGCTCCGGTCACACTCAAAGTGTCGGTGCCCATCCCGCCGTCAATCGGAAGCGTCCGAGGCGTCGAAGTGATCGTGTCGTTCGCCTGTCAGCGCCGTCGATCGTATCGCTGCCGGCGCCGCCGGTGAGCGTGTCGTCGCCGCGCCGCCGCCGTCATATCGTTGCCGATGCCACCGTGATCGATCGTCGCCCGCGCCGCCGTGATCGCGTCGGCGCCGGAGACCGCCGGTAAGCTTATTGGCGTTGGCATCGCCCGTCAGGCTGACGGCCGTGCTCGACGCTTGACGCATCGACATTCTCGAAGCCGGAGACAATCGCCGTGTCGAAGGAGGACTGGTCCACCAGGGACAGGTTGATCGTTGCGGCTCCGGTCACGAGCAAAGTGTCGGTGCCAGCACCGCCGACAATCGAAACGTCCGAGCCGTCGAAGGTGATCGTGTCGTTGCCGGCGCCGCCGATCGAGCGTGTCGCTCGTCCGGCGCCGCCGTCGATCGTGTCGTCGCCGGCGCCGCCGTCGGAGCTGTCGTCCGTCGCCGCGCGACGCGTCGTTGAACGGATCGCCGATCCCGTCCTTGAAGCTCGGAATCCGTACCGCCGGTGAATCCAGGTCAGCATTCCATTTGTCCGCGTCTGCCCAGTCGTCGCCGCTCGTGCCGCCGAACGCCGTCATGACCCCGGCATAGGCCGCCATGCCTTGCACTGTGAGCGGCGAAAGGGCCGAAGGCGCGATGCCATCCGCGGGCGCATCGATTGCGGCCTGGAGGGTGTGATATTTGTTCCCGGTTGCGGGCTGGACGAGATCGACGGTGAGGATAGTCATTTTTTACGAACTACTCCGTTCCTTGCGTGAAGCTGGACGACGTTCCATTGACGCCGTCGTCCCGCCCCAGGGTTTTGTTTAGCCTGCCCGAAAAGCCCGCCAGCTGCTTGCTGCGCGGGCCTTCGGTTCGGAATCATGCCCTGACTTGCTTGTGCGTAAACTTGTTTAAAATGTCTGCCACTTCGCTGGGCCGACACCAATCGGCGCACGAACAACCCCCGCCGCAAACCTCGTTTGCAACCGGCTGGCAATGGAATGCTGCAAGCTCAGCCCCGGCACCTTGTTTTATCTGATGGCGCTCTTCGCACTTTCGATTTCCTACCATATTAGCGAAGCGGACTGTAATGGCGCTCCGTGCACATTTGTTGCCTATTTGGGCAATGGGGCGCATTTTCCGGTGAAGGCGTGGAAGGTGAAGCGGTGAAAAGCGGGGAGGGTCGCGGCTCTGGCAACCCCCCTCTGTCCTGCCGGACATCTCCCCCTCACGGGGGGAGATCAGGCGGTCATATGGGTTTCGCCAATCGCGGTCGTTGCAGGCGTGTTGGAGGCGGCGAAGCGAACAATCAGCGCGACATGAAGGTCGCGACCGGCATCGATTGAAGGAGCGTGCGGGTGACGCCGCCGAACAGGAACTCGCGCAGCCAGGAATGGCTGTAGGCTCCCATGACGATGAGATCGGGCTTGGTTTCCGCCGCGTGGTTCTCGATGACGGTGCCGACCGAGAGACCGGCCGACATCTCGTTTACCACGCTTACGTGCACGCCGTGCCGGCCGAGGCTCGCCGCGATCCCGCTGCCGGCCTCCTCGCCGTCATTTTCGACTTTCTCTTCCGGATCGACGACGAGAACCTCGGTCGTATCGGCATCCATGATGAAGGGCAGGGCGTCGAACACTGCGCGGGCGGCCTCGCGCGAGCCATTCCAGGCAATCAGTACCTTGCTGAACATGCCGGTCGCCGGTGCGGCATGGGGAATGAAAAGAACCGGCCGCCCGGCTTCGAACAACAATCCTTCCAGATTGGCGCTGGAGATGGAGTCGCCGTTGGGATTCGATTGCACGGCGACAATCAGGTCGGCACAGCGCGCGCTCGTAAGCGAGGAAAGCGCGCTGTCGCCTGAAAAGCTCTCCAGGCTGCGCCACTCGGCCGAGACGCCCTCGGCGAGGCACCGGGACGAATAGCGATGGCCAAGGTCCGCGGCTCTCTTCTCGTTCCTCTCACTGCTGACGTGGATGAATTCGGCGTCGGGAAAGCCCATCGGCGTCGTGTAGGAGACCGGCATAGCCTCGGCATGGACGCCGATTACGTGGCTCTTGAAGTGGGCCGCAATCGGCAGCACGCAGTCTAGCAGGCGATCTTCGTCCTTCTCGCTCTGGACAATGGCAACGATCGTCTTGAAAGTCATAGATGCCTCCATCAGCCGGCGCGGCCTTCACGCCTTCGAGGGAAACTATATCACAAGTAAAAAATGCGCGCCGAATAGCCGGGGCCGGTTCAGACATGCGCGGCAAGACGGGCGACCATCGCCTCCACTTCCGCGCGCGCGGCGTCGAGAACCTGTTGCGAGCGCGCCCTTACAACGAGTTCGGTCCAGAACTTTCCGTCGAGAAACTTCGGGTAGGAGCCGATGATCGCGTTGGGATGCGCTTTCTGGATATCGCCAAGCGGCCCGCCGATCGTGCCCTCGCCAAACGGGCAACGGACAGTCGCGGAGAGGAGCTTCGTGCCGGTCTTCAGCGTCGGCACCACATTGTCGAGCATGGCCTGGAAGATCGCCGGCACGCCGGCCATCACATGGACATTGCCCACTCGGAAGCCGGGCGCGATCGATACCGGATTGTCGATGTGTTCCGCGCCGCGCGGCATGCGCGCCATGCGCTTGCGCGCATCGGTGAACTCCATGCCGCGGCTCGCATAGTGCGCCTCCAGCATCCGGTATGCCTTCGCGTCATATTCGCAGGGCACGCCGAATGCCTTCGCGACGGAGTTGGCCGTAATGTCGTCATGCGTGGGGCCAATGCCGCCCGTGGTGAAGACATAAGTATAGCGTGCCCTCACCGAATTGACTGCCGCAACGATTTCATCCTCCTCGTCCGGAACGATGCGCACTTCCTTCAGGTCGATGCCGACCGCAGTCATCAAGTCGGCGAGGTGGCCGATATTCCTGTCCTTGGTGCGGCCGGAAAGGATTTCGTCGCCGATGACGATCATGGCGGCAGTGACGATATCGGCCATTCCGAATTCTCCACATCAGAGGAGTGCATGCTCTATCGCATGACCCGAAAGAGTGGAATTGCTTTCGCCTGGAATCGCCGCAACTGACTGTGCGCCCGCGAAACGAGGCTTGTTGGGAGGAACGAGCGAAGTGAGCAGGGTGGGGGCACTCGACCCCCAACGCCCAACAGACCTAATGCAAAAATAACCAAAGAAGGATGATAATGGGGATAGGAACCCCGAGCAGCCAAAGTAGAGCTCCGCGAAGCATTTGCATCTCCTCTTTCGCGTTTGTGAAGTGGAAACGCCGTTTCTGCGAAAGAGTTCCCCGCTGCGCCCTGACGAATTCTTGAGTTCAGGCTCTCAGAGCGCCTTGACGGCTGCCAGCACTTCGGCTGCGTGACCCGGCACCTTGACCTTGCGCCATATGCGAGCGATCCGGCCGTCTGCGCCAATGAGAAAGGTCGCACGCTCCACACCCATGTATTTGCGCCCGAACATGGTCTTTTCGATCCACAAACCATAAGCTTCGATTGTCCCGCGTTCCTCATCGGCGGCCAATTCGACCGAAAGATTGTGCTTGGCCTTGAATTTGCCATGCTTCTTGGCGCTGTCGGGTGAAATGCCGATAACGGTCGCGCCAGCCGCGCCGAATTCCGGCTTCAACCGGGAAAAGTCTATCGCTTCAGCGGTGCAGGAGGTCGTGTCGTCCTGGGGATAGAAGTACAGAACGACCGGCTTGCCCAGGAGTTTGCCCAGCGTCACATGACCACCGTCGCTGATCGGAAGCTCGAATTGGGGGGCGTGCTGCCCTGTACGAAGTTCGGTCATCTCGTTGGCCTGTTTGAGGTTACGCGGGTGTTGGCCGGGATATAAGGTGTTTCCAGGATTCGTCCATGACAGAGTGTAGATGGCAGGAAACCGTGTGAACCAAGAGGTTCAGAAACACGAGAAGATTCGATTCGGGCGGGATGACGTCACCTGCCTGACGACGTTTCCATCGGCTGAAGGCCAGCGGCACCTTCGTGCGAGACGGCCCATGAGGGCCCTGCGCGGATTGGGGTTTGCTGCAGTTGCCGCCTGTTCGCTGCTGTTGATCGCCATTGTTGCCGTTTTCGTCATTGGCGCGTCAGGGCTCGGCAGCGACCGGCTGCGCAAGGAAGCGGAAGCCGCTATTCAGCGGATCGCAGGGGCTGAAGTCACCACCACTGTCGGGCAGGCTAGCCTGGCACTCGACGGTTCGCATTTCATCGCGCTCGAGGTCCGCGACGTGAAGTTCGCCTCCGCCGATGCTGGCGGGGTGGATATGCTGCATGCGGGGCACGTGCGTTTCGGCCTGCGCTTCTGGCCCCTGATGTCGGGCAGCGTCCGGCTGGGCAGTGCTACGATCAGCGACGCCCGCTTCGTCCCCGCAGCTGTGCCCTCGATGGAGGGCTCCGACTGGAAGGCCTCGCTCGTTAATGCCGAAGGGCTTATCGATCCGGATCGTGTCGTAAAGACGTTGCTGGGCGGCCTGCATCGTGCATTCGACATGATGGAGTTTGGCTCCACCCGATACGTGGAACTCGAAAACGTCGAATTCGTGCTGCCGGAAGGCGCCAAATTGCGGTCCGTGCTGATTGCCGGCGCCCAGCTAAACCTGGAGCGGGATGGCGAGCTTGCCATCGCCGCGCACGGCAGGGTCGACGGGCGCGCGTTTTCGTTTGACGGGACGGCTGCGCGAGATGCGACCTCGCGCCGGATATCGAAGGTCGACCTCGGGTTGATCGCGCCGGCCGCGGACGCGGCGGCACAGGCGAGCCGGCCGGGCGGAAGCCGCATCGGCGCGGCAGAGATTTCGGTCACCGGCGCGGAAGGGATCGGTGCCGAGGCCTCCCGGCTGTCGGCAAAGGTCAGACTGGCACATTCGGTGCTCGACCTGGGTTTGCGAGGACAGCTCGCTGGAGATCTGGAGATTGCCGGCGTCCTGGCCGCCGGCACGCACAAGGTGGAGATCGAAAGCCTCAATATCGCGATAGGGCGATCACGGTTCAATTTTCATGGCGCTGTCGGCCCGGCGCCGCCGGAGCAGCACGCGGGCAGCGCTTACCGATATGAACTTGCGACCGATGGATCGACACTTGCGCCGGAGAGTTCTTTCGAACCGGCACTGCAGTTCGTTGCAGGGATTTCAGGAACCTACGATCCTCTCAACAACCTTCTCACGGCCAGTCAGCTCCGCATTCGTACCGGATCGGGAGAACTGACGGGCACGGCTTCCCTGGAATTCGCCAAGGGAAAGGCTCCCGGCATCTCTGTCGCTTTGAACGTCCCCGGAATGGCTGTCAGCCACGTCAAGCAATTGTGGCCGTGGTTTGCCGTGGGCGGTGCCCGGCGGTGGGTGCAGAAAAACCTCTATGGGGGCCGGGTGGTCGACAGCAGCCTGCGGTACAGCGTGGCCGTCGGCCGTATCGGCAACGGCGTACCGCTCGGCCATGACGAAGTCTCCGGCAAGTTCAATATCGAGAGTACCAGGTTCGACGTCGCCGGCCGCATTCCTCCGGTGCGGGAGGCGTTCGGCTCCGTCGACTTCCGCGGCAGCGACGTAGACATCGCGGTGTCGTCAGGCAGCGTGTTCATGCCGAGCGGCCGCAAGGTCGAGGCGAAAAACGGAACGCTTGTCCTTCGCGGCGTCAACCGGCAGCCGATCATCGGGAAGCTCGACATGGACATCATGGGCGAGGCCGATGCCGTGGCGGAGCTGGCCTCTTGCGATCCCATCAACGCAATGCGGCATGTCGGGTTCGCGCCGGAGGAATTGGCCGGCACGGTTGAAGGTCATGTGAGAGCCGACATCCCGCTGCACAGCGGTATCGACTTTGGCAAGCTCGACTGGCTGGTATCCCTCGACTACCGGAATCTCTCGATCGCCAAGCTATTCGAAGGACAAAAGGTCACTGGGGCGCAGGGCACAATCACCGTAGACCCTTTGAAAGCTGTGATCGAAGCCAAGGCCCGGCTGAACGGCGCCCCCGCGGAAATCGCGATGGTAGAACCCCTCAACGGTCGCGGGCCGCAACGGCAACGCAATGTAGAGCTCGTTCTGGACGACAAAGCGCGTGATGCGCTGGTGCCTGGTCTGGCATCGGTGCTGTCCGGCCCGGTGAAGGTTGAGTTCAACTCCAGCGGGGGCGGGAAGCAGGAAATCGCCGCCGACCTGACCAACGCAAAGCTGAACATCCCCTGGGCCGGTTGGAGCAAGGGAGCAGGCGTTTCCGCCGACGTGAAATTCTCACTCGAGACGTCGGAAGGTGCCGCCAAACTCTCGGCATTCAAACTCTCCGGCAAAAGCTTTGCAGTGGAAGGCGAGATGACCTTGAAGAAGGGCGAGCTGTCCAGCGCGCGTTTCGATACATTGAGGCTCAACCGCGGCGACGATGTTTCGCTTGCGATAGAGCGCTCCGGCAAGGGCTATGACGTTGAAATAAGCGGCGCTGCCCTGGATTCGCGCGCCGTGATCAAGCAATTCACGGCGGACGCTGACAAGGCGGCGGGACCGACCGGCACAATGTCCGTCTCGCTGAAGGCGACGGTGGCCACGCTGACTGGCTTTCATGGCGAACGGCTGTCCAATGTCAAACTTGGTTACAGCGGTATCGGCAGCAAGGTGCTCGCCCTGAACGTGTCCGCGGTGACGAAATCCGGCGCAGAGTTCACCGTAAAGAACAGCATGGCCGGCAATCGACGCACGATGGACATGCAATCTCGGGATGCCGGCGCGATCCTGCGGTTTCTGGATATTTACGAGCACATGCAGGGCGGGTCGATCAAGCTCGCTTTGGCCGGCAGTGCTGACGGAGCAATGCAAGGTCAGGTCGATGCGACGGATTTCCAGATCGTCGACGAACCGCGGCTCAGGTCCATCGTTGCAACCGCGCCCACCGGCGACGGGCGCAGTCTTAACCAGGCAGTCAGGGGCAACATCGACACCTCCAGTGTCCAGTTTGAACGGGGCTATGCCGAGATCGAGAAGGGAGACGGCTATCTCACTCTCGCGAACGGCGTTCTGCGCGGCCCCCTGATCGGCACCACGTTCCAGGGTACGCTCTATGATGGTCGCGGCAACATGGCCATGACAGGAACATTCATGCCGGCCTACGGCGTCAATCGCCTGTTCGGCGAATTGCCCTTTGTCGGCATGATCCTCGGAAACGGGCGCGACCGCGGACTGATCGGAGTGACCTACAAGCTGTCCGGCGAAGCCAAGTCGCCGGACCTGCAGATCAATCCGCTATCGGTGATTGCGCCCGGCATTTTCCGGTCGATCTTTGAATTCCGGTGAGCCAGTCTCTCAGAGCGGCCGGACAAGGATGTGCTTCTTCTTCCCGAGCGAGAGCTTTATCACGCCCTGCGGCGTGAGGTCTTCGAGGGAAACCTGGCGACGATCATCGGAAACCGGTTCGTCGTTGACGCGAACCGCGCCGCCCTGGACATGGCGCCTCGCCTCGCCGTTAGACCCCGCGAGCCCGGCCGCCACGAACAGCGACAGAATGCCGACACCGGATGCCAGCGACGCGCGTGAAATCTCGACGGCAGGCAATGTGTCGGCAAGCGCGCCTTCCTCGAACGTCTTGCGCGCCGTTTCTGCCGCCTGCGCGGCCGCCGCGCGGCCATGCAGCATTGCTGTCACTTCCGTCGCCAGAACTTTCTTGGCATCGTTGATTTCCGCTCCCGCCAAGCGCCGAAAGCCGCGCAATCTCGTCCATCGGCAAGCGCGGTGTAGAGCTTGAGGAAGCGTCCGACGTCGGCGTCCTCGGTATTGCGCCAGTACTGCCAGAAGTCATATGGGCTTGTCATTTCCGGATCGAGCCAGACCGCGCCTGATGCCGTCTTGCCCATCTTGGCGCCGGAGGAAGTCGTCAGCAGCGGCGAGGTCAACGCGTAGAGCTGCGGGGTGCCGAGGCGGTGGCCGAGATCGATGCCGTTGACGATGTTGCCCCATTGGTCGGAGCCGCCCATCTGCAGCCGCAGCCATAGCGCCGGTTCAGCTCGACGAAATCGTAGGCCTGCAGGATCATGTAGTTGAACTCGAGGAAGGACAGCGACTGCTCGCGATCGAGCCTGAGCTTCACCGAATCGAAGGACAGCATGCGGTTGACCGAGAAGTGCCGGCCGACATCGCGCAGGAACTTGACATAGTTGATCTCCAGCAGCCAGTCGGCGTTGTTGACCATCAAGGCGTCGGCCGTGCCGCTGCCGAATGTCAGATAGGGCGCAAAATTCCTGCGGATGCCGTCGAGATTGGCTTCGATGTCCCGCGGCGTCAGCAGCTTGCGCGCCTCGTCCTTGAACGA
Source organism: uncultured Alphaproteobacteria bacterium (assembly GCA_963813315.1). Classification (GTDB taxonomy): domain Bacteria; phylum Pseudomonadota; class Alphaproteobacteria; order Rhizobiales; family Rhizobiaceae; genus CAWEYO01. The sequence continues at coordinate 99,936 of CAWEYO010000017.1, read as the reverse complement.
CGGGTCGCCGATCATCGATGTGCCGCCGCCCATCAGCGCGACCGGACGGTGGCCGGTCTTCTGCATCCAGTGAAGCATCATGATCTGGATCAGCGAGCCCGCATGCAGGCTCTTTGCCGTCGCGTCGAAGCCGATATAGGCCGATACGGTTTCCCTGGCGAAGAGATCGTCCAGGCCGGCATCGTCGGAGATCTGGTGGATGAAGCCGCGCTCTGACAAAATGTGCAGGAATTCGGATTTGAAGGCGGACATGTGCTCATTCCCGGGTCGACGCCATTTGACTGCCCGGCGCCATGGCAAGAGTGAAGGCGGGCCTTTACCATCCAGCGCAAGGAATCACAAGGACGGCGGGACGAATGACGGCGATTTGCGCGATCGGCCTGATGAGCGGCACGTCGATGGACGGCATCGATATCGCCATGCTCAGGACGGACGGCGACAATTCCATCGAGCGCGGTCCATCCATGTTCGTGCCTTACGAACCTACGTTCCGGCGTCGCATCGAGGCGTCGCTCGAAGTTGCAAAAGGATCGCACACACAGGTGAACGGCCCGGCGATCTTGCCGGTCTGGAGCGCGAAATCACCAGACGCCACGCTGCGGCGGTGTTGGAGTTTCTAGGCTCCATGGCCGGTCAATGGGGAACGCCGGTACTCATTGGCTTCCATGGCCAGACGGTTCTGCATCGGCCGCAGTCCGGGCTGACCGTGCAACTTGGCGACGGTAAGCTTCTGGCCCGGGAAACGGGCCTTGCCGTTGCATACGACATGCGCGCCAACGACATGGCGCATGGCGGGCAGGGCGCACCGCTTGTGCCGGCCTATCATGCAGCGCTGGCGCGCTCGTTGCCGCAAAGTCTTGCAGGCAGGCTTCCCACCGTTTTTGTCAATATCGGCGGCATTTCCAACATCACCTACGTGCCGTGTGCAGGCGATCCGGTCGCGTTCGACACCGGTCCCGGCAATGCGCTGATCGACCAGTGGGTGTCCCGTGAGGGCGGCGTTCCATTCGATGCCGGCGGCGCGATCGCCAGCGAGGGTGGGATCGTTCGTGCGGTCGTCGAGCGCTATCTGGAGACGCCGTTCTTTGCAAGGCCAGGCCCGAAATCGCTCGACCGGAACGATTTCACGCTGGAGACTGCGGGGAAGATGGAGCTGGCCGACGGCGCGCGTACGCTGGCAGCGGTTTCAGCACAAGCCATCCTGAAGGCCCATGAACATTTGCCGGAGCCGCCGAAGCTGTGGATCGTATGCGGAGGCGGGCGGAAGAACCCGCATATCGTGGGCGATCTGCGCGACGGGGCGGCTAAGGCGGGAGCTGAGGTCATTCTCGCCGAAGACGCCGGTCTCGACGGAGATTCGATGGAGGCGGAGGCCTGGGCCTATCTGGCCGTACGGTCGCTAAAGGGCCTGCCGCTTACCTTCCCGACGACGACCGGATGCAGCGCCGCGGTGACAGGCGGGATTTTGGCCAAGCCTTACCGCAGCCGCTTCGGCCGCGGATCCGACAGTTCGCCGGCCAGGCGGCGGTCGAGATAGTCGGCGCATTCGTCGATCAGAAGGTCGAAATCGTTGGAGAAGAAATGGTTGGCGCCGGGCATCGTCTTCTGCGTGATCGTGATGCCCTTTTGCGTGTGCAGCTTGTCGACCAGACCCTGCACATCCTTGGGCGGCGCCACCTTGTCGGCATCGCCATGGATGATCAGGCCGGACGACGGGCAGGGCGCGAGGAAGGAAAAATCGTAGGTGTTGGGCTGCGGCGCGATCGAGATGAAGCCCTCGATCTCCGGGCGGCGCATCAGAAGCTGCATGCCGATCCAGGCGCCGAAGGAATAGCCGGCGACCCAGCAGGCTCTTGGAATCGGGGTGCAGCGACTGGATCCAGTCGAGCGCGGCGGCGGCGTCGGACAGCTCGCCCGTGCCGTGATCGAACTCGCCCTGGCTGCGGCCGATGCTGCGGAAATTGAAGCGCAGCGTCGTGAAGTTGCGCTTCTGGAACATGTAGAACAGGTCGTAGACGATCTTGTTGTTCATCGTGCCGCCGAATTGCGGATGCGGATGAAGCACGATGGCGATCGGCGCGCTCTTTTCCTTGGAAGGCTGATAGCGGCCTTCCAGACGACCCGCCGGACCGGTGAAAATGACTTCAGGCATGAATGACTCCACATCGCTCCGTCGGCTCCACGGCGCCGACGGAGAAATCTCGTCTCCGGCCTTGACGAGGCGCGAGCGTCTCCATAGAAGCTAGTTTAGAATTGTTCAAAACTGGGTGGCGATGCCACCCTCTCGGTAAAGCGGGTAAATAGGACGGCTGACCTTGCAATTTCAAGGAAATAACGCCGGACGGCCCGCGAATGCGAAATGACAGGGAAAATCGCGAAGAAATGGCCGGGCACCGCGCCTATCTCGATTACAATGCAAGCGCGCCGCTGCTTGCCAGCGGCGCGGGCGGCGATGCTTGCCGCGCTCGAGGCAGACGCAAATCCGTCGTCGGTGCACGGCGAAGGCCGCGCCGCGCGCCGCCTGATCGAGGAGGCGCGGCGCCGCGGTCGCGGCACTTGTCGAGCGCCAAGCCCGAGCATGTCGTTTTCACCTCCGGCGCGACCGAAGCCGCTTCGACGCTGCTTACGCCCGACTGGCGGATGGGGCGCGGCGCGGTCCGCATGGCGCGGCTCTATGTCTCGGCCTCCGATCATCCCTGCCTGCTGTACGGTGGACGCTTTCCGCGCGAGCGAAGTCGAGACGCGTCGGCGGTCGACGCGCAACGGCGTGCTCGACCTCGGCGCGCTGCGGGCACGCGCTGGCGCGGCACGACCGCGTCGAAGGGCCTGCCGCTGGTCGCGATCCACGCCGCCAACAACGAGACCGGCGTCATCCAGCCCGTCGCGCGAGATCGGCGCGCTCGTGAAGGCTGCCGGCGGCGTTCTTGTCCTCGACGCCGTGCAGGCGGCTGGGCGCATTCCTGCTCGATATTACAGACGGTTACGCCGACTATCTTATCCTCTCGTCGCACAAGATCGGCGGGCCGAAGGGCGCCGGCGCGATCGTCGGCGCAGTCCGACCTGATGATGCCGACGCCGCTGGTCACGCGGCGGCGGCCAGGAAAAGGGCCATCGCGCCGGAACGGAGAACCTGGCGGCAATCGCCGGTTTTGGCGCCGCGGCCATCGAGGCGCTGGCGGCACCTCGACGAGATGCGGCGCAGTTCGCGAGATGCGCGACCGGATCGAGGCAGCGATCGTCGCCGACTCGCGCCCGATGCGGAGATTTTCGGGCCGGCGTGCCGAGCGGCTTGCCAACACGACATTCTTTGCCATTCCCGGCATGAAGGCCGAGACGGCGCAGATCGCTTTCGATCTGGCCGGCGTCGCGCTTTCGGCCGGCTCGGCCTGCTCGTCGGGCAAGGTCGGGCCGAGCCATGTGCTGAAAGCGATGGGCATGGCGACAATGCGGGCGCGCTGCGCGTTTCGATCGGGCATCGCGACGACAGAGGACGAAATCGCGCGTTTGCAGGACGGCGCTTGCCGGGAATACTGGCGCGCCGCGCAGTGAAGCCGAGGGCGGCGTAGCCTGAGTGAAATGCGGGCCGCGAGGCTCGCGAAAGCCGATGCGTTTTCGGGCCGCGTATGCGGCTCGCGGGTGAATTTCCGGACGAAAGCGCACTATATGGAACTTACGCCGCTCGTGCGGTGCCATAGTTTGAAAACTGCCGGGCCTTGAACCCGGCGTGGATGGAGAACGCTGATGCCTGCTGTGCAGGAAACGATCGATCAGGTCCGCAAGATCGATGTCGATCAGTACAAATACGGCTTCGAGACGCTGATCGAAACCGACAAGGCCCCCAAGGGCCTGAACGAAGACATCATCCGGCTGATCTCGGCCAAGAAGAACGAGCCGGAATGGATGCTCGAATGGCGGCTCGGCGCGTTTCGCCGCTGGCTGACGCTCGAAGAGCCGACCTGGGCGCGCGTCGACTATCCGAAGATCGATTTCCAGGACATCCACTACTACGCCGCGCCGAAGAACCACGCCCGGGCCCGACGTCGCTCGACGAGGTCGATCCGGAGCTGCTTGAAGGTCTATGCCAAGCTCGGCATTCCGCTGAAGGAGCAGGAGATCCTGGCCGGCGTGCGAAAGCCGGCGAGCCGTCGCGGAACTCGACGAGGCCAATGACAATGTCTACAACACCGCGCCGCGTCGCGGTCGATGCCGTGTTCGATTCCGTTTCCGTCGTCACCACCTTCAAGGAGGAACTGGCCAAGGCCGGCGTCATCTTCTGCTCGATCTCGGAGGCGATCCGCGAGCATCCGGAACTGGTGAAGAAATATCTCGGCACGGTCGTGCCGACCACCGACAATTTCTACGCGACGCTGAACTCGGCCGTGTTCACCGACGGCTCGTTCGTGTTCGTGCCGAAGGGCGTGCGCTGCCCGATGGAGCTGTCGACCTATTTCCGCATCAACGAGAAGAACACCGGCCAGTTCGAGCGCACGCTGATCATCGCGGAGGAGGGCGCCTATGTCTCCTACCTCGAAGGCTGCACGGCGCCGCAGCGCGACGAGAACCAGCTGCACGCGGCGGTGGTCGAGCTGATCGCGCTCGACGATGCCGAGATCAAGTATTCGACCGTGCAGAACTGGTATCCGGGCGACGCGCAAGGCAAGGGCGGCATCTACAATTTCGTCACCAAGCGCGGCGACTGCCGCGGCGACCGCTCGAAGATTTCGTGGACGCAGGTCGAGACCGGCTCGGCGATCACCTGGAAATATCCGTCCTGCATCCTGCGCGGCGACGATAGCCAGGGCGAGTTCTATTCGATCGCGGTGTCGAACGGCTACCAGCAGGTCGACAGCGGCACCAAGATGATCCATCTCGGCAAGAACACGCAGGAGCCGCATCATCTCCAAGGGCATCGCCGCCGGCTTCTCGCAGAACACCTATCGCGGCCAGGTCTCGGCGCACCGCAAGGCCGAGCAACGCGCGCAACTTCACCAATTGCGACTCGCTGCTGATCGGCGACAGATGCGGCGCGCACACCGTGCCCTACATCGAGGCGAAGAACGCGACCGCGCAAGTTCGAGCACGAGGCGACGACGTCGAAGATTTCCGACGACCAGAAGTTCTACGTCATGCAGCGCGGCATTCCCGAGGAGGAGGCGATCGCGCTGATCGTCAACGGCTTCGTCAAGGACGTCATCCAGGAACTGCCGATGGAATTCGCCGTCGAGGCGCAGAAGCTGATCGGCATCAGCTTGGAAGGCAGCGTGGGCTGATGGCGATCAAACCTGTCATCAACCTGGCCGACGTGCCTCTTCGGGACACCAGCAATGGCGATGCGTTCGCCGCCAAGGTCGGCAGCTTCGGCCGTTGATCGGATCTACCGGATGGCTGCATGCTTCACGTGGTCGAGCCGGGCAAGAAAGCATTCCCCTATCACGCGCATCACCAAATTCATGAACTGTTTGTGATCCTGGAGGGCGAGGGCGAGTATCGCTTCGGCCTGGACTGCTATCCGGTGAAGCAAGGCGATGTGCTCGCTGCACCGACGGGAGGACCCGAGCATGCCCACCAGATCGTGAATACGGGCGCCCGCACGCTGAAGTATCTGGGCGTTTCCACGATGGCGGACACCGAGGTGGTGGAATACCCCGACTCGGGCAAGTTCGGGGTCACTTCGCGCTACGACTGGGCGAGCGGCAAGGGCGGAGTTCGGCATCTCGCGCGGCCGGGCACAAGCCTCGGCTACTATGACGGCGAAGAGTGACGTCGCCGAAGACACTGCCTGAACGGGCACCCGCATTTGAACAAAACGGAACGAGCAATGCTTGAAATCAGAAACCTTCACGCCCGCATCGCCGACGACGGCACCGAGATCATCCGCGGGCTGGACCTGACCGTCAAAGCCGGCGAGGTCGCCGCGATCATGGGGCCGAACGGCTCCGGCAAATCGACGCTGTCCTATGTGCTTGCCGGCCGCGACGACTACGAGGTGACCGAGGGCGACATCCTCTACAACGGCCACTCCATCCTCGAGATGGACCCGGCCGAGCGCGCCGCCGCCGGCATCTTCCTCGCCTTCCAGTATCCGATGGAGATACCGGGCGTGGCGACGATGGAGTTCCTGAAGGTCGCGATGAACGCGCAGCGCAAGGCGCGCGGCGAAGAGCCGCTGAAGATCCCCGACCTCCTGCAGGAAGGTGAAGGAGGCGGCCGCCGTCGCTCGACATGGACATGGCCATGCTGAAGCGGCCGCTCAATGTCGGCTTTTCCGGCGGCGAGAAGAAGCGCGCCGAAATCCTGCAGATGAAGCTGCTGGAGCCGAAGCTCTGCGTGCTCGACGAGACCGATTCCGGCCTCGACATCGACGCGCTGAAGATCGTCGCCGATGGCGTCAACGCGCTGCGCTCGCCCGACCGCGCCATCGTCGTCATCACGCACTACCAGCGCCTGCTCGAACACATCGTGCCGGACAGCGTGCATGTGCTCTACAGGGGCCAGGTCATCAAGTCGGGCGACAAGTCGCTGGCCTTCGAGCTCGAAGAGAACGGCTATGCCGGCGTCATCGACGAGGCGGCGTAGGTGACGGTCATGAACATGCATGTGCAGCCACAGCGAACGCCCGCCGAAACAGCCCTGATCGAGGCGTTCGGCGAGCGGCTGTCAGCGTTGCCCGGCGACGGCGCGGTGACTGGTCAAGCGCGACAACGCGATCGAGAGGCTGAAGGCCGGGCTGCCGACCAGGCGGATCGAAGCCTGGCACTACACCGATCTGCGCCGGCTGCTGACGGCCGTGCCGCCGCACGACGAGACAGCCGACGCCAGAAGCGGTCGACGCCGGTGCTTGAAGGATCGACCGTGCTGCCGGTCCTGAACGGCGTTTCGTCCGGCAGGACGCCCGTCGATCGAGGGCGTCACCGTTCAGCGGCTCGAGGAAAGCTGCAGCGACGGCAGCTTCGCGCCGGCGCTCGAATGCGTACGGCGCCGACGATGCGGTCGGCGCGCTGAACACGGCCTTCGTCGCCGACGGCTATTTCCTCGACATCGCAGACGGGGCCGAGCTCGAAAAGCCGGTCGAACTGCAGAACGTGCAGGCCGGCGGCCAGACGCATGTGCGCTTCCCGGTGCGCGTCGGCGACGGCGCCAAGGCGACCATCGTCGAGCGCCAGACCGGCAACGGCAGCGGCGCTGGTCAGCTCGGTCAGCCATCTTGCTCGTCGGCGACGGCGCCGAGATCGCTCTGGCTCATCGTGCAGGACCAGCCCGAACGACGCGACGCATCTCGGCCAGTTCAACGCGGAGCTCGGCAAGAACGCCAGGCTGACGCTGTTCGTCATGAATGCCGGCGGCAAGCTGGTCCGCCAGGAAATCCGCGTCGCGGCAGCGGCGAGGGCTCCGACTTTCAGCTGCGCGGCATCAACCTGCTTGTCCGGCGACACGCATACCGACGTCACCATGGTGCTCGACCATACCGTGCCGCACACCAGCTCGACGCGAAGTGATCCGCAACATCGTGACGGGCAAGGCGCACGGCGTCTTCCAGGGCCGCATCAACGTGCATCAGGCCGCGCAGAAGACCGACGCCAAGATGGCCTGCAACACGCTGCTTCTGTCCGACGACGGCGAGTTCTCGACCAAGCCGGAGCTCGAAATCTTCGCCGACGACGTGCAGTGCGGCCACGGCGCGACCGTCACCGAGATCGACCGCGACCATCTGTTCTACCTGATGGCGCGCGGCATCGACGAGAAGACCGCGCGCGGCCTTCTGGTCAAGGCGTTCCTCGCCGAGGTCATCGAGGAACTGGACGACGAGCCGATCGTCGAGGCGCTGGAAGCGCTGCTCGACGAATGGTTCGCGGACGCATGGGTGAAGGCATGAACGCGCCGGCGACAGATTGCAGCGGACACCTACGACGTCGAGGCGATCCGCCGCGACTTCCCGATCCTGTCGCGCGAGGTCTACGGCAAGCCGCTGGTCTATCTCGACAATGGCGCTTCGGCGCAGAAGCCGCAGGCCGTGCTCGACGCGATCGACCACGCCTATTCGCAGGAATATGCCAATGTCCATCGCGGGCTGCATTTCCTGTCGAACGCCGCGACCGATGCCTATGAAAAGGCGCGCGAAACGGTGCGCCGGTTCCTCAACGCCGGCAGCATCGAGGAGATCGTCTTCACCAGCAACACGACGTCGGCGATCAACACGGTCGCCTATGGCTTCGGGCATGCCGCAATATCGGCGAGGGCGACGAGATCGTGCTGTCGATCATGGAGCACCATTCCAACATCGTGCCGTGGCATTTCATCCGCGAGCGGCAGGGCGCCAAGCTGGTCTGGGTGCCGGTCGACGATCTCGGCGTGTTCCACATCGAGGAATTCGAGAAGCGCCTGACCGACGCGCACGAAGCTCGTCGCCATCACCCAGATGTCGAACGCGCTGGGCACGGTGACGCCGATCAAGGAGATCGTGCCGCATCGCCCATGAGCGCGGCATTCCGGTGCTGGTCGACGGCAGCCAGAGCGCGGTGCACATGCCGGTCGACGTGCAGGATCTCGGCTGCGACTTCTTCGTCTTCACCGGCCACAAGGTCTACGGGCCGATCGGGCATCGGCGTGCTCTACGGCGCGCAAGGAAATGCTGGATGCGATGCGGCCCTTCCAGGGCGGCGGCGAGATGATCTTCGAGGTGACCGAGGACAACGTCACCTACAACGATCCGCCGCACCGCTTCGAGGCGGGCACGCCGCCGATCGTCCAGGCGATCGGGCTGGGCGCCGCGCTCGACTACATGGACAGCGTCGGCCGCGAGCGAATCGCCGCGCACGAGGCCGATCTGAAGGCCTACGCGCATGAGCGGCTGCGCTCGATCAATTCGCTGCGCATCTTCGGCGATGCGCCGGGCAAGGGCGCGATCGTCTCCTTCGAGCTGCAAGGGCATCCACGCGCATGACGTGTCGATGGTGATCGACCGGCAGGGCGTGGCGGTGCGCGCCGGCACGCATTGCGCGCAGCCGCTGTTGAAACGCTTCGGCGTGACCTCCACATGCAGGGCATCCTTCGGCATGTACAATACGCATGGCCGAGGTCGATGTTCTGGTCGAGGCGCTGGAAAAGGCGCGAAAATTCTTCGGGTGAACATCATGGAAGACGCGAGCACAACCGACACTTTGGCAGCGAGGGCGTCGGCTGACGGCGTATTCTCGGCGTCCGCAATCCCCGCCGAAGAGCTGGCGCGGCTCACCGACGACATCGTTTCGGCGCTGAAGACCGTCTACGATCCCGGAAATCCCGGCCGACATCTACGAACTCGGCCTGATCTACAAGATCGACATCGAGGACGACCGCACGGTCAAGATCGACATGACGCTGACCGCGCCCGGCTGCCCGGTGGCAGGCGAGATGCCGGGCTGGGTGCAGAACGCCGTCAGCGCTGTCGAAGGCGTTTCGGATGTCGAGGTCAACATGGTGTTCGACCCGCCGTGGTCGCCGGACCGCATGTCGGAAGAGGCGCAGGTCGCGGTCGGCTGGTACTGAGCGAAGCACAAGTCTGTCTGCTCGACCGCAGCAACGCGCGCTCGACCTCGCGCTTGCGCTACGCAGAATCTTCACCATCTTAGGCGATGAAAGTCATTCGGCGGGCCTTGAACCCGCGCGGAGCGGAGAAGAAAATATGGGACGTTTCGCAGTCATCAGCATGAGCGAGAATGCAGCCGCGCGTGTCCGCGAGATCATGGCGACGCGCGAAAACGCGCGTGGCATACGCCTCGGCATCAAGAAAGGCGGCTGCGCCGGCATGGAATACACGGTCGATCTGGTGACCGAGCCCAACCCGAAGGACGACCATATCGAGCGCGACGGCGCGCATGTCTATGTCGCGCCGGAGGCGGCGCTGTTCCTGCTCGGAACCGAGATGGATTTCGAGCGGACGACGCTTCGCACCGGCTTCACCTTCAGCAATCCGAACCAGAGTTCGGCCTGCGGCTGCGGCGAATCGGTGGAATTGAAGCCCGCCGATCTGAAAGCACTTGCCGAGGCGAGGGCGGAGAACGCTGCATAGAGGCTCCGGCTAATCCACCCAAAGCCCCCGCTGCCGGTGCCAGTCGGCGATCGACTCGTCCGGGTAGAGGTCAAATGCGGCGTCGCCTTCGCGAATGTCAGGTTCAACCCAACTCGCCTTGTACTGCAGCATGATGTGGACGCGCTGCGGCGCTACCGGCAATTCCGTGTCGATGGCCGATGCGAAGGGGTGGACAAGTTCTGGCCAGGTCGGGTCATAGAGCCATAGCGCCGAGCCGCATTCGCGGCAGAACCGCCTTTCGCCCGTCGAGACTTCGTCTTCGATTTCCGCGCGATACAGGCCAAGATGTTCCTCGCCCTCGATCCTGAGCGTCGCCGCGTCGGCGCCGAGATTGATTGCGTAACCACCCCCGCCCTGTTGCTTTCGGCAAATGGTGCAGTAGCAGAGCTGATAGGGAACAGGCGTGTTGCTCGCGACTTCGAAGCGAACGCAACCGCATCGGCATGAACCTTTCAATAACGCCGGCATTTTGCCTCCATCTTCGGATTCGCCACACTTGCGCGGGTATCCTTTGTTATGCTGACTTCGCAAATCCAGTATGACATGATCAGGCGATGGAAGAGGATGCAATTCGCGATTTATTCGCAGAGCTTGGCCCTGTCGCCGTCAGGCGCATGTTTGGCGGCAAGGGAATCTACCACAATGACGTCATCATCGCGGTCGAGGTCCGCGGCGAATTGATGCTGAAGGCCGACAGCGTCAGCGTTCCGGATTTCACGGCGGCAGGCTGCACGCAGTGGACCTACACGGGTTCGAAGAATGGCAAGCTGGTTTCGATGCCGTATTGGACGGTGCCGGAAACCGCCATCGACGATCCCGAGGAAATGGCTTTCTGGGCCCGCAAAGCCTATGAGGCCGGCCTGCGCACAGGCGCCAAGTCTGGACTGGATTAGCCTGCCGGCATCGTGTAAGGAGCCGCTTCCCCGGACATCGGGTTTACTTGCCGAGCCTCGGAACTAGAGCATCGGACCCGAAAGTGGGAACCGGTTTCGGGGAATCCGATGCTCAAACAAAGAGATAGAGCAGCAGCACCGGTTCCATCGTGCGTTCGCTGCTGTTGCGTATTGGGTGCGACAATGACGAAATGGTCACCGAATTCCTGGAGAGCCAAGCCGGTCAGCCAAGTGCCTGTCTATCCGGACAAGGCAGCGTTGGCCGAGACCGAGGCCCGTCTTGCCACGTTCCCGCCGCTGGTTTTTGCAGGCGAGGCGCGCAAGCTCAAGAAGCAGCTGGCAAGCGTCGCCAACGGCGAAGCTTTTCTGCTCCAGGGCGGCGACTGCGCCGAGAGTTTCGCCGAGCACGGTGCGGACAACATTCGCGACTTCTTCCGCGTGTTCCTGCAAATGGCGGTCGTATTGACCTTTGCCGGTTCACGGCCGGTCGTCAAAGTCGGCCGCATAGCGGGCCAGTTCGCCAAGCCCCGGTCCTCCGACAACGAGGTCAAGGATGGCGTTACTCTTCCCTCATATCGCGGCGACATCATCAATGGCCCTGCGTTCGACGCGCACTCGCGTATCCCAGATCCCGCGCGGCAGGAGATGGCCTACCGCCAGTCGGCCGCAACGCTGAACCTCTTGCGCGCCTTCGCGCAGGGCGGCTACGCCAACCTCGAGAACGTCCACAAATGGATGCTGGGCTTCGTCTCCGACAGCCCGCAGGGCGAGCGCTACGAGGCGCTGGCAAATCGCATCACCGAGACGATGGACTTCATGCGCGCCGTCGGTATCACTTCGGAAACCAATTACGCGTTGCGCGAGACCGATTTCTACACCTCTCACGAGGCGCTGCTGCTTGGATATGAGGAGGCCCTGACTCGCGTCGACTCCACGTCCGGCGATTGGTACGCGACCTCCGGCCACATGATCTGGATCGGCGATCGTACGCGCCAGCCGGACCATGCCCATGTCGAGTATTGCCGTGGCGTCAAGAACCCACTCGGCCTGAAATGCGGGCCATCCTTGACGCCGGATGGATTGTTGCAGATCGTCGACCTGCTCAATCCGGAAAACGAAGCGGGCCGGCTGACGCTGATCGCGCGCTTCGGCTCCGACAAAGTGGGCGAGCATCTGCCGAAACTCATCCGCGCAATCCGGAAGGAGGGCCGCAAAGTCGTCTGGTCCTGCGATCCCATGCACGGCAACACGATCACCGCGGCCGGCTACAAGACGCGCCCGTTCGAGCGTATCCTGAAGGAGGTCCAGTCGTTTTTCGACATCCACCGCGCCGAGGGCACGCATCCTGGCGGCATTCACGTGGAGATGACCGGCAACAACGTGACCGAGTGCACGGGCGGCGCGCGGGCCATCAGGGCAGAGGAGCTGCAGGACCGCTACCATACGCACTGCGATCCGCGTCTCAACGCCGACCAGGCGATCGAACTCGCCTTCCTCGTGTCGGAGCTTCTGAAAAAGGGCCGCGCCGGTCAGCAAAAGCAAGTGGTAAACGGCTGAGAGATACTCTCGGACGCGCCGAAATTCGCCGTGGGCCGCGGGCGCTGTCAGTCGAAGTCCCTCATGCATGTCGCCCAAAAGTGCGCAGCGGTTTTGGGATAACGACATGCACAAATAGCCTAAAGCGCGTTGCATGAATCTGTTTCGCCGCTACGCGCTTTAGATCTCGCAAACGTCCGGTCGTTCCGTTCCGAGATTTGCGACAAGGAGCAGCGATGTCGGAAACCCACACGGGCTCGTGCCTCTGCGGCGCGGTGCATTTCAGGACGGCCGGGCCGCTGCGCGGCGTCGTCTATTGTCACTGCTCGCAGTGCCGTAAGCAGTCGGGCCACTATTACGCGGCGACCAATGTTCTCGACGAAAATCTCTTTGTCGAGGGCGCGGAGAATATTGCCTGGTTCGGTTCTTCCGAATTCGCGAAACGCGGCTTTTGTCGGACGTGCGGCTCGGCTTTGTTCTGGAAGCCGCGCGATCACGCCTATACGTCCGTGCTTGCGGGCCTGTTCGATGATCCGACAGGGCTCGTCGGCGAATGTCATATCTTTCTTTCCGACAAGGGCGACTATTATTCCGTCGATGACGGTCTGCCGAAGTTCGCAAAATCCAGTCCTTCAGTGAAGGTAGCGGAAACCTGAACATCCATTCTTCGCCAACGATTCGTGGCTGTTCCACTGGGTGCCGCTTGCGGTAAATGATCCCTCTTCTGAACGTCTGAAGGGGGATTCGTATGGAGCGGCTGGTCAAGGCATTCAGGAACTCGATGCGGGCAGCGCAACATCTGCTGCGTCACGAGGCTGCCTTCCAGCAGGAGGTTGTGCTGCTTGTTCTTGCGCTGCCGGTCGGCTGGTTCCTGGCCTCGACTTGGCGGGGCTACGCACTGCTTCTAGGTTCTCTGCTTCTGTTGATCATCGTCGAGGTTCTCAACACCGCCATCGAGGCGACGTGCGACGCGATCTCACGGGAGTTCAACATAGATATCAAGCTTGCCAAGGACTGCGGCTCTCTTGCCGTGCTGATTGCAATCATTATTGCAGCCTGTGTCTGGGGACTGGCGATTATCGAGCGGTTTACCGGCTTTGCGATTTGAACCTAATGCGTGTCGCCCAAAAGTGCGCAGCGGTTTTGGGATAACGACATGCACAGAAATGCATGTCGCCCAAAAGTGCGCAGCGGTTTTGGGATAACGACATGCACAGAAACAATAGCCTAAAGCGCGTTGCATGAATCTGTTTCGAAGCAATGCGCTTTAGGAAAATCGGCTGGCCGTCGTCAGCCCTTGTTTCTGCTCCGGAAAAAATGGTGGGCCGCATACCAGGCGAGGGCGGTCACTGCGGCGCCGGCTAAAAGCGCCAGGATCAGGCGTTGATGCTCGGCCAGCGCTCGGCCCAGCAGCCGCTCCGCACCGATGCCAAAGAAATAGCCCAGTGTGCCGAACAGGGCGGCCCAGACAAGCGATGACAAGGCGTTAAGCGCCAGAAATCTTGGTATCGCCATGCCTGACAATCCGGCAGTCACCCCGCCGATCATCCGCATGCCATAAGCGTAACGGTTGAAAAACACGAAAAGGTTTGGGTAAGCGAGGACCAGGCGATGAGCGTGGCTGAACCCAGGCTTTTTCCGCACGCGCAGAACCAGCGAATGGCTCGAATACCGGCGGCCTAGAAAAAAGAGCAGAGTGTCCCCGAGGAATGCGCCGAAGAAGGCCGCCGCCAGGGCTTGCCATGGCACAAACACCTTTTGATGCGCAAAGAAGCCGGCAAGGATTGCAGCGCTTTCGCCCTCGGCGACGCAGCCGAGAAACACTGCAATGAGGCCGTATTTCGCGACCAGATAGTGAATCGTTTCAGTCATTCATGCCCGGCCCAGCTCGCGATCTGCCCTTCCAGGCCTTTGATCCGGTCCGTCAGGTCTGACATACTGTCCCGCAAAGCCAGTATTTCCCTCAGCCGCAGTTCATCGAGTTTTTCGTGCAGCGCCATGATCTCGATTTCCGCCTTGAGATTGACTTCGTAGTCATGCGCGGCATCCAACCGGTCGCGCGCGGCCTGCCGGTTCTGCGACATCATGATGACCGGCGCCTGCAGTGCCGCCAGCATCGAAAGGAGGAGATTGAGGAAGATATAAGGGTAGGGATCGAACGCACCGGTCGCGAGGAGGACGGTGTTGAGGATCGACCAGCCGACCAGGAAAGTCATGAAGCAGATGATGAATTTCCACGAACCGCCGATCCGCGCGACCGAATTGGCAAGCCGGTCGCCAATTCTCTCCGCGCTTTCCTGGGACTTGAGCCGATCACGCGAAATCGCCTTGCGCTCTATGGCGCTTTGCAGAACGCGAAGTTCGTTCTCGGTCAGCGCATCGGCGTTGCGGGCCAGCCATCGGACGGCCAGATCGGCCACGGTCTTGTTCATCACGCTTCTCGCTTACTCCGTTGCGCGTCATGGCTCGACTATACGAAGATGTTATGGCACGCCACCCGATGATCGGCCTCCGTTGCCAGGGAAAGAAACCCAATGTCCGATTTCGCAAAAATCCGTGCTCGCGCGGCCCAGCGCAAAGGCGGGGAAGAGGTCTTGAAGTCGTTGCTGGGTCCTGCGGGCGACGACGCCTCGCTCGAAAACATGACGGATGACCGCATCCTGTCGACCATGGCCGAACGGATCTTCTCCGCCGGCTTCGTCTGGAGCGTGATCGAACAAAAATGGCCGGGCTTCGAGGAAGCCTTTCTGGGCTTTGAACCAAAGCGACTGCTCTTTCAGCCGGATGACTTCTGGTACGGACTGGTGTCGGACAAGCGCATCGTGCGCAATCCCCAGAAGATCAAGTCCGTGCGCGAAAACGCCGGCTTTGTGGAACGGATGTCGAAGGAGCATGGCAGTTTCGGAAAATTCCTCAGCCGCTGGCCGAAGGACGATCAGATCGGGCTCATGGCTTATCTCGGCAAGCATGGCAGCCGGTTGGGAGGCAATACCGGTCAGTATTTTCTCCGGTGGGTTGGCTGGGACGCGTTCATCCTCTCCCATGACATGACGGCGGCGCTGCGCGACGCCGGACTTGAAATTTCGGAAAGCCCGAATTCGAAGCGTGACCTTGCAAGGATTTAGGAGCAGATGAACGCGTGGGCCAGTGAAACTCGCCTGCCATACAAGCATCTCTCGCGGATTCTCGCCATGTCGATCGGCGAGAATCATTCACCGGAAGCGCTGCGGGAGTACATGGGCGAGTAGTGGCACAATCGAACGGCATTGAAGGTTGAAACTTGCCGCGCTACACCGCATCGCATGACTAAGCGCCCTGACATCCTCCGCATTGCGGTCGCCCAGTTGAACCCGATTGTCGGCGATATTTCCGGCAATCTTGCAAAGGCGCGGGAGGCGAGGGCAGATGCCGCCCGCCAAGGGGCCGACCTGGTGCTCTACACGGAGCTTTTCATCGCCGGCTATCCTCCCGAGGATCTGGTGCTGAAGCCCGCTTTCCTTGCAGCATGCGAACGCGCGGTTCAACAGCTGGCCGAGGAAACGGCCGACGACGGGCCGGGTATCGTTATAGGCACGCCGCTCAAACGCAAAAGCGGTACCCACAATGCGGTCATCATCGCCGATGGTGGCAAGGTTCTTGCGGAGCGCTACAAGATCGATTTGCCGAATTACGGCGAATTCGACGAGAAGCGCGTCTTCCAGGCCGGACCCGACGTGCCGGGCCCGGTCAATTATCGCGGTGTGAGGCTCGGCATTCCGATTTGTGAGGATATCTGGGGCGATCTCGGTGTTTGCGAGACGCTTGCCGAAAGCGGCGCCGAAATACTGATCGTGCCGAACGGTTCGCCCTACTATCGCGGCAAGGTCGATGTCCGTCATCAGGTGGCGATCCGCCAGGTCATCGAATCCGGCCTCCCGCTACTGTTTGCCAACCAGCTTGGCGGGCAGGACGAACTGATCTTCGACGGGGCGTCGTTTGCGATCTCGGCGAAGAAGTCGCTTGCCTTCCAGATGAGCCAGTTCGAGGAAGCCGTCGTCACCACGACGTGGAAGCGCGAGCCGGATGGCTGGGCCTGCATCGATGGGCCGATGTCGAAGATCCCCGAACGGGAGGAGGCAGACTACCGGGCATGCATGCTGGGCTTGCGCGACTACGTAAACAAGAACGGCTTCAAAAATGTGGTCCTTGGGCTTTCCGGCGGCGTCGATTCGGCCATCTGTGCCGCTCTCGCGGTGGACGCGCTGGGCGAGGAGCGGCTGCGCGCTGTCATGATGCCGTACAAATACACCTCAAAGGATTCGCTGAAGGATGCCGAGGACTGCGCACGCGCGCTGGGATGCCGTTACGATATCGTGCCGATCTTCGAGCCGGTCGACGGGTTCTCGCATGCGCTAACGCAACTCTTCGAAGGCACACGGGAGGGCATCACCGAGGAAAACCTCCAGTCCCGCGCCCGTGGCACGATCCTGATGGCAATCTCCAACAAATTCGGTTCGATGGTGGTGACTACGGGCAACAAATCCGAAATGTCGGTCGGCTACGCTACGCTCTATGGCGACATGAATGGCGGCTTCAATCCGATCAAGGACCTCTACAAGACGCAGGTCTACGAGCTATGCCGTTGGCGCAACGGCCACGTTCCGCCGGACGCGCTTGGGCCGTCGGGCGAGGTGATCCCCCGCTCGATTATCGAAAAGGCGCCCTCCGCCGAGCTTCGGCCGAACCAGACGGACCAGGATTTACTCCCGCCCTATCCCGTCCTCGACGATATCCTCGAATGCCTCGTCGAAAACGAAATGGGTGTCGATGAGATCATGGCGCGCGGCCATGACCGCGAGACGGTCCACCGGATCGAGCATTTGCTCTACATTGCAGAGTATAAGCGCCGGCAGGCCGCTCCCGGCGTAAAGATCACGAAGAAGAACTTCGGCCGGGACCGCAGGTATCCAATCACCAACCGGTTCCGGGATCGATCTTAGAGAACGCTGGCGCGATCAGCGCAGCAGCAGGAAAAGTCCGGTGATCGCGAGCGCGCCAGTCCAAAGAAGATCGGTGTTGATCCAGGCCGTTCGCAATATCGAAAGGCCGATCCATCGATAGACGGCGAATGCGATGGCAGCAGTCACGGCCAGCATGACGCCGGAATGGACTCCCACAGCTGCAAGCGCCATGGGCAATGACCCCATCGAAATATCCTGAGCAGGCGAACCGGAGAGACATAGCGGCATCATTGCAGGCACAAGCATCAGGCCGGCGCCGTGCCCGGTCGCCATCAGAAAGGACCAGAGCACGAGACCGGCCCATCCCGCCGTCATGCCGACGCGCACCCGGTGGCGATGGCCGTTAAGGTGATGATAAATTGCCCAGCCGACCAGCAGTAGGCCCGCGACCCATCTGACGAGACGCTCGTCGGTCATCGCGCCGGTCGCCACCACCGCAGCTGCGATGATGGCGATAGAAAGCAGATGGCCGAGCGCAATCGGCGGCAATGCTAGCGCCACCGCCGCCGTACTTCGGCGATGAAGTCCGAGCGCGACCGCAAACAGCCAGCCCATCGCAGGGTTCAGCCCGTGATAAGCGCCGAGCCCGGCCAGAACCGCCCAAGGCCAAACCTCATCGCTCATCTTGAGCGACCCGGCCGGACCGTAAACTCCCGTTCAAGTCCGCCCACGTCACGGATAGCAATAGGAGTCCGACGAACAGTCGCCGCCTTCAAGTCTTACCTGATGTGGCCGGTGTGACTTGGGCCATTCGACGAAAAACTTCTCATCGAATTTTATTCCGCCATCGGGGCCGGCGTCCATTTTCGCCATCCAACCCTTCACGCCGTCCGGATAGAACTGCTCGTCGATCACGCCGTAGAGCGAGTTTGTGAAGTAAACGCGCCTGCCGTCGCGGCTGATCTCGACCATTTGCGGACCGCCGTTGAGTGCTCCATTCTTCGCGCCCGGATGCGTGGCGCGGGAAACAATGCCGCCGATACGGAGCCGGCCGGTCTCTTTCGGCTTGAACGGATCGCTGACATCATACTGGAGCATGTCGCCGGTGCCCCAGCAGGACACGTAGAGGTACCGGTCATCCATCGACAGGTCGATATCAGTGACGAGCGGCGGCACGGCCTTGAAGCCCTTTAGCATATCAGGCAGTTGATCGGGATCGGCGGCTTCAGCCGGAATGTCGATCACCTTTGTAACGGCCCACTTGTTTCCGTCGCGGTGCCAGACCCAGATCGAAGAGGACAAATCTTCCAGGCTGAGCACACAGTTCACGAAACCGTAGGCCTTTGTCGGATCGTGGGCCGGCCTCAGCTCGAACACGAGCTGATACTTGTCGCCGAAGTCGATGGTCTGCAGATGCTTGCGTTTGTGCAGGTCCCAGAAATGCAGGCGGCGTCCATATTTGGCGCCAAGAAGAATTTCCGGCACGAGGCCGTTCTCGATGGTGTCGGGGGTCCCCCACTCGCTGGTGACAAGCGTATCGTGGCCGAGATGCCACCACGCATCGTAGGCAAGCTGCTGGGGGCCGCGGTCCATCTCCCAGCGGCCGCGCACGTCGAAGCTTTCGGCATCCATGAGAAAGATGCCGCCCGGCGCCTTGCCTTCCGCGTTTCCGAGTGCTGCCACATAAATTCCCTCCGGCCCGCAATGGACCGTATGCGGCCGGGTGTAGCCCGCGCGCTCGGCCACTTCGTCCGGCTCTACCACCTTCACGATCCTCGGGCTCCTCGGATCCGGCTTGGTGTCGATGATGTGGATGCGCGAAGATCGGAGCCCCGGAACGACCAGATAGCGGCGTTCCATGTGCGGATGCGGCGCGTTGGGGCAAAGACAGGACGAGCACGCATTCCATCCGAAATGGTGAAGCTCGTCGCCGGTGTTGGGCATTTCCACCTGCCCGATGATCCTCGAATAGGTTTGCGAACCGGGATCGACATCCACCACAGCTATGGCGTCCGGAACTTTTCTGTCGGGGTCGAACGCAGCGACGTAGGCGACCGTTTCCGGCGCTGCTTTCATCGCCATTCGTGGCGACGGGTAGAAACTGGGATCGGGCTGCCAGGTTGTCCCTTCTAACGGCATGTCCTTACCTCCTCCTTGTCACGAAAGCCCGGAAAACAAGGCATTCCAAGTCCTTCGGCGTATGGTACCCCCTTCTTCGCATCATCCCACTTCGAGAGAGGGAATGAAAGGTGATGCAGTCGCCACGCCCGCAACCACAAAGGCTGTGAGCGATATGTCGCTTGCCATGTCAGGAGTCGTGGTGCCAGAACATCATTCGCAAAGCGGCCCGGACGACCGCTTGCTAGTGGAGCGGATTTGACATTCGCATCCCGCTTGGGTGCAGTGCAGGCAGCGAATGTCAAATCCAAAGCTCCACTAGGACTTTGAAATTGCTAGTGGTCTTTCGATTCTAACATTCGAAACGGGTTTATGCCGCGCGGGATGCGAATGTTAGAATCGGACCACTAGTGTGGCGAATCCGAAATTCGTATCGCTTTGGAGCGAGGCTCGGATCGAATTTCGGATTCAAAGCCACACTAGCAACTTATTGAATCTAGTGTGGTTTACGGATTTGAAGTTCCTGAACGCGGATGCCATGGAAATGACAGGAACTTCAAATCCACCACACTAGGTCCAAAGGGGACAAGCATGAACGCGCACGCTCGGGCGGATGAGACGGCCCTTGAACTGGTGAAGGACGATTTCTCGCTTTTTCAGGAAGCGCCTGCGTCCGTTGAATTCAACAAGCTGCGCAAGCGACTTCTTCGGTTGGCGCGGCAGGCGATGGACGACTTTGCCATGGTGAGGGCCGGCGACCGGTGGCTGGTCGCACTATCCGGAGGCAAGGATTCCTATGGATTGCTGGCGGTTCTGCTCGATCTGAAATGGCGCGGCCTTCTGCCGGTCGACCTGCTGGCTTGCAACCTCGATCAGGGCCAGCCGAACTTCCCGAAACATGTACTGCCGGATTTTCTCGAACGGCACGGTATCGCCCATCGCATAGAGTATCGGGATACCTATTCCATCGTCACCGACAAGATAGCCCAGGGCAACACCTATTGCTCGCTATGCTCGCGGCTGCGTCGCGGTCATCTCTATCGAATCGCGCGGGAGGAGGGTTGTTCCTCGCTGGTGCTCGGTCACCATCGCGAGGATGTTCTGGAGACCTTTTTCATGAATCTCTTTCATGGTGGACGGCTGGCAGCGATGCCGCCCAAGCTCCTCAACGACGAAGGCGACGTCATGGTGCTGAGGCCGCTGAGCTATTGCGCCGAAGCCGATCTGGAGAAATTCGCCGGCCTGATGCGTTTTCCGATCATACCCTGCGATCTCTGCGGCAGTCAGGAAGGGCTGCAGCGCAATGCAATGAAGGCGATGCTGGAAGACATCGAACGGCGCATGCCCGGGCGCAAGGACACAATGATCCGCGCGCTGACCAATGTACGGGCCTCGCATCTCCTCGACCGGGGCCTGTTCGACTTTGCAGCGTTGAATGACGCCATCCCCGCGCCAGTGGACTGAGCCCAGGCGTCTTGACAGCACGCCCGGCTGGACCATCTTTGCGTGGACCAGAAAGGCGAGTGCTATTTCCTGGCCGAACCTCTTTGTTTGAGCATCGGATTTTTCCCGAAACCGGTCCCACTTTCGGGTCCGATGCTTTAGACGTGCGGCTTTTCATGCGCCTGGAAGAGTTTTCCACGTTCGGCAACAAGCACCATCGCAAGGGCGATCGCGGAGACCAGGCAGAAGCCTGCGGACAGCGGCATGACGGTGCCGTCGAAAGCCTGGCCTATGGCCGCCCCGATGAGCCCGCCGCCAACAGTCTGGATGAAGCCCGTGACGGACGAGGCTGTGCCCGCGACATGCCCGAGCGGCTCCATCGCGATTGAATTGAAGTTGGACCCTATCCAGCCGAATTGGAGCATCGCGGCTGTGAAAAGCGCAACGAAAATCGGCAACGGCACCGGGCCAAGCAGCGACAGGCCGAACATGGTGCTGTTGACCAGGAAGAACCCGACGAGAGCGCCATGCGAGAGCCGCCGCATGCCGAAGCGTCCCACCAGCTGCGAATTGGCGAACGACGACACCGCCATCATGCCTGCAACGGCGGCGAACAGGACGGGAAACAAAACGCCGAGCCCATAGATCCCCACATAAATCTGCTGGGCCGAATTGATAAATCCGAACAGGGCGCCGAACACTGTTGTCGTTGCCAGCGTGTAGCAAATCGCCGTCCGGTTGGACAGCACGATGCCGAACCCGCCGACTACCGAGCTGATGGTGAGGGGCCGCCGGTATTCCGGATGGAGCGTCTCGGGCAGTCGCAATGCGGTCCAGACAGTGATGGCCAGCGCCATTGCGGCCATGACGACGAAGATCATGTGCCACTCGGAGAACAACATCACGAGCTGTCCGATATTTGGCGCGATCACAGGGATGATCATGAAGACCATGAAGACGAGCGACATGATTTCAGCCATCGCGCGGCCGCCGAAAGTGTCGCGAATGACAGACACGGCGATGACGCGCGTCGCCGCCGCGCCAATGCCCTGCACGAAGCGTAGCGCCAGAAGGGCCGTGAAGCTGGGAGAAAAGGAAGCTGCCAGCGCGGCAAGGACATAGATCGCGAGGCCGGACAGAAGCGGCGCACGGCGGCCGAAGCGGTCGGACACCGGCCCATAACCAAGCTGGGCTAGACCGAAGCCGGCAATGTAAGCGGAGATCACATACTGCCTGTGGTTCTCGTTTTCGACGCCAAGGCTCGCCCCGATCTGCTGGAGGCCGGGCAGCATGATGTCGATCGCCAGCGCGTTGAGGGCCATCAGCGCCGCCGCGAGCGCGATGAACTCCCAGCGCGGGAGCTGTAGGGAAGGCCGCAGCGCTTTCGGAGAGATTGTCTGGTCCATGCTCTTGCTCGCGAAGGACATTAAAAAGGAAACGCGCCGGCAGGCCGGCGCATCGTTCCTCAAGCAACTCCGGAAATCTCCGGAATCTATTGATTTTACTTGTCGATCAGGCAGCGCCTCTGGCGGCGATACCCTTCTCGCTAAAGAAGGATTGGAGTTCGCCCGCCTGGAACATCTCTCGCACGATGTCGCACCCGCCAACGAACTCACCCTTCACATAAAGCTGCGGGATGGTCGGCCAGTTCGAATATTCCTTGATCCCTTGGCGCAGCTCGGTCGATGTGAGCACGTCGACGCCTTTGTAGTCGACGCCGATGTAATCCAGTATCTGGACGACCTGGCCGGAGAACCCACATTGCGGAAAACCGGGGGTGCCCTTCATGAAGAGCACGACGTCGTTGCCCTTCACTTCGCTGTCGATGTAGTCGTTAATACCGCTCATGGATTCCATACCTCGTCTTAGCCGGTCCACGGCCCGGCAATCACTTGAGTTAGTGCTAACACTCGATCCCATATTGTGGCAACAGGCGCTGTCGCCAAGTGCGTGTTGGAATTCAGGTGATGCCGGCCTGCAAATGGCGGTCTTCTGCGCTTCCGGTACTCACGTACCCAAACGTACGCTGCGTGCCGGTTCTCGAAAACCGCCATTTTCGGCACGGCCTGACCTGAATCTCAACACACCCCGTGTGCCCGTCAGTCGGGTGCGCTGGTTTGCAGCGCCAGGGCGTGCAGCGCGCCGCCCATGCTTCCCTTCAGGGCATTGTAGACCATTTGGTGCTGCTGGACGCGGGTCTTGCCGCGGAAGCTTTCCGCGACGACCTCTGCCGCATAGTGATCGCCGTCACCGGCAAGGTCGCGAATCGTAACCTTCGCGTCCGGTATGCCATCCTTGATCAACTTTTCGATTTCGCCCGCATCCATGGCCATTCGGCAATCCTCCGTCAGTTCCCCATGAAACGAGGGAACCAGGATTCGTGAGCGGCCCTCAATTCCGAAACAGGTATCGCACGCGCACTGCCCAGTTTCAATTCGCTGCCGCCGGTCGTGCCGATCCACGGCGCGAAAATGCCGGCATCGCTGATGCGCGCCATGAAGCTGGCGAAGTCCTCGAGATCTGGAAATTCCTTGACCGTCACGACATAGCGGCCCTGATCCTCGCCGAAGAACTGCGGGAGCGGGTCGCCGCCTTCCAATTGATTGACCGTGGCGCCGATCCCGGACGCCATAGCCATTTCGGCAAGCGCGACCGCAAGGCCGCCATCCGACACATCATGCACCGCGGTCGCCACGCCATCGACGATCAGGGCGCGCACGAAATCGCCGACCTTTCTCTCGTGCGCCAGATCGACTGGCGGCGGCGGACCATCCGTGCGGCCGTGAATGTCGCGCATGTAGATCGATTGACCCAGATGCGTGCCCCACCAGTCCGGCGCACCGAACAAAAGGATAAGGTCGTTTTCGCCGGCAAAGCCGATGCGCGCCATTTTCGACCAGTCGCTGATCAGTCCTACACCGCCGATTGTCGGCGTCGGCAATATGCCCTGGCCGTTGGTCTCATTGTATAGCGAGACATTGCCGGAAACGATCGGGAAGGCGAGCGCCCTGCAAGCGTCGCCGATACCGGTCACTGCCCGCGCGAACTGGCCCATGATCTCCGGCCGCTCCGGGTTGCCGAAGTTGAGATTATCGGTGGCGGCAAGTGGCTCCGCTCCGGTCGCGGTCAAATTTCGCCAGCACTCGGCAACGGCCTGTTTGCCGCCTTCGTAAGGGTCGGCCTGGCAATAGCGCGGCGTCACGTCGGACGAGAAGGCGAGGGCCTTGGCGGGGTGGCCGTCAACCCGCACGACGCCGGCATCGCCGCCGGGGATCTGCAGCGAATTGCCCTGGATGAGCGTGTCGTATTGCTCCCAAACCCAGCGCCGGCTGGAGAGATCGGGGCCGCCAAGCAGTTGCAAAAGGGATTCAGCGATGCCGGCCTGCGGAATGTCATCATCGGCAAGCGGTGCCGCCTTTGCTGGTTCGATCCAGGGCCTGTCATATTCGGGGGCCTGGTCGCCCAGATCCTTGATCGGCAGATTGGCGACTTCCCTGCCATTGTGAATGATCCGGAAGCGCATGTCGTCGGTCGTGCGCCCGACAATGGCGAAATCGAGCCCCCATTTGCGGAAGATTGCCTCGGCCCGCTCTTCCTTCTCCGGCCGAAGCACCATCAGCATGCGCTCCTGGCTCTCGGAAAGCATCATCTCGTACGCCGACATGTGCTCCTCGCGGACCGGCACCTTGTCGAGATCGAGTTCGATGCCGAGATCGCCCTTGGCGCCCATCTCGACGGCCGAGCAGGTGAGGCCGGCCGCACCCATGTCCTGAATGGCGATGACCGCGCCGGACGCCATCAGTTCGAGGCAGGCTTCCAGCAGGCATTTCTCCGTGAACGGGTCGCCGACCTGCACAGTTGGCCGCTTTTCCTCTATTCTGTCGTCGAACTCCGCCGACGCCATGGTTGCGCCGCCCACCCCGTCGCGGCCGGTTTTCGCGCCCAGATAGACAACAGGCAAGCCGACGCCTTCGGCCCTGGAATAGAAAATCGCGTCGGTCCTTGCGAGGCCGGCCGCGAATGCATTGACCAGGCAGTTGCCGTTGTAGGAGCGATCGAAATTGACCTCGCCGCCGACCGTTGGCACGCCAAACGCGTTGCCGTAGCCGCCGACGCCGGCGACAACGCCCGCCACCAGATGACGGGTCTTGGGATGATCCGGCGCGCCGAAGCGCAGCGCGTTCATCGCCGCAATCGGCCGCGCGCCCATTGTGAAAACATCGCGCAGGATGCCCCCGACGCCGGTCGCCGCGCCCTGATAGGGCTCGATGTAAGACGGGTGGTTGTGGCTTTCCATCTTGAAGACCACACATTCGCCGTCGCCGATATCGACCACACCGGCGTTTTCCCCTGGTCCCTGGATCACTCGCGGGCCACTGGTCGGCAGTGTACGCAGCCACTTCTTTGAGGATTTGTATGAACAATGCTCGTTCCACATCGCTGAGAAGATGCCGAGTTCGGTAAACGTGGGCTCGCGGCCGATCAAATCGAGAATTCGCTGATATTCGTCCGGCTTCAGCCCATGGGCGGCGACAAGCTCGGCGGTGATCTTCAAGTCGTCGGGGATGGCCATCGTCCAGCTTCCGTGCCTTGGCTTCTAGAACACGATGGAATCGATGCTGCCGCTCTATCTCTTTGTTTGAACATCGGATTTTCCCCGAAGCCGGTTACCACCTTCGGGTCCGATGTTCTGGCGGTTTGCCCGCAAATGCCGAATTGCATATCGAGGGCCGCAACACCAGCGAAATTGCCGGCAAACGCCGCTCTGAGCCGCGCGTCAAGTTGACCTGCCGCAAGCGCTGTCGCCGGAGGACCATCGTGTGATATCGGCGGAAATGCGCGTTCCGAGCGGCTCTGCCAACAGCGGACCGAAGGTCTCGACCTTCCGTGACGAACCCTCTGCCTGCACGACGAGGAGCGGTTTCGCCTCGAAGTTCCCGGCGGGAACGAGAAGGAAGCGCGGTCGCCCGCTGAAGGAATTCAGCTCGTTTGCCATGCGGTATGGCCGGAACTCCGGGTCCTTGCTGGCGAACCAGCACTTATGGGCGGCGATTGCAACCTGCTCCATCGCCAGAAGGGATGCACTCTTGCCGGAACTGCCGGCGTCCTGTCCGGGGCGGGACTGACATGCCGTGATGGCCCCGGCAATCAAGACAAGGATGGCGGTCCGCTGGATATTGCGAGGGGCCGCAAGGGCGCGATGCGTGATCATCGTGGCAGTGATCCGTTCTGATTTTTCATGAGGGCTATCTGGATGGATCAACCGGATGGCGAAGCGCAGGTCAAGCTGCGATACCGAGCGCGCCTTTGAAAAGCGCACGGCCGTCCGTTCCGCCATGCGCGGGTTCGATCAGGTTTTCCGGATGAGGCATCAGGCCGAGCACGTTGCCGGATTCGTTGATGATGCCGGCAATGTCGTGAATCGCGCCGTTCGGGTTGGTGCCTTCAGCATAGCGGAAGACGACTTGGCCATTGCCTTCGAGCCGCGCGAGCGTTTCGGCGTCCGCGAAATAGTTGCCGTCATGATGCGCGACCGGGCAACGAATGACCTGACCCGGCGCGTAGTTCCGGGTAAAGGAGGTGCCGGCATTCTCCACCCGCAGCTTTACCTCGCGGCAGACGAACTTCAGATGGTCGTTGCGCATCAGTACTCCGGGCAGAAGCCCCGCCTCGACCAGAATCTGGAAGCCGTTGCAAACACCCATCACCAGGACGCCACTTCTCGCCTTTTCGGCGATCGCCCGCATCACCGGCATGCGTGCAGCAATGGCGCCGCAACGCAGGTAGTCGCCATAGGAAAAGCCGCCCGGAATGACGATCAGGTCCACGTCCGGTATCTCGGTATCGGTTTGCCAGACCGTTATCGGCGGGGTGCCGGAAATGCTGCTTAGCGCCGCGATCATGTCGCGGTCGCGGTTAAGGCCGGGCAGGAGTACGACAGCGGATTTCATGATGTCTGGTCGAAAGGTCCCTGAGGTTCGCGGAGTTCGTTCATTCCTCGGGCACAACTTCAGATGAGAGCTACACTATAATTTTCGATCACGGTATTGGCCAGCAGCTTCTCGCACATCGCCTTGAGGTTGGCTTCCGCCCCGGCGGCGTCGGTTCCGTCGACCTCGATGTCGAAAACCTTGCCTTGCCTGACGGAGCCAATCCCTGAAAAGCCAAGGCTGTCGAGCGCGTGCTCGATTGCCTTGCCCTGCGGGTCGAGAACGCCGTTCTTCAACGTGACGGTGACACGAGCCTTGATCAAGTCGGCTGCTCCTGCGGTGGATCGGCGCGGATTAGGGTCTGTTGGTATTCAGGTTATGCCGGCCTGCAAATGGCAGTCTTCTGCGCTTCCGGTACTCACGTACCCAAACGTACGCTGCGTGCCGGTTCTCGAAAACCGCCATTTTCAACTCGGCCTGACCTGAATCCCAACACACCTAGTGGGGCCGCCCTTTGCCATTTGTCGAAACCAGCACGGGTCCGGACGGACGCGGCGGTTCGTTCTCGTTCATGATGCCCAGCCGACGCGCGACCTCCTGATAGGCCTCCACAAGCCCGCCCATGTCCCGGCGAAAGCGGTCCTTGTCCAGCTTGTCCTGCGTTGCGACATCCCACAGTCGGCAGGAATCCGGGGAAATCTCGTCGGCCACGACAATGCGCATCATGTCGCCCTCGTAGAGCCGTCCGCATTCCATCTTGAAATCGACCAACTGGATGCCGACACCGAGAAAAAGACCGGACAGGAAGTCGTTGACGCGAATGGCAAGCGCCATCACATCATCGATTTCCTGTGGGCTCGCCCAGCCGAATGCGGTGATGTGCTCCTCCGAAACCATCGGATCGTCGAGCGCGTCCGCCTTGTAGTAGAACTCGATGATCGAGCGCGGCAGCACCGTGCCTTCCTCGATGCCGAGTCGCTTGGCGAGCGAACCGGCCGCGATGTTGCGCACGACGACTTCGAGCGGGATGATCTCAACTTCCTTGATCAACTGCTCGCGCATGTTGAGCCGGCGGATGAAGTGGGTCGGAATGCCCATGCGGTTCAAATGCGTGAAGATGTGCTCGGAAATGCGGTTGTTGAGCACGCCCTTGCCGTCGATGATCTCGTGCTTCTTCTTGTTGAAGGCGGTCGCGTCGTCCTTGAAGAACTGGATCAGAGTGCCGGGCTCGGGACCCTCATAGAGGATCTTGGCCTTGCCTTCATAAATACGGCGGCGACGATTTATCGACTGTTTTCTCTGGGTTCAAGGGCATGCGGCAAGCAACCGCTCCCTCTTCTTGCGCGGCAGTGAGATGCGGCAGAGTGGTTCTCACGCGCGGTCTCTACCGCAATCGGAGCGATTGCTCAATCGGCAATTCTGCCCAATCAACCGGTTTCGGCCCGCTTATGCCGCACGGCACAAACTAGAGCTTGATATTGACGGGCGGCGGGCCTTTTGGTTTGTGCAGGAAGAACCCATATAGACGCCGAGGATTCGGCGGCCACCCGGAGGATTGCCATGAGCGTGATGAAAGATCGCGAAGAAGGCTTTGAACGCAAATTCGTTCTCGACGAAGAGATGAAGTTCAGGGCAGTCGCCCGGCGCAACAGGATGCTCGGGCTTTGGGCTGCCGAAAAGCTCGGGTTGAGCGGCGCGGAGGCCGAGTCCTACGCCAAGGAAGTGGTCATATCCGACATAGAGGAAGCCGGCGATCACGACGTTTTCCGTAAGGTGCGGAAGGACTTCGACGCCGCCGGCGTCGACCAGTCGGACCATCAGATTCGCCGTACGATGGACGAGCTGCTTGCCCAGGCCATCGAGCAGGTCAAGAATTCCTGATCCTTCGGGCAAGGATGGATATTCGCCGGCCCCGGGGAGACCCCGGGCGGTTTTCCTTTGCGATGCAAGAGGGCATCTGTTTGAATTGGCGCTCTAATCGGGAGGTTTCGTTCCATGTCGCTTGCAGCGCGCCTCAATGCCGGTGAAACGCTCTTTACGGCATGGTCCGGCATACCGGACGCGTTGACGGTAGAAATCATTGCGAACCAGGGTTTCGACGCCGTCACGCTGGACATGCAGCATGGCGGGCATCACGAAGACAGTGTGCTGCGCGGTATCGTTCCGGTTCTCAACGCGAAGAAACACGTTGCGGTCCGCATTCCCGTGGGCCGGTACGACATGGCAAGCCGGGCACTCGATTTCGGGGCTGAGGCAGTAATTGCGCCGATGGTCAATTCCGTCCAGGATGCGCGGCGGTTTGCGGCGTCAATGAAGTATCCGCCCATTGGGGAGCGTTCGTGGGGGCCGGGCTTCGGTCTACCACGGGCCGAACGTCGGGACCCCCAGACATGGCTGCGCGAGTCGAACAGCGGTACTGTTGCCTTCGCGATGATCGAAACCCGAGCAGCGCTCGACGCGCTGGACGGCATCCTTGCGACGCCGGGCATTGATGGCGTTTTCGTGGGACCCTCGGACTTTTCGATCGCCTGGACGAACGGAGCGGTCGTCGATCCCACGCATGAAGACATGATGGTTGAGGTCGCAGCCATTGCGGCGCGCGCCAAACAGGCGGGCAAGCTGGCAGGAATCTTCCTTGCAGATCCAAAGTTCGCCGGGCGCTATGTTTCGATGGGCTACCGGTTTCTCGCGCTCGGGACTGAGCATCGCTTCATTGCGCTCGGCGCCGAGAGTTTGCTTCAGGCGGCCCGCAAATCAATGGACTGAAAGCCGAAGAAATTGCGATTCTGTAAATAGTCGGCCTAAAACAATAGGTTATACGACAACCCTAAAGCCGCGACAGGAATTGCGCGAAAGCCATCGAGCCTTCGGGCCAGGGACCAAATCCGGCATCGGCATTGATATGTCCGGCTTCGCCGGCGTCCATGAAGAGCGAACCCCATGCGGCGGCAATGTCCTGGGCAACCTCGAAGGCGCAGTAGGGATCGTTTCGGCTGGCGATCGTTACCGATGGAAAGGGCAGAGGCGCGCGCGGGTAGGGGCCGAAGGTCATGAGATGCTTCGGTCGTATGCCGGGATTGGCAACGTCCGGCGGCGCCACCAGAAAGGCACCGGCGACGGGCCTCTTGAATTCGGGAATCGCGTGGATGACTGCCGGGATGCCGAGCGAATGAGCGACCAGCACGACTGGGTTTAAGGCGGAATTGACGGCCTCGGCTACCCTCGAGGTCCAGTCCTCCCGGACAGGTTTCGACCATTCCACTTGCTCGACGCGGCGCGCGGTCGACAGCCGGGATTGCCAGCGGCTCTGCCAGTGCCCGGGCCCCGAATTGGTGTATCCAGGCACGATCAAAATTTCCGCGTCCTTGACTTTCATGACGCGGATGTAGCCGCGCGAGGCGGCCTGTGCAACTGTGGACCGGGAACGTTCCGCCCGTCTCTCCGGTTGAACGGTGTGTTCGTGAATCGGCTGCTTGCGGAAATCCTGCTCGCGACCGACCTACAGTTGCGCAGTGACAATCGAGCCGTAGCCTGAGACGGAGCCAGACATGAGTGACATGCCATTTGCCGTAACGACGCCCATCAGCGTCGCCCGCGTCGGCCTGAAGGCAAGGGATGCCGATGCGCTGGCAAGGTATTATCGCGAGGTGATCGGCCTCGCGATAATGTCACGCAAGAACGGAACCATCACGCTTGGGGCAGGGCAACGGCCCCTGCTTGAAATCGAGAACGATATCTCGGCGCTTCCGGACGACCCTGGCAGTGCCGGGCTCTTCCATACTGCCTTTCTTCTGCCCACGCGCACCGATCTCGGACGATGGGTGAAGCACGCCGTAGAAAAGCGAATATCGATAGAAGGGGCTTCGGACCATCGGGTTAGCGAGGCGCTCTATCTTACCGACCCGGAGGGCAACGGCATTGAGATCTATGCGGATCGGCCCAAGGAACAATGGAAGTGGAACGGCGCCTCTGTCGATCTGGCGACACTTAAGCTGGACATTCCCGCCTTGCTGGGCGATGTGCCGGCGGATGCTCCGGCCTGGCAAGAGGCGCCCGAAGAGAGCGTCATCGGCCATGTTCATCTGCGTGTAGGGGATCCGGACGCTGCAGAAGAGTGGTGGCACTCGAAGTTTGGCTTTGACACGGTGCACAAGATCGCCGGCAGCGCCGTATTTCTGTCCTCCGGCGGATACCACCATCATATCGGCGCCAACTCATGGCGAAGCAGCGGTGCAGGACTGCGCGACGACCGCCGCGCGGGCCTCTCATGGGTTGAAATGCGGTCCATGCTTGCCGAAAGGGACGAGGAGCGCCGAGACCCGTGGGGCACGGTGATCCGGACTGTTCCTGCGAGCGAGTGCTGATCCAGGTGTGTTGATATTCAGGTGATGCCGGCCTGCAAATGGCGGTCTTCTCCGCTTCCGGTACTCACGTACCCAAACGTACCCTGCGTGCCGGTTCTCGAAAACCGCCATTTTCGGCTCGGCCTGACCTGAATTCCAACACACCCTAAAGCGCATTGCTTCGAAACGGATTCATGCGACGCGCTTTAGCTTTAGGCTATTGTTTTTGTGCATGCTCCGCCCGTTCTCTGGCCCGTCACTGTTCGCCGAACACGCGTTTGAAGATCGTGTCGACATGCTTGGTGTGATAGGCGAGATCGAATTTCTCGCGGATTTCGTTCTCGGAAAGTGCGGTGCGCACCTCCTTGTCTGATAGAAGTTCTTGAAGAAAATCAGCGCCTTGCTCCCAAACCTTCATGGCGTTCCGCTGCACCAGGCGGTAGGCGTTCTCGCGCGACACGCCGGCCTGGGTTAGCGCCAGGAGAACACGCTGCGAATGGATGAGACCGCGGAACTTGTTCATGTTCCTCAGCATGTTGTCCGGATAGACGAGCAGTTTTTCAATAACGCCGGTCAGGCGCGCCAACGCGAAATCGAGCGTCACCGTTGCGTCCGGCCCAATCATCCGTTCAACCGACGAGTGCGAAATGTCGCGCTCGTGCCATAGCGCCACATTTTCCATGGCCGGCTGAACGAAGGCGCGCACCATGCGGGCGAGACCCGTGAGGTTCTCGGTAAGCACGGGGTTACGCTTGTGAGGCATTGCGGAAGAACCTTTTTGGCCGGGCGCGAAATACTCCTCAGCCTCAAGCACCTCCGTTCGCTGCAGATGCCGGATTTCCGTCGCCAGGCGCTCGACCGACGACGCGACGACGCCCAGTGTGGCGAAATACATCGCATGACGGTCGCGCGGGATGACCTGTGTCGACACCGGCTCCGGCTTGAGGTCAAGCTTTTCGGCTACATACTCCTCGATGTGCGGGTCGATATTGGCGAATGTGCCGACGGCGCCGGAGATCGCGCAGGTGGCGACCTCCTCGCGCGCACGGACCAGACGCTGCCGGCAGCGCGAGAACTCGGCATAGGCCAGCGCCAACTTCACGCCAAAAGTGATCGGCTCGGCGTGGATGCCGTGGCTGCGGCCGATCATGACCGTGTCCTTGTGTTCGAACGCGCGCTTCTTGAGGGCGGCGAGCAGCGCATCGATATCGGCGAGCAGGATATCCGTGGCGCGCACAAGCTGGACGCTAAGGCAGGTATCCAGCACGTCCGACGAGGTCATGCCCTGATGCACGAAGCGGGCATCCGGCCCGACAATTTCTGCCAGATGCGTGAGAAACGCGATCACGTCGTGCTTCGTTTCGCGCTCAATTTCGTCAATACGCGCGACGTTAAAAGTTGCAGCGCCGCCTTTTTCCCAGATGATCTTCGCCGCGCCGGCCGGAATGACGCCGAGTTCGGCCATCGCGTCGCAGGCATGCGCCTCGATTTCAAACCAAATGCGGAATTTCGTCTCGGGAGACCAGATGGCGACCATTTCCGGCCGCGAATAGCGCGGGATCATGTCGAGTCCTAATTCCTGGATGAGGCGGTTCCGATTTTAACGAAATCGGTGAACCGCTCTAGCTCTTTGT
Organism: uncultured Alphaproteobacteria bacterium; assembly: GCA_963813315.1. Lineage (GTDB taxonomy): Bacteria > Pseudomonadota > Alphaproteobacteria > Rhizobiales > Rhizobiaceae > CAWEYO01. The sequence goes on along the minus strand of CAWEYO010000017.1, from coordinate 67,030 downwards.
TTTTCGCAATTCCGGACGGAAAACCGGTTCCCACTTTTGCTGGAATTGCTCTGGCCTCCTAACAGAGACCGCGCGATTGCTCAACGCGGCATCAGCGCAAACACTGGGCCCGTCACACGCGTCCGGCAACCGCGATCCCCGGCTTCATCGTCCCATCGCGGACCAGACGGGCATCAGGTCGCCTTCGGAGGGCGTAGCCGCATGGATTGCGCGGGCAATCGCGCGCGCCATTGTGGCGCCAGCGGCTGCATAGAGATCGATTGCCGCATCGCGGTCCGGCCTGATGCCGCTTCGCGCAGTCGACAGGCCAAATACCAGGTCGCCGTCAATGGGAGTGTGCGCCGGCCAGATGGCACGGGCAAGGCCGTCATGGGCGGCGATCGCCAGCCTCTTGGCCTCAGGCTTGGTCAGGATCGCGTCCGTGGCGATTACAGCTATGGTCGTGTTGGCGCCTGCCTGGGTCATCTCGCGATACCTTAGCGAAAGATGCTGCGCGTCGGCAGGCCAGGGCGACGGCAAGCCGAGTCCTCCGAATTCCTCTCCGATCTCGAAAGGGGCTGCCCAAAAGTGCCTAGTGCGGCCGATGGTGACCGCGCCGGACGGGTTTGCCGCGACAAGCGCTCCGACGGTAATGCCGCTGTCGAGCAAGGTCGATGCGGAGCCGAGACCGCCTTTGAAGCCGGCGGCGCGCGCGCCTGTTCCGGCGCCGGCGGTACCGATGGTGAAGTCGTACACGGCGGCCTGCGCGGCTTCATAGCCAAGCTCGCGATAAGGCGGATAACGTCCCCAGTCCTTGTCGCCGCCGTTGTCAAGGTCTTGCAGGATGGCCGCGGGCACAATCGGAATCTTGAAACCGCGCACGTCGAAGCCGACGCCTTTTTCCCTTAGTGCGGCCTGCACGCCCGACGCAGCGTCCAGGCCGAAAGCGGAGCCACCCGAAAGCACGAGCGCATCGACCGCCTGGACCGAATTGTGCGGCTCGAGAAGGTCGGTTTCCCTTGTTCCTGGAGCGCCGCCAAGTACCTGGACGCCGGCAACTGCGGGTTCTTCGCAAATTACCACGGTCACACCGGACTTGAGGCCTTCGTCCGACGCATTGCCAACCGAGAGACCGGCCACATCGGTGATCAGATTGCGCGGTCCGGTTCGAAAGGGCATTCTATTCCACCTCAACGAATTTGGTGCCGTCGAATTTGAAGAGCTCGTAAGGACTGTCCGCAAGATCGCCCTTGGCATCAAAGCGCACCGTCCCGATGGCCGTCTGAAACTCGTAGGATGCCAGAATGTCAACCAGCTTCTTGCCGGTTGCCTGCGCCTCCGAAACTGCTGCCGCGGCAATGCCGATTGCGGTGTATGCCGGCAAGACATAACCATCCGGCTCTATTTGGAGTGCCTTGAGTGACGCGACGGTCTTGGCAGGTGCGCGCCCCGCCCACTCGGGCAGTCCGACCATCAGAGTGCCCGGCCGCAACTGAAGGCGATCTTCCGAGGCGCGAAGCGACTCGCCGCCGGCGATCGTGAGAGGCATGCCAAGCCATCGCGCATCGCGGCCCAGAATCGCTACGTCCTCCCTGTCCCCGCCGACGAAAACATGGGTCGCTCCGGCTTTGCGCAAGCGACCGGCAAGCCCGATCTGGTTGTCCAGTTGCGGACGGAACGTATCGACGAATACGGGTTTCAGCCCGGCCTGCTCGGCGGCAAGCCGGAAGTTCTCCGCAAGCTCCCGGCCGGAGATCGTGCCGTCGTCGACAATCGCGAAAAGCTCTCCTCGCCACAACCGCACAAGCAATGCCGCCGCCGCCGTCCGTTCGCCGTCCGCTCTTGGCCCAAGACGGAAGACGGGCCATCCGGTCTTGTCCCGGCGGTCGGTCAGGCTGTCGGTGCGGACACCGACGGTAATAACAGGGATGCCGGCAGCCTTGAGCACAGGCATCGCCGCCTCGATGGCCTCGGTACACAGAAAGCCTATGACCATCTGCACCTTCGCGGCGGCAGACTTCCGTGCGGCGTTCGCGCCGCCCTCTGCCGTACAGGCGTCGTCAAGGCTTTCCACATGAACGGTGCCGTTTTCGTAGTCGGCCGCCGCAGCGCGGGCACCGTCCCAGACCTGTCTGCCAAGAATTGCGGAAGGGCCGCTCAGGGGCGCTGCAACGCCTATTTTCATTTCGACCGAATTTGCCGGATGCGCCAGCAGAAAGAACGCCAGCAGGCTACCGGCTGCGAGGATTGCTCGCTGCCGGACGCAGCCGCGTGGTGCCATGATATTGTTGCCGTTCGCCATCCCGCGCCAAGAGGTAAAGGGTGGCGGGTCCGGGTGCAACACGCGAATTGGAGCAATTCCAGGAAAAGTGGGAACCGGTTTTCCGTCCGGAATTGCGTCAAAAAAGAGTGGCAATTCCAGGAAAGTGGAACCGGTTTTCCGTCCGGAATTGCGTCAAAAAAGAGTGGCAATTCCAGGAAAAGTGGAACCGGTTTTCCGTCCGGAATTGCGTCAAAAGAGTGGCAATTCCAGGAAAAGTGGGAACCGGTTTTCCGTCCGGAATTGCGTAAGAATAAAGAGTTGGAGCGGTTCACCGATTCCGTCGGAATCGAAACCGCTCCAGTGGTCCACATGATCGGGCGCGCCAAGAAACAGCGGATTGACGCGGGCGGCAACGGCACGCCTTTTCCTCGATATGACAGGCGCTTGTGGCATAGGCCCGCAAACTTATATACGGAGATGGGAGTTCGCTTTCGGGAATTCACTAGTGCTCAAGAAGAACGATATCGGGCCGCAGGCCTATCGCGACGCAATGGCGCGTTTTGCGGGTGCGGTTCACATCATCACCACTGACGGCCCGGCCGGGAAACGCGGCGTGACCGTGATCGCCACATGTTCAGTTTCCGACTCCCCGCCAACGATCCTTGTATGCCTCAACCGCGAAAATCCCAACAACGATTGTTTTGTGTTGAACGGCCGCTTTGCACTCAACACTTTGTCGGCCGATCAGCAGCCGCTTTCGGCTGCTTTTTCGGGCCTCACGGGGCTTCCCGTCGAGAAGCGCTTCGAAATCGGCCATTGGGACACGATCGAGACCGGCGCTCCGACGCTGAAAGAGGCGATCGCCGTATTCGACTGCGATCTGATCGACACCAAGGATCTGCACACGCATCGCGTTCTTTTCGGCAAGGTGACAGGGTTGCGCATCGGCGACAATTTGAGGCCTTTGCTTTATCATGATCGCGCCTACCATGCGCTCTAGGGTGCATTGGTATTCAGGTGATGCCGGCCTGCAAATGGCGATCTTCTGCGCTTCCGGTACTCACGTACCCGAACGTTCGCTGCGTGCCGGTTCTCGAAAACCGCCATTTTCGACTCGGCCTGACCTGAATCGCACACACCCAAATGCACGCTGCCGATGTCCCCGGAGAAAATATGACTGATCCGCGCCCTGTGCCGCAATCGATCGACGAGACGCTGGCATTGCTGACTGGCGCCGATTACGTCGCCGACAGGGCCTTGGCGACCGTGCTGTTCCTTAGCCTCAGGATGGTGCGGCCATTGTTTCTGGAAGGGGAAGCGGGCGTCGGCAAGACGGAGATTGCCAAGGTTTTGGCCAAGGCGCTCGGGCGAAGGCTGATCAGGCTGCAATGCTATGAGGGACTCGATGTTTCCTCGGCTGTTTATGAGTGGAACTATGCCGCGCAGATGATCGAAATCCGGATGGAGGAAGCTGCCGGAAAGGTTGACCGCAAGGACATGGAAAGGAATGTCTTCTCGGAAAAATACCTGATCCGCCGGCCGGTGCTGGACGCATTGACCGGCAAGAAGGGTGCGGCACCGGTGTTTCTCATCGACGAACTTGACCGTACGGACGAGGCATTCGAGGCGTTTCTTCTTGAAATCCTCTCAGATTTCCAGGTGACCGTGCCCGAACTGGGCACGATCAAGGCGGAAGAGCCGCCGATCGTCATCATTACCACCAATCGGACCCGCGAGATCCACGACGCGCTGAAGCGGCGCTGCCTCTACCACTGGGTCGATTATCCGGATGCCGAGCGCGAGCTGGAGATCGTCCGCCGCAAGGTGCCGGATGCCAATCGGCGGCTTTCGGCGGAGGTCGTGCGGTTCATTCAGAAGCTGCGCGAGATCGAGCTGTTCAAGGTGCCGGGCGTGGCCGAGACGATCGACTGGGCAGGCGCGCTTACCGAGCTCGACAAGGTGGCGCTCGACCCGGAAACGGTGTCCGACACGATCGGGGTTCTCCTGAAGTACCAGGACGACATAGCGCGGATCGAACAGGGCGAGGGCCGGCGCATCCTGAAGGAAGTGAAGGCCGAGCTTTCGGCAGCGGAATAGGCGGACCTGATGGCGAGTTTCGGCACGAACCAGACCTTCGCCAACCCGGATGGCCGGATCGCGGACAACATCGTCTACTTCGCACGCACCCTCAGGAAGGCTGGAATGAGGGTAGGGCCGGCCGCGGTAAAGGACGCGATCGAAGCGGTGCTTGCGGCAGGCATCGGCGGCAGGGAAGACTTCTACTGGACGCTGCACGCGGTATTGGTGACCAGGCACGAAGATCATGCCGTCTTCGATGAAGCCTTCCGGCTGTTCTGGAAGTCCCACGAACTGATTGAAAAAATGCTGGCGATGTTTTCTCCCGTCGCCCCCGACAGGCGCGAAAGACAGAAACCCCGGACGGCCGAAAGCCGCGTTGCCCAAGCAATGTTCGACGGTCACCAGAAGAGCCGCACGCCGCAGCGGATTCCGGAGATCGAGGTGGATGCGCGCCTCACCGTGTCCAGCAATGAGGTGCTGCGCACCAAGGATTTTGCGCAGATGACCGCCGCCGAAATCGCCGACGCGACCAAGGCGATTGCTGAGCTGCGGCTTCCTTTCGACCTGGTGCGCACGCGCCGCTTCCGTCCCGACCCGCATGGACGTCGCGCCGATCCGCGCGCCATGATGCGTTCCGCGCTCAGGACCGGCGGCGGGCTGATCCTGCCGAAATTCCGGTCGCCGCGGCACACGCATCTCCCGCTGGTGGTGCTTGCCGATATCTCCGGTTCGATGAGCCAGTACACACGCATCTTCATGCACTTCCTGCACGCGTTGACGGAAAAGCGCAGGCGCGTCCATGCGTTCGTGTTCGGCACCCGGCTCACCAATCTGACCCGGCAGTTGCGCAACCGGGATCCCGACGAGGCTCTGGCGAACTGTTCGACGGCCGTGAAGGACTGGTCCGGCGGCACCCGCATCGGCGATACGCTGCGCGAGTTCAACCGGCTGTGGTCTCGGCGGGTCCTTGGGCAAGGGGCCGTCGTGCTGCTGATCACCGACGGGCTGGAGCGTGATGACATTGCGGGCCTGAGCGAGGAGATCGAACGGCTGAAGAAGTCGTGCCGGCGCTTGATCTGGCTGAATCCGCTGCTGCGATTCGATGGTTTCGAGGCACGAGCGCGCGGGGTTCGGGCGATGCTGCCGCATGTCGATGAGTTCCGTCCGGTGCACAATCTGGAGGCGCTGGCCGATCTGTGCGCGGCTCTCGGGACAGGGCGCACGCGTGAAACCGACCCCAGGCTATGGCTGGGCCCTGGCAACCGCCGTGCGGCCTAGCCATCAAACCCACCACACCAGGGTGTGTGAGATTCAGGTCAGGCCGAGGCGAAAATGGCGGTTTTCGAGAACCGGCACGGAGCGTACGTTTGGGTACGTGAGTACCGGAAGCGGAGAAGACCGTCATTTGCAGGCCGGCATCACCTGAATATCAACACACCCTGGGGAGACTTGATGATGGAAAAAAATGGCAGCCGCCTCGACGAAAGCCGCGATCCGCTGATCATTGCGGAAAACTGGATGAAGGATGGGAGAGACGTCGCGATTGCCACAGTGGTCGAGACATGGGGCTCGGCGCCGCGACCGGTCGGCAGCCACCTCGTCATCGATGCGGACGGCAATTTCCACGGCTCGGTCTCGGGCGGTTGCGTGGAGGGGGCCGTGGTCGCCGAGGCGGTGGACATCATTGAAAGCGGCAGGCCGAAAATGCTGGAGTTCGGTGTTGCCGATGAGACCGCCTGGAGGGTTGGCCTTTCATGCGGCGGGCGTATCAAGGTCTATGTGGAACGGCTGGGCTAAGCGGAATGGACCCGTACAATCTCAAGAAACTCAACAGCGAACGCCGTGCGCGGCGCGCTGCCGTCCATGTCACGGATCTTGCCGAAGGGCGCGACCGTGTTGTCATCGAAGGAGACGCAGTGGCGGGCGCGCTCGGAGAGGCGATCCGCGCTGCCTTCCGGTCCGGCAAGTCCGGTTTGGTGGAGGCCGACGGGCGCAGCTTCTTCCTGAACGTGCATGTGCCGCAGCCTCGGCTGGTTGTAATCGGAGCCGTGCATATCAGTCAGGCGCTGGCGCCAATGGCGAAGATCGCCGGCTATGACGTGGAAGTCATCGATCCCCGCACCGCTTTCGCCACTGCCGACCGCTTTCCGGACGTGGTTCTGCGTGCCGAGTGGCCGCAGGACGCCTTGAAGGCGGTTCCGCTAGACAGTTACACTGCACTCGCGGCGGTGACGCATGATCCCAAGATCGACGATCTTGCACTGAAGTCGGCGCTTGAGGCGGGGTGCTTCTATGTCGGTGCCCTGGGGAGCCGCAAGACGCACGCGAAGCGGGTCGAGCGCCTGCTGGCGCTTGGTGCTGCCCAGGAGGAGGTCGGCCGCATCCACGCGCCGATCGGCCTCGACATCGGGGCCGCGAGCCCGGCCGAAATTGCGGTTGCGGTGCTCGCGCAGGTGATCTCGGCGTTGCGGTCGCGTGGCGCTGGAGATCAGATGAAGGGCGAGGCGGCGTGAAATTCGGCCCGGTTCCGCTTGACAAGGCTGAGGGTGCCATCCTCGCGCACGCCGTCTCGGCGGGCGACAGGCGTCTCAAGAAGGCGCGAACCCTGACGAGCGAGGACATTGCGGCGCTGCGCGCAGCGGGAGTTGCCGACGTGGTTGCCGCGGTGCTTTCGGCCGACGACCTTTCCGAGGATGCGGCAGCCGAGGCTATTGCCAGGCGGCTGATCACCGGCAACGCCGAAGCAAGGCCAGCATCCACCGGCCGGGTAAACCTCCATGCGACCGCGGCAGGCGTATTCACAGTTGAGAAGTCGCTGATCGATGCGATCAATGCCATCGATCCCGCCGTCACCATCGCAACCGTTGCCCAGCACGCGGCTGTGGACAAGGGGCAGATGGTCGCGACGGTGAAGATCATACCGTTCGCGGTGCCGAAGAGCATCGTCGAAGCGGTCGCCGCGCTTTGCAATGGGCGTGCGGCGTTCGCCGTAAATCCTTACCGGCCGTTGAGGATCGGGTTGGTGCAGACCGTGTTGCCGAGCATCAAGAACGGCGTGCTCGACAAGACTGTTCGCGTCACCGAGGCGCGGCTTCGCCGATCCGGCAGTCACATCGCCGCCGAGCGGCGACCGCTGCATGAGGCGGGCGCGGTGGCGGAGGCGATCAAATCGCTCGCCAGCCTTAGCGACATGCTGGTTATCTTTGGCGCATCAGCCATGAGCGATCGCGAGGATGTCGTGCCGGCCGCGATCGACAAGGCCGGCGGCACCGTGCTCCGAATTGGGATGCCGGTCGATCCGGGCAATCTGATCGTTGTTGGTCGTTATGGCGAAAAACCGGTGCTGGGCGCGCCGGGCTGTGCGCGAAGTCCAAAAGAAAACGGTTTCGATTGGGTGCTCGACCGGCTGATCGCCGGCATTGACGTGTCGGACGCCGACATAGCCGGCATGGGCGTTGGCGGGCTGCTGATGGAAATTCCGACGCGGCCGCAGCCGCGCGAGGCGCCCCGCATTGCAGCCAGTCCGCTGGTTCACGCCGTAGTTCTGGCGGCCGGCCAATCAAGCAGGATGGGCGGTCCCAACAAGCTCCTGGCCTTGTTCGGCGGCAAGCCGCTGATCCGCCGCATGGTGGAGCGCGCGGTGGCCAGTCGCGCCGCCGGCACGGTGGTGGTCGCGGGACATCAGGCGGACCGCGTTCGCGCCGCACTTTTCGGCGTGAATGCGAGCGTCATCGACAATCCTGATTACAACAGCGGGCTTGCAAGCTCACTCAAAGCTGGCATTGCCGCGCTGCCGGACACTGCCGCCGGCGCGCTTGTCGTGCTCGGCGACATGCCGGAGGTTTCCTCGACCGATCTCGACCGGCTGATTTCCGCCTTCGTGGCCGCGGGTGGCAATTCGATCGTACGGGCGACCCACAACGGCAAGCGCGGCAACCCCGTGCTGTTGCCGCGCTCGATGTTCGAAGCCGTCGCCGCGCTCAAGGGAGACACCGGCGCCAGACAATTGGTCGAATTGGAAGGCTTGGCAGTCATCGACGTCGAGATCGGAGCGGCCGCGAGCGTCGATGTCGATACGCCGGAGACGCTGCAGGCAGCCGGCGGGGTGCTTCAGGGAAATTGAGGTTGGATTTGGTCGTTCTGCCAGGTGAATTTGCACGAACATCGCTGCCTGCGCCCAAAGGGCGCACGGCCAAGAAAGTGGCTCGCTTCGCCGCCTCATTGTTCTGTTTGAGCGCTGCCTGTGCGGCGGGGCGCGCTGATGCCCCCACGCTGTCCTCCTACAAGGACCAGATGTTCGCTTATCCCGGCGTTCTCGTTTCGCGTGATGCCGGCGCGTTCATCGTGGTCGACTACAACGAGTTGCGGGATATCAACAAGCGCGACGAAATTCCCGAACGTCGCGTGCAAGCGAAATATGTTTCGCTGGGCGTTCGCAGGCTGCAACAGGATCTCATATTGAAGACGGCGGCAGGGAACATTCGCCATTTCGCGGTCGGCCCAACCGAAGGCGCGAAGTTCATCGTCGTTTATCTGCACGGGCAAGGCGGCAGCCGCAAGCAGGGCGTTGACGACTTCACGTTCGGCGGAAATTTCAACCGCATCAAGAATTTAGCTGCCGAAAGTGGCGGACTTTATCTGTCCCCGGATTTTTCCGACTTCGGTGAATTGGGTGCCGGCGAAGTGGCAGCACTTGTTTCGCACTATGCCGGCAAGTCACCTGGGGCGCCGGTTTTCCTCGCTTGTGGATCGATGGGAGGCGGATTGTGTTGGGAACTGGCCAGGAACGGCAGCGTTCCCGGTCTCGGCGGGCTGCTGCTGCTCGGCTCCCATGGGGACGACGGCTTTCTCGAGAGTGCGGCCTTCAGCCGGAAAGTACCGGTTTTCCTCGGTCACGGCAGCCGCGACACGGTTTTCAATCCAGCCAGGCAGGAGGCATTCTACCGCGCGATCCGCAAAAAATCGCCGGGCTATCCAGTGCACTTCGTACGTTTCGAGACCGGCACGCATGGCACGCCGATCCGCATGACCGACTGGCGCGAGGTGCTGAACTGGATGCTCTCGCTTGGAGCGGGATGACTTTTCGCTTAGAGCATCGGACCCGAAATTGGGAACCGGTTTCGGAAAAATCCGATGCTCCACGTTACCTCTTGGCCAGCCATTTGAGGACCAGCGTCTCTTCCGAATCCAGACCCGCCAATGGCCTGCGGAATGAGCGCCGCGCTTGGGCCATCTCGTCCGCGAGGCTGCCGGCCAACCAAGACTCAATCACCGTGGGATGGATGTAGCACTTTCGGCAAACGGCTCGCGTGTTGCCGAGCCGGTGCGCGACCCGGTCGATGATCTCATTCATGATCCGTTTCGCCTCGCTTTTGGTCTCCGGCAACGGCCGCTCAGCGAAAAGAGCGGCTGCGCGGATGGTCCCGCCCCACGTACGGAAATGCTTGGACGAGAAGTCGGCGCCGGCAGCTTCGCGGATATAATCGTTGACGTCCTGCGACCTAATCGGGCGCGGGTCGCCATTCTCGTCGATGTACTGGAAGAGAGTCTGGCCTGGCAGGTCCTGTGCGCCGCGAACGACCCTTGCGATGCGCCGGTCGGCCAGCTTCAATCGCCATTGCTTGCCTGACTTTCCCATGAAAGCAAAACGCATTGTCGAACCGGTGATCTCGACATGCTTGTCGCGCAGCGTAGTGAGGCCGAAACTGTTGTTGGCGCGCATGTAGGCCGGGTTGCCGACGCGGATCATCGTGTTGTCCAGAAGCCATATGACGGAAGCCACGACGCGCTCTCGGGGAAAGCCGCGCCGACCGAGATCGGCATCGATTGAGTTGCGCAGACGCGGAAGCGCTTCCGCGAAAGCCGTTAGACTTGAGTATTTTACTTCGTCACGGCAAGCCGACCATCGCGGATGATAGCGATATTGCTTGCGGCCGCGCTGGTCGCGGCCGGTCGCTTGGAGGTGGCCGTCCGGATGGGTCGAAATCCAGACATCGCTCCAGGCCGGCGGTATTGCGAGACTGCGGATGCGGGCAAGCGTGTCCGCGTCCTGCAGCCTGTCGCCGCCAGGCGTCAGGTAGCGGAAGCCGCCGCCGGCCCGTTTTCGGCGAATGCCCGGCTCCACGTCGCTGGCGTGCAAGAGCGACGCGCTGGCCGCTGATTTTTCGGGCGATGGAATGACGTTGTCGAATGCCTTCATTCTGTTGGCACAGCCTGCTCTGGGGAGGAAGCAGCAAACAGAATGCCCGGCAGAACGCTTGGTTCCACCGGGGCAATGGGCGAGCGAGATGGCTCTTCATGGAATCGCCGTCTCGCTCAATCTCTCCTGTCCGAAAAGTCTGTCAGACTCTTCGAGATCATGCCCGGCGGGCCGCCTGCGCGAGCCGCCGGGAAAAGCCCAAACTATCTCGTCAACCGAATATTGCGTCGCGAAGTCGCGTGAACAGGTTCGGTCGACCGCCTATGGCAGCACGAACGCGGCGCGCGGCTGTCGCGGCCCGCATCGTCGCTCCGAAATGACAGTAGCAAACGATGTCATGCAGTTGCCAATCCGTCAGTTCGAAGAAACGTTTCGCTTCACCGTAGGTGTCGTTGTCCATTCCGTCGGCCCGAAAGCAGGCATCCTCGAATGCCACGGTAATCGCCGAGCCAGCGCTGCGCATCGTCTGGCGTGTTCCCGAAGGCTGATATTCGGTGCCAGCAAGGGTTCCGAGTTGACGATCGGGATCCTTCTCGAGCAGTCCCGCCCAGCGTTCGAGACGTTCGCTCCGTGTCATAGCCGGGCGCATGTGGTCCGGATGAACCTCTGCAACGGTCTGCAGTTGCTCGAGGGTCTGATGCTTCATGGTCGCCTCCTATCCAAAGGTGGCCCAACCCCCTTCCTCAATTTAGCGTGGCGCGAAAACCCGGCAAGCCTGCACTTGCCTTCCCACGATGTTTTGATCGGTTGAAATATGGGAGAGTGTGTTCTGGCGCTTGCCATACTCCAATCCCATCGATGCTGATCAGCCTACAAGGGGATGTTGTCGTGCTTCTTCCAGGGATTCTTCAAATCCTTATTGCGGAGCATTCTCAGCGCCCGCGCGACACGGCGGCGCGTGGAATGGGGCATGATCACTTCGTCAACATAGCCGCGCTCGGCCGCGACGAATGGCGAGAGGAAGCGGTCCTCGTAAGCCTTGGTGTGGGCGGCTATCCGTTCGGCGTCGCCGATATCCTTGCGGTAGATGATCTCGACCGCGCCCTTGGCGCCCATCACGGCGATCTGCGCCGTCGGCCACGCATAGTTCATGTCGCCCCGCAAGTGCTTTGATGCCATGACGTCATAGGCGCCGCCGAATGCCTTGCGGGTGATCACCGTCACCTTCGGGACGGTGGCCTCCGCGTAGGCGAAGAGCAGCTTTGCTCCGTGCTTGATCAGCCCGCCATATTCCTGCGAGGTCCCAGGCAGGAAGCCCGGAACGTCGACGAAAGTAACGAGCGGGATGTTGAAGCAGTCGCAAAAGCGAACGAAGCGCGCCGCCTTGCGGGAGGCGTCGCTGTCGAGCACGCCCGCCAGCACCATGGGCTGGTTTGCGACAAAGCCTACCGTGCGGCCTTCGACCCGGCCGAATCCCGTAACGATGTTGCCAGCGAATGACGCCTGAATCTCGAAGAAATCGCCCTCGTCGCTCGTCTTGAGGATCAACTCCTTGATGTCGTAAGGTTTGTTTGCATTGTCGGGGATCAAGCGATCGAGCGAGAGGTCGTGATCATCGATGCCTTGGAAGCAATCGATCTCAGGAATCTCGCCGGTGTTCGATTGCGGCAGCAGGTCGATGAGGCGGCGCATCTGCAAGAGCGCCTCGACGTCGTTGTCGTACGCGCCATCGGCGATCGAGGATTTTGTCGTATGGACTGTGGCGCCGCCAAGCTGCTCGGCGGTTACCGTTTCGTTGGTGACAGTCTTCACTACGTCCGGGCCGGTCACGAACATGTAGGAAGTGTCGCGAACCATGAAGATGAAGTCGGTCATCGCGGGAGAATAGACGTCGCCTCCCGCGCATGGTCCCATGATAACGGAAATCTGGGGGATGACCCCTGAGGCAAGCACGTTGCGCTGGAAAATCTCGGCATATCCGCCAAGCGCAGCCACGCCTTCCTGAATGCGGGCGCCGCCGGCATCATAGAGGCCGACGATCGGGGCGCGGTTTCTGAGCGCCATCTCCTGGACCTTCACCACCTTTTCGGCATGCGCTTCCGACAGGGAGCCTCCGAAAACGGTAAAATCCTTGGCAAAAACGAAGACGGTGCGGCCGTTGACCGTGCCCCAGCCCGTGACGACGCCATCGCCCGCGATTTTTGTTTTTTCCATCCCGAAATCGGTCGAGCGATGTTCGACATACATGTCGAATTCCTCGAACGAACCTTCGTCGAGAAAAATCTCGATACGCTCGCGGGCGGTGAGCTTGCCCTTGCTGTGTTGTGCGTCGATGCGGGCCTGGCCGCCGCCAGCGCGTGCCACGGCGCGGCGGCGCTCGACTTCCTTCAGCACTTCCTTCATGGCGTCGGTCCCCCAGGAAGAGAATTTTTCTCTAAAGCGCCGCGCGTCCTGTCCGACGCGCTAAGGACGCTGTATCTCTTTGAGCGGAAGTGGTGTTAGCACGCCGGCAGATGCGCGCAAACATTTAGCCTGCAAAGGAGAAGCCGTTCGGGAAAGCAGTAGGCTACCTACCAGGTTCCGGTATTGGACATCGAAGCCCAGGGTTCCGCCTTCTCCTTGGCCGGACCTTTCTGCAGAAGCTCTATCGAAATGCCGTCCGGCGACTTGATGAAGGCCATGTTACCGTCGCGCGGCGGGCGGTTGATGGTGACGCCTTTGTCCATCAGGCGCTGGCAGGTCGCGTAGATGTCGTCGACCTCGTAGGCGAGATGGCCGAAATTGCGCCCGCCCTTGTAGTCTTCCGGATCCCAGTTATACGTCAGCTCGATCAGGGGTGCCTTCTCGGTTACGCCCTTGTGCTCGTCGTCCTGCGCCGCGAGGAAGATGAGCGTGAACCGACCGCCCGCGTTCTCGAAGCGGCGAACCTCTTTCAGCCCAAGCTTGTTGACGTAGAAATCAAGCGACTCATCGATGTCGGCAATGCGGACCATTGTGTGCAGATAGCGCATCTTTGGTTTCCTTGTTCCGGAAATAGGTTCTCAACATAATGCATGTCGCCCAAAAGTGCGCAGCGGTTTTGGGATAACGACATGCACAAAAACGATAGCCTAAAGCGCGTCGCATGAATCCGTTTCGAAGCAATGCGCTTTAGGGCGAGACGCACGGCCCCGACAACCTCTCGCGCGACATATGTCAAGGCAAGTCGAACCGCAGTATTTCAGCTACAAGTGTTGAAAAGTCGAATGGCCCCTTGCACATCCGGGAATACAAAGTGCTATTCTCAATTACAAGAATCAGTAGCGGCGTTTCGAGGAAAGGTGCGTTCGGATGGGGGACAGGGCCTCTTTCATGGGGCGCGACGCGGGATGCGACGACGCTTCGGTCTGGGACGAAGCCGGCGGCTCAGCCGGCTTGATCGAAATATCCGGCGCCATCAAATGGTTCGATGTGGCTAAAGGCTATGGCTTCGTCCTTCCGGATGGCGGCGGCATGAGAGATGTTCTCCTTCATGTGACCTGCCTGCGTCGCGACGGTTTCCAGACCGCGCTTGAGGGTGCGCGCGTCGTCTGCCTCGTCAAGCAAGGCGAACGCGGACTGCAGGCATTCCGTGTCATATCGATGGATACGTCCACCGCGGTGCATCCGGCGGAAGTGCAGGCGCACCACCCGTCGGTGACCGCCGAAAGCGGGCTGGAACGTGCCCTTGTGAAGTGGTTCAATCGCACAAAGGGATTTGGTTTCCTGACGCGCGGCGACGGGACAGAAGATATTTTCGTCCACATGGAGACGCTAAGGCGCTATGGGGTGACCGAATTGAGGCCCGGCCAGGTCGTGCTGGTGCGGTATGGCCGCGGCGATAAGGGCCTCATGGCGGTCGAGCTTCACCCCGACATAGGTACTTTGCCGGTGTCCCATTAGAGCATCGGACCCGAAAGTGGGAACCGGTTTCGGGAAAAATCCGATGCTCAAACAAAAAGATAGAGCAGCAGCAGCGATTCCGAAAAAGAGTCCGCGCTCCAGGGTGTGTTGGGATTCAGGTGATGCCGGGCTGCAAATGCCGGTCTTATGCGATACTCACGCGCCCGAACGTACGCTGCGTGCCCGTTCTCTGCCATTTCGGTTTGGCCTGACCTGAATCCCGACACACCCAGAGAATAATCGTTGGAGTGAGATGGAATTCAGCGAAAAGTCATCCTGCCCGGGTATCGCAAGGGTAAAAATGTCGCGACGAATTAGCCTTGCGACAGGCGGGATCGTTGCAGCACTCGTCGCGGTTTTCGTGCTCGTCAATCCGCAGGTTCCGGCTTTTGCTCAAAGCGACGCCATGTTGCTGGCGAATGACCCGGCTCCGCTGGTTGCCAATACGCGGGCCGGAAGGCGCTCCTTCACGATCGAGGTCGCGGACGTTGCTGAGGAACGCCAGCGTGGCCTGATGTTTCGCCAGAAAATGGACGACGGGCACGGCATGCTTTTCGTGTTCGAGGCGACGCAGCCTGTTGGGTTCTGGATGAAGAATACTCCGCAGCCGCTTGATCTCGTCTTCATTGGCCAGGACGGGGTTGTACGCGCGGTCCGGCACGGCGAGCCGATGTCGGAGGCTATCATCTCGCCGCCTGAGCCGGTGCGCTTCGTGCTGGAGCTCAATGCAGGTACCGCCGAAAATGCAGGCATCGAAAAAGGCGTTCGCATTCATCATCCAGTGATTGACAAGGTTAGCGGCGGCTGAGAGTGCCATCGCGGGCCGCATACGGCGCTCTTGCGCTTCCCGCGCTCGTGGAGTGGATTTGAAGTCCCTGTTATTTCCATGGCATCCGCGTTCTCAGAACTTCAAATCCGTAAACCACTCGAAATTCAATAAGTTGCTAGTGTGACTTTGAATCCGAAATTCGATCCAAGCCTCGCTCCAAGGCGATACGAATTTCGGATTCGCCACACTCGTGTACCGGCATGTACAGTCCTCAAAAATCACCATTTTCGCAGCGCCCTAGCGAATTTGGTCAGACCCACGGCGTTCACGGGCATAGGTAAGTAGATGCAGTATTTCAGCCATGAGGGATTTGAACTTGCATTTCTCGACAAGGGGGAGGGTCCTCCGGTTCTCCTGATCCATGGGTTTGCCTCCACCCATTTCGTCAATTGGGTGTCGCCGGGCTGGGTGAAAACGCTTACGGACGCCGGATATCGGGCGATCGCCTTGGACAATCGTGGTCATGGCCTGTCCTCGAAGAGCTACGACGCCGCCGACTATACGCCGCCAAAATTGGCCGGTGATGCCGCAGCACTGCTCGACCACCTCGATATCGATCGCGCGCATGTCATGGGATACTCGATGGGCGCGAGAATCTCCGCGTTCCTGGCCCTTCGGGAGCCTGACCGGGTGGCGACGGTGGTCTTCGGAGGCCTGGGCATCGGCATGGTCGAAGGCGTTGGAGAATGGGACCCCATCGCTGGCGCTTTACTCGCCGAGGATCCCGCGGATATCACGCATCCGCGCGGCAAGGCGTTTCGTGCCTTCGCGGACCAGACCAAGAGCGATCGAAGAGCCTTGGCCGCCTGCATCGCAACGTCCCGCCAAATGCTGAGTGAAAGAGATATGGCCCGCATTAGGCAGCCGGCTCTCATTGCGGTCGGCACGAAGGATGACATCGCCGGCGACCCGGGCGAACTGGCCGACCTGATGCCCAATGCGGAGAGCTTCTGGATCAAAGATCGCGACCACATGCAGGCGGTTGGCGACAAGACCTTCAAGCAGAGAGTGCTGGAATTCCTGGAGCATCATCCGCTTTAGGGTGTGTTGGTATTCAAGTGATGCCGGCCCGCAAATGGCTGTCTTTTGCGCTTCCGCTACTCACGTACCCAAACGTGCGCTGCGAGCCGGCTCTCGAAAACCGCCATTTTCGACTCGATCGGGCGTCCTTACGCATTGAGAATATTATCCCAAGAAAATCGCAGCGAAATCAATGACGGCTATGTCGCATCCGCAGCCTTGCAGCCGAGCGCGCGATGACCGTTTTCCGAAGTCGCCACCGCACTCTGACTCTTTGCTTTTCCGATTCCCGCCATCATTTCGGGATCATGCTCTATACAAGCCGTTCCAGGGAGCGCTCGATATTCTTTCGGGCCTGCGCCTCGCAGGTTTGCGTGAAAATGTCCGTGTGGAAGATGTGTGGCCGCAAAAGGAATCCCTTCAGGACGGCCGCGCGGCCCGATCGCCATGATGGCTCCGCGACCCACGCATATTCCTGCCTTACCGCCTTCTCGTAGGCGTCGAACCGTTCGTCAGGCGCGCCAAGAATCGAAAGGTCCATGTCGAGGAATAGGGCGGCATCCCGATTGGCGGCTTCGTCGCCGGTATCCGGAACCTGATGCGTGTGTGTCGCTTCGATCATCTTCCGGATGCGCTCGATGCGATCCGGTGCGACGCGCGCGGCTAGTTTCTGGACGGCGAACTGCGCGCTCCTTTCTTCGTTGTCGCCCCTGGTGCTTTCGTAAATAGCGTCGTGAAACCAGATTGCCGCCTCGACCGCCGCCGGGTCAGACAGGTGAGAGACGTGCTGCCGGGCAAGCGCCAGCAGCGCCTCGATGTGAGCGAGCCCGTGATAGTGGCGGTCCGGCGCCGTATAGAGCACAGTCAACTCGGTCTTCAGCGCGTCATCGATCAATGACATCGTGTCAGGCGAGGACTTGTTTTCTTTGTCGGCTCCAATTTCCATGAACCAAATCCATTTGAAGGCTACATAAGGAAAATTGAGTTCATTCCTGGCGCGTTCTGGCGTATGTATCGCGCCGGAATAAGCTATCGCATCGGCCCGTAAAAAGCACGGTAAGCAGATTCAGGGATTTACAGCGTCATTTGCACGTTCCAAAGGAACAAGGACACTGTAGGCAAGGCAGGAGACGACGATGAACTCCATAAGCGCATCGCGTGCGGGAAGCCTAAGGCCGGTCGATCCGATCTGGACAGCGGTGCGCGAGGAAGCCGAGGAGGCCGTTGCCCGCGACCCGCTCCTGGCGGCGTTTCTCTATTCGACGATCCTGAACCACGACAATCTTGAAGACGTGGTCATCCATCGGCTGGCCGAACGGCTCGACCATCAGGACCTCGGAGCCGACCTGATCCGCCAGACCTTCACGGCGATGCTGCGCGACAATCCGGACTGGTCGGACATCGTGCGCGTCGACATTCAGGCCTATTACGACCGTGACCCGGCCTGCGACCGGTTCATGATGCCGGTGCTCTATTTCAAGGGGTTCCATGCGATCCAGACGCATCGGTTGGCGCACTGGCTGTGGACCCGCGGCCGCAAGGACTTTGCCCTCTACCTGCAGAGCCGGTCATCCTCGGTCTTCCAAACAGATATCCACCCGGCGTCACGGATGGGAAAGGGCGTGTTCATCGATCATGCGACGGGCCTCGTCGTGGGCGAGACCGCTGTCATCGAGGATGATGTCTCGATCCTGCACGGGGTGACGCTCGGCGGCACCGGCAAGGCTGGCGGCGACCGCCATCCGAAAATCCGCTATGGCGTGCTGATTGGCGCGGGTGCAAAAATTCTCGGCAATATCGAGGTCGGCCATTGCTCGAAGATCGCGGCCGGCTCGGTTGTTCTGGCTGCCGTTCCGCACAACAAGACTGTGGCCGGCGTGCCGGCGCGCGTGGTCGGCGAAACCGGCTGCGACCAGCCGTCGCGCCAAATGGACCAGTTCTTGCCATCACAGGCGATGGAGCACGTCGTCAGCTTCGATATCTGAGAGCCTGACGGCCGCGATGTCCGGCAGTCAGCCGGACCGCTATCTGCTGACCACAAGCGCCCAATAGCGTCGGCCGCTGTCATTGCCTTCGCGAACATAGGCAAGTCCAAACCTGCTGAAGCGCGGGTCGAGCATGTTCTCGCGATGCCCCTGCGAGTTCATCCAGGCGGAGAAGAGTTCGCTCAGATCCATTCTACCATGGGCGATGTTTTCGGCAGCGGCTACCGTGATGCCCTTGCCTCTGATGCGAGAGCCGAAATCTCTGCCCCAGCCGGTCGTATGCGTCATGCGGCCGGTGCGCGCCATATATCCGGCCTGTTCCAGCGCTGCGCTTTCCAGGATGGGATCATAGGTGAGCGCCGGCAGACCGTGGGTGGTGCGGATTTCACCGAGATAGCTGGCGCCGGATGCCGAGGCTCCAGTTCCCTCGCCAGCTTGATGCGCAGTTCCGCACGCGACAAGCGCCAGCGACGCACTGAGGCCCATGGCCCGAAAGAGCCTTCGCGCTGTGCCGAAACGTAGATCGACCCGCATGATTCCTTGCCAGCTCCGCGTTCTCTATCTTATGGCGGTCCGGATCGGGCGAGATCATGGCTTTTGGCAGGCAGCGCACTGAAAAATGCGGTGGCGTGCGGAACTGTGCGAGTCGCGGGGCTCCCTGACACCGCCGCACACGGCTACTGCGCGTCGAACAGGGTTTTCATCGGTTCCCAATACATTTTGGGCCAGCCGCCATCGAGCATGTCGCGGGTGCCGTCAGGATAACCGGCCTGGTCGAAAACGAGCCTGGTGGCATCGCCGTCACGATCGAGTTCGAACCTGACGATGGAATAGATGCCCTCCGGCCATCTGGATGACCGCCACGCCTGGACGACGCGCCTGCCCGGCACCAATTCCACGTTGCGCGCACGGATATCGCCACCGAAAAGCGAGACCTCACCGCCTTCCTCGCGCGAAATGGCGGCGGCGCGTCCACCGGTCATTTTCGCGAATTTCTCCGAATCGGTGAGCACTTCATAGACGGCGTTTGGTGACGCATTGATGCGAACTTCCTGATGGATGGACATGACCAATTCTCCCTGGATTGACATTTTGAGGTGGGTTGCAGATAGTTAACATCAGTGTTTAATATCGGCAATGCCGGATGATCCGCCATGACCGCCATCTTATCCCTCAACTCCCTCGACGATCGTCTCGATCTTGTTTTCCAGGCGCTCGCCAATCGCACGCGTCGCGCTCTTCTGCAAAGACTGGCGAAGGGAGCTGCCAGGGTGACTGATCTGGCGGCGCCGTTCGGCATCTCGCTGCCCGCGATATCGCGACATCTGAGTGTGCTGGAGCGAGCCGGGCTGATTGAGCGCTCGATCCAGGGGCGGGTTCATTCCTGCGCGTTGGATATCGGTCCGATGGCGACAGCCGAGGAATGGCTTGCCACCCATCGCGAATTCTGGACCGGCCAGCTTGACCGCCTGGCCGGGTTCCTCGAAGACTGATCCGACGCTCAGGGGGGCCAGGGAACATGAATGAGGACGTGCTCACTCTTCGCAAGATCATCAAGGCTTCGCCGGGGCGGGTCTTCGAAGCCTGGACCACGCCGGCGCTTCTCCTCAAATGGTGGGGCCCCGAAAATGTCACATGCTCCCACGCAGAGGTCGATCTGAGGGCAGGGGGCGCCTATCGGATCTGCAATTCGCATCCGGATGGGCGCACTACATGGATTACTGGTGTTTTTGAGGTGGTTCGGCCGCCCGAGGAACTGGTTTATTCCTGGAACATAGGCATGGCCGGAGCGGACGGCTCGCGTGTGCGGGTGGAGTTCCTCGATCATCCGCAAGGCACCGAACTGGTCCTTCGGCACGAACGATTGCCGGACGAAGTTCGCGGGATGCACCTCCAGGGCTGGGAAGGCTGCCTTAAGGGCCTGCAGGAATTGTTCGAGGGCTGAACCCGGCTGTCCAGCCCCGCCGTTCGCGTCAGCCATTCCGCGTTTGAACCGGTTCAGCTTTACAGCGGCATCGTTGGCGTGCCAGAAGCGCGTTCCAGATCGAACGCCAGCCGCGACCGGAGAAGATCGTTGAAACCCGAAGAGATCAGAAAACTCGACGCCTTTTTCAAACGCACGTTCCAGAACCCGAACCTGCAAGTGAAAGCGCGGCCGCGCAAGGATGACTCGGCCGAGGTCTATGTGGGCGACGAGTTCCTTGGCATCGTTTTCAAGGACGAGGATGACGGCGACTACAATTTCTCGATGGCGATTCTCGACATCGATTTGTAGTCATGCGCTTTGCCTCGACCGCTAGGCAGGCTTACAGCACCGCGCGTCCATCCGCATCGCGCTTTCCGAAAATCGATGCCGATTTTCGGGCCGATGCGTTAGGAGAGGTTCTGAGAAAACGGGTTGCGGTGGCTAGCACCGCTGCATCGAGCGCGCGCCAGCCGGGCAGCAGTTCCCTCGGAAATCGATAAAACAGACTGAGATTATCTCCAATGAGGATATCGCGCTCGCACGGCGCCAGCGATTCCTCGTCGCTTGCCCAACTCAAGCAACGGGCTACAAACGGCGGTTGGCCGGAACGTTCGCCTACTGCAAGAATCTCGTTCATATAGCCAGATCCCTCGCGAAACCCGTAGAGCATAGTGCCGCCCTGCCCGGGAACGCCCGGCTCCATGATCAGGGAGCGGTAAATCGGGTCGAAGCGTCCGCTCATGTCGCGCGACATTGTCTGCTGTTCAAACGAGACGAACAGTATCTTCTTGCCGCCGTCGGCATGGTTGAAGTCGTCGCGCGCCGCCGCGGAATAGCCGCCCATGTCGGGCCAGCGGAGATAGAGATCGAGCCGGCCTGCAACGCCGTCGCGGCGCTCGCGCTCGAAGCGAATTGCGTTAGCCGGGACCGCCAATACATTGTCTCCAATGATGATTTCGTGGACGGTCGTGTCCTCGGTATGGCCAGCAAGCAGGATGGCGCGGCCGAGCCATTTGCCCGCCACGCTGATTCCCCCGGATAGGACGGCAAGTGCTGCAAGTGCAAGGAACACACGCCGCATGAAGGCAGGATTGACCGCCTTTGCTTTGGATTGGCTGTGCGCGCCCGCCCTCATCATGCTGTCCCCCTGAGCCTTGCGCGCTTCGGCTCCCGCGAGAGACAGAAGCTGCACCATGGCCCTTCACCCGCGGCGACTGTGCGGCGCGCATGGTAAACGAACGGTAAAGCCGGGCGTGTTGGCTGGATCCGCAGCCGCGATGGACGTCGATCGCCGGCATGAAAAAGCGGGGCCGGCCCAGGGGACTGGGCCAGACTCTCATATCCGGTCATTGGGAACAGGAACGTAGGGACCGACCGGGCTGCTCTCTCAATTCATTGAACCGAACCGACCGCTGTGGCTCGGCCGTCGTTGATCAACACCCAGGTGCCCGAATTCGTCTCCGACTGGCGCTTGAGGTATGTGTATTGCGTCTTGCGCCAGGCAAGCACGCGCGGTTCCAGATTGTCGAGGACGTAGTCGCCATTGCTGGTTCGCACGGTAAGCACCGCATGACCGTCACCATTCGGCTGGCGGACGACTGTGATCAGCAGGCTGCCGGCCGGGATACCGGCTGTCATCAGTTCGTGGCGCTTTTCCAGCACATAGTCTTCGCAATCGCCAACGCCGTCAGGAAACGACCAGACCTCCTCCTCTCCCCAATTCTCCATGTCGGTCCGTGGCATGACCTTCGTATTGACAGCATTGTTGATGCTGACGATTTCCTTCCAGAGGTCGCGCGTAAGCTTCACCGGACGCATGGTCAATGTCTTTTGCGCGCATTCCTGAGGTTCGCGCTGGCAGAATTGGTAGTGGCCGATGGGCTGTGATGCCTGGCGGCCGGTGTCCATCGGATCAGAGCCTGCCGCTTCCGCGGATGTCCAGAGAGCGGAAAGAGAGACCACAGCAGCGACAAGCAGTCCGGATATTGTTTTCGCCATTGTGACGTGTCCCCGTTCAAGGTCACAATGACAGAAGCGGATTTATCTGAAGCAAAATACGGAAGTAGACATTGAGTAGAAATAGAAGAGAAATCGAATAGATACAAACTCAAATAAGTATAAAATATGAGCAAAAGGCGCGACAGTATGTTAACTATCCTGCTGCCGGGATGTCATTTCAAGCGCTCGCTCTGAGCCGTTGGGCGTGCGCCGCCACGCAATGCCGGAGGGAAAACCGGTCCTGGAATTGCTCTGGGATCAATCGTCGTTGGTTGCGTTCAGTTCCTCCGGGCGCAAACCCTCCGTCCGGGCGGACCTGCGGAGCCGGACGCCGGCCCCTTCGACGTCCTCGGGAACAAAAATCACGCCTGCAACCTCAAGCGCCTTTCGAATTGCCTCGATTGCGGTTCGTGATGCGCGTAATCCGATCTCCGATTCGGCTCGCTTGATGGTTGGAATGGAGAGCCCGGTCGCCTCTGCCACCTGACCTTGCGAGAAGCCGATAAGGCTGCGGGCGGCGCGGATCTGGGCGGATGTCACCATTATTTTGGTGCTTTTGGCTCAATTTGACCCGAAAGTATCAGTAGCGCAGGCAGGTCGCAAGATTTTCCCACGGACCGGTTCCATATTTCCGGCAGATGCTCTTGAGCACAGTCGATCTCGCCCAAGAAATCGAAAACAGATATTCCTAACCCGCCGACAAGGAGACGCGGGGCAAGGCATCCGATGGCCGCTAGCGAAACCGTCTACATAGTGCTCTTCCGCGGCGTCGGCGGGGCGACGCAACTGCCCACCGCCCCGTTGCGAGAAGCATTGACGAATGCGGGGTTTCGCGATGTCGCCACCTATATCAACAGCGGCAATGCGGTCGTTGTTTCCGAATTGAACGCCGATCGGGTTACGGCAAGGATCGCCGCGCTCGTCGAACGCAAGTTCTCCTTCACCAAGGAAATCCTGGTCGTCAACTTCGCCGAATGGTCGCGCATCGTCGGCGGCAATCCGTTTTCAGAAGGTATAGCAGAGCCGACGAAGTTGCACGTCTTCGTTCTGAAATCCGAACCTGCGAAGGAATTGGTCGCCGAGCTTGCCGCGAATGCCGTGCCGGATACCGAACGGTTCGTAATAAAGGGCAGGGCACTCTATTTCTTCACGCCCCAAGGCTTTTCCCAGTCGAAACTTGGGGCAAAGGTCGACAAGGTGCTCAAGGTGGCTACGACGGCACGAAATTGGCGGACCGTTCTGGCGCTGGCCGAGTTAGCGCGGACGTTGGGAGGACCGCGAGAGCGCAACGTGAAAGGATAGAATGGATGAATTCCGGCGGCAGCTGCATGGCGTGTTGCCGTGAGGCAGCTACCGGTCACCGGTCAAGCGGGAGGATGACGAATGCGGAATCTTCTTGCTTTCACAGGCGAACTCGCCCATATGGCGGCGGATAGGCGCATTGGCCGGGTCGTAACCCGGTTTTCCCGTTCAATGGGACTGGTTGCGTCAGGTTTCTCCCTTTCCGTGTTTCGGTGAGCGGTGGAATAGTCCCGCAGGCATAGGGCTTGCAGGCACGGCAGCGCAGCCGCGTGGGCATATGCCCGCCGCCTTGTCGTTTCGATATGAGAATCACCTGCGGCAGGTTGCGCCCTGCCGCCCGTTTGCGTGGCTTCGGCTACTTGAAAGAAGAATAAATTGAAAAATGAAATCGATGCGGAGCAAAACGGCTTCGCGAAACTCGGCATCACCGGCGTGCTGTTGAAAACAACGCTCAATTCGGGTTTCATCGACCCGAAGCCGATTCAGACACAGGCGATCCCGCCGCAGCTTGAAGGCCGCGACATCATGGGTGTTGCCCAGACAGGTTCGGGCAAGACAGCCGCCTTCAGCCTGCCTATCCTCACAAAGATCGCCGGCCTCGGCACCAAGCGCTTACCGAAGACGGCTCGTGCCCTGATACTAGCACCGACGCGTGAGCTTGCGGTTCAGATCGAGGAGACGATCCGCGTTTTGGCCAAAGGTCTGCACATCTCCACCGCGCTGGTGCTCGGCGGCGTTTCACGCTTCAGTCAGGTCAAGCGCATGGCGCAGGGCGTCGACATTCTTATCGCCACCCCGGGCCGGCTGACCGACCTCGTGCGCGAACGCGAAGTCAACCTTGCCGAAACGCGCTGGCTGGTGCTGGACGAAGCCGACCGCATGCTCGACATGGGCTTCATCCACGACGTGAGACGGCTCGCCAAGGCGACGCATCGCGACCGCCAGACCGCGCTCTTTTCTGCGACGATGCCTCCGGAAATCGAACAGCTCGCCGAGGGCCTGCTGAAGGATCCGGTCCGCGTCGAAGTCGCGCCGCAGGGTACGACGGCAGCCGAGATCAGCCAGGGCGTGGTCATGGCCCGCACCAAGCAGAAGCGCCAGGTTCTCTCAGCGATGCTTGCCGACCCCGCAATGAACTCGGTGATCGTTTTTGCTCGCACCAAGCACGGTGCGGATCGCGTGACCCGTGATCTGGAGCGGGACGGCTTCAACGCCGCGGTCATCCACGGCAACAAATCGCAGAACGCACGCCAGAAGGCGCTGAACGGCTTCCGCGACGGTTCAGTCCGCATCCTTGTGGCGACCGACATAGCCGCTCGCGGCATCGACGTCCCCGGCATCAGCCATGTGGTGAACTTCGATCTTCCGGACGAGGCGGAGAGCTACGTCCATCGCATCGGCCGCACCGGCCGCAACGGCGCGAACGGAGTCGCCATTACACTTTGCGACCCTTCCGAGGCAAGCAAACTGCGTCAGGTCGAACGCGTCATCCGCATGAAGCTGGCGGTAACCGCCGATCATCTCCGCCTGCCCGACCCACAACGTGAGGCGCACGAGAGGGCTGACCCGTCAAGGGAGCCGGCCAACGATCGCGGCGATTTGCGCGGGGCACGGCCGCCGCAAGGCCAGAAGAGGGGCGGCAACAATTTCGGCAGCAAGCCGTATGCCGGCAAGCCGGACGACCGCAAGGATTTCCGGAAAAAGCGCCGTGGATTCGGCAGTCGCAAGCCGGCCGCGCGCGCTGCGTAGAGCGGCTGCGCCAAGCTCATAAAATCCATTCTCCCCCTTGAGGCCGAAAAGGGGGGAGATTGTTCGCTCCATTGTCTCCAACACTCCTGCAACGATGGCGACTGGCGAAACCCAACGATGCGATTGGCGAAACCCAACGCGCCAGCTGATCTTCCCCCTTGTGGGGGAGATGTCCGGCAGGACAAAGGGGGTGCAACAGCCACGCCCAACGCCGCCTGGGTTCAACACACCTAGCGGCTTGGCCTCCTGCGCCTCCTCGATGTCTTCTTTCGCAAACCCATCGCCCAGTTCACGAACCAGAAATAGAGCGGGTACGGGAACAGGTGGATCAGTTTCAGGAAAATGGTCAGGCGGCGTGGGAAGGCAACTTCGAAGCCCCCTGTCTTCAGCCCATATGCTATCCGCTCGGAGGCGTGGGCGACCGACATCAGCGCCGGCATGGCGAACTTGTTGTTCTTGGTGAGCGGGGTTTCAACGAACCCCGGATTGATCATCTGAATGCGGATATTCATCTTGTCGAGATCGAATTTCAGCGCCTCGGCCATATAGTTGAGCGCCGCCTTGGTGGCGCCATATGCCGAAGCCAGCGGCAGGCCGCGGTAGGCGGTGGCCGAACCGATAATCGCGACTTGACCCCGCCCTCGTTCGCGCATCAGCTCGACCAGCGGAACAAGGCCATAGACGACGCCCAGAACGTTGATCTGATAGGACATCGTGAAACTGCCGGCTTCGAGGGCGGCCCCCCGCGCCGGGAAGTAGGTGCCGGCGTTGAAGACCGCCAAGACGACCGGGCCGAGTTCTGCTTCAATAGCCTCGACCGTCTTACGCATTGCCTGCTCGTCGGTGACGTCGCAGGGAAATGCCACGACACGTCCTTTCAGGGCTTTACCCTCGGCGGCAAGTTCGTCCAACTTTTCGCGGTTTCGGGCGGTGGCGGCCACCGAATAGCCTTCGCGCGCGAGGTCGAGCACGAGTTGACGGCCAATGCCCGAGCTGGCTCCGGTCACCCAGGCAGCGCCGTCCATCGGGTTCGCCCGGTAGAGCCCCATTGCAAGAATCCCTTCCTCTATCCTCCCCGCATACCTAGCGATGGCGCAAGGGGTTGGAAAGCGGGCAGTTCCATTAGGGTGTGCTGGTATTCAGGTGATGACGGTCTGCAAATGGCCGCCAATTTTGCCGCAAGCGCCCGCTTTGGCGTGTTCTGCGTCCTCAATGCGGCTGGATCGCGCAATTTACTGCCTTGAAAGCGCGCGCGGCCGTTTCTAGGGTCGTTTTCGAATTCATTGAAGGAACCCCCATGCACCGTTCGGTGATCGACGCTATCGGCAATACGCCGCTAATCCGCTTGAAGCGCGCTTCGGAAGAAACCGGCTGCGAAATTCTCGGTAAGGCCGAGTTCATGAATCCCGGCCAGTCTGTGAAGGACCGCGCCGGGCTTTTCATCATCCGCGATGCGGAAGAGAGGGGGTTGCTCAGACCCGGCGGCGTCATCGTGGAGGGGACGGCCGGCAATACCGGTATCGGTTTGACGCTGGTCGGCAAGGCGCTTGGCTACCGGACCGTCATCGTTATTCCGGACACGCAGAGCCAGGAAAAGAAGGACACGCTAAGGGTCATGGGAGCCGAGCTGATCGAGGTGCCGGCAGTCCCCTACAAGAACCCGAACAACTATGTGAAGGTTTCGGGACGGCTCGCCGCGCAATTGGCCGGGACCGATCCGAACGGAGCGATCTGGGCGAACCAGTTCGACAATGTGGCCAACCGCGATGGCCATATCCGCACGACGGCCGAAGAGATCTGGGCGCAGACCGGCGGCAGGGTGGACGGCTTCGTCTCGTCGGTGGGCACGGGCGGAACGCTTGCCGGCGTGGCGTTCGGGCTGAAAGCGAAGAAGAGGACTGTGAAGATCGCTCTGGCCGACCCACTCGGCGCAGCACTTTACAGTTTCTATACGGAAGGCGCGCTGAAGGCCGAAGGCAGCTCGATCACGGAAGGCATAGGGCAGGGGCGCATTACTGCCAATCTGGAAGGATTTACGCCCGACTTTTCGTACCAAATCCCCGACGAAGAGGCGCTCCCCCATGTTTTCAACCTCATTCAGGAAGAGGGCATGTGCCTTGGCGGCTCGTCCGGCATCAATATCGCCGGCGCTATCCGTCTGGCGCGAGACCTCGGACCGGGCCACACGATCGTGACCGTCCTCGCCGACTTCGGGACGCGTTACCAATCCAAGCTTTTCAATCCGGAGTTCCTGCGCTCCAAGGACCTTCCGGTGCCCGACTGGATGGAGACGCAGGCGCAAATCCCTGTCCCATATGAAGAGGTGTCGTGATGGCGTTGGCGACCGAGGCGGTTTTCCGGGACGACGCCTATCTGCGCGAGGCGCAGGCGATTGTGGTTGCGATCAATGAACGCGGCGGCATTATCCTTGATCGCACCATCTTCTATGCCACGTCAGGCGGCCAGCCTGGCGATGTGGGGACGTTTCGACGGGAGAACGGCGCAGCGGCGATCTCGATCGCCGCCACCCTTACCGGCGAGACCAAGGACGAGATCATACATATACCAGTGGCGGGGTCGAAGCTTCCGGCGGTCGGCGAGCCGCTGAGGATCGCGATTGACTGGGAACGCCGCTATCGGCTGATGCGTATGCATACGGCCTGTCATCTTCTCACGGTGATATGCCCGTTTCCCATAACCGGCGCTGCGGTCGGGGAGGAAGAATCCAGGGTCGATTTCGATATTCCGGAAGCCGGCTTTTCCAAGGAAGATGTCACGGCAAGGCTTATGGACCTCGTCGCCGCGGATCATCCGGTATTCACACGCTGGATCAATGACGAGGAGCTCGCCGCCAATCCTGGCCTGGTAAAGTCGAAGAACGTCCGGCCGCCCGCCGGCACCGGAAGGATCCGGCTCGTCTGCATCGGCGAGAACGCCTCTATCGACAGCCAGCCCTGCGGCGGCACCCATGTGGTGTCTACGGGCGAGGTGGGTGAAATTCATATCGGCAAGATCGAGAAGAAGGGACGCGAAAACCGACGTTTCCGTATCCGGTTCGGACCCGCCCCGGCCGGCTCCTGACCGAGCGGGCAAAGTTTCTGACCTGCGCCGGGTTGCGCCGCGACCAGCCGGTGCCGGCCGCGCCCGGCGCAGCCGGTCGTGTACGCCGTTCGCCTCAATCACGACAAAGTCGCGGCGGCGTTAAGTTCATCGCCGAGAACGGCGGACGTTCCTCAACTACACCCGCTGGTTGATCCGCAGGTGTCGCACTTCTCACAGGTGCCGTTGCGGACCATAGTGAAGTTCTGGCATTCCGAGCACATGTTGCCGGTGTAACCCTGCATGATGGCCTGCTGGCGGCGTTCGGCGGCGAGCGCTTTGGCCTCGTATGCCTCCTTCGCGGCGGCGTCGGTAAACAGGCCCGAAGTCTCGGCTGCGCCTTCCACGTCGGCCGCTTGCTCCGGCAACTCACGCGCCCGCTCCTCATAGTCGCGCTTGAAGGCGGTGGTTTCCTGCCAGACTTCGGATACAAGCGGCTTCAAAGCCGTCACTGTGCCGCCCGACGAGATCGCGCGGACGTTCGAGCCCGAGATGGCGGTTGGCGCAGAGCGTACCGGTTGGCTGCCGCCGGCGCTTCCGGCTGGGCCAGACCCACCGAAGCCCTTGGCCTCGTTGGAGCCGGGCACCACCTTGAGCGGCGAGGCGCCGCGCGTCAGCCCCTTCGAGAAGGGCAGGGCGCGGCCTTCGTTGATGCCCCGGCCGAGCGCGGTGTTCGAGAAGTCGGACATGTCGACATGGGCAAGGTCGTGGCGGCCGAGATAGGACACGGCCAGCTCCCGGAACACATAATCCAGGATCGAAGTCGCATTCTTGATCGCGTCGTTGCCCTGCACCATGCCCGCCGGCTCGAATTTGGTGAAGGTGAAGGCCTCCACATATTCCTCCAAGGGCACGCCATACTGCAGCCCGAGCGAGATCGCGATGGCGAAATTGTTCATCATGGCGCGGAAGGCAGCACCTTCCTTGTGCATGTCGATGAAGATCTCGCCCAGGCGCCCGTCGTCGAACTCGCCGGTGCGCAGATAGACCTTGTGACCGCCGACAATGGCCTTTTGCGTATAGCCCTTGCGGCGATTTGGCAGCTTCTCGCGGTCGCGCACGACCTTCTCGATAATGCGCTCCACGATCTTTTCGGTCACTGTGACTGCTCTTGCGGCAGTTGGCGCAGCAACCAGTTCCTCGATCAGGTCCTCTTCGTCCTCATCATCGGCGATGAGCGATGCGTTCAGCGGCTGCGAGAGCTTGGAGCCGTCGCGGTAGAGCGCATTGGCCTTCAGCGCCAGCTTCCAGGACAGCATGTAGGCTTCCTTGCAGTCCTCGACCGTTGCCTCGTTCGGCATGTTGATGGTCTTGGAGATGGCACCCGAAATGAAAGGCTGCGCCGCCGCCATCATGCGAATGTGGGACTCGACCGACAGGAAGCGCCTGCCGACCTTGCCGCATGGGCTGGCGCAGTCGAACACCGGCAGATGCTCGTCCTTCAGGAAGGGCGCCCCTTCCAGCGTCATCGCACCGCAAACGTGGATGTTGGCCGCCTCGATCTCCCGCTTCGTGAAGCCGAGGGCAGGGAGCATCTCGAAGGAGACATCGTTGAGCTGCTCGTCGGTAAAGCCTAGGAAGTCCTTGCAGAACTCTTCCCCCAGCGTCCACTTGTTGAACACGAACTTAATGTCGAAGGCCGATTTCAGCGCCGCGTTGAGCGTGTCTACCTTGTCGTCGGTGAAGCCCCTGGCCTTCAGCGAAACGGGATTGATGCCGGGCGCCTGATTAAGGTTGCCGTGGCCGACCGCGTAGGCCTCGATCTCGGCGATCTGGGATTCCGAATAGCCAAGCGTCCGCAGTGCCTCCGGCACGGCCCGGTTGATGATCTTAAAGTAGCCGCCGCCGGCGAGCTTCTTGAACTTCACCAGGGCAAAGTCCGGCTCGATGCCGGTCGTGTCGCAGTCCATCACCAGGCCGATCGTGCCGGTGGGCGCTATCACCGTCGCCTGCGCGTTGCGGTAACCATGCTCCTCGCCGAGCTCGATGGCGCGGTCCCAGGCAGCCCGCGCGTGCGCGATCAGCTCAGGGTGTGGGCAGTCGGCCTCGTTGAGTGGCACCGGATTGACGGCCAGCTTCTCATAGCCGTCCCTGTCGCCATAGGCCGCGCGGCGGTGATTGCGCATGACGCGAAGCATGTTGCCGGCGTTGCGGTCATAGTCGGGGAATGCGCCGAGCTCAGCGGCCATCTCGGCCGATGTCGCATAAGCGACTCCGGTCATGATCGCCGTCAGCGCGCCGCAAATGGCGCGGCCTTCACTGGAGTCGTAGGGAATGCCGGAAGTCATCAGAAGGCCGCCGATATTGGCGTAGCCGAGGCCAAGTGTGCGGTATTCGTAGGAGAGCTTCGCAATCTCCTTCGAGGGGAACTGCGCCATCATCACCGAGATTTCCAGCACCACGGTCCACAGGCGCGCCGTGTGTTCATAGCGCTCGATGTCGATCGACCCGTCCGCATTGCGATAGGGCAGAAGGTTGATCGAAGCGAGATTGCAGGCCGTGTCGTCGAGGAACATGTATTCCGAGCAGGGGTTCGATGCGCGGATCGGACCGGCGGCAGGCGAGGTGTGCCAATCGTTCATTGTCGTGTTGAAATGCAGGCCCGGATCGGCAGACGCCCAGGCGGCAAAGCCGATCTTTTCCCACAGGTCGCGGGCCTTCAGCGTTTTGTGAACCTTGCCGTCTATCCGGCCGACAAGGTTCCAGTTTTCGTCTTTCTCGACGGCGCGCAGGAAGTCGTCCTTCAGCGAGACGGAATTGTTGGAGTTCTGGCCGGAGACGGTGAGGTAGGCCTCCAAATCCCAGTCCGTGTCATAAGTCTTGAATTCGATTTGCGTGTAGCCCTGGCGCGCGAACTGAATAACGCGCTTGATGTAGTTCTCCGGCACGGCGTGCTTCTTCGCGGCCCTGATTTCGCGCTTCAGCGCGGTGTTGATCGAGGGATCGAAGCAATCGTCGTCATGGCCTTCGCAATTGACGCAGGCCTTCATGATGGCGGTCAGATGCTGCTTGACGATGCGGGACCCGGTGACGAGCGCGGCGACCTTCTGCTCTTCCTTCACCTTCCAGTCGATATAGCCCTCGATGTCGGGATGGTCGACATCGACCACCACCATCTTGGCTGCGCGTCGCGTCGTGCCGCCCGACTTGATTGCGCCGGCGGCGCGGTCGCCGATCTTTAGGAAGCTCATCAACCCGGAAGACTTGCCGCCGCCCGAAAGCCTCTCTCCCTCTCCGCGCAGCTGCGAGAAGTTCGATCCTGTGCCGGAACCGTATTTGAAGAGGCGCGCCTCGCGCACCCACAAGTCCATGATGCCGCCTTCGTTGACGAGATCGTCGGCGACGGACTGGATAAAGCAGGCGTGCGGCTGCGGATGTTCGTAGGCCGACTTCGATCTGGTAAGCTTGCCGGTGAACGGATCGACGAAGAAATGTCCCTGGCCGGGGCCGTCGATGCCGTAGGCCCAGTGCAGCCCGGTGTTGAACCATTGCGGCGAATTGGGCGCCACCCTCTGGGTCGCGAGCATGTAGGCGAGCTCGTCGCGAAACGCGCGGGCATCATCCTCGCCGTTGAAATAGCCGCCCTTCCAGCCCCAATAGGTCCAGGTGCCGGCAAGGCGGTCGAAGACCTGACGAGCGTCCGTTTCCGAACCGTAGCGCTCGCTCTCGGGGAGGGCGGCGAGCGCGGCTTCATCGGGCACCGAGCGCCACAGGAACGACGGCACGCCGGTTTCCTCGATTTTCTTCAGGCGCGCTGGCACGCCGGCCTTGCGGAAATATTTCTGCGCCAGCACGTCCGTCGCGACCTGGCTGAACTGCGCCGGCACGTCGATGCCGGCGAGGCGGAAGACCACCGAGCCGTCGGGATTCTTGATCTCGGAAAGTGCCTTGCGGAATTCGATCTCCGCGTAAGGCGATTGCCCATCCTTGGTAAAATGCCGTTCGATGCGCATTTTTCTGGTCCTTCAAATTCTATATATAGCACCTTTCCATAGGAAACCCGTACGGCTTCCCGGAAGGTGCGATGTCCGCCACGCCCGGCCGTCGCGAACGGCCGAATCTCCCTTGCAGCGTCCTTCGAACGGCGCAGCCGTCTCGGATACCCGAGCCGTTTGCCGGCAATTCGCAGAACCCCGCGGCCCCTTGTCTGACGCCTGATTGTGATTCTCGCCATCGAGAGGAGTTCACATTATCTGGTACGACATGCTGCCGGCAAACACTAAATATAGTGTTAACAACGCATTTATTCCAGACCCAAACCCGGTCCCGATCCCCAATCGGCACACAAAACCCTAACGTTTCCGCCTGCCTCGCAACCAGGCGGAAAGCCAAACTCTCGCACAAAAATCTGGAAAAAGACCGGCCTGAGAACTCCCCGGCCACACCCTCAACAGGAGCGCATCACGAATAAAAGGCGACTCGCTTCCGCGCGTCAAGCATTTCGTTTTTTAGAACTGGTGACGTCAACATCTTGTGTGTCACTTACGTGGATAACGGGGAGAAGAACGTTCGCGGCAGCGCGCAGTGGAGGGGGTTCGCCGCAGCATGCAGCGGCGGGAATTGATTCGCGCGCGTCGTCCCGCCGTTCACGGTCGCCAAGATCGCGGTCCTTTCGTCAGGTCTATGCGGCGACCAATCATGCAAGCCCCCCGCAGGCCGAGCAGGAAAGCCTCCGTGGCTTCCGGCGATTCATGGTGGCCGACCTCGACCCGTCTATGACCAGTCGCCGTCGCCATCCTTGGGAAAGGCGATTTTCGCGCATCGTGAAATGTCCATTCCTGCGAATCCACGAAAATTCGAAGGAACCTGCGGAAGTTCGATAGTGCAGTCGTGCCGCAAGTCTTCAAGTGCGCAATCAACAACACTCGTCCGGCAACGGGTGGAACTGCATGGAGCGGAACATGTTGCGCTATCAATGAGGCCAATGCGTCCCTCAGAAGTTTCGCCAATTCTGGAAATCTAGCGATAGCCAGTAGCGTCGGCCGGCTTGCCGGCGTCCTGCACTTCCGGCACATACCGCCAGGCATCGGGGCGGGAGCCATCGAGGTCGGTGAAGCCGTAGACCTGCGCCAGTCCGCCGCTGGAAAGCGATTGTCCGTTCCAACGCGAACGGTCCGGATCAGCTGCAAGCGCCACCACGGCTCGTCCGATGAACCGTGGGGTCTCGGAGATCACAAAATGCGGTACCTTCGATGTTGCATCATGCCAGGTTTCTTCGGTCACTCCGAACGCCTCCAGCATCATTTCCGAACGCAGCCATCCGGGCGTGATCGATACGGACGTCGCGTCATGCGGCGCGAGGTCCTTGGCATGCGCCCAAGCCATGCGGGTCACCGCGACCTTGGCAAGATCGTAGAAGGGCGAGAGCCGGTAGTGTTCCGCATTGTACTCTGCCGTGCCGTCGGTGACCTCCACGAGGAGACCTCCCGGGCGCTCGATCAAAAGCGGGAGGGCATAGTGGGCCGTGATCAGATGCGTATCGACACCAAGCCTGAGCATGCGCAGGCCGTTCTGCAGATCATGGTCCCAGACCGGCTTGTTCCATTCGAAAAGCTTCTCGCCGCCCCAAATGTCATTCACCAGGATATCAAGGCGGCCCTGCTCGCCCCGGATGTGGTCGATCAGCTTGCGAACGTCGTCGGCCACGAGATGGTCGACCTGAACGGCAATGCCATTGCCGCCGGATGCCGAAACAAGCTCGGCCGTTTCCTCGATGGTTTCTGGCCGGGCGTATTCGGACTGATGGTCGCGCGTTGTCCGGCCAGTTACATAGACTGTTGCTCCGGCGGCGCCCAGTTCGACTGCGATTCCTCGACCCGCACCGCGCGTTCCACCGGCGACCAAGGCGACTTTTCCTTCAAGCGACATCGAACTCTCCCAAAACGGAATTTCTTGCCCATCTGGTTGCCGTCATAGGAATGATGTATAAATGAATATTCGGTTATAAATGAAAGGTCAAGATGCCGCGCTCAAAGACACTCTCCGATGAGCATGTGCTGGAAATCGCACACAAGCTCATTCACCAACACGGCCCGGAGGCGCTGACATTCGAGAGTTTGGCCCGGGCGTGCGGCCTCTCTGCTGCGACGTTGGTGCAGCGCTTCAAGACCAAGGCCGGGCTAAAGCAACGAACCTTGCTGCACGCCTGGGATCTATTGGACGAACGAACCGCAACGTTCGCTATCACGGTACCTAAGACCGCCGACGGCGCGATCGAACTCCTTGTGAGTCTTTCGGCAAACTACGGGGGCATCGAATCCTATGCCGAGGGCCTGCTGGTTCTGCGCGAAGATCTCCGCGATCCCGTTCTTCGGGCGCGCGGGGCCGCGTGGAAGGCACGGCTGTGCGACGCTCTTGAAGATTGTTTCTCGGGCGCCCCTTCCCGTCCAGAAGGCATAGGATTGCTGATGGCAGCGCTATGGCAAGGCTCGCTGATTTGGTGGAGTTTCGACCCACAACGAGACATAGAGGGCTTCGTTGAGGAGAGCCTGCGCCGTTTCGTATCTGCCATCATCCCGTTCGAGCCAGGCGGATCGTGATGAACGACGGCTGGACACGAATGTTCTCGTTACACCCCACGCACGAATTGATCCCTTGGGAACCAAACCGCCTGGTCAAAGTTGCAGGTCGCCGATGTCGCGTATGCGCCATGAGCGGTCATTCGAAGGGGCAGGTTAAAAGACGAACGGACCCCGGGAGGATCTGGCGGATAGGCGAGGATCGCGGTGCGTATCATTGACAGTGCGCCGACGGGTCGGGCTTAGTGGCCGAAGAGATGGAGTTCGAAAACATGGAGTAGCATCATGGAGATAGTCATGCCCGGCGCCGCCAATATTGGCTTGTACATCGGCGCTGCCTTGGTGCTGCTCCTGGTTCCGGGGCCATCGGTCCTCTTCATTGTCGCACGTTCTGTTGAACAGGGCAGGCTCGCCGGCCTGGTCTCGGATATCGGTATCCATTCGGCGACGCTCGTGCATGTCGCTGCTGCGTCGCTCGGGCTATCGGCGCTGCTTGCCTCTTCGGCGCTCGCGTTCAGTGTCGTCAAATACGCAGGCGCGATCTATCTGATCTGGCTTGGTCTCAAGAAGATCTTCGGCGGCGCGGATCTTTCCGAACCGGGCCTTGAACCGAATGGCTATGGGTATGGCCGACTGTTTCGCGACGGCTTCATCGTCAATCTTCTCAATCCAAAGACGGCGTTGTTCTTTCTGGCCTTCCTTCCTCAGTTCGTCGATGTGAGCCGCGGTCATGTCGCGATGCAGATTGCAGTTCTCGGTCTCATTTTTGTACTTCTCGGGTTAATCACCGATGGCTGCTACGCGCTTGCAGCCGGCACGGCAGGCAACTGGCTGAAGCACAACCGGAGCTACCTCCGGTTCGAGCGCTATGTCAGCGGCGTTATGTTCATCGCGCTCGGGGTAACGGCTGCTTTCACCGGCAACCAAAAGAAGTAGCCGCGATAGACGCGGCTCCTGCACCGACTAAGGCCTGTCGACATTCGCTTCCGGTGCTTAGGTACTGCCACTCTCCGCAAATCCCGCTGATTCCGATAGAATAGTAATCCGCTTCCGGGCGGAACGTCGAAATACCAGTGGGGGCTGGCAGATTTGCGCACCGATTTTCTGAAGCACCTTCTGGTCTCGTTGACCGCAAGCCTCATCGCGCTGTTTGCCCGCGCCGTCACGGCCGTGCGCGGAGTGTGGCAGGGCATCGAACCCGTGCCGGAAAAGCGGATCTATTTCGCCAATCATGCCAGCCACGGCGATTTCATCCTCATCTGGACGGTTCTTCCGCCGGCAATGCGTCGCTTGACGCGGCCGGTTGCCGGATCGGACTACTGGCTGGCATCGCGCATCAAGCAGTTCATCGGCCGCGATGTCTTCAACGCCGTGCTGATCGATCGCAATCGCGAAACGCGCACCACTGATCCGGTGGAGACGATGGTTTCCGCTCTGGACGGCGGTTCCTCGCTGATCGTGTTTCCCGAGGGCACACGCAACCAGACCTCGGCCGCCTTGCTGCCGTTCAAGAGCGGCCTCTATCATCTTGCGCAGGCGCGCCCGGGCATCGATCTCGTTCCCGTCTGGATCGAAAACCTCAACCGCGTCTTGCCAAAGGGCGAGTTCGTTCCTGTCCCGCTGATCTGCACGGTGACCTTCGGCAAGCCGATGGCAGTGCAGGAGGGTGAGCCGAAGGACCAGTTCCTCAGGCGCGCGGAGGAAGCCTTGCTGTCGCTGGCACCGAAAACCGGAAAATTGCCCCGATGACCGACCTGCCGCCCCATCTCCTGACAGTATTCTACGGCCTCGTCGCTGTGCTCATCGCGGCGTCGCTCGTCGGGTATGTTCTGCAGCGTCGCTTTTCGCCCGACGCAACCAACGCCACGGTGGAGAACCTCAACGACCGCATCCGCGCCTGGTGGATCATGGTCATCGTCACGGCGCTTGCGCTGACGGGCGGCCGCACCGGCGTGGTACTTCTCTTTGCTATCTGCTCCTTCGCCGCGCTCCGCGAATTCATCACGCTGACCAACGCACGGCGCGGCGACCACTGGGCGCTGGCCGCAGCGTTCTTCGTCGTGCTGCCGGTTCAATATTATCTGGTATGGATCGCGTGGTACGGGCTCTATTCGATTTTCATCCCGGTCTACGCCTTCCTGCTCTTGCCCATCGTCTCAGCGCTCAGGGGCGACTCCGATCATTTCCTGATCCGCATTGCCGAGGTGCAATGGGCGCTGATGATTTGCGTCTTCTGCGTCTCCCATGTTCCAGCGCTGCTCAGCCTGACCATCCCAGGCTACGACGGCCGTAACGTGCTTCTGATCGCCTTTCTGGTCATCGTCGTGCAGATCAGCGACGTGCTGCAATATGTCTGGGGCAAGCTGCTCGGGCGCCACAAGATCGCGCCAAACCTCTCGCCGTCGAAAACCGTCGAAGGCTTCATCGGCGGCGCGCTGAGCGCCACGCTGATCGGCACAAGCCTTTCATGGATGACGCCTTTTGCACCACTTCAAGCCTGGGTGCTGTCGCTGGCGATTGTCCTGACGGGTTTCTTCGGCGGCCTGGTGATGTCCGCGATCAAGCGGGACCGCGGCGTCAAGGATTGGGGCCATCTGATTGCCGGGCATGGCGGCTTCATCGACAGGCTCGATTCGGTCATTTTCTCCGCGCCGGTCTTTTTCCACCTGGTCCGTTACTGGTGGTCGACGACATGAACGCGCCGTCCGCAAGATTGGCGCAAAGCAGCATCGTCCACGTCCTCATTGCCTTCCTGGCCATGGGCGGCTGGGCCTGGTTCGCAAATCGCGCGCATCCGCCGGCGAGCGCGTTAATGGCCGCCTTTGTTCAGGGCTGTCTTTCGGGCTCCATCACGCTCGTCCTGAAGACTGCGATCGAATTTCTGGTGAAGCGTCTGAGCGGCGTTGCCGCGCTCGTCGTCCCGCCAATGGCCGCGTTTCTCACTTCGACGGTCCTGTTGAGTGCGATCCACATGATGGCGGGGACACCGGAAATTCTGGCGACGATCGCGCTGCCCCTGACAGTCTCGACAAGCTACGCCTTGGCCTATTCCTATTCGCTTTGGTCTTCGAGAAAACACAAATGACCGAAAACCGCCGCCCCCTCGCAAGCCGCGACACAAACTGGGCGCGATCCCTCACCCTGTGGCTGGCGGCGACAACGATAACGCCAAACCAGATTTCCATCGCAAGCATGGCCATGGCGGCGCTCGCAGGCGCGGCATTCATGGCCGCAGGCGGGGCGGATGGCGTCTTGCGCGTGATAATGCTCATCCTCGCCGCCCTGTTCTGCCAGTTGCGGCTGCTGTGCAACCTGCTCGATGGCATGGTGGCCATCGAGGCCGGCAAAAGTGCTGCCGATGGCCCGTTCTGGAACGAGTTTCCCGACCGTGTTTCGGACATTCTGATCGTGACCGGTCTCGGCTATGGGGTGGGGCATCCGTCCTTGGGCTGGGCCGCCGCCGGCTTCTGCGTGCTCACTGCCTATGTCCGTGAGTTGGGGCGGGCGTCCGGAGCACCGGCGGATTTTTCGGGGCCCATGGCAAAGCCACACCGCATGGCGCTCATCACGGCAGCGGCACTGGTGTCCTGCTTTGACCCACTCTGGAATGGCCAGGACCGGCTGCTGGTTGTCGCGCTCTGGCTGGTCGCGCTCGGTGCAGCGGTTACCGTCCTTCGCCGCTCGATGACTTCTCGCAAAATATTTGCGCAGCGCAGAGCGGTAGCTATGGCTAAAGGTGACGCCCGATGCCGTAGGTAACCAGTCTATTCAGCGGCTGCCCAACTAAGTGGCGTAAACTCAAGAAAATTTGGGTCCGATGTACAATGTAGGAAACATGTTCAGCCCCTATTGCGAGGGCAGCCCACGGCGCTTCCATTCGCTGCGGCGGACCGGATCTCCCACACGGAAGGCAAAGGACACCACTTTCATCGCATCCGTGTCGACCTCGCAACGATAGCTCAGATCGTACCACTGCCGGTTGGCGCGGAAGGCCGTACTGAGGACTTCAATGGTGGTACTGCCGCCTTCCAACCCGAACGAAGGCAAGAGGTCCGGAAAATAGGGGGGTAGCGCGTTTAGCAACTGCTCGCGCAACTCCGTGAGGCAGAGCTGGCCGGCCCGCGCGCCGCGCGGCACGTCACGCATCGCAGTTGTCGCCATCGGATCACCGGTTGCTGTTTGCGAGAACAATGTCTTCGCTTCCTGAAGCTTCAAGGGTTTCCGCACTTTGGCGGCGTCAATTGGCTTCGTCGTCGACGTCTCGGGCACCCCAGGCTGCGGAGCCTGGCTCGGTGCCTCGACCGCTGTCGCAGCCGGTGGTTCCGCAAGGTCCTGTTTATCCGGTTTGCGTCGCGCCGTCGGTAACGGCGAGCCATCCTCCGCGCTGTTGCCACCTGGAGACTCCCGTGGACCGACGTCCTTTTCGCCGAATTGGAAGACTGGCTTCAGAACAGGCGAAGGCCTTTGCCGTGTGGGATCGTCGCTTGTCGGTGTTGGTATCTCGACATTTGCTTCCTGCGACTTTCCGGACTTGGACTCTTCCGCGGGTGGCGCGGGTTCAACTTTAGCTTTCCCGGATGGTTTGGGCGGCGGCACCAATTCGACCGATATCGCCTCCTCCTTCTGTGGCTGCAAGAGCGATACCGGCAGACCGAAAACCAGAAGCGCAGCAATGATCAAATGCAGGACAAAGGAGGCAGGCAGAGCCCCCCAGAACATCCAGCGCTGATCCTGAATGTCATTCCTCATCGTGACCATGTGGAACGAAACATTAGGGGGCATCAAGCATCCCTGCCGCCAAATATCGAAATCCAGCGGAGATTCTCGGTGGTGACTACGATTTGCGGGCGGTCGGAGCAGTGATTGGCATCCACGGCCAAAACGGACAGGACGCTGTCTACTTCTCTTACCAGACCGACAAGGACGGCAAACCGGTCGAGGGCACAAGTCCTATGAACTTGCCTTCGTGGAGGCACCGCCGGTTTCGCAATTCTGGTCGCCGACAATGTGGGAAGACGGGATTCAAACGAGTGGCTGAGTGTGTATTATTGGTATGCTGACGTAGGGTGTGGAGTTCGACATGAAATACGTTTGCGATGCACGGGATGGTAAGACCTGGTTCCAATTTGAGACCGAAGTCGAGGCGGACCGGGAATCGGCATTGATGGATCATGCGGTTGCGAAGTATTTCCAGCGCGAGCGGACGAACGCTGCCCAGACCTACAGGTCTCTTTCAAGAACCTCTTTCGAGCAGAATATCGGGCTGGAATCCCATATTCGGCGGCAAATGCCGCTCTTCCTGACGCTCAGGGACGCGGAGGGAAACGGGCTGGCCACGGCCATGCTGCCGCCGGGCGGCCGCGACGACCTCGGGTTCAAGATCATCATTGTCGGCAAGAGGAACAGCGACCCCTATCCGCAACATGAAAGCGCAATTCACGCGCTAGGCGCGCATTTCGGCTTCGCTCTCGAACGAGGGCGCTGCTTTCCCTATCACCGGTAGGTCCGTCTGGCGTCGGCCGCGCCATTGCCCAGATAGCCGCTAGGGCAGGACCGTGGCGGCGAGGAGAGGGTTCATCGGTCGGCCCGTTTGGCAGTCGGTCGCGCACGACAAGGCCGCTGTCGTATCCAAGGTCGGTTCTTAGGAGGCTCGGATCATATCCTTTGCTGGTCAGACCAACTAGGGGAGGAACAGTCTTGCGAAAACTCTTTGCAACCGCCTGCCAGCCCGGCTCCGCGTCCGTGGCGGTCCGGATGGATGGTCTCATCTGGCAGTTTGCCTTTCCAAGTCTATGGACGCGGAGAAGGGAAGGAAGGCGGAAGAGTGATCGATCGCGTGGATGTGGCGTTCTTGGGCGGTGGCGCGGCTGGGATCGCTGCAGCACGTCGACTTGCCGATCGACAGAGGTCGGTGCTGCTCATCGAGGCGCTCCGCAACTCGGCGACGGCGAGAACCGTAACGATCCAGCATGCCGATCGATCTCGGCGTGGCTGGCTACACTCGGCCGAGCGTAATCCTCTGGCCGCACTCCGAGGCGGAAGGACAAGTGATCGCAGTGAACCCGGGCTGGTGATGCGTTAGCGCACGACGATCGCTGTGCGGCCCTTTCATCGACGCGCTCAGCAGTTTCATCAACGGAGCGGAGCTGGACCAGTTCTCAGCGGCCGACTTCATCGCTTATGACGACGTGGCAACAAATGCCAACTGGCGATTGCCGAGTGGCTATGGTGCCTTCATCGCCAGGCTGGGCGCCGGCCTGCCAATGGCGCTCGCGACCAACGTGAAGTCGGTCTCATGCAGCAATGGCGCCTCCGCAAACGTGTGGAAGTTGCCGTTTAGCTCGTGCACGGGGGCCGAACTGTACGGATCACTTCCTCCCTGAACCAACCAGGGCCGGCATCGGGACCCGATAAACACCATCCGAGGAGCGGTAATGCTGCATCCCGCCCGTCACGGCAGTGAAGATGGCATTGCGCACATCTTCGGTTTGCGCGCGTAGTAAACCGCGTGCTCGCACGGCACCGTCGAGGATCGCTGTTATCATTCCTGACGGCTCGTCCAACTCCCAAGTTTGTTCAACGATGTCAACAGCAGTGTCGGTGAACCCCGTGTCTTGAAGTGCCGCGCTCAATTTCCTGGGCTCGCTGAACTGAAGGAAGTCAGGCCCGTGAGGCAGAGGCACGTTGAGGTCGCCGTGCTCCTTGATGGCGCCGAAGAGAAGGCCGAAACCGTTGGACGGTTTTGGTGCGTCCCAAACGCTCGCGGCAATATGGCCTCCGGGCTTGAGCACGCGGTGCATCTCCGAAAGGGCTTTCTGCGGCTCGGGAACGTGGATAATACCGTAACCGCAAACGACGGCATCAAAGCTCTTGGCCTCGAACGGTAAAGCCTGGGCATCACCCTGTTGGAACTCGGCGCCAGGTACGTTGCGCCTGGCGATCGCCAGGACTTTGTTGGAGAAGTCGAGACCGACAACATCCGCTCCTCGCTCCAGCGCCGCGCCAGCAAGCATTCCCGGTCCAGTGCATACGTCGAGTAGGCGCATTCCGTTGGCTACACGGGCGGCATCCAGGGTAGCTTGCACAGTTTGGGTGGTAAGACGCGCAAAATGCCGCTCATACCCATCGCTGACAGCTTGCCAACCCTCATGTTCGAAATCGCGGAAGCCCACTGGATCGCGGGAACTCTCTATCGCCATCTCCCTCTCCCTGGCAGCAAGGCTCTGAACCATCCGATATAATGGATCAGCTTCATGGCGTTTCTTTAGCGCGGCCGCACCGCTCCAATCAGTTTCATTGCACAAGCGTCCCACCAACCGGCGCCGCCGCATAACACCAGTTCGGCACAACTTCGGGTCACGGGCGAGGTCGCTGCGAAAGTCCGCAACGCGTCGGATCGCGACGCTCGCAACACAGATGGCGAAGGTCAGGAGTTGGCGCAACCACGACATGGTGAAGGCGCAGGTTTGACCCGATCCGGTCATTCCGGGAGGTAAGCTCGAACGTCTGGAATGCAGCTCGAAGCCGCCAATGACAGCCGCCGAGATAAGGCATATAATCGCTTATCGCTGGCTAAAATCTTTCAAGACAGCGACTGAGAGCGCAGAAACTCCCGCGTTAACATAAGAGCGCGCTCTAGCTCACAAGCCTTCGGGCGCGCTGACAAGATGTTTCCCTCTGCCGGAATCTCTTTTGCTCGATTCCGGTCGAAATCGCCTTTTGTGGTTCGGAGGAGCGTTCTGATGCAGATCATCCAAACCCGCCGCCGATTCCTGGCCGGCGCTGCAATGGCCAACATATCATCGCCAATGGGGCCGACTGGCGCTTTCTCAATGAGCTGAAACGCGAGTTGAAAACCTGATCCCGTTTTTCTCAAGGGGAGACGTGGACATGCAGATCGTCCCGAGCCGCCGCTGCTTCATGGCTGGTCTCACGGCCGCCGGCGCGGCAAGCCTCATAGGCATCTCGAAACCCGCTTGGGCCGAGCCGCCGCCGGAAACGACAAGCGTCCGCCTTGCGAAAATCAAGGGCATTTGCATCGCGCCCCAATACGTCGCCGAGGAGCTGTTGCATGCAGAGGGTTTCTCCGACGTCCGCTATATCATGACTGAGACAGCCGCTGGGCAGTCTGACGCGATCGCGAGCGGCAACGTGGACTTTACGCTGAACTTCGCCGCGCCGCTCGTGGTGACCATGGATGCAGGAGGCCCAATCACGGTGCTGGCCGGCGTACACCCCGGCTGCTTTGAGCTATTCGGAAACGAGAATATCCGCGCCATCAGAGACCTGAAGGGCAAGAGTGTCGGCGTCCAAGCCCTGGGTTCAAGTCCCCATGTATTTTTGACCGGCATGGCGGCCTATGTCGGGCTTGATGCCATTAACGACATCAACTGGGTCACTAGCCCAGATATCAAACCGATGTCGCTCTTCGCCCAAGGCAAGATTGATGCGTTCCTCGGCTTTCCGCCGGAGCCCCAGGAGCTGCGTGCCCGCAACATCGGCCATGTCGTGGTTAATAGTGCTGTCGACCGTCCCTGGTCACAATACTTCTGCTGCATGCTGGCCGGCAATTCGGACTTCGTTCAGAACAACCCGATCGCGCACCAAGCGCGTCATCCGCGCCATTCTCAAAGCGGCGGACCTTTGTGTTTCTGAGCCGGAGCGCGTCGCACGGCAGATCGTCGATAACGGTTTCACAGCCAACTATGACTATGCCCTACAGACGATGACCGACGTGCCTTACAACAAGTGGCGTGAATACGACCCCGAAGACACGCTGCGGTTTTACGCGCTGCGGCTTCAAGAGGCCGGCATGATCAGGTCAACTCCGCAGACGATTATCGCCAACGGTACGGACTGGCGGTTCCTCGACGAGCTAAAGCGAGAGCTAAAGATGTGAGTGGGTGGCCGGCACGCAGACTGGCGCTGGCGCTGCTAGCCTGGCCGATGCCGGGGCTCGCGCACGACGCGCCGCAAGCGGAACGGCTGCCGGCGTCCACGGGTCAGCGTTCTCGGTGTCACACTGGCCAGCATTTGGAAGGGAGGTTCCGATGCATACCCTATACCCTGAACGGCTCAGCCGACGGAGGTTCCTGCGTGGGATAACGCTGGCGGGGACAGCGGGGCTCCTGGGCTGGCACCCCAGGCGAGCCGCCGCGGAGCCACCGCCTGAGACGACGCGGATCCGGCTCGTCCGGATTCCCAGCATCTGTCAGGCCCCCCAGTATGTAGCCGAAGAACTGCTGCGCAGCGAAGGGTTCACCGAGGTCCACTACCTCCAAAAAAGGGGGACCGCAGACATCGCGCCGGCCCTCGCCTCCGGTGAAGCCGACCTCAGTGCGCATTTCGCCGCTCCGCTCCTTCTCCACCTGGAGGCGGGGGATCCCATCGTCATCCTGGCAGGACTCCACGTCGGCTGCTTTGAGCTGTTCGGGACCGATCGCGTCCAGGCGATCCGCGACCTCAAGGGGAAGACCGTGGCCGTGCCGTCGCTAAATTCCAGCCGATACGTCTTTCTCGCCAGTATGACGGCGTATGTGGGCCTGGACCTCCATAAGGACATACACTTCGTCACGCATCCGGGACCCGAGTCCATGCGGCTCCTAAGTGAGGGGAAGATCGATGCCTACCTAGGCTTTCCCCCCGAACCGCAGGAGATGCGGGAGCAGC
Organism: uncultured Alphaproteobacteria bacterium; assembly: GCA_963813315.1. Taxonomy (GTDB): domain Bacteria; phylum Pseudomonadota; class Alphaproteobacteria; order Rhizobiales; family Rhizobiaceae; genus CAWEYO01. Next base: position 22,514 of record CAWEYO010000017.1, on the reverse strand, counting down.
AGATCGGCCATGTGGTGATCAGCAGCACCGTGGACCGGCCCTGGTCGCAATACTTCTGCTGCATGCTGGCTGGGAACCGGGAGTTCGTCCGCACGTATCCGGTGGCCACCAAACGCGCCCTCCGCGCCATCTTGAAAGCGGCGGATTTCTGCGCCAGCGAGCCCGAGCAGTCCGCGCAGTTCATTGTGGACCAGGGCTATACTAAGCGCTATGACCATGCCCTCCAGGTCATGAAGGCGATCCCCTACGGTTGGCGTGAGTATAGCGCTGAGGACACCCTGCGCTTCTACGCCCTGCGCCTCCACGAGGTAGGGATGCTCAAGAGCACCCCCCAGAAGCTCCTGGCCCAGGGCACCGACTGGCGTTTCCTCAACGAACTGAAGAAGGAGTTGAAGGGATAGCCGACATGTTCGCGCGGCGACGGTCCTCGTATGGCCATTTCCCGTGCCGCCGTCACGTGCCTGAGCGGCTCGGCGGGGTCCAGGCGGACGTTTCGCGTCTCCCCAGCCGCTAGGGCGGCTCTGCGCGAGGCGATGGCTGCGCCGGTGGTGTCTCAGTTTGAAATTGGTAGCCGCTGAACAACCTCAACAATGTCACGCGTGCGTGTGACGCGCGAGCCCCACGCGGCATCGAAGATCGCGATCAGCTCTTTGATGCCCGGCGATTGAATGGTGGCGTTCGCTGCTTCCAAACTAGGGAACTCATAGAAGGCGGTGTGCTTCGAAGGATCGGTTCGGCTCCAGGTGCGCCAAGCCCGGAGTGCCCCAAACACGCGCAACGCGGCTGGCATATGATGATCGCGGTACCATTGGTCGAAGGGGACTCGATCCGCATCATTGGGAACATCGGAGCGCACGATTAGCAGTGATTGAGTAGTCATTTTTCCCCTCCCTTTCATGCATCGTCAAACCGCAGGATTGGATGATTTCCGAGCTTTCTGCAGATCCCTGCGGAAACCGAATCCGCAATAGTGCGATGAGCAGGATATTGCGCAAGCGCGGCCGAATTCGTCCCAAGGACTTTTCGGCAGCGTCGCGAAGCGATAAACGCATCACAACCAATTTGGAGTGCGGACGTTGTCCCGCTGTGAACCGGATTGTGGCTAATGGATACCGAACGCCCTAGCCCTCGCTATGCGGACCTCGATAAATGGGATCCGGCCGACACCCTGGATGCCATGATCGAAGGCCAGTTCGCCGCGGTGGCAGCGGTGAGGGCCGCGCGACCGGCCCTCGAAGCAGCGGCGCTTGCCATGGAAGGCCGGCTCAGGCACCACGGCCGTCTGGTGTACTCGGGGGCCGGAACATCCGGGCGCCTGGCGGTCCAGGACGGCGCCGAACTGATGCCGACCTTCAGTTGGCCAAAGGAACAACTCGTGCTGCTGATGGCCGGCGGCCACGATGCGCTCCTGCAGTCTATCGAAGGAGCCGAAGACGAAGTGGACCATGCCGTGCAGCTTGTCCGGCAACACGGGATCGACGCCAAGGACGTCGTCATCGCCGTGTCCGCGAGCGGCACGACGCCGTTCACGCTGGCGTGTTTGCGCGAGGCAAGGCAGCGCGGAGCGTTGACGATCGGGATCGCCAACAATCGCGCCACGCCGGTTCTCGACGAATCCGATCATCCGATCTGGCTCGATACGGGCGCCGAACCAATCGCCGGCTCCACCCGCTTGAAGGCCGGCACAGCGCAAAAGATCACGCTCAACCTGCTTTCGTCGCTTCTGATGATCCTGCTCGGCAGGGTCCATGGCGGACTCATGGTCGATGTGCAGGTGGTGAACGAGAAACTCGTGCGGCGGAGCGAGGACATGCTGATCCGGCTGACCGGCCGGACGCTCGATGAGGTGCGCGATGCACTTCGCCGCGCGCACGGCAGTGTCAAGCTCGCGGTCATGCTGCTGCACGGCTGTGACGTCGAACTGGCGGCGACACTCCTTGGTCGGGCCGGCGGGCGGCTTCGCACGGCGTTGTCTCTCATCGGGCAGGGCCGCTCGGACTCAACATGACCTGCGACCGGAGCGGCGTGCTCGATGTTGAGCTGAGAAGTGCCAATCGCTCATTTCCAACTGCGGCGGCAAGGAGGCTAAACAAGTGTTCTCACAACCGGCCGACGGCAGCAGTTCGCCTTTGATATACTTTTCCTTGGAGGCCCATCGACGTCGGGCGGACGCCGCGGACGGCGTGTCAGGCGCGGTCCAGGAACTCCAGCACGCGTTGGGTGAGCAGCGCGGTTGCATTGACATCGTACGAGGGAAGCGAGCTGTCGGCAAAGTAGTGCTGGTCGCCGGGATATAGGAAGAGCGCCGCGTCCCTTACTTTCTCCACAATCTCTCGCGCGGCATCGACGTCACCCTCGCCGACGAAGATCGGGTCGTTGTCCATACCGTGGATCTGCACGGGGACGCCCTTCGGCCAAGGCCCGAACGCCCACTTGCCGCTGATCGGGAGGCAGGAATAGCAGAGTACGGCTCCAAGGGCTCCAGGCCGTGTCTGTGCGAGCTTCTGCGCAGGCAGCACGCCGAACGAGAACCCGGCGTAGACAAGTGCGGTGGGGAGTTCGTCGGCGAGGCGGACGCCTCGCTCCCGCATGACATCGAACCCGTTCTCACCGATGTAAGCGAGACCTTCGTCAATGCTCTGAAACGTGCGACCATCGAACAGGTCTGGCGTGTAGACGGTGTGCCCCGCGGCTCGCAGCTCGTCGGCGAACGCGCGCACGCCGGCGGTCAGCCCTTGTGCGTGGTGGAACAGTAAGACCTCAGCCATGAAGGACCTCCGAGTGGGCGCGTCGGCAATGCGTCGACCAGTCTACACGCGCCTGCTGGCCATCGCATAGAACGTGTGGCGCTAAGCCGGCGGCCGGCCAGTCCGCTTTGCGCCAGAACCAGACGCGAGGGCAGTTCGTTGCGGCTCCAACCTAGCGGGCCTCATTTGGCTCGCTTCCATACCCCTTCAGTGGTTCGTCCTCCGGTCGACGCTACAGGGTTCGTCAGCTTGAGTTCGCCTTCCGAGACTGTGAATATGCACTTCTGGTTCGCTCCCGTTCCAACTCGAAAACGGACCACCGGCGATGTTGAATGCTGATGGGGCGATCCGGCTCGCTTACCGTGCCAAACTAGGTGATTGTGCCTTGCGCCGTTGGTGTGCGTTTAACGCAAAGCCGCAGCTCGTCGTCAGCGCGTGGCGACGTACATAACGACCAGGAAGGCCGGCGCCAGGATGTCGTACCAGAAGATGTAGCCCGCATTGCCGGGCGCGAAATTGTGCTCGGCGATCATCGACCGGACGTGCCCGACCGCGGCGCCGAGCATGAAGATCGAGAACACGATGATGGTGGCGAGCCAAAAGCCCTGGTCGAAGGCCGGCGCCATTACGCCTGCAACGCCGTACCCCACGCCCGCCAGACCGACTTCCCACTGGAAGCGGCTGGTGGGCCAGCCGATGGCCTTCGCCACCGGCCCGGGCGTGAACAGGTGTGCACTGCCGAGCAAAATGCCGCTGACCCCGACAAGCCAGAAGAGCCCCACCTCGAGCGCGGTGAGCTTCCAGTCGTCGACTCCCAGCACCGCGGCGATCACCAGGGTTACCAGAAACCCGATGAGCGGGAGGTAGGTGAGGTACTTCCTGATCAGCAGGCCGACGTTCCTTCGCCCATGGCCCAGTATAGCGGATGTCCGCTTCGGGGGCATTCGCGTCGCGCAGGGAAGCCCGGCGCGCTCGGCGACCATAGCAAATGTCAACTATCATTCCGGCAGGCCCGCCTTAAGATATCCATCGACGAAGTGCGCGCGCATTGCCTCGTCCCGAAATGGTTGAGTCGAGGCCCAATGGCTAATCGTAAAATGCGGATTGCTCACCATGAACATTTCCGCTTCCTGACGGGCCTCCTCCAGTCGACCAAGCTGCGCCAAGCTCGCTGCAAGTATGCGGCGTGATCCGGTCCGATAGGTGTCCTCGTTGCGAAGAGTTGCAACAGCGGACTCGTATTGACGCGCGGCGTATTGGGCTTGCCCCAATATCCAATAATACCAGCTTGCAGGACGCGGGTTGAGCCGGAACGCCTTCTGAATCTGTTCAAGGCCCTCGGTCACTCTGCCGCACAGATATGACATGTCTGACAGATACGCCCAAGCATCGGCGTTATTTGGATCGAGCTTGAGCGCAGCTGAGAACTCCTCGTCTGATTCTGCCCATCGGTTTTCGTATGCCAACACCACTGCGAAAATCCAGCGGCAGCCGGCGTTGTTCGGGTCGAGTGCGACCGCTTTCTCTGCGGTCGCCATCGCCGTGCGACGGTTCGGTTCCATCGATTCACCCCAATGCAACCAAGCTATGAGTTGGTTGAGGGCGAGCCACCGATGCGCCTCCGCATAGTCAGGATCGATCGCGATGGCCTTTTGCAATAGGAGGTACGCTTCTCGCGCCGCTTGCGGCGAGCGCTCAGTCAGTATCCGCGCGCGGACGCACAGATCATAGGCTTCCAAGTTTTTTGGCCTGTTGCGCGGTGGCGGTGCCATCAGGCGACCGACCAACGCCTCGACGATTTTCGCAGTTACTTCGTCCTGGACCGCGAAGATGTCGTCAAGCCCACGATCGAAGCGTTCCGCCCATACATGGCCGCCCTCAACGCTATCGATGAGCTGAACATTGATGCGTACACGTCCTGATGAACGCCGTGCGCTGCCTTCGAGGAGGTATCGTACGCCCAGATCACGGGCAATCGTTCGGGCATTGAACGCCTTTCCCTTGTAAGCAAAGGTCGAGTTTCGTGCGATGACGAACAGTCCGGCGTTTCGGGATAGGTCCGTAATAAGGTCCTCGGTAAGCCCGTCGACAAAGTACTCCTGTTCGGAGTCGGTGCTCATATTGACGAATGGAAGCACGGCAATCGAAGGCCTGCTTGGCAATGCGGGTACAGGCCGTTCGGGCGATGGTGGCCGGTCGATCTCGACTTTGAATACCCGTACCAGCCGATCTATGTTCTTAAGCTCGTGCTCGCCCATATCTTCGAATTGCAGGTCGAGGCGGTTGCCGATCTGCTCACACACGGCGGCAGACACCGCGACGCCGCCCGGCATGGCCAAGCCCTCAAGTCGCGCTGCCACATTCACTCCGTCGCCGAAGATGTCCTCTTCATCAACGATGACGTCGCCGAGGTTAACTCCAATCCGGAGTGTGATTACCTTGTCCGCAGGCAAATCCGAGTTGCGCGCTTGCAGGCCACGCTGGATATCGGCCGCACAAGCAACCGCGTTCACTACGCTTGGAAACTCAGCCAATATTCCGTCGCCGGTCGTCTTAAAGACACGACCCTTGTGCTCATCGATCTTGGGATCGATGATCTCTGCCCGTAGGCGCTTCAGGGTCTGGAGGGTGCCAGTCTCGTTCTCGCCCATGAGACGGCTGTAACCGACTATATCGGCAGCGAGGATGGCGGCCAGCCTCCGCTCCATGGTTGAGCTCCCTCACAAGTGGATCGCGGCAAGCCGATCCCGTAGATCATCCTAAGACGGCCTATCGGCTAAGGCCATACAGCCGATGTCAGACGCTTCGCTGCACTACATGGACGACAATCGGGGCGATTTGCGACAGAGACGAACTGTGCCGTCGCCTGCACCGCTCCGCCCCCCTTCGATTGACACCATGATTTCTTGGATCGATGACGTGACATGCCCGCCGACGTAATCGGCGAAGAACAGGGCCACAACCAGCGAACGACCGCAATGGGTCGATGCTGTGGAAAAACTCGATTGGCGGATCCTCTTTGGCCTGTTTGGAGGCATAGCGGTTGCAGTTTGTAGACACATGCACCTTTGGCCATTGGCGAGGATCTGCGGGTTTGCCTCCATCATGCTGGTGCCGGCGCCGTGGGCGTTGTCAGTCGCACCAGGCGTCGCAGGTTTTGCGTGATGGCGGCCATGAGGAACTCGTCACGGGCTCCGCTCAGGCCGCGTAATCTCATGCGTTCGAAGCGGAGCGTGGTCTTCAGGTGTGCGAAGAGCATCTCGACCTTCTTGCGCTCGTTGCGCGACCGTTCGAACTCGGGCGTATCCGCCATTTGACGCGCGTGGTCGCGCGCCTCTTCATGGACGCTGCGCAGAACATCGCGCACCGGAGTGTTTGGACAGCAGCGGGGCTTGAGTTCACAACGCTGACAGTCTCGTTTGCTGGCCCGGTATTTCCGGTTTCCACCGCTGACATTGTCGGTGCGCGGGAGCGTGAAGTTGCGACGATACTGCATGAGCAGCTTGCCGGCGGGACAGGTGAACTGGTTGTGGACCGGATCGAAGATGAAGTCCGCGCGGCTGAAGGTCCCGTCATCACGCTGGCTATTATCCCAGACCGGAATGTGCGGCGCGATGCTCTGATCGACGAGCCAGCCGAGGAACTTGCCGGTGCCGTAGGCCGTATCGGCGGCGAGCCGCTTCGGCTTCAAGCCAAACCGCGCTTTCGTGCGCTCGATCATCGTGGCCGTAGCTCGAACCTCATCGAAGGTCCGCGCCGGTGTGGGTTCGACATCGACGATGATCGCGTGCTCGTTGTCGATCAGATAGTTCAGGCCGTAGCCAAACTGGACGCGCTTGTTCGCCTTGGCCGTCCAGGCTGACGCCGGGTCGGATAGCGAGATTACCTTCGGGGTCTTTCGACCCGCCTCCACCTCTTCTGCTTCATCGAGCGCGTCGAGATATTCACGCACCGCACGCGACGGGCTCTCAAGCGAACTCCAGTCGATCTCCTCCGGAGCGCGGCCATGATAGCGGCTTGCATCCGCTTCGATGACGCTCGCGTCGACCGAGAACCCGTCGCCCTTGACCAGGCCTGCCTCAAGACAGATCCCGACGATACGCTCGAACACAACTCGCAGGAGATCGCTGTCGCGGAACCGGCCATGCCTGTTTTTGGAGAAGCTCGAATGATCGGGGATCTCGTCCTCCAGATCAAGCCGGCAAAACCATCGGTAAGCAAGGTTCAGCCCGACCTCCTCACACAGACGCCGCTCGGATCGAATGCCGTAGCAATAGCCGACGATCAGCATCCGCATCAGAAGTTCGGGATCGATCGAGGGCCGACCAGTATGGCTGTAGTAGCCGGCCAACTCGCTATGAATTCCAGCAAGCGCTTCCGTCACAAACACATCGATCCGGCGCAGCAGATGCGTCTTTGGAATACGCTCATCGAGGTTGAACGAATAGAAGAGCTGAGCTTGATCGGCGGTCTGGCGACCCATCATCAGTCCGTTCTCCTGGCAAATCACCCAGAAAACGGAATCACGCCAACGCCTCGGATTCAATCGACTTTTTCAACGGCATCGGTCATGAGTTCCGGTTCCGGAAAGGCGAGGTAGCGCCAGTTGCGGTATTGCGGACTTTCCGGTGTGGCCGATCAATTTCGGTTTCCGGCGACAGTATGGACATTCGTCGTCGGGCCGGCGGGCCCTAGTCTGCTCCGTCTTGTTTTGCCCGCTCGATGAATTTCGCCGCGACTTGTTTGCCGAGCGCGGCGCCTGCCCGGTTGTCCATTTCGTAGTGGATGCCGGCCCAGATGCGGGAATCGCCCCCCTCCTTGCCGACTGCGCGGATGAACTCCGCACGGCTGGGAAACAGATACGCCAGGACCTCGCTTCGAGCCGTGGAGAGCGTGGAGTGGTTCGACGGATAGCTGGGATGAGGCGGCACCGCGAACAGTGGAGTGATGCTCGGATCAAGCATGTTGGGCCGCAGGTACCAATAAGCGTACTTCCCGTCGTTGCTTGCAATGAAGGCGTCGTAATAGACCGTTGCGACCATCGCGTAAGCGCGCGCGGCACGCGGGGCGTTCGAATCCGTCTTGTCCTCGAACAACCATTTGCTGGGATAGTCGTACCAGCTAGTCATTAAGCCGGCTGGACTTTGCCAGTAGAAAGCTTTGTAGTTGTTGGGGAATTTTCGCTCGAACTGCCGAACTGCATCGACCTCGGCCTTCACGGCCGCGGACTTGCAGTCGGGCGGGGCTGGCGGCCTGAATTCATCGGGCGCGGCCAGTAGGATTGGCTTCCAGTTTGGCAGGGTTGCATTGGCGGGCTTGTCTCCGACCCACATGCATGGCCCGGTCGGAACGGTGCCACTCCAGACCGCGTCGGAGCCATCGGCTTTTGCCCGCGCAATCACCTGCTCTGCCACGCGTCGCCCCAATTCCAGGCCTGCGGAAGAGTCGCTCGGGAACTGAACACCGGCAAGCTCACGCGACTGCGCCGCTTCTGCGGCCATCGCCTGAAACGACGACGCCTCGTCCGGAAAGAAATAGGAAAGAACCGCAGCGGCGGCTCCGGCGGTGGCTGCGTGTTCGGATGGGTAGGCCGGACTGCGAGGCGTAGGCAGTGCGGTCGGCAGTGTCGCATCCGCCTCGCTCGGGCGCGGCCGATTGTAGAAGTATTTCGACTCCCAGGCCGCGATGGTGGCGTCGTAGATCGCCATCGTCAGATAGGTGTAGACACGGTGCGCATTGGGGATCTGCTGGCCCGCGAGAAGGCGATTGTTGACCAGCTCGATCCATCGATAGCCGGGCGCACCGGCATCCCAGAACGTGATTTTGGCGGCGACCTGCGCGTCGTTGTTTGCGGCTAGCTCGCGAAGCTTCTCCAGTTCAGCTGCGGAAGTATCCGGTGGGGGCGGGACTCGCAAGTCCTTACCTGACGCGATCACCCACGTCTTCCACGCTCCAGCCTTTGGCTCTATCGGATTCGATTGGGCGAAAGCGCAGTTCCCTGCCAAAAGGATTACCACGCAAGCCTTGCTTAGGACGCTGAGCATATTGGGCCTCCCATAGTTGATCCTTAGCCCAAAGCGGAAGTTTTTCTGTTTTGACGCCTGTTCCACTTTAATTTTAGCAAGCTCTAATTATACCGCGACGCGCTGCCGAGTAAAAGGATCAAGAATGAGAGCAGGTAGCGTTGTGAACGTTACATTCGAAGACCGCTGTCTTCCCGATTCGGCCTTTGACGACCGACTTTCGCGGCAGGGCAAGGTCAGCTTCCCAACACCGAGCGGCCATTCTCCGAAGTCGTCGTGAAGGTCGCATTCGGGCCAAACGCGTACACTGTGCCCGGTCCGCTGCAGGTCCGCATTAACTCTGAAACGGGCATCCAATCTGCGCGTTTATGTGTACACGCCCTTAGTTCGGGCTGCGCAGTTGGCCGATGCGTTCAACCTCAGCGTCCAGGAAGGTTGGATCAACCATACTGGAAAAGTCCACCTTCACCCGCAGGCTCCGGTCCGGACGATTGAGCTCCCGCCCCCCGTGCCAGAAGCTCCAGAGGTCGTGGATCAGATTGTCGATGGCGTCGCGGTTGAAGCGGTAGGCATGCATGGGCACGTAGTTCTCACCCGGGGCCATCATGTGCTCGATATGGCCATCGAATTCGCCCGGGTGAAGCTTCATCGCGCCGAAGTCCTCAAATCCGGCTGCCAGGAGCGCATGAATTGGGCCGAAGTTGCCGTCGACTACGTGCGCGACGTAGTCCTCCTCCATATCGCTGGTGCGAAGGACGGCATAGCGATGGATCAGCATAAGTTTAATCATAAGGGCAACGACGCCGATGCCGCGAGCGGCGGGATGCACCATGAGAGCGCCTAGTTCCTCTTCCCGGCGATGCCCGTCGGCTTCCTTAAGGGTGTCCTGCAGCAGCCCAGCGCCGATGACACGCTGATCTTCGCCGACCACAACGTCGTAGAGGCGTTGCGTGCGGGCCGCCTCTTCGAACGTTCGTGCCGAGCGGTCGAACAAGGTCCCCTCGTTCAGGGTTTCAACGAAGGTGTAAGGTATGCGGTATTCCGACGCTGGCGTTTGCCGAAAGGTCAGAACGTCGGAGTTGGTAAACATAGGGGGTCTGTGAAACGCCATAGTCCGAGACCTCCGAATGATGAGAACCTGCAACGACAAGATCCAGCATCCAAAGACGATTGGTCAAGGCAGAGCGTAACACCCTCGGAGCTGACAAAGAGCATCCAGAACGGGCGGGCCGCTCCCCGTTCAGCATTTAGGTGCACATGTGACGATGAACGCCCCCATCAGTTAGACCGGCGGGGGATTTGGGCCGGGCAAGGAACTGGCTCGGCGTCGGGCTCAGGACCAGGCTCCCGACCTGGTTATGGCAAGGGCTGGCTTGGGACCGGATTCGCGGAAGTATCCCGATCACCGTCGAATTGCGACGCCCAAGGCAGGGGGAGCACCCAGTTTTCTCGCCGACGGATCCAGAGCTCATATTCCGGCCTCAGGTCAGTGGGCGCCTCGTCGAGGCTTCCGATCATGACCTCAGCCTCCTCGTCGCGAACCGACGTAACACGTCCGCCGCAGGTCAGGCAGAAGCTTCGTCCTCCATAAGTGCCGACAAGTCCCGTCTGCTCGAATGCATCTATCGGCCAAATTGCAAAGGCCGAGAAGGTCGATCCGCTCGATTTGCGGCAGTCGGTACAGTGGCAAATCCCTACTCGAAGCGGCGCGCCGGTGACTTTGAAACGGACGCCGTGGCAAAGACAACCTCCCACTCGCTCGATGTCTTGGACATGGTCTTGCATCGCACGTCTCCTTTGTCGCCAAAACGGCAATCCGTTTAGAATTGTTCCTTGGACAAGAAAGGTGCAGCATGACCGAAATCTCGAATCTGGCTGAGCGGAGATTGACATCACGCCCGGAGTCGGCGCAATGGCCGCTCACCACACCCGTTGAAGACGTTCAGGTTGGCCGCTGGCAATGACCTCCTTGGGTCACGATTTCGCGTTGAGCTACGAAGTGATCGCGGCAGAAACGGACACTCGTTATCTCGCGAATGAACCACTGGTTCGCACTAGACGGAGTCGTTTGTGCCGAACGGACGTTCTTGGCCAGAACCTTTCATGGTCGAGCAGGCGGACCCAAAACCTGCGGCCTGAATCAGGGCGGGTTTGACCGACGAACCTCAGGCTCAAACGCCATTAATGCCTTACCGTAGAACCGTTCCAAACGCAGACGCTTTCCAGCCCTGCTAATTTTTCATTGCGCATTCAAGTCGCTCCTTGCATCAAAAAAGTATCAGTAGGCAGTCTGAATTGTGGTGGCGGGCACAGACGGCTCGCGCTAGCCTTCCCGTCAAGAGCCGCGTGATAACAAACAAGGTGGCCGACAGGGAACAAGACGGGTTACAAACGGTGCCCGTCGGAGGAGACGGACATGGAGCCGGATCTGGAAGTCGTACAGATAAGACCAGGTGAGTCCTTCGCAGCCTGGTCGCACGGCTATCCTTTTCGGACCGTGCGCTGGCACTTTCACCCCGAGTATGAACTTCATCAGGTGGTTGTTACGACCGGCCGTTACTTTGTCGGCGACTTCATCGGTGAGTTCGAGCCGGGTAATCTGGTTCTGACCGGACCGAACCTCCCACACAATTGGGTCAGCGACATTCCCAAGGGAACAAGCATCCCTCTGCGTGGACGCATCGTACAGTTCACCGAGCATTTCATCGCGGATGCTCAGAAAACGCTAGCCGAACTCGCGGTGCTCCAGCCGCTGCTCGAACGGTCCCGTCGTGGCGTTCTGTTCTCGCATGAAACGAGCCGGCAGGTCGCGCCGCTGCTCAAGGAACTGATGAGCGCGCAGGGCGTGCGGCGCATCGAGCTTTTTCTGCTGATTTTCGGACTGCTGAGCCGGGGCCAGGGGGCCATTAGTCTTGCCAGCGCGAACTATCTCCCCGATCCGTCGGGCTATATGTCGGCGGGGATCAACAAGGCGCTGGCCTTCATCCGCGCCAACCTCACACATCCGTTCAGCGAGGCAGACCTGGCGGCAATCGCCGGGCAATCGACCAGCGCTTTCTCACGCGCCTTCCGCAAGCATACCGGCATGTCGCTGGTGCAGTACGTCAAGCGGCTGCGCATCAATCTCGCCTGCCAGATCTTGATGAGCGACGAGCAGGCGCCGATCACCGACATCTGCTTTGAGGTCGGATACAACAACGTTTCGAACTTCAACCGGCAGTTCCTGGTGGAAAAGGGCATGACGCCATCGCGTTTCCGCCGGCTGCTCATGGACAACATTGAGGCCGCGAAGGCCGCCTAGTCGGAGGATAGGGAGGAACAGAAAAGCATCGACTTAAATGGACACAGCTCGCTGCCAACGAGTCTGCGAAGAAGTATCGTTAGACAACGCAATGCCATGCGAGCCGTACTCAGAAGTCAGAACTCGAACTGGAGAAAACAATTATGGCGAAATCACTGAATTCATGGATGACAGCGGGCCTGGCCGCGCTGTCGCTTACCTTGCTGAGCGGAGCAGCGTTTGCGCAGGACGACGCGACAGTCGGCTTCCTGATGCCCGACCAGGGCTCGACCCGTTACGAGGAGCATGACTCGCCGGGCTTCATCAATGAGATGAAAAAGCTCTGCCCGAACTGCAAGGTGGTCTACCAGAACGCCGACGCAGACATTTCGCGCCAGCAACAGCAGTTCAACTCGCTGATCACGCAGGGCGCCAAGGTGATAGTACTCGATCCCGTGGACTCCGCGGCGGCGGCCTCGCTGGTCAAGCAGGCGCAGGCGCAGGGCGTCAAGGTTATCGCCTACGACCGGCCGATCCCGGACGCCGGGGCCGACTACTATGTCTCGTTCGACAATGAAGGCATCGGCAAGGCCATCGCCGACTCGCTGGTCGAGAAACTCAAGGCCATGGGCGCCAAGGCTGAAGACGGCGCGGGCGTGCTGCAGATCAACGGCTCGCCGGTCGACGCGGCCGCTGGATTGATCAAGAAGGGCATCCATGCCGGTCTCGACAACAGCGGCTATCCCATCCTCGCCGAATACGACACGCCGGACTGGGCGCCGCCCAAGGCGCAGCAATGGGCCAGCGGTCAGATCACCCGCTTCCCGGGTAAGATCCTCGGCGTTGTGGCCGCGAACGACGGCACCGCTGGCGGCGCCATCGCGGCGCTCAAGGCTGCCGGCGTCGACCCCGTTCCGCCCGTCTCCGGAAACGACGCGACGATCGCCGCGCTCCAGCTCATCATCGCCGGCGACCAGTACAACACGATCTCCAAGCCGAGCGAGATCGTGGCGGCGGCCGCTGCCAATGTCGCCGTCAAGTTCCTCAAAGGAGAGACGCCGGAAGCGAAGACGACGCTATTTGACACGCCCTCCGAACTCTTTGTTCCGGCGGTGGTGACGCGCGAGAATCTCAAGGCCGAGATCATCGACAAGAAGATTCAGACCGCCGAGGAGCTTTGCGCCGGTCGTTACGCCGAGGGCTGCAAAGAGCTCGGCATCATACAATAGGCCGGGCATCGAGGCGTCCGGTCGTGCCTCCCGCGGCCGGACGCCAACTTCTTCGCATTCGAGGCAGCACGAACGGAGGGCCTGACACATGGCGCACTTGACGCATAAAGTAGCGGCAGAGCGCGAAGTGGTGCTCAGCCTGCGCAACATCTCCAAGCACTTCGGCGCCGTGCAGGCGCTGACCGATATCGAACTCGATATCCACGCTGGCGAGGTCGTGGCGTTGGTCGGCGACAACGGTGCGGGCAAGTCGACGCTGGTCAAGATTCTGGCTGGCGTCCATCAGCCGAGTTCCGGCACCATCACCTTCGAGGGACGGCCGGTCACCCTCGACGGCCCGAGCGCAGCGCTCAAGCTCGGTATCGCCACCGTCTTCCAGGACCTCGCTCTGTGCGAGAACCTCGATGTGGTGGCCAACATCTATCTCGGCCAGGAGCTGAGTCCGCTCGCCCTCGACGAAGTGTCGATGGAGATCAGGGCCTGGACGCTTCTGCGCGAACTTGCAGCCCGCATTCCGAGCGTGCGGGAGCCGATCGCATCGTCTGTCGGGCGGCCAGCGCCAGACTGTTGCGATCGCCCGATCGCTGCTTCTCGATCCCAAAGTGATCCTGCTCGATGAGCCGACCGCGGCTCTGGGGGTCGCTCAGACGGCCGAGGTACTCAACCTCATCGAGCGTTTGCGCGACCGCGACCACGGCGTGGTGATGATCAGCCACAACATGGAGGACGTGCGTGCCGTTGCCGATCGCATCGTCGTGCTCAGGCTCGGACGAAACAACGGCATCTTCTATCCCGAGGCGTCAAATCAGGAACTGGTCAGTGCCATCACTGGCGCGTCCGACAATGCCGTATCGCGGCGCGCCAGCCGCCTCGCCGCAGAAGAAAATCAGCCGATGCCGGGAGGGCAACCATGACCGTCGACACCAAACCTCCGGCCTCGAGCGCGCCGCTCATAGATCGCGCGGATGAGCGCCTCAAGGACGAAAGTGGGATTTCCGGCTCCATCCGCGCCTTCATCGACCGGGTGCGTTCGGGCGATCTCGGCTCGCTCCCGGTGATCATCGGCCTGATCGTCATCTCGGTCGATCTTCCAGTATATCAATCCGATCTTTCTATCGGCCAACAATCTGGTCAACCTGCTGTTCGACTGCTCGACCATCGGGGTGATCTCGCTCGGCATCGTGTGCGTCCTGATGCTTGGCGAGATCGACCTTTCAGTGGGTTCCGTCAGCGGTCTGGCGTCTGCGCTGCTCGGCGTGCTCTGGGTCAACAGCGGCTGGCCGCTGGTCGGGGCGATCGCCGCGGCGCTCGTCGCCGGCGCGCTGATCGGCTCGATCTACGCCTTCCTGTACAACCGATTCGGGATGCCGAGTTTCGTCTCCACGCTGGCTGGCCTGCTCGCAGTGCTTGGTCTCCAACTGTACCTTCTGGGCTCGACCGGCTCGATCAACCTGCCCTACGATTCGGCACTCGTGAGTTTCGGCCAGACCCTGGTCATGCCCGACTGGCTATCCTACCTGCTGGTGGCCGCTGTCGGTATCGCGATCTTTGTGACCCGAATACGGACACCGCGTAACGGCGCCGCGGTGCGGGTCTTTCGTCGTCTTCAACCGGCGCAGCCGTGCTCCAGGCAGTAGTGATCACCGCGCTGCTCGCCCTCGTCGTCATCTATCTCAACCAGTCGCGCGGCGTCCCTTGGATGTTCGGCCTTTTTGTCGGCCTTGTGGTTCTGATGAACTACGCTTTTACGCGGACGCAGTGGGGCCGCGCCATGACGGCCGTCGGCGGCAATCGCGAGGCGGCGCGCAGGGCCGGCATCAACGTCAAGCGGATCTATGCATCGGCCTTCGTGCTGTGCGCAACGCTAGCTGCCGCCGGCGGCGTGCTGGCGGCAGCACGGCTCGCCGCCTCCAGCCAGCAGGCCGGTACCGGCGACGTCAACCTCAACGCCATCGCGGCGGCCGTGATCGGTGGGACCAGCCTTTTCGGCGGGCGCGGCAGCGCCTATTCTGCGTTGCTCGGCATCATCGTCATCCAGGCGATCGCCAGCGGCCTGACGCTGCTCGATCTCTCGTCTTCGCTTCGCTACATGATCACCGGGGGTGTCCTCGCGATCGCGGTCATCGTCGACTCCCTTGCGCGGCGCTCACGCTTGTCGCATGGCCGGGCCTGAAGGAGGCAAACCGATGGCACAAGAACTCATCGGGAAGGTCGCGGCCGTCACGGGCGCGGCGTCCGGCATAGGCCTCGAATGCGCACGGGCCATGCTGGCGGCCGGCGCGCAAGTGGCGCTGGTCGATCGGGCGGCGGACCGGCTGAGCGAACTCTGTGCGGAGATCGGCTCTCAGGCCTTCCCGGTTGTGGTCGACCTCCTGGACCCTAGGAGCGTGGCCGGAATGATGCCAGCCATCCTGGAGAAGAGCGGCCGGCTCGATATTTTCCACGCCAATGCCGGCGCCTATATCGGCGGTGACGTGCTGGAAGGCGACCCCGACGCCTGGGATCGTATGCTTAACCTCAACATCAACGCAGCCTTCCGTACGATCCATGCCGTGTTGCCGCACATGGCGGAGCGCAAGACCGGCGACGTGATCGTTACGAGTTCAGTGGCGGGTGTCGTGCCGGTGGTCTGGGAACCGGTCTACACTGCCTCCAAATTCGCCGTGCAGGCTTTCGTCCATACGCTCCGCAGGCAGGTTTCAAAACACGGTATACGGGTCGGCGCCGTTTTGCCCGGGCCGGTAGTGACGGCGTTGCTAAGCGACTGGCCCAAGGCGAAGATGGACGAGGCGCTCGCCAACGGCTCGCTAATGGAGCCGAAGGAGGTAGCTGACGCGGTGATGTTCATGTTGACCCGGCCAAGGAACGTCGTGATCCGCGACCTTGTTATCCTGCCGAACAGCGTGGATCTTTGAGGCGACGGGCAATGGCCGAACACTTCATAGGCATTGATGTCGGAACCGGCAGTGCTCGCGCCGGTGTGTTCGACGCCACTGGCAAGTTGCTCGCCTCGGCCAAGGCCGAAATCCGCATATGGCGCGAGCCGGGGGATATCGTCGAACAGTCAAGCGACGATATCTGGCGCGCCGTCTGCGGCAGCGTACGCGAAACGCTCGCTGCAGCGGCCATCGATCCGATATCCGTTGCCGGAATTGGCTTCGACGCGACCTGTTCGCTCGTCGTGCTGGGCAAGGGCGGCGCGCCGGTCGCGGTCGGACCGTCGGGCGATCCCGCTCGCAACATCATCGTCTGGATGGATCACCGAGCGACCGATCAAGCGCGGCGGATCAACACCACCGGCGCCAATGTGTTGCGCTATGTCGGCGGCACGATCTCGCCGGAAATGGAAACGCCGAAGCTGCTCTGGCTAGCGGAAAAGCTGCCCCAGACCTTCGAGGCGGCATGGCAATTCTTCGACCTGACCGACTTCCTGACTTGGCGCGCACCAACAACCTGGCGCGGTCCATGTGCACAGTCACCTGCAAATGGACCTACCTGGCGCATGAGCAACGCTGGGATGGCGACTATTTCCGCGCCGTGGGGCTTGGCGCTATCGCCGACGAGGGTTTTGCCCGCATCGGCACCGAGATCGTTCCCGGCGGCACGCCGCTCGGATTGGGGCTGACGCGCGAAGCCGCCGGTGAACTTGGGCTCAACCCGGGAACCGCAGTGGCTGCGGGACTGATCGACGCACATGCCGGCGGTATTGGAACAGTCGGCGCACGGGGTGGACCGGGAACCGTACTGACCCGCATGGCCTATGTGTTCGGAACCTCAGCATGCACCATGACGACCACCGAACGCCCGGCCTTCGTCAAGGGCGTCTGGGGTCCGTACTTTTCGGCGATGATCCCTGGACTTTGGCTGAACGAGGGCGGCCAATCCGCTGCGGGCGCGGCGATCGACCATCTGGTGCTACTCCATCCGGCAGCACAGGGTGCGGCGACACGCGCCGCGGCAGACAAAATTGGGCTCGCCGCCTGGCTGGCGCGCGAAGCCGAGACGCGCGGCGGTTCGGCCGCGGTGGAGAGACTTGTCGACGGCGTGCATGTCGTCCCAGAGTTTCTCGGCAACCGCGCACCTTTCGCCGACCCAGACGCGCGGGCGCTTGTGGCTGGGATCGGCATGGACACCGGTATCGAGAGCCTGATCGGTCTCTATATTGCGGGCTTGTGCGGTCTCGGATATGGAGCGCGGCAGATCGTCGCCGCGCAACAGGCGGAAGGCATTCCGACCGACACGATCGTGGTCAGCGGCGGTGCCGGGCAAAGCCCGCTCGTGCGGCAGATACTTGCCGACGCAACCGGTCTTACAGTCGCCGCTTCTACCTCGCCGGAACCGGTGTTGCTCGGGTCCGCCATCCTTGCCGCAACCGCCGCCGGCCGTTTTGGCAATATCGCAGAAGCGATGGACGCGATGTCCGAGCTGGGCGAAATCTGTGTGCCCGACCCCGCGACGGTTGACTGGCATTTGAAACGCTTCGTCGCGTTCAAGGCGCTTCAAAATGTCGGTCGCGAGATCAGGGGCTGACCTTTCCGCGCTCTTGAGTTGTGCCACTGTAGACGCCGAACATCCCTTAGCCCTCGACAGTGACGTTATCTTCCCGGTGCAGAAGCTGAAAATCGGGTGTCCACAGAGGGTTTTGCGCGACTGCTTAGCGAGATACGCTCCCTGCGCGCCCGCCTTGGGTCAGTTAGAGGCGTTGATCTTACCTCGCTGAATGTCCGCCTATAGCGTTCTGAATGCCACAAGCTGACGGTCGGCTTACGGGCCCATTCAAGACGTTCAATAACTCGGTGCTGGGCGTCAGGTTCTGGCGCAACCCCGCCTTAGCAATCGGCAACAGGAACGTCCGCTTACAACCGCTAGAAGAGCTTTGCCTGCACCCACCTGCGCTAGCAATTTCGTATCGCAATGCATAACTTCGCGCGCCATGTGCGGACGCGTCTATGTGAAATCCACCCTGGCCGACATGGTGTCGCATTTCAGTTTTTCCGATCCGGCCGAAGTCGGCGCGCTTGGCAACACCTTGCCACGTCTATAACGGAGCGCCGACGCAGGATTATCCGATCATCATTGTCGACGAGCTTGCACAAGGCTCCACGATGTTCGTCTCGGGCCGCTGGGGTTTCGTCACAAAAACCGGAGGGCTGGTGATCAACGCCAGGTCCGAAACCGTGGCGACGAATGGCTTATTCAAGTGGTCATATCAGCAGCGCCGGGCACTGATGCCGATCGACGGCTTCTTCGAGTGGAAGGACATCTACAGTACCGGCAAGGACAAGCAGCCCTACGCCATCGCCATGACGTCGGGCGAACCATTCGCGCTCGCTGCGATCTGGGAGATGTGGCACGTGTGGCACGACCCGAAAACCGAAGAGACAATCCGTACCTTCTGCGTGCTTACCTGTGAGCCAAACGAGATGATGGCAACCATCCACAACCGCATGCCGGTCATTCTCGGTCCTGCAGACTACAGCCGATGGCTACTTCATGAGGACCCGCGTGACCTGCTGAGGCCGTTTCCGGCCAAATTGATGACAATGTGGCCGATCAATCGCAAAGTCGGCTCGCCGAAGAACGACACACCGGACATTCTCGACCGAGAGGAACCGCTTCGGACCGATCTATTCGAATGACCTAGCGATTCGAAGGAAGTGTAAACTCTAATCAGGAATCAAGACGATCTGATCCTCATCGAATCCCTCCACCAGCATCCCATCCCTGTGCCTGATCCCCTTGTAGGAGTACTCGCCGGAAACTCGGAGCGATTGGCTGTAGTAGCCTGTGTACCGACGCCCCCTTTGGTCCAGAAAATCGACGATGGGGATGTTTGGAGGTTGCTTCCAGAAACGACGCTCGTCTTCAACCATCGCTCTAACTAGGCGGCGGATATTGTCCCGTCTAGTCGCTATACAATCGCCAAGACCGTCTGGAAACTGCTCGTGGAATTTTCGGGTGAGCAGTTCCGGCCTTAGATCGTAGGCGGCGGCAATCTCCACGAAGAGTTCCTCGTTCGCCTCGTGCCCTTCCCGTGCGATTTCGGCGACTTCCCCGATCGCCTCACGGAGTTTCTTAAGGTCGACAATCATTCTCACTTGAACCGATCATGCCCTCAGCCTCCAGCGCGCGCTCGACCAGAACTCTTATCGCCTCCGATTTGTCCGGAATCGGCCGCTGCTTCGCGCGCCCATTCTTCAATCTTGCCGATCCAAGTTTTCGGGACGGCGAGATGATCTTCGTGGTTTCGGTGCCGATCGCGAGTTTGGAAGGCATGCATTCTACACTTCTTGACTTCAAGAGCTACTTCCTGCGCGAGCGGGCGCTTTTGCCTTGCCGCGAAAGCTAAGCTTCGCGAACTTCGCATCAGCGGATCTGCCCGAAATCGAGCGCCACGGTTTGATCGAGGACAGATTTCCGGGATTCATGATGCTGAGTTCGAACGGCGGCGATAAAGACGTTTCGCTCGGAATTGCCCGGATTGCGCATGTATTCGGCATGCTAGAGTAGTTCTGGTCCGGATCAAATGCCTCGAGTGGCTGCGCGATCATTGCCTTGTCGGTGTGGCTTGGCCGCTTGTCCGCAACGGGCGAGAGCTTCGACAGGTTCCGCTCGGCTTGCGCTCTCGCGGCACGCTGGCGAATGCCGGTTGAGTAGTGGTCGAGGCGATGCCGGCGTCGGAATTGCCGGCAGGAGTTTGCGACGAGTGGCTTTGGGATTTAGAGGGTCCCTTTGTCCAGCATACACCTCGAACTTCCTGGACAGCGCCCGGTAAGGTCGTCACGATCTGCCTGCGCTTGTCCTTCAGATGTCGAAATGGCTGACGCCGAGTGACTATATGCCAAGCAATGAGCCGGCATCAAATCACGGGGGCCCTGAATCCCGGCAGATGGGCATTGACCTGCGCCGCGATCCGCAGCAGTTCGTAGTCTCGCCAATGACGCCCGACGATCTGCAGCCCGAAGGGGACGCCGGTTGCTTTGCGGATACCGAGCGGCATCGAGATGGCGGGGTGTCCCGTCAGCGAGAAGATCGACGTGAAAGCTATGAAGGGGATTGGATTTAGATTCGCCGGCCCGACAGTCGGCGGGGGAAGCGCGGTTGTCGCCAGAATCAGCCCTTCAGCGTCGCCCATCAGAGCCTCGATCTGCTGTTGCAGCCAAACGATATGCACGTGCGCCTGCGAGGTGGCCGCCATGATCTTGGCGTAGTTCAGCCCGCTTGCAATCCATGGCGTTTCGTTGATCGGATATCCTGCGGCCAGCACAGAAGGGTCACCAAACAGGCCCTCGTAGATTTTCAGCGAGATTGCTTCATCGAACCACGGGATCGGCCGGTGCTCGATTGTAATGCCCGCTGTCGCCAGGTCAGCGCACACCGTATCAAGCGCCGCCTGCTCGTCAGGTGAAAGGTTCCAGAAGGGGCCGATGTGATCGACCTTCACCAGCTTATGCACTTGCGGTGCCGGCTCACCGATCGCTCTGAGATCTGGGATAGCAGGACGGGCCGGTGTGCGACCAGCTATGATCTCAATAATTGGACCGACATCCTCGATCCTCCGCGTCAACGGACCGTAGCTGCAAAAGTCGAGCTGAAAAAAAGGCGGCCGCGACGGCGGAGAGATGCCCCAGTCCCCGTTATTGGAGACGGCACCGTTGGTCGGCTTGAAGCCGTAGACGCCGCAGAATGAGGCGGGAATGCGGATCGAGCCAGCGGTGTCACTCCCTATGTCAAAACCGGTCAGGCCCGCTGCCACTGCCGCGGCAGACCCGCCTGATGAGCCCCCTACCGCATAAGCCATATTGAAAGGATTCGTTGTCTCGCCGAAGGCTGGCGTCTTCGTGCGGTACGCCTCGCCGGGCCCGTTCGTCTTGCCCATCAGGATTAGGCCGGCATCCTTCAGTCGCTTAGCAATATCGCCATCGGTGAGTGGCGATGCGAAATCTACGCCATAACCGCCGTTTGTCGTGCGCACGCCGAGCGTGGCGAACTGCGACTTCAGGGTAAAGGGAACGCCGTCCAGCGAACTAAGCGGCGGTGCACGAGCGGCCCGCCTCTGATCCGAAGCATCCGCTTCGGCAAAATCGCCTGAGCAGAGCGCACCGTCACGACGGCGCCGATCAGCCAATTCTTTGCCATGATTCGATTGAGATATGCTTCGCAGACAGTACGCGAGGTGGTTGCGCCGGTAGAGATTGCGGCCGCGATCTCGGTGGCGGATGAGAATGGTGTTACGGTCGCAGCGCGAGCTTCATGTCGATGGGCCACCAATAGTCCTGACCCGACAAGAAAGTCACGACGTGTCACCATTGCGACGTTCATAAGCCGCCAAGCTGCGAAAGTCTATTTCTTCGCCGTTAACGATGTTCTGCCATAGGCCGCTCGCGCGAGCAATTGGGGCGTGGAAGGCATTCTCCACATCATTCAGGCGACAGTTGGCCCCTCGAGGTGCCAGCTAGGAAGCAAAGGAGGGCAGTCGTGAAGGCGGGCGCAGTGCTCGTCCCCACACGCGCAGGTAGCGCCGCGTGCCTACGATCGAGGCCGCTGCCCTACCCAGAAGGTTGATCCGCGCCGTGCCTCGCCGCCGATGATCGGCGCTCGTTGTTGCCGATGATCCACTGGCGTTTCGTTATCGGTGCGGTTATCTCATGTCGGCGAGGAGATTGCCGCCGGCGACGTCCAGGATGATTTGGTGCTAATCAGCTCGCTGCAGAGTCAGTTTGCCTGCGAAAGGTTCGCATTCTCTCCGGCGATGTAATGGTCGAGGACCTTGCGGCACCACAATGCGCCGCGCTGATCCTCTCGCCGTGCACGATGGGCGGCGTCCCAAGCGTCGAACGTTGCTTCCCGAATGCCCTCGATATTGATCGAGGGCTGTCCATCCATGTCGCGAAGCCACTGGGCCACCGGAATCCCGAACCCCTTTTTGCGGCGGTCAACAATTGACGACGGCAAAAGCGGGCGCAGGGCCTCCTTCAGGATCCATTTCGTAGTGCCGTTTCGGTACTTGACGCTTGCCGGCAACGTCTGACGAACTCGACGAGTTCGAGGCTGAGAAACGGTGCCCGAATTTCGAGGGAATTCATCATTCCCGCCCGGTCTGACTTAACCAGTATGTTGTCCGGAAGGTAGATGCACGTGAAGAACTCGAGTGTGCGATCGATGTCGTTGCTGCCGGAGGAATCCCAAAGGGCGATCGCCTCACTGTAGATTTCCTCTATGTCGAATTTGAGCT
>CAWEYO010000016.1:0-200391 GCA_963813315.1 uncultured Alphaproteobacteria bacterium | reverse complement strand
GACGCATTTCGGCTCGTAGCCGGATCTCGTCCTCGGCGTGGAGCGGGGTGGCGCCTTCATGGTGGAGATCGTCGGAGAGGGCTTTAGGACCCAGATCGCGGAGAAGGGGAAAAAGGGAGACCGTGCCCCTGACCTCGTCGCCAAGATCACGCAGGCCATAGCGGACGGGTCACTGAAATTCGTGATTGTCGATGTCTTCATGGGCGGCGGCGGTCTGGGCGAGGATCCGCGACAACGTGATCGCCGAGATCCTTCGCGCCCATCCCGGCCTTCACGACCTGGAATTCAAGACGCTCTGGCTGAGAGAGCAGCACGGCTTCCACAAGCTGGACCCGGAGCCCGTGATCGAACTGATCGCGCCTCTGCTGCCCGCCAGGAATTCGGAGACCGGCCACTACGACCAGCAAGAGCGGCGCCCGCGACCGCGCCCACGGCGAAGCCGCCCAACGCGGCGACATTGCGCTTCTCGAGTTCGTCGAGTTGCTCCGGCGCGAAAGTTTCGTGGTCAACGACACGGTCTGGGGGGGCTTCCTGCTCTGGATGAACCGAACGATCGCCCGCCTGCCCTTCCACGACGGGCGAGCTCCTGGGGCGCATATCTGATCCTCGGGCTGATGGGCCGGACCTCGATGTTGAGCCGAGACAAGCTCCACAGTCTGCGCGACATTCTCCTTGCCGATCCGATGACACGCCCGCAGCTTCGGAACGGCGGATTGAAGCCCCCCAGCACGGCAAAGGAAGGCGGACCCGTGATCGAAGGCAAAATCATTTTGACGAGATTATCCCCGTTACTTTCGCCGTCTGCGCCCACCAACCTCGCCGAATCCGGAACCTCTACCGATCCGATCGTGATCGTGGACGGGCAGAACGGGCAGGCGTACTATTTGCCGATCGGGACCCAGCATCCTGTGACGGGCGAGCCCCTGATGACACAGCGCCAGATCATGGCGGCGGTGCTTCAGGGCCATTTCAACTATCTTTGGTCTCCAGTGAGGTGAGGCGGGTGCCACCGGAGAACAGTATGAAGGCCGTCCTGCCCCGCTCGGGCACGACTCCGGCGCAGAAACTGCGCTCAAGGCGGCGGGATTTGTTCCATCGCCCGAGCCAGGAGGCTTCGACAGCCTGATGCCCTGGCGCCGCGGCGGAGAAGTCCTTTACCTGATGCGGGACGACCTGACCGGGAATTCGCTGGTAGTCTGCGAATGACGTGTAGCCTCACCCAAGGATCTGCCCCGGGATGGGTTTGGCCGAAGTTGACGTGTTACTGGGCAGCGACCACGCGCGAGACAGGCTCGCTGGGCTCCAGGGCACCGAGGCATTTGACGAGTTAAGTCCGACCGACGCGCGCGGCGCAATTGCTCGGAGACGTCGAAATGATCGTCGCCACACGCGCGGCAGAAGTGGTCGCGGGATGCCTCCGGGACACGTTTCCCGAGACCACGGCGGATCTTGCTGACGTGCTCTTTGCACTGCCCGGCGGCGGTGGAGCAGATGCTGCGCTGGTGGATGCGTGACAGGCCATCCGATCCCTCCGTCGTGGCGCCCGCCGTTGGCAGGGCCCTGGCGGACCCCGATTGGGAACTCGCAGTGACGGCCATGTTGGCGGCCGGTGTGCTGGGCCTGAAGGCGCTCGCGCCCACAATCCGGAAGGCCCGTCTTCCCGCCGGATCACGTGACGGCGCGACGCGCGACGAGTGCCGTCTCGTCTTTGCTCTGAGGGATGTCTGTCTGACCCGGCTGGGCGTGCCGGCCGGCAAGAGCCCGCCACCGGGTGTTGCCGAGGTACTGGATGGAGCGACCCCGACATGCTTCCCCTCGAGCTGCGCCACTTCGCAGCCGCCTTGTCGCTGCCTCTTCCGGTAGGCACGCTCCCGGAGATCCTTGCGGGAACCGCAACCGACCAAACCGGCGCCGAGGCTCGCCCCTGGTTTGCTCTGCTGGATTCCGCCGGGCAACTACCGGCTGGGCGACGCGGCCATTCCAAAGGAGGCGTTGCCGAACCCGCCCCGGGTCCGGACACTGGAGACGGGGTTCTACATCGACGCCACACCGCGCCACCCTGCGAGTTGGGACGACGCGGATGCGAAAGCGAAGGCGTCTTCTCGAAACGCATCGGAATCACGGGTGAGGCTGCCCTCAGCCGACGAATTCGAGATGGCGGCGTGGCCCCGACGGAAGGCGATTTCCCTGGGGCGCACCCCTGCATTTACGGATGGATCTGTCGCCGCTCGGACTGTCAGGCCTGGTCGATGGTCTGGTGAGTGGTTGGATTCCGAAGAAAAAAACGCCGCGCCCGTCAGCTGCGGGCGAAGCGACCCGGTGCCGGGCCACCGCCGATGCGCCAAGAAACGTGAAAAACGCCCTTTCCGGCTCGTTCTTCTGCTAAAGTGAAATAATTCAAGGGTGGTGTTGCCCCGCTTCAACGACTGGGAGGGCGGCATGCAGAGGATTACGCTTGATCATGCATTGAGAACAGGATTTAACTTCTGCGAAGTGAGAGTAATTGAAGGTGGCGTTGCCCCGCTTCAACGACTGGGAGGGCGGGATGGAGAGGATTACATTCTTATTGTGCATTAGTAGGATCTACTGCGAAGGATTGAGAAGCTCCTTTCGGACCAGCCCGAGGTCGCTCGGGTGCGAACTTTAGGGAGCATCGATGACTAGCCGCCAGACCGAAGGGTGTGAACGAGGCCGTTTTGGTGGACATCCTGGTTGGACAACTGCGACTGGTGCTCGGCAGGGGTCCGCGCGGCCTTCGCCTCGGTGTGACGGCCGTCCCATCGTGGCGCTGGGGCTTGAGGCAGATGATTTAGCGCTCTTGGCCCCGGGTCCAAGCCGGCGCGGCCGCTTGCATCACAGCGGATCAATCGATCGAGGATTTGCTTGGCGTCGTCGTTGCCGTTCTGGCCGGCGAGCTGGTCTGCCCGCCCAGAATTGGAAGGATGATGCAGGAGCGTCTCTTAGCGCTGTCGGCCGAAAAACGCGAAACCGAACGGCTGTCCAAGCTGTCGCAGCGCGAGCATCACGTCCTGTCGCTGCTGACCGAGCGGATGTCGAACAAGCAGATCGCCCGCACTCTGGTGTCTCGAGGTATCGACGATCAAGAACCACGTCCACAACATCATCGTGAAACTCCACGTCCGCAACCGCACCGAAGCGGTCGCCCTGTTCCGAGGCTCGCGTCAGACCGGCGGAATGTTGGCTCGCGCCTGAGCGACGGGTTGGCAAGCGCATCTTCGCCGACATGACTATGTGCGGCCGTCAACCGTCGTCTCATGGCCATGGAAGATCTAATTCGTGATGCGGTGTAGCATGGGGCCGAACCGATACGGGCGGCAGGCAGACCAACAATGGCGTGATGATCGATATCGACAGGGCGCCCTGGGGCTGATCGCAAGCGGGTAAGCCGAGTATTCGTCCTCACCCACCGCATCGCCCCAACGCGTATCCCTTCAAAAGCGTCCTCGCGTATTCACCGGAACACAGAACGGGTCGCCGTGCCGAGGAGGCTGTTCGCCGAGTCCTGCGACCGATCGCCGAACTGCGGCCGCCGACCTGACCTCGCCGACGTGAACAGGCCGGCGGCATGAGTTCCAGCGGAGACCAAGGGAGACGTGCGTGTTGGCGAGGACCAAATTGGAGTTTCCGGCACGCAATGTGCCGATGCTACCGGCCTCCGGCACACGTCGCGGCGAGGTTCGGGCTTGCCAATGCCCGTCCCTGGCGTCAATCTTGCCCCAAAGAGCCGTCATCCGGCGGATGTCGGTTTAGGTTTCGACTTTGGCTTCGGCATCCTCAAACCGTCATCGACAGGCATATGTATTTGGAAAGTCAATAAGGGATTTTGTTGGTGAGTACAGAAAAGATATCGGGTATTCTTTAAACAACGAGAGCGATGGTATCTACGCCGCCGCGAGGGACAAGTTATGAATTGAGTCTCTCACTCACCCATACATTCACATTAGGGATATCAACTGGCTAAAGGCCTCGCTGTTGATTTTCCCGAAGGTATATCGAATCTCGTGCCCAGAAAGCTTAACCGTTGGATGATCCGGAGTTGTCAGTTTTCGCATATCAGGAAGGCCCGAAAGGCCCATTGCTCGACGCGGCGTACACCTATGAGCCGGCCATTGAGACAGCGGCGGGGACACTTCTCACAAAATTGCGGAAGGATGTGAAAATCCCGAGTTCTTGGCGCGCTTCCGCAAGCCGAGCGCTCTCCAACAGCGCGAGAAACGTCGTCAGCGGCTAAATGCCATTCGCCCCGGCTTGGGTGACTCTGACGACACGGTTAGGTACGGCGCTCAGCTCCATCGCGAGAAATTCTGTGAAGACCTTATGAAGTTCCTGGAGCGTCACAAGCTGTGCTGGGTATCGCACACGCCCGAACCGTACGATCCAGACAATTATGTTGAGGTCCACGAGTACCTCGCCGAGGTAATTATGTCCACCGTGGCAATCGCTGTCGCACAAAATCGGGGAGCGGATATCGTTTCGGACGACAGGTACGGAATCGCTCGACCGTTTCCTTGTTGAGAGCGATACCAAGACCTCTACAATGCATGGCTGTATCGACAAGATGGCCAGTTGAGAAACCGCCGCAAACTGGGCGTCGCGCATTCGAGTTCATCATTGAATGGCAAGGCGACGTAAAAGGGTCTGACCGCGGACAGGATGATCGAATACTCTGGCCGAGGCAAAAAGGTAAAGTAGCCGCGATCTCCGGTACTCTTATCGCTGATCTGGACAAGCGCGCCTGCAAAATTCAGGCTGGCGATTACCAAACCACTGACGATGAGATGAAGCAAATGATCAGCGAAGTGCTAAGAAAGTGGGATAGGGATCGACCGATAGGATCACGGTGGTGGAAGGAATTCGCCGGAACAGATGCGGTTCCGCTCGGGGCCGACTTTTGAAAAATATCGGGGAAAAGGCGGCCACTCCGGCGGCCAGCGGGCGTAGCCGCTGGCGCGTATGCTGGAAACCTTGACGCCGGCGGGTTAGTCGTAGCAGGAATTGGACTTGCGATAGGCGTCGTCGCGAACGGCATATCACGTCGCTGAGGAGGGCCCGAAAGGCAGGTCGCACGGACCCTCACCGATATTCCTCCCACCTCCTTGACCAAGGCAGGCGTCAAAATAAACGTTCCTTTGTCTGACGCCTCTCAGCCCTCCACGTGAACTTAATGCCGGGAAGAAAATGGAAACGCTGTGCCGACGGCGGCATCGCCATGGAAGCCTATGGAAGGTAGCAGGGTCCGGTGAACCACAAAATAGTTTCGTGGCGTCCCGAAAGTCTCTTCTGGCAGTGCAACCCGTGGCCGAAAGTCCAAACGATGCGATTGCGTAGCTTTGCAAGCGCGGCGGCGGGAGACCAAGCTTAGACGGCTGCCACCGATCAATCACGGTCCCAAAGCAGTTCCAATTGGATTTCGTGTATGTCCAGCGCCTTAGGAACAACCGTCCGGCTCGCCAGAAATATACAGCACTCGGGAGACGGTCCGAGAACCATCTGACGTCTCCCAGAGCCCTCCGCCGCTGTCCAAAGCCTCCGCTCATTTGTCGAACGTCAGGAGATACTGGTCCGCCAGCAGCTCATGTAGCAGCCTGAAGCTCGGCCACATTGCCGCGTCGGCCACGATCAGGCGGCTTTACCGTTCAGCAGGGCGACCGCCTGTGGCAATGTGATCGTCGGCGAGGTCAACCGGAATACGTAGGATATTCTTCGAGCTTGCTGACAAGCTCGCTCAGATCTGGCCGGGTAATCCGGACCAAAAGTTAATGTCCGATCTCACCGTCTCCCTAGATGTTCAGTCCCACGGTGTGATGGCATCATTGATGTCGTCATCCGCAAGGAATCTCTATGGGACAGATACTTCATGGCAGCGCCACGACCACGCACGCCGTCCGAGCTGCGATACAGCGATCGAAAGCTTCGATCCAGGAGTTGAGCGAGCGCTACGGGGTGAACCCGAAGACGGTGATAAAATGGAAGAAGCGCGAGTTCGTCGATGATGCGCCGATGGGGCCGAAGGAAGCGCGCTCGACGGTGCTTTCAAGGGAAGAGGAAGCACTGATCGTCGCCTTCCGCAGACACACGCTGCTACCGCTGGATGATTGCCTCTACGCACTCCAGGCGACGATCCCGCATCTCACCCGTTCCAGCCTGCATCGGCTGTTCCAGCGTCACGACATCAGTCGCCTGCCCGATGTCGAGGGCGCCAAACCGCGCAAGAAGTTCAAAACCTATCCGATCGGCTATTTCCACATCGACATCGCCGAGGTCCGGACCGAGAACGGCAAGCTCCACATGTTCGTGGCCATCGATCGGGTCAGCAAGTTCGCCTATGCCGAACTGCACGCGCGCGCCACCAGACGCATCGCAGCCGACTTCCTGCGCAAGCTGATCGAGATCGTCCCCTACAAAATCCACACCGTCCTCACCGACAACGGCACCCACTTCACCGAACCTCGAGGCAAAAGCTGGAGCGTCTCGGAAATCAAGGCGATGATCGAGCATAAGGCGATCTTCCGCGCCCATTCCTTCGATCTGGCCTGCGCGCAAAACGATATCGATCATCGTCTCACAAAACCCAACCACCCCTGGACCAACGGACAGGTCGAACGCATGAACCGCACCATCAAGGAAGCCACCGTCCGTCGCTACTACTACGACAGCCATCAACAGCTCGAGGCGCACCTCGCCGACTTCATCAACGCCTACAATTTCGGCCGGCGGCTAAAGACCCTCAAAGGCCTCACACCATACGAATACATCTGCAAGAGCTGGACAAACGAGCCCGAACGATTCAGGCTCAGTCCAATCCATCACATGGCGGGACCGAACACCTAGAGCGTCGTGCGATTAGGTTGGTTCATATCCGGCGGTCTTGAAGTAGTTTCGGCATTCGGCGGGTGAGAACAGTTGGCAGATGTCTCCGATGGCCGCCCAGAGGGCGTCGATGGTTCGGATTGCCCTCTTGCGCAGATGCGCCTTGAGCTTGGCGAATGCCATTTCGATTGGATTGAGGTCGGGGCTGTAGGGCGGCAGGAACAGGAGCCATGCGCCCCTGGCTCTGATGGCCTTCTCGGCCACAGGGCTTTTATGGGCGGCGAGGTTGTCGAGAATGACGACGTCGCCCTTTTCGAGCGTCGGGGCAAGTTGCGTCGTGACATAGGTCTCGAAGATGCGGCGGTTCATCGGGGCATCGACGACAAAGGGCGCCGTCAGGCCGTGGCATCGCAGCCCGGCGATGAAGGTCTGGGTCTTCCAGTGCCCGAACGGCGCCCTGGCCTTGAGCCGCTGGCCCTTCGGACTGCGGCCACGCAGCCGTGTCATCTTGGTGTTGGTGCCGGTTTCGTCGATGAAGACCAGCCTGTGCCGCTCAAGCCGCATCTTCGGCTGACGCCTGGCGACCCATTCCTCGCGCGCCTGCCGGATGTCAGGGCGATCTTGCTCGCTGGCCAGCAGCGTTTTTTTTGACGCGGTAGCCGTTCCTGATGAACCAGCGCGACAGGTTCGACGGATCGATCCGGGTTCCTTGTGCCGCGAGCTCTGCAGCCAGTTCCGGCATGGTGATGTCTGGAACCTCGGCGATCCGACGGATCAGATCGTCCCGATGTGCCTCCAGCTTCGAGCGACGACCGACGCGGCCG
Source organism: uncultured Alphaproteobacteria bacterium (assembly GCA_963813315.1). GTDB lineage: Bacteria > Pseudomonadota > Alphaproteobacteria > Rhizobiales > Rhizobiaceae > CAWEYO01. Next base: position 192,736 of record CAWEYO010000016.1, on the reverse strand, counting down.
ACCTTGGGCGCCACGCTTCCCGTCGCTTCATGGCGGGCCACGATCCGCACCGCCGAACTCGCCGAAATGGCAAACTTCGCGGCCGCGCTCCGCCGTGAATGACCTTCACTCACATGCCGCACGATACGCTCACGCAAATCGGTCGAAAGGGTCTTCGGCATCGCAAATCACCTCCTGACAGAAGTGAATCACGACACCCTTCTCAACGGAATCCCCGATTTACAAAATCTGCACGCCGCTCTAGAGGAAGCGCGGAAAGCGCGACCCCCGGACATGGAAAAGATCAAAAAGCTCGAAGCTGACCTAAAGGAGGCAACGGACGAAGCGAACCGACAATTAGCAACAGAGTTTTTCATGGTCCCGGTACGTTTCGGACGAAGAGTAGCGCTCGGCTTCAGTGAAGTGGAGATGCCAAGCGAAGGGAAGTCGGTTGCTATCGATTGCACCGGGGAAAATGCCATTTTTTGCGGATTTTCGCGCGACAGGCGCGCCCGCCGCTTTCGTTGGAATTGCCCATCGTGGCCCCGCCCCCGGACCTCGCCGCCGCCAGCGCAACCTTCCGTCAATGGCTGTCGTCTATCGCGCATCGCAGGGCGTGTGCTATCCTCTTTGCGCAGAGCAAGGCTGTTGGGGTGTCGGCTGTGGACCGTAAGCTCGCTGCCATTCTTGCCGCGGATGTCGTTGGCTACTCCGCACTGATGGAGCAGGACGAACAGGGTACGTTCGAGCGTCTCAGGGCCGGCCGCAAGGAACTATTCGAGCCCGAGATTGCTCGCCACCATGGCCAGATCTTCAAGCTCATGGGCGACGGTCTGCTGGCTGAGTTTTCCAGCGTCGTGGACGCCGTCGAATGCGCGGTGGCGCTGCAAAAAGGCCTCGCCGAGCGCAACGCAGCCGTTCCCGAGGATCAGCGCTTCCAGGTGCGGATCGGCATCAATCTCGGCGAAGAGGAAGCCAGCGGGCGGCGTGGCAAGTTGGACCCCGCATGGATCGCAGAAAGACACCTCAGCAATGTTGGCGGTGTAATGGAGCATGAAGCTGAACTGGTCGTGGGAGGCGCACGGAAGGCCGGACTAGCAGCTTGTGTGACTGCCGCTGAGCTCAAACAGCATCCCAATCTTATCCGTGTGAATCTGTGACGAGGAACGGGCCAAATCCTCGCATGCTGACCAAGGGCCCTGTGTTCACTCACACTCGCTGGCGCGTTGCGCTGCGCGTGGAGCCTATAGCCAAGACCCGGCCAGCACTCGAGGAATGTAGTCAATTTGCCGTCAGAATGGGGCGGACAGGCTGGCTCCGTGACGCCAGTAGTTAAGCCAGAACCCGGCGCTTGGAAAAAGCCATGACGGTGCAATGGCTTAGGGGACGGGGAGCTAGCAGGGTTCCAGTGTAGAATTTGTAACGGAGCTTGAGCCGCAACTTCAGAAACAAAAACCGCCCAAGGCGAGGCTCGCCGCTTTGGACCCCAGTCACTCGAAAGGCGGTCACTATGTGGTCTGGGAAGCAAGTTAAGCGCGTCTCAGACGGTGATTCTCCGGGAGCAGACTAGTTCATTGCTCTGCCACGTGATCACAGTCTCCCCAGTGATGTTGCCACTAAGTCGCTGCAATGTTTTCTTCGCGGGCCGTCTCATCAGCCGACCGTCGCGCCGCATCGATTGCATCCAGCTTCTGCTCACGAGAACTTCCAATGTTTCCTGCTCGATTTCCAGTCAAGTTTCTTGATGTCCAACTGCGTCTTCTGGCGCTCCTAACTCGGCCACCCCCGTTTCGACCTGAATTTCGTCGCCTCTAAGTGCGCTTGTATATTTCATGGGATACTGAACCTAGACCGAGGAGCCCTGCGAGGACGAGCCGCCACTTGTGCTATTTGTTTTGCCTTGCCCTTTAATTGGACGAGGTTAGGAGTTCCTATGGTCGCCCGCTCGATCACCAGCATTTTCTGGATTCGCGCCCGGAAGTCGATGAGAGGAGAACCCGGGGACTTTTCGACAGCCTCTAATCAAATGCGGTTGTTATAAAGCGTCACTATCGCGTGGAGGATGTCTGCTACGTCTTCCGCCAAGACAGTTGGCGGAAGATCAAGCGATAGGACCGCCTGCGTACTAGTGCCTGATGGTTGACCATTTTCCATCTTGCCCCTAAGTCTCCGAGGCATAACTGCGCTCACGCCCTTACGTCATCAGACAGCCCCACAATATCACATTATCAACAGGTGGTCATTTAGTTGACGGAGTTACGATAGTCGGTGCTTCAGGGCACTCCCCGGGTTGGCGGTTATCGAGGCGCCCCCGATGCGATAAGCGCCCGCGCTTCCGATGTGGCTTCGTGAGGCGACCCGTCGTGGTTTTTCGAAGTTGCAGGTTTGCTGGGTCAATTGCAGACAGCGGCCGCGCAGGTCATGGCGGACAAGATGCTCCTGCTCGCGCTCCCTTCTATGCGCAATTGCAACGGTTGGTCGCGCGGCCTTCATGTTACAGCCTCAACCTCATCTCTTCACCCCTGCCTCCTGTGCGGCCGCCCACGTCGGATGGCGGATGCCGTCCGTCGCGCTTATGCCGGGCGTACGCGCCCAGTGGCGGGCGCAGGGTGCGTCGTCCCTCATGGTGACACGACCTTGCATGTCGATGCTGAAAACCGTCACCGTCACGACGCGCGGCGTCCAGCGCGCCGACGAGGCTCCCGCTGCCGCGTTGGCAACTCGTCGTGGGCGCCAGGAGGGTGGTCCACCAGATCGCGGCCGACGCGCGTTGTACGCCGCTCCAGGGCGACCAGTTGCGACTCGAGCCGCCGGTCATCCAGCAGACGGAACGCGCCACAGGTTGATTGCAGGGAACGAGGCTAAGTACAGATCGCGCCGTGTTTGCTCGGCTACCTCGTAGGTCACACCGGGTGCGTGAACTGCTCGCGGGGCCATTCGCCGCCGTAACGGTCGCCGGTCACCTTCCGCAGCCCGTAGATCGGACGAGCGACGCAAACTCGGCAACCGTAGACTTCCGGCGAGAACGGCGGGCGGACTTCACGGATAGCGTCGAGGACGATTGGTCCAATTGTCGTCTCTTGCGGCGATGCCGGACGAACGCATGCTCGCTGCCGATCTCTTTGAGCGTTGCGCTCTCGATGGGCAATTCCCGAAGTCATGCTGTCACGTGCGCCACCACTCGGATCGCAAAAAGCCAAATAGTTAGGCCGACCGAGCGGCGGCATTTCGCGACAACCGGGGACTACACATGCCCGTACGGCCTCGCGTGTAAGCAGCATTTCGAGGTCGGTACGGAACTCGGCGTAGTACTCGGCGCGAGCAGAGGACAGATCACGCTCCATCGCCGCGTCAATCAGGGATTGCGGAACGGTCGGATTCATCTCACGGGTTGTGGCGTGCCAGACCAGAGGCGAGCCCGGTGGTGCGTCAGGTCCGTACCAGCGCCGATGGGCGTCAAACAGCGCGCCTGCGTGCGCGCGTAGGGGCTTGCTAGCGCATAATATAAGCAGTGATCCGGGGATCGTCGCCATCCCGGACGCATAGCGTCAAGTATTGCAGTATCTGGATCTGCAGAATTCTCGTCCGTCCGCCAGAAGGCAATTTCGTCTGCGAGGATAGCCGCATATGTGTATCCTCGCGATGATCGTGGCTAGCCGTGGTCACCTCGATAGTCACGCGGTCGCGGAGATCGATTGCCTCAGCCGTCTCACGTTCCACAGTTCTAGCGAGCATCGGAATCTGCGTTAATAGCGCGCGGCATAACGCATAATCACTCTGGCCTGCTTCCGGATCGGCAGCAATCACGGCGACTGTCGAACGCTCGCCCTGTTGCAGATTGGCGGTAATCGCGGAATCTTGCGAAAGTATACAGCAATCAAAGCCATCATGAAAGATTTGCCGCCGCGACGGCCGACAATGAGCCAAGCTTCGTTGGCGCGGGGATGCCGGGGGATCCTGCCGTCCCGTATGCCGCCGGAACAGTTCAAGCTGCTCTGGTGTCATCTCCAAGGCGAATAGAGCGGCTAAAAAGGCAAACCATGCCTGCCAAGTGTCGCGGTCCTTGAACCACAAACCGAATAAATTTGGGTCGGCGCAGGCTTTGATGATGTCGAATTGCTGGCGGGTGGTCATGCGGGCGACCGGGGGACATGTACGCTTACGTGAGCGTACGTAAGTTTGGTGGCCGGGATATGTACCGTTATGTAATGGTGCATATGGGCGGTGGCCTGGAAACGGCGGTCGACCGCCGTATTGGTGGTGCTCACTCGGCGGCCTCCTTAGCTGCCTTCTCAGCGGCGACCTTCGCAAGATAGGCAGCACGGATCTTGCGGATTTCCTTGGCTGGTCGCGCATAGTCGTGGCGGTTTGGCCTTCGGGGTAGCGGGTCGGCCAGGGGGATATCGATAATATCGTCATTCGCCTCGTCAGTATTGTCCGGGTCGTTAGCATGCTCGGCGATGTAGGCGTCGATAGTTGGAGTGATGTCGCGCGAGCGGCGCTCAAGGCCAGTCATGTCTAACAGACGACGCAAACTGTTGGCGAGCTTGCTATACATATCGAGCTCACGAAGAGAGACGTTCTTATCTTGGGGAACTACAGCGAATTGGCGCTCTAGCCTCTCGCATTCGATGACGAGCACTGCAGCGCGGCGCACGATGGTCCGCTCGGCCTCAGAGCAAACCTGCTGGCCACCAAGATCGACGATGTATCGCTCCATGATGTCTTTAGCGCGCCGCACCCAATAGCAGGCATCGCTAACGCCGGGCAGGAACTGCCTGCCGTTCGTGACCTTGGTACGAGCGACGTCGTAGAAGCCCAACTTCAAGCCGGAAGTGTGTGGTGGCCTGTCTTTGAGCGCGGCGTTCTGCTTGTCGAGATTGTAACGGGCGGTCAATTGATCCTCACGGAGGGTTATATTACCCCGGTGTTTGCCTGGGATGCTAAAGTATAACTTGCTGGGCCGCTTAAGTATCGGTAAACGTTGGCTAATAGGAGGTAGGGTAACTTCCGGTTATCCCCCTGAATAGGGCGTAACGTTGTATTGAGTAGTATTTGAAGCGATCAATAAAAGTCGAATTTTAAAGCAAACATAGAAGACTTCTTCAGATGGAACAACATAGTCGGCCATGGCCTCGGCCACCGTGGGCATCCGCGTGCGTCGGCCGTTACCGATGTGGCGTTCCGCTCTAAGGCGATCCGCTGGGCATCGGCGTAGCTAAGCACGCTGGCGCCATTGGCATCCTCATAGTCGTCAGCGCGGCCAAGCGTGGTCTTCAGATAGCCGGAAGTGCACTCCGGGGACTTGCCGATGTAACGGCGGGCAACCCACATGCCGGGACTGCCGGCGACGCGCCGCCTGTAGCCAAAGTGCAACTCCCCCGGCACCAGCATGCGCCAGTGTATCGTGTCACCCGTTTTCAATTTGTCGCGTGCGCCCTTGTATCGAGCCTCGCATCTTTAACTGTTCTAGCCAAATATTTTTTCCTTCCCCCGGCCTATCCGGGGTTATAAGAAATAATATAGTTGTTACGTCTCCGCCGCTAGCGACCCTTAATAGGTAACTCGGCGTTAAACCATATCTAGATGTAATTGCAGGAGAAACTGTGGAATTAAAGGCAGCTAATATTCGGGCCAACTACGACATTTACTCCCCTTGCGGGGGAGAAAGCGTTTTCCTGCATTTGCGAGCGGGCTTGTCCCCGAGCAAGTGCTTGGAAAGCGGTTGCGAACGCAGCAATATCAAAGGTTAGCGATGGACACATCTCGATCCGGGTCCGTTTCCGGGTCCACGCGATTGGTATTGCGAAGCCTGCACACGCCATTTGCCGTTCGCCGCACACCAGCCGCAGCCCGATCGCGCGTGTGAGACGGGTTCTGGCGCGGCCTTCACCTAACGTCGGGGAACCTGTAACGCTTCTTAACCAAACCGGCCCAGGCAGTGTTCGTCGGACAACCCGATGCCTGACCAAAGGTGCCCGGCCGTCCAAGCTATTAGCCCCCCGCCCTCGCTTTCGGCCGGGCGCAGGAAAATTGCCGATGTCCTTCCGGCATGGCATTGTGCTGTCATGCCCCGCTATCTGCCGCAATAGCAATGACGATCCGTACGATACGCGGGTTTACCACCGCACGCTTCTCGGTGTGCTCGCCGAACGCGGCGTCCAGATCCAGGCCGTTGCTATGTGGTTACGAATCCCGATCAGGAATCTTCGTCGCCTAGCCGAATTCGGCGCGCCGCTCGACGCCGCGGTGGCTGAGCGGCTTATCGCGTGGGGAACGCGCATAGAGGAAGTTTCGCGACCCAGACAGGCTGCCGAACAGCTGGAGAAGTTCGGACGCTCGATGAGCCCGCCGAAGCCGTCGCCACTGCGCGAGCCCCGGAAGCACCGACGCTGGACGCGGCCGGCCATACCGCTCATCGCGGAGACTCTCGCTGATCTTTGATTTCTGCCGCCAGTAAAGCCCACTGCCGACGTAGTGTCCCGGAAAGTCCAGTCATTAGCATAGTTGCTATTCTGTTCGGAATGCTGCCGGGTTGACGCCGGTTGCCAATGCAGCTCAACGCGCACTATGACTCTTAATCAGCGGGTTCACAGTTCGATCCTGTGCACACCCACCAAAAAACCCAATAAAACAATTGGTTAGAAAAAGGAGTGAGGCTTCCGCGTTCTCTTCCTCTTTTCGTGTCCGCACCGTGTCCGAAAAATAACCGCCCCCTGACAGGCAAGGGGTTGGCGCGTCCAGGAGCAATGATTCTTCTGGTGTTGGATGCCTTGGTAGTCAGGGAGGCAGGTGAAGAAGACGGGGCGCTGGTCGCGGCCGGCCTCGGCGCACCGCTGACAGCGGAACAACCGCACCAGGTCATCGTGCATCGCGCCGTGGTCGCGGCCGAGCCGCGCGGCCAAGGCCGCCAGGTCGATCTGGATGCCGTGATTGCAGGCGGAATAACCGCAGTTCAGGAAGGGCTTCTCACCGCAATGAGGTCGGCAGGTCTTTTCGGGCAAAAGGCCGGCCTCCGTTGGAGAAGTCGCCGCACCGAGGACTATCTGCCGCGTTCGCAAATGCGCTCAAGCTCGGCGTCGAATCATCTCTCACCTGTGCGCCGTCCATGTGTTAGGGCCCCCTCGCAGCGCGCTCCGCGCCTCATCCTGCGATCCTGCAGGCTGAGGACTTGTTCAGGAGCACCCTGAAAAGCTGCACGAAAACGGAGTAGGGTTGGCGCTGAGTGCGCTTCACCCGTTCATATCATTCGTAATGATGGGGTCAGGTGTTCGAGTCACCCAAGCGGCACCAGTTTTATGCGATTTCAAATACTTACCGAATTCGTCAAATCTCGCGTGGGAACATGAATGTTCGGGGCACCCCCGGGGCACCCCAAGCAGCGGTTTCAGTGCCGTCGGGTCGCGAGCCTGACCTCGGTATCCTGGCGAAGCCGCTAGATCAGAGCTGTTGGGCCAAGGCGAGCGCACCATAGGACAAAGGGGTTGGCCGTCAATTGGGCAAGGCTGGCGGCGAACTCCGGAAAGAAGCGGTTGAGCGATTTCTGTTTTTTGTGAATTCCAGGCCAATCCTTCGCAAAAACAAGAAATTGGCAGCTGGAGCCCAGTCCGCCATGGCAGGTTTCATATCTCGACATGCCGTCAGGGGGCAGCGAGCTCGTTGGTTTCGAGCGCCTTCTTGTGCGGATTCCAGAAATTGCCGGCGGGCGCCGCATTCCAGGCCGTGCAGGAACAAATTGATGTGCCGGGTGTTGTCGAAGGGACGATAGGAGAGATGGCGTGAAGAGACGATCCCGGATTCTTGCAGGCACAGCTCTCGGCGTGCTGATGGCGTCGGCGCCGCTCGTTGCTTCGGCCGGTGATTACGGCATGCCCGAGCCCTCGCTGTCCGGCGATATGACCTCCGCACAGCCGCGTTACCTGGCGCAGGCCGAAGGTGGAGATGAACAATCCGGAGAGCAAGTGCTGAAGAAAAAGCGGAAGCACCGCGAACCAGCGCCCGGGCAGGCATCCGAACAGTCCGCTCCCAAGCAAGCTCCGGCGCAACAGATCGCTCCCAAGCAGGCGCCTGCGCAAGCGGTCGCTCCACCGAAGGCGGCTCCCGGAAAGGCAGCTCCCGCTGGGGAGAAACAGGCAAAGCAGCGCAAGCAAAAGCGGCAGGCTCCAGCGGAACAGCCTGCCGAGATCGCTCCCGAGCAGGCGCCTGCGCAAGCAGTCGCTCCACCGAAGGCGGCTCCCGGAAAGGTAGCTCCGGGCGAAAAACAGGCGAAACAGGCCAAAGGCAAGCAACAGGCTCCGGCAGAGAAGCCCGCCGAGATCGCTCCCTCGCAGACGCCGGCGGAGGCAATCGCTCCACAAAGGCCGCTCCCGAACAGGCAGCCCCGGGCGAGAAACAGGCGAAGCAGGCCAAAGGCCAGCAGCAGGCTCCGGCAGAGAAGCCCGCCGAGATCGCTCCCTCGCAGACGCCGGCGGAGGCAATCGCTCCACAAGAGGCCGCTCCCAAACAGGCAGCCCCGGGCAAAAAACAGGCGAAGCAGGCCAAAGGCAAGCAGCAGGCTCCGGCAGAAAAGCCCGGTCCAGCGCCTCAACAGGCCGCGCAGCCCGAGACTCAGGCGGCCGAACAACCGGCCAAGGCACTCGATCAGCCACAACAGCCGGGCAAAGCGTCGGCTTCGACGGGACTGGCGCCGGTGCTGGACAGCCAGAAGCACTCCGCGCCGGAAAGCAAGCAAGCTGCGCAGCGGCCCGCGAAACCGAATACCCAACAGGCACAGCCGGCCGAGCCGACGTTGCCGCCTCCGGCCGACGATCGCGCCGCGCAGCAGGAAGTCCGATCCGCCAGAATCCAACCGGCAACGGCCGAGAAAGGACAGCGAATCGATTTGAGGCCCGAGCAGGCCGCGCGAGTACGTCCGCAAGGCGCAGAGGTGGTGCGTGAATTCGGCGACCGCACGATCGTGCAGATCAACAACCAGATCATCGTGCAAAGCAACGACAGGCCGCGCATAGCCTACGGCGCGCGTGACGTCTATTACGAGGAATTGCCGCGCGGCAGGGTGCGCGAGGTCATCGTCCGGGAGGATGGCAGCCGCGTCGTGACGATTCGCGACCGCTACGGTGACATTGTTCGCCGGTCACGCTTCACCCCGGACGGTCGCGAATATGTGCTCGTCTACGTTGATGAGGGCTACTACGATCGGGTTGGCGAATGGCGCGACCCTGGACTCGACCTGCCGCCGATGTGGCTCACGATCCCCCCCGAGGAGTACATCCTGGACGCCGACCGCGTGGACGATCCGGACGCTTACTATGCCTTCCTCGAGCAGCCGCCCGTCGAGCGTGTCGAGCGGCTCTACTCAATCGACGAGGTGAAGCGGTCCGCCCGCATCCGCGACAAAGTGCGGCGGATCGATCTGGACACGATTGCCTTCGATTTTGGCTCGGCCGAGATAGCGGAAAGCGAAATCCCGAAGCTGGAGGGAGTGGCCCAGGCGATGGAGCGCCTGCTTAGCGAAAACCCCGCGGAAACATTCTTGATCGAGGGCCACACCGACGCGGTGGGTTCGGACGACGCCAATCTGGTGCTGTCCGACAAGCGCGCCGAGTTGGTTGCCAACGCCCTGACCAATGTCTTCGCAATCGCTCCGGAGAACCTTGCGCCGCAGGGATATGGCGAGCAGTTTCTGAAGGTGAATACGCAGGAGCGCGAACGCGAAAACCGCCGTGTCGCGATCCGCCGTGTCACGCCGCTTGTTGCACCGGTGGCGAGCGCCGACTGAGTTGCGACCGGCGCCGTGGACACCTGTGGCTCTGCGGCGCTTGAGAGTGACGACCCGTGCTCCCGCCTCAGCTCTAAGCAGCGAGCAAAGATACGAATTCCTTGACTGACCCCGCACTTTCCAACCCGAGGAAGTTGATTTCCTTCAGTAGGTCTTTGACGAGGCCTATGAAAAGCACAGCATCATGTCCGGAACCGAAGCCGGCCATCCTTATCAGCTACCAAGCGGACATGAGAGACCGGGAAGCTCTGGTGCTGGTAGACCGATCACTGACGCAGAACCCTGAAGCTTACGTTGGGCTCATAAGCTACGACAGTGGCGAACAAAGTGGTCTAGCTCAAGGAACATTCTGTCCGATTCAGAATTGTGGCGGATGGCATCTTTATGGTGGACCATCACAGGAATTGCACTCTCGCTTGCCGTCCCGCCGGTTCAAGTGTCCTCCCAGGAATGGCAACAATTCGGCGTCTTGCAATCGGGATTTGTATTCGACGTTCCTCCCGGTTTCCTGCTGACCCAGCGAGCTGATAATGGGCAAGGGGCAACGTTCGAGGACAAGGGCGGGGCCTCGCTTGTCGTATGGGGCGAAGATCTAGCCGCGGGTGGTTTCAGAGCAAAAATTGGGGCGGAGATGACAGCGGATGAACGGAACGGGTGGCATCTGACCTACCGGAGACTGACGCCGAGATGGGCAAGTTACTCAGGGATCAAAGGGGACAAAATTCGCTATTTTCGGGCTGTTGCCGTTTGTGCGGACCGATTGGCCGCATTTGAGCTTGACTACAGCCGTGATCAAAAAATTCCCTACGATCCAATTGTCTTGCGGATGGTGCGAACCCTCAAGGCCGAGGGTTGCTAGGTGCTGCAGCTACAAACTTGTCCGGGGAACTTTTTCGGAGGGTTCGACTTCTCATTGGATCGAGGAGACAAGTGATGGCAAATCTTGGACGACTGGCAATCGCAGTCCTAGGCCTTCTGGCCTACCAGAACCGGGATAAAATAGGCGATATGATCCGCGGCGCAGGTCGCGGGACCGATCCCGACAATCCGCAAGGCGGCATTCTGGACCAGGTCTCCAAGGGGGTCTCGGGGACTGCTCTTGGTGATGTTTTGGATCGCTTTCGCAATGCTGGTGCGGGATCGAAGGTCGACTCCTGGGTACGCACGGGACCAAACCAGCCAGTCGAGGCGCATGAGGTCGAGGCTGCAATTGACGAAGAGACCCTGTCGTCGCTGTCACAGCAGACCGGGCTTTCGCGTGAAGAACTCATCGCCAGAATCACGCGTGACCTTCCGGAAGCCGTTGACAAAATGACGCCCAACGGTGAACTCCCCAGCGAACAGCCCATGCCATGGAACCCGGACGAGCCGAACCTGCTGGACGACGTGCCGCCACGGTGATGCGGACGGCTAAACCACCACGACGAGCGTGAGAAGGTAATTCCTCCCGTCCTCGTTGTCGCCTGGGTGGCGGGCGAGCAACGCCGGGGATCGAGGGGGTCATTTCCCCGGCCAGCCCGACGTTCAGCCCGCGACAACTTCCCTGGGGCGGCGAGCAACCAGCCTTGGGCGTTTTCTGGGACGCAGTGGTGGCTGGCGGCAACCCCGTTGAACCAAAACGGCGTTGTCCGCGTTCATCGATACCGAACATCATGTTCGCCTCGAAAAGGAGACACCGAAATGGACTGGGACCGCATTGAAGGCAATTGGAAGCAGGTTAAGGGCAAAGTCAAGGAACAGTGGGGCAAGCTCACGGACGACGACCTTGACGAGATTTCAGGACGCCGCGACCAACTGGAGGGAAAGATCCAAGCACGGTATGGCCTGGCGAAGGATCAGGTTCGGCGCGACATCGATGATTGGTACGGCCGACAGGGCTGGTAACCTGTCCTTGGACGATTGAGGTCGCGCCAACCTTCTGGGTAAAAGGCCGGCGCGCAGTTAGACGCGCAGTTAGAAGTGAGGAACCTGGCGGCATCCGGTGCTTGCCGCTGTACAATCCTAACTTCCTCGCCCGTGGAGAAAGAAGCGCACCATCGCCGCCGATGCGTTCGGGCCGCGCGGATCGGTGTAGGATCCGCCGGGCTGTCCGCCGGACCAGGCATGCTGGGCGCCCTCGATCATCCAACACTCGATCGCATGGGTGCCATCGTCCCGCTCCGAGACCAGGCGCGTATATGCCCGAATGTCACCCGACGGTCCGTGCTCGGATCTGGAGCTCTTTCCAAGGCTTTCACCTTGGCTCGCCATAATCCGCTCGGCATTCGACGGGTGGACGGTGGTGTCGGCGCTGCCGTGAAAGAGGATCATGCGCGGGTTTGCTTGCGTACCCGCGCCGCCGCGCCTGGAGGGCGGTAGCTCGATCCCCACTTGCCCGCGCATTACCGTGAACGCCGACATGACATCATTGGCTGAGCCATAGGCCAGGCCCGAATGGACGCCGATCGCCCCGTAGAGCTCAGGATACGTCTCACCCATGATCGCTGCCATCGCGCCGCCGGCGGAGAGACCGGCGACGAAGACGCGACCGTTCGGGATGTCGTATTGGACGCGGACGCTCTCGGTCAGGCCGGCGATGATCGCGGGCTCGCCGGTCTCGCGCATCTGGTCACCTGGCCGGAACCAGTTCCAGCAGGACATGGAATTATCGCCGCGAGTTTGCGCCGGATAGACGATGAGCAACCGGTGTTCTTCGGCGAGGGCGTTCATCCCGGTCCCGGCGGCGAAGTCCTCCGGATTCTGCGTGCAGCCGTGCAGCATCACGATCAGTCCCTGCAGACCTTCGCCGGCGGAGCTCGGAACGTAGAGCCGGTAGCGGCGCGCGCCCGCTGCACAGGAATAGCGCAAATCCAGGAACATGGCGCCGTCGGGTAAGGGCAGTTCCGGGGTGGGCACGGACTGGCCTAGACCCGGCATCATGCCATCGAGCCCAAGCCCTTTTCTACCCGCTCGCAGTGTGCGGACGACCTCACTCAATGGTTTCCGCAGCCGATCGGTCCGCGGCGGAAAGTGTATGGTTCCGTGACCCGGACCTAGCGGCAGCGTGTGAGGCTCGTGGATGGCGGGGCTCGGGTTGCCCGAAGTTGCGTCTCCAGCGGAACTCGTCAGACCCGCAGCTGAGAGCGCGTTCTGAATGATGGCGGTCACGCCCGCCGGATCTCCGGACCGCAAGGAGCCTGTCGCGCGGAGGATCTCCGCGACGAAATCATTGTTCATGGTATTCACCTTTCCTTCCGCTCTCGCGGGTTATTTTATCCTTGCGGCCAAGGCGGCCTTGATCTGTGGGCTCGCCTGTAGAGCTCCAAGCACCGTCAGGGAGCCAATCGCCTGGAGCGCGAGTTCTGGCGTGACGTCGGAGGCGATGCGGACCAGCCCGACGACCTTGACGTGCAGCATTTCGCCGGCGGCGCGTGCAGCCTCGAGATCGACCACCCCGAGTTCGAGCAGGCCGACCTCGAGGGTATGCCGGTCGATTGAGCGTGATACCTCTTGCGTTTGGCTGCTCAATTGGTTGCGGATCGCCGTCCTGATGAAGTCGGTGCGGTTCGAGAAAAACCCCTCCTGAACCAGCAGATCGATACGTCCGAGATCGACGTAGCCGAGGTTGATGGTGATCTTTTCGCTGTCGGGAACTCGCTCCCGTAGCTGCAGCACTTTTTCTGACATCGCTTGATTCTCCATCCATATGGATGGTATATGGAAGGTTTGTGGCTTAATTCAAGACGCTGCGCCGCATTTTGTGGAAGTGCAGATAGATGAGAAAAGACGTGGTGTCGCCCGGCGAGCTACCAGGCTCGGGTCGGTCGCACCCATCGGTTTCTATTTCGCCGCGCATGCAAGACGGAGCTGTTCGTCCCGATGGTCATCGCCGAAAGCCAGCACCGCGCCAAGGTATTGGTGTCCGAGGCTCTCGCCGGCACAGCTTCCCCTGGAAAGATCCCATAGCCGAGAAAAATCGCGACACCCTGTTCCGCGACACGCTCAAGGATATTTGCCAAGCGCACGATCCTGAAAGCGCGCTACACAAGCCGGCCGCTGGCTGAACAATCGGGCTGAGAATTCCCAGGAACCGCAATAGCCGGGGCTGCCTCGCCACGCTCTAGCTTAAAAGTACCTACGAAGTCGGTTTCTTCAACAATGACCTCGACCAGTGGTCGATCCTCTGCCCGTTGAGTTCGCTGCAAGTCGGGCGGCTTTCGGGCCGGATAGCTTCTCGAATTCTGGGTTGGCATACACCACGCGCTCGCTTCGTCCGAGATCTGAGACGGCGATCGCGATGGGCACTTGGTCCAGGAATTTCTTGAACTGTTCGCTTTCCAGTGCACTGGCAAGGTCGGGTGTCTCAAGCAGCTGCTCAACCGACTTCTCTGGAGCGGGTCGATCTGCGGAGCCAATCCAGGGCGGCGTCACCGATACGATTGATGCTCAAGGTCCGCTATCGTCCATGGTGCGCCAAATTCCCCGGCTTGGGTCTCACTAGTACAAGGACACAAGCCTAGTAGTGTCGCAGCGGCAGCGCCATGGTGAAATGAAAGCCATCGCGATCGTAATTGCAGTCCCACGTCCGCGTCGCATTGCACGGCAACCACCTTCTCCAGCAACATCGTTCCAAATCCCCGTCGCTTCGGCGGTTCAACCTTTGGGCCGTCCATCTTGTCCTCGCTCTGATATTACACGTGCAGATCGTAACGGGCAGCGTTTTCAATAGTTCCGGCAAACCGCGCGAACTGTCTCTGCTTGACAGCAACAGTCCTAATCGAGTCCGGTCGGCAATCATTCACAGAAGCGCCGTCCTAACTTTCATAGGGTCAGGAACCGGATGGCCATCACGGCATTTTGAGAGACGCGCGAAGGCGCACATCTCTTTCTGAAGGGACACGCAATGGCCAAGGCCTCGAGACAGTCGTCGGTTAAGCCCGCGACGATCCACGATCAGAAGCTCGAGCGGGGCGAAGGCGGGGAACTCCATCAGATTGCGGAAGTCGACATTCCAGTCCTGACGACAGCTCAGGGCGGACCGGTATCCGACGATCAGAACTCGCTGAAAATCGGAGCTCGAGGGCCGACGGTCCTGGAAGATTTTCACTTCCGCGAGAAGATCTTCCATTTCGACCATGAGCGGATTCCGGAGCGCGTCGTGCACGCCCGGGGCTACGGTGCGCATGGCTACTTCGAGACCTATGAATCGCTGGCCAAGTACACACGTGCCGACATTTTCCAGCGCGCCGGCGAGAAGACGGCGGCATTCGTGCGGTTTTCAACGGTCGCTGGCAGCAAGGGTTCGTTTGATCTCGCACGCGACGTGCGGGGCTTCGCCGTGAAGCTCTATACCCAGGAGGGCAATTGGGACCTCGTCGGCAACAACATCCCCGTATTCTTCATCCAGGACGCTATCAAGTTTCCCGACATGGTACACGCGGTGAAGGAAGAGCCCGATCGGGCCTTTCCGCAAGCGCAGTCGGCGCACGACAACTTTTGGGACTTCATCAGCCTGACGCCGGAATCAATGCACATGATCATGTGGGTCATGTCGGACCGCGCCATCCCGCGTTCGTTCCGCTTCATGGAAGGTTTCGGCGTTCACACCTTCCGGATGGTCAATGCCAAGGATGAATCGACATTCGTCAAGTTCCACTGGAAGCCCAAGCTCGGCCTGCAGTCTGTGGTCTGGAACGAGGCGGTCAAGATCAATGGCGCCGATCCCGACTTCCATCGCCGGGATCTGTGGCAATCGATCCAGTCAGGGAATTTTCCGGAATGGGAACTTCGGGTCCAGCTGTTCGACCAGGAATTTGCCGACGGTTTCGATTTCGACGTCCTCGATTCGACGAAGATAATACCGGAAGAACTTCTGCCTCCTGTGCCGGTCGGCCGTCTCGTGCTCGACCGCATGCCCGACAATTTCTTCGCCGAGACCGAGCAGGTCGCGTTCATGACGCAGAACGTGCCGCCTGGCATCGACTTCTCGAACGATCCGCTCCTTCAGGGCCGCAATTTCTCCTACCTCGACACCCAGCTGAAGCGGCTGGGCAGCCCGAACTTCACCCACATCCCGATCAATGCCCCGAAATGTCCATTCGCGCATTTTCAGCAGGACGGGCATATGGCGATGCGCAATCCGGTCGGGCGCGTGAACTACCAGCCAAATTCATGGGGTGAAGGACCGAGGGAAAGCCCGCAGCGAGGTTTCCCGACATTCGCCAATCCCGAGGAGGGCCAGAAGGTGCGGTTGCGCGCCGAGAGCTTCGCTGACCACTACAGTCAGGCGCGGCAATTCTTCATCAGCCAGACGGCGACGGAGCAACGCCACATTGTGATGGCGCTGACGTTCGAGCTGAGCAAATGCGAGAATCCGGTCATCCGCGAACGCATGGTGTCGCACCTGCTCAACATCGACGAAACCCTCGCGGCCGCAGTCGCGGACAAACTCGGCATCACGAAACTGCCGAAGCCCGCCGATGCGGCGATCGAGCCGCGGGATGATCTGCCGGCCTCGCCAGCGCTCAGCATCATCGAGAATGGACCTGAAAGCTTTGCCGGCAGGAAGGTCGGCGTGCTAGTCAGCGCCGGCGCCGATGCGGCTCTACTGAAGGACCTCCAGTCCGTTATCGAAAAGGAGGGCGCGGTGATGGAGGTGATTGCACCGAAGGTCGGCGGCGTCGAGGCAGCAAACGGAAGCCTGATTTCCGCGAAACACATGATCGATGGTGGACCTTCCGTCCTGTTCGATGCAGTCGCTCTAATCCTTTCAGAAGAGGGAGCCGAGCGCCTGGCAGGCGAGGCTGCCGCTCGGGATTTCGTGGCCGACGCCTTCGCGCACTGCAAATTCATAGCCTTCGTGCCGTCTGCTGCACCGCTGTTTATCAAGGCGGGAGTTCCGCTCGATGCAGATGAAGGTCTCATCCCCCTGCACGACAAGGAGTTGATAGTCTCGTTCGTGGACTCCTGTCGCAAGCTCCGCCTCTGGGGCCGAGAGATGGTGGTGAAGTTGTAATGGAACGCGCTCGTGGCAACCAACGATCGAAGAGCCAGCCCACAGATCGGACTGACGCGTCACTCAATCGTGTCGCTTGTGGACTGAGCAGTCAAAACGCCAGGAGGTTGCTATGGAAATTTTGCGGACCGAAGTCGCCCAAGTAACCGCGCCATCCGGGCAGCAGATCTTGCGCGTCCGATTTTGCGGCGAAGGCGGCGAATGCGTCACCGTTGAGATGGCACATGTTCATGGAGTAGAAAACACCGAGTTCATGGAGTAGAAAACACCGAGGCTGCCTTCAGTAGGGCAAGGGCCATATTGGTACAGACAGCCACCTTCGGTCTTGCCGCTAACGAATATGATGCGAGAAGCAGCGGCAATTTTGACGAGGTCGCCGTTTCTCCGGGAGATAATATCGCAATCGCAGCGCCCCCCTGGCGGGACGGAATGCAACGCGCTTTGCTGCATGCACAGTAGCAAGTGAGGAGGGGAAAAGAATGGCCGGCTCCAATAGGAACCGGCCGTAGCAAGGGCTTAGCTCCGAGCGGTCAGGTAGACGGCCTCTTCGTCATCGCGTTGCCTGCCCCCGAGCGCTGCGGCAGCACTCGCGATAAAGGCGCCGATCACAAGCGACAAGGCTCCAAACAGCGCAAAAGTAGCCCCGGCTTTTCTTGCTGTGTCGGCTGCTTCCTGGGCCTTGACCTTGGCAGCCTCTACCTGAGCAAGCACGGCATCAACTCGGGCTGTGGCATCCGCCTGTGACATGCCGGTCCGTGCCGCCACGAGTTGACCGAGGTAGGTCTTGTCATCGGTCGAAACCTGGCCGGCGGCGGCACTCGCGAGCAGAATGCGAGACGCCTGCGCGGCCGCCACCGCATCGCCTGCCGCACCCGGGGCCGTCAGCCGGGCAGGATCAGTCGGGCGGAACAGTGCGTCAACAAAATAGGAGGTCACGTCAGTCCCGCCGCTCGTCTCGGTGTTCGCGGTCGCGCCCGCCGAGGCCCCCAGGGCGGCTCCGGAAGCGACGGTCGAAGCAGCCTGAACGCCCGTGCCGATCACGGAGGACAGCGCCGAGCCGAGCACGGAGACGACGAGCAGCGTCGCAAGCGCCCACGCCATGAAGCCGTGCGCGGTGTCCCGGAAGAAGGTCTCATCCGTGTGTATGCCGACCCACTTGGTGCGCAAGCGTCCTGTCAGGTAGCCGCCAAGACCTGACGACAGCCATTGCACAATGACCAGCCAAATCGCGGTGGACACGGCAAAAGTCGTGATGCTGGCGCTCTCGTTCGACCATGGAGAGACCATGGTCAGCCCGAGCCCCGAGCCCAGAAGCATCAGCATGAAGGTAAGGGTGGCAGCAGCGAATGCGCCGGCAATGATCGACCCCCAGCTGACTGCCGACGAGGACGATTCGACTGGAGCGGCGACGTCCGTGGCCGAGAAGGTTGATGCCATGGTGTCCTCCTACCGCATGAACAGTGCGAGAAGAATGATGATCGGTATTGGAACGCCTAGCAGCCAGAGCAGAATGCCACGACCCATGATTGTCTCCTGTCGAGAATGAATGCTGAATGGAAGCAGCCGCCGCGGAGTTATCCGGGCGGCTGTCGGGATCAGGCGGCCTTCGCCATTTCGTTGGCGGATGCGTCGGCGAGGCCGGTCAATGCCTTGTCGGTCATCGACTCCTCTCCCAGCGTCTGATCGAGCAGCTTGGCTGCCTCGCTCATGCCGAGAACTTCGGCCCAGCGCTTCAGCGTTCCATAGCGTGTGATCTCGTAATGCTCGACCGCCTGGGCTGAGGAGATGAGACCGGCGTCGATCGCTGGCGTTCCCTTGAAGCTCTCGATGATCTCCTCGCCTTCGGAGATGATGCCTTCGATGGCGTCGCAGGTCTTGCCCTGGGCGCGCTTGCCCATCAGTTCGAATACCTGTTGAAGGCGTTCCACTTGACCCTCGGTCTCGTCCTTGTGCTTCTCGAATGCCGCCTTCAGGTCCGGCGACGACGCGGCGCGCGCCATCTTGGGAAGAGCTTTCAGGATCTTCTTTTCCGCGTAATAGATGTCCTTGAGCGTATCGTGGAAGAGATCTTCCAGCGTCTTTTGTTTTGCCATGGGAGTTTCCTTTGGTGCGCATCTTGGGTGCGCTGCGGTTCACGGGGATCGTGAAAGCGCACGAGCAAAGCGCGCAATGGGTAAAAAGGTTCCGCCAAGGCTCAAATGAGTAGACGACACCGACCAGGGGACCAGACCATCCGACGGCCGAAATCATAAATAACGATCAACCCTGACGGGCGAGTCATGTTGCGCTTTCCGACCGCTATTTGCCGTCGCTTCCTACCAAGTAGTTGTGCATGTCGCTTGCAGCGACGGCCGCATGCCCGAAGGCGACGGCGATCTGATTGATCTCGTCGACAATATCGCCAGCCGCATAGAGTCCTGGGACGGCGGTGCGCTGGTGCGAATCCACCACAACATTGCCGACCTCGTCTTCTTTCGCGCCGAGATCAATTGCCAGCTCTGACCGAATGGTACAGCCCATCGCGGGATAAATGGTATCGAACGCGAGCATCTTGCCGTTGGCGAGGCTGACAGTCGCCTGTTTACCTGTTGAGCGGATCGAGTTGGGTCGGCATACCGCGATCTCGATCCCTTCCTTCATGAGCAGCTCGGAAGCGTTCGCGTCGAGCGCAGCCGTGGCCTCGGTCACCAGCATGGTAACATCGTGGCTGTAGGTTCGCATAAAGAACGCCTTTTTTATCGCATCTTTCGCCGGACCAATTACGGCCACCCGTTTGCCCGTGACTTCGTACCCGTCGCATATCGGGCACAGACGCAACGTGCCGGCTTTGATCATGTCGACGCTTTCCGGAATATCTGGGAGCCTGTCGACGACGCCGGTGGCTATCAGCACGGCGCGAGCACGAATGGGAAATGACGCAGTGGCAATGAAGTCGGCGCCGGCGAGACGAAAGTCTCGGACCGTATCTTGGGCCAGGGCGGCACCATATTGGACAGCTTGCTGCCTCAAGCGTTGAAGCAGATCCGCACCGGTAATCCCATCCGGAAAGCCCGGACAGTTGTGCGTCAACGGAATCCATTTTGCGCGGCTTTCGCCAGCATCGATGACGATCACCCGACGCCGAAACCGTCCAAGATAGGTGGCAGCCAAAAGGCCCGCCGGCCCGCCGCCGACGACGAGACAATCGAGCGTGCCGTCATGTTCGGTTGTGTTGCGGTCAACCACTTAGCAATCCTGACATCCTCGAACGACGCCGTCAGCGGAGCATTGCCACGGCGTTGAACGAAACGCCGAGCTGGCAGTTTGGTTACATGACAACGGTTACTCTCGTCGGCCAACTCGCACCAGCGTCACGCCGCAAGCCCGGGAAATTAGACCAGGGACACAAATAGTATCCGCCAAACGACGGCGCTGGCGACCGCATCAACCCTGAAGCCTGATGCTAGTTCCTAACTGCCTGTTTCGTCGGGCTGCACAATATGCCAGACGATGCCGGCGCAGCCTGGACACACCGGCAACTCCTTGTTCGCAGCAGTTTCCATTACGCTTCCGCATTTCGCGCAGGCGAACAGGCCCTCGTGGGGCGTCGTCGCCCCGGCTTCGATCCTGCCGGGCTCCCTCACATCCCATGGCGGGTCGATGGACAATCCGGGTCGTTCGGACCCTGGGATTGCCCTGAAAACAGATAGCATGCCATTTGTTTCAAGATAGGCTGCCCGCACTTGACCGAGATGTTCGACGTCCTTCAGACGCAGCTGCTCGAACAACTCGTCATGTCCAAAATTCAGCCCTTCAAGGGCGCGACGCATGATGACCCCATTCCGGACCACCTCCACGCTCTTTCCCTCAATGACATCCTCCAGGCGCGGGTTGCGCGCGACCACATAGCTGAGGGCCTTGTCGAGAAGGACCACGACCGTGATCACGACAATGCAATGGACGAGCGGCACGTCGGGGTAGAACATGGCGTCGCCAACTGCAGATCCCAGCGCGATCACCAACAAGAACTCGACGAGCGAAAGCTGCGCAATCGATCTGCTTCCGATCCAGCGGATCAGAACGAGCGTGTAGACGTAGATCACGACAGTCCGAACCGCGATCTCTAAAAGAAAGAGCGGTGGTTCGTCGCCAAAGAGCATGCGGCCAAAGTCAAATGCGGTAACGGGGTCGTTCATCTGGTGTCCTGCCTTCTCGAGGTGACTGGGCGCTGTCGAGACGGTGCCGGGGCTTAGTCTTTGAGGGAGTCTGGCATTGCCGTACGCCACACACCTGTCTGCGGCAACGGCTCGTCAATCTCGTAGAGAACGAGTGCAGTACCGACGTCAGTGGAGCCTTGCGCTGGCCCGCGCCAATCCAAAACGATCACCGAGTACCTTCCGCGGTAAGCGTCTCGTCTCGGCGATCAATGCCCCTGAAAATGCCGGCTCCAACAATGACGACGTCAGCGCGGACGTCCGCATCCAGCTTCGAAACGGGTACAGACTGCGTCCTCGCGGCCTGCCAGATGGAGTAGCCCGTTTTCAGTTCTCGTTTCGCTGTAATCAGGATGGACTCCGGCAGAGGTGACGGGTGTTCGGTGCGCCTGCGTATCGAGGCTCCCGCTGCGATCCCTGTTCAGTCCAGTCGCACCTTGGCGACGTTGTCCTTGTATTCTTCCTTGGGATCGAATCCGAGCATGATCTTGATCCCGGCTACCAGACTGGAGCCGTCCAGCCAGATTTGTGTGCTTTCCGGGTCCATTCTAAGGAGTGCAAGCTTTGGATCGTCCTTGCCTCCCTCATACCAGGCGGCGACATAGCGGTTCCATAGCCTGTCGACGACCGCACGATCGGTGTCGACATTGAGGCGACCGTGCAGCGCTGCAAACAGGTCGTGTCCTTTCGAGGCGAATGTCGCGATTGCGCGCGATCCCGTTCCTACCTGCCGCACGAGCATGTTGTCCTTGGCCGTGAAGAACCAGATGGGACCGCCTTCTTCGCCCTCGATCTGCGCGGTCATCGGTCTTGTATGTCCGTCCTCGACACCGTCAAGTCCAAGCATCACGGTCATGTCCGACTTCAGGGCCCTCCAGAATTTAGCTTCCAGTTCGTTTGAGGTTGGCATTTTTGTCCTCCCGAATGACGGTTGCCACTGAGAACGGACAACTTTGGGCACAGTTCCCAATCATTCTTCGGATCGGGTGGCTGATTGCTGCCAAGCCGAGCGGCGTTTGGGGCGACTTCAACACCCATCCACAAAGACCGTGTCCGCTCGCCGCTCGCGTTCATGTTCTTGCCTTGCCTGACCATCACTCTGCCCCACTGCTCTCCTCAATCGCTACCAAAACGGAGTGGTGTCGGCAGTAGTTAAGGCACGGCCTCACCACTCATTCGTCCGCCGTCTTTCCAACCGTATCGGCCATGACGGCGCCGCGCTGCCCCATCGGTTTTGGCGGCCCGGTGGTGGAATCCCTTGCGGTCTGGTGTTCCATCTCGGCGTTGAGTTCAGCGCCGCAGAGCAGGATGATGACAGAAATCCAGGTCCAGACCATGAAGCCGATGACGGCGCCCAATGTGCCGTAGGTCGCGTTGTAGTCGGCAAAGTTCTGCAGGTAGAAGGAGAAGGCCCACGAGGCGACGATCCAGACGACCGACGCCAGTGCGGCTCCCCAGGTCAGCCAGCGCAGCTTCGCCGGTTCGCGACTTGGCCCGTACCGGTAGATCAATGTGACGCCAGCGGCGGTGGCTGCCAGCATGAGGGGCAAAGGCAAGCGTGGCAGTAAGGCCTAATTAGAGCAGGGCTTGATCGCGTGCGTGCGGCTTAGTCTGGCGCGTGGCCCACAGACCGTCGAGATCCGTGCGGATGTCGACGCTTGCGCTTCGCGATTCGATTCGGGCGATTTGTCAGCGGACCGGCACCACGCTGACGGTGCCTTTGATGGTCGCCTGTCGCGGCTCAATACCGCCCTGGCGCAAATACTTGATCTTGACCAGTAGGGTGGCGGTATGCTGACCGTCGGCGGTGCCGCGCTCCGCCTTGCGCAGCGTCGACGAGATCGAGACCGGGTTGGCGCCGTTGCAGCGGTCGACCGTCGGCCGGTCGGCACGCGAGACGCGACTCACCGGCATGACAAGGTTTGACTGCATCTCCGGCGAATTGCTCAGGTCGACGGCACAGGCAGGACCTGCCACAAACAGCGTGGCGGTCAGAATTCACAACATGGCCATTCCCCTCCCCCTTCCCTTTCACACAGGTGATGGTTCTACTGTCAATCTGCTGCGATTGATTTCAGCCTCGTGCACGGGATTATCTTCTTGCAGTTCGTTGACTATCCGCGCGGCAGGTCGTCGACCGGCTCGGCCTCCAATCGGCTTGAGCGAAAGCGGAATAGTCCACTTAGCGATCAGGCAAAGTTCGCGTCAAGGAAGTCATCTTCCTCCGCGAAGTCTTCAAACCCGGCCAGCCAGTCACTGTAATCGTATGTGCCCGGTCTGTAGGGATTGCTTTCCTCGCTCCACCCGTGCAGGGCGGCTTTTGCGCCCGAGTTGTAAGCCTGCATCGCTTTCTTTGCGCTGATATTCTCTCTGGCCATTGTCGTACTCCTTTGGCCATATCTCCCAAATGCTTGACAGTCCAATTCGTTCCGCTGCGTCATGGCACGCCTTTGAATTCCCGCTTCTCGCCACCTATCTTCGCCGCATGTCCTTGAGGTGCTCCAGCCCTGGCACAGTGCATCCGGCACACGTGCTTGCCTTCACCGCCGGTGCCCGACAGGTGACGCGGCTGCGCTTGCTCTTCGTCGTGCAGCGTCGGGCTTAATCGCCACTTTCTTCGCCTCCCCCCACGGATGACCGGCCCGGCAATGGCTTGGCCGTCCTCGTTAACGGTGACGCGCTCGACATAGACCCGCTAGGATCGCCCGGTGCTTCTACCGACGGCTTTCCTGATCGCGCACGCCCTGCTTTGCATTGAGGCTGCCCGGTGGTTCAACGCCTGTGCGCTGAACTTCATACGGTAGATAGGTGGCAATGCCCGCTACTGGTGGCGGGCGTACGCCGACAATGAACAGCAAATGAACCTCCTGTTCAGAGCCGGATCAGTGGGGCGCCTCTATACCTCCGTCCATCAGCAACCAGGACCACGAGGCGTGGGTCCACTGCAGATCGGAGAGAAGACATGAAACGGACTTTGATGAGCCTCGGCGCACTCGCGATCCTGTATACTGCCAATGTTGCCCCGGCCTTCGCGGGCAACAAGGTCATCATCGAGCAGTACGGGTTTCAGAATGGAGCTGCTGCCCACCAGAAGGGCAAACGGAACAAGATGGTCTTCCACCAACGCGGCAAGTTCAACAGGGTGCTTGCTGAGCAACTGGGCAACCGCAATCTCGCTGTGAGCGGTCAAGTCGGCCGACGCAACCTGTCGGAAATATATCAGCACGGCTCCAGAAACATTGCTGGCCACGCTCAGATAGGCAGTGGCCACAGAGCCGTCACACAGCAGACGGGTCGTCGCAATGTTGCCGGAACCATTCAGGTCGGTAGTGGACAGCAGGCGGAAACCTACCAGTCCGGCAACGGCAACATCTCGGTGATCATTCAAGGTGGATACTAGGCAGACGGACGCGTGGGAGGGGCGAGAGGTACCCTGCGCTTTTCACTGCGGGCGTAGCCACATGAGGCTTGAGATGCCGACAATTCGTGGATATTTCCCCCTGCTCTTGGCTTCATTCACCGTAGCGAACGGAACGGTTGCCATGGCAATGGAAGCCGCGCTTGACGTGGCGTGTGAAATCCGATCGCGCCAATCCTCCGGCGACCTTCGGCTTGAGGCGGTGGCAACCAGCCACATCCGGACAACTGGTGAGTATGATCTCGTGATCGTAAAATCAGGTGTCGGCGGCACGTCAGAAATCACCCAAGGCGGCGAGTTCGAAGCCAATCCGGGAGAGGAGGCAATTCTTGGCGAAATAACCCTCAGCCCCGGTGAGGGTGTTTCAGTAGAAGCAACACTCAAGGTCAAAGTCATCGGCACGTCTGTCTGTGACGCCCGATTTTCCCCGTAAACTAAGGCTGGCTGCGTGGCCCGTGTTGGCACATCGGCCGAGCGTATCATAGCCCGACTCATTGCAGCTCGCGCGCGCTGACAGCCGTCCCGCGCACAGTGCCGGAGGGCAGTCAAATGGCAGCGAAACTATCGGAAGGCGACACCATCGCCATGCAAGGCGAGGTGACGCTGGTTCATGAGGACGGCAGCGTCACCGTCCGGCTGCATGGCTACAGCGTACCGATCACGACGAAGGGCGAGCATCTGAGCCTAGTGGCGAAGAAGAGAGCGGAGCCAGAAAGCCGGAAGCCGCTTTATGACAAGCCGGAATGACAAGCCGGAACTAGGCGCGGCGCGGAAGAAGTTTGATTTCCCTTCCGCGGCTGCCGCGACGACGCTGTATACCAACTTGCCTCAGCCAGCGGTGCAGAAATGCTCGCGGCCATCATAACCGAAAAAAGTTCCGGTGCGCGGATTGAAGCTGCGGTAGCGGTTGCTGCAGTAGTTGTACCAACCGCGGCTCCACGGCTGAAGCGAACGGCGGGCGTAGACAGGCTCCTGATAGTAGCCGTTCGCGTAGTAGCCGCCGACCGGTCCCAAGTTCTGATAGCGGTAAGGGTCGGCGTACACTGGCGAGCGATAGGTCGGCTGAGCCAAAATGCCCCCGATGATCGCGCCGGCCGCAAGGCCGATCACGCCGGCGGCGATAGCGTCTCCGTTCGAGCCATGGTAGTTGCCGTAATAGTGGTTCCAGTTGTTGCCGGCATTCGCTGCCGGGATAGCAGTCAGCGTCGTTGCCGCGACCGCCACGCCGAGGATGGCGGATTTTACAATACGGTTCATCTTCGTCTCCTTCTCGCCGGCCCAAGCAAAGTGGTTTCGCACGGGCCCCGTATCTGATCAATGCGCCACATCCCTTGTCCAGAAAATACGCCGAGGTTCCGACAAAGCTGGATGACTGATCCAGAACCTCGCCTCGCTTGTCTGCGCTTCCCCGAGAGGAAGGGAGCAGAAACGCTCTGATAATTGCGCGGCATGAAAATGGTTCCCGCTGCTCGGCCATGGCCGTGAGGGTCAGCCGCTATCCACAACTGTGACAAATAGCGTCGGGCGGGAGTCCCCAACCCCCAACCCGCCGGCCGCCCCTTCTGAACTGCCAGTCCTTCACCTTCCTTCGCATAGGCGATCCGGTCGTCAAGCCCGAACGAAGCGTGAGCTGGATATTCGGGTGGCCCCTCATTGCCACCCCACCTCCGCCTGCCAGCAGCGAGCGTTGACAGGATCGTCGTAGCTCCGGCCAGATGAGGTGGCCGACCCATATGGCGAAATGTATACCCCATCCGACAGCCGCCGCGCTGCCGGCAGTTTCACCTTGTGCGTGCCGCTCGGCAGGCGACCATGCTGAGCGAGCCAGTTGCGCATGGAGGCAGCGATGGCCTCGCGATTGCGGGCTTTGGTCCCGTACTTGTCATCGGAGCCAAAGCGCCGGGTGACCCACCGTGCCGCCAGCACTTCGATCAGGCGGTGCTTGGGGCTGCGTTTCAGGAAACCATGTCTTGAGAGCATGAAGGACCTCCAGAGTTGACTCGCATCTGGAGGGATTGGCGACCTACTGTTGCCGCTCATGCGGCCACATCGTCGTGCCACCGTTGCCGGTCAAGGCTGGTTGGCGGGGCCGAAGCCCTCTCTGGATGCAGAGGGATACTTACCAGCGCGGATCACGGCCCGCAAGGTGACGCTGGGGTCATGCCTCTTCACCTCGACCAAGCGAGTGCTGATTGGCTGCTAGCAAGCAACTGATACCCGAACGCAAGTTGCGAGCCTTGCTGACGCAGCATCTCTTCGAACGTCTCGCCCTCCTCGCGGTAGGATGCATGGCGGCAGCGATCAGCTTGGCCACCAATTCGGCGAACTGCCGCAACTTGACTCCGGCTGTCGAAGGATCGTGGCGGAAATACCGTTCCGCCAGGCTGCCAACGTCACAAGTTGGACATCATGAGCGCCAAGAAAGCCGAAATTTGCAGCCCGCATAATGGGACAGCGGTGAAGTGGCGCGGGCAGGGTCAGTCGTTGGGGAAAATGGCCGCTCTTACGCCGCCCGGTCCTGTGGGACAAGGCGCTCGCCCACTTCAGTAGTAGCGCGTTGATCCGATCTAGTCTAATTCATCACCCTGGAAGCGGCGGACATCACTTCATCTGGGGTCGGGGCGGTGAACATGTACCGGCCTTCTTCGGGGAATTCGGTAAAGGTCCAGCGTACGATGCCGTCACGGTCGAGCAGGAAATGGCCGACGAGTTGGCCATGCCCGGTCGCACTCATCTGCTGATCGGCTTGGGTCACCTCATAGCCGTCCAGTTTGTTGAGGAATTCGGACGCCGCCATAGGGTCCATGGGTTCAGGCAATTCGCCAGGTGCGTCCACCCGCATGGACCTTGCTACGTCCATTCCTACCTTGCGTGGCCATTCCGTCTCGTTCTCGGTAAATTCGAGGTTGGGCAAGCCGAAGGCGCGGTGCGAGGCCCGTTCCGGGTCGGACGCGGCAAGCAGTGTCGGCATGGGGTGATAGCGGAAGTAAAGGCGCGCCCGCTCGGTCGGCGTGTTCACTACGGCAAGGCTTTCGACCCCCATCTCGCGCAGCGCAGGGTCGAGTTGCGCCAGGGCTGTGATGTGGCGACGGCAGAAAGGGCAATGCAATCCACGGTACAAGCCGACCAGCACGGGCTTGTGGCCGCGAAAATCATCGATCGCCACCTTGCCGTCACGCGTGACCGCATCGAGCACCACATTGGGCGCTCGATCCCCTGGCTGCAGGGGTCCTTCGGATTGGTGCGTGGGCATCTCAACATCCTTTCCGCTTGAGCGCGCGATCCCGAAAAGTTGACCGCTGCCCGGACTGGATCGTGCCCACTTACAAAAGGCAGAGTGGCATGGCAATTCAACAGAAAGTCATTTCGCCTAGACTAGCCGCCGGTCCATGCCGTCGCAAGCATGCAGGTCGCCATCCTCGGCAAGATCCTTCCGCCTTCAGATCGACGCCGCTCACATGCCCGCACAGCCGTGCAAGTGCCCGGCAATGTCGTTCAGAAACACCGGAGCTACACGAAATCGCGTCATGGCACAGCCCCTCCCGGCTTACGCCTGTTGAAGCAAAATGCGAGGCTAGCCTCAAATCTACCGTCCGGGTGAAATCGGCGAACGCGGCGAAGGTGGGCCCCTCATTGCCACCCCCACCCTTCCGGCGAGGGTCAGGACTTCGGTGCCCCATCTCGGCATTGACCCGCAGCCAGCGCATCGCCTCCCATAGCGTCGGGAAGGCCCGCTGGGCGTGGTTGACATAGCTGTGGCTGTAGTACCGCTCCTCTGGCGGCTTGCGCAGGTAGCGGGTCACCTGGCCCAGCACTTCGCCATCCGGCCCGGTCAGTTCGTGATAAGTCTGCTCGCTCAAATTTTCGCCCCCAATTCGGCCAGCTGCCGCTTGGCCTGAGCCAGGACATTGTCCTCAGGGGCGGCGCAGCGGCGGCGGTGGATGACAACAGGCACGAGACGGCGGAGGCACTATAGGGCGTCCCCGCACTCGACAGATAACCTGCCTCGGCTAGTGCAGCAGATACTTCCCGCAACGATCTCCGCCTACCATTGACCGGATATCGATGCAGTTTCTTCGCCAGCGCGATCACCTCCGGCCCGCCTTCCATTTCCGCATAGTTCTGCCGTCCACCGACCTTCCTGCCCGTCTCGCGGCGCTTTCTCTCGCGTGCCCCCTTCAGCTTCTCGACCAGCATCGCCTTCTCGAACTCGGACACAGCGCAGAATGAATTCGACCGGGTCAAGGGCATCTCGAGAGGGGTCGACGTTTCTTACAAATCCGTAATGTCCTGGCCAACGCCCGGTAATGTCCGCTATGCGAGGATGCCAGCCATCGGGGCAATCGCACTTTGTTAGCACGATCCTGGCAAGCACAGCGTTCGCGAAGGCACTCTAGATGAACGACACGCTGATGGCGTCCAGATTGTGTGGCGATGAAGTAGTGGCGGGTAGCTTGTGCTGCCGGGCGAACTTGATGGTTCGTCCGGCAGCCGAACGCCTAGCGCCACGCCTACGAGCAACAAAGTTGCCTCTCAGGCGACGCTGCGGTTCATCAGGCGGGCCTCACATGGACGGTTGAAAGGGAGATTGCGCTCCCACCATAAAGGGCGAGGGGAGGAAGCAGGTGGACTTTCCCAGCATCATAGACCCCGAACAGTTGACCATTCTGGCCAAAACCTTCGACGACTACTGCTTTGTATGTGGCATCACCGACGACCCCAGCAAGGAAGCGATTGCGTCTCTAATTGTGATGTTGTTTCAGAACGGCTTAAGGACAGCCGAGGAACTCAAGGCTGCGCTATGGATGGATCCTTCCGCCCGCGCACGAAGGGCAAAACTCCAGTAGTCATCTTAGTTCATCAGCCGGAACATGACATAGAAGGACATCGCAACCTTCCGACCCGCGCTTTGCTGAACGTCCGCCCAAGTAGCGTTTGGGCCAGCCACTCTTCTTCGAAGAGTTCGACGCGATAGTGGGCCCCCTTTTTCGACCTGGCCCCCGCCGCCGGGAAACCGGGGCCGGGTGGTGGTGGGTGCTCGGCGGCCAAGGGCCTCACGCCTTCGCCTTCAGCACCCGCGCGACAGTCATCTTATGCCATTCGCCGCCGCGAGAGGTCTTGACGTTACGGGCGTTCAGTTCCCTGGCAATCCCTTCCAGCGTCGTGATGCCCGCAGCCTGGATCTGGGCGATCACCGGCTTGATGTTGTCCGCCCATTGCCGCGCCCGCTCCCGGTTCGCCGCTGAGCCCATACGTGCCGCCTCGTCGCGGTTGGTCGGGTTGCCAAGCCGGACGCCTCTGGCTTTTGCGGCCTGCAGCGCAGCCTTCGTGCGGGCGGAAATCGCACGGGTTTCCTCTTCGGCCAGCGCGGCATAGATGTGCAGTTCGAACGGCTTTGCGTTGGGGCGGTCGCAGACCAGGAACGGCACCCCGCTCTGCATCAAGCCGCTGATGAAGTGAACATTGCGGCCAAGACGGTCCAGACGGGCAATGACCAGGGTTGCCTTGCGGGCAGTCTCCGAGGTCGTTGCATCCGCTAAACGTGACGGCTTCTTGTTTTCCGAATCCTTGCGCGGCCTGCCGCGAGGGCGGCTGCCAGCTTTCATTTCAGGGGCAGTGTTTCGAGTGGCCAGGCTTTCCCGCTCAATCAGCCACGACTTGACCTCACCAACCTTGTAAATCGCATTGGCTCCCCTGCCGCCGGTGAGGATCACGGGGCGCGGAAAGCCAAAAAACCGCTGCTTTCTGTGCAGGTCGGTGCGGCTCGCTACGATGCGGCGGGCCTGCAGATCCTTGAAAGTCCAATAACAGAAGGCGTCGTCGCGCTCAGGCGCGTGAGCCGTCTCGGAAAGCAGCTTCGCCATATCCGCGCCCTAGAATTGGTGCGGATCCATATATAAGACCACAAAATATGGGGCATAAGGCGGTACAAATGGTCCCTATTTGTGCCGCACTATCTCCGACGTGATATCTTCCGTTTCTTCACTTTGCGTTTCATCACTTGCAAATGTCTCTGGTATATCCGCTGCACCGCTTGTAGCGAGAGGCCATGGTGCTGGATCTCCGAAGTGATGTCTTCCTGCTTTTTCACTTGCAAATGTCTCTGGTGCGCCCGCTGCACCGTCGGCAGCGAAAGGCGATGGTGCTCGGCGATCAGTTTGCGCGCTTCGGCTT
This sequence comes from uncultured Alphaproteobacteria bacterium, assembly GCA_963813315.1. Lineage (GTDB taxonomy): Bacteria > Pseudomonadota > Alphaproteobacteria > Rhizobiales > Rhizobiaceae > CAWEYO01. The sequence continues at coordinate 162,200 of CAWEYO010000016.1, read as the reverse complement.
GCGCAACACCGTTTTCGATAAGCCATTCGACATCCCATCCAGCCTCTGCCGTGTGGCTTTCAGGACGGCCCCTCGGTCTCGGACGGGCGGTATGAGTTCCAACAAGCGCTGGGCGATTTGCTTGTGATACATTTCCGGAAACGGTATTCCGTACTCCAGCACGAATTGGCAAAGTTGTTCGAAATGCCGATCCTGCAACGGTGGTCGTTCGTCGCTCATGAAACCGCCTGCTCGGCACCGACGATGCGCTCCAGCTCGGTGGCCCACCTTTGCAGCGCCTCGCCTGCCGGCGCGGTAAGATCGCCAAGCAGGTAAACCGCGTCCAGCCCCTTGGCCGTGTGATCGAGAACGCCGTAGCGAATGACGTGCGGCTCGACCTTAAGCTCCTGCATCCCGCTCGACGCAGTTCTGCGCAGATCGTGCAATGTCCAGTGCGGTATGCCGGCCTTCGCATCGAGCCTCTTCTTGCACGTCGACAGGTTACCGAATTGGCCACCGCGCCCGCCCGGGAACACGCGATCGCGCGCGCGCCGGCGCCGACCTCGGCGAGCGCCATTGCCGGCAGGATGGTCTTTTTTGGTTTGCCGCTCTTGTTGGCGCCGACCACCTGCCGCTTGCGCCACAGCCGGTCCAACACGTCACCGCCGTGCATCTCCAGCGCCTCGCCCTCTCTGGCGGCGGTTACAAGCAGAAAGCGGACCAGCCGCCCGTAGGCGCCCATCTCCTGCGATGCCTTCCACACCTTGCGGATTTCGTCATGGTCGAAGGTGCGTCCCGCGGCTCTTCCGGCGCCATGCGGATCGCCGCAACGTGATTGGCGTCGACGCGATCCTCCTTCAGCGCCCAGTCAAAGAACGTGTGGCAACATCGAGGAAACGGTTGCCGGCAACCGGGCCGCCCTTGCGGCCATGCTTGCGGCCGATCGCACGGCCCTCGACGACTGCGGTATGGGCTTCGCGCAGGTCGGCTTTGGCAAAAGCCTTGGCGCCGAGCTGCAGACACGGCCCGAGTCCGCGCCTGAGATCGCGCATGCGGCGGTGAAAGGTCTTCAGCTTGTGGTTTTCGCGGATTTGCATGCGCTCATAGTCGTCGAGCAAATCGCCAAGCGTCTCGCCGGCCGCCCTGGGATGCACGATCGCCTCCGGCACGGCCCGCAATCCGCTTTCGGCACGCAGCGCCGCTTCGCCAGCCGCCAGCCTTGCCTCCTTCAATCCCATCTGCGGGAAGTAACCCAGGCGGTCGCGCAGACGCTTGCCGGCACGTCTGGTGCGGAACACCCAAGTGCGGCGGCGCTTCTGGACGCGGAAGATGAGGCCGGGGCAGTGCGGGTCGGGATGATCGCCTTCGGGCAGGGTGGCAAGAGCGAGGGCGGTGAGCTTTCGGATCGTCAATAGGAGTGCCTTTCCTTTGCTTTTCGGAGCCGGTCCCGGCCAAAACGGGTCCAATCCGGGTCCACGGCGCAAGCAATATCATGAAACATGAGAAAATGCATTGAAATACATTTTTCTAGCAATATCAAAGCCTTGATGTGGCTAAGTCTTTGACTGCAAAGCTAGAGCATGCGTTTGGAAAACGCAAGAGAGGGGATCATTCGTAGAGGGTTCTTGTGTCCGGCAGGCGAGGGCAGCATAGACGGTCGAACATAACAGCCGCTGGTATGAGAAGTGCCGTAGCTTCCTACGGCCTCAAATACACCGTCCCCCATCGACCTCCAGCGCGACGCCGGTGATAAACTCGGCCTCGCTGGAAACGAGCCATAATGCTGCGTTTGCGACGTCCGTCGGAGTGGAAAGTCGCCCGAGCGGAATCGACGCGCGGAACTGAGCCCGCTTCTCCGGGGTGTCCTCCCCCATGAAAAGCGCAAGCATGCCGGTCTCGCCAGCGACGGGGCAAAGGCAATTGACGCGTATGTTCTTCGGCGCCAGTTCGACAGCCATCGACTTCGTCGCCGTGATCGCCCATCCCTTGGATGCATTGTACCATGTCAGACCTGGCCGTGGCCGGATCCCCGCGGTCGATGCAGTGGTGAGAATGACGCCGCCGCCCTGCCTTTCCATAATCGGAACGACTGCAAGGGCAGCGTGGTATATCGCCTTCATATTGACAGCGGTGATAAGATCGAAGGTTGGCTCGTCCACCGCCAGCATATCCCCGTTGCGGTGCGTGTAGCCGGCATTGTTGACCATGATGTCGATACGGCCAAAGACAGTCATGGTCTCGCCGACCATCTCGTCGAACTCGGACCTCTGCGAAACGTCCGTCTGCACCCAGATCGCCGCCTTGCCGATCTCGCCGGCCACGCGCTCCGCCCCCTTGGCGTTCAAATCGGCAACGACGACCTTCGCGCCATCTTCCGCGAAGCGCTTGGCCATAGCCTCGCCGAAACCTGACGCCGCGCCGGTGATGATCGCTACCTTGTCCTTCAAACGCGCCATGCCTTGCCTGCCCTACCCGTGATTGAAGACAATGGTCTTGGTGGCCGACATGTCGTAGAGGGCTTCGAAACCCTTCTCCCTGCCATGACCGGATTTCTTGAAGCCGCCGAACGGCAGTTCGACACCGCCACCGGCACCATAGCTGTTGACATAAACCTGCCCGGCCCGCACACGTTTCGCAACCCGGTGCTGGCGTCCACCGTCCTTCGTCCAAATGCCGGCCACGAGCCCGAAATTCGTGCCGTTGGCCAGTCGGATCGCCGATTCCTCGTCGTCAAAGGGGAATAAAGTGAGGACCGGTCCGAAAACCTCTTCCTGCGCGATCGCGGCTTCGGGATCGACCAACCCGAACAGGACCGGCGCGTGATAGTAGCCGCCGGCCGGAGCGGCGGGATGGACGGCGCCCTCGGCCAGGACGGGAAACCCCGCTTCCCGCGCAGCCGCGACCATCGCCGCAACGCGTTCCTTCTGCCTCGGGTTGATCAACGCCCCAAGATCGAGGTCGGCGTCATGCGGACCGGCGAGGAGTTTCGAAAAGCGCTTTGCAAGCCCGGCGGCCACTTCCTCGTAGATGGACCGCTCGATCAGGACGCGGCTGCCGGCCGAGCAGGTCTGGCCGCCGTTCTGGATGACGGCGTTCACGAGCACGGGCAGCACGGCCTCTGCATCGGCATCCGCAAAGACGATTTGCGGCGACTTGCCGCCCAGTTCCATGGTGACGCCGCGATTGTTGATCGCGGCCGCCTGCTGAATGGCGGTGCCGATCATGGGCGAGCCTGTAAAGGTGACGAAGTCGACCAGCGGGTGCGCCGAGAGCGCGGCGCCCGCTTCGCGGCCGTAGCCAGTGATGACATTGAACACGCCTCTTGGAATTCCCGCTTCGAGCGCGAGTTCCGCCATGCGGATCGCGGTCAGCGATGCGTCTTCCGCCGGTTTCACCACCAGCGTATTGCCCATTGCAAGTGCGGCCCCGGCGACGCGGGACAGAATCTGCAACGGATAGTTCCAGGGAATGATGGCACCAACCACCCCATGCGGCTCGCGTAAGGTCAGGGCGGTGTAACCAGCGAGGAAGGGGATCGTGTCGCCATGGATCTTGTCGCCCGCGCCGCCGTAGAATTCGAAGTAGCGCGCGGCGGCGGCGACGTCGGCCTTGCCCTGCCGTACCGGCTTGCCGGTGTCGCGCGATTCGAGTGCGGCTAGTTCGGCGCCGTTCTCCTCCACAAGATGGAAGAGCCGCGTCAGGCAGCGCCCACGTTCGACCGCGGGCATCCTGCCCCACGGGCCACCATCGAAGGCGCGCCGTGCAGCTTTTACAGCGCGATCGACATCTGTCTCGCCAGATGCCGGAATTGATGCGAAGACCTTGCCGTCGGAAGGAGACACCACATCGATCCGAAGCCCCGACACGGAATCGACGGGCTTTCCATCAATGAGCTGCATGAACGCCAGCCCTTCGGCGACGGTGCGCGAAAGATGCGTCCCCATTGCTTTGTCTCCTTGGTGTAACCCGGCAACGATCCTATGCTGCAAACGCGGAAGGCTCAGCGGCAGAACAATCGCGCCGTTCATGCCGGTGTCAAGGCTCACCACCGCGCCAACGGATGTGACAGCATGGCACTGGCAATTTTAAATCGATTAGATTATAGGCTTGAGGAAGATGAGGTCAGGTTTGGTCACTCTGCTGGAGGAAATTTGCGACAAGGCCGAGAGGTTCGGCGACGGTCGTACCGGTGGTACGGCCGAGCCGGAGGCCCGATGGATTTGGCGCAAATTAACCGGCAGAATGACCAAACCTGACCTCATCTTCCTCTGACCGAAGCACGGACTTCAAGAGAACAACGATGACCAGCCAGATCATTCCGGTCGAACCATTCGATTTCGTCATTTTTGGAGGCACGGGAGACCTCGCCGAGCGAAAACTCCTTCCTGCGCTCTATCATCGCCAGCAGGCGGGCCAGTTCTCGGAGCCGACCCGGATCATCGGCGCTTCCCGTTCGAGGATGAGCGACGATGAGTACCGCGCCTATGCGCGAGCCGCGCTCATTGACCATGTGAAGCCCGACGAGATCGAAGAGGCGGAACTCGACAGGTTCGTCGCGCGACTGACCTATGTCGCAATCGATGCCAAGACCGGAGAAGGTTTCGAGGACCTGAAGAATGCGATCGGCGAAAGCGAGCGCATCCGCGCCTTCTACCTTGCTGTGACGCCGGAGCTGTTCGGAGACATCGCCGCCAATATCCAGAAGCACGGCCTCGTCAACGCCGAGGCGCGCATCGTCGTGGAAAAACCGATCGGGCGCGATCACGCTTCGGCCCGCGCGCTGAACGACGCGATCGGTAAAGTGTTCAGCGAGCAGCAGATTTTCCGCATCGACCACTATCTCGGCAAGGAAACGGTCCAGAACCTGATGGCGCTGCGCTTTGCCAATGGGCTCTATGAGCCGCTCTGGAACTCGGCGCATATCGACCACGTGCAGATTACGGTCGCCGAGACGGTCGGCCTTGAAGGCCGCGCCGGGTACTACGACAAGGCGGGCGCGCTGCGCGACATGGTGCAGAACCACATGTTGCAGCTTCTCTGTCTTGTGGCGATGGAAGCCCCCTCCTCCATGGATGCCGACGCGGTGCGTGACGAAAAGCTGAAAGTGCTGCGCTCGCTGAGGCGCATCAACGGCAACGAGGCGCCGAAGATCACCGTGCGCGGCCAATACCGCGCGGGTGCGTCGGCCAGCGGTCCGGTCAATGGCTATATCGAGGAACTGGAGAACCGCCAGAGCAGGACGGAAACCTTTGTCGCCATCAAGGCCGAGATCGCAAACTGGCGTTGGGCGGGCGTGCCGTTCTATCTGCGGACAGGCAAGCGGCTGGCAACCCGCGCCTCCGAAATCGTCATCGAATTCAAGCAGATACCGCACAACATCTTCGGCGAGGGCGCGGGCAACATCATCGCCAACCAGTTGGTCATCCGGCTGCAGCCTGACGAAGGCGTGAAGCAATGGATCATGATCAAGGATCCGGGCCCGGGCGGCATGAGGCTGAAGCACGTGCCGCTCGACATGAGCTTCGCGGGAACGTTCGACGCGCGCAATCCGGACGCCTATGAGCGGCTGATCATGGATGTCGTGCGCGGCAACCAGACGCTGTTCATGCGTCGCGATGAAGTCGAGGCGGCCTGGAAATGGATCGACACGATTCAGGCGGCATGGCAGGACAACAGCCAGGAAGTACAGGGCTATACCGCCGGGACGTGGGGTCCGTCCGCTTCCATAGCCCTGATAGAGCGTGATGGTCGCACCTGGCACGAGAGCACCTGATGCTGGCCGATCCACCGAAATTCGCATGGAACGAATTCGCCTCGCCCGGCGATCTTGCAAGCGCGTTGGCGCGTGTGGCCGCGGACGGCCTTCGAAGCGCGATCGCTCATCGAGGCGAAGCGCTGGTCGCGGTTTCGGGCGGTACGACGCCCGGCCTCTTCTTCCGTACCCTGTCGAATGAGGAGCTTTCCTGGAACGATGTAACGGTGGTGCTCGTCGATGAGCGCTTCGTGCCGATGTCTTCACCGCGCTCGAACGCCAGGCTGGTAATGGAGAACCTCATGCGGAACCGGGCCGAGGCGGCGAGTTTTGCCCGACTTTACCGGCCGGCGGACACGATCGAGGAAGCAGCCGACCAAGCCGACAAAGAGCTGCGAGCATTGCCTTGGCCCCTTGATGTGGCGGTGCTCGGCATGGGGCTCGATGGCCACACGGCCTCGTTCTTTCCTGACGCCAGGGAACTGGACGTTCTGCTCGATCCTGCGACAGAATGCGCAGTCGCGCCGGTCAATTCGCCAAGCGCCGGCGAGCCGAGGCTGACCCTCCCGCTTGCGAAACTGGCTGGCGCCGGAATTGTCGCATTGCACATCCAGGGAAGTGAAAAACGCCGCGTGTTTGAATCCGCGCTGGAACCCGGCAGCAGAATGCCGGTCCGCGCCCTTCTCGAACATGCCCGGACACCGGTTGAGGTCTTCTGGGCGCCGTAAAGACACCGCCGAAGCCGCTCGAATCCGATTCCTGCCGGATATTCTGAAAGGAACCGCTATGACCGTCCGAAACGACATCGAAGCCGTCACCCGCCGCATTCGCGAGCGCTCCAGGCCGCGCCGCGAAATCTATCTCGCGCGGATCGACGATGCCGCTGGCCAGACCGCCAACCGGGCGGTGCTTTCCTGCGGCAACCTCGCCCATGGCTTCGCAGCCTGCACTCCATCCGAAAAGGCAATCCTTGCCGGCGATCGTGTTCCGAATCTCGGCATCATCACCTCCTACAACGACATGCTGTCGGCCCATCAGCCCTACGAGACGTTTCCGCAACTCATCAAGGCCGCGGCGCGGGAGGCCGGCGGCATTGCGCAGGTGGCGTCTGGGGTACCGGCGATGTGCGACGGCGTCACCCAGGGGCAGCCGGGCATGGAACTCTCGCTCTTTTCGCGCGACGTAATCGCCATGGCGACGGCGGTCGGTCTTTCCCACAACATGTTCGACGCGGCGGTCTATCTCGGCATCTGCGACAAGATCGTGCCGGGACTCGTCATCGGTGCACTGACCTTCGGTCATCTGCCTGCGGTGTTCATTCCCGGCGGGCCGATGACTTCCGGCTTGCCCAACGACGAAAAGGCCCGAATCCGGCAACTATATGCCGAGGGCAAGGTCGGGCGGGAGCATCTGCTGGAGGCAGAAGCGAAATCCTATCACGGGCCTGGAACCTGCACATTCTACGGTACAGCCAACTCGAACCAGATGATGATGGAGATCATGGGTCTCCACACGCCGGGAGCTTCATTCGTCAATCCGGGCACGCCGCTGCGCGACGCGCTCACACGGGAGGCGGCGAAGCGCGCACTCGCAATTACGGCGCTCGGCAATGAATACACTCCTGCCGGCCGCATGATCGACGAACGATCGGTCGTCAATGCGGTGGTTGGCCTCCATGCTACCGGCGGTTCGACAAACCACACGATCCATCTGATCGCGATGGCCGCAGCCGCCGGCATCAGCCTCACCTGGCAGGACATCTCCGACCTGTCGGAAGCGGTGCCCCTGCTGGCGCGCGTCTATCCGAACGGTCTGGCGGACGTGAACCATTTCCACGCGGCCGGAGGGATGGGCTTCCTCATCCGCGAACTGCTCGATGCCGGACTGCTGCACGAGGATGTGCGTACCGTTTGGGGCACTGGGCTGCGTCCCTACACGATCGAGGCGAGGTTGGCGGCCGACGGGACCGTCGCCCGTGAGCCCGCGCCGCAAAGAAGCGGCGACGAAAAAGTGCTTTCTTACGCCGCCAATGCCTTCCAGCCGACCGGCGGGCTGAAGGTGCTTGCGGGCAATCTTGGCCACGCCATCATCAAGACCTCCGCCGTGAAACCCGACCGTCGGCTCATCGAGGCGCCGGCCCTTGTGTTCGACAGCCAACATGCATTGAACGACGCCTTCAAGGCAGGTCAGCTTGACCGCGACTTCGTTGCGATCGTGCGCTTTCAGGGACCGAAAGCCAACGGCATGCCGGAACTCCACAAGCTGACCACGGTGCTGGGCGTTCTGCAGGACCGCGGCCACAGGGTGGCGCTCGTCACCGACGGGCGCATGTCGGGCGCCAGCGGCAAGGTGCCGGCAGCGATCCATGTGACGCCGGAGGCCCTGGAGGGCGGCGCCATCGGCAAGGTGCGCGATGGCGACGTGGTGCGGCTGGACGCCGAGGCAGGCACGTTGGAGGTGCTGGTGGGTGCGGAAGAGTTGAGGATGCGAATTGCCCCGCGGATCGACCTCTCAGCCAATTCCTATGGCTTCGGCCGCGAGCTCTTCGCCGGATTCCGCGAGCTGGCAGGACGCGCCGACCAGGGCGCAAGCGCATTTGGGGGATGAGCGCGGTTGCATGTAAGGCAATACGCCTTACATTTTCGGTAGAAGACAGCAATAAGACCAGATCAATACGTCGTGCGCCGTTCCTCGCTCGGCGGACGGCCGAATTGCAGCCGGTAGCTCTGCGCGAAGTAGGAATGCGAGGTAAATCCGGTGGCGATCGCGACGTCCAGGATCGGCATGTTGGTCTGGCGCAACAATTCGCGGGCGCGTTCGAGACGGAGCCGCATGTAGTATCGGCCCGGCGTGACGTTAAGGTGACGAAGGAAGAGCCGCTCGACCTGACGTACGGAGAGCCCTGCGGACTTGGCCAACTGCACCGCCGAGTAAGGTTCGTCGAGATTGTCTGCCATGAGTTCGACGATCTTGCGAAGCTTTTCCGATTTGCCGGTCAGATCGCGCTCCGGACCCACCCGCTGGCGATCGCCCGCCGAACGAATTCGCTCATGCTGGAACTGGTTGGCAATAGCGTTGGCGATATTGGAACCGAAGTCGCCGCGCACGATCTCGAGCATGAGATCGATCGACGTCGTTCCGCCGGCGCAGGTGTAGCGCTTGCGGTCGATCTCGAACACATTGCCGGTACATTCGATGTCCGCGAACCTCTCTTTGAAGCCGGCCCGGTTTTCCCAGTGAATCGTGCAGCGATGACCCTCGAGCTGGCCGGCCTCGGCGAGCAGGTAGGAGCCGACCGAAAGCGCGCCGAGCGCCCCGCCGCGGCGTCCCCAGCTGCGCAAGGCTCCGAGCACCTTGCTCTTGCCGGGAAATTCAGTGGTCAGGCCGACGCAGACGAAAAGAATGTCGACCGGCGGAATGTCGCCGACGCTGTAGTCGACCTTCAGGGGCAGCCCGTTCGAGGCCATTACAGCCTCGCCGTCAGGCGAAACCGTTGTCCAGCCATAGAAATCGCGGCCAACCAGCCGGTTCGCCGATCGGACCGTATCGATTGCCGCAGCGAGCGAAAACATCGAGAACTTGTCGACCAACAGGAACGCGAAATGCCGGTTGCCTTCAATGGGATCGGACATCAGCGGTTCTTCATCAGGAAGCGCAATTTACCGGAGAGGTTTGGCCACGTTCGTCATTTGGCCGCTAGTGTGGTGGGTTTGAAGTTCCTGTCATATCCATGGCATCCGCGTTCAGGAACTTCAAATCCGTGAACCACACTAGATTCAATAAGTTGCTAGTGTGGCTTTGAATCCGAAATTCGATCCGAGCCTCGCTCCAAGGTAATACGAATTTCGGTTTCGCCACACTAGAATGCGATAGCTTTTCGTCGAATCGTCATCCAGCTCTAAGGTCTTGTTCTCACGAATGAACATGTCCGAAAGGACTGTCAACTCTTTGGGATCATTCTTTGGTACTTTCGAGACAGGGACACCCAGAGTGGCGGACCCGAAAGTGAAAACCGGTTTCGGGAAAATCCGATGATCGAGCAATGAGATAGAGCGGCAGCACCGATTCCATCGGTGTTGCCGCCCACCCTAGAATATCGGGCGCCGGAGGCCGGACGCCAGATAGGCCGAGGTCACGGTGTTGGCCATCAGCATTGCGATGGTCATCGGGCCGACGCCGCCCGGCACCGGCGTGATCGCTCCGGCCGACTTCTCGGCGCTCGCGAAGTCGACGTCGCCGACCAGCTTTGCCTTCCCCTCTCCCTTCTCTGGCGCTGGGATGCGATTGATGCCGACGTCGATCACTGTCGCGCCCGGCTTGACCCATTCGCCCTTGATCATTTCCGGCCGCCCGACGGCGGCAACAAGAATATCGGCCGTCCGTGCCAGCGCCGGCAGGTCTCGGGTGCGGCTGTGGGCGATAGTAACGGTGCAGTTGGCGGCAAGCAGCAGGTTGGCCATCGGCTTGCCGACAATATTGGAGCGGCCGACAATGACGGCATTCAGGCCGGAGAGATCCTTGCCGCGAACGTGTTCGATCAGCAGCATCGAACCGGCCGGCGTGCAGGGCACGAAGGCGGAGTCCAGTTCGCCGGTTCCAAGCTTGCCGACATTGATGAAATGAAAGCCGTCGACGTCCTTTTCGGGGGCGATGGTCTGGATAATGCGTCCTGAATCGATGTGAGCCGGCAACGGCAGCTGGACAAGGATGCCATGGATCTTCGGGTCGGCATTCAATCTGCCGACCAGACCGACAAGTTCGCTCTCGCCCGTCTCGGCCGCCAATACGTGTTGGACCGAGTGGAAGCCGCACTCCTTCGCTTTCCGGCTCTTCGACGCGACATACACCTGGCTTGCAGGGTCTTCGCCGACAATGACGACGGCGATGCCCGGTTGAGTACCGTTGGTTCCGGCCAGGTCCGCTGTCAGCCGTTTGACCTTTGCGACAACATTTTCCGCAATTGCTTTTCCATCGATGATTTCGGCCATGAACCTTCCCCGCGGCTGCTATGTTCGGCGCATTTTCACCAAAAAAAGACCGTGCAATTCCTTCAGAGCGCCGTCTGATGCCGTATACTTGAAACCGTGGCGGATTTGCGTCCGGACTTCTTGACGTCTGCGCCCGTGCTTCAGCATTTGCCGCTACCTCTCCGTTCTGCCTTTCTCAAAGCCGCCGGACGGGCTAAAGCGCATTGCTTCGAAACGGATTCATGCGACGCGCTTTAGGCTATTGTTTTTTGTGCATGTCGTTTTCCCAAAACCGCTGCGCACTTTTGGGCGACATGCATATTGTTTTTTGTGCATGTCGTTTTCCAAAACCGCTGCGCACTTTTGGGCGACATGCATATTGTTTTTTGTGCATGTCGTTTTCCCAAAACCGCTGCGCACTTTTGGGCGACATGCATTATGTCCCTTGTCGAGGAGATTCCGCCATGAAATCGACAGTGGTCCTGGCCGGTTGCGGCAATATGGGTTACGCCATGCTTTCCGGCTGGGTGAAATCGGGACGGCTTGCGCCCGAGGACGTGTGGGTGGTCGAGCCCAACGAAGCGCTGCGCCGGCGCGCCGCCGAGCTTGGCAGCAATACGGCCGAAAATAGCAGCGAACTGCCCGCCAACCTTTCACCCGTGCTGGCCGTACTGGCCGTGAAGCCGCAGGTGATGCGCGAGGTAGCGGGCGGCTACAAGCGCTTCGCCGACGGACGCACGACCTTCCTCAGCATTGCCGCCGGAACGCCGATCGCGACGTTCGAGGAAATCCTGGGCGCCGTTCCCGTCATTCGCTGCATGCCCAACACGCCTGCCGCTATTGGCAAGGGCATGATGGTGACCTTTGCAAACCAGCTTGTTCCCGACGCCACCCGCGATTTCGTCAACGCCCTGCTGTCGGCCAGCGGCGAAGTAACTGCCGTCAACGATGAAGGGCTGATGGATGCGGTGACCGCCGTCTCGGGCTCGGGACCCGCCTATGTCTTCCATTTCATCGAGGCTTTGACCGACGCTGCCAAGAATGCAGGCCTGCCGGGTGACACGGCGAGGCTGCTTGCGGTGCAGACTGTTCATGGCGCGGCGAGCCTCGCTGCCGCCAGCAGCGACGATCCGGGCACGTTGCGCCGGCAGGTAACCAGCCCCAATGGCACGACCGCGGCCGCGCTTGCGGTACTGATGGGCGACGACCGGTTAAAAAACCTCGTGAACGAGGCCGTCGAGGCGGCGAGGCTGAGGTCGATCGAGCTTCGAAAATAATGCATGTCGCCCAAAAGTGCGCAGCGGTTTTGGGATAACGACATGCGCAAAAACAATAGCCTAAAGCGCGTCGCGCACGACCGACCTCACCCCGCAGTTTGCCGCGATATCGCTCTGCCTCACCCCCCTCTGTCCTGCCAGCATTCCTGAATCACATCGGACGCGACGCGCTCTAAGCATGTCGCCGAAAAGTGCGCAGCAAAGAGCTGACACGGAAAGAAACAGGGCGTGGCCGAACGCGATCAGGCGAGTTCGGCGAACATCTCGTCCTGGCGCCGGCGAAGCCGGAAAAGGTTTGTGTTGGTGTCCGGTGTCGCGTTCGAGCTCGTGAGCAATTCGCCCTTGCCCACAGGCCGGAGCACCTTGCCGCCTTCCAGGAGGCCGACGGGAACGGCGCGCCTGGCCCGGGCGTCGGCGACCGTCATCGTCCACGACCGGTAGCAGGTCTCGCCGATGGCATCGAGCGTTTCGCCGGCTGCGAGATCGCGTTTCGCGACCGCGCAGACCTCGGCGACGGGGACTGGCAGCGGCACCATGTCGGGCCGGCCATAAAGCGCAATACGGGCGGCCGTAAGCGGCACCTCCAGTGATGTCAGATGGTAAGGCCGGAAGAAGCTGTAGTAGGGTCCCCTGCCGATGTGGAGGTCGTTCATCCGCTCTATGATGCGCGGATGGGTTGCCTCCACGATAACGAAGACGCCCGGCGCGACCCCCTTGCCGATCGTGTAGTCGACCACGCCCTTTCTGCTCAGAATGCCGCCATCCTCACGCGGGATCAGCACCTTCACCATGTCGTCGCGGTCGGCCTTGGGGCCATGCATGCCGGGCACATCCGGCACCAGGCCGGTGGCATTGGCGATCGCCGCCATTTCAACCATGGTCTTGGAGCCGTCGACAAACTCGACCAGCATGCGCGGATTCATGTTCCGCCGCTCCGCCTCCTCCCGATAGTCGTCGGGCACGGCATCATGGTTGAGCGGATTGTTCTTGCCCTTGCCGGCGGAAACGATCGTATAGCCTAGGGCTGTTGCGAACTCGATCAGTTCCATGCAGCTCGACGGCTCGTCGCCTGCGCCGACCGAATAAACGACGCCAAGCCGGTCTGCTTCTCTCTTGAGCAACGCGCCGATGGTGACGTCCGCTTCGACGTTCATCATCACGAGATGCTTGCCGTGCTCCATTGCCATCAGATCGAAATCGGCAGCTACGCCCGGCTTTCCCGTTGCATCGATCACCACCTCGATGAGCGGGTTGGTGACGAGCAGTTCATTCGAGGTGATGGCGATCTTTCCGGCTTCGATTGCCTGGGTGACCGCGGACGCGGTCCGCGCTTCGCGCGCTTTTGCCTCGTCGCCATAGGCGATCCGGATCGCGTCGCGGGCGGTATGCGGCCGCCTGGTGGAGATTGCCGCGACCTCGATGCCCCGCATCAGCATCCCCTGCGTGACCAGGTCGGTGCCCATCTCACCCGACCCAATCACGCCGATGCGGACCGGGCGGCCTGTGTCGGCGCGCCTGGCGAGATCCCGGGCGAGCCCGGTAAGGGCGACATTGGTCATAAGGGTGTCCGGCGATGTTTGTCCGTGCGGAATTGCAAGGAACCGCGGCGCATTGTCAAATCAATCCGCCGCGGGGTCAAACTCTCACTCGCCGAGACCGTTGCCGCTTGTTGCCTATTCCCTGAACGCCCGCTGCATCTGATCTGTCAGCGGTTTCAAGACGTAGGACCAGACGTTGCGTTCGCCGGTCTGGATGTGGACTTCGGCCGGCATGCCGGGCTGCAGGCGCCTGGCGTCCTTGAGGCAGGCCTTCGGGTCGTCGAGGGTGGTCCTGGCGACGAAGTAGGAGACCTGCCGCTGCGGGTCCTTGATCAGGTCGGCCGACACCCTTTGCACGGTGCCCTTGCATTCGGGCGTGGTGGCGACGTCGAAGGCCGGGAAGCGGATGGAGACCGGCTGTCCCGGCTTGATGTCGTCGATGCTGGCCGGCGCGACCATCGCGTCGATGACCAGTTGGTCCTGTTCCGGCACGATCAGCATCAGTGTCTCGCCCGGTGCGATGACGCCGCCGACGGTGTGGACGGCCAGTTCCTGCACGAAGCCCGACTGCGGGGCGCGGATTTCGGTGCGCGCCAGCTGGTCCTTGGCGACCAGCTTGCGCTCGACCAGCTCGACCTCCTTGCCGTCCAGCTCGCGCAGCTCTTCATTGACGTCCTTGCGCATTTCCTCGTCGACCTGCAGGGCCTGCAGCGCCGTCTCGCTGATCTTGCCGTCCGTCTCGGCGATCGCTGCGGCCAGCCGGCCGGATTCGCCCTTCAGCCGCGACAGCTCGAGCTGCAGCTCGCTCACCCGCTCGAGCGAGACCAGCTTCTTCTCGTAGAGTGTCTGCAGGCTGTTGTAGTCCCGCTCGACCAGCGTGGCCGATTCATCCATCGCCTTGCGCTGGGCGCTCAGCCCCTCGATCTCCCGCTCGAGCTGGCCCGAGCGCGCCGCAAGCTGCGACTTCAGCCCCGTCGAGGCCCTGGTGCGGCTTTCAAACAGCGCCTTTTCGCCGGCGACCATGGCGGCCACGCCGGCATCATCACCGGCGCGCCTGGCGAGATCGTCGGGAAGCGTGATGGCGGGCAGGCCGAGCCGCTCCGCCTGCAGCCGCGCCTGGCGCGCGACGGTGCGGTCGTATTGCTGCGAGATGATCTGCAGATTGGCGCGGGTCATCGTTTCGTTGAGGCGAACAATCACGTCGCCGGCCGACACGCGGTCGCCCTCGCGGACCAGGATCTCGCCGACAATGCCGCCGGTCTGGTGCTGCACCTTCTTGGCGTTGCTTTCGACCACCACGGTGCCCGAGGCGATGACCGCTCCCGCCAGCTTCGTCATCGCCGCCCAGGCGCCGATGCCGCCGACCAGCAACACCGATACCGCAAGGCCGAACAGGATGTTGGCCTTGATGCCTTCGCCGGAGCGTTCGAAAGGATGCAGCGAGCCCAACGTCGAGGAATTCAAGGAAATGTTTGCCATAGCCATCAACGCCTCTCGTGAAGGGGAACCACTGTCTGCGATCTGCGCTCGGCCGCCGGCCGGGTGACGCCGGCCAGCACCTCGTCCTTGGCGCCGAACGCCTGCATCATGCCGCCCGCCATCACCAGCAGCTGGTCGAGATTGGCCAGCGCCGAAGGACGGTGCGCGACCACGATGACGATGCCGCCGCGCTGGCGCACACCGTGAATGGCGGTGGCAAGCGCGACGTCGCCGTCGGCGTCGAGATTGGAGTTGGGTTCGTCGAGCACCACCAAAAACGGATCGCCGTAGAGCGCCCGCGCCAGCCCGACCAACTGCCGCTGTCCGGCCGACAGCGCGGTGCCGCCGACGCCGACCCGCGTCCCGAACCCGTCCTGCAGGCGCAGGATCATCTGGTCCACCCCGGCCGCCTTGGCCGCGGCGAGGATGTCATTGGCATCGGCGTCCTTATCGAAGCGGCAGATGTTTTCGGCAACCGTGCCGTCGAACAGTTCGATGTCCTGCGGCAAATAGCCGATGTCGCGCCCGAGCGCCTCGACGTCCCATTGGTCGAGGGCCGCCTGGTCGAGGCGCACACAGCCGCGCAGCGCCGGCCAGGCGCCGACGATGGCGCGCACCAGCGTCGACTTGCCCGACGCGCTCGGCCCGATCACGCCCAGCCCGGCGCCCGCTTCGAGCGCGAAGGTGACGTTCTGGATGAGCGGCTTCTGCTGGCCGGGTGCGGCGGCTGCCAGCGTCTCGACCGAGAGCGTGTGGCGGGGCCGCGGCAGCGCCATCGGCTGCCTGAGGTCGGCAACCGCCTTCAGCGTCTTGGCAAGCTGCGCATAGCTCTGGCGGGCCGAATTGAAGCTGCGCCAGTTGGCGATCGCGATGTCGACGGGACCCAGCGCGCGGGCGAACATGATGGAGGAGGCGATGATGACGCCGGACGAGGCCTCGCCGGACATCACCAGATAGGCGCCAAGCCCGAGCATCAGCGATTGCAGCGCCATGCGCAGCGTCCGCGACAGCGCGCCGGTGGCGCCGATGACATCGGAGACCCGCCGCTGCTCGGCGAGAAAGCGCAGGCTCTGCTCGCTCCACAGCTTGCCGAACCGGTTGGAGAGGCCCATGGCGCGGATGACTTCGGCGTTGCGGCGGCCGGCCTCGGCATAGGAGGTGCGCGAGATCACCGATTTGGTCGCCCGCTTCGACGGGGCGCGTCCGAGACGCTCCGCAACCAGGGTCAAAACCACGATGACGACGGCGCCGCACGTCGCCAGCAGGCCGAGCGAGGGATGCAGCATGTAGATGATGACCATGTAGAACGGGATCCACGGCAGGTCGAAGAAGGCGGTCGGCCCGGTTCCCGAGACGAAGCTCCTGATCTGGTCGACGTCGCGGATCGGCTGCACGCGGGCGCCCTCGTGGCCGGCCCGCAACGGCAAAAGCAGCGACGCGGCGAAGGCCTTCTCATGCAGCTTGCGGTCGAGCGTGTTGCCGATGCGCACCAAAAGCCGCAGGCGGACGAAGTCGAGCAGGCCGTAGACCGCATAGAGCCAGAGCATGATGATGGTGATGCCGACCAGCGTCGGCACACTCTGCGAGGGCAGCACGCGGTCGTAGACCTGCAGCATGTAGAGCGAGCCGGTCAGCCCGAGGATGTTGACCACGCCGGAAAAGATGCCGACGCCAACCAGCGCCCCGACACAATGCCGCAACGCTGCCCTCAATTCATTGCCCGGCGCTGTTGCCGCAAACGACGATTCTACCATGCTACACTCCCAATCCCATTGTCTTGGCGGTGAACACCGCATTTTCCAGTTGGACCGCGCCGGCGCCGCCACTGGCCGTGAACCGCGCCATGACCCCGGTATAATCTTCCATGCCTTCGGCGGTGACCGGCTGGCGGCCTGAAGCGCGGTCCAGCGTCCATGTCCCGCCTTTTGCGGCAGCACCGACAAGGCCGCTCGCCGCCGCCACGCGGGCACCCGTCTTCCGCGCCAGCGCGTCCAGGAAGGCCGCGCCGCGCTCGCCGGCGCCAGTCTCGCAGGCCCAGATCAACAGCGCGCCGTCGGCGCCAAGCGCCCGTCCGAAGCCGGCCAGCTCGGCCGCTGCGCGCTCAATGTCGTCGGCCGCGATAGCGCCGGCGCTGAAGCTCACTTCGCCGGGCTTTCCGTGCGAAATCACGTGGATCGCCTCGAGCCCGCTCCTGCCTGCAACGGCGCGCGCCATCTGCGCCAGCGCCGGTTCATCGGTGGTGAGCAGATGCGTCTCGATACCGGGCCGCACGCCCCGCAGCAGGGTGTCGAGGTCGGAAATGCCCGGATCGACAAACACAATCTCGCGAACCGTCGCGTGTTCCGGCAGCACCGTCTCAGCGCCGCTCGCGGGCACATCGAACGCCGCCGGGACTGCGTCGCAGTTGTCCCCGGTTGTGGACTGGCCGATATTGAAGGCGCGGTCGATCAATAAAACGGTTTCCTCTCAGGTTTTTCAGCGGTTCGATGCTGGACACACAACAACCATGTGCGCCGACGACATCGGCGACCGGACGACAGTCGCAAACTCTCGGTTGCGTTCACGTTCCCAGAGCGAGACGATTCACCTCGAACCGACATCGCGCTCTGACTTATTGTTGCGCTCTAACTTTTTGTTTTTGCGCATGATTTTATCCGAAAAGGCTGCCGCTTCCTGCAGCGCCGAAATTCGGTGCCGGATCATGCTTCTCAGCGAGACGACTTGTCGTCGAATTGCCACCCGTCCCAAGCCCTGGTCTTGTCGCGCGACCATCCGGATACCGCTGCCAACTTTTCCCGGACGCGCTCAACGGTATGCAACAGGCTCCGCAGTGACGCTGAACCCTGCTGCCTAACCGGTATTCCAATTTGCCCGATTAACGCCCTTCGACTAGCACGTTGGCAGATACGTGGCGATGGCGATCCGTGCACAATTGTTGTCCGCTGGGGCGGCAAGTGCGGAAATCGTGAGTGGTCGTTTGGCCCATCGCACGGATCATGTCGGCGTTGCGCCAGACCGGCCTGAGCATAGGACTGCGCGAGATCACATCCCGTCGCCCGCCTCGACTAGGCACGCACGAGGATTACGGCGACCAGGATCAGAAGCACGCTGAGGGCGGCGCCCGGCACAATGCCAGAACGCCGCCCTCAATTCATCGCCCGGCGCTGATGCTGCGAACGACAGACCTACCTGCCGAACGCCCGGTCCGTTGACCTCACACCACCACGAAGTCGGCGTTGGTGAGCGCCAGCCCGGTGAGCGTGGCGAACTGCACCGCCGCGGCGCCGCCTTTGCCGTCAGCGTCGTAGCTCAGCGCGCCGGTCTTATCGTTGTAGATGATGCGGTCGTTGGCATCGTGCGCCGCTGCGCCGACATAGAAGGCGCCCGCGGCCAGCGTGCCGGTTGTCGTCAGGGCGGTGAACACCGCGTTCTCCAACTGCACCATGTCGCCGCTCAACGAGAAATCGGCGATCTTGTCGATATTGCTGGCCGCGCTCAGCGCGCTATTGAAGAAGAACTTGTCCGCGCCAGCCCCGCCGCTGAGTATGTCGTTGCCGGCACCGCCGAGCAGCACGTCGTGGCCGCCTCCACCTGTCAGCGTATCAGCGCCGTTGCCGCCGGCGAGCAAGTCATTTCCACCCCCGCCGGTGATCCTGTCGGCGAACGCGCCGCCGAAGAGCTGCAAGCCTTCGCTCTGCTTGTCCAGCACCCAGGACACGGCGTTCGTGGAGTTGACGGCCGTGATCACCTCGACGCCTGTGAGTTGTGCATCACCCCCGTTGTTCAGATTGGTGACGTCTACCGCGTGCGAGGTCAGCTCGATCGTATCGATGCCGAGGTCGAGGTTGATCGTGCCGTTGCCGATGATGATCGCGTCGAGCTGGGTGCCGGTGAGCCTCACCGTGTCTGCGCCGGCCGAGCCGGTGAGACTGCCTGTCTCATAGCCCCACGACGGAGCGCCGAGCCCGGAAATGTCCACGATCCCGGCGGCCTTGACGTTGAGCGCGTCCGTGCCGACGCCGAGATCGATCGTGACGAACCCCGCCCATTGCGTCACGCTCATCGTCACGTCGTCGTCGCCAATGCTGCCTGTGAGCTTCTCGATGCCGGAGACCGTGCCGGTGGTGAAGTCGACTGTAGTCCCACCCGTGAGTATGATCTGGTCGCGCGTGCCGCTGCCGCCGTGAATCGATTCGCCCGGGGCGAAATCGCTAGTGGCGAGGACAATCAAGTCGTCGCCGCCGCCGCCGCTCAGGACGTCGACGCCGGCGCCGCCGTCGATCGTGTCGGCGCCGAAGCCGCCGGTGATCGTGTCGTCAAACGCGCCGCCGGTGATCTTGAAGGCTGCGTGCTGGGCGCTCAGGATTATCTTCACGCCGGCCGTCGCGCCGGCGGCCGATATCTCCTCGACGCCCTGGATCCTCTCATATGCAATCGAATTCGGCCCGACGAACCCTTGTGCCCCCAGCGCGTTGAGGTCGTCCGAGGTCGAAGTCAAGTTGATCGTATCGTAACCGTCGCCGAGATTGATCGTGCCCGCGCCGATAATGATGGCGTCGAGCTGGTCGCCTCGTGAGCGTCAAGTCTCGTCGCTGGTCGTGCCCGTGAGATTGCCGGTCTCGATTTGGCCGATGGACGGAGCGGCGAGCTTGAAATGTCCAAGATCCACTCGCTACGATGTTGAGCACGTCCGTGCCGTCATCGAGATCAATCCAATAGCTGAACCCCGCCCATTGCTTCGCCGGCATCGCGACGGTGTCGTTGCCGCTGCTGCCGCTGAGCGTCTCCACGCCGGAGACCGTGCCCAAGGAGAAGTCGACAGTGGTCGGGATTGTCAGCACGATCTCGTCGCGCGTGCCGCTGCCGCTGTCTTCCGCGCCCTGGATGGACTCTGCCGGCGTCGAAATCGCCATTGGCGAGGTCGAAAATGTCATCGCCGGCACCGCCGTCGAGATTATCCACGCCTGCCCCGCCGGCAATCGAGTTGTTGCCGATACCCGCAAAGATTGTGTCGCGGTCGTCGCCGCCATCCATCAGGTCGTTGCCGTCGCCACCGGTGAGCCAATCATTGCCGTCGCCCGCGAAGATCGCGTCGTTGCCGCTGCCGCCGTCGATAGTGTCGTCGCCGTCAAAGCCGCCATTGAGTAAATCGTCGCCTGCCCCGCCGGCAATCAAGTCGTTGCCGATACCCGCAACGATTGTGTCGTGGCCGCCGCCGCCACTGATCGTGTCGCCTGTCTGGTCCCTGAGCTGGCTCAACGTACCGCCGGTGAATCCGCTCAGTACATCGATTGTCGCGTCTGCCCTGTCATTGCCCTCGGTGCCTGTGAACGTCGTCATGACCCCGGCATAGCCCGCCATGCCTTCCACCGTAAGCGGCGAACGGGCCGAAAGCGCGATGCCATCCGCGGACGCAGCGATCGCCGCCTGAAAGATATGATACTTGCTCGCGGTTGCGGGCTGGCGGAGAGTGAAGGTGCGCGACGTCAACAAATAGGTAGTCATGGGAATAGCCTCCTTGACGCCAACCCTGGTAGCGGATCGGCATATACTTCCGATTTTACGCAACTATGGATAGATTCGATCCAATAGATACCAGTATCAGTAGCATGCCAACGGAATGGTTGGCGATGGCTATCCATGCACAATCGTTGCCCGCCAGAGCGGCGGACACTTGACGGAATCACGGGATCAGGGCTGCCGCTCTATCTCTTTGTTTGAGCATCGGATTTCCCGAAACCGTTCCCACTTTCGGGTCCGATGCTCTAGAGGCAGGTGCGGAATTGCGAGAGCAACGCATCGAAGAGCATGCATTGCTCGCGGGCATTGCTTCAATGCAAGCGCCAAGCTCCTTCGAACGAGCTTTCCATTGAAGGTTTCAACGCCCTGCCAGATGGCGTTTTCTCGCTGTTTGCTTGCCGAGCGTACGCGTGATCTCCTCCTTCACCATCGCGAGAAGGAAACTGACCATGGTGAAGTTTTGAAAGCTCATGACGACAAGTTGTTCGACCGCGTCCTCCATATACTCAAGCGTCTGCCTCTCGGCATCGGTCAGTCTTCGTTCTTTGCGAGCGCGCGGCGGTGGCTGGTTTTTCATCAGTTGTGGCTGTTTTTTCATCAGTTGTGGCTGGTTTCTCATCAGTTGACGTGCACCTGAGTGGGCTCCTGGAAGGGGCGTACCATGCCGCGTCTGACCAGCAGCGGGTGGTCTATTCCGAGGATTCTGCGAACGCTTTCCAGTGCCTCCTCGCTCACGTCGATATAGGCCACGATGTATGTCTCGTCGCCGAATTGTCGCGGCAGGCCGAGCGGTAGCGCCCTCCACCCAAGCGCAGCGTGTCGTGGCATGAAATAGGTCTCCTGCACGCCGCAGAGTGCCGCTAGACCTTCGTCGATTGCATACTCCATCACGGCACAGGACAGCTCCGTCAGCGTACCCCGCCTGCTGAAAGAGCGCTTCTCGGGAAGCACGAACGTTCTCGTCCATTCCGCCCAGTCGCGGCGCCGCGGCAGAGCGCGCATCTCGCAGAGATCAGGGAAAACCTCGGAAATCATGGTGGGTTCAGAGGTCGGGATGAGGCGAGCCGATGTCACCACGCGCCCGTCCTCGATCCCCAGGATGTAGGTTGCGGCGTCTGTGTCGAACTGGTCGACTTCGCGGCCAGTTGGACTTGGCGGACGCCATCCCTTTTGCGTTACGAAAAAATCGTGCCGTCGACGCAGGAACTCATCCATATGATCGGTGTAGAGGTGCTTGTTTGCCGTCGTGACGACATGTGCGGATATCATCGTGTTCTCCCCTTGCTGGGAGAACACTGCACCAAACCGGCGTGCCGATCATGGTATCAACCTTGATACCTTGACTAGAGCAGCGGACGCACAGACTGCTGCTCTATCTCTTTGTTTGAGCATCGGATTTTCCCGAAACCGGTTCCCACATTCGGGACCGATCCTCTAGGGATGTATGAGGCGTTGGCGCGTAGCCTCGACAATGGCCTGAATGGTTGTGGTGACACCGAATTTGCGACGGGCGGCCTTCTCGTGCTTGCGCACGGCCGGTTCCGACACCTTTAGAATTGAGCCTATCTCCCAGGCGGATTTGCCCGCGGCCGCCCACAGCAACACCTCGCGTTCCCGGGGGGTCAGGTGAATGCGTGCCTGGCTGCCGAGCTCGATCGCCATGCCGGCAAATGTCGCAATTGCAACGATCCGCATCTTTTCCCGGTCAGACAGACGCAGCTTCCTTTGAGACGACCCAAAGGAGGCCACCGATTGCCAGCTGTGCCGGGTACTCAGCATCGGTACCGCAAATCCGCTTCTGATGCCGAATTCGCCGGCCTCCGCGTTAACCCGTCGCGCACCCTTCGTATCTGAAAATTCAGGAGGAACATCGGCCCAATCAAACGGCCGGATGCTTCGCGCCGAGTACAGGCAGACGCTGTCGACGGACACATAGCCCCGTTCGACATACCGGGCGAACCAACCTTGCGGCCATCCGTTCAGCTCAACCAGCGGCTCGGGATTCTGGGCGCCGACCGGCACGCCGCTCAGGATCAGGTGCTCGAACCCAAGCATGGCAGCGCATCGCCAGAGGTCGTCCAATAGCTCAGAGCGCGGCCGGGGTGCCTGTGAGCGCATCATGAAGTCGAACACGTCCGAATCGAGCATACCGTCCCACTCTTCAGAGCTTGGCAGTTTCTACGGAAACTACCCGGCGACGGCGGCGCGCAATAGTGGGCATAAGTGCCGAATGCGAGTTGATTTGTGCAATCGCCGACCAAATGCGCGCAGTGTTTTGACGTTGAGGGCGTCGATTTGAGCGCGCTTGGTTTCGAGACAGACCTTGTCGCGACCAACTTATGAACGCCTTGCGCAGCATTCATCAGCGATCCGGATTTGGCCGTGGTTCATGAAAGCGCCGTTGGCGTTGTGGCAAAGACTTGGTACATGCCGGCCAGAAGTTCGGATGGTCGAAATAGACCAGCCAACCGATCAAGCTCCTACGACGTGGTGACGGTGAAATGAGACGAGAGACGCTCGCGTCAAGCGCGCGTCGAAAAGCAGGCCAAACATGCGGTGACCTCGCTGAGCACGCTGATCGAGCTCTGTCGGCGGCCGAAGACGCAGGAGGAGATGAGAATCGAGATGGGGACGGGCAATGATCAAGATCATCGACAGGACGAACCTACATGGCAGTCGCGAGGAGCTTCGGGAGGCCCATCGGTTTCGGCACAAGATATTCGTCGAAGAGGCTGGTTGGGAGCCTCTGCGAAAGCCGGATGGGCTGGAACGTGATGCCTTTGACGACGAATACGCGATCCACATGCTGCTCTACGACCAGCGACAACTCGTTGGCTATCAGCGCCTGTTGCCAACAGTTCGGCCGTACCTGTTGACGGAAATCTATCCGCAGCTGTGCGACGGTCCTCCGCCTGCAAGCGAAAGGACCTATGAGTTGACCCGTTTCGCGGTGGATCGCGTCTACAGGGGCGCCGAAATGAGCATTAGCTGGGCGGTCGCCAAATTGGTGCTTGGCTACGTGGAATGGGGACTCGAAAATGGGATCAATTCCGTCGTGATCGAACTCGCGCCCTTGCACTTGATAAGGCTCCTGCAAGGTCATCTCATGTTCCGTTCGCTTGGCCATGTCCAAAAGGTAGGCGGGCAAGATACCATCGCCGTGGTAGCGCACTTCGACGAGCGGACGCGTTCGCGCCTTACTCAGCTTGTGGATGATGGGCGCAGATCGTGCCAACATCATTGAAAGCGAGCTTAAAGGCTGTTGATTGAAGGGGCGGGCGAAGCTCGGAAGCCGCCCAATTCTCGTAGTGGGCGGCTTTTGCTATTCTTCGTGAAATTCTGACGTTAGCTAAGCATCGCTTGATGCCGGTCAAAGTGAAAGCACGCTTTGTTCTGCGCGCCTCTGCGCGCGCCAAATTGCAAACCATTGGAATTCATAAGGGAAACTGGTGCTGCGAGAGAGGATTGAACTCTCGGCCTCTCCCTTACCAAGGGAGTGCTCTACCACTGAGCTACCGCAGCGTCGCGAATGCGGCGCCTTCTGCCATATCGGGCCATCCGGCGCAAGCGATGTATGCGGGATTATTCAAACCTTGCGCTCGTGTGGTGGATTTGAAGTTCCTGTCATTTCCAAGGCATCCGCGTTCTCAGGAACTTCAAATCCGTAAACCACACGAGATTCAATAAGTGGCTAGCGTGGCTTTGAATCCGAAATTCGATCCGAGCCTCGCTCCAAGGCAATACGAATTTCGGATTCGCCACTCTAGCGGCCATCGGACGGCCACAATGACGCAGGCGAATGGCAGAGAATTGGCGTGGCAAGCAATCGGGATGACAGAGAACCAGGCACCTGACAGGAAAAAGAAGGCGGCGGACCGAAAGGCGCGGCAGGCCGAGGAACTACGCGCCAACCTCATGAGGCGCAAAGCACAGACGAGATCGCGCCGGACCGGCGAGGCAGATACCCGGCCCGAGGGCCTGGCGAAGGAGGCAGGAGCTGACGTGGAAGGGAGTAGTGAATGAACGGTGAAAGGAGTAGGCGTCCCGTCTTCCGCACCCACACCTCCCCTTCTCGCCATTCACCATTCACTATTCACCATTCACCCTTTCTTGATACAGGCCGCTTGATAGGTTAGACGAGCCGTTCAATCTCAACCGATGCTAAGCCGGCGCTTGCCGGAGAAATGCTTCCATATGGACCGCATCCGCATTGTCGGCGGCAACGCACTGACCGGCAGAATACCGATCTCGGGCGCCAAGAACGCCGCTCTTCCGCTGATGATTGCCTCGCTATTGACCGACGACACGTTGACGCTGGACAACGTACCGCATCTGGCCGACGTCGAGCAGTTGATCCGCATACTCGGCAATCACGGAGTGGACTATTCGGTCAACGGCCGCCGCGAAAGCCAGAACGAGGGCTATTCGCGCACGATCCATTTCTCGGCCCGGCACATCGTCGACACCACGGCGCCCTACGAGCTGGTCTCGAGGATGCGGGCGAGTTTTTGGGTCATCGGGCCGCTGCTGGCGCGCATGGGCGAGGCCCGCGTCTCGCTGCCGGGCGGCTGCGCCATCGGCACACGGCCGGTCGACCTGTTCATTGAAGGGCTGCGGGCGCTGGGCGCCGCGATCGATATCGAAGGCGGCTATGTGCATGCCAGGGCGCCGAACCGGCTGGTTGGCAATCGCTATGTCTTTCCCAAGGTTTCAGTCGGCGCCACCCATGTATTGATGATGGCGGCAAGCCTCGCAAAGGGCGAAACGGTGCTGGAAAATGCCGCGCGCGAGCCCGAAGTGGTCAACCTCGCCGACTGCCTCAACGCGATGGGCGCCAGAATCTCGGGCGCCGGTACGCCGACGATCACGATCGAAGGCGTCGATTCGCTCGCCGGCGCGCGCCACCAGGTCATTCCTGATCGTATCGAAACCGGCACCTACGCCATGGCCGTGGCGATGACCGGTGGCGACGTCGTTCTGGAGAATGCGAGGGCGGACCTGCTGCAGGGCGCGCTCGACGTCATCGGCCAGACCGGGGCGGAGATCATTCCCGTCAATTCCGGCATCCGAGTGAAACGCAATGGTTCCGGCATCGTCCCGGTCGATATCACGACCGAGCCGTTTCCGGGCTTCCCGACCGATCTGCAGGCGCAGTTCATGGGCCTGATGACGATGGCCAAGGGCAAGTCGCACATCACCGAGACGATTTTCGAAAACCGCTTCATGCATGTGCAGGAACTTGCACGGCTTGGCGCCCGCATTGCGCTTGCGGGGCAGACGGCGATCGTGGACGGCGTTTCCAGGCTGAAGGGCGCGCCGGTCATGGCGACCGATCTGCGTGCCTCGGTGTCGCTGGTCATTGCCGGGCTGGCGGCCGAGGGAGAGACGACCGTCAACCGCGTCTACCACCTTGACCGTGGCTTCGAGCGGCTTGAGGAAAAGCTCTCGAAATGCGGCGCGACAATCGAGCGCATACCGGGCTGATCCCGACGAGGGCGCTGGTTCTGGTGCGCGCGCCCCCGTCGGTTGCACGGCATTCAAAGACCGCCTAACAAGGCCGGATGTGGACAGCAACCGGACAACGTACCGATTTCTCGATGGACCCGCTCAAACTTGTCGCCCTCGACCCGCAGGACCTCAACGTCATTTCGGCGCATGTCCAGGACGCGGTCATGAAGGTGGGCGAACTCCAGTTTCTGTCCCACGACAGGCGCTTCGTCATTCCCATGAAGCGCCTGGCCTGGGAGGCCGTTTTGGGTCGTTTTCGCAAAAAGGCCGAAAGGCGCCAAAGCGTCCTGCATTTCGACCGGGTGTTGTCTGTAAAGGCCGCTGGCCTCGACCGCACCAAGCCAGCTGTCGTGCTGTCGCTGCTGGCGATCCGTTTCGCAGCCGCCGATGCGCCAGCCGGCACGGTGGAGCTCGACTTTTCAGGCGGCGCCACGATCCGGCTCGATGTGGAATGCATAGAGGCTCGCCTTGCCGATATCGGGGGTGCCTGGGAGGCATCGTCGGTACCGATCCACCGAACCTGATCCGGGCGCTCCAATGGCAATCACCCTTACTCAATCAGACCGCGATTTCGAAGCGCGCTTTTCCGAATTCCTGACGTCAAAGCGCGAAGTGTCCGCGGATGTAGACGCCGTTGTTCGCGAAATCATAGGGCGTGTCCGCGCCGAGGGAGACGCCGCACTCATCGATCTTTCGCTGCAATTCGACCGGGCCGACCTTGTCGCGCTCGGCATCGCTGTCGGGCGAGAGGACGTAGAGCGCGCCTACACTGCTTCGGATGCCGCGGCCATCGAGGCCCTGAAACTCGCACGAGACCGAATCCACTCCCATCACGCGCGCCAGCGGCCGCTGGACGACCGCTATTGCGACCCGATCGGCGTCGAACTCGGCTCTCGCTGGACGGCGGTGGAATCGGTCGGGCTCTATGTGCCGGGCGGCACTGCGAGCTATCCAAGCTCAGTGCTGATGAACGCCGTTCCAGCCAAGGTCGCCGGCGTCGAACGCATCGTCATGACGGTTCCCGCCCCGGACGGCGTCATCAATCCGCTGGTCCTGGTGGCCGCCGACCTCGCCGGCATATCCGAAATCTACCGCGTCGGCGGCGCGCAGGCCGTGGCGGCGCTCGCCTACGGAACAGAGACCGTCAAGCCAGTGGTGAAGGTCGTAGGGCCTGGAAACGCCTATGTCGCCGCGGCCAAGCGTCAGGTCTTCGGCGTGGTCGGCATCGACATGATCGCCGGGCCATCCGAGATCCTGATCGTCGCGGACGGCCAGAACAACCCCGACTGGATCGCTGCCGATCTCTTGGCGCAGGCCGAGCACGATAGGGGCGCCCAGTCCATTCTCATCACGGACGATGCGGGCTTCGCCCGGTCTGTCGAAAACGCCGTCGAGCGTCAGCTGAAGACGTTGCCGCGTGCGGAAACCGCCGCTGCCAGTTGGGGCGACTTCGGCGCCGTTATCCTGGTCAGACGTATCGGCGACGCGGTCCCGCTTGTGGATCGCATCGCGGCCGAGCATGTCGAGTTGGCAATCGACGACGCGGAAGATTTCCTGGGAAAAATGCGCAACGCCGGGGCTGTGTTTCTCGGCCGGCATACGCCGGAGGTAATCGGCGACTATGTCGGCGGTTCCAACCATGTGCTCCCGACGGCCCGCTCGGCGCGTTTTTCGTCCGGCCTTTCGGTGCTCGACTTCATGAAGCGGACCTCGATCCTGAAGCTTGGCGCCGAGCAGTTGCGCGTGCTCGCTCCGGCCGCGATCACCCTTGCCAAAGCCGAGGGGCTCGATGCGCATGGCCGCTCCGTCGCGATCCGGCTGAACGTCTAGCGCATGGACGAGAGCGGGAAAAATTGCGCCAGGCTGGTCGATATCCAACTGGACGAATCGATCGGCCGGTCGACGCCCGATGTCGAGCACGAGCGGGCGGTCGCCATTTTCGACCTGATCGAAGAAAACAGTTTCTATCCGATCAGCGACGATGGGCAGGGACCCTACAAGCTCAAGCTGTCGTTGATGGATGCCAGGCTCGTGCTCGCTATCTCAAGAGAAAACGGCGAGGCCGTCGTGACCCACATCCTTTCGCTTACGCCTTTCAGGCGCATCGTGAAGGACTACTTCCTCATCTGCGAGAGCTACTACGACGCGATCAGATCATCGACACCGAGCCACATCGAGGCAATCGACATGGGCAGGCGGGGATTGCACAACGAAGGATCGCAAACCCTGATGGATCGGCTTTCCGGCAAGATCGAGATCGATTTTGACACCGCGCGGCGGCTCTTTACGCTCGTCTGCGTCCTCCATTGGCGGGGCTAGTCAAAATGGCCTCCCGGGAAAGCGCCCTGCGGGATCGTGCTCCGGCATCCGGGTCTGCATCGCATTCTGACAGGACTGATGCGGCGCCTGCGAAAGTGCCGCCGTCGCTGCTTTTTCTGTGCGGCATGAACTCGGTGCGCTCACCCATGGCCGAATTGCTGGCGCGGCAAATCCTGCCCCCGACCACCTTCGTGGCTTCGGCTGGCGTGCGCGGCGGCGAGCGCGATCCCTTTGTCGATGCCGTGCTTGCCGAGAGCGAACTATCGCTGAACGGCCGCGAGCCGCGCGCGATGGCCGATCTCGAGGACCGCTATTTCGACCTGATCGTGACGCTCGCGCCCGAGGCGCATCATGCCGCGCTGGAATTCACCCGGTCGATTGCAGCCGAAGTGGAATATTGGCCCACCGCCGATCCGAGCACGGTGTCCGGTACACGCGAGCAGATCATCGCGGCGTATCGTGACGTTCGGGACCGGCTCAAGGCGCGGATCGCCGCGCGCTTCGGCATGTGATGGGGAAGCGGGCCGCGGCGAATAGCGTGTTCACAACGAACGCATAATCATATAGCTTCCGCGCCAATTCCGGCCTGGGAGTCGGAAAACCTGTCCAAAAAAGGTATCGAATGCCGAAGGAAGAAGTCCTCGAATTTCCAGGTGTTGTGACGGAACTGCTGCCGAACGCAATGTTCAGGGTCAAACTCGAAAACGAACACGAAATTATCGCTCATACCGCCGGGCGCATGCGCAAAAACCGTATCCGCGTTCTTACCGGCGACAAGGTCCTGGTCGAGATGACGCCCTATGATTTGACCAAGGGCCGCATCACCTATCGGTTCAAATAAGTCGATCGCGCGTTTGCAGCGCAGTTTAAGCCGACGGGATCCAAAGACAAGATGAGCATCCTCCAGAAGCTGGTGCTTGCCTCGGGGTCCCCGCGGCGGATCGAACTATTGCAGCAGGCCGGGATCGAACCCGACCGCCTGTTTCCCACCGACGTGGACGAAACGCCGCTCAAGGCCGAGCATGCGCGTTCGCTCGCCAAGCGGCTTTCACGAACCAAGGCGGACAAGGCTTTCGAAGTTCTGAAGAACGATCCCGAGTGGTCGGGATCGTTCATTCTTGCTGCCGATACGGTGGTGGCGGTCGGCCGCCGCATCCTGCCGAAGGCCGAATCAACTGACGATGCCTCGAACTGTCTGCGCTTCCTGTCGGGCAGGTCGCATCGGGTCTATTCGGCAATATGTCTGGTAACCCCCGCCGGCAAGGTGCGCCAGAAGCTGGTCGAGACCCGCGTGCGCTTCAAGCGCCTTTCGCGCCAGGAGCTTGAAAACTATCTTGCTTCCGGCGAGTGGCGCGGTAAGGCCGGCGGATACGCCGTTCAGGGCCTAGCGGCTACGTTTGTGGTGAAGCTCGTGGGGTCGTACACCAACGTGGTCGGCCTGCCGCTCTACGAGACCGTCGGGCTTCTGGCTGGCGAGGGCTTCCAGGTTCACGCAAGATGGCTTTCCCGCACCAGCTCCTGAACCGGAATTTCGCCATGGCACAGCCATCCAAAGTTACCCCGCTGCGAGCGAAGCATCCCTGCCCCCTGTGCGGCAAGCCGTCGGCGCGCGAGACCTATCCGTTCTGCTCGACACGCTGCAAGGACATCGACCTTAACCGGTGGTTTTCGGGCGGCTACGCGATACCGGCGCGACAGGATGACGACGAACCCGACGGCGGCGGCGGCGAGTGACGAACCTCGCGCGATCGGCTGCGGAATTCGCTGGCCAAATCGCAGCCGCAGTGGCTGGACAGAGGAAATTCTCGTGCTATAAACCACGCGCTTTCGGGCAGCGGCGCAGTGCTGCAGCATGTCGGTCCGCAAGGTTCGATTGTCCGAACGAGAGGCCCAGGTAGCTCAGTTGGTAGAGCAGCGGACTGAAAATCCGCGTGTCGGTGGTTCGATTCCGCCCCTGGGCACCAGCACCTCCAATTCATCATTAATTTTCAATGGTTTAGCTGGCAAAAGTGTCAGATTCGGCGTCGTCTATCCGCCCTAGCGGTCGAGCCGCATGATCGGCTCCGTTTCAGCCATAGGGCGAATAGCATTGGCGCCGCGGGCCATTGTAGGGCTGGTACGTATTGTCCCAGGCCCGGTAGCTGCGATAGCGGGAATAGCACCAGCGCTCGTGCCCGTTTCCGGTGCGATAGTAGCGGCGCGGGTAGTAGCCACCATTGTAGTAGCCCGGATAGTAGCCGTTGTAATAGCCCGGATAGTAGCCACCGTAGCCGCCGAGAAGGGGCAGGCCAAGGCCGAGCAGGGGCAGGCCAAGGCCGAGGGCGATGCCGAAATTGTCATTGTCGTAGTCGTGGAAGTGCCGGTAGTGGCCGTGCCCGCCGTTCCAATGACGTCCTCTCCAGTTGCCGTTGCCGCGCCATGCGCGACTACCGTGCCAGTTTCCGCCGCGCCACGTACGGCCGCCACCGCTCCACCCGCCGCGCCCGCCACGGTTTGCATTGCGAACGAGTTCGATGGGAAAGTCTGAGCCCGCTGCTGTGGCCGGTCTGTCGATAAGGCCAGGCGGAGCGGACAACGCCGTTCCGCCAAAGCCCGTGAGCACGCCGAGCGCAATCACGCCCGTGCGCGCAAAAGTCGAGGCTGCCGTAAACATGTTCGGTCTCCAGGAGCGGGAATTTTGCCCGCTATTCACCCAAATGTCCCGATACTGGACATCATTAGAGGGTGCACAAGGAACGTAAGATGAGCGTCTTTGTTCCGCCTCGCTACACATTGGTCCCAACTTTGGGAGGGCTGATAGATCGCGGGTTTTATGGGTCCTGACTGGCCGGCCCATGCCCTTGGCCATGAGCTCGATGTTTGTCGATTGTCATGATGGTCATTCGCCGCCCTGTGGGGGACCGTCATAAGCAGGTCAGGAAAGGTGCCCTCGTTACTGATTCTGCCCTTGGAACGGTCGCGGCATGACCGCCTCGATCGGCAATCGGCTCGCCTCGACGGGAAGCATTTCGGGCACGCGCGATGAGGCCTGCGATGCGGTCGAGCGCGAGTACGAAGCGATGAAAGGCTGCTATTCGCGATCCGGGATAAGCCTTGGTTGCCGGCTCTTAGGTGCCTTCGTGAACCCCTGCCCTGCCTTGCCCTTGGCAATAAGCTCGACGGCTGTCGCGTCGGCCATGACGGTCATTCGCTGCCCTGTCGCTGAGATCTCGACTGTCACCGTGCCTGGGCCGCCCACATCGAGCAGCAGCACGATGCCGTGCAATGCGACCTCATCGCCTATGTCGAAACGTCTCTTTGGCATGAGTCAAACAACCAGCACCGGCGTGCCCAAAGGCGTGCGGTCGTAGAGGTCGATGATATTCTCATCTGTCAAACGGATGCACCCGTTCGACACCGCTGTGCCAATCAGCCATGGCTCGTTTGTGCCGTGTATCCGGAACATTGTGTCGCGACTGCCCTGGTAGAGATAGAGCGCGCGTGCGCCGAGCGGGTTGTTAGGTCCGCCGGGGACCCCGCCTGCATATTGCAGCAAGCGCGGTTTGCGCTTCATCATGCTGGTAGTGGGTTGCCACGAGGGCCAGTCCTCTTTGCGACCGACGGTCGCCTTGCCTTTGAACGTGAGACCCTGCTCGCCCACGGCAACGCCGTAGCGCGTTGCCCAACCGTCCTCCTCCACGGCATAGAGAAACCGATCGGCTATATCCACGACGATCGTGCCGGGGCGTTCGCCTCCGTCATACTGCACACGCTGGCGTTGGAAACGAGGATCCGGCAGCGGTCGCTCTGGGAAAGCAAGTGACATGGCGCCCGTCGCCTGCGTGCATCCCGAAAGCATGAGTGCCAAGCCCCCCAGCACCAGCCGGCGCGAAATCTCAGTGTCGCTCATTTCTGCCCTCGCAAATCCCTTTTGTGAAGATTTTGCCTTCTACAAGCGCCATAGCCACTGCATGGCCGAATTGCGTTCCCGCCAAGCCGGCAGCCATCACGTCCACGTCATCCAGAACTCGACGAAGGTTCCGGCCGCCTTCTGCTTGGCTGCCGCGGTAGCGTCGGCCGCTGCCATGCGGCATCGGGCGGGCGAATCGATGCGGCCCATCCGCGTGGTCACGCTCACGGCCCGTCATCCGCCATAGCTGGCGGCTCGGTCGGCACGCGTTCGCCGCGGGCGCGCTTTCGGGTCCAGTCCGAGACCAGTGCCGCTTCCTTGGGACCGCCGATCGTCGCCTTCGGCTGAGGCGTGCTCGACCCGACGGCGCTCGAAAAGGCCGCATCGTAAGTCTTCTGGTAGCTCTGGTAGGCAATCTTCAGCGAATTGGGCTGCGTCGTGAGGGGACATGCGCCAATCGGGTTGAAGGTCGCGCCGCCGCCGACCGTCTGGTTGAAGACGTAGCGCTTGCCGCAGACATCGACCTTTGGCGGCACCTTTGTGATCTCGAAATAATCGTAGCCTTCCTTCAGCATCGTCCAGAACTCGTAGTTCGGATCCTTGCGATAGCGCGCCATGTTGGCCGCTGTCATGCGGAAGGGAAACGCCTCGATCTGGAATTCCCTCTGGCCGCCGCGAAATGCGTCGCGCCCGAAGGCGTAGATCTGCTCGATCTGCTCGTCGGTCATCGAATAGCAACCCGACGAGGCGCAGGCGCCATGGACCATGAGGTTCGATCCGGTGCGGCCTTGCGCACGGTCGTACGTGTTGGGGTAGCCGATGTTGAACGCAAGGTGATAGTTCGACCATTGGTTCATTTGCGCGGGCCGGACCGCATAAAACCCTTCCGGCGCCTGCCGGTCGCCCTCGGTGAATTTCGGCCCGAGTTGGCCCGACCACTTGCAGATGTCATAGTCCGCGATGCGATCGTAGCGCCCGTTGTTCGTCCGCTTCCAGATCTCGAGCTTGCCCTCTTCCTTGAAGATGCGCGCCATGACGGGCGAGGAGCGGGTCATCCCCTTCGCCTTCATCTCGGCGAGGATCTTTTGAGGCAACGGCTTTTCCGCGTTGGGGTTCACCCCGCGCCTTGTCGTATCCGTGCAGCCGGCCAAGGCAAGGGCTGCAACCAACAAACTGGCGCGTGCGATATTGGCTGGCATGGAAATACGCGTCATCTGTTCGTGGCCAGGCTGCCATCCGGTTGATCACGACTGCATGCTAATTTCGTTAACCTTGAAAATCTGTTACCGCAAGCGGCCCATCCTTCACTCACGTCGTTTTTGCGGACATTGGCTGATACAATGTCGACAAAGCGCTAAAGCATTCCGTCGCTCGTCGTCGCCATCACGTCGATAAAGCGACTGTCAGCGTCAAGGCGACATTTGAAAGTCCTGACGCTCTCGTTCCCCTGATCGACTGTGACGTCAATTGTTGTCGAGCCATCCTCTGCGACCACGCGCTCGCCCGCCGTAACGTTTTGCGGCTCCACTTCATACATGAACGCAACCTGGTCTTGGCAGAACGCGGGCTGTTTGCCGGGATTGATTGGACTGGGCCCCGGCGCTGTCACTCGCGGGGCGGCGAACGACGGGATCGTCGCTGTCGTATCCTTCGTGGTACTGCAAGCGACAACCGCAACAGCGGCAAGCGTTAAGGCAATAGCGTTCTTCATATGGCCTCTCCAGAGCGCTACTCGCCGTCACTCGTCATGGACATAACATCGACAAAGTGACCCGTATCTGCAACGGAACATTTTGATGCCTTCGTTGCCCTTGTTTACAGTGCTGTCAATCGTTGTCGAGCCGTCAGCCGCCACAACAGGCTTTAGAGTCTTAATTTGTTTTGGTTCTGTCGCGTACATTCCGGTCACCTTGCCGCGACACTAAGCGGGCGGTTGCCCTTGCTTATGGGAGGCATTGGCGTGGGATTTGTTATTGCACCCATTCCGTGGAATCCTCCGATGCCGCCGCTCCGCAGCCGCATGAGCCCGTAAATTGTCGTATGGAAATGCTAATGATTCTGGTCACCTCTCAACGGAGGACCGGAAGGGCAGGCCTAGATGAACACCGGCTTAGCGGGAACCTGGTTCAAATTCGCGCTCGTCGCATTTCTCGCTGTGGCTGGAGTTACCAGCGCCGCGCTCGCGCAAGACCCTGATGCGAGCCGTTTGACCGGAACCGGCCTCAATAGAGCATCAACAAACACTTTCCCTGCTCATATTGCCAAGCCCGTCATCCCTGTTGGCAAGCCCAAAGCGACGTCAGCGCCTGAGATCGCCAAACTTCGAGGATCACACCAGGTGGCTGGCGCGCGAGTCGAGCTCATTCACCGGCCGACATTCAGCGCCGCAGGATCGATCGAAAAAGGCAGCAAGTCGATCCGGCTAGTCGGGGTCGTGATCACAGCAGTTGATGCGCAGTGTGGCTCCTGGCCAGATGCTTGGCCTTGCGGTCGGATGGCACGAGCCGCTCTTCAGCGCTTCGTCCGCTACCGATCTGTTGAGTGTCGGATGCCGGAGAGGCCAGCGGATGGCTTGGCTCAGTGCAGCGTCGGGGGCAGAGACATCGGCGAATGGCTGGTTGCCCAGGGCTGGGCCAGGGCAAATGGACCCGACTACACCGACGCCGAGAAGACCGCCCAGGAAGAGAAGCGGGGTCTATGGAGCCCGGTTCGACCCGGGCTTGCTTTCGGACTGGTGTTCGAGGTCGAACCCGCCCTCAAAGATGCCGCCGTACGCGCCGAGGTCCATCTTTCGACCCAGAGCATGACATTGGTTCACCGAGGCCGGATTGTCGGCCAGTGGCCTGTCTCTACGGCGCGTAACGGCAAGGAAACACCTACTGGCGTGTGGACCGCCAAATCGCTTTCCCGGCACCACCGATCGCGGCTGTACGATAATGCACCTATGCCATATTCAGTCTTCTATGATGGCGACTACGCCGTCCACGGCACATATCAGACCGCGCGCCTGGGCCGACCAGCGTCTGCCGGCTGTGTTCGGCTCGATCCCGAGCATGCTGCCGTGTTGTTCAACCTCGTTCGCGAAGAAGGGCTGAGCAATACTCTCATTGTGATCCGGCAATGAGTGCCAGCGCCTAACGCCAGGGCGGCGGGCGCCTTCACGTAGGAACGCTGAGGCCGTCGCGTAGCCGAGGCCACGGCCAGCGCCGGTGATGGCGACGGCTGGTCCGTGAGCATGAGGTTCATTGGCGAGGCTCCCTGCCGCTGCCGTCAGCCCATCAGGTGATGCCGCTGGGCAACCAGTTCCTGCAGTTCCTCGACGCCGACCTCGCCGCGGTCGATCACCCGAACGACGCGGCCCAGTTCGAGCAGGACGATGCGATCGGCCACGGGGATCACATGACCCATATTGTGGTCAATGTAGATGACACCGAGGCCTTGGCCACGCGCGTGTCGGATCGATTCCAGGACGTTGCGGGTCTCGCGGACGGAAAGCGCGGCCGTGGGCTCGTCCAGGAGCAGCAGCTTGGCACCGAAATGATTGGCGCGGGTAATCGCGACCGACTGCCGCTCGCCGCCGGAGAGCGCCCAAACCGGCTCGTCCGCCGACCGGATGCGGGTCAACCCGAGTTCGGTGAGTGCAGCGACCGTGGCCTTCCGCATCGCCTTGCGGTCCATGACCATGAACGGCCCGAACCGTCGCTTCAGCTCCTTGCCGAGGTAGAAGTTCTGCCAGAGGTTGAGCTGGTCCACCATAGCGAGGTCCTGGTAGACCGCCTCGATGCCCAAGGCGCGCGCATCGGCGGGCGAATTGAACGACACCGGCTTGCCGAGAAACTTCAGATGCCCGCCGGTCGGCTTTTGATAACCGGCGAAGATCTTCAGCAGGGTCGACTTGCCGGCGCCATTGTCGCCGACAAGCCCGACCACCTCGCCAGGCCAGACGGATAGGTTCACATCGAAGATGACCTTGTTGCGGCCATAGCTGTGCGACACCTGGTTGAGTTCGAAGATCGGGGGAACGGTGCGGTCGATGTCGCCCGGTGCGGTCGCGGATTTAGCGATTTCTCGGCTCATGCGGCGCCTCCAGCCATGCGGCTGACCTTGGTGTTGGCAATAACCACCACGACCAGCATGACGCCGATAAAAGTCACGTAGAAGGAACCAGGCGCCCCGATCAGCACAAGCCCTATTTGAATGGACGACAGCAGCACGGCGCCGAGAACGCTGCCCCAGATCGTGCCCAAGCCCCCGAACAGCGAGGTGCCGCCGAGCACGGCCGCAGTGATCGCCAGAAGCTCGTATTTGTCTCCTTGTGCCTGGGTGACGCCATGCAGATAGGCGAATTGCATGCAGCCGGCGAGGCCGGCAAGAAACGAACTGACGACGAAGTTGATGCGCTTCACGCGCACGGTCGGCACACCCATCGCCTTGGCCGGCCCGGCGTTGCCACCGGTCGCCAGGGTCCAGTTGCCATAGGCGAGGCGCGTGGTAATGAACCAAAAGATCAAGGCGATGACGATCAGCCAAAGCACCGGCATGTAGAAGGGCGAGTTGCCGATCCTGCCACCCAGGAGCGACATGGAGAGCCGGGGATCGAACATGAGCAGCTGGTGGCCGCTGATCAGCAGATTGTTCATGCCCTGCAGGCCGAAATACATTCCCAGCGTGGCAATGAAGGAAGGGATGCGGAAATAGGTTGTGACGTAGCCGTTGACGAGACCGACCAGGCCGCCGATGCCGAGCGCGATCGCCAGCGAAAGCCATTCGTTCATGCCGTTGGAGACGAACAGGATCGCCCATACGATCGGGACGAAGGCGAAGTTCTGTCCAACCGACAGGTCGAATTCACCCGACATCATCAGCAGCGTCACACCGATCGAAACGATGCCGACGGTCGCGGCAATGCTGCTGATGGCGGTCATCGTCTGTGGTGACCAGAAATTTCCGGTTTGCACCGAAAAGAAAACGGCAACCGCAATCAATCCGAGCGCGGGGGTCAGCTCCGGGACCCGAAGAAGTGTGGATGTTCGTGAAGCGGCTGCCATGGCGCGTTCGGCCTTTTGCGAAGGATTGCGTGAAGCAGATGTCCGGCGGCAGCAACCCGACGCCGGACGACGTTCTCAAGGGCCGTCATGTGAGGGCCCGGATTGCTCAGCAGCGACCGGCGTCGATGCAGGCCTGCACGGCGTCGATATTGTCCTTGGTCACCAGCGAGGTGCCGGTATCCACGTTCACGGGGCTCAACGTATAGAGCGACTGCTGAGCTAGATTCGCCACCGCATAGTAGCTCTGCAGGAACGGCTGCTGGTTGATGGCGATGGCGATGGAGCCGTCCTTGATGCGCTTCGCGGTCTCGGGACCCACGTCGAAGGTCGCCACCGAGACATTCAGCTTGCCGTCGGCAATGTACTGCCCCGCCGGGTTGGCGGCAGGACCGCCGAGCGCGGCGACCCCGCAGATCGCAGGGTCGGCCTGCAGGGCGGCGCCAATCAGGCCCAGATTCTGACCCTGGTCACCGGTGGCGGCGAGATCGCTATAGGGATATTTTGCCTCGTCGAGCGCCCGCTTCACGCCGTCGCCACGAAGGGTTAGCACGAATGCCGTAGGAAACGGATTCACGATGAGGATCTTGCACGGTTCCTTGGGCAGCATGGGCAGCCAGGCCTTTGTCAGCACTTCGCCCGACATGGCCTCATTCTGGCCGACGAAGGCGAGGCCCTTGATGCGCGCATCGGCAGGCGCGTTTTCGCCCTCGAAGCGATTGTTGTTGTAGAGCACGACGTTCACGCCGGCATCGAGCGCGGCGCTGGTGACGGCTTCCATCGTTTTCGACGTGTAGTCTACGGCAATGCCGACGGGCTTGGCAGCGATCGCCCCCTGCAACAGCGGTACCATGCCAGCATCGCCCGTGTCCTGAGCCGGCGCCTGGAACACGACGTCGACGCCGAAATCCTTCGCAGCTTGGTTGGCGCCGTTCTGCTGTGTGATCCAGAACGGGTCGGTCAGGCTTGGCGCAATCACGTAGATGGTCGGCTTGTCTGCCGCCATTGCGTTCGTCGCGACGACCGCGGCCAGCACCACGCCGGCGCAAATGCCACCTGCCTTCCAGTTTTTCTTCGCCATGTCTTAGTCCTCCCTGTTTGATGTGACGGTTGTCACACTGGTTTCCCGTTTGTGAGGGCGTTTTGGCCGGCCACCGCGATGTCCTCAGCCCTTGAGGAAAGCCGGGCGCTTCTCAATCTGGAGCCGCTCGCGCGCTTCGTCGGGCGTGGCGATGTCGCGCCCCACATCCCGCGCGATGCGCACCACCTTCTCGACCAGCTCGGCATTGTTCCGGGCGTACTCGCCGGGCGTGAGGAACGGATTGTCCTCCATGCCGACCCGCACATGGCCGCCGAGAGTGATGGCGTTGGAGAGCACCTTCCACTGTTCCAGCGGGTCCATGACGCTGGTATTCCAGATGAAATCCGGCGGGCAATGGTCGGCCATGTAGACCATGGCCTGCGTGGTGGGCGGGGTCCAGCAGCCGCCCTTCCATCCGAGGAAGAAGGTGACCCAGACGGGGCCATCGAGCAGGCCCTTCTCCATCATGCGCATGGCGTTCCAGACGCCGCCATAGTGGAACGCCTCGACCTCGAGCTTGATGCCGAGGCGGCGGCTGATCTCGCAGTATTCGCTCAGCTCTTCGCGATCGTGGATGGCGTAGAGCTCGACGGGTTCGGTTCCCGGCTCGTAGTCGAAGCACTCGTCATGGGCGTTGAAGCACGTCGAGATCATGTCCGGCCGCTGATCTTCCATGAGAAGCTTGCGCTGCGGAAACCGGCCGTTGGCAATGCCGTACTGGATCACCGCGTCGACGTTGTCGAGGATGCCGGCCCTGAGCTTGCGCCAGCCGGGGATATCCAGATCGGACAGCTTCGTCCCGTCCGCCTGTATCTTCTTGTCGACGGTATAGGGTCCGTGAAGATGACATATGGAGGCGCCGGCATTGACCGAACGTACGTAGTCGGCGGCAACAGTGTCGATCCCGTGAGGGGTCGGGTTGTTGGGATTGGATGGGTACGACATCGTCGAGTCGCAGGTCACAGTGACGATCAACTTATCCATGCGGTGACGCTCCTTCGCAAACTCCCCAGTGACCGGTATCAGCCGCCAAACTTAGTGTCCGGCATTCCAGCGACCCCGGCATCGATGGCAAGAATGCTGCCGGCCAACGGCTGCATTGCCAGCGCCCGTTCATCGAGCCCGTATCGTGCAGTGGTTATGAAAAGGGTGCGGCCGTCGGCACCCCCGAAGGCCGCCGAGGTGGG
This sequence comes from uncultured Alphaproteobacteria bacterium, assembly GCA_963813315.1. GTDB lineage: Bacteria > Pseudomonadota > Alphaproteobacteria > Rhizobiales > Rhizobiaceae > CAWEYO01. The sequence continues at coordinate 122,659 of CAWEYO010000016.1, read as the reverse complement.
TGTCTCGACCGGCAACTGGACGATCCGGTCGACCCTGCCCAGCGGGTCGTAGCGGACGATCCGCCAGCCGCCTGCATGCGTCAGCCAGTAGAAGCCATCTGCGTCCACGATCGCGCCGTCCGGAGCACCGGAGCGCGGCTCCAGCGCGATGAAAACCCGCCTGTTCGTCAGAGTTCCGGTGTCACGATCGCAATCGAAACGCCAGACAACCCGTTGACGGCTGTCGGCGTGGTAGCCGGTGGCGCCATCGGGCGAGAACGCCGTTCCGTTGGAGGCATAGATGCCGTCCGCCGTGCGCGCGCATTGTCCATCCGGATCGAGCCGGTAAAGGGCGCCGGTCGGCTCGGTCTCCTGCAAATGCAGGCTGCCCACCCAAAACCGCCCCTGTCGATCGGTGCGTCCGTCGTTGAAGCGATTGTGGAGCCGCTCCGGCTCGGGCCTGGCAAGCGCCGCCGGCAAATCACCCGGTTGCCAGGCATAGATACCGTCGCGCAGCGCCACGAGCAGCCCGCCGCTGGCGCGCAAGGCGACAGACCCGACCGGTGCATCGAGCTGGAACGTCTCGTCTCGTCCGCTCTCCGGATCAAAGCGATGCACCTCACCGCGGAAGATATCCACCCACCACAGCATGGCGTCCTCGGCGTCCCAGACGGGACTTTCAGCGAGGTCGGCATTCGCCGGAAGGACACATTCCACGCCATGGCTCCTCATTGCGGGAACTCGACGATCATGCGGCCATGGACGCGGCCCTCGCGCATCGCCTTCAGGGCATTGTTGATGCCGTCCAGGCCGATGCGGTCTGCTATGCGCGGGCGGATCACGCCGCTCGCCATCAGCGCCAATGCCCGCTCAGCATCCGCCCGGCTGCCGTTTCGAGACCCCACGATTTCGATCTCGCGTTGGGCGATGGTGACCGTGTCGATCCGCGGATACTCCGCTTCCTCGCCGATGACCACGATGCGACCCTGCCGCTTGACGAGGCGACCGGCGAGTCCCGTCGTCGCGCTGGTGCCGACCACATCGAAAACGCGGTCAAAAGTGCCTTCGCATCCACTCTCCTCTGAGGCCCCAATCGATGACGCGCCTTCGGCTAGGCTCGCCTTGCGCATCGCCTCCGAGGTTTCGACGACATGCACTTCGATCCCGTCATGAACGAGACATTGGACGACCAGCAGGCCGATGCCGCCCGCACCGATCACGACGACGCGTTGGCCGGGAACGACATGGGCCTTGGCGACGGCTCGAACCGCGGTCACGACGGCGCAAGACACCAGTCCGGCTTCGGATAGGCGGATTCCGGCGGGGACACGCAAGAGATTGTCGGCGCGAACCCGGAAGAACTCCGCGAACCCGCCGTTCCTCGTCACGCCGAGAATGGACTGAGGGTGCTCGCACTGCGCGTCGCTGCCCGCCCAGCAGGCGGGGCAGTGGCCGCACGTTTCGAAGAGATAGGGAGCGACCTCGTCGTCGATGGCCCAGCCGACGACGCCATCGCCGATCGCCGCGACACGGCCCGCTGGTTCATGACCCAGGATATGCGGCAGTGCCGGACGGTAGGCGAGGCCGTCCAGCATGTGCAAATCGGTTCGGCATATCCCGCAACCGAACGTGCGCACGATGACTTCCCCGGGCGCCGCCATCGGCGCGGGAACATCGGCCAGCACCAGCGGCGACCGGTATCTCTCGAGAACCGCAGCCCTCATTGTGCGCTTTCCCCAGGTCGGCGACGCAGCGGTCGGTCAACCACTTGTTCACTATATGAACACAATGACCATATTGCGCATTTGGCCATGCGCTAGTATTGGATGTCAAGGCACTTCGCCGGGAGATGCTAAATTGACGGCCTCCGGCGGTGGCCAGGAGGAAGGGAGGCTTCCTTGTCGGCAGCATCTGCAATGGCTCGGCCCCGATGACACGGCACGTTTCATTTGAGCGGCTTACAGGTTTCGTCGCAGCCTTGTTCCGGGCGGCAGGCAGCGATCAGCAGGAAGCGGATACGGTTGCCTTCGGCCTCGCTGAGGCCAATCTGGTCGGGCACGATTCGCACGGCGTGCTTCGCGTGCCGACCTATCTCGCCGATCTCGATGCGGGAACCGTCCTGCGCGGCCGGCGTCCTTCGCTAGTTTCGGACAATCAGGCGACCCTGACTTTCGATGGACAGGCCGGTCTCGGCCAGGTGGCGGGCGCGATCGTCATTGCGCGAGGCATTGCCAGGGCCCGCGAATTGGGAACCGCCGTGGTGATGTTGCGCAATGTCGGGCATCTTGGGCGCGTCGGTCGCTGGGCCGAACAGGCCGCTGCCGATGGGCTGATCTCCCTGCATTTCGTGAACACCTCCGGGGGACTCGACGCGAACGTCATGCTGGTGGCGCCTTTCGGCGGGCGCGACCGGCGAATGTCGGTCAATCCGATGTGCATAGGCCTGCCGCGTTCAGGCAACGCGCCGCTCATCATGGACGCCACGATTGCGGCAACGGCGGGCGGCAAGGTGATGGCTGCGCTTAATCGTGGCGACGCGCTGCCGGCTGGTCAGATCATTGACAGACACGGCAAGCCGAGCACCGCGCCCGCCGATCTGTTCGCCGGCGGCGCCATCCTGCCGTTCGGCGATCACCGCGGATACGCTCTCTCGTTCATGATCGACGTCCTTGCCGGCGCCCTGACGGGCGGTGGCTGCAGCGCCCAACCTCGTCATCCGAAAATGAACAATATGGCCTCTATCCTCATCGATCCGTCGCGCGTCGCCGGTGCGCAATTCGCCGCCGACGTCGAAGCCTTTGCGGAATGGATGAAAGCGGCGCCGCCGGCAGCGGGGGGCGGTGAGATCCTTCTACCTGGAGAGATGGAACGCAGCGTGCGCGACCGGCGTTTGCGCGACGGCATTCCGCTTGACGAGACGACGCTCGGCCAATTGCTGGCGACCGCCCAAACCCTCAAGGTTACCCACAGCACGGAGATAGACCTTTGACATCCAAGCGAGCGGCAGAGGTCAAGAAGCGCCTGCGCGACGGGCAATTAATCTACAGCGCCTGGCTGACATTCGGTTCGCCGGCGGTCGCCGAAGTCATTGCGGGCTGTGGTTTCGACGTGCTCCTGATCGACCTCGAGCACACGTCGATCGGCCTCGAGACGCTGGAAGCGGTGATCGCAGCCGTTGGCAGATGGGATCCGGTGACCATTGTGCGCGTCCCCAGTCACGATCCGGCGTTGATCAAGCGCGTGCTCGACATCGGTGTCGACGGCATCATGGCGCCCATGGTCATGAACGCCGAGGAAGCTCGGAGGGTGGTTGCCGCGGTGAAATATCCGCCGCAGGGACGGCGTGGCTATGGCCCGCGGCGCACCAGCGACTATTTCCGCAATGCCGGTTATTTTGAAACGGCCAACGACCTCACCTTCGTCATGCTGCAGATCGAGCATGTCGACGCGGCGCGCGCTGCCGCAGAAATCGCGGCGGTCGGCGGCATCGATGTGCTCTGCCTCGGGCCGGCGGATCTCGCCGTCTCCTGCGGGCTCCTCCACGACCCAGGCAATCCGATCGTGCAGGGTGCCGTCGAGCGCGTCTTTGCCGCGGCGGCGGCCAACGGCCTGCCCGTCTGCGTGGGTCGCTACGAGCGGGCCGACGACCAGCCGGCACTGGTTGGTCGGGGGGCGCGCTTCGTGATCGCTTCGGACGATCTGGTGGTACTGCGGCAGGGCCTTTCCATGCATCTCGCCGAGGCACGCGGCCGGCTCGAAGGCGTGGGCGGCGCGGCGGTTGAGTCCGGTCAGAAGGCACATTGACGAGGAGAATGTGGCGATAACCATCGGAGCCGGGTCGGATGCATGGGGCATCTGGCACGCTGAGCATCCCAGTCAAATTCCCTGGCAGCGCTACCTCGACGAGGTCGCGGTGGCCGGCTATCGCGTCGTCGAGCCCGGCAATTTCGGCTACCTGCCGACCGACGTCACGGCCGCCGGGCACGCGCTGCGGGACCGGGGTCTGATCGTTCCTGGCGGTACCTTTTTCGCGGCAGTTTCCGACCGCGCGAACCGCCCAGCGGTCATTGAGGGGCTGCACCGGACCGCTGCTTGGCTCGCCGGCATCGGCGCAGGCTTCCTGGTGCTGCTCGACGATTTTTATCGCGACCCGGCGACTGGGGTCTCGAAGGGCCCGTCGCGGCTGGACGCTGGCGGCTGGGACGATTTCGTCGACACGCTGCATCTGCTGGCCGGCCTGTGCCGGGACGCTCACGGACTGCGACTGGTCTTCCATCCGCATTGCGATGCGACCATCGAGACCGAGGAGGATATCGAACACCTGCTTGCCGCCACCGATCCGCGGCTGGTCGGTCTCTGCATGGACACCGGCCACCATCTCTATGCGGGCGGCGATCCCGTTCGCTTCTGGCGCAAGCACCATGCGCGAATGCCCTATCTGCATCTGAAGAGCATGAACGAAGGCATGCTCGACACGGTGCGCCGCGAAAACCTGCCCTGGGGCGTCGCGGTTGCACGCGGCGTAACCGACGAGCCGGCCCGCGGCGCGGTGGATTTCGCAGCGCTCGCCGAGGCGCTGCGCGATACCTCCTATAGTGGCTATGCTATCGTCGAACAGGACATGTTCCCCTGCGATCCGGCCGTTCCGCTTCCGCTGGCGCTGCGGACGATCGACTACCTTCGCACGCTCGGATTCAGCAGCTGAACCCTTGCACCATTCGGATTTACTGTTCTATATCTGAACACAACGATCAAAATGAGAGATATGACTATCCGAAATCGATCGACCTCATCCTTCGCGACACGGGCTTCAGACGGCGAATCTCCTGCCGTACTGACGTTGGTCAAGGCGCTGGACGTGATGGAAGCGGTGGCCGGTTCCAGTGGCATGACCGTCGCGGAGATCGCCGCCAAGGTGGGATTGAACCGCACCACCGCGCATCGCCTGGTTCAGACTCTCAAGAACCTGCACTATCTGCAGCCCGCGGCGAGTGGCCGCGGTTTCGAGATTGGACTGAAACTATTGCCGCTGGCGGCCCAGCAACTCGACAGCAACAAGGTTCGGCTCGCGGCCCTTCCACACCTCAATACGCTGGCGCAGCAGGCCGGCGAGCGAGTCGAATCTTGGCGTATTGTTCGGCAGCGAGCTGCTGTATCTCGCCGGAGTCGAAAAGCCGTCGCTTCCCAACATGTATTCGCGCTTTGGCAAGCTCGCCCCCATCCATTGCTCGTCGCTCGGCAAGGCGATTGTCGCCTACTATCCACAGGCGGAAATGCTGCATCTAGTGGGGCGCGAACCGCTGCGCCGACAGACCGAGAACACCATTGTCGAGGTTGACGCCCTGATGCGCGATCTGGCCGACACCCGCCGCCGCGGCTACGCCTTCGACAATGAAGAACATCTGGTGAATGTCTGGTGCATTGCCGCTCCCGTTTTCGACGGCGGGCCTCTCCCCGCCGCTGCCGTCGGAATTTCGGGGAATGATCGGGAACGCGTGTTGAGCATGGCTGATAAAGTCAAGCTCACGGCAGAAGTGATCACGCATGTGCTTTCTCCCACGCGTCCGCTTTGAGGGGATTGCGCGGTGGCGGCCGTTGGGGCGTGGCCTATGCACTCGTTTGTCTTCCGGAGTGTGAATTGGCATGCCCCCTAGCGGAGTGCGCCCCTGAGGGCGCTGGCTCGTCGATCAAACGGTTACTATTGCGTCGATGCTACCATATCAAATGACGTCGCAAGCCAATCCTCATAGCGGCAGCTCCTTGCCCGCCTGCTCCGCTACCATGTACGCAGCGTACCAGTCCGGCCAATTCTCATCACGCTGGCCGCCTGTCCGCTTCTCGTGCTCGCCATGGGCCACAGACGCACGCCGGAGCGCGGCCGCGAGCTCGGCCGACGAGACAAATGTGGTGTCGTCAGCGTCGACGCGGCCGGGCAATCGCGCAGTGACCTCCTGCAACAGCCAGCCATTTCCGGCCGGATCGCTGAAGGAGGCCCACGAGGAGTAGCTGCGCCGCTCAGGGTCCGGACCGCTGACGCGGCCTTCACGGCCGGCATAGTGATACACCTCGCTCACGTCGACACCGCGATCGGCGAGTTCGGCGCGCGCTACCCCGATGTCCGACACGACGAGCTCGCCAACGTGTTCGAGGACATCGAGCTCGAGCCGGGCATAGAGCCCCGGTGTGACCCCTGAGCCGAAGACTATCGAACACGGGGAGCCCGGAGGCGTAAACTGGACGACACGAAATTCGTCGCCTGTGATGTCGGCGTCCAGTCGCCAGCCCAAGCCGCCATAGAAGTGCTTGGCGCGGTCGACATCCGAAACGGGAATGACCACGACCTCGAGCTTCATGTCTACCCCTCGCGCTGCCGGGGTCGCGATTGTAGTTTCGCTGCGGATCTGGGCATCCTTCATGTCGATCTCCTTAGATTTGGGCGATCCGATAGAGGTCATTCAAAACCACCCAGACCGGCGTTCCACGGTAAGGGCAGACGGGCAATGTCGCAAATCTGCTGAAATGGAAAGTGAGGCCCTCGGTACCCGGGCCTCACGGCACTCTGCTCGAAGAAAAGAGAAAACATCGCGCAAGGATTCTTTCAAACAGCCACCTAGTGCTAAATGGGCCGCCTTTGTATCGCGTCTGCCTCGGCGTCAAGCGTTGCAGCCCTTGTCGCCAGTTCCGAGTGCCCCAGTTCGCGGGCAATATCGCGCAACTGACGGGCAGCCAATCTCCTGGCTTCCGCTTCTACCGTGGGGTTGAAGTTCCAGACGCGAGGCATTCTGGCTTTGCTCGGCAGTCGTACGGGGCGCACCCACTGCCGCTCCGGCAAGGCTCCAGCCGGGCTACGCTCGGATGCAGACCCGACGCCAATATTAGCACCTTCAACGGGGAAGATCGGTTTCGCCACGCGATGCCAGTCGCTGTAGTCGCACGCGGGTTCGTAGCTGCGCGGACCGCCGAACGAGGGGCTCTCACGGCCAACCCGCGTCCCTGACGCATTATAAAGGACAAGATCGACAAGCACGTCGGAACAGTCGCGATAAACGTTCCGAACCTTGGCAATCTTGTGGTTGAATTTGTTTGTGAGCCAGTCTCCTGGCTTTACCGGATAGGTTGTCGGATTGCACGCGTCCATGTGGAAAGCCCCAGCCCGCCCGCAGATTTCGCCAAAGCTGAGCCTGCGTCAATCCTCACAAAGGATTGATTGTTATGCGAAAGCCGTTATGCTGAGCGTCAGGACCTCTCCAAGCGTAGCGGCAACCGTTGCGGCAAGGCCGCAACCGTTGCGGCAAGGCTAGTGTTTGGCCCGATCATGTGTGGACGTGTCACCGTAAAAACCACCCTGCTCGGCCTCATGGCCAGTTTCGTGGCGCGCCGCGCGGACAGCGACGGCCTCGAAAATGCCCGCTCCCCCGACGGAACAGTGAAAGTTCATTTGTCGATTGGCCCTCGCCTCGCGTAGGGCGCACCAGCAGGGGATCGGGAGGCAGGCGGCCAGTATCCGGTGTTGCAGGAGGGTAATTGGCAGTCGCTAGCGGGCACCCCGACCCAAGCCCGCCCAACGCATTCCTGCCCTGCCGACGACGCTGTCGTGAGGCCAAAATTGTTGTAGCACCATGCCGAGACCTGCTGAAGGTGCGCTTCGTATTCATACGTCAAAGGCGCGTAGTTGGTTCGGCAGCCGGCCACCACGGCGAGCGCCACAATTGCACCGGCAGAGGGAATAGTGTTGCGGCGTGTGGTAGAAATGGTTCTTGCCGCCATGGCGAAACCTCCTTCGTTCCGTGGCTGGATGCGTGGCCGGTGTTGGCGCATCGGCCGGGCGCATCATAGCCCAACTCATTGCGGCTCGCGCGCGCTAACAGCCGCCTCGCGCACGGTGCCCTCACCGATGATGGCCTGATGGTGGAGAGCGTCAAATGGCCGCGAAACTATCGGAAGGCGACACCGTCGCAATGCAAGCCCTGGCACCGTGCATTCGGCAGACGTGCTTGCCCTTCACCGCAGGCGCGCGATAGGTAACGCCGCTGCGCTTGCTTTTCGCGGTGCAACGAGGGGCCGCTTGGGCGACAAACCCACAGTTATTTGCGGATTTTCTCGCAGACATTCCTCCTGTGAGGGTCTCCGTATTCCTCACAATTATAGCCGCATTCATAGTCGCCGCCGCCGTTGATCTGAATCTCGTTCATCTTCTCTTTTGCAGCTTCCAGGCAGTACGACACCATCGTGAAGTGCGGTGCTACAACGAATTTTGTGCGGTCGTTTCGATCCGGGTAGACAATGGCTGACCACCCGCCCGGACGGTCATCGCAACCGGCCAGTAAGAGAAAAACCAGGGGTAGCAGACTTCTCACTCTGACTTCTCCGGTCCCGGCTCGTTGTCTTTCCGCAACGCTTTCGCCATCGTGGGAACAGCCCCTCGTTCAAGTGTTGCTGTGCAATGCGTGAAGGCACAATGGCCGTGTGGTGGGTTAGCGGTTCATTTTCTTGAAGAGGTGATTTGCGATGCCGATGGCCGCGGAAACTCGACCTCGCAGCGGAGGCCCGCTGGGATGCCGTACCCGGGATTGGGCAGTCTTGAGCCGGACCCCGAACGTGCCGCTGCGCGCATCGAAGACAGTGTCCACCGTCTCCACCGCGGCGCGATATCCGCCGCCGATAGGGTCGGCCGGACGGACGGAAGCCATCATCCCTGTTCGAACCATCGAAAACGACGTGACCGGGAGATACACTTCCACATTCAAAGGATCGACCTGTGCCAGCACGAGGATCGGGGCTTGATCGTAAGCGTACTCGCCACCCGAAAGTTTGCGTTCAACCACAAGACCGTCGATCGGACTTCGGATTGACCGCTGATTGAGGATCGCAACCGACCGGTCATACTCCAGGCCTGCAATTCTTCGCTGATCTTTCGCCTCGGCAAGATCGGCTGTCGCAACGGCGAGATCCGATTCCGCCTCGTCGAGTTCGGACGGGGAGACGGCGCCGCGACTTCGCATCTGCTTGAACCGATCGCGCTTGCGCGCAAGAAAATCGACACGCGCGCTTCGGCTCAGTGTCGCCGCTTCGCTTTCGGCCCTGGCCTTGTCAAGCGCCACGGTCGCCTCCTCGATGGTCGTATCGAGCCGTGCCACGATGTCGCCTTTGCGGACGTGGTCCCCCCGGTCGACCAGGACTTCTTTCAGGACGCCCGCGGCGGACGCTGCAAGCTCTACCCTGAGGCGCGGCTCAATTAGACAGTCGAAGGTCGCGGATTGCGCCGTGCCCGACACCGCTACGACAAACGAAAACGCCAAGAAATGCTGCGCGATGTGGAAGAGCAAGCTGACGAGGCGTACTCCCCTCAAGTCATGAGCTGAACGGCGGCCGTACGACATGTGGATTCCGCACCCAGTTTCGCATTCTTAATCGAGGAGACGCGGGGATTGTAAATCGACTTAAGTGAGAGGGCATCCGTCGAAGTAGGTAATTACTGGGGCGGGTCCAGAAGGCCTAGCTTCCATAAGGAATACCACTTGCTTGCTGGATGCGTGTCGGAGTTGACGGGCGTGATGAGCGATGTCCGGCAAACCTCAGGAGGGGTAGTGCAACCCGATGTCCGAACGCTGGAAAGATTCCGACAAGTTCGTGCGGCCGCAAATCGATCCCTGGGAGCGCAAGCGGCCACGAATCTCTGGCGACAATCCGTTCTCCCCTTCGACATCGGCGGGTACTCCACTTGAATTTGAGACATTGGAGTCCCGCCTCCTTCTGGCCGCGGACCCGTTGGGGATTACCGCTGGCTATGCCTTCGATGAAGTGTCCGGCACCGCGGCGGCCGATGCCTCGGGCAACGCCATCGTCGGCACACTCACCAATGGCCCGACTTTTACGGCTGGAAAGTACGGCAACGCCGTGCTGTTGGATGGTACGAACGACTACGTGAACCTCGGCAATCCAACTGCGCTGCAATTGACCGGCAGCATGACGATCAGTGCGTGGATCAACTCCAGCTCGTTCCCTGTCGACGATGCAGCGATCGTTTCCAAGCGCACCGGAAACGAATTCGGGTTCCAGCTCGACACGACGGTGGACAAGGGAACCCGGACGATCGGGTTCAAGCTCACCAACAGCGCTGGCAGCGAGATGTTCCGCTATGGCGCAACCACGTTGCAACCCAATACCTGGTACCACGTCGCAGGCGTCTACGATGCCGCAGCTCAGACCTTGAACGTGTATCTCAACGGTCAACTTGACAATGGCGTGCTGCAAGGCACGGTCACCGCCTCCCAGCAGAATTCGACGGCCAATGTGACCATCGGACGGCGCGCGGGCGTGACCGGTTTTGAATTTAACGGCCGCATCGATGATGTGCGGATCGCCGATCATGCACTCACCCAGGATCAAATCCAGACCAACATGGTGACGCCGCTTGGCCCGTCCGGGCCGGACGTAACACTGCCAACTGTGTCGCTGACGGCGCCCGCGGCGAATGCGACGATCGCAGGCACAGTAACGGTTTCCGCAAGTGCGTCGGACAATGTCGGGGTCGCCAGCGTACAATTCTTGCTGGACGGCACCAATCTCGGCACCGCGGACAGCACGTCGCCCTACAGCGTTTCCTGGAACACGACGACAGCAGCCAACGGCACGCACCGGCTGCAAGCGCTGGCCACCGACATTTCAGGCAATACCGCGACCACGACCGACAGGTTCATCACTGTCGACAACCAGGCGCCCACGGGCACGATCGTCATCAACAGTGGCGCCACCGCGACCAACAGCAGAAATGCAACGCTCACGCTTTCGGCGTCCGATGCCTTGAGCAGCGTCACGCAAATGCGGTTCTCCAATTCGGGCACGGGCGCCTTTTCCACGGCTGAACCTTTTGCCACGACGAAGGCCTGGACCCTCAGCAATGGGGCCGGGAGCAAAACCGTGTTCGTCCAGTTCATGGATTCGGCAGGCAATTGGTCGACGGCGGCAATATCGGACACGATCGTCCTCGACACCACGGCGCCGACCATTTCCGGCCGCACGGCGAGCAACATAACCGGCAGCTCCGCCACGATCACCTGGACGACCAACGAGGCGGCGACCTCGCGCGTCGAGTACGGGTTGACCACCAGTTATGGATCGTCGACGGCGCTTGATCCGACCCTGGTGACGACACACAGTGTCACCATCACCGGTCTGGCGCCGAGCACGACTTATAACTGGCGTGTCCGCTCCATGGATGCGGCCGGAAATGAAACGGTCAGCGCGAACAGTACATTCGCCACCGCAGCTGTCTCCGACACGACGGTGCCGACGGTGACCTGGTCAGGTCCCCCCGCCAATTCTATTCTTCTCGGCACAGTGACCCTTACCGCCACGGCGTCGGATAACGTAGCCGTTGGCGGCGTGCAGTTCCTGCTCGACGGCAACACGCTGCTCGGCACGGAAGACACGACCTCGCCGTACAGCTTTTCCTGGAATACGACGACGGCATCGAACGGCACGCACACGCTGCAAGCGCGCGCCCGCGACACGTCGGGGAATACGGCAACGACGGCGGCGATTTCCGTCACGGTCGACAACCTGGCGCCGACCGGCTCAGTCGTCATCAACAGCAACGCCGCGGCGACGAGAAACACGACAGTAACTTTGACGCTGTCTGCTTCCGACACGCAAGGTCCCGTGACGCAAATGCGTTTCTCCAACGACGGCACCACGTTTTCTACGGCCGAAGCCTATGCGACGTCGAAGAGCTGGGCGCTCACGAGCGGCGACGGAACCAAGACGGTTTACGCGCAGTATCGAGATGCCGCGGGGAACTGGTCGACGGCGGCGACCGACACTATAGTGCTGGACACCACCGCACCGTCGACTTCGGCCATTGCTGCGACGGTCGTCACCAGTTCGTCGGTCACGATCACTTGGACGACCAACGAACCCTCGACCTCGCAGGTCGACTACGGCCCCACGACAATCTACGGCTCGACCACGCCGCTCGATTCGACCCTGGTGACAGCGCACAGCGTCACGCTGATCGGTCTGACCTCCAACGCCACCTACAATTTCCGCGTCCACTCTAGTGATGCCTTGGCCAACGAAGCGGTCAGTGCGAATGCAACGTTCATTATCGATACAGCCGCGCCCTCCGTCCCCATAGGCCTGACAGCCACTGCGATTTCGTCAACACAGATCAACCTGTCGTGGGCAGCATCGACCGACAATGTGGGAGTGAGCGGCTATCAGGTGTTCCAGGGCGTAACCCTCATTGCGACGACGCCAAGCCCGAGTTACAGCAATACAGGGCTTACCCCAAATACGAGCTACAGCTATTCGATAAAGGCCGTAGACGCAGCAGGCAATATCTCCGGTTCGTCCGCGACGGCAAGCGCTACAACGCTTGCTTCTGACACGACCTTCCCGACGGTAACGCTCACCGCCCCGCCCGCGTCCACGGTGACAGGCACGGTGACCGTATCGGCAACGGCATCCGACAATGTCGGCGTAGCCGGCGTCCAGTTCCTGCTCGATAACGCCAATCTCGGCGCGGAGGACACCACGTCCCCCTACAGCATTAGCTGGGACACGACGGGCGTAGCAAATGGTACGCACGTACTTCTTGCCAAAGCGCGCGATGGAGCCGGCAATATCACCAGTTCCTTGCCCGTCACAGTCACCGTCGCCAACACGCAGGTCCCCAACCTTGCCGCCGGATATGCCTTCAACGAGACGTCGGGCACGACGGCCGCCGACGCATCGGGGCATGGAATTGTCGGCACGCTCACCAATGGTCCGACCTTCGCCGCCGGGAAATACGGCAACGCGGTGAATTTGGACGGTGTCAATGACTTTGTGAACCTCGGCAACCCTGCTGCCCTCCAACTCACCGGGAGCATGACGCTCAGCGCCTGGGTCAATGCCTCATCGTTTCCAGTCGATGATGCGGGCGTGATCTCCAAGCGCGGCTCGGGCGAAAGCGGCTTCCAGCTCGACCTCACGAAGGACACCGGCCCGCGCACGATCGGCTTCAAGCTCACCACCAGTTCAGGCGGCCAGATGTTCCGCTACGGCGCGACCACCTTGCAGCCCAACACCTGGTATCACATCGCCGGCGTCTACAATGCGGCGACCCAGACCATGAACGTCTATCTCAACGGCGTTCTCGACAACGGCGCCCTGGTCGGCACGGTCACCTCGTTGCAGCAGAATTCGACAGCCGATGTGAACATCGGCCGGCGGTCTGGAGTCTCGGGCTTTGAATTCGCCGGCCGCATTGACGATGTCCGCATAGCGGATCGTGCCCTCACGCAGTTGCAGATCCAAACGGACATGGCCACTCCGCTCGGCCAGCCCTCGGAGACAGTCGCGCCGCAAGTTCAGATAACCGCGCCTTCAATGGGCGCGCAGGTCAGCGATATCGTCACCGTTACCGCCAATGCCACGGACAATGTCGGTATTGCCGGCGTGCAGTTCCTTGTGGACGGCGTGGCGACCGGACCGGAAGATACGACCTCAAGCTATGCCTTTACATGGGACACGCGGACTGTCAGCAACGGCGCCCACACGCTTACCGCGCTGGCGCGTGATCTTAGCGGCAACACGGCACTCTCCGCGGCTGTGACAGTCAATGTATCGAACGCCAACTACTTCCGGAACGAGATCCTGGCAACCGGATTTGATCTCCCGACCGCAATCAAGTTCCTGCCTGACGGCCGCATGCTGGTGGTCGAGCTCGCGGGAAAAATAAAGGTGATGGCTGCGCCCTACACCACCCCGAGCCCGACACTGTTCCTGCAATTGACCAACATCGGCTCCGCCGGAGTACAACAGGGTATATACGACATCGCCCTTGATCCCAATTTCAGTACTAATCACTACTATTATCTCTTCTATACACTCGGTTCGCCGAACGTTGATCGCTTCTCGCGGTTCACAGCGAATGCGACGCTCACTGGGACGATCGCCGGCAGCGAATTTGTCATCTATCAGGATACGGAAATTGCCAATGCCGAGCACCACGGCGGCGCGATCAACTTCAGCAACGACGGGAAGATATTGCTCACAACCGGCGAGCATTTCAACCCTGGCGAGGCGCAGGACCTCACCAAGCCGCGCGGCAAGATCCTGCGCTTCAACATGGATGGCACCATACCGACCGACAACCCTTTCTATGATGGTGCAGGGCCTCACTACGACGCGGTATGGGCACTCGGTCTGCGCAACCCCTTCCGCGCCTACTATGATGTACCCACGGGCCGGCTGATCATCGGGGATGTGGGTGGCAACACCTATTCGACCGCCATCGAGGAGGTGGATATCGGGGCGCGCGCGGCAAATTACGGCTGGCCGAACATTGAGACGCCGAACGGCAATCCCGCCTACACCGCTCCTGCCTATTACTATCCGCACAACGGGCGCGATTCCGCCATCACGGGCGGATTCGTATATCACGGAACTCAGTTCCCCAGCAGCTATCAGGGCAGCTACTTCTTCGCCGACTACACGCAAAACTGGATCAAGCGTCTGACCTTCGACGCCAACGGCAATGTGAACGGCGTCTTTAACTTTGAACCGCTCGACGGTTCGGTCGATGGACCATACGGCGACATCGTGTATTTGACAGAAGGCCCCGAAGGTGCGCTCTACTACGTTGACCTCGGCTATTCCGACATAAGCGGCACGTTCGGCGTGAGCAAGATCCGCCGCATCAGCTATGTCCAGTCCGACCTGCCTCCTGTGGTTTCTGCATCCGCGACACCAACGCAGGGTCCGGCCCCGCTGACGGTCAGTTTTTCCAGCGCCGGCTCGTCCGACCCAGAAGGTCACGCGTTGAGCTACGCGTGGACCTTCGGCGACGGAGTAACATCGACTTTAGCCAATCCGGTGCACATGTATGCCTCGGCCGGCCCCTATCAGGCCCGCCTCACAATTTCGGACGGCGTCAACTCGACGCATTTCGCCCCAGCTCGCCATCTTCGTGGGAAGTGCGCCCACCGCCACGTACTCACGCCTACCGCAACCGATCCGCTCTTCAGGGCGGGCGATGTCATCTCCTTCAGCTGGCGATCGCAACGGATGCGGAGGATGGCACATTGTCCGCCATCGCGTATACTTGGAATATCGATTTCCTCCATGAGGGACATGTTCATCCGGGCATACCCATCGCCGGTGTAACGAGCGGCACGTTCACGATCCCGACGTCGGGGCACGACTTCAGCGGCTTCACACGATACCGCATCACGCTGACAGTCACCGATTCAAGCGGGCTGCAGTCAACTCAAGTCCGTCACTATATTTCCGCGACAAGGTCAATCTGACCTTCGCTCCGCTGCCCTCGGGGCTGACGCTCTACCTCGACGGGATCGCGCACACGGGTCCTTCGTCTATGACACGCTCGACGGATTTAGCCACACCATCGAGGCACCCAATCAGACTGTTGGCTCCACCACCTACAACTTCGCCGCATGGTCCGACGGTGGTGCCCAGCAGCATACCATCCTCGTGCCTAACACCGCTCAAAGCATAACAGCGACGTACAATGCTACCACCGTCGCCGCGGTTGCCTTTGTACAGGTGAATTCTGCAACGCCTCAGACCAATCAGTCCCAGGTCCCGGTAACGTATACGGGCGCACAAACAGCAGGGAACACCAATATTCTGGCGATCGGGTGGAACAACGCGACTTCTAACATCACCTCGGTCACGGACTCCGCCGGAAACGTCTACGAGCTTGCTGTCCCGGTCGCGCGTGGGACCGGGCTCAGCCAGGCGATCTACTACGCCAAAAATATCAAGTCGGCCGCCGCTGGGGCCAATACCGTAACGGTCACCTTTAATATAGCGACACAGTTCGTTGATATCCGCGCTACGGAATATAGCGGCCTCGATCCCGTGAACCCGCTCGACGTCAGCCATTCCGCTTCGGGAACCGGCGCAACAGCAGATAGCGGGGCAATCGCGACGACCGCACCCCGCGAGCTAATCTTTGCAGCCGGCATGACCACAGGCGGGTTCTCGGCTGCGGGAGCCGGCTTCACCAGTCGTATCATTACCACACCAGATGCCGATATCGCGGAGGACAGGTTTGTGACGGCTACCGGAAACTACAGTGGAACCGCATCTCTCGCGGGATCCGCAGCTTGGGTCATGCAGGTGGTAGCTTTCAAAGTCAGCCAATCAGACGGTCGCCTCGACCACCTTTGCCCCGTTGTCAGATGGCGCTGCGCAGCAGGACACCGCCGTCGTCCCCAGCACCGCTCAAACCATCACGGCAAGTTACGATGCCGTTTCCACGCCGCTTGCTTTCGTGCAAGTGAATGCTGCCACGCCTCAGAGTAACCAGTCTCAGGTCGCCGTGACCTATACGAATGCACAAACGGCAGGGAACACTAATATCCTGGCGATCGGATGGAAAAACACGACTTCCAATATCACTTCGGTCAAGGACGCAGCCGGGAATACGTACCAGCTTGCGGGCCCGACCGCACACGGTAGGGGTATCAGCCAGGCGATATATTACGCCAAGAACATCAAGGCGGCTGGTGCGGGGACAAACACCGTGACGGTGACCTTCAATACGGCGACGCCGTTTGTTGATATCCGCGCTGCGGAATATGGCGGCCTTGATCCCGTGAACCCGCTCGATGTCATCCGTTCCGCTTGGGGAACCAGCGCAACAGCAAATAGCGGGGCAATTACGACAACCGCACCCGGCGAGCTCATCTTCGCAGCCGGCATGACAACCGGCGGGTTTTCGGCTGCGGGAACCGGCTTCACCAATCGCATCATCACCACACCGAATCTGGATATTGCACAGGATAGGTTTGTGACGACGACCGGAAGCTACCGCGGAATCGCATCGCTCACGCGATCCGCAGCTTGGGTCATGCAGGTGGTTGCCTTCAAGGTGGCCAATCAGACGGTCGCCTAGGAGGAGACCTTTGGCAAGCCTGACTACTCCCGGTCAAGCGGTATGAAAAGCGCTCACGGCGACCAGATGACCATCCACAGGCCCAATGAGCCGTCGCCATGATATTGCGGGAAGTGGCAGCCCAGTCAGGCGGAGCCGTACAGGACGACCGGAGGCAGGCGGAGCAAGCCAAGGACGCTGCCCTCTGGGCTGATTTTGGCGCGCCGTCGTCAGCCGCCAGCTTCTACCGATCCTGGCTCGCAATCCAGTGCGGCTTCGTTGCCCAGGCAATTGCTGGGGTCCTGCTGATTGATGAAGCCGAGGGGCAGTATGCCGTGGCGGCGACATGGCCGGAGGACGGCCGGGATGTGGGTCACCTGGCGGCCGCGGCGGGACCGGCGCTGAAGCAAAGGCGGGGCATCGTACACTACCTGCCCGACACTGGCGGACAGCCCAACTGCGCCTGCGTGGCCTATCCGGTCGAAATCGATGGCCGCCTTCGCGCTGTCGTCGTCGTGCAGATTGGCGTCGGCCCCGCGGCCGACCTGCAATCGATCATGCGGCGGCTTCATTGGGGCGCCGGCTGGCTTGAGACTTTTTTCACCGGCTCCAGAGCGAAGATCGCGAAGCCCGCATCAAGCGCATGACCTTCGCGATGGGCATTTTGAGCGAGGCGAGCGAACAGCGCGAACTGTACGCCTGTGCAGTCGCGATTGCCAATGGGTTGGCTGTCCGGCTGGGCTGCGAGCGGGCGAGCGTTGGAATTGCTCGCCGCAATCGGATGCGCCTCGCGGCCATGTCGCACTCGGCAGTCTTTGAGAAAAGGACCGCTCTGGTCGAGCGGATCGAGAATGCCATGGAGGAGGTGCAGCTCCAGCGGGAGGCCGTCACGCTCCCAAGCTCCTCCTCCGAACGGCGGATAACCCTGGCCCACAGAGAGCTGATGCGGGTCACTGCCGCTGCATCCGTTGCCTCCGTGGTCATGACAAGCGGCGACCGGGTGGTCGGCGCTATCACGCTTGAGCGCGATTCCGGCGCGGCGTTCGATACGCCCACGATCCATCTGCTCGAGGCCGTTGGCCACTTGCTTGGACCAATCGTTGAAATGAAGGCGGAACGCCAGCGTCTCATTGGTGGTCGCCTTGTTGATGCAGTCGGTTCCACGCGGGCCGCCCTTGTCGGACGTCGCCGGCCGACCCTCAAGCTGGCAGCCGTCGCAGCACTGATCTCGCTCGCCTATGCCGCATTCGCTGAAGGCGATTTCCGAATCTCCGGAAAGGCGCTCGTCGAGGGAGCGATTCAGCGTGCGGCGGTTGCGCCGTTCGAGGGATTTGTCTCCACGGCGCCGGTGCGGGCAGGGGACATCGTGAGAGCCGGCCAGATCCTGGCTACACTGGACGACCGCGACCTGAACCTCGAGCTGTTGCGCGTGCGGAGCGAATATGAGCAGCAGGTCGTAAAATACAACGACGCCCTGGGCGGACGCGACCCGGTGGCAGCGCGCCTGGCCGCCGCGTTGATCGAGCAGTCGAAGGCTCAACTCGCCCGGGCTGAGGACAGGCTTGGCCGTGCGAAGATCATTGCACCATTCTCCGGCGTCGTTGTTTCGGGTGATCTCCGCCAGAAGCTCGGCTCGCCAGTGGAAAAGGGGCAGGTGCTGTTCCAACTCGCTCCGCTCGAATCCTTTCGCGTGATCCTGCAGGTCGACGAACGCGACATTCCCTTCGTCTCCACTGGACAGTTAGGCCAAGTCGTCCTGACCGGACTCACCAGTCGCTCTTTCCCGTTCATCGTGAAATCGGTGCCCCCCGTCGCCACTGCCTCTGAAGGGCGCAATTTCTTCCCAGTGGAAGCGGACATCCAGGATCCCGACAAGCAACTGAGACCTGGAATGGAGGGCATTGGAAAGATCTCGATCGAACGGTGTCGTCTTATGTGGATTTGGACGCGGCCCTTGGTTGCGTGGGCGCAGATCTCGATTTGGAAGTGGGCACCGTGACAGCACCATGAATGAGACGTTCCTCAGTTCTTCCTGGCATCGGGTGGCGAAGCTAAAGCCTCGGCCACGCGGCCACGTGCAGGTGTGCCGCCACTCATACCGCGGCCAGCCGTGGTACGTCATCAAGGACGAAGTGTCAGGGCGAAGCCACCGATTCACGCCCGCCGCATATCTGTTCGTTGGCCTTATGGATGGGCAGCACAGCGTCGATGACCTTTGGTCGGCCGTGGTCACCCAACTGGGAGACGACGCTCCGACCCAGGACGAGATTATTCATCTGTTGGCACAGCTCCACGCGGCAGACCTTCTTCAGGCTGACGTGTCGCCAGATGCCGGGGAAATGCTTGAAAGGCATGCCCGTCATGCAAGGATGAAGCTCAGGCAGAGCTTCGGCAGCCTCCTGTCGATCAAAGTCCCTCTGCTCGATCCGGATCGCTTCCTCGAGCGAACAGCCTGCATGGTGAGGCCCCTGGTCGGATGGTTCGGCGCGCTGCTGTGGTTGACCGTGGTTCTGCCCGCTATGGTGCTCGCAGGTATCCATTGGCCTGAACTCAGCGGCGACGTCAGCGATCAGATCCTGAGTTCCAAGAATCTCTTGATCCTTGCTTTGGTATTTCCAGTACTGAAGGCGCTGCACGAACTCGGCCACGGCTACGCCACCAAGGTTTCGGGCGGAGCGGTCCACGAGATCGGAATCATGTTGCTGGTCTTCGCGCCAGTGCCATATGTGGATGCGTCGGCATCGGCGGCCTTCCGGAGCAAGTGGCGACGCATTCTGGTCGGCGCAGCCGGCATGTTGGTCGAGGTCTTCCTGGCGTCCTTGGCTCTCTACGTCTGGCTTTCGATTGAACCGGGGACAATTCGTGCGATCTGCTACAACACGATGCTTATCGCCGGTATCTCGACGATCATCTTCAATTGCAATCCACTCCTTCGGTTCGATGGGTACTACATACTTTGCGATCTCATCGAGATTCCAAATCTCAGCGGGCGCGCCAGCCGATATTGGGGCTGGCTTGTCAACCGGCGGATATTTGGCGCGGAAATGGCGCAGCCGGGCGCAACCTCAGGTGAGCGAGCATGGTTCATTGTATACGCTCCCCTGACATTCGCGTATCGGGCGTCGGTCGTTCTTGCAATCTCTGTCTTCATAGCCAACCGCTATCTCATTGTGGGCGTCGCGATCGCGCTCTGGGCCGTCTTTTTCGGACTGGTGTGGCCGCTTCTCAAGGCAATTTCGTATGTCATCGCGAGCCCGAGCCTTGAGCGGCAGCGAATACGCGCGGTTGCGCTCACTTTCGGAACGGGCTTGGCCGTGGCGGCAGGCTTGCTCGTGATACCTATGCCGCTTCATACGACGGCCGAGGGCGTACTCTGGCTTCCCGAAGCCAATATCGTCCGTGCGACCGCAGCCGGCTTCGTCAAGGGGCTGGCTGTGCCATCGGGGAAATATGTGACGCCGGGGGCGCTGCTGGTGGAGATCGAAGAGCCCGAAATCGTTTCCGATACCAGCGTTTTCCGCGCGCAGGTCGATGCGGCCAACGCGCGTCTCGAACTCCGAGAAGTTCAGCGACCGTGTGCAAGCCAAGCTAACCCGGCAGGAGCTTGGCGTTCTCGAAGCAAGCCTGGCGCGGGTCGAGAAGGAAGGTGACGATCTACTTGTCCGTACCCCCACTGCAGGGGTGTTCATGGTGCCCCGAGCCGGTGACCTGCCCGGTCGGTACCTTCGACGCGGAGAGGTGATCGGCTACATCGAACAGCCAGAAAGCCACCTCGTGCGCGTCGTGGTGACACAAGACGATATCGACCTTGTGCACACGAGACTTGAGGGTATCGAAATAAAGCTGCCCCAGCTGCCTGCCGAGAGCTGGCGGGGGCGAATTCTGCGCGAGGTGCCGGCAGGTTCCGAGTTTTTACCCAGCAAGGTTCTTACAAATTCCGGCGGCGGTTCGCTTACCGCTGATCCCGCTTATCCCGATCAGGCCAGGTCAATTGAGCGGACATTCCAATTTGAAATCGAGCTGTTGCCGGGTCCGGCACCCGGCTATTTCGGCAGCCGGATCTATGTGCGTTTCACGCATGAACCTGAACCGCTGGGCGCGCGATGGTACAGGCGCGTACGGCAGCTCTTCTTGGCCAACTTCGATGCCTAGGTCGCCGAACGGCCAAACCAGACGATACGGTCGGGCGTCCGGCCCTTATCCCGAGCGTTACGAGTTGGAGCCTGGAGTGGTCGACCGTGCCTTGGTGGAAGCGCGCGCGGGGTTTGCCATCCGTTTCGAGCGAGGAGCAAAGGCGCTCGCCCCGCGTGCGGCTGAAATTGAGGCGCTGGGCGCGGAAGTCGCGCGCATCAGCGATGAAGGCCTGCGCAAGGCGGCCGAGGCTTTGCGCGGCCCGCTTCTTCGCCATCGGTTCCGCCGCGACCTCGTGGCCAGGGCGTTCGCTATTGTGCGCGAGGCCTCCACGCGACGTCTCGGCATGCGTCACTATCCGGCCCAGCTCATGGGAGGCCTGGGGCTCATCGAGGGCCGGCTCGTGGAAATGCAAACCGGCGAAGGCAAGACGCTCACTGCCTCGCTGGCTTCGGTAACTGCGGTACTCGCGGGGATTCCGACACATGTCCATACTGTGAATGACTACCTTGCAGCACGTGACGCCGTACAACTCCGCCCGATATACGAGGCCCTCGGCATCAGCGTCGGTGTGGTAGAGCATGGACAATCGCCAAGTGAGCGACGCGCAGCCTATGAGTGTGACGTCACCTACGGAGCGAACAAGGAAATTGCCTTCGACTATCTCCGCGACCGGCTTGCTCTCAGTCGGCGTGGACGTGGCGACCTCCTGGTCGGCCGCCTTTATCGAGACGAAGGCCCTCCCCTACTTCTCCGCGGCCTCCACTTCGCGATTGTTGACGAGGCCGACAGTATTTTAATCGACGAGGCGCGTACCCCGCTCATCATTTCCGGCATGTCCGGGGCCGAAGATGACCATGATATGTACGCGACGGCCCTGAGATTTGCCGACGGATTGGTGGCCGGTCGAGACTGGTCGGTCTCGCCGGACGGTCTCGCAATCACATTAACCGACGAAGGCAGCTCCAGGCTTGCCGAGATTGCGCAAGGTCTTCCTGGCGTATGGAGGGCGCGGCGCGGGCGCGACCAGTTAACGGCGCAAGCGCTTACTGCGAACCACCTTTATCACCGTGACCAGCATTACGTTGTTGTCGAGGACAAGGTCCAGATCGTCGACGCGTTCACCGGCCGCATCGCACACGGCCGTTCCTGGCAGCATGGTTTGCATCAGCTGATCGAGATGAAGGAGGGCTGCGCAGTCACTGGCCAGAACGACACGCTGGCCAGCATTACGTATCAGCGCTTTTTCAACCGCTACTTACATATTGCCGGCATGTCCGGCACATTGTCTGAGGTGGCCGGAGAGCTCTCTGCTGTTTATGGGCTGGACGTTGTCCGGATTCCCACGCACCGGCCTTCCGCGCGTCGTTTTTGCGGGGTGAGGCTTTTCAAACAGGCCGACTCAAAATGGGGGGCGACGATTGCGGCGGCGCGAACGCAAAGCGCGAAAGGGCGCCCGGTGTTGATCGCCACTCGTTCGGTCGCGGATTCGGAAAGGCTTGGCGGGATGCTCTCCGAAGCCGGGTGCGACCACGTCGTCCTTAACGCCCATCATGACGGCGTGGAGGCAGCGATCATCGCCGAAGCCGGCACTCCCGGAAGGATCACTGTCGCGACAAACATGGCCGGCCGCGGCACAGACATCAAATTGGCCGCTGGCGTTGCCGAATGTGGTGGTCTGCATGTCATCATGACCGAATTCTATGAATTGGCCAGGGTAGATCGCCAAGTGATTGGTCGCGGCGGCCGACAGGGCGATCCCGGCACCTACGAAGTGATTGTCGCCCTTGAGGACGATATCTTCGAGAACTTTTGTCGGCGACTGGCGAGCACGTTCAAGATTTTGACTTCTTCGGGCCGGTCTCTGCTTCCGGCGTGGTGGGCAAGGATTTTACGCCACCGCGCGCAGCATTCGGCTGAGCGGCGGCACTACCGGATGCGCCGAGCCACGCAGAGACTCCAGCGGCAGCTCGATAAATCGTTGGGATTTGCCGGGTACGAGTAAAAAGCCGTTTATGGCTCACTGCGCGATCTATTTTGCAACTTGATTTGATTTCATTATGTTTTTTGGCTCAATTAGCGGGCTGAAAATCCGCGTGCCGGTGGTTCGATTCCGCCCCTTGGCACCATTCGATTGCTAAGCATCGAAACCCCCCTCCACGCTATCTTCCCCAAAGGCAAAATCGCTTTGACGAACCGCCCGGTAAACTTGACGTGAGGTAGTGCCGTACGGTGTTGTCATCTCTCCATCACCCAATGACGATAGGAAACCAGTTCGTCGCGCGGCGTTCGCGTCAAGCGAAGAGGAGGCAGGGCAGCACGAGCGCTGGCTTTCGCGCCGATTTGGTCCCGAAGAAGTCCATCCGAACCCCAGCCTTACCCTCACCGGCAAGGCTGTCCTGTTGAGAGAGGACGAGTGACATGAAAGCAGTAACAGCAACTTGCATTGGAGCGGCGATGACGTTCGCCGCCACCCTGCTCACCAGCACGTCGATGGTCCATGCGCAGGAACAGGGCAAGCCCAACATTCTGGCCATCATGGGCGACGATGTCGGCTGGTTCAATATCGGGGCCTATCACCGGGGTATCATGTCCGGGAAGACGCCGAACCTCGACAAGCTCGCTTCCCAGGGAATGATGTTCACCGACTACTATGCGGAAGCAAGCTGCACCGCAGGTCGGGCGAGCTTCATCACCGGTGAAATTCCCTTGCGCACGGGCCTGACGACCGTGGGTCAGGCAGGCGCGGATGTGGGTATGCCCGCCCAGGCAGCAACCCTTGCCTCTGCCCTCAAAGCCCAAGGATACGCGACCGGGCAGTTCGGCAAGAACCACCTCGGCGACCTGAACAAATTCTTGCCGACCGTGCACGGCTTCGACGAGTTCTTCGGATACCTCTATCATCTCGACGCAATGTCGGATCCCTATTGGTATTCGTTCCCGAACGACCAGTCCTATCGCGACAAGGTTGGCCCGCGCAATTTACTGCATACATACGCGACCGATACGGACGACCCGACCGAGCAGCCGCGGTGGGGCAAGATCGGTAAGCAGAGGATAGTCGACGAGGGTCCTCTCGCACCCTACCCCGACATGACCAACGTGCCGAACATGCACGACATCACCCCCAAGGCAAAATACGAGATGACGACGTTCGACGAAGTGCTGGTCAAGGCTTCGTGCGACTTCATGGACAAGGCCAAGACCGACGGAAAGCCGTTCTTTGTCTGGCACAATACGACGCGCATGCACGTCTGGACGTTCCTGTCGCCCAAATATCAGGCGCTCATGAACAGCGACACCAACTACGGCCTCGAGGAAGCCGGCATGGCGCAAATGGACGACAGTATCGGCGCGCTACTGAAATGCGTGGAGGATGCGGGCGAGGCGGACAACACCATCGTCATCTTCACGACCGACAATGGCGCGGAGGTATTCACCTGGCCGGACGGCGGCATGACCCCGTTCAAGGCCACCAAGGGTACCGTGATGGAAGGCGGCTTCCGCTCCCCGGCGATCATCCGTTGGCCGGGCAAGGTCAAGCCGGGCACCGTCGAGAACGGCATTTTCTCGGCGCTGGACTGGTTTCCAACGCTGACGGCGGCCGCCGGTAACCCCAACATCACCGACGAGCTGCTGAAGGGTGTGAAGCTGGGTGACGCGACCTACAAAAACTACCTCGACGGCTACAACCAGTTGGACTTGCTTGAGGGCAAAGGCCCGTCCGCGCGCAATGAGTTCTTCTATTTCGGCGGTCCTCAGCTTGGTGCGGTGCGCATCGGCGATTTCAAGTATCAGTTCTATCAGCAGCCGCAGGGCTGGCCGGGCGCGAAGGTCACGACGGACATGCCCACCATGGTCAACATCCGCCAAGACCCGTTCGAGCGGACACCGTCAATCGGCGGGCAGAGCCTCAATGATCTGGGCGGCGGCTACATGAATGACTTTTATGCGCGCGAGTTCTGGCGGTTCGTCTCTGTCCAGGACGCGGTCGCGAAACTGGCCCTCACGGCGATCGACTACCCGCCGATGCAGGACCCGGCCTCCTTCAATCTTGAGGCAGTCAAAAGGCAGGTCGACGCAGCCATCCGGAACAAGCCGGGCAACTAGAGCATCAGACCCGAAAGTAGGAACCGGTTTCGGGAAAAATCCGATTGCTCCAACAAAGGATAGAGCGGCAGCACTCAAGCGTCCGCCGCTCTAGGAAACAGGATCAGCGCGAAGGGCGGCCCTCAAGGGCCGCCCTTTGTTAGACCCTGACGGCAGCGCCGCCGATCGTCGAGCCAATTTTTTGTCGGCTAAACTCGTCGCGGACAGGAGGACAACATGGCAGCAAAAGACTGGCCGACGGAAGTGCTCCGATTCTGGTTCGGGGAGATGGAGCGCGATGACTGGTTCACGGCCCGGAAAGAGACGGACGAAGCGATCCGTAACCGCTTCGCTGCACTTCACGCCGACATCTGCTCGGCCATCCCGTCAGAAGCCTTTCTCGAGCCTGAAGCGGCGCTTGCCGCCGTCATTGTCTTCGACCAGTTTTCGCGCAACCTGTTCCGCGGCACTGCCGATGCCTTTGCCTCCGACCGCCTCGCGAGGGCAGTAGCAGCAAACGCACTCGATAATGGTTTGGACAGGCAATTGACGGACCAGCAGAAGCTGTTTCTCTATATGCCTTTCATGCATTCGGAGGCGCTTTCCGACCAGGATCGCTGTGTCGCCCTGTTCGAGGCGCTTGGCGGAGACAACACGAAGTACGCCATCGAGCATCGTGACATCATCGAGCGTTTCGGCCGATTTCCTCATCGGAACCACGTTCTGGGACGGCAAACAACGGAAGATGAGCGCGCCTTTCTGACCGGTCACAAAGGCTTTGGCCAGTAGGCCGGCCAGAACGCTCATCAATCGACCACCGGCGACGGCAACGAAATCGTTCGCTCGGACAAAGCATAGCCCTATCGGTAGGGAACAGCTTGATAGCAAAAGGAAAAAGGTTCAGGTTGCGTTTCGATGAGGGAGGGAAATCATGGCAATGTCGTTGGACACCGCTGCAGAGGTCTTCAGGGAGGCCATGCGCCAGACGGTAAGGCGCTATTCGCTCTGGTATCTCGTGCAGGGCGTGCTGCTTATGGTGGCTGGATTTCTGGCGATCATCTATCCGGCGATCTCTTCAGTGGCGGTGATTGTCCTCTTGGGATGGCTGCTTATCATCAGCGGCGCACTGCAAGGCATCAGCCTCATCGGAGCCGGTCAGGTTCCGCATTTCTGGCTGCAGCTCATCTCGGTCATTCTTGCGGTGCTGATCGGCTTTCTGTTCCTTCGCGACCCCGAACAGGGCCTGCTGACGATCACGCTGCTCCTCATCGTCTTCTTCATGATCGAGGGCATTTCGAAGATCGTCTTCGCGTTGACGATCCGGCCGTTCCCGAACTGGGGATGGGTGCTGGCGAGTGGCCTGGTCGGAATTGCTCTTTCCGTGCTGTTGTGGGCCAGCCTGCCGGTCACGGCGCTTTGGCTGATAGGGCTGTTGATGGGCATTGAGTTGATCAGCATCGGCGCCGCTACCGCATATATGGCCTGGAAGATCAGGCAGACCGTGCCAGCTTGACGCTCAGACGCGGGATCAACTCCAGTGAATTGAGGCCGTGGCATTTTGACCCCGCAGGTACAATAGACGACAACGAGCCCTGCATTTATGATCCAACTTTCGATAGGGAAGGCGTCATGAATTATCAGCGGTTCTTCGAGGAAGCGATCAACCAAATTCATGCCGAACGCCGCTATCGCGTATTCGCGGATCTTGAGCGCATCGCAGGTTCGTTTCCCCGCGCGATCTGGCGCGCCAATGGGCACGCGAAGGAAATCACCGTCTGGTGCTCGAATGATTATCTCGGCATGGGCCAGCATCCCAGCGTCATTGCAGCCATGCGGGATGTGGCCGGCAAGATGGGTTCCGGCGCAGGCGGAACGAGAAACATCTCCGGCACCAATCACCCGCTCGTGGAACTTGAACTCGAACTTGCCGATCTGCATGGCAAGGAGTCGGCGCTCGTGTTCACGTCCGGCTTTGTCTCGAACGAGGCATCGATCTCGACCATCGCGCGCCTTCTACCCAACTGCCTTGTTCTATCCGACGAGCTTAACCACGCCTCGATGATTGAAGGCGTGCGCCGTTCGGGGGCCGAAAAGAAGATTTTCCGGCACAACGATGTCGCGCATCTCGAGAGCCTGCTGCAGGCCGCAGGCCGCGAGCGTGCAAAGCTGATCGTGTTCGAAACCGTCTATTCGATGGACGGCGACATCGCGCCCATCGCCGAGATCGCGGATCTCGCGGAAAAATACAACGCGATGACCTATGTCGACGAGGTCCATGCCGTCGGCATGTACGGGTCACGGGGCGGCGGCATCACGGAGCAGCGCGGACTTGCCGACCGTATCGACATTATCGAGGGCACGCTGGCGAAAGCCTTCGGCACTCTGGGAGGCTACATAACCGGCACGCGCACTGTGGTGGACGCGGTTCGCTCCTATGCACCCGGCTTCATCTTCACGACCGCCCTCCCCCCCTCGATCGCTGCCGCAGCGACTGTATCGATCCGGCATCTGAAGACCTCGCTGAGCGAACGGGAAGCCCAGCAGAGGCAGGCGCAGCGGACAAAGGACGTGCTTTCCGCGGCCGACCTGCCAGTCATGCCGTCGGAGACCCACATTGTTCCCGTGCTCGTAGGAGATCCGGAGCTTTGCAAGATGGCGAGCGACCGTCTGCTCGGGCTGCATGGAATATACATCCAGCCAATCAACTACCCGACGGTGCCTCGCGGCACAGAGCGCTTGCGTATCACTCCGACGCCGTTCCATTCGGACGCGCTGATCGACAGTCTGCGCGACGCGCTGGTCGAGACCTGGGATGCGCTTGGGATCGGCTATCGCGGCGCCGGCCAGCCAGAGGTCGTGAAATCGGATCGCATCATCCCGCTGCTGGTTCCAAAATCCGGCGGTTAGTGTCCCCGACAAGAAATGCGCGTAATGTCAGGCGCTTGCAATCTCAGACGCTTGTGATTGCCGAAGCCCTCCCCGCATCGTCATCCTCGGGCTTGAGCCCCGAGGACCCATGCCTGAACGCTGATCGTGGTCGAGACGGCCGCCCTCTGGACCGCCGCGCGCTGCCTTCAGCGTTCAGGCATGGATCCCAGGGTCTGCGCCTTCGCTGCGCTTCGGCTCCGCCCTGGGATGACGAAAAGAGAGAGGGGGGTGTTCCGCTCTGGGATAGAGACGGACGTTGCCGCTCTGGATTCAGGACGCGATTGCTCTAACGCTTGGCGAGCAGATCCCGAATTTCGGTCAGCAATTGCACATCGGCTGGTGGCGCGGCGGGCACCGCGGGCTTTTCGGCGGCGACCCTGCGGCGCAAATTGTTCACCATCTTGACTATCAGGAAGATGATCCAGGCAAGGATAAGAAAATTGATGACAACCGTAAGAAAGCTGCCATAGGCGAAGACGGCGCCCTGTTTCCTGGCCTCCGCCAGTGACGTGGCGGTGACAGCGGAGGAGAGCGGCAGAAAGAAGTTGCTGAACTCCAGCCCGCCGAAGATCGCGCCGAAGATCGGCATGATGATGTCATCAACAAGCGAAGCGACGATCTTGCTGAACGCCGCGCCGATGATGACGCCCACGGCGAGATCCATCACGTTTCCCCTGGAAATGAATTCCTGGAACTCCTTCAACATCTGGTCTCTCCTTAGCTTTTCAGCGCCTCGCGTCCTTTTGGACATGCCCGAGCAGGTCCTGGTTGCCTGAGCGCACACCATAACAAAACTTGCCGCCGCAAAACCAGCGAACCGGTATCCGGGCCGGGGCATGGACTTGCCGCTCAAGCTGTGATTGCCTTCGCTGGCAGAGCTGCGAGAGGCCGGGAGGAGTATGTAAAAGTGCAGGGCTGGATCGTCGTCATCATCGCGATCGCCTATGTGACGCTGCTTTTCGCCATCGCCAGTTTGGGCGACCGCCGGGCCGCTGTACAGGGCCACGGGCGCGCGCGCCCTTACATTTACTCGCTCAGCCTCGCGATCTACTGCACGTCATGGACCTTCTTCGGGTCGGTGGGGCTGGCTTCCGAGCGGGGTCTCGAATTCATCTCCATCTATATCGGACCAGCACTTGTATTCCTGTTCGGATTCCCCCTGCTCCGGCGGATCGTCCGCCTTGCCAAGTCGGAAAAGATTACCTCGATCGCCGATTTTCTAGGCGCGCGGTACGGCAAAAGCTTTTCGGTAGCCCTGATCGCGACCCTGATCGCCATCGTCGGCGCCGTTCCCTACATTGCGCTACAGCTCAAGGCGATTTCGGGATCCGTGAGCCTGATGGTGGAGCACTATAATGGCGCACCGCCTTCCTTCGATCCCTTCGTGAGCGACATTTCCTTGATCGTCGCCATGCTGCTCGCGCTCTTTGCGGTCTTGTTTGGCACAAGGCACGCAGACGCAACCGAACATCAAAACGGGCTCATCCTCGCCGTTGCCGTCGAATCTGTCGTCAAGTTGGCGGCCTTCCTGGCGGTCGGGCTTTTTGTGACGTTCTTTCTCCTCGGCAGCCCGGCCCAGCTTGTCGATACGGTCTTGGCCAACGAAAACGCTCGGCAGGCACTCAACCATCGCACATCGATCGGCACGTGGCTTGTGATGACCGGCCTCAGCGGCTTCGCAATCATCATGCTGCCGCGCCAGTTTTACGTCACCATCGTGGAAAACCGAAGCGAGCTGGAGCTTCGTACCGCCACATGGGTGTTTCCACTCTACCTCGCGCTGATAAACCTATTCGTACTGCCGATCGCACTTGCCGGCGCCGCGGTGGTGGGCAACCGGACGAACTCGGATCTCTATGTGCTTTCGCTGCCGCTTCTACACGGACAAGACCTGCTGGCCATGACCGCCTTCATCGGGGGGCTTTCAGCTGCAACGGCAATGGTCATTGTGGCGAGCGTCGCGCTGTCCATCATGATTTCAAACGATCTCGTCATTCCGCTTTTCGTCAGGGGCCTCTTGAAGAATGAAAGCTCGGAGAGCGAGGACTGGTCGACCCTGATCCTCAACATCCGGCGCGCGGCGATCTTCGCCATTCTGTTCATCGCGTTCCTCTACTACCGCGAGAGCACCAACAACGCGCGTCTGGCTTCAATCGGCCTGATGTCGTTTGCTGCGATCGCGCAGTTGGCGCCTTCCTTCATCGGCGGCCTGGTGTGGCGGGGGGCCAATGCTCGCGGCGCCGCCCTGGGCATGTCCGCAGGCATCATCGTGTGGGCCTATACGCTCCTTTTCCCCTCTCTCGCCGCGCCCGGAACAGACATTCTCGTCAATGGAGCATTTGGGCTCGAGGCACTCAGGCCGCATGCGCTGTTCGGAACGCTCGCCGAACCGCTCACCCATGGCGTTGTGTGGAGCCTCTCGATCAACGCGATTTTCTTCGTGTTGGGTTCGCTGTCGCGGGACTCGGTGCCGCTCGAAAGGATCCAGGCGTCGATCTTCGTGCCGCGCGATGCCAATCCCATGCCCAGCCTGCGCCGCTTCAGAACTGCCGTTACAATCAACAATCTGAAAGACACGATCTCCCGTTACCTCGGCGTCGAGCGGACTGAACGCTCCTTCCAGTCCTTCGAGTTGAGCGAAGGCGGGCGACTGAACGGGAGCGAACCGGCAAGCATGGCCGTCATCCGCTTTTCAGAACAGTTGCTTGCAAGCGCGGTAGGATCGTCCTCCGCACGGCTGATCCTGTCGCTGCTTTTCCAGCGCAACGACAGGACGCCCAAGGACGCTTTCCGCCTGCTGGACGATGCGACGGAAGCGCTCCAGCACAATCGCGATCTCCTGCAGATCGCGCTTGACCAGATGGAGCAGGGGATCACCGTTTTCGACAGGGATTTTCGCCTGACCTGCTGGAACCGGCAATACCGCGCCCTGTTCGATCTGCCGGACGAAATGGGACAGGTTGGCGTCTCACTCGATCGCATCCTGCGCTTCCTCGTCGAACGCGGCGACATTCCGGCCGTTTCCCGCATAGCGACGCTCAACCGGCTCACCAAATTCGGCAAGCCTTGGCAGATCGAGCTTAAAACCAGCGGCCGGATCATCGAATTGCGTTCGAATCCGATGCCGGACGGCGGAATAGTTGCCACCTATACCGATATCACCGCACGCGTGGAGGCCGATCTCGCCCTGAAGCGCGTCAACGAAACGCTCGAACAGCGGGTGAGGAACCGAACAGCCGAGTTGACCCGCGTCAACGAGGAACTGGCACAAGCACAGACGCTGGCCGAGGAAGCAAACCTCGGCAAGACGCGCTTCCTCGCTGCCGCCGGACACGACATCCTTCAACCCCTGAACGCCGCGCGCCTCTATTGCTCGTCGCTGATCGAGAAAACCGGCAAGGGGAGCATCAGCGAAGCAGCAACCAGCATCGAGTCCTCGCTCGAATCCGTCGAAACCATCCTCGGCGCGGTGCTGGACATTTCGCGGTTGGATGCCGGCGCCATGAAGCCGGTCAATTCCATATTCGCGCTTGACAGGCTGATGCGCCAGATAGGCACCGATTTCCTGCCGCTGGCGGCAAGAAAGAAACTCGAACTGGTCATCGTTCCGTCTTCGCTCGTGGTCAATACGGACCGCAACCTTTTGCGCCGGCTTATCCAGAACCTGGTCTCCAACGGCATAAAATATACCCGCAACGGAAAGATACTGGTGGGTGTTCGCCGCCGCGGCAATTGCGCGGAACTTCAGGTGATCGACACCGGCATCGGAATTGCCGCCGACAAGCTGGGCACGGTTTTCCGCGAGTTCACGCGGCTCGACGAAGGCTTGCGGGAAGCACAGGGCCTCGGTCTCGGGCTTTCGATCGTCGACCGCATTGCGCGCGTGCTCAGACTTGAAATCCGCATCGCGTCCGACAAAGGTAAGGGCACGCGGTTCTCGGTCGTCATTCCGACCACCGACACGGCCGAGCCTCCGGCACTGGCGCAGGCCCGATCGGCGCTACCGACAGCGGTCGCTCTTGACGGGCTCACCGTGCTCTGCATCGACAACGATCCGCGCATCCTCGACGGCATGCGCCTGCTGCTCGAAGGATGGGGCTGCGACGTAAGAACCGCCTCGGGTTCACGTGAACTCGACCAGCCAGGAACTGCCGGATCCCGGCCGGACATCATCCTCGCCGATTACCATCTCGACGGCGAGACCGGGCTCGATGCGATCAGAAAGCTTCGCGTATCATACGGGCTGGACGTGCCGGCCTTCCTGCTTACGGCAGACCGATCCAACGAGGTGCGGGCTGCCGCCGACGCGATCGATGTTCCTGTCGTCAACAAACCGGTCAAGCCCGCAGCTTTGCGCTCCATCGTCACGCGATTCCGCCGAATGGCGCCTGCGGCGGAATAAGGCCCCGGCGCCCTCGTCTACAATAGGGTGTGTTGAGATTTGTTCGATCTGCCGCCCGCCTTGCCTTACACCACCACGAAGCTGGCGTAGGTAAGATTCATGGTGTAGGGGATCGTGGCGAACGGCACCGCCTTACCGCTGTAGGAGCCGTCAGCATCGTAGCTCAGCGCTCCCGTACTCTGGTTGTAGATGATGCGGTCGTTGGTATCGTGCGCTGTTGCACCGATATAGAAGGCGCCCGCGGCCAGCGTGCCGGTCTTCAGCTCAGTAAAGACGGAGTTTTCCAGCTGGAAAATGTCCTTCTCCCACACCTGTAAAGATACGAAATCGACGTTGGTGCTCGCATTCAATGCAGTGTTGAAGACAACCGTGTCCTGGCCCGCATCGGCTTCGAGCCAATCGTTGCCCGCCCCGCCGATCAGCGTGTCGGCACCGTTGCCGCCGTATATCGTATCGGCACCGCCGCGCCCGTTGAGGGAATCGGTTCCACCCGAGCCCAAGAGCCAGTCAGCGCCATGCCCGGCGATGATTGTGTCGGCGGCGACTTTGCTGCCGACAACAGTGATATTTTCGGTCTGGTTGCTTAGATTTATGGACACGCTGTCTGTGGCTTGGCTGGCATTGATACTCTCGACGCCTGCGATCTTGTCATCACCCTGCGCGTTCAGATTGGTGATGTCGGCCGAGTTCGAGGTCAGGAGGATCCAATCGTTGCCGGCGGCGCCGAGATCGATCTTGGCTGACGCACCGACGAGGATTGCGTCGAGCTGGGCGCCGGTGAGCGTGAACCTCTCGTCGTTGCTCGTGCCGATGAGACTGCCTTTGCTGACGTGGGAGATCGTCGTCGGAAAGAGCGACGTGGAAATGTCCTTGGTCCCGCTCACCTTGACGTTGAGCACGCCCGTGCCGGCGCCGAGATCGATCGCGTCGAACCCTTTCCATTGATTCACGGTCACTGTCACGGTGTCGTCGCCGCTGCTACCGGTGAGCGTATCGAGGCCGGTGAGCGTGCCGGTGGCGAAGTCAATCGAAGTAGCGTTGGTCAGCAAGATCGTGTCGGCGCCAGTCCCGCCCGTAAGGGACTCGCCGGCGGCGAAATGGCCATTGGCGAGCTTGATCGTGTCGTCGCCCGCTCCGCCGTCGATCGTGTCGGCGCCCTTACCGCCGCTTAACGTGTCGTCGCTGGACCCGCCGGTGATCTTGAAAGCTTCTGTCTGGCCACCCAGACTTATCGTCAGGCCGGCTATTGCGCTGGCGGCCGAAATCGCTTCGACGCCCTTGATCCGCGCGTCTAGCCCCCCCAGCGTGTTGAGGTCGTCTGAGGTCGAGGTCAGTCCGATCGTATCGGAACCAGCGCCGAGATCGATCTTGCTTGACGCACCGATGAGGATGGCGTCGAGCTGGGCACCGGTGAGGGTCAGCGTGTCGTTGCCGCCCGAGCCGGTGAGACTGCCGGTACCGACCTGGGAGATGGTCGTCGGAAAGAGGGACTTGGAAATGTCCATGGTGCCGCTCGCCTTGATGTAGAGAAGGTTAGAGCCGGTTCCGAGATCAAGGATGGTGAACTCTGCCCATTGCGTCGCTGTCATCGTCACGCTGTCTTCGCCGGCGCTGCCCTTGAGCGTCTCGACGCTCGAGATTTTGCCGACGGAGAAGTCGACCGTGGTGGGGTTTGTCAGCACGATCGTGTCGCTGGCGTCCCCGCCATCGATGGACTCTCCGGCGGCGAAATAGCCATCGACGAGGATGATCGTGTCGTCACCGCTGCCCGCCACGATCGTATCGGCGGCTAGGCCCGACAGGATCGTGTCGTTTCCCGCGCCGGCAATGAAGGTGTCGCCGAACTTGTCCTGAAGCTCGGCCACCGTGCCGCCGGAGAACCCGGTCAGCGTTCCGTATATCGCGTCTGTCTTGTCGTCGCCTTCCGTGCCCGTAAACGTCGTCATGACCCCGGCATAGGCGACCATGCCTTCAGCGGTAAGCGGCGAATGGACGAAGGGCGCGATGCCATGCGCAGACGAATATATCGCCTCCTCGTGATATTTGTTCCCGGTCGCGGGCTGGCCGAGTTCGACGGTACGGGTGGTCATTTTTGGGAAATAATCCGTTCTTGCGTGAAGTCGTTCTTGCGTGAAGCCCGACGACATTTCGTTGAAATCGTCAGAACTTGGCATAACCAACGAATCGGGTTGTAGTAGTGGTATTCTGTGCATGCACAACTATTGGCTTCAGGAGTGATGGAACCGCTTTACCGCACCGGTGTGACCTGTAGTCCAAACACACCTTAACCCGTCGCGTGTAGAGGATCGGTCCTTATCTTCGACAGCAGGATCACCGCCTGCGTGCGGCTGTCGACGCCAAGCTTCTGCAGGATTGCGGAAACGTGCGCCTTGATCGTGGCTTCGGACACGTTGAGCTCATAGGCGATCTGCTTGTTGAGCAGACCCTCCGCGAGCATGCTCAGCACGCGTGTCTGCTGTGGCGTCAGCGATTGCAGGCGCTTGATAAGATCCGAGATTTCCGGATCCCGTTCGACGCCGAGATCGATACCGGCCGGAGCAGAGATTCCTCCCGAAAGGACGACGTCGACGGCGTTTCGGATTTCCTCCATGCTGGCGGATTTCGAGATAAAGCCCGACGCCCCCAACTCGATCGATCGGCGGATCGTCTCCGGATCGTCATGCGCGGAAACAACCATCATCGGAACCGAAGTATGGATGCCGCGCAGAGAGACGAGCCCAGAAAGGCCGCTGGCGCCTGGCATCGACAAATCGAGAAGTACCAGGTCGACATCGTCGTTTCCCGCGACCAGTGCCTTGGCGCCGTCGAAATCGCCCGCCTCGAGGATGTCGGTGTTTGCCGCCAGTCCCGCGAGCGCCTCTCTGAGCGCGCCGCGGAACAATGGGTGGTCGTCCGCGATTACGAACTTCAAGCCCGATGGCACCTGTCCCTCCCTTTTCTCCCTGGCGGACTTCTGATTTTGTCCTGAGGGAATACCGGGGCCAGTTAAACGTTGAAGTCTTAAATTTTTCAAGAGCAACGCGACGAGGGACAACCCAAGAGAGAAACAGGCCAGCGGCCTGCCAGAGGGTAATGGCGGCGAGAGCTACGTCTTCTGCGGTTGGCTGTCCGGTTCGCCTTGGAGCCAATCCTTGTCGAGGTCTTTCACGATGTCCATGAAGCGCCGGAAGAACCGCTCCATATAGCCAAGCGACTTCTCGAAATCCTCCTCCGAGGGAAGCGCATCATCAAGCTTGAGGCGTGACGCGGTTTCCATTTCGGTGACACGCTTCTCCAGACCTGAGAGACGCTCCTGCAGCTGATCGACCTGATCCTGAAAGGCTGAGCGTTCGTCTGCCGCAAGTCTGCAAACCAGTTGTCCGGAGCGCTCCCCGCAGATCGACATTTCGCCGGTCTTGCGATCCATGCGGACATAGCCGTCGGCCGATTTTTCAAGCGTATAGCGGTCGGTGTCCTGAGCGCCTCCCGTGAGAGGGAATGCGGCAACCAGGAGCGCTGAAACAACGATGGCCTTGAGCTGCATGATTTCCTCCGTCTGTCCGGAGATTTTTGTCCACGCGTCGGCAATTCAGTGCCACAGGTTTGCGCCAGAATTAGGGACGTTGCCATGGCGGCCGCCCCTTTCGCGTCTTCAGCTTTCCGACTATAAAGCGCATCGCTTCGAAACGGATTCATTCGACGCGCTTTAAGCTATTGTTTTTGTGCATGTCGTTTTCCCAAAACCGCTGCACACTTTTGGGCGACATGCAGTGGGCGGCCATGGATGCCATCATTTACAAGATCGTGACGGAAGTGGCCTGGCGCGAAGCCGCGCAAGCCGGCGTTTTCAAGGGCGCTGCGATCGATCTCAGCGACGGCTACATCCATTTCTCGACCGCAAAACAGGTTGAAGACACAGCGGCGCGCCACTTTGCCGGTCAGGCCGATCTTGTTCTTGTCGCAGTGGATACGGGAAAGCTCGGGGACGCGTTGAAGTATGAGCCCTCCCGTGGAGGTGCGCTCTTCCCGCACCTCTATGCGCCGCTCGATTTCGCTGCTGTGCGTTGGGTGAAGCCCTTGCCGCCCGGTCCTTCGGGCCGGCATCTGTTTCCCGCTCTGGAGCAATAATGGGCGCGCTCGCTAGGTTGGGCAGGCAAGCGCTCTTCGCGTTCGACCCGGAAACCGCGCACGGCCTTTCGATCGCGGCACTGAAGTCGGGCCTGCCGCTGTGCCGCCGCGCGGTCCCGGATGACAGGCTGAGGGTGCGGGTGTGCGGTCTCGCCTTCCCCAATCCGCTCGGCATGGCCGCAGGCTATGACAAGAATGCCGAGGTGCCCGATGCCCTGCTCGATCTCGGCTTCGGCTTCGCGGAAGTCGGAACCATCACGCCATTGCCTCAGTCCGGCAATCCACGCCCCCGCGTCTTTCGACTGACCCGCGACGAGGCCGTGATTAACCGGCTGGGCTTCAACAACGAAGGCCACGAACGCTGCCTCGAGCGCCTGCGGGCTCGCAGCGGCAAGCAAGGCATCATCGGCGTGAACATCGGCGCAAACAAGGACAGCGCCGACCGCATGGCTGACTACGAACTGGGAGTCCGGCGGTTTGCGTCTGCCGCCAGCTACCTGACTGTCAACATCTCCTCGCCCAACACACCGGGATTGAGAACCATGCAGGCGCGCGAAAACCTCGCAGAGCTTCTCATCAAGGTGAAGCGGGCGCGCGCCGACGCGGCGAAGGATTGCGGCCGAGCCGTGCCGCTGTTTCTCAAGATCGCGCCCGACCTCGGCGAGGCCGAACTTTCCGATATCGCGGCCGAGATTATG
Source organism: uncultured Alphaproteobacteria bacterium (assembly GCA_963813315.1). Classification (GTDB taxonomy): domain Bacteria; phylum Pseudomonadota; class Alphaproteobacteria; order Rhizobiales; family Rhizobiaceae; genus CAWEYO01. The sequence goes on along the minus strand of CAWEYO010000016.1, from coordinate 85,419 downwards.
GACAAGGACTTCGACGGCGTCATCGTTTCCAATACGACGCTGTCGCGAGAGGGGCTCCGCAACTCGGCGCATTCCGGCGAATCGGGCGGCCTGTCAGGAAAGCCCCTTTTCCAGCGATCGACGGCCGTGCTAGCCAGGATGCGGAACCTGCTCGGGCCGCACAAAGCGATCATCGGCGTTGGCGGCGTCAATTCAACCGAGACGGCGCTGGAGAAAATCCGCGCCGGCGCCGATCTCGTCCAACTCTACACCGGCTTGATCTATGGCGGACCGGCGCTGCCTCAGCGCGTGGTCAACGGCATGGCCCGCATTGCCCGGACGGAAAACATTTCGAGCATTCGCGACATTCGCGACACCAAGCTTGCATTCTGGACCAGCCGGCCGATCGGCTGATCACGTCAACCTTCGACCCCCTCGATACACCTGTTAGCCTACGTTTGCGCCGGGGCATGCAGAGTTGCTTTTCAGAAGCACGATCCGCGCTACAAAGAGCTGTGATGAGAGCGGTAGGGCGTGCCGCGAGGTTACTGAATGGATCCTCGGGCTTGAGCCCCAAGGACGCGCCCTATCGGCGGTAGCTCAGCACTCTCAGGACGAGGAAGGCCGGGACAACGATCGCGGCACCCAGGAGGAAATAGCCGATAAAACGTTCGATTGCACGGAATCCCGAGCGCCAGATTTCCACGAAGAAGTCGCGGATACCATAGAGGACATCATAGGGCGACAGACCGAAGGCGCTCATGACGATGCCGACCAGAAACGATACCACAATGAGCTTCAACAGGACCCGGACCGGGCTGTCCCCCAGAAAGCGCATCAATCCTGACATTGGCAAATCCTTCCTTTCACTACAGCGCCGCGCGGCTTTCGGGCGCGCAAAGGACGCTGCAGCACTTTTATTCGCTGCATCGTAGCGAACCCAGATACGCAATTGGCGCTTTATCTTCAAGCCGCTCGGGCGCACTCTGCTCGCCGGTTTGCGATTGCGGAGCGATGCGAGGACTGATAATCAATGCGGCGCGCGGGTATGATGTAATGGTAGCTTGTCAGCTTCCCAAGCTGATCGCGCGGGTTCGATTCCCGCTACCCGCTCCAATCTTTTCAATGACTTACAGAACAAAGTCATTTGTATACGGCAGCCCGGACATGCTGTCACGCTTCGATCTCGTGCCGTGTAGCGCTGGCCAGAAAGGCGGCCCGCGTGAGGCCGCCTTGGCCGTCTGGTCGATCGCCTGCAGAAGGCCGCGCTCGAAGGTGAATTGGCGCGCACTACCGCGGCGTCGTTGTCGATCAACGGAACCGAGACCTCCTTCGGCCAGCGCTGCCAACACGCCCTGGTACAGTAGACCAAACAACAATTACCCAAGGCCCGCCCTGCGGAGCCCGTCCACCACACGCTCGAAGTCGTCTGGATTCTTGTAAGGCAGCACTTTGCGGCGGTATTCCAGAGAATAGTTAGGATTGATACGAAACACTTCCTGCCACTCCACCCGTGCCTCGTCGAAGCGGCTCAAGTGGCCGTAGCTCGCAGCCAGAAGCACGCGTGAGACGTCAGTGTCAGGGTTACGAACCAGTCGCCGCTTGAGAGAAGCGACGGCATCCTCGTACCGCCCCAACTGGAACATCGCTTGGGCCTGGAAGTGCAGCCACAGGTCCGGATAGTAGGGGTTCAGGGCCATTGCCCGATCGAAACAGGCAAGCGCCTCTTCGGACCTGCCCGAATAGTGCAGTGCATTGCCGAGGGCTTCGTGCCCGTCCGCAAGATTTGGGGCAAGCGAGATCGTGCGCTCGTCCTCGCGGATGGCAATGTCGTGCCGTCGCAAATGCAGACTGATGATGCCCAGCGCGCAATGCGCGTAAGGATATAGATCATCGAGCGCCACTGCACGTGTCGCAAACACCTCCGCTTGCTCGATTGATGTCGACGGCGACGGGCTCCATTGGTTTGCGTAGTCCAGCAGATTTGAGATAGCCAGGAAAGCGTAGGCGGGCGCGAATTTCGGGTCCAGTTCGATGGCCCGTTGCAACAGTTCCCGAGCCTGGTAGTTTTGTTCTCTCATGAACCGCCACAGCAGCTCTCGGCCACGCAGAAGGCAGTCATACGCTTCCAGGTTATCAGTGTGCTCGGTCGCGATCCGCTGCTGCTCGCCCTCTCTCAGGTTGAGCGCGAGCGCGCCGACAATGCGCTGTGTCACGTCGTCCTGCACGGCAAAGATGTCGGTCAGGTCGCGATCGAAACGCTCGGCCCACAGATGTCCGCCCGTGGTCGCGTCGATCAGCTGCGCAGTGATCCTTACCCTGTTGCCGGACTTGCGGACGCTGCCCTCCAGCACGTAGCGCACGCCGAGACTCCGGCCCACCTCCTGAACGTTGACGTTCCTGCCCTTGAATGTGAAGGACGAATTGCGAGCGATCACGAACAGCTGCGACAGCTTCGACAGAGCCGTGATGGTGTCCTCGGAGATCCCGTCGGCGAAATACTCCTGCTCGGCATCGCCGCTCATGTTGGAGAAAGGCAGGACGGCGATCGACAGCTTCGGCTGCGGCGTCGTCGTAGGCAGAGCGGCCGGAGTTTCGGGGGTCGTGATTGCCTTGGCCTGGGCGACCCTGCCGACTTGGAGCGAATAGACCCGTATCGGCTCGGCGATGTTCTTGAGCTGAGTGTTGCCGAGATCGCTGACCGAAAGGTCGAGCCTCGCCTTGACCTGGCGATAGGCATCCTCGGACAGGCAGATGGCGCCCGGCGCCGCGACGCCCTCGAGACGCGAGGCGATGTTGACGCCATCGCCCATCAGGTCGCCGTCGCTTTCCTCGACTACATCGCCCAGATGAATGCCGATCCGGAACTCGATGCGCCGGTCCTGCGGCACGCCGGCATTGCGCTCAATCATGCCGTTCTGCACCTCGATGGCGCAGCGCACGGCGTCCACCACACTGCGGAACTCGACCAACGCGCCATCCCCTGTGCGCTTGATCACGCGCCCATTGTGCACGGCGATGGTTGGATCAATCAGGTCGCTGCGCAGTGCCCGCAACCTCGCCAAGGTACGATCTTCGTCCGCGCTGGCGAGCCGGCTGTACCCGACCACGTCGGCTGCCAGGATAGCGGCCAGCTTCCGGTTCCCGGTCATAGGGCCATCTCCTCGTCTTCACGATAGCAGACACGGCGAAAGAGGTGAGCGGAACCCCTGCAGCCACTGCCCGTGCGATTGCTACGTTCGCCACTGAGCCAATCAGGCTTATGCGCCGATCGAGCTCGGGAGCAAACGATTTCTCGATGAGCGTATGTGCGAAGGCTCCGGGAGCAAGCGCCGCCGTGACACTCAGAAGGGTAAAAACCGGTATTATTCGGTGGGCGAGCCCCTTCGCGAGCGACGTTTCAGGGACTGCTACCCGCTCCAATCTTTTCGATGGCTTACACCGACCGGAAATGCTTGGACAGTTTCAGGCCCTGTGCCTGGTAGTTCGATTTGAGCTCCACGCCGTATAGTGCCTTTGGCCGCGCAAGCATGTGCTCGTAAACCAGGCGGCCGACGATCTGGCCGTGCTCCAGGATAAACGGAACTTCATGGCTTCGCACCTCCAGCACCGCTCGGCTGCCGGTGCCGCCGGCGGCGGAATGGCCGAAGCCGGGATCGAAGAAGCCGGCATAGTGGACACGGAATTCGCCGACGAGCGGGTCGAAGGGCGTCATCTCGGCCGCATGCAGCGGCGGCACATGGACAGCTTCCCGCGATACCAGGATATAGAACTCATCCGGGTCGAGAACCAGCTCGCCAGCCCCGCGATTGTAGAGAGGCTCCCAGAAGTCGTGCAGGTCGTAGGCAGCGCGCCTGTCCACTTCGATCAGCCCGGTGTGGTGCTTGCCGCGATAGCCCACCAGACCGTCCTTGTCCCCGGTGAGATCGATCGAAAGTGCGATGCCGCCCCCCGAGATGTTAGGCGTCTCGGATGCCACCAGCACCTGGCTTTGATGCAGTTCCTGTAACTCGCTTTCGACAAGAAGCGCATTGCCCTTGCGAAAACGGATCTGCGACAGGCGAGAGCCGGTGCGCGCGACGATGGGAAATGTGCGCGGGCTGACCTCCAGGTAGAGGGGGCCAGAGTAACCGGCCGGGATCTTGTCGAATTCCTGCCCGCGATCGGTCATTACGCGGGTGAAGATGTCAAGCCGGCCCGTGGAGCTCTTCGGATTGGCGGACGCGGAGAGCTCCGCTGTCAGATCGAGCGCCTCAAGCAGAGGCACGATGTAGACGCAGCCGGTTTCCAGCACCGCGCCGTTTTCCAGGTCGATCTCATGAAGCCTCAGGCGGTCGAGCTTGTCGGAGACGAGGTTGCCAGGGCCGGGCAGGAAACTGGCACGCACGCGCCAGGCTTTGCGGCCCAGACGCAAATCGAGGCTTGCCGGCTGGATCTGATCCTCGTCCAGCGGGCGCTCGAGCAAGAGCGCGCCAGACCGGATAAGCGCCGCGATCTCATGGTCCGGGAGAATGCCTGTCTTGCGCAAAGTTTACTCCGTTACACACCCCTCGCCCCGTTAGAGCAAGGGGCAATGGCGCCAGCTCGATGCCGGCGCATAGGTTTAGTGAGGCTGCCGATTGACGCAAGCCGACCCAGGGTCTAAAGGATCGTTATCCCGTGGTGATTTGGCCGGTCGGCTTGCAGCCACGTTAAACAAGTCGCTAAAAGGGCCGTTGATGGACCGGTTTGCGACTTTCGCGGCCGGTTTTTTTGTGTCTGGATGTTGGCGATGAGCGAGAAGAAGAGCAACTGGAAACCTCAAACAGCCCTGGTTCATGCCGGCGTCTTGCGATCCGGCTTCGGGGAGACTTGCGAAGCGATTTACCTCACCCAGGGCTATGTCTACGACACGGCCGAGGCCGCGGAAGCCCGATTCAAGGGTGAGGAGCCCGGCTTCATCTATTCGCGCTACGCCAATCCCACCGTCGACATGTTCGAAAAGCGCATGTGCGCACTGGAGGGTGCTGAGGACGCACGGGCGACGGCGTCCGGCATGGCCGCCGTCACGGCCGCCCTGTTGTGCAGCGCGAAGGCTGGCGACCATATCGTCGCAGCGCGCGCGCTCTTTGGTTCCTGCCGCTGGGTCATCGAGACACTGATGCCGAAATACGGCATCGAGGCGACGCTTGTCGACGGCACGAACATCCAGAACTGGGAAAAGGCAATCCGCCCGAACACCAGGCTGTTCTTTCTCGAAAGCCCGACCAACCCGACGCTGGAAGTGATCGACATCGCGGCCGTCGCAAGTCTCGCCAATTCGATCGGCGCGCGCCTCGTTGTCGATAACGTTTTTGCGACTCCCCTTCAGCAGAAGCCGCTGGAACTCGGCGCACACATCGTCGTCTATTCGGCGACCAAGCACATAGACGGCCAGGGCCGCTGTCTGGGCGGCGTTATCCTCTCCGACAAAGCGTGGATCGACGAGAACCTGCACGACTATTTCCGGCACACAGGTCCGAGCCTTTCACCATTCAACGCCTGGACCCTGCTCAAGGGGCTCGAAACGCTTCCCTTGCGCGTACGTCAGCAGACCGAAAGTGCCGGCCGCATCGCCGATTTCCTCGCCGGTCACGCTTCGGTCGGCCGCGTCATCTATCCGGGCCGCGAAGATCATCCACAGGCAGATGTTGTCAGGCGGCAGATGACCGGCGGCTCGACGCTGATCTGTTTCGATCTCAAGGGCGGCAAGAAATCGGCGTTCGCCTTCGAGAATGCGCTGGAGATCGTCAGGATTTCCAACAACCTCGGCGACGCCAAGAGCCTGATTACCCATCCGGCAACGACCACGCACAAAAACCTCACGGAGGAAGCGCGCGCCGAGCTCGGCATCGATCCCGGAACGGTGAGGCTTTCGATCGGACTGGAGGACGTCGAGGACCTGATCGAGGATATCGACCGCGCGCTGAAGTCAGCGGGGTAGAGCATCGGACCCGAAAGTGGGGAACCGGTTTCGGGAATAATCCGATGCTCAGACAACGAGAAAGAGCAACAGCACAGATTCCATCGGTGCGTCCGCTGCACTGGCGCTGCGTGTCGGCGCAAGCGCGCGGCAGCTCAGCGGAAGGTCGCCACGGCCAGCACGATGCGCGACAGGGCGGTGTAAATACAGAGTGCGGCGAATGCATAGGCGATCGGGGGAAACCATGCGGGAAAGAGGCAGCAGGCCACGAAAACAGCTATGGTTTCCGTGGCTTCCGCGAGACCGGTCGTGAAGAAGAGCGACTTCTCGCCGCGCACCGCCGTTTCCATCTTCCGTCTTTCGGCGATGGCCGCGTAGGCGAGAAAACTTGCCCCATTGACGTAGAAGGAGAAAATCAGGAAAGCCCCGGCAAGCGCGTTCGCCGCCGGATCAGCGACGACGAAGCCCAACGGCACCGCGCCGTAAAAGACAAAATCCAGAACGATATCGAGATAGCCCCCGAGATCAGTCCTGCCGGTGATTTTGGCGACCGCCCCATCAATCCCGTCGCCCAGACGGCTTAGCAGTATCAGGAGCAAGCCCGGAATGTAGAGCCCCGCGGCAATCGCACCTGCGGCAAGCAGGCCAGTGGCACATGCCGCGACAGTGATTGCGTCCGCGGAAAGCCCCGCGCGGGCAAACATGCCGCCCAACCTGTCGAGAAGGGGATCAAGACGCGCGCGCGCCCAGCCGTCCAGCATGTGTCATCACCTGAATCTCAGCCGTAGGCACGCTGCCGCATGGCCACGGGATGGATCCTCGGGTCAAGCCGAAAAACAGAGTGCGCGGGGCTGTGTTTGCCTCTGCGGCCAAGCTGACTTCGGTGCTGACCGGACCAAAAGGGCACCAACCAATTCTGAAACGAATCTCTTATTCAAGACACCGTAGACGCGAAATTGCGCGATGCGGAATCACAATCGCGCGTATTCAGGAGAAGCACTGTTGACCGCAATGCAACTCTGGGCCGACAATTGCTGTCGAAAATGAGTCCGTCATGTACCGTGCAGTAACACGCAAGATCGCCGTCAGGGTGGAGCCGTTTTATCTCGATGACCGCTCCGATCCATCCGAAAACCGCTATGTGTGGGCCTACAGGGTCACCATCGACAACCAGTCGGGTGACTTCGTGCAACTTCTGTCGCGCTACTGGCACATAACGGACGGCTCCGGCCGCGTGGAAGAAGTCCGTGGCGCCGGTGTCGTTGGCGAACAGCCGGAACTCAATCCCGGCGACAGCTATCAATACACGTCAGGTTGCCCCCTCACGACGCCGTCAGGCATCATGGTCGGCCACTACACGATGAGGAACGAACGCGGCGAAATGTTCGACATCGCCATTCCCGCCTTCTCGCTCGACATTCCTCACCGAACGAGAACGGTGAATTGAAGGCACCCCGCGGCTTATATCCGCTCTCTTGCGCTTTCCAAGCACTTGCTCGGCGCCAAGCCCGCTCGCAAATACAGGGAAAAGCTTTCTCTCCCGCAAGGGGGGAGAAACCAAGATAGGACCAACAAGGCGGCAGCCAGGTGAGGGGAAGAGCAGACCGCCAAAAACTGAACCGATAAATACGTGCCTTATTTCCTGGCCGAAGCGGGTCCGATGCTCTATTCGGCGAACTCCGCAGGGTCGAATTCATATTTTTTGGAGCAGAATTGGCAGTCGACCCGGATCGCGCCGTTTTCAGTGCTTTGCTCGATTTCGCCGGCTGAGAAGCCGTCCAGGATCGCGCGGATTTTCTGTCGCGAGCAAGAGCATTGATCGACGACGCGCGCACCCTCGAAGACGCGCACGCCATGCTCGTGAAAGAGGCGATAGAGGAGCCTTTCCGCGCCAACCGTCGGATCGATCAGTTCCGATGGCTCGATAGTGGCGAGCAATGCCCGCACCTCCTGCCAGGAATTGTCTGTGGGATCCTGAACCTGACTCTGGTCCGCATCGCCGCCCGGCAGGTCGGGCAAGCGCAGCCGCTCCGGCGCTTGCGGCAGGAACTGCGCGATCAGGCCGCCCGCGCGCCAGTGCTCCTTGCCACCGCCTTCGCCCGCCACCACCATCTTTGCCACAGTCAGGCGGACATCGGTCGGAATTTGTTCGGACTGACGAAAGTAGATACGCGCAACCTCTTCCATAGTGGAGCCGTCGAGTTGCACGATGCCCTGATACCGCTGGGTATGCGCTCCCTGGTCGATCGTAAGAGCCAGGACCCCGGTGCCCAGAAGCTGCTGCGGTAAATCATCGCCGGCAGCGACCGCCGCCGCCAGCCGCTCCTCGTCGAAGCGCGCATAGGCGCGCAACGATTTAGGCGTCGAGAAATCGGCGACGAGCATATCGACCGGACCGTCTGAGCGGGTTTGCAGAATGAACTTCCCGTCGAACTTCAGCGATGTGCCGAGCAGCACAGTCAGCACGACCGCTTCGGCGAGCAACCGTGCAACCGGCACCGGATAGTCATGGCGATCGAGAATCTGGTCGAGCAGCGGACCGAGCTGGACGCAGCGCCCGCGTATGTCTAGCTGACCGACTTCGAAGGGGACGACATGGTCGTCGCCGGCAAAGCCGAATTCTCCAAGCTTGCGTTCCGTCTCAGCCAAAACACGAAATCCCAAAAAAGCAGCGTTCCGGTGACGCGCCGAAACAAGCGGTTCCAAATTCGGAACGAGGGTGATCGCGCCCAGATAGTTACGAGGTGTCGCGAGATCAAGCGCCCAGGCACCAGGCAAGCACTGCCTTCTGGGCGTGCAACCTGTTTTCCGCCTCGTCGAAAACGACCGAATGCGGGCCGTCGATCACCTCGTCGGTAACTTCCTCGCCGCGATGCGCCGGGAGACAGTGCATGAAGAGCGCGTCCGGCTTCGCGTGCTGCATCAACGCGGCATTGACCTGGTAGGGCACGAACACGTTGTGGCCGCGGGCGCGGTGTTCCTGGCCCATGGAGACCCAGCAGTCGGTGACGACGCAATCGGCATCTTTCACCGCCGCTTCGGCGCTGCTCGTGAACGCGACCGCGCCGCCGTTCGCGCAAGCCCAGTCGACAAATCTCGGCCGCCGGCTCGCTGCCTTCGGGCACGGCAACGTTGAGCTTGAAGCTGAAGCGCGCCGAAGCTTCCAGCAGAGAATGCAGCACATTGTTGCCGTCGCCGGTCCAGGCGAAGGTTCTGCCGGCAACGGGGCCGCGATGCTCCTCATAGGTCATCACATCGGCCATGAGCTGGCAGGGGTGGGTATCGTCAGTGAGACCGTTTATCACCGGCACGGTAGCATGTTCGGTCAGTTCCAGCAGCCGCTCATGGGCCGTTGTGCGGATCATGATGGCGTCGACATAACGCGACAAGACCCTGGCCGTATCGGCGATGGTTTCGCTTCGACCGAGCTGCATCTCCGTCCCGGTGAGCATAATGGTCTCGCCTCCGAGCTGGCGCATGCCGACATCGAAGGAGACACGTGTGCGCGTGGAGGGCTTGTCGAAAATCATCGCAAGCACCTTGCCTTCAAGCGGGCGGCTTCGTTCGCCAGCCTTCAGCCGGCTCTTGCGGGCGACCGCATCGTCAAGAATTCCGCGCAGATCGGCCGCCGCGACGGTCGAGAGATCAGTGAAATGGCGTAAGGTGGCCATGCGGGACTCTCATTCAGCTTGTGCCGTCGCAGTGGCGGGCCGCGACAGGCTCATTGCGCCGGCACGTATTCGGTCGAGTGCGACGCGCATGTCGTCATCGGTAACCGTCAGCGGCGGCAACAGGCGAATGACGTTGTCGCCGGCCGGCACGGCCAGCAGCTTTTCTTCGCGCAGCGCGCCGTTCATCATGGCATTGGGCTGCCCGCATTTCAGGCCGAGCATGAGTCCAATGCCGCGAATGCCTTCCACGACGTCGGGAAACTCGTCGGCAATCGCGGCCAGTCCCTGCTTCATCACCAGGGCCTTACGGTTCACCTCGTCCAGGAAGCCGTCGGCAAGAACGACGTCGAGAACCGCATTGCCGACTGCCATGGCAAGCGGATTGCCGCCGAAGGTGGTGCCGTGCACGCCCGTCGTCATGCCAACGGCAGCGTCGTCGGTCGCAAGGCAAGCACCCATCGGGAAGCCGCCGCCTATGCCCTTGGCGATCGCCATGATGTCGGGCTGAACGCCGGACCATTCGTAGGCGAAGAGCTTGCCGGTGCGGCCGATACCGCACTGGACCTCATCGAAGATCAGCAACAGGCCATGCCTGTCGCACAGTTCGCGCAGTCGCTTCAGCGACGATGCCGGAAACTGACGGATTCCACCCTCGCCCTGAACCGGCTCGAGCAGTATTGCCGCCGTTTCAGGGCCGATCAGCTTTTCGGCGGCGTCGATGTCGTCAAAGGCGGCCTGATCGAAGCCATCGACCTTGGGGCCGAAGCCTTCAAGATATTTCTGCTGGCCACCCGCCGCGATGGTGGCAAGCGTGCGGCCATGGAAGGCCCCCTCGAACGTGATTGTGCGGTAACGTTCCTGCCGGCCATTCATATAGTGCCAGCGGCGCGCCGTCTTGATCGCGCATTCGAGCGCCTCGGCACCGGAATTCGTGAAGAAAACCTTGTCCGCGAAGGTGTTGGCCACGAGGCGCTCGCCGAGCCGGCGCTGGCCGGGTATCTCATAGAGATTGGAGACATGCCAGAGCCTGGCCGCCTGCTCTGTGATGGCGCCTACCAGGTGAGGATGGCTATGGCCGAGCGAATTGACGGCGATACCGCCAGCGAAATCGAGATATCGCTGTCCGTCTTCGGTGACAAGCCAACAGCCCTCGCCTCGCTCGAACGCCAAGGGTGCGCGTGCGAAGGTCTCGTAAAGAGCGGAACCGCTCATTATATCTACTCCGGAAAGAAACAGGGTCGGGCGGCGATATGCCGTCGATACCCTCCGGTCGAAAATCAAAAAAGCCGCCCGAGCGGCGGCTTTGGCCGTATATCAGTTTTTTTGGCCGTGATGTCAACCAAGGGCCGGTGGCTGACACACCCATCCCAATTGCCCGCCGCCGGCTGGTGTTTTGGCCTGCCGGCGCCGTCCAAGGCCGGCAAGTTGGGGAAAACCGAAAAAACCGATTCACGTTTTGGGAGCAAACTCTTGCCACGGAGTCAGGCGGTAATGTAATTTAGGGTCAAGAAAAATACTATATCTCGTGCGGCGGACCTAATCACAGTCGTATATGTGGTACGGCCCCGGCAGCAGCCGGGCAGTGGAAGGATTCCGACGGTCGCGCGCAAGACCAGGAGCAGGTCTCATGAACTGGAATGACGAACGCGTCGAACTCCTCAGGAAGCTCTGGGCAGAGGGTCAGAGTGCAAGCCAGATCGCGGCGCAGTTGGGCGGCGTAAGTCGCAACGCGGTCATTGGCAAGGTACATCGCTTGAAGCTATCGAGCCGCGGGCGGGCAAACGCCGCACCGGCGCGCCAGAAGAAGACTTCGCACGGATCCGCCGTAACCAAGGCTGTGACTCGCGCCGCGGCGACCGTCAGATCGATGCCGGTTTCCATCGGCGCGACCGCCTTGCAAACTCAGTTCGAGATTCAGCCGGTCACCCACCGTTATATACGCCCCGTCGAGCAGGTCGTGGTACCCATCTCGCGCCGGCTCCAACTGGTTCAGCTCAGCGAACGCACGTGCAAGTGGCCCAATGGCGACCCGCTGTCGGAAGATTTCAGTTTCTGCGGCAACGACTCTTCGGAAGGCCCCTATTGCACCTATCACTCGCGGATCGCGTTTCAGCCGGCGTCCGAGCGGCGGCGCCACAGGTAAACACTCGCCAACCTCCCTGGGCGGGTAACTGCGGCTGGCCTCAGAGCCAGCCGTTTTTTCTGAACCGCCAATGGAGGAACACGCAAACGATCACGATGACGACCAGCACCGTTTGATAGCCGAAGGCCATCCTCAATTCGGGCATGTTCTCGAAATTCATGCCATAGATGCCGGCCAGCGCTGTAGGCACGGCGAGAATCGCGGCCCAGGAGGCGAGTTTCTTGGCGATCGCCGTTTCCTGGCTCTGCCCAACGAGCAGGCTCGCCTCGAAAGCAAAAGCCAGCACCTCGCGCAGGTTGTCGATTTTTTCCTGCACCGTGCGGATGTGGTCGGTGACGTCGCGAAACAGGGGATGCATCGCCGTGCGGATCTGCGGCAAGTCAGCGCTTGTCAGTCGGCGGCAGACTTCCACAAGTGGTCCGGCCGCATTGCGCAAGCGCAGCAGATCGCGGCGCAGCATATAGAGCCGTTCGATATCGGAGGCTGTCATCGGACGCACCAGCACCCGGTCCTCGATGGCGTCCACCTCGTCCTCGATCTGCTCGAGTACGGGCATGTAGTTGTCGACGATGAAGTCGAGGATGGCGTAGAGGATGAAGTCCTCGCCTTTCGCGAGTGCGGCAGGGCAACTCTCCCAGTGCTGGCGCACTGCCGTGTAAGAGGTCGAGGGGCCGTGCCGGACGCTGACAATGTAACCCGTACCGACGAAAAGATGGGTTTCGCCAAATGTGACCCGGCCTTCAATCAGTTGCGCCGTGCGGGCAACAATGAACAACGCGTCACCGTATTGCTCAAGCTTTGGCCGCTGGTGCGGATGCTCGGCATCCTCGATCGCCAAGTCGTGTAACTGGAACTGCCGCTGGACCCGTAGCAGAAGATCGCGGCCGGGTTCCAGCAGCCCAATCCACACCACATGCCCATCCTTCGACGTCCATTGGCCAGCCTCCTCGATCGCAATATCCGCGACGCGGTGCCCAGCGGCATAGACGCTCGACGCGACAACACCGGCCTCGGGCTGTCCTGTGGCCTTGACGTTACGGGGAGCTTCCATCGCTATCTCCCGATGGCACCTGTCTGGGATCGGAAGCCTACCGCATTGGCCCCCAAAAGTGGAATTACTTTTGGCAGAGGATCAAGCGTGGATTCAAGGCGTTGCTTGCGGAATGGCCTGACCCGATGTGCCTCGCTGGATCAGGTCTCGGATTCGCCCTGCACGACCACCCGATGGCTCTTGTCTTCCTTCGGCCGGTCGGGCGCCATCTGGTTGCCGGTGACGACATAGTAGACCGTTTCCGCGATATTGGTGGCGTGGTCGCCTATGCGCTCGATATTCTTGGCGCAAAACAGCAGGTGCGTGCAGGCCGTGATGTTGCGCGGATCCTCCATCATATAGGTCAGGAGCTCACGAAACAGGGAAGTGTACATCGCGTCAATCTGATCGTCGCGGTCCCGCACGAAGCCGAGACGTTCGGCAGAGCGGGAGGCATAGGCGTCAAGCACGTCCTTGAGCTGGGTAAGCGCCAGTTCCGTCAGGGCCTGAAGGCCGCGGAAAAGGCTGAAAGGGTGGCGCGCGTCGCTGACCGCGGCGACCCGCTTGGCAATGTTCTTGCCAAGGTCGCCGACGCGTTCCAGGTCGGCGGATATGCGGATTGCGCCGATGATTTCGCGCAAATCATCAGCCATTGGCTGGCGTTTTGCGATCACCACGATCGCCTTGTCGTCGATCTCACGCTGATTCTCATCGAGGAACTGATCGTCTGCGATAACCTTCGCGGCAAGTCCGACGTCCGCATTGACGAGGGCGGATACGGCCTGATCGACCATGCGTTCGGCATGGCCGCCCATGGCGGCGATCCGATTGGCCAGGTATTTCAGTTCTTCGTCAAAGGAGCGGACGATGTGCTGCGTGTGCATTTGGCGATGTATCTTCCTTGAGCGGCAGCGCCCCCGCTCCGTGCTTTCTTCATAAGCTAGACGGATGACGGAAAAAAGAAACTGCTGCGGATTGCCGAGTGCTGTATCCCGGCCGTGATCCGTGTGAATTCTGCGGCGGCCTCAGCAGGCAATGGCGAATTTTCAGGCAGGCTCAGACCTTCTGGACCGACAAGACATTCCCGGCAGTGTCTACCACACACCTCGCCCGCGATCCCTTGACGTCCAGTTCGACCTGATACTTCTGCGCGTCAAGCTGGGATGAACCAACCGGAAGAATGCCGGAGCTATCCACGCCGAAGGACGTGGCCGCCGCGGTGGCGCATGTGAGTTGCAGGTCGGCCGGCGCGGTTTGACCGGTATTGCGCACGGCATTCGGCTCCGGCCCGCCTCCGCTCGACGTGCAGCCCGTTGCCGCCATTGCCGCCACCAGGGCGGCGGCCGGCATGACAATCCGGCGGATCACGCCCGATGTCTTGGAAGCCCTTGCGTGGTTCATCGATGTCAAACTCCCTTGTAGAGCGAAGCACCCTGCATCAACACGACAACCTTGGCACCGACCGCGATGCGTGAGTGAAGGTCCACGATGTCGTCGTTGTTCATTCGGATGCATCCGGAGGATACATCGAGACCGATCGACCAGGGCTCCGGCGTACCATGGATGCGATAGATCGTGTCCCGGTCACCTTCATAAAGGTAGAGCGCACGTGCGCCGAGCGGATTGTCCGGCCCACCCGGCATGCCTCCGGCATACTTCACGGCATTGGGATCTCGCGCGACCATCTCGGCCGGAGGCGTCCAGGTCGGCCACTCTGCCGTGCGCCCGACACGCACGATGCCGGCCCATCCAAACCCCTCCCGGCCGACGCCGATCCCGTAGCGGATCGCCGTGAACCCAGGCTGGACCAGATAGAGGAAATGCTTATTGCCGTCGATAATGATGGTTCCCGGCTTCTCGGCGGTGCGGAATTTCACGACCTGCCGGCGAAATGCCTCGGGAACCTCGTTGTGCGCGGCATAATATTTCCGAGCCTTCTTGCTGTCATATTCGACCCATTTGCGGGTCTTCGGATCGAAAATCTGGGTTTGAGCCGCATAAGCGAGCGTTGCGCCGATCACCGCAATCGCCAAGGCAGTGCAGGAAGCCGCAGCGACTGAACGTCGGAACGCGCCACGATCGCCTGACCCTGGAAGGCCTCGCCGGATTCGGTAGAGGAAAGTCATCGACGCCACCTCGCCTCTATTTTGACCACGCGTTGAGCCGGTCCTGATGTTTTGCGATCCACTCCTGCGCGAACTTGGCAGGATCCTGCCTTTCCACCTGCAATGCGTAACTCATCTGCGTGACCTCGATGGGTGAAAAGTCGATCTTCGACAGGAAAGACGCGACTTTCGGCAGTCGCTCCGCCAGTTTCGACGCGAATCCGATCTGGTAGTGAGACGGCGCCCAAGCCACCGGCGCATCGGACTTCGACAGCCAATCGGGATCGTCGCCCGGCAGGACGATTTTCCACTTTGCATCTTCATGCGCGGGTTCGGTCAACTGAACGATGTCGTGAAGCTTGAAGACATGGTGCGGGCTGTAGCAGTAGAATACGATCGGCTCGTTCGTCGCTGCCGCGGCGTCGACCGCTGCCATCGCGACATCTTCCTGCATCTCGAGCAGTTTCAGTGTTTTCGAATAGCCGTAGCTCTTGGCGCGGATCTTCTCGATATCCGTCGAGGTCCAGCTCTGCGCGCCGATCCACATCTCGCCCTTCCCGTCGCCATCGGTGTCGAGCGCGGAAGCCTTTTTCGGATCATCGAGATCCGATACGTCCTTGATCCCGAATTTGTCGGCGGTTTCGCGCGTTGTACAGATGCCTTGGGTCGCTGCCACCGCCTTCGGACTAAGACGGACGGTCTTTCGCTCGTCGACGTATTTCTTCACGAGCGAGTCGAAATTGGGCTGCCAGACCTCCGGATGCACGTCTATCTCCCCGGTGTCTAGGCCTGAGAATATCGTGAGCGAGCCCATCTCGCGGACTTCGACGTCGAGCCCGAACTTTTCCTCGATTCCATATTTGATGATGTTTGCGGCCGCCTGCCCCGAGGGCCAGTTTGGCATGCCGACAACCATATCGGCAGCGAAGCCCGTGCCGCAGAGCGCCGAAAGGACAGCGACTGTGATGCCGCCTCGCCGTAGCCAATTCGCTCGCATCGAAACTCCTCCAGCCGTCGTCCCTCAGCGAGTATCTTCGCCAGCTTGAAAGCATTCAAACCATAACGATAACGCCACTGCCAGCAAAATTTTCGCACTACCTAATGCAACCCGTTTCGTGCAGCTCCCGCGCGGCGCAGTCGGCCCCGGCTCGGACCGGGTAGGCGCTTCTTGGGAAAGAAGCAACGAATTCAACGGCTTAGTCTAGGTACTGCCAGATTTCAGATGCACGGTAAACAAAGCCCCCTTGCCAATCTCCGACCTGATCGAAAGCCGCGCATTGTGGCGGGTCAGAATGTGCTTGACGATCGACAGGCCGAGACCGGTGCCCTTCTGCGCCCGGCTGGTCTCCACATCCACCCGGTAAAAGCGCTCGGTGATGCGGGGAATATGATCCTCGGCAATGCCTGGTCCGAAATCGCGGAAGGAAACGGTAACTTCCGATTCCGCTCCTGCGTCCGGCGTGTCGATCGAGACGACAACCTTGCCTCCCGACTGACCATATTTGCAGGCGTTTTCGAGGAGGTTCTCGAAGACCTGAAAGAGTTCGTCGCGATTGCCGGGAACCTGGACCGGGCCGGCTGGCAATTCCTTTACGATGACGACCCCTGATTCCGTCGCCAGCGGATTGAGCGAGTCTATGACGCTTTCGACCGTCTCGCGGACATCGACTGTGTTGCCCGGGCGCAGATACGGCTTCATTTCGAGGCGCGACAGCGACAGAAGGTCATCGATCAGCCTCGCCATGCGCCCGGTCTGGCTTTGCATGATCTGGAGAAAATTTTCGCGCGCGGCTGCGTCGTCCTTCGCGGGGCCTCTCAGCGTCTCGACGAAACCGGCGATCGAGGCAAGCGGTGTCCGCAATTCGTGGCTCGCATTGGCGATGAAATCGGCCCGCATCCGGTCGATGCGGCGCGCCTCGCTCTGGTCCCGGAAGATGAGTGCGAACAGGCCGGTTCCTTCGCCTACCGGAGTCGCGACGACACGGAAGACTCGCTCGATCGGAACCCGCTCGACATAGTCGATGGCGTGAGGCGCCGACGCGGAAAGGGCCTCCTGGATCAGTTCCTGCATCTCCGGGGCGCGAAACTTCAACTGTAGCGCGATCCCCTGCCCCACGCTGCCGAAGGAGGCCGATGCAGCATCGTTTGCATGGACAATAATTCCCTGTCGATCGAAGACGACAAGCGGATCGGGCACGGCCGCGGCAAGATCGGCAGGGGCCAAACTGTCGAGCGTCCGGTCCGCAGTCCCCGCAGCGTCGCTTGCGCGCCGTTGGCTGACCGCGCGCCGCGGCGCAAAGGCTGCTGTCGCGGCAACGGCAACCGCACCCAGTGCCGCGATCCAGGCCGGCGCGTTGCCTGCCCCATAGAGACCCAATATCACTCCAAAAGCTGCGAGAATGGTCCAGCGAAGTTCGAGCAGCCGCCCGGCAATCGCGGCGGCCGCCTCGCGTAGTCCCCTGCTCGCCAAGTCCTCGTACATCCACAACCCTGCGCGCACTTCCGGCTGGACCGGATCTGGGTCACCAAATACCATGTCGCATCCATCAGGAAAGGCGTCAGGCAATGAAAAATGACAAAGGGGTTGCCGGCGCGGCGGGAACCCGGCCGGTCAAGATCAAAGCCGGGGGAAAGGAACGTGAGTTCGACATCGAAGATCCGAAACTGCCGGACTGGATCGACAAGAATGCGCTGACCTCGGGCGGCTACCCGTACGACAAGAAGCTTGACCGCAACGACTACGAAGAAACGCTCGAAACGTTGCAGATCGAACTGGTGAAGCTGCAGGCCTGGCTGCAAGCTACCGGCAATCGCGTGCTGGCGATTTTCGAAGGCCGCGACGCGGCCGGAAAGGGCGGGGCAATCTTTGTGCTCCGCCAGTATATGAACCCCCGCAGTGCCCGCAACGTGGCGCTGACCAAGCCGACCGAGGCCGAGCGCGGGCAATGGTATTTCCAGCGCTATGTTGCGCATTTTCCAACGGCGGGCGAGTTCGTGACTTTCGACCGGTCGTGGTACAACCGCGCCGGCGTCGAACCGGTAATGGGCTTCTGTACGCCGGAACAGCAGGCTGACTTCCTGATGGCAGCGGAGCATTTCGAGCGGATGATCGTCGATGACCGGATACATTTCTTCAAGTTCTGGCTCGACATCGGAAGGGAGATGCAGCTCAAGCGGTTCCACGATCGCCGCCACAGTCTGCTGACGAACTGGAAGTTCTCTGCGATGGACGTCGCCGGCATGACCAAGTGGGACGACTATACCAAGCGGCGCGACGAAATGCTGGAACACACCCACAGCCCGCACGCGCCGTGGACCATCGTGCGGGCTAACGACAAGCGCCGCGCGCGGCTCGAACTCATCCGGCGGATGCTGCAGACGCTTGCCTATGCCGGCCGCGATCTCGACGCGATCGGCAAGAGCGATCCGAAGATCATCGGCGAAGGACCCGAATTTTTGGCGCGCTGATCACAGCAACACCTCGCTCTGGCCGCCTGCACCGCCTGCGGCGGAACGGGGACGCTTGTGCGTCGTCTTATCCCAATGGTGCGGCCGCAGGATGAGCTGCTTGACCGAACATATGGCGGCACCCGATATCAGGAGCCAGTAGACCGGCGTGTACAGGACGACCTTGATGAAGTCCTGCCGCTCCTGGCTGCTCTGGACCTGCCATCCGAGCAGCAGAAAGGAAAGATAGCCGCAAGAAATATTGACTATATCGATTGCAAGCAACACTGAGGCGAAAGTGCTCAGGGTGTTCCCAAGCGCCAGGTAGACGACAAGTATGATCGCCGACAGAAAGAACAATGGATATGCGATGGCCGACAGCAGTATGCCGGAGAAAAGGACATGCAGGACTGCCAGCGAGCCGTAACTGAGCTCTCCGGCGACCTTTCGCGGATGGCGCATGTGCACTATCCAGGTCTGCAGCCATCCCTTCAGCCAGCGCGCGCGCTGGGGCAGCCAGGTCGCGAGATCTTCCGGGCCGTCTTCCTGGGTCGGGGAGCTGATCGTCTCGGCATGATAGCCGAAGCGCGCCAAACGCAGGCCGAGATCGGCATCCTCGGTGACGTTGTAGGGATCCCAGCCGCCCACTTCTTCCAGCACCGTCCGCCGAAAGTGGTTCGAGGTGCCGCCAAGAGGCATGAGCAAGCGGCGCGCCGAAAGCCAAGGGAGCATGCCGCGGAACAGTGCAGCGTATTCGAATGCGAACAGTCGCGCGATGGCACTTTGGTTCGCGTTGGAAATGTCGAGCGGCGCCTGCACACAGGCCAGCTTCGGGCCGCCATGCTGAAATCGCTGCCACGCTTCGATCAGTTGCAGCGGATGCGGTCGGTCCTCGGCGTCATAGAGGACCACATATTCGCCGCTTGATGCCGGCAACGCGTAGGCCAGCGCTTTCGGCTTGGTGCGCGGACCGAATACCGGCACCTCGATGAGTTCGGTCATCGGCGAAAGCGTGTGGGCGCGGATCGCAGCCAAGGTAGTATGATCGTCCGCCTCGCAGACAAGCTTGATCTCCAGCTTGCTGCGCGGCCACACGATGGCGTCAAGTGCTTCGAGCAAGTCCGGAATGATCTCCGCTTCCTTATGGAGCGCGATGAGAACCGAATAGATCGGCAAATCCTCGGCCGCGAGAGACGCGGGAACAAACGGCACCGCGGGCACTGCCCATGCGATCGCTGCGAACCTCAGCACCACGCAGGCGAAGAAGAAGATCGTGAAGAACAGATGTAGTCCAAGCAGCGTTTCGAACGGTGCAACAAAAAGTATCACAGGTAAGGCAGCAGCCACGGTTCCCAGCACGAAGCCCTGCCAGGCATTGGCTACAATGCGGGCAGAATGATCCGGCCGGCTATCGGCAAGACGGCTGACGGCGCCACTCACCAGCGTCGAGCCCGCCCGCTTGAACAATGCGCTGCGCAGCGTGAACGGCGCGGCAATTTTCAGCCGGTCCGCAAGCTCCGGCGAACGTCGGAGCCAGTCCTTCGCCCTTTCGACGTCCAGACGCCGCGTGTCCATGATGACGCATATGGATTGCTTGTCGGTGAACCCGACCTGGGCCGCCCCGACCGGCCGTCCAAGCAGTGTGATGCAGTCGCGATCGGGAATGATCAGTCTGTCGGGGTCGATGCTCTCAAGGAATTCAATCCCGAGTTCCTCGGCCAGAGCTCGGTGGATATCTGTCTCCGTTGCCACGCCGGAAACGTGGAGTTCCTGGAGAAAGGCGACGCCGTTGAGCTGCGCCCGCCTAGCGATCTGGATCCTGGAATGCCGTGATACTCCAAGCCTGTCGAGGAGCGCTTCCCAGCGATCGAGTTCGCCGACTTCAAGCATCTTTGGTGCCAAGGCAGGACACATCGATGCGAAGCGGACGTTCGTGCGGAATATGACTTCGGAACCCGTCTTCCTTGGGTGCTGACGGAAATACTTCTTCAAATCGCGACAAGACAACAAATGCCAGAGCAAACTTCATGAGTACACGACACGCTATGATCTATACTGATATCGGAAATATCTTTTCCATTCCTTCTTTTGCTTTTCGGCAATCGACCGCCTCGTGTCAAGCGGGTTCCGAGCTTTTTACACCCGCTTAAGTAGCAGCAATGCAGATCGGCGGCGCATTGACAGGGACGATGCGCCGGTATTGATTCCCGGCCGTTCCAAGGCTTGAGAAAACTTGTTGGGGGCCGGACTATTGCGATCGATCGCAGCCTTTCTTGCATCACTGAGTCTTGTCTCATCGGCATGCCTTGAAACCGTGCGGGCGGCGGAACCTGCGATCCCGGTGTTCGGGGACGCAAGGGAACGGCTGGCAAAACCCGATCTCGCGTCGCTTCAGCGCCTTCGCTTCCTGACGACGACCGACTTCCCGCCTTTCAACTTCCTGGACCGCTCCGGACGCTTGACCGGCTTCCATGTCGATCTGGCGCGGGCGATCTGCACGGAGCTCGAAATTCTCGACAAATGCCAGATCCAGGCGTTGCCCTGGGCAGAGCTTGCAACGGCGCTGGCGGGCAAGCAGGGTGACGCGATCATTGCCGGTATTTCGGTTACTGCCGAAACGCGCGCCAAATACGCATTTTCCCGCTCCTACTTGCAGTTTCCCGCTCGCTTCGCTGTACACAAGGCATCGAAGATTGCCGACGCTGTCTACCCTGAACTGGCGGGCCAACGGATCGGCGTGATCGCCGGCTCGGTCCACGAGCGCATGCTTCGGGACTATTTTCCCGACGTCCAGGTCGTCACCTATGCCAAGCAGGACTGGGTATTCGAGGACCTGAAGGCCGGCAAGATCGCCGGCGTCTTCGGTGACGGCATGAGGCTCGCCTTTTGGCTTGCCGGTTCGGATTCGGCCGGCTGCTGCCGCTTTGCGGGCGGTCCCTATATGGCGCCGGAATATCTCGGCACCGGGCTTGCCATCGCGACCGCCAAGGATGACCCCCTGCTCGCACGGGCCTTCGACTATGCGCTGCACGAAATCAGTGCGAAGGGCACCTTCGCCGAACTCTATCTCCGCTATTTCCCCGTCAGTTTTTTCTGAACGGCAGAATGAGCGACCAGCCCAGCCGAACAGGGCCGTCGCCGCGCCAGGCTGTCAGGCCGATGTCGATCCCCTCGTGTCCGCGTCGGGGCTGGGGAACGTAGGTTTCGAACAGCCAGTCCCAGAACGGGAAATTGAAGCCATAGTTCGAATCGGTCTCGCGTCGATCGGAAGAGTGGTGGACGCGGTGCATGTCGGGCGTGACCATAACGCGACGCAAAACGCGATCCACATCCTTGCCGATCCGGACGTTGGAATGATTGAACATCGAGGTGGCATTCAGAACGATCTCGAAGATCAGGACCGATATCACCGGCGAGCCGAGCGCAATGACCACCACAGCTTTCCAAAGCATGGACAGCAGGATTTCGAGCGGATGGAACCGGAGCCCAGTCGTTACGTCGAAACCCGTGTCGACGTGATGCATACGGTGAATGCGCCACAGTAGAGGGACCTTGTGACTGGCGACATGTTCCAGCCACACGGCGAAGTCAAGAATGACAAAGGACAAAACACCGGCCACGGCGCCATCGACGCCGGCCAGGCGGAACAGGCCCCAGCCGCGTGCTTCGGCCCAGGCGGCCGCGCCCACGGCGGCGGCCGGGAAAATCAGGCGCAGCACGAGCGAGGAGACCAGCCCCATCGACAGATTGGTAAACCATCGCCTGGACTTCAGCGCACCCGTCATTTCCGGGCGCTCCAGCCGCGGCGACACAAGCTCGAACACGGCCATTCCGCCGAATACCGCCAGGAACACTGCCAGGCGCACGATCGGCTCTGCCGAGATCCAACCCTCCATGGCTCAGGCGAGGCGCCGGTGCCGCGCGCGAACAGTGGCTTCGATCGCCTGCACGGTGTCCGGGTCGAGCTCCAGCGCTTCCCGCAACAGCTGGAGCACGCGCAATTCCTCGAGCCTTTCCAGGAGATCGGCGGCCACCACTTCGGCGGCGAGCGCATAGGCGGTGTCGCGAAGCCGCGCCGGCAACACGCTGCGTGCAATTGCGATCACAACGCCCAACCCGTTTTCGCCTTGGACAAGCTGCTGACATTCGCGGGCGACCGGCAGAACCCGCTCGGGGTCGAAACCATCGAAGACCGGCAGCGTGCGGACGGCCGTTCCGATCTTCGCCAGCTCCCTGATCGCTCATGTCACGGTCGGATGCCGACACCACGACCATCAGGTAGATCAATGCTTCATGGATCGTCGTCATGGCGGCCTTTCGCGCGATTGCTTGGCGCAAGGTAGGGCGAGCGCGCCGCCCGTTCAATGAAATAGAGCACGCGCGATTGACGCACAGCATGGCGCCGCCTAGAGCATGATCCCGGTGCGCCCGGCAGGATTGAGGACAGACGGAATGTCGCGAAGCGGCTCGAACACGATTGATCTTGCGCCTGATGTCGTCGCGGCGGCCGCGGAAAGCCGCGCCTGGCCGTTCGAGGAAGCACGGAAGATCGTCGATCGCTACAAACGCGCGGGCTTTCCCGAAACAGTGCTTTTCGAGACAGGCTACGGTCCGTCCGGTCTGCCGCATATCGGCACGTTCGGCGAGGTGGCGCGCACCTCCATGGTGCGGCACGCCTTCCGTGTTCTGACCGAAGACAAGGTGAAGACCCGGCTGCTCTGCTTTTCCGACGATGTCGACGGCATGCGGAAAATCCCCGACAACGTCCCCAACCGCGAAATGCTGGCCGAACATCTCGGCAAGCCGCTGACACGGGTGCCCGATCCTTTCGGCGGGCATGAAAGCTTCGGCCACCACAACAACGCGATGCTGAGGCGCTTCCTCGACACGTTCGGCTTCCACTACGAGTTCGCGTCAGCGCTCGACTACTATACTTCAGGCCGATTCGACGACGGTCTCGTGCGGATGCTGGAAGAATACGACAAGGTCATGGAGGTCATGCTGCCGACGCTGAGGGAGGAGCGGCGCAAGACCTATTCGCCCATCCTGCCGATCCATCCGGAAACCGGCATTGTCATGCAGGTGCCGATCGAGGAGGTGCACCCGGAGCGTGCGACCGTCGTCTGGACCGACCCCTCGACCGGCAGGAAATGGGAGACTTCGGTGAAAGGCGGCGGCTGCAAGGCGCAGTGGAAGCCCGATTGGGCGTTGCGCTGGGCCGTGCTTGGCGTCGACTACGAAATGTCCGGCAAGGACCATATCGACAATGTGAAGACGAGCGGCAAGATATGCCGGATCCTCGGCGGCACGCCGCCGGAAGGCTTCAACTACGAGCTCTTCCTCGACGAAAACGGCGAAAAGATTTCGAAGTCGAAGGGCAACGGGCTCACCATCGACGAGTGGCTGACCTATGCGCCGACCGAGAGCCTCGCGCTCTATATGTTCCAGAAGCCGAAAACCGCCAAGCGGCTCTACTTCGACGTCATCCCGAAAGCAGTCGACGAATACTACACCTTTCTGTCGGCCTACCCGAAACAGCCCTGGAAGGACCGGCTCGGCAATCCCGTCTGGCACGTTCATGACGGCAACCCGCCGGCCATCGACCTGCCGGTGCCGTTTGCGTTGCTTCTCAATCTTGTCAGCGCATCGAACGCGCAGAACAAGGGCGTTCTTTGGGGTTTCATCTCCCGCTATGCGCCGGGCGTGACGTCGCAAACGCATCCGGAGCTGGACCGGCTTGCCGGTTATGCGATCCGCTATTTCGACGATTTCGTGAAGCCGGCAAAGTCCTATCGTGCGCCGGATGCGGCGGAGCGCGAGGCATTGGCAAAGCTCTCGGATGCCCTGGCTGCGCTCCCCACGGACGCCGACGCCGAAGCAATTCAGAACGCTGCGCTCAATGTGGCGCGAAAGATCGATCGCTACCAGGATCAGACAAAGCAGAGCCCGGAAGGCGGGCCGGGCGTATCGGTCGCGTTCTTCCAGATGATCTATCAGGTACTGCTCGGCCAGGAACGCGGCCCGCGCTTCGGCTCCTTCGCTGCTCTCTACGGTATCGAAGAGACACAGGCATTGATTGCGAATGCGCTCTCAGGCGAGCTTGTCTGATTGAGCGAATGGTGGGGCATCGCGGCAGGCTACCCCTCTCCCCTTCTTGTGGGAGAAGGAAAGCCGATGCTCACTGAAGGCTTGGTGGAGGCGGGCCAAATATTCCTTTCGCCGCGGACTGCGCCTTTTTTCCGGCGTCGCCATAGGGGCCGTTCTCGACCGCACGCGCCCAGCCGTTCGACACCAGCCATTCGCCGACGTTCTGCTTGCCGATACGGCAGTGCGCGGCGACTTTCCTGTCCGCCTCCTGCGCAGGAGGCGGACGCTTCGAGTCGTTGACTTGCGCGGGATTTTTGCTTCTGCGCACATTTTCGCCCGAAGAAGCTGTCAGCATTTCGGAGTCTGAAGGCAATGCGCAGGTAACGGCACGCCCGCGTAGAAAAGAGCGGAACGCAGTGCGCGCCAAGGCACCGCAGGGCCAGGACTTGCCTCGAAAGACACACGTCTCCCCGGCGCCGACTATATCCGTTCCCGCTACCGTGACTGTGTAGCCCATCGCCTCGAATACGCCGGCGGCATTCACGACCGGGCGATAGAGATTCGTGCCCTCCCAGTCGTTTGACATTTTCCGCAGCGGCGGTTGCGCCTGGCCGAGTTTGCTTAAGGGTGCGCGCGGCTCGACCCTCTGGAAACCGGCATCATCCTTCGGCAGCCGACGGCCGGAGACGAACGGCGAATCCGGCGGCTCAGAACCCGGCTCCCGAACTCGTTCGGTGGTTTCGGGCCCTGGGTCCGGCGGTTCCGCCATTCCCGGCTCGATGGCGACCGGAGGGGCGTCGTCTCCGGCGAGATGGCGGCCGACTGAGATTATTCCCAGACTTATGGCCACGACCGACGCCGTAGCGCCAAGTGCAACGCCCAGCCGCATTGCGCCGCCCCTACTGGCTTGCCCAGACGATACGGGCCACCCATTCGACATCGCTCATCGGGATTTCCCGGCTGGCGTGATCAGGATTGAGCGACACAAGCTGAACCGATTTCGCCGTCTGCCGCTCAAGCAGTTTGGCCATCACCTCGCCCTCGCGAGTCTTCACGACAACCCGGTCGCCACGGCGCACGCTGGCGCCGGGCTTCACGATCAGCACGTCGCCGTTGCGATAGAGAGGCAGCATGGAATCGCCCTGTACCTGCAACGCATACGACCCGTCATCCGCGCGCGGCGGCACCTCGACCAGGTCCCAGCCCTGCCCGGCCGGAAACCCGGCATCGTCGAAAAAACCTCCGGCGCCGGCCTGCGCGAAGCCAAGCAGCGGGACTGAGGAAGACTGGTGCGGCAAGGCGCCCGGGGGCACCCCGCCCTTTCCTTCTACAAGGCCCAGGAATTCATCCAGTGACGAACCGGTTGCCTCGATGATCTTGGCAAGCGATTCCGTCGACGGCCAACGCGGTCGTCCATCGGACGACTGGCGTTTCGATTTGTTGAATGCCGTGGAATCGAGCCCAGCGCGCTTCGCCAGACCGGAGGCGGACAGTGAATAGCGTTCAGCCAATGCGTCGATCGCGGCCCAGACGCGCTCATGCGAGAGCATGGGTCTGCTCCCTGAAATGCAGGAAAAAATACCTTTCTTACTTTCTAGTGCGGCTGCAACGGCTTGTCCAGCTTTTGATGCCGAATACTTACCGGCCAGCGCCGGCCCGTCCGTCTCTCTTCGTCATCCCAGGGCGGAGCCGAAGTGCAGTGAAGGCGCAGACCTGGGATCCATGCCTGAACAAGAAGGCAGTGCGCGGCGGTCCCGATTCTCGACCGCCTCACCCACGATGAGCGTTCCGGCATGGGTCCTTGGGGGCTCAAGCCCGAGGATGATGATGCGGGGAGGGTTCGCCCAATCGCAAGCGACAGCGATTGGCGGCAACGCCTGTCTCCTCGCCATCCGGAGCGGAGACCATAGGGTGACTATGCCGCATCCTTTGCCCGTTCCTTCCCGTAGGGGTCGAAGCGCTCGTAGAAGGTCTCGCCCTTCTCCGCCATGTCGAGAAGCAGCTTCGGCGCCTTGAACTGCGGCCCGTACTTCTTCTGCAGGCCCTTGGCGATCTTCACGAACGCCTTGGCGCCGATGCCGTCGATGTAGGACAGCGTGCCGCCGGTGATAGGGCGCGAAGCCGAAGGCCAGGATCGAGCCGACATCGGCCTCGCGCGGATCGGTGACGATGCCTTCCTCCATGACGCGCGCCGCCTCCAGCGCGATGGTGACGAGGAAGCGCTGCTTCAACTCCTCGACATCGACCTTGTCGGGATCGCTGCTGCGGATAGAGATCCTTGAGGCCCGGCCACAGCTTCTTCTTGGCCGGCTTCGGCGGATAGTCGTAGAAGCCCTTGCCGTTCTTGCGGCCGAAGCGGCCGTGCTTGTCGACCATGCGTGTTGATCAGCTCCATCTGCGTCGGCATCGACCGCCTTCTCGCCGAGGTCGCGGATCGTCTGCTTCATGATCTTCTGGGCGAGGTCGATCGCCGTCTCGTCGGTCAGCGCCAGCGGGCCGACCGGCATGCCGGCCATCTTCGCGGCGTTCTCGATCATCGCCGCCGGCACGCCTTCGATCAGCATCTGGTAGGCTTCCGACATGTAGCGCAGCACGCAGCGGTTGACGTAGAAGCCGCGCGTGTCGTTGACGACGATCGGCGTCTTCTTGATCGCGCGGACATAGTCGATCGCGACGGCCAGCGCCTTGTCGCCGGTCTTCTTGCCGAGGATGATCTCGACCAGCATCATCTTGTCGACCGGCGAGAAGAAGTGGATGCCGATGAAATTCTTCGGCCGCGCCGAGTTCTTCGCCAGCGACGGTGATCGGGATGGTCGAGGTGTTGGAGGCGAAGATCGCCGAAGCCTTCAGCACCGCCTCGGCCTTCTCGGTGGCGCTCTTCTTGACTTCGGAATCCTCGAACACCGCCTCGACGACGAGATCGCAGCCTTCGAGGTCGGCATAGTCGGCGGTCGGCGTGATCAGCGACAGCAGCTTGTCCTTGTCCTCCGGCTTGGCGCGGCCCTTCTTCACCTGCTCGGAGATCAGGCCTTCGGAATGCGCCTTGCCCTTTTCGGCCGATTCCATGTCGCGGTCGAGCAGCACGACCGGGATGCCGGCCTTGGCCGTCACATAGGCGATGCCGGCGCCCATGAAGCCGGCGCCGAGAACGCCGATCTTCTTGAACTTCGTGTCGGGCGACGCCGGCCGGGCGGCGCGCGCCCTTGTTCAGTTCCTGCAGCGACACGAACAGCGAGCGGATCATCGCCGCCGCTTCCTTCGTCTGCATGATCTCGGTGAAGTAGCGCTGCTCGATCCTCAGGCCGGTGTCGAACGGCACCAGCAGGCCCTCATAGACGCATTTCAGGATCGCCGCGGCCGCGGGATAGTTGCCGTAGGTCTCGCGGCGCAGGATGGCGATCGCCGGCGGCCAGAGATTGGCGCCGGCGGCCGAATAGACCGGGCCGCCGGGCAGCTTGAAGCCCTTCTCGTCCCAGGGCGCGACCGGCTTCAGGCCGTTCCTGATCATCGCCTTGGCGGTCTCGACCAGCTTGTCGGGCGCGGCGATCTCGTGGATCAGGCCCATCGCCTTGGCCTTCTGCGGCGTCAGCGTTCTGGCCGGACGTCAGCATCTGCAAGGCCTCCTGCGTGTCGGTCAGCCGCGGCACGCGCTGGGTGCCGCCGGCGCCCGGGAAGATGCCGACCTTCACCTCCGGCAGCGCCATCTTCACCTTGTCGCAGTCGGCGGCGACGCGGCCGTGGCAGGCCAGCGACAGTTCGAAGGCGCCGCCCATGCAGGTGCCGTTGATCGCCGAGACCCAGGGCTTGCCGCAGGTCTCCAGCTTGCGGAAGAGCCAGGTCATGCGGCCGGCATTGTCGAACAGCATCTTGACGGCCTTGTTCGGATCCTTCGCTCTTCTCCTTCTGGAAAAGGTCGAGCATGCGCCTGCAGCATGGTCGAGGTCGGCGCCGCCGGAGAAACTGTCCTTGCCGGAGGTGATCACCGCGCCCTTGATCGCCGGCGTCGGCGGCGACCTGATCGACGATCTTGTCGAGTTCGTCCATCACCTCTTCGGTGAAGACGTTCATCGAGCGGTCCGGGCATGTCCCAGGTGACCAGCGCGATGCCGTCGGCGTCGGTTTCGACCGTGAAATTCTTGTAGGTCATTGGAGATGTCCTCCCGGTTCGAATTGCTTGCGAGCCGGCGGTGCCGCTTCGGCTTCTCCCCGTTACGGGGAGGATGCCGGCAGGCAGATGAGGGGCGGCGCGAACCTGGTGCGCAGACTGCTGGCGCCGCCCCTCATCCGGCCATTCGGGCCACCTTCTCCCAGCGAACGGGGAGAAGGAAGAGACGCTCAGACCCGCTCGATGATGGTGGCGGTGCCCATGCCGGCGCCGATGCAGAGCGTGACCAGCGCGGTGTTGAGATCGCGGCGCTCCAGTTCGTCGAGCACGGTGCCGAAGATCATCGCGCCGGTGGCGCCGAGCGGATGGCCCATGGCGATGGCGCCGCCATTGACGTTGATCCTGTCGTGCGGCGATGTCGAAGGCCTGCATGTAGCGCAGCACGACCGAGGCGAAGGCCTCGTTGAGCTCGAACAGGTCGATGTCCTCGAGCTTCATCTTGGCGCGCTTCAGCAGCTTTTCGGTCACGTCGACCGGGCCGGTCAGCATGAGCGCCGGCTCCGAGCCGATATTGGCGAAGGCGCGGATGCGCGCGCGCGGCTTCAGCCCCATCGCCTTGCCGGCCTTCTTCGAGCCGAGCAGCACGGCGGCCGCGCCGTCGACGATGCCGGACGAATTGCCGGCATGGTGGACGTAGTTGATCTCCTCGACTTCCGGATGGCGCTGGATGGCCGACCGCGTCGAAGCCGCCCATCTCGCCGGGCATGGCGAAGGACGGGTTGAGCGCGGCCAGCGCCTGCATGTCGGTCGACGGGCCGCATGTGCTCGTCATGGTCGAGGATGGTGAGGCCGTTCTGGTCCTTGATCGGGATGACGGAGTTCTTGAAGTAGCCCTTCTCCCAGGCCTTGGCCGCGCGCTTCTGGCTCTCGACGGCGTAGGCGTCGACGTCGTCGCGGCTGAAGCCGTATTTGGTGGCGATCAGGTCGGCCGAAACGCCCTGCGGCATGAAATAGCCGGGCAGGCCGACCGACGGGTCCATGAACCAGGCGCCGCCCGACATGCCCATGCCGACGCGCGACATCGATTCGACGCCGCCGGCGATGACGATCTCGTCGGCGCCCTGCGCGATCTTGGCCGCGCCGAGATTGATGGCGTCGAGGCCGGAGGCGCAGAAGCGCGAAATCTGCATGCCGGGCGCCTGCATGTCGTAGCCGGCCTCGAAGGCGGCAGCGCGCGGGATGACCGAGCCGGCTTCGCCGACCGGATCGACGCAGCCGAAGATGATGTCGTCGACCGTTGCCGGTATCGAGGCCGTTGCGGTCGCGCACGCGCCTCCAGCACCTTGGCGCCGAGCCGGACCGCCGGCACCTCGTGCAGCGAACCGTCCTTCTTGCCGCGGCCGCGCGGCGTGCGCACGGCGTCGTAGACATAGGCTTCGGCCATTTTCCTGCTCCTTGGGTTCCGGATGCGCGCCGCTCAGAGGCTGCGCGCGATCAGCAGTTTCATGATCTCGTTGGTGCCGCCGTAGATGCGCTGGACGCGGGCGTCGCGGTACATGCGGGCAATCGGATATTCGTTCATGTAGCCATAGCCGCCGTGCAATTGAAGGCATTCGTCGACGACTTTGCCCTGCAGGTCGGTCAGCCAGTATTTCGCCATCGAGGCGGTGACCGGATCGAGCCCGCCGTCGATGTGGCGCGCGACGCAGTCATTGTAGAAGACGCGGCCGATGGTCGCCTCGGTCTTCAGCTCGGCGAGCTTGAACTGCGTGTTCTGGAAATCGATGATCGCCTTGCCGAAGGCCTTGCGCTCCTTGACGTAGTCGATGGTGACCGCCAGCGCCCGCTCGATCATGCGCGATCGCCTGCGCTGCCGATCTGCAGGCGCTCCTGCGGCAGTTGCTGCATCAGCTGGACGAAGCCCTGGCCTTCCTCGTGGCCGAGCAGATTGGCGGTCGGCACGCGGACGTCGTTGAAGAACAGCTCCGACGTGTCGTTCGCCTTCAGGCCGATCTTGTCGAGGTTGCGGCCGCGCTCGAAGCCCTCGACCTCGTCGGTCTCGACGACGATCAGCGAGGTGCCCTTGGCGCCCTTGCGCCGGATCGGTCTTGGCGACGACGATGATCAGATTGGCGAGCTGGCCGTTGGTGATGAAGGTCTTCGAGCCGTTGATGCGGTAGTGGTTGCCGTCCTTCTCCGCGCGCGTCTTGACGCCCTGCAGGTCGGAGCCGGCGCCGGGCTCGGTCATGGCGATGGCGCCGATCAGCTCGCCGGTCGCCATTCTCGGCAGCCACTTCTTCTTCTGCTCCTCCGAGCCGTAGTGGAGGATGTAGGGCGCGACGATCGCATTGTGCAGCGCGATGCCGAAGCCGTCGACGCCGACATGGCCGATCGCTTCGATGATGGCGCTCTCATGCGCGAAGGTGCCGCCCGCGCCGCCATATTCCTCCGGCATGGAGGCGCAAAGAAGCCCGGCCTCGCCCGCCTTCTCCCAGGCGCCGCGGTCGACGATCTCGTTCTTTTCGAACTCGTCGTAGTGCGGCGCGATCTCCTCCGACAGGAACCGCGATTGCCATGTCGTAGAGCATGCCGACGTCGTCGCCTGCCCAGGCAGGTTTCGGCAAGCCCAGAATGTCGGCAGGATCAGTCGTCATAAGGTGGCTCCGGCAGCACAGAAGGAGCAACTTGGAACACCGGCGTCTCCATCAGCCACATGTCCGACTGTTAGGTCGTGACCTAGAACGCTTCCGCCGGCAGCGCCATCATCGTGTCGGCGCCGGTCGAAATGCGGGCAAGATGCGCCGACGTCTCGGGCATCACGCGCTCCATGAAATAGCGGCCGGTGACCAGCTTGTTCTCGTAGAAGGCGGAGCTGCCGTCCGCGCCGTCGGCCAGTCCGGCTGCGCGCTCTTCACCATCTGCGCCCACATGTAGCCGAGCGCGACCAGGCCGAAGAGGTGCATGATAGTCGGTCGAGGCCGCACCGGCATTGTCGGGCTTCTGCCATGCCGTTCTGCATCAGCCACATGGTCGCCGCCTGCAGATCGTTGAGGCCCTTCTTCAGCGCCTTGGTGAAGGGCGCCATCTTCTCGTCGCGCGCGGTTTTCCTCGCAGAACTCGCCGACTTCCTTGAAGAAGGCCTGCACCGCGCGGCCGCCATTCTGGCCGAGCTTGCGGCCGACGAGGTCGAGCGCCTGGATGCCGTTGGCGCCCTCATAGATCATGGCGATGCGGGCGTCGCGCACGAACTGGCTCATGCCGTGTTCTTCGATGTAGCCGTGGCCGCCGAACACCTGCTGCGCCATCACGGCATGCTCGAAGCCCTTGTCGGTCAGCACGCCCTTGATGATCGGCGTCATCAGGCCGATGTGATCGTCGGCGCCCTGGCGCTCCTTGTCGTCGCCGGAGCGATGCGCGATGTCCGACTTGATCGCGGTCCACAGAACCAGCGCGCGGCCGGCCTCGTTGAAGGCCTTCATCGTCATCAGCGTGCGGCGGATGTCGGGATGGACGATGATCGGATCGGCCGGCTTGTCCGGCGCCTTCGGGCCGGACAGCGAGCGGCCCTGCAGGCGCTCGCTGCGCATAGGCGGCGGCGTTCTGGTAGGCGACCTCGCCATCGACAGCCCTGCAGGCCGACGCCGAGAGCGCGCCTCGTTCATCATCGTGAACATGGCCTTCAGGCCGCCATTCGCCTCGCCGAGCAGATAGCCCGTCGCCTCGTCATAGTTCATGACGCAGGTCGAATTGCCGTGGATGCCCATCTTCTCCTCGATCGAGCCGCAGGAGACGGCGTTGCGCTCGCCGGGCTCGCCGTTGCCGTCCAGCGTGAACTTCGGCACGATGAACAGCGAGATGCCCTTGACGCCCTTCGGCGCGCCTTCGATGCGGGCAAGCACCAGATGGACGATGTTTTCCGACAAGTCGTGTTCGCCGGCGGAGATGAAGATCTTCTGGCCGGAAATCTTGTAGGTGCCGTCGCCGTTCGGCACCGCCTTGGTGCGCAGCAGGCCGAGATCGGTGCCGCAATGCGGCTCGGTCAGGTTCATGGTGCCGGTCCAGGTGCCCTCGACCATCTTCGGCAGCCAGGAGTTTTTCTGCTCGTCGGTGCCGTGGACGAGGATCGCGGCAATCGCGCCCTGCGTCAGGCCGGGATACATCATCAGCGCCATGTTGGCCGAGGACATATATTCGCCGACCGCCGAGTGAACCGCATAGGGCAGAGCCCTTGCCCGCCATATTCGGCCGGCGCGGCCAGGCCCATCCAGCCGCCTTCGCGATACTGCTCGTACGCTTCCTTGAAGCCCCTGGGCGTCGTCACCGAGCCGTCGTCGTGGCGGACGCAGCCTTCCATGTCGCCGATGCGATTGGTCGGCTGCACGACGTTCTCGGCAAGCTTGGCGCCCTCGCCGAGGATCGCCTCGAGAACATCCGGGCGTGGCGTCGGCAAAGCCGGGAAGATTGCTGTAGCGCTCGTAGCCCAGCACATCGTTCAGCACGAAAAGCGTATCCTGAACTGGCGCCTTGTAGGTCGGCATGTTTCGTCCTCCAATACGCGTTCCCAGCGCATGTGCGAGCGTGTCGAGTGCTGCGGAGGAGTTTTAGCAATAATTGACGTTTGCGTAAACGTCAATTTTTTGTGCGCCGCTGTTTTTTCGAGCCTCGCGGTCCGTGGCTCTATTGTGCGCCGGGATCGTCCTCTATTGCCCCAACCTTGGGCAATCTCAAGCGTTTGTGCCCTCGCATCGCTTGCGATTGGGCCGAAGCCTCCCCGCGCCGGCTCGATCTCCTGAACGCTCATCATGGGCGAGGCGGTCGAGATTCTGGACCGCCGCGCACTGCCGCCAGGTTCAGGCTGGATCCCAGGGTCTGACGCCTTCGCTGCGCTTCAGCTCCGCCCTGGGATGACGAAGAGACGGCCGCCCCAAAAGCCAACAGTTGTGCACGCAAATCCTATACAACTCGCATCGACGGTTGTGCTAGGTTTCATTTGTCGGCAACAGAAATCGCGACTCGGCAAGGGAACATTTAGTCAGGCAAAGATTAAGGCATCGGCATCAGCGCTGATGCCGTCAGCACTTCAATTGTAAGTCAGTCGCAAACAGCGGCGCGTTCGCTCGCGTCGATGCTCGCGCACGAGATTTGTCCGATCTCATCTCGTGGCACACCTGCATGATCCCGAACGAGGGGTCGGCACCTCAAAAAAGTTGCTGCTTTTCGCACAAGCTCATGTGCGAGGCAGCATGCATGATCCTGAACCGGGAGCCGGCGCAGCAAAAGCTGCAGGCTCTTCCGGCAAGTCATGCGTGCAAAACAAAACCCGGCCGGGATGACGACTTCAACGGAACGTCGTCCGGCTTCACGCAAACAACGGAGTAGCTCGCTAAAATGACCATCCTCGATCTCGTCCAGCCCGCAACCGAGAACAAGCATCACCGCGCGGCGATCGATGCGCCCGCGCATGGCATCGCGCCCCGCCCACTGCTTACGGCGGAAGGCATGGCGGCCTATGCCGGGGTCATGGCGACGTTCACCGGCACGGCCGGCAACGACACGATCATCGGCGGCGCGGGTGCCGACACGATCAACGGCGGCGCAGGCGCGACATGATCGTGCCGGCGCAGCGGCGCCGACTTTGATCGACTGCGGTGATGGCAACGACGAAATCTGGAACTCGAACGGCAATGACACGATCTACGGCGGGGCCGGCGACGACCGGATCGGCTTGCATCACCCCTACGGCAATAGCAACGGGGAAGATCCCAACAACGAGCGACGACTATATCAACGGCGGTGACGGAAACGACTTCCTTCAAGGTGGCGAAGGCGCCGACACGATCATGGGTGGCGCTGGCAACGACGGGATCGCCCTCTACGGCTCGAACGTTTCGATTGACGGGGGCGCGGGCACCGACGGCCTGTCGCTGACCGCTGCCACAACGATCGACCTGTCCCTGGTGGATCAGTCCTCCGGCGACACGGCGAATGTTACCGGCTTCGAGAATGCCTCTGCAGGCTGGTTGCATGTTGGTGTCAGCCTGACGGGCAATGCCAGCGACAATATTCTCCTTGGCGGCTACGGCGACGACACGATCATGGGTGGCGCTGGCAACGACGAGATCACCGGCGGCGGCGGTGCCGATTCGATCGACGGCGGGGATGGAGATGACCGCATCTACTACGACACCTACTACAGCGACGTGCCGGACGTTTTGATTGCCGGTGGGGCGGGCACCGACACTTTGATCGTGGAGATAGACGCAGCGATCGACCTGTCTGCCGGCACGATCACCGGCATTGAGATTGTGGATGCGTCATCGCATCGCACGGCCGTCAGCCTTACGGGCGATGCCAACGCCAATGCGCTCATCGGCAGCAGCCGGGCCGACACGATCAACGGCGGGTCCGGCGCCGACACGATCGACGGTGGCGCCGGCAACGACACGAGCACCTTCGACGGTTCGGACGTTTCGATTGCCGGCGGGACCGGCACCGACACCTTGATCGTGACCGGAGCCGCAACGATCAATCTGAGTTCTTCGGACCAGTCTTCCGGCGACACGGCGAATGTCACTGGCTTCGAGATTGTGGATGCGTCATCGTCGAGCGCGGCCGTCAGCCTGACGGGCGATGCCAACGCCAATAAGCTCACCGGCGGGTCCGGCAACGACACGATCACCGGCGGCGCTGACGCCGACACGATCGACGGCGGCGCGGGCAACGACACGATCACCTTCGACGGCTCGGACGTTTCGATTGCCGGCGGGATCGGCACCGACACTTTGATCGTGACCGGAGCCGCAACGATTAACTTGTCGGCAGGTAATATCTCGGGCTTCGAGATTGTGGATGCGTCAAAATCGAGAGTGGCCGTCAGCATCACGGGCGATGCCAACGCCAATGTGCTCACCGGCGGCGACGGCGACGACACGATCAATGGCGGGGCAGGCAACGACACTATCACCTTCGACGGCTCGGACGTTTCGATTGCCGGCGGGACCGGCACCGACACTTTGACCGTGACCGGAGCCGCAACGATCATCCTGTCACTGGCGGATCAGACCTCTGGCGACACGGCGAATGTCTTCGGCTTCGAAAATGTGGATGCGTCGACGTCGAGCGCGGCCGTCAGCCTCACGGGCGATGCCAACGCCAATAAGCTCACCGGCGGGTCCGGCAACGACACGATCAGCGGCGGCGCGGGTGCCGACACGATCAACGGCGGCGCGGGCAACGACACGATCACCTTCGACGGTTCGGACGTTTCGATTGCCGGCGGCACCGGCACCGACACTTTGATCGTGACCGGAGCCGCGACGATCGACCTGTTGGCCGGCAATATCTCGGGCTTCGAGATTGTGGATGCGTCGACATCGAGTGCGGCCGTCAGCCTGACGGGCAATGCCGACGCCAATAAGCTCACCGGCGGGTCCGGCAACGACACGATCAGCGGCGGTGCGGGCGCCGACACGATCGACGGCGGTGCGGGCAACGACACCTTGATCGTCACCGGAGCCGCGACGATCAACCTTTCACCGGCCGATCAGACCTCTGGCGACACGGCGAATGTCACCGGCTTCGAGAATGTGGATGCGTCGACGTCGAGCGCGGCCGTCAGCATCACCGGCGATGCCAACGCCAATAAGCTCACCGGCGGCGTCGGCGACGACACGATCAGCCGGCGGCGGCGGCGCCGACACGATCGACGGCGGTGCGGGCAACGACACCTTGATCGTGACCGGAGCCGCGACGATCAACCTTTCACTGGCCGATCAGACCTCTGGCGACACGGCGAATGTCACCGGCTTCGAGAATGTGGATGCGTCGACGTCGAGCGCGGCCGTCAGCCTGACGGGCGATGCCAACGCCAATAAGCTCACCGGCGGGTCCGGCGACGACACGATCAGCGGCGGTGCGGGCGCCGACACGATCGACGGCGGCGAAGGCGACGACACGATCAAGCTCGCTAATGGCGATTTCGCCGCCGGCGAATCCCTCAAGGGCGGGACTGGCATCGACACGATCGTGCTGACCAACGCGACCGAGGTTGACTTCTCCACCGGCATCTTCTCCGGCCTCAATGCGTTGACAGGCAGCAGCGGCGGCGACACCGTGACAATGACCGTGAAGCAATGGGCTGGGTTCAGCTACGCTCGATCTCGGCGCCGGCACGGACGTGCTCAACGTCAAGGTCGCCGGAACCGTGGACATTTCCGGGCTCGGCACTCCGGCGGTTCTCAATGGCGAGACCGGCAATCTCACCGGCACCTCCGGCGACGACCGGCTGACGCTTACCGGCGCGCAGCTCGACGCCATCCTCGACGGTCCGTCAAGCAAGATCGATCTCGGCGCCGGTGACGACGATTCGATCTACCTGACCTCTGACTCGACCAACATCACCAATCTGAACGCGCACGGTGATGATAAGATCGCAGGCGTCGAGGCGATCTCTGCCGCCAGCGCCAACAGCCGGCGTGTCCATAAGCCTGAGCAATCAAACCGAAGCCTTCACGCTCACTGGCGGGTCTGGCAACGACACGATCACCGGCGGCACGGGCAATGACACGATTGCCGGCCTGAAGGGCAATGACACGCTCACCGGCGGTGCGGGTAAGGATACGTTCATCTTCGACACCGCGCTGAACGCGTCCAGCAATGTCGACAAGATCACCGATTTCTCGGTGGGTGACGATACGGTGTGGCTGGAAAACTCGGTGTTCACCGCACTGGCAACCGGCACGCTGGCGGCGGGGGCGTTCTATGTCGGCACGGCGGCGCACGATGCCAGCGACCGCATCATCTACAACAAGACGACCGGCGCGCTCACCTACGATTCCAATGGCAATGCGGCCGGCGGCGCGGTGCAGTTCGCCACGCTCAGCACCAACCTGGCGCTCACCAACGCCGATTTCATGGTGGTGTGAGGCAGCGGGGCTTCGGGGGCGGTCCGACAGGACCGCCGTCCGGCAGCAGCTCCGCGCAATGAACGGAGGCAGCGTTCCGGCACTCTGCCGAGGCGCTGCCTAAAGCGCGTCGCGGCGAAACGGATTCATGCGACGCGCTTTAGGCTATTGTCTTTGTGCATGTCGTTATCCCAAAACCGCTGCGCACTTTTGGGGCGACATGCATTGCTGTGCATGTCGTTATCCCAAAACCGCTGCGCACTTTTGGGCGACATGCATTGCTGTGCATGTCGTTATCCCAAAACCGCTGCGCACTTTTGGGCGACATGCATTAAAGAAAACCGCCCGGCTGATTACAGAATCTCCGGCCGGGTGATTTTTTTGCGACGCCGTGGTTGCGCGCGAGCCGTCAGGCTGAGGCGCTTGCAGGCTGGCGTTCGGTCAACATGCCGCGGACGGCCTGCATGGCGTCGTTCAGCTCGCCGATCGCCTCGTCGAGTTCCTGCCGTTGCCTTTGCAACCGAACAAGCTGTTTCTCGGATTTGTCGAGTGCGAGCCTGAGTTGTCTGGAGTTCGAGCCGGACGGATCGTAGAGATCGATCATCTGCTTCACGTCGCGAAGCGAGAAGCCGAGCTTGCGACCGAGCAGGATAAGCTTCAATCGCGCATTGTCGCGCCGCGTGTAGAGGCGCGAGCTTCCCTCTCGCTTTGGCGCGAGCAAGCCCTTGTCTTCGTAGAAACGCAAAGCGCGAAGCGTCACGCCGTGCCTTTTTGCCATTTCTCCTATCCGAATAACGACTTCCTCCGCGTGCGCGGACACTTCATTTGCCATGACCGCGGTATCCGCGGCCGAATTCATTTCCATCATTTTTTGCTTGGCCCGTTTCCGGCGTTTGGGCGCGTCGGCCCGACCGCGTAGGGAAGCCACGTGGGGCCGTGTCTTCCATTGAGGTTTCAACGATTATCTTGCAAGCGGCACCTACGCCCTCTTACCTTTACGTAAGCATATAGCCGCCAAAATCAAACGGTTCAAGCGTTCGAAAAGCGCAACTCTGTCGCAGGTGCCGGGTAATCTTCGCCACCGTCGGGTTTGGTTAACGCCTTGTTTACCACGATCGGGAATTGTGAGTGCGTCGGTGTTCCGTGGCTATCCTGTATCGCATCTTTACGGCTTTTGAGATCGAGGGGGAGAACGCTCTCGAACAATGCTCTGCGCCGCTGCGAGATCGCAGAGCCGCGTCGGCACCCGACAGGGGATTTGGGGAAGCCGGTCGACGGCCGGCACTCATTGGCAAGCGGGCGTCGCAATGAACAGCAAGCAATCCTACCTGGATTTACTTAATGCCGGCCAGCGCAGGGCCTACGACTTGCTCGAAGATCTGACCCGTTCGCTGGCGAACCTGGAGCAGCGGCTTGAGCGGAACGACGCGGTCCGGGACGAGCCGCTCGGTTTCAGGCGCGATGCCGACGACCAGATGCAGATGCCCGCGCCCAGGGCAACCCCCGACCGGCCGTATCAATCGCTTGCCCGCGAAACCGAACGGCTCGGAAGTCGGGACGAGCAGGGCAATACCGGCAAGTTCTCCGCTGAGCTCAAGAACTTGCGGCAAGAATTGCGGCATCAGATGAACGCCGGTGTCCGACACGAATTCGAGAGCCTGCGCAAGGAGATGACCCTTGCCCAGTCGTCGCCCGAACCAGCGCAATCCGCGAGCACGCCGGACGAGGCGGAGGATTTCGACCGCCGCTGGCGCGATTTCGAAGATCGCGTTGCCGCTGGCTCGCCAGGTCAGGGAGACAGTGCGGGCCTTGCGGCGCTCCACGCCCGGCTGGAGCAGATCGAGCAGGCGGTACACAACCTGCCGGTATGTCTTGCGCTGCCGGCACTCAAGGAAAAAGTTCGTGTCCTCGCGGTCGCGATCGAACACTTCGTACGCCTACAGGATCGGCAAGGCCCGGACGCCCTTCTCCAGATCGAGGAACGGCTTGATGAAATCTCGCGTGCGATCGTCGCCTCAGCCGTATCCGCCCAACCGCTCGATCCGCAGCCCTTCGAGCGCATCGAGGCCCGAATCGTTTCGCTGGCACGGCAGCTCGAAGAACTCCTGGACGCGAGGCCGGGCGTCGAAATCTTCGACCGGGCTGTCGAACGGTTGGCGGAGCAGGTAGCTGCGATCGCTGAAAAGCTCGAGGGCGCCCCTTCCACGCAGATCGCCGACCAGGTACTGCAAGGTATCGGGCAGCGCTTCGACATGATGTCGGACGTGCTTGACCGGCGGCAGGGCGACGCGATCGAACAGGCGCGCGCGCTCTTTCGCGACCTTGAAAGCCGGCTCGACGAAGTTGCCCGCAGGTTCGATCAGAGCGGCGGCGCGGACATGCTGCAGGCTATTGATCAGCGTTTCGATGATCTCTCGCGCCAGCTCGAGGCCCGCGTAGCCGGCTCGGCGCACGACGACGCTTTTCTGGGCCTCGAAACGAGACTGGCGAGCATTTCTGAACGCCTCGACAGTTCAGTCTCGCAGACAGCTAGCATCGATCCCGCGTCGATCCGCAGCCTCGAAGCACAGATGGCCGGACTTTCGGCGCATCTTGCCCGCCCGACTTTGGCAATGCCGGAGTTCGAGGATATGAGGCCGCGTCTTGACGAAATCGAAAGGGCGGTTGCCGGAAGTCGAAACACGATCCTCACGGTCGCACGGCAAGCTGCCGACGATGCGGTCCGCTCCTTTGCCGGATCGAATCCTGATGCGGCGGCGGTTGCCGGCCTGGCAGACGACCTGAAGGCCCTCGAGTTGCTCACGCGCCGTTCGGATGAGCGGAACTCCAGGACGTTCGAAGCCATCCATGACACCCTCCTCAAGATCGTCGTTCGGCTTGGCTCGCTCGAAATCGGGGCGGGCCGGGCCGAAGAGCAGCGCAAGCCTGAATCGGACAACGCCCCATCGATCGAGCCTGATGATGCCCGTGCTCCCGTCCGGGAAACGCCGGATGCGGAAGCCGGCCCTCAACGCGGCTGCGTGGAACTTGATCCTGAGAAGTTGACAGGCCCTTCGGACAAGAAAGTACCTGAGCGGGATGACGACGCGGTGATTGGCCACGTTGCGCCAGACCGGTCGGCCGCGCGAACCCCCGCCGAAGCAGCCGCCGCTGCCGCGGTAGCAGCGCTAGGCGCCGACCATAGCGCCGAAACGGAACCCGGCGCGCGCGTGCGCTCGATGCTTGGCGGCCTTGTGCGCGCCTTTGGCAGCCGCAGGGACAATGAAGGGCCGCTTCCTTCGGTTTCGGCGCCGATTGCCGAGGACTTGCAGGCGCAAGAACCCGGCATTTACGAGCCTTTCGACCCCAAGATCGCCAATCGTCCGCTCGAGCCCGGCTCGGGAGCGCCGGACCTCAGCGCCATCATGAAGAGAGTGCGGGACGAGCAGGGCCAGCCTTCGAAGGCCGGCGAGACGGATGCCGCAAGGGCCGACTTCATCGCCGCGGCGCGGCGAGCCGCGCAGGCTGCGGCAGCGGAAGCCGAACTTCTGAACCGAGGTTCGGACAGCAAGGGCAGCACAAGCCGCCTGAACCTCGGCCCACTGTTTCGCTCCAAGCGCAGGACAATGCTTCTTTCGGCAACCGCGATC
Source organism: uncultured Alphaproteobacteria bacterium (assembly GCA_963813315.1). Lineage (GTDB taxonomy): Bacteria > Pseudomonadota > Alphaproteobacteria > Rhizobiales > Rhizobiaceae > CAWEYO01. The sequence goes on along the minus strand of CAWEYO010000016.1, from coordinate 44,379 downwards.
ATGCTGGCTCTGACCGGTATTCAGCTCGGCAAGACCTTCATGACCGACGACGAAGAAGTTGCCCGGCAAAGTGCTTCAAGCGACGGTCCGAAGGACGCGGCCGCCGGCACGCCTGTCCGCGATACCGCTCAGCAGGCCCAGCCCGAGGATGCGGCTGCAGTCCCGGCCGAAATGCCTGCGCAGGAGAAGGCTGTCGACACCGGGTCACAAGCAGCGTCAATCGAAGCGGCTGTTGCCAAGCCGCCGGTCATGCCGGAAGTAAAAACCGCGCCCACGTCCGGGGTCGCACCAGCATCCGTGGTCGCGTCCGGAACTCCCCGGACCGGCGCACCGGCGCATCAAACCGGGAACCAGGCGGCGGCTGCCATTCCTGATGCCGCCGCAAGACCGAGTGCGCCGGCGCCGGTCGGCGGTGCCACCAATTCTCCCCTCTCCTCCCTTCCGGCCGAAGCCGGTCCGGCCCCGCTTCGCGAGGCCGCGGATGCGGGCGATGCCAAGGCCATGTTCGAGATTGCCTCTCGTTTTGCCGATGGCCGTGGCGTCAAGGCCGACATGAAAAAGGCTGCCGGCTGGTATGAAAAATCGGCCGAGCTGGGTTTCGCGCCCGCCCAATACCGCACCGGGAATTTCTACGAAAAGGGCCTCGGCGTCGCGCGGGACGTGGCGAAGGCCAAAACCTGGTACCAACGCGCTGCCACGCAAGGCAACGCAGTCGCCATGCACAATCTCGCTGTGCTGCTTGCGATGGGCGCGGGCGGCGCGCCGGACAACACAATGGCGACGCACTGGTTCCTGCAGGCGGCCGAACTGGGCGTAACGGACAGCCAATACAATTTGGGCATCCTCGCGGCCAAGGGCATCGGTGTGCCGCAAAATCTGGAGGAGTCCTACAAATGGTTCGCGCTTGCAGCCAAGGCCGGCGACAGCGACGGTGCATTGAAGCGCGACGAGATCGCCAAGGCACTAAGGCCGGAGCAGCTCGAGCGCGCCCGCGCCGCTCTCGACCTCTGGAAACAGAAGACGGTGAACGCCGAGGCGAACTCGGTCGAGATTCCGGAAACCTGGCAGCAAAGCGACGACACGACCGCCAGCATCGACATGAAGAAGGTGGTCGAGAACCTCCAGCGCACCCTCATCAGGAAAGGCTATGACGCTGGGGGCGCCGATGGCGTGATGGGAGCCAGGACGAAGGCTGCGATCGCCGCTTTCCAGGGCGATAACGGGCTGGCCGCAACAGGCGAAGTAGACGAGAAGCTGGTCCGCGCGCTTTACCAACGAAAGTAGTTTGACGATGCCTGCTGCCGGATCGCACAGTGCTAAAGCGCATTGCTTCGAAACGGATTCATGCGACGCGCTTTAACCGCTGCGCACTTTTGGGCGACATGCATTAAGCCTTGGAAGCGCTGTAGATTTATCGACGGAGCGTGCCATTAGATTTTATTTCGCCGCAATGTCGGCGCAACTGCCAATTAGTCATCCGGTGTTCTCGCTGGGGGGCGAGGGTGGCAGGCACAATTTTTTCTTCTATTCGAGATTGACGGGTGGGCATCTATCTCCCGATCGCCGAGATTTCCGTTAACGTTTTTGTGCTGCTCGCGATGGGCGCGGCGGTGGGATTTCTGTCGGGCATGTTTGGAGTTGGCGGCGGCTTCCTGATCACCCCGCTGCTGATTTTCTACAACATCCCGCCGGCGATCGCCGTCGCCACCGGCGCGAACCAGGTCGTCGCCTCATCAGTTTCCGGCGCACTGGCGCATGTGAAACGCGGCACGCTCGACTTCAAGCTCGGGACGGTGCTGCTCGCAGGGGGCATTGCCGGCTCTACCCTCGGCGCCTACGTCTTCGCGCTGCTGAGAAGTATCGGTCAGCTCGATCTCTTCATCTCGCTCCTCTATGTCGCGCTGCTCGGAACCGTCGGCGGCCTGATGATGGTCGAAAGCGTGCGCGCCATGCGGCGCAGCCGCTCAGGTGCGGCACCTACGCTGAAGAAATCCGGCCAGCACAACTGGATCCACAAGCTGCCGCTGAAGATGCGCTTCAGAACATCGAAGCTGTTCGTGAGCGCCATCCCCGTTCTTGGGCTCGGAGCGGGCATCGGCTTCCTCGCCGCCATCATGGGCGTCGGCGGCGGGTTCATCATGGTGCCGGCGCTGATCTACCTGCTCAGGGTGCCAACCAACGTTGTGGTCGGCACTTCCTTGTTCCAGATTGTCTTCGTAGCCGCCTATACGACCCTGATACATTCCACGGCCAACCAGACGGTGGACGTCGTGCTCGCCTTCGTGCTGATGGTGGGTGGCGTCGCCGGGGCGCAATACGGCGCCAAGGCCGGGCAGAAACTGCGCGGCGAACAATTGCGCGCCTTGCTGGCGACGCTGGTTCTGGCCGTCGCGCTAAGGCTCGCCTTCGATCTGTTCGTCCGACCCGCCAGTCTCTATTCGCTCACCGCACTGGGAGGCATTTGATGGCCTCCCGGCGCCTGGCATTGGCTCTCTGCGTGAGCGCGCTGCTGACAGCGCGCGCGGGAGCGCAGGAGCCGAACCCGGAAAGCATCGAGATTGGCCTTTCGACGGACCGCGTATCGATCACGTCGGACTTTTCGGGAGCCGATCTGACGATCTTCGGCGCGCTCGACAACGCGGATCCGCTGATCAGTCGGCAGGGGCGCTATGATATCATCGTCGTGCTCGAAGGCCCGGCGCGCCCTGTCGTCGTGCGACGCAAGGATCGCATTCTGGGAGTGTGGGTAAACACGCAATCGCAGACCTTCCTCAATGTGCCGATCTCTTATTCGGTCGCGACGACACGGATGATGCAGGACATCACCAATCCCAACAGCTACCGCCAATTGGCGCTGGGCGCGGCGAACATCTACATGGAGCCGGAGGATCGGGATGCCGGTTCCACCACGATCGAGGAGTTCACGGCGGCCTTGCGCGAACGCAAGAAGGCGACCGGTCTCTACAATGAGCGCATCGGCGGCGTGCAGTTCCTGTCGCAGACGCTTTTCCGGGCCACGCTGGAGCTTGCGCCCAACGTGCCGGTCGGCACGCACAAGGCGCGCGCATTCCTGTTTCGCAACGGCATCTTCATAAAGGAAACGTCGGCGCAACTCGCCATCCTCAAGGCAGGCTTCGAACAGACGATCTTTCTCGCGTCGAAGGACTACGGCTTTTTGTATGGCGTGTTCGCGGTGTCGCTTGCCTTTGTCACCGGCTGGCTGGGCCGCTTGGTGTTCAAGAGGGATTAGAGAATCGGACCCGAAAGTGGGGCTCCGGGATGGACGTTCCCGCTCTGGTATGGCGAGGAGACGGGCGCTGCTGCCGCCAACCGCTGGCATTTGTGATTGGCTGAAGCCCTCCCCGCATCATCATCCTCGGGGCTGTCGCTTGTGATTGCCGAAGCCCTCCCCGCATCGTCATCCTCGGGGCTGTCGCTTGCGATTGGCCGAATACCTCCCCGCATCGTCATCCTCGGGCTTGACCCGAGGACCCATGCCGGAACACTCATCGTGGGCGAGGCGGTCGAGAATCCGGACCGCTGCGCGACGCCGCCATGCTCAGGCATGGATCCCAGGGTCTACGCCTTCGCTGCGCTTCGGCTCCGCCCTGGGATGACGAAGAGACGGTCACCCCAGCAGCCAACAGTTATGCACATTGCGCCACTACCAACTGGTTCGTTAGTTGTGCTAGCGTTCTTCAGTAAGCAGTAGAAGTCGCGCTCGTGGAAAGCTGTCGTTAGGAAAGTTGAAAGGTATCTGGATCGGTACCGATGCTTTCGGTATTGTATTGTAAGAAGGTCGTAAGCAAGGTTTGCAACTGGTTGTCTATGTCAGTGCTAGTGATTTACCGGGATCGATATGATCTCATCTCGTAAAACACAAGCATTGCAGAAAGTTGCTGTTTTTCGCACAGCTCATGTGCGAGGCAGCGTGCATGATCCTGAGCCGGGAGGCGGCGCAGCACAGAGCTGCAGGCTCCCTAGGCAAAGTGCCCCGGCCGGATGACGGCTTCATCGCAACGTCGTCCGGCTACACGCAAGGAACGGAGCAGTCCAATGACCACCCTCATAGTCGATTTCAGCCAACTCGCGACCGGGAACAAGCATCGCCACGCGGCGATCGATGCGCCGGCGGATAGCGTTGCGGCTTCGGCCCGTTCGCCGCTCACGGCCGAAGGCATGGAGGATTACGCCGAGGTCATGGCGACATTCACCAGCGAGTGGTTCTTCAACAAGGCGGATGCGCCAAATGGAAAGCTGGAAGGGTTCACCGGCGGCACGTTGGCCGAGCTTACGGACGCGGAAGGCGACACCTTCAATTGCAGCGAGTTTGGCGACTTCGTCAGATCGGGCAACGGCAACGACACAATCATCGGCGGCGGCGGCTCGGACAACCTCAGTGGCATGGCCGGCAACGACACAATCCTCGGCGGCCAAGGCACTGACTACATCGACGGCGGCGCGGGTGCCGACACGCTCGACGGCGGTGCGGACAACGACACGGTTACCTTCGACGGCTCGGACGTCTCGATTGCTGGCGGGGCCGGCACCGACACCTTGATCGTGATCGGAGCCGCGACGATCAACCTTTCACTGGCCGATCAGACCTCTGGCGACACGGCGAATGTCACCGGCTTCGAGAATGTGGATGCGTCAACATCAAGCGCGGCCCTAAGCATCACGGGCGATGCCAACGACAATTATCTCTACGGCGGCGACGGCAACGACACGATCATGGGTGGCGCTGGTAACGACAGGATCTACGGTGGCGCGGGCGCCGACACAATCAGCGGCGGCGCGGGCGCCGACATGATCGACGGCGGTGTGGGCAACGACACGATCAAGCTCGCCAATGGCCATTTCGCCGCCGGCGAGTTCCTCACGGGCGGGTCTGGCACCGACACGATCGTGCTGACCAACGCGACCACGGTCGACTTCTCCACCGGCACGCTCTCCGGCCTCGATGCGCTCACGGGCAGCAGCGGCAACGACACCGTGACGATGACCGTGAAGCAATGGGCCGGGTTTGACGCGATCGATCTCGGCGCCGGCGCGGGCGTGCTCAACATAAAGGTGAGCGGGACCAAGGACATTTCCGAGGACGACATTCCGAAGACCATCTCCCAGGTCAGCACCGGCAATCTCACCGGCTCGGGCGGCGACGACACGCTGACGCTCACCGGCGCCCAGCTCAACGCCATCCTCATTGGTGCGTCAAGCAAGATCGATCTCGGCGCCGGTACCGATACGATCAACCTGACCACGCAGCCGGACGAACTTAACAATCTGAACTGGCGTGGGGATTGGAGCATCGCAGGCGTCGAGGCGATCAAGGCTGACAAGGTCACGACCGGCGTCTGGATAAGCCTGAACGGTCAGAGGGAAGCCTTTACGCTTATCGGCAGTAACTACGATGACACGCTCGAGTGCGGGGCCGGCGCTGACAAGATGCATGGCGGCAACGGCGACGATGCGGTGAACGGCTATGGTGGCAATGATACGCTTAACGGCGGTGCCGGCAACGATACGATTTACGGTGGGAGTGGCACGGACACATTCGTCTTCAACACCGCGTTGAATGCGGCCAGCAACATTGACCAGATCACCGATTTCTCGGTGAAGGACGACACAGTGAAGTTAGAGAATGCGGTGTTCGCCAAACTGGCATCCGGCACGCTGGCCGGGAGCGCCTTTTATATCGGCACGGCGGCGCACGATGCCAGCGACCGCATCATCTACAACAACAAGACCGGCGCGCTTAGCTACGACGCCGACGGCAAAGGCGGCCGGCGGCGGCGGTGCAGTTCGCCACACTCGGCGCCGGCTGGCGCTCACCAATGCCAACTTCGTGGTGGTTTAGTGAGCGCTTGATCCCGATCCGCCGCCCGGCCGCCGGTTCAGCGGTCTGGCGGCCAGCCCGGCATATGCTTCCGTCCGGAATTGCGCAAAACAAGAGCTACGGAGGTTCACCGATTCCGTCGGACGGAATCGGTGAACCGCTCTGGAACAGCGGTAGCTAACGCGCCGCTCTAACCGGGCCGCAGCATCGATCCGGCAATCGGGTAGATACGCTCAGCGCCCAGCAGATAGGCCATGAAGGCCTCCGGGCGGAACAGCCCGGAATAGGCGCGGTCCAGCACGTTGAGCGAACCGGTATAGGCGCCGAAGGCCGGCATGATAAGCCGGTGGCCGTCGCTGGCGAAGCAGCGCCGCCTGACCGAGCGTCCCCGCTGCACGATCCGTGCGCAAGGGTGAAGGTGGCCGGCAATCTCGCCCGCGACGCGAACCGCCGACGGCTCGTGCCGGAACACCAGGCCGCCAATTGCGATCTCGCCTACCGTCTCGCCCGGCAGGCCCTCCGGGGCGTCGGGATCGTGATTGCCAGCAACCCAGAACCAGTCGCGGCCCGCCATCAGCACTGTCAACTGATCGCGGAAAAGGCCCGGCATGTGCGCCGCACCCTTGCCGTCGTGGAAGCTGTCGCCAAGGCTGATCACCATCTTCGGATGGTAGCGCGCAATCACCGCCTCCAGCCTGACGAGCGTGGCCGCCGTGTCGTAGGGCGGAACGAATGACCCGCGCCGGGCATACGACGCGCCCTTCTCCAGATGCAGGTCGGACACCGCAAGCAGGTCGAGTTCGGGAAAATAGAGCCCGCCTTGCTGGTCGCAGACAGCGCGCTCGCCGGCGATCTCGATTGCCTCCGTCACCACCACCCGGTCTCCGTCACGCCTGCCCGATCGCTTCCGCGATCAGATCATCCGCCGCCTCTGACAGCAACATCTCGTTCGCCTCGCCCGCAACCGCCTCCTTGCCGATCTCCATCATCACCGGCACCGCCAGCGGCGAAATGCGCTCAAGGTCCTTATGCACGATTCGCCCCTTGATTCGCGAGAGCATCTCGCCGAGCCTCCTGACATCGAGCAGGCCACTCGCGGCATCGGAGCGCGTCGCCTGAAGCAGAACATGGTCCGGCTCGTGGCTGCGCAGCACATCGTAGATCAGGTCGGCCGATACCGTGACTTGTCGCCCGCTCTTTTCCAGACCCGGATGGCGCTTCTCGATCAGGCCGGAGATCAGCGCGCAATTGCGAAAGGTCCGCTTCAATAGCCAGCTCTCGGCCAGCCAGGCATCGAGGTCGTCGCCGAGCATGTCTTCATCGAACAGCGCGCCAAGCGAAGGCCGCTGTTTCCTGAACATCGCGCCCATGTCCTCCAGTCCCCAGACGGCGAGCGAATAGTCGGTGGCGACGAAGCCGGTCGGATGGGCTCCGGCACGTTCGAGCCGGCGGGTGAGGAGCATGCCGAGCGTCTGGTGCGCAAGGCGTCCCTCGAAGGCATAGACGATCATGTAAAACCGGTTGGCGCGCGGGAAGGTCTCGACCAACAGGTCCTCCTTGCGCGGCAGAACAGATATTTCCTTCTGCAGCCGCAGCCAGTCGGAAACCTGTTCCGGCAGCGCCTTCCAGCGGGCCGGGTCGGCCAGCATTCCGCGCACCTGCTCCGCAAGATATGTGGACAAGGGGAACTTGCCGCCGGCATAGATCGGCACCTTGGCATCGACGCCGCTGGCATTGGAGACGAAACACTCGTTCTCGCGGATACCTTCGAAACGAAGGGTCCGGCCGGCGAAAAGGAAGGTGTCGCCGGGCGCCATCGTTTCGAGAAAATACTCCTCGATCCTGCCCAGCATAGGGCCGCCGCGGGCGTTCACGCCCCTGCCCGATCGGACATAGCGGACATTGAGCATCGGTGATTCGATGATCGTGCCGACGTTTAGCCGGTATTGCTGGGCAAAACGCGGATGCGAAATGCGCCACTTTCCCTCCTTCGTCTGGCGGATCTTCGCATAGCGTTCATAGCTTCTCAGCGCATAGCCGCCTGTCGCCACGAAATCGACGATGCGCTCGAAGGTCGGCCGGTCAACGCCGGCGTAGGGCGCGGCGCTGATGACCTCTTCATAGAGCTGTCCGGCCTCGAAGGGCGCGCCACATGCGCTGCCCAGAACATGCTGGGCAAGAACGTCGAGCGCGCCAGCAATCAGCGGCGGCGTGTCCTGAGCGCCGAGATAGTTAGCCTCAAGTGCTGCGCGGCACTCGAGAACCTCGAAAAGGTTGGCCGGTATCAGCAGTGCCTTGGAAGGTTCGTCCATACGGTGGTTCGAGCGGCCAATGCGCTGGGCAAGCCTGCTGGCGCCTTTTGGGGCACCGACGTGAATGACCAGGTCGACATCGCCCCAGTCGATGCCGAGATCGAGTGTAGACGTAGCGACGATGGCGCTGAGGCTGTTGGTTTCCATCGCCTTCTCCACGCGCCGCCGCTGACCGACGTCGAGCGAACCATGATGCAGCGCGATCGGCAGCGAATCCTCATTGACGCGCCAAAGCTCCTGGAAGAGCATTTCGGCCTGGCTGCGCGTGTTGACGAACAAAAGCGTGGTCCGGTGGCGGCGGATCGCATCGTAGATTTCCGGGATTGCGTAGCGCGCGGTGTGCCCGGCCCAGGGTACGCGTTCTTCCGATTCCAGAATCGAGATCACGGGTTTGGCCCCGCCGCCCACCGTGATGAGATCAGCCATATCGCCCGGCGGAAACTGTGGCACCAGCCATCGGCGCAGTTCATCAGGCTCGGCCACCGTGGCGGAGAGGCCAATGGCGCAGAAGCCCGGGACAAAGCGGCGGAGCCGTGCCAGTCCCAGCGAAAGCAGATGGCCGCGTTTTGAGGTGACCAGCGAATGAAGCTCGTCCAGGACCACGTAGCGGAGGTCGCAGAAAAAGCGCTCGGCATCTGGCATGGAGATCAGCAGCGCAAGCTGTTCGGGCGTTGTCAGCAGGATGTCCGGCGGGACAAGCTTCTGACGCTGGCGCTTGTGGGCCGGCGTGTCGCCAGTACGCGTTTCCAGGGTGATGGGCAGACCGATTTCGCCGACCGGCTTGCCGAGGTTGCGTTCGATGTCGACTGCGAGCGCCTTGAGCGGCGAAACATAGAGCGTATGAATGCCGCGATGGGCCTCGCCGGGTTTTCGCTTCGGGCGTGCGGAAAGATCGACGAGCGAAGGCAGGAAGCCTGCCAGCGTCTTGCCAGCGCCGGTCGGAGCGATCAGCAGGACCGATTTCCCAGCCTGTGCGCGCGAAAGCAGGTCGATCTGGTGGGCGCGCGGCGTCCATCCGCGATTCGCGAACCATTTGAGGAACGGCTCGGGAAGGGGCGCGGCAGGAATCCCGGATCGTAGGTGGGCTTGGCTCGTCACACTTCAGAAGTAGCGCCGGGCACGGGAAAGGCCAAGCGGAACTGGAGCAAAGGGATCAACGTGGCGACCGCCGTCGACATGACTCCAGCAATTTCGGTCGCTTGCGCCGGCGTTTTGCCCAGTGTAGTGCGACTCGCCCTACTCGACCGTGCTATCTTATCATATCCATGGAAATCGCCATGAATGCCACCGACACCCCCGACGAGTTGCCTCTTCTCAATGCTGCCGAAGCGCGCGTGCTCGGCTGCCTGATCGAGAAGAAAGAGACCACGCCGGACGTTTATCCGCTGACGCCCAGCGCCGCGCATGCGGCCGCCAACCAGAAAACCTCGCGCGATCCGATCATGTCGCTGGAACCCGTCGAGGTTCACCGCGCGCTGGCCACCTTGGAGCAAAAGGGCCTGGCGCGGCATACTTTCGCGTCCCGCGCGGAGCGCTATGAGCACCGCGTCCAGCAGCGGCTGGGTTTGTCGCAGCAGCAGATCGTGTTGCTCGGCCTGTTGCTTTTGCGCGGCCCGCAGACGGCATATGAGCTTCTGGCACGCAGCGAGCGCATGGCCAAATTCGCGTCGGCGGAAGAGTTGCGCGATCAACTTGACGGGCTTCTTCAGCGCGAACCGGCGCTTGCGGTTCTGCTGCCACGGCAATCGGGCCAGCGCGAGGAGCGTTACGCGCATCTTCTGTGCGGGCCGGATGTCGCGGTCGCTCCCGCGGTTCAGGCCGGTGCGTCAGGGCTGGAGGCACGTGTGCAGGCTCTCGAGGAGCAGGTCGCGATGCTGCGCGCGCAGGTCGAGGCTCTTATTAACCCATGATCTGGACTATCACCTACCCGAGGCCAAAGTCCCGACGATGATCAGGCCTTCAATTGGTTCGCCGCGATCCAGGCGGATTTCCTCACGATCGAGCGAGATGATCGAGAGACCCACATCGGCCAGCAGGCGTCGCAGATATTGCTCCGAATGAGCATAGCGACGCGATGGGCGGAGCACGAAGTCCTCCGGGCCGGCGTGGTGTTCCACCGAAAAGGCAAAGAGCCCTGCCGGCCGAAGCGCTGAGGCAATCTTGCCGACAATGCAGTCCAGCGAGCCCAGATACATAAAGACGTCGGCGGCGGCGATCAGATCGGCATTGGCCTCGGCTAACTTGATCGTCTGCAGATCGGCCTTTGCCAGTTTGTCATAGACGCCTCTCGTTTCGGCCTTTTTCAGCATGGCCGCGGAAATGTCGCAGCCTTCGAGGAACGCTGCGAGCGGGCGCAGCCTTTCGCCCATCAGCCCCGTGCCGCAACCGAGATCGACGGCGCGGTCGAAACGGGCGCGCTGGGCGCGGATTGCGTGGTCCATCAGTTCGGGCACGCGATAGCCGAGCTTTTCGACAAGAGACGTGTCGAAGGTGCCGGCATATTGGTCGAAGAGCGCCTCGACGAACAGGCTGGGCGGCGCGACCGAGGAGGGTGCGGCGCCGATCAGTTCCAGCTTCAGGGCCGCGCCGGGCCGGTCGGCGGGGTCGAGCTTCAAGGCCATGCGCCAGGCTTCCGCCGCCTCGCCAATGGCGCCGGCGGCCTCCTGCATCTCGCCCAGGCGGAACCAGCCCATCGCCCAGGCCGGCGCCAGTTCAAGCGCGGCCAGCATCAATTCGGCAGCGGCGGCATGGTCACCGGAAGCAAAAAGCATCTCGGCGTAGTCGGCGCGTCGGTCGGCGAGCAGATCGCCGGAGGCAAGACTGAGCGGCTTCAAGGCTGGAACCTGTGGTGATGTCTAGTGTGGTGGATTTGAAGTTCCTATATCGCCCGAGTCAGGAGCCCGTTTCAACAGCCTTCCCCGAACGGGACAAATGCCTATCTTGAGGCAATGCGCGCGCGCCATCTTCTGCACCCCCGGCCCGAAGGGCTCTATTGCCCGCCGGGCGACTTCTTCATCGATCCGATCCGGCCCGTCGCGCGGGCACTGATCACGCATGGCCATTCGGATCATGCTCGCTCAGGCCACCGGCACGTGCTGGCGACGCGGCAAACCCTCGACATCATGGCGCATCCGGTATGGCGGCGATTTTGCCGGAGCCGCCCAGCCGGCAAATTTCGGCGAGGCGTTCGACCTCAACGGCGTCAAGGTGACGTTCCACCCGGCCGGGCATGTGCTGGGCTCGGCGCAAATAGCGGTCGAGCACAATGGCACGCGCATCGTCGCTTCGGGCGACTACAAGCGCCAGCACGACCCGACCTGTGCGGCGTTCACGCCCATCAAATGCGATGTCTTCATCACCGAAGCGACGTTCGGCCTGCCTGTGTTCCGCCATCCGCCCGACCGCGAGGAGATGGCGCGGCTTTTGAAATCGGTCGCGCAGTTTCCCGAACGCGCGCATCTCATCGGGGCGTATGCGCTTGGCAAGGCGCAGCGCGTCATCCGTCTCCTGCGTGATCTGGGATATGAGGAGACGATCTATATCCATGGAGCGCTGTCGCGGCTGAGCGAGTACTATCAAAGCCAGGGTGTGGCACTCGGACGCCTCGAACCGGCGACGGTCGAGAATGCCGGCAAGAGCGCGTTTGCCGGAGCGATCGTGATCGGCCCGCCGTCTGCGTTCGTCGATCGATGGGCAAGGCGCTTTCCTGATCCTGTCTCATGCTTCGCTTCCGGGTGGATGCGCATACGGCAGCGGGCAAAGCAGCGCGGCGTCGAGCTGCCGCTGATCATTTCCGACCATTCCGACTGGAACGAACTGACCGAGACGATCGTCGAAACCGGCGCGAGCGAAGTCTGGGTCACGCATGGCCGCGAAGAGGCGCTGGTGCGCTGGTGCGAGATCAACGGCATTGCCGCGCGACCGCTGCATCTTGTCGGCTACGAAGACGAGGGTGATTGAAAGATGATCCCCCTTTCACCCCCTCACCCGGCCTCCGCTTCGCTCGGCCACCCTCTCCCCGCCGGGGAGAGGAGGTTTGCCGCCGCCGCGCCACACCTGCAATCTTTTCGGGGCAAGCGGAGACGTATCCGGACTCCTCTCCCCGGCGGGGAGAGGGTGGCCGAGCGAAGCGGAGGCCGGGTGAGGGGGCGTAAGCGAATGTCATGAACCAATTCGCCGAACTCCTTGACCGCCTGGTTCTCACACCCTCGCGAAACGGCAAGCTGACGCTGCTTACCGACTATTTCCGCGCGGTGCCCGACCCGGACCGGGGGCTGGCGCTTGCGGCGATCACCGGCGACCTGGCGATCGCGGCGGTGAAACCCGCCATGCTCAGGGCTCTCGTCGCCGAGCGCATGGACCCCGTGCTCTTCGGCTATTCCTACGACTATGTCGGCGACCTCGCCGAGACGGTGTCGCTGGTCTGGCCGGAGCCTGAAAAGCATCTGCCTGCAGACCGGGCGCAGACGCTTGCGGAAGTTGTGGAACGGCTCCAGTCCGCCAGCCGTTCGGACGGTCCGCAAGTGCTCGCCCGGCTGCTCGACAATGCGGGTATCCCGGCGCGTTTCGCCATTATCAAGCTTGTCACCGGCGGCCTGCGCATCGGCGTCTCGGCGCGGCTTGCCAAGCAGGCGGTCGCCGATCTCGGCAAGGTCGACGTCGCCGAGATCGAGGAGCTGTGGCATGGCCTCGCGCCGCCATATCTGTCGCTTTTTGCGTGGCTGGAGGGCCACGCAGCCAAGCCCGAACAGTCGGCGAAGGCCCTTTTCCGCCCGGTCATGCTTTCGCATCCGGTCGAGGACAGTGACCTCGACAAACTTGATCCGGCCGACTACGTCGCCGAATGGAAATGGGACGGCATCCGGGTGCAGTGCGTTTCGCTGGGCGGCACACGGCGGCTCTATTCACGCACCGGCGATGACGTTTCGGGAGCATTTCCGGACCTGGTCGACGTGATGGATTTCGATGCAGCACTCGACGGCGAATTGCTCGTCGGCAGGCCTCCAGACTGGACCGGAACATTTTCCGACCTGCAGCAGCGGTTGAATCGCAAGACTGTTTCACCGAAGATGCGCGAGCGCTATCCGGCGTTCGTGCGCTGCTACGACATCCTGCAGGTCGGAGCCGCGGATTTGCGACCGCTTCCCTTTCTGGAGCGTCGTCAGCGGCTGGAAGATTTCATTGGCCTGCTGGACCCGTCGCGCTTCGACCTTTCGCCGACCATTGCTTTCACGAACTGGGAAGAGCTCGAGGCAATGCGAGGAAGGCCGCCGCACCCGATCATCGAGGGCGTGATGATCAAGCATCGCCAATCGGCCTACCTCGCGGGAAGGCCGAAAGGGCCGTGGTTCAAGTGGAAGCGCGATCCTTACACGGTCGACGCGGTGCTGATGTATGCCCAACGCGGCCACGGCAAACGCTCAAGCTTCTATTCAGACTACACATTCGGCGTCTGGTCCGGACTGCCCGGAGAGAGCGAACTTGTGCCCGTGGGCAAGGCCTATTTCGGCTTCACGGACGAAGAACTCCGCCAGATCGACAAATACGTGCGCGACAATACGGTGGAGCGTTTTGGCCCGGTGCGCTCCGTGCGTGCGGACGCCGGTCACGGCCTGGTGCTCGAAATCGCGTTCGAGGGGCTCAACCGCTCGCAGCGTCACAAATCTGGCGTCGCAATGCGATTTCCGCGCATTTCAAGGTTGCGCTGGGACAAGCCGGCTTATGAGGCTGACCGGTTGGAGACCCTGACGGCGATGCTGGAAGAATAGGAAGCAGCTCGCGGTGTTGGGCGGCTCCGAAAGCGACTACTCGGCGACTGAAACCCTGATCTCATAGATATCGACCGCCTTGCCCTGGTTGCTGATGTCCGAACTGATTGCGATCGTGCCGCCGGCGCCGGGAGCTTTGCCGGGCAGGTCGATCTCGAACAGGAATTCGCCGCGCTCATGCCCGACCGCGTAGCGCTTGCGGCCGCAGTCGCCAAGCTCGCCGAAATTGCAGGTTACCGAGATCTGCGTTTCGCTGCCTTCTTCGGCGCGGGCAACAATATCGAAGACCACATGCTTGCCGGCGAGTTGCTCGAGAACCCCCTGCCCGATGTCGAAAAGAACCGCGGAGCCGGAAGTGCCGGAGCGAACCCGCAATACCTGGCCCTCATCGCCGTCCAGAACATCAGCGCTGGTGTCGGTCGGCGCATTCACCTGGTCGGCGTCAGCGGGGGTGAATATCGATATCCAGTTCTTCTGCGCGTCGGTGTCGCCCGGCCTTTTGGGCGCCAGGACCGGCTCTTGATCCTCCGGAATGAAATCCTCGCTCTCGATTGTCTTCGACGGACTGGAAACGGTGGTCTCGCGTTGGGTATCGAGTTTCAGAAGCCCCGTTTGCGCGGCCCACCAGAGACCGATCGCTCCGGCCGTGAAAAGCGTCACCGCAAAGAACATCGCCGCATAAGGCCGCCCCCGTTCGCGCATCACCTCCGCATCCGGATCGACAGGAACCGCCTCAGGCCCCTCCACGGCAGACCGGCGCTCGCTCTCCGTAGGACGGTCGACCATTACAAACTCCGGGGACCGCGCTTCGGCACGCTCCTGCCCTTCAACGGCGACCAGTTCCGGCGCCGGCCCGGCTTCGAGCCCAGCTTCGGGCCCAGCTTCGAAAGACGGCTCGGAACGAACGGTCGGATCCGCCTGCCCGGGTGCGTGCGCAGCCGCCTCCGGTTCGCGGCTGCGGGCAACTTCGACCTCCGGCGAGACCACCCACGGCATTCCAACGGACGAGACAACTGGCTCGACCACCGGCGCCGCGCGGGCCGCCGGGGCGGCTTCCGGCAAAACGGGCTCTACCTCGGGCATCTCGGGGGCAGCCGGGTTAGATTCGGGCTCGACCTTCGGCCCGGAGGGCTCGGCGTCAGAGCTTTCGACTGTCGGCGCCGGAGTTGGAGATGGCGATTCCGAAGCCGGCACTGCCGAGAGGAACCCGGATTCGATTTCGGTGATCTTGCTCTGCAGGGCCTTGCGGCGTTTGATTGCCACCTCGACCGTCACGTTCGGATTCTGCTGGAGCGCACGGTCGAGCGCGGCGAAGGCCGAACGGTAGACCCTTTCGCGAAAACTTTTGTCTTCCGCGTTTCCCTTTTCGAAAGCGTTTCTAATCGCCTTTTCGATCACGTCCAAACGGTCATCCCCGCGGTTCGCATGACGGAATTTTCTGATGGTTAGCCGTAGCCGCACGATCAATCAACGGCTGCACCGCTGACAATCACTCTTTAGGCGCCGATTGCAACCGGCCTCCCCGCGCGCGCTCTCGAAAGCAGCGTCGATCCGTCTCCGGATTTCGGTGCCGGCCGGAACGAGGGATCGCCGTTCAAGCCAGAGAGCAAAGCATCGGCGAAGCGCCGGGCGTTGCGCTTGACCGGCGGCTACCGGCCCCCTTCCAGCAGTTCCGGTCAACGCCAGCATTGCGAGCTTGCGCCTGCCGCACCAGTCGAAATCCGTGCCAGCGCGAGCCGCGAGGCTGTATCCGTGGCGCCGGCGTCGAGCATTCGAAAAGGGCCGCTTGAAATCCGGAAGCAATGCCGCTATCAGGCGATGGTTCGGCTGGTCGCGCGCCCCGCGCGGCGGCGGGATGCCGCTTTAGCTCAGTTGGTAGAGCACATCATTCGTAATGATGGGGTCAGGTGTTCGAGTCACCTAAGCGGCACCAATGATTTCAAAGACTTAGCCTAGATTTTTTGCTTCTGAAGTCCCTCGACTGTTCTGGGACAGCGTGTGGGACAGCAGGCGATGCGATCTGACGCTTGTCAACGCCCGCAAATCGCACGGGCGACTTGTTGGTTTTTCCTCTGACAGGTAACCTGCTCTAAGTTGTCGCTGACCCGCCGGACTGTGGGTAAACTCTCGACTAGACAGACAGCCGACACGACTATCATCCCCTCGGGACAGCGGACGGAACGTTCACCTTCGGCGCTCTGAACTATCAAAAAGTCGGCGCCACTGTCGCTGGCAGGACCCGCTGGCCCTGGAGGTCCCGCCGTCCCTGAAGGTCCCGCCGCACCTCGCGGTCCGTCAGCACCCGCAGGTCCCGCTGGACCCGGAGGACCGACTGCACCAGCCGGTCCTGTGTCACCCTTGGGACCTGGCGGTCCCGGTTCTGCCTGACATCCAGCCAGAAGAAGTCCGAGGGTCAAAGCAATCGACGCGAGTTGACCGTGGCGATCCATCCGAGCCTCGCAAAAACCTAAGTGTGCCGTAGGTCCAAACACACTTGCAAAGAATGGACTGAGTTGTCCAGCGCACCCGGACCCGTAGGGCGCGGTGAACTCTCTGGGGTTCGGTCCTCGCCCATGCGGCCGAAAAACCCGCCCAGAGTTCGCCAAGAACCGCAGCCGCCTTGCAGGCATCCTCGAAGTCTGCGGCGGCCACGGCGCCGTTGAACAACACCTCGAACTCGCCAATCTAGGCGCCGCCATGACTGTTGCCAGCCTCCAACTACGGAGCGATGAGGGGCCTGAAGGTGGCCAATGGGGTGTCCGAAACCGGCAGGGCGTCGTTTACTGCATCATCTTCTACGGCGATGGCGCGCTCGGCCTCCTGTGCTCGTTCACGACAACGGGCGTTTGTCTCCGCCGACGCCAAGCGATGCGGCAATTGCCGATATAGCGCCGGAACTCTTCCGCACGCCTTTCGTCGCTGAAAAGGCTGGGGGCTGGCGGTCAGGCGTTCTCATCGGGATTGCCAGGACCAAGCACCAGTCCCAAGCCATAGTCGGGCTCGTCTTGGTCTTCGTCACCGCCGATGTCGATCCCGGCCCTCCATTTCGCGGCACGGGCAGCGCCCTCGGCGTCCCGGGCAGCGGCAGCCGCAGCGTCGGGCGGTTCAGGGACTTCGCCCTCCGCAGCCGCTTCCGGTTCCGCCGGGTTGTTGGCGAACATACCGGCCCCCGAGCCCTCAAAGCAGTTGCCGGTCTCGATCATCGTGGGTGCGTGCTGTCGAAGCCAATCTTCTGTCGCAAGTTCTACGGTCTCGGGCGCGTCCGGGTCTCTGGCCGGTCGGCGGATGATCAGTTCAGTCGAACTCTTCTCAAGACCAAACAATCTGTTTTGCAGGCCGATGCCCTGCATGACCGCAGAGTGAGCCTTGTCCTTGGCGGCAGCCTTGATCGCGGCCTCCAGTTTGAGAAACTGCCCCTCAGCCGTCACCTCGAACTTCTTGGCGTGTTTGGCCTGCAATTCCCGGACCCTTTTGGCAATATTGGGCTTCATTAGGCGCTTGAAGGCTTCCACTCGGGAAACATTTGGATTGCCGCTGTAACCGGCTTTGCGGTTCGCCTCGGGACCTGAGGCGCCGGCGGCGACGGCCTGCGCGAAGGCTTCCTGCTTCGGTGTCAAAGGCTTGTTGGCGGTGAGCGGCGCGTGGGCTGGCATGGGGTAGGATGTTACCTCAATCCGACCTGACGGTTCCAGCGGCAGTGTCGCCGGGTCTTTTACGCCTGTCCGGGCGGGTGGGTGGAAAGCATGGAGAAAGCGTCTTCCGCCATGGCCATCGCCAGGAACCAGCCCTCAAGCGGAGGCACGCCGTTAGCAAGCAAGGCTTCTGAAGAAGTTACCCTTCTCCGAATAGCGCGTGGCTGGATGTTAAGTCCCTTGCGTCTACCGGTCCCGCCACGTCCGCGCCGCCGACACTGGTAAAGCACCGGCGGGCAAACGCAAGTCCCTCTCACTCCTCCTCGGTGAAGACCTCTTCGCGCTTCTTGCGCACGCCCGGCAGCAGCACGACGACCAGCACGGCGACGGCGAGGAGCAGCAGCGCGGCGCTAAGCGGCCGCGTCAGGAAGGTCGTCGGATCGCCGCGGGCAAGAATCATCGCCCGTCGCAGGTTTTCCTCAAGCAGCGGCCCGAGCACGAAGCCGAGCAGCAGTGGAGCGGGTTCGCAGCGCAGCTTGAGCAGGAAGTACCCAAGCAATCCGAAGAACGCCACCACATAGAGGTCATAGACGCTCGAGTTCACGCTGTAGACCCCGATCGAGCAGAACGCCATGATGCTCGGGAACAACACGTAGTAGGGCACTTTCAGCAGCTTCACCCACAGTCCGATCAGCGGCAGATTGAGCACAATCAGCAGCAGGTTGCCGATCCACATTGAGGCGATCAGGCCCCAGAACAGGTCGGGGTTGTCTTTGGCGACGTTTGGTCCCGGGACAATACCCTGAATGATCATCGCACCGATCATCAGCGCCATCACGGGATTGGCCGGTATGCCGAGCGTCAGCATCGGGATGAACGAGGTCTGGGCGCCCGCATTGTTGGCGGATTCGGGTCCCGCGACGCCGGCAAGCGCTCCGCGGCCGAACTCCTGCGGTCGGTCCGACACGCGCTTCTCGATCGAGTAGGACGCGAAAGCGGCGAGCACGGCACCATTGCCAGGTAGGATGCCGAGCGCTGAGCCGAGCGCCGTGCCCCGCAGGATAGGGGCTGCCATGCGGCGGAAATCCTCACGCGACGGCATCAGCCCCGTCACCTTCGACATAAGGACCTCGCGCGTCCGCTCATCCTCCAAGTTGCGCAGGATTTCGGCGATACCGAACAGACCGACGGCAATGGCGACGAAGTTCAGCTGGTCACCGAGTTGGCTGATGCCGAAATTGAGTCGGGGCACACCGGAAATCACGTCGATGCCGACGAGGCCGAGCAGCAGCCCGAGCACCACCATAGCGACGGCTTTGATGACCGAGCCGTGCGCCAGCGCCACCGACATGACCAGGCCGACGATCATCAGCGAGCAGTACTCGGCCGAACCGAATTTGAGCGCCATCGCGGTCAAGGGTGGC
Organism: uncultured Alphaproteobacteria bacterium; assembly: GCA_963813315.1. Taxonomy (GTDB): domain Bacteria; phylum Pseudomonadota; class Alphaproteobacteria; order Rhizobiales; family Rhizobiaceae; genus CAWEYO01. Next base: position 25,404 of record CAWEYO010000016.1, on the reverse strand, counting down.
GCAAAGAGCGCGATCAGGACAGTAGCGATCGTGCCGGCGACGAAGGAGCCGATCGCCGCCGTGGCGAGCGCCACCCCGGCGCGCCCGTTGCGCGCCATCTGATAACCGTCGATTGCCGTGACCGCCGACGAGGATTCTCCGGGCATGTTGATGAGGATGGCGGTCGTCGAGCCGCCATATTGGGCGCCGTAGTAAATACCGGCGAGCATGATCAACGACGACACCGGGTCGCCGATCTGGAAGGTGATCGGCAGCAACATAGCGATGGTCGCGGTGGCGCCGATGCCGGGGAGCACGCCGATCAGTGTGCCGAGAAGAACGCCGATCAGGCAGAACCCGATATTGACCAGGGTCGATGCGGTCGCAAAACCGAGGACGAGATTGTCAAGGAGGTCCATTCAAGTCTCCTAGAAGCGTAGCCAGGGGCCGACGCGCTCGAATGGCAATCCCAGCCCATAACTGAAGACGAGCGTGGAAAAGACCGTGAGCAGCACGGAGAGAACAAGCGCGTAGAGCGGCGTCATCCTGTAGGAGGCGAACGAAGCCACGAGCGCGGTGATGAAGACCGCCGCGATGAAGCCCAAGCCCCGCACGGTCAGCCCGAAAATGATCGGTGCCAATGAGATGAACACCATGCCGCGCCAGGCGATGCGCCCGACCGGTTCGCCCTTTGTGCGCATTGCCTGTGCCAGGATGATGAGGCCGAGAAGGATCAAAAGCAGCGAGAGGACGAGAGGCATGCCGCCCGGACCTATTCGCAGCCAGGATCCCAGCTCCACCGAGAGCGATTGGGCGGCAAAAAGCGCACCCACTACGACGAAGAAGCCGCCGCAGATCGCGTTCGGCTTGTCGATGGTCATGTTGTTCATAAGGTCAAGTCCTCCCCGGAACTGTCACCTGGTCCGTTGCAGAGGGGGAGCGCGGCCCCCCTCAACCGCCTTGCCGGCGCGTGCCTATTCCGACGCAAATCCGGGACAGGCCGGCTAGCCGACCAGCGGTGGCGCATGCTGCCGGCAACGGTCTCACCACCGCCAATCCGATTGTTGCTCAGTCGGCGTACTGACCTGCAGCCTCGATGATCGGCTTCCAGCGCGCGATCTCGCTTTCGAGCTTGGTCTTCAGCGCGGCAGGTGAGGCATCCGCCTCCGACGATGGCGCCGTGCCGAGCTCCGCGAAGCGGGCCACGACATTGGGATCCTTCAGCGCCACCTGGAGCGATTTCGACAGCCGCTCGGTAACCTCGGCGGGCGTGCCCTTCGGCGCGTAGAGGCCATGCCAGATGCCGAATTGCATTCCGGGCAAGCCCGCTTCCTCGGTGGTTGGAACGTCCGGCAGGATGTCGAGGCGCTTCGCGGAGGTCACTGCGTAGACCTTGATCGTGCCGCCCTGGATCTGCTTGGTCGTGTTGGTGGTCTGGTCGCACATGATGTCGACCTGGCCGCCGAGGAGGTCGGTCATCGCTGGGCCGGTACCCTTGTACGGAACGGTGACCAGCGGCGTGCCGATCGCGCTCATGAACAGCATGCCGCACAGATGCGAGGCCGCGCCGATGCCGGCATTGGCGACGGTGACGGTGTCCTTGTTCGCCTTCGCGTATTCGACAAGTCCCTTCAGGTCCGTCGGTTCGAGATCCTTGCGGGCAACGATGGTCATCGGCACCTCGGTGACAAGCCCGGCATATTCGAAGGCGTTCAGCGTGTCGTAGGCCAGCTTGCGATAGAGCGTCGCGCTGCTGGCCATGCCGATGTGGTGGAGAAGCAGCGTGTAACCGTCCGGATCCGCGCTCGCGACGCGTCCGGCGCCGATCGTGCCACCGGCGCCGCCGACGTTCTCGACCACGATCTGTTGGCCGAGATCCTTGGACATGGCCTCTGCCACCAGGCGGGTGACCGTGTCGGTCGGACCGCCGGCGGAGAACGGCACGACCACGGTAATGGTGCGTTCCGGATACGTCTGCGCGAAAGCCGAATATGCGGCCATGGTGAATGACGCAGCCACGGCCAGCGTCGCCAACAACTTCTTCATCCGAGTTCCTCCCAAGGCTTCTAGACATGCGCCGAACCGGATTGCGAAGTCTCCCCCTGCAACCGCCGACGAGTGCCCCTATTGCAACCGCGACCGTACAGGAATGCAAGGTCGCAGGCGAATTTTTTCCCAATGCATCACAAGACGACGCAACGACCGATTGGAACTGAAACACCGCTCGAAAACCGAACAAGCGATCGAAAGCGGAGGGTTTCTTGCCCCGCCGATGGCCTTTGCATTTGGGCCGCGATCAGGCGACGATGGGCGAGCCGCGCAGAAATGAAGGGAAATGGCGATGAAAGCCGTGGTGTACGAACAGTTTGGAACGCCGCCGAGTGTGAGGAACGTCCCCGATCCCGTTCCCGCGCCGCATGGTGTCGTGATCAAGGTCGAGGCTACCGGGCTTTGCCGCAGCGACTGGCATGGCTGGATGGGCCATGACCCCGATATCGTGCTGCCGCACGTGCCCGGGCATGAGCTTGCCGGCACGGTCGCGGCTGTCGGCAGTCAAGTAAAGAGCTGGCGTGCCGGGGACCGGGTGACGGCGCCCTTCGCCTGTGGGTGCGGCCACTGCTTCGAGTGTGCGTCCGGCAACCATCAGGTCTGCGAAAAGCAGTTCCAGCCAGGGTTCACTGCCTGGGGGTCGTTCGCAGAATTTGTCGCGCTCGACTTCGCCGACACCAATCTGGTGCGGTTGAGCGACGACCTCGACTTCGCCACCGCCGCGAGTCTCGGCTGCCGCTTCGTCACTTCCTTTCGCGCGATCGTCGACCGGGCGCGGGTGCAACCTGGAGAGTGGGTGGCCGTGCATGGCTGCGGCGGCGTCGGGTTGTCGGCGATCATGATCGCGACCGCGATGGGCGCCAATGTCGTCGCCATCGACCTCACGCCGGAAAAGCTCGATTTCGCGAGGGAGATCGGCGCGGTGGCGACGGTCAACGCCTCAGAAAACACCAACGTGGTGCGGGCGGTGAAGCAGATCACGAATGGCGGCGCGCATGTCTCGATCGACGCGCTTGGCCATCCGGTGACCTGCTTCAACTCGATATCGAATCTGCGGCGCCGTGGCCGTCACGTCCAGATCGGGCTGATGCTCGGCGAGCACAGCCAGCCCAAGGTGCCGATGGCGAAGATCATCGCCCACGAGTTGCAGATCCTCGGCAGCCACGGCATGCAGGCGTTCCGCTACAAGGCGATGATGGACATGATCGCGACCGGAAAGCTCAAGCCGCAGAAGCTCGTCGGCAGGCAGATCGGGCTGGACGAGGCGCCTGCGGCCTTGATGGCAATGGACAAATTCGAGGGCACCGGCATCAGTGTAATCACCAGCTTCTGAGCACCTCGGCTTTTTGGCTATCTCCTTTCGCAGCCACGATCTTCCAGAAGGCATCTGTCTTCGGCCGAGGTGGCCACGCTCGCCGCGCGAGCGGTCGTTGCAATTGCCACAAGCGCGAGCGTCGCCAGGAGTTTCTTCATCATTGCGGGCACCACACAGCGAGACGCTCGTGCAGGAAGTAGCTCTTGAGGGCATTCATTCCCGTATTCACAAGTTTAGTGGGCAGCGTCGCTCAGCGTTCGTTCGCACTGGCCCATGGTCGGCTTACATTGTGTAAAAGATGGCTACAATGGACATGAATAGCAGGAAGTGTAGAATGCGATATTGCCTTCCAAACTCGAAATCGGCACCGAAACCACGAAGATTCACCTCGCCGTCCCGAAAACTTGGGTCGACAGGATTGACGAATGGCGCGCGACGCAGCGGCCGATTCCGAACAAGTCGGAGGCGATCAGAGTTTTGGTCGAGCGCGCGCTGGAGGGGCCAAGCCACCTACCGTGCGACGGAGCGAGCTGGTAGCCTTGCAAGAGCGGGAGGGCCAGTTGCCGGCAGCTCACCCGGCGGAGGTAAGTCGCGCGGCCGAGTGCACGGCGTTGATGAAAGGGAGTAACAATATGATACTCAATCCGGATCACGTTACTATCGCGGTGGCAGACGCCGGCCGGGCGATCGAGTTCTTCGCGCTCCTTGGCTTCAGAAAGGATCACGTCGCGACGATCGACGGTGGCCTTCCCGCCCGGTACATGGGCATGCCGGGCATGAAAGCGCAGCACATCACCCTCGCACTCCAAGGAGCGGATCCTCATTTCGAGATCCAGCTGCTCGAGTTCGACCCGACCCCAGGGACCGATCCGGGTGCACACCCGACGAATCTGCGACAACGGGGCTTCAATCACCTCGCGTTCCGCGTCGACGACATTGAGGCGGCCACCGCGCACCTCGTGGCCAACGGCGTAACCATGCTGAGCGACGAAATGGACTACATTAGCCGAAAGCTGCGGCTCTTCGAGGGTCCCGAGGGCATCACCCTCGAGTTGGTGCAGCGAGGCGGCTCAGACGCTTCTGGCTAGGGCCACCAACAGCGACCCGCCGTCACCCAAGCAAGTCGTGATGCTCCTTATGGCCCTTAGCTGACCATTCCCCTTTACGCAGCGCCGCTGGCCAAGGCATTCTGAACGAAGGCGGCATCCGCGAGGGTCGCCCTGGTCTCCTGAAACCAACGATTTGCCTTAGGAGGCAGAAACGACTCGCACCGTCATCGAGCATGTCCTTCATCGTCTGAAGGAAATTGGCATAACGACTGTCTTCGGCGTCCCCCGGGGACTACGCATTTCCCGTCAACGACGCCATTTGCAACGATCCGGAACATATGGCCAAGGAGGACCACATGGCCAGACAGAACACACAAAAAGCGATGGAGCCGTATGACTGGGGCGTGAAGGCCGCGCTAATCGGGATGAGCGAGGATAGCAATCCCTACCGGCCGGACACGGACGAGAACAGCGATTGGCTGGATGGGTTTGAAGACTTACGGCGGTTGGACACTTTCGCGATGACCTCTAGGAAGCGATAAGCCTAACGCTACGTGGCACCCGATTTACCAATTCCGCTCTCGCTCAAGCCGATGGAGGCCGAGCCGGTCGACGCCATGCTGCGCGGCAAGGGCTGGCTTTACGAGCCCAAATATGACGGCTTTCGCTGCCTAGCTTTCCGCGACAAATTACGACGGTTGAAACAGTGACGCTATGGCGAACACCGCCAAAACCATGACCAAGAAGACAAGCCAAGCCTTAAGGCCCGTAAGGGGAAACTTGATAGGAGGGCCGTTCATTTTTGAACCCGCTGAAAGGATTTACTTCCGAACGGTGCCTCAATCGCGGTACAACGGCAGATAAATGGTAACTCCCGGGCGACGGTAATAGCGCGGATAGTAGTCACGGTCGACGTAGCGGCCGTAGTCGTAGTCGCGGCGCGGGTAACATCTGCCATAGTAACGGCAGTTCCGCCATGCTTGCCGCCTTTTCCAGTGACGGTCCGCCCGCCACTCGCGATAGTGCTTGCGTCGCCAATCTCGCCGATCGTCGTCATCATCGTCATCATCGACCATTTGCAAGACGTCGGCCCGCACTTGCTCGGGTTTCGGCACGAACATCGGCGCGGCGTTGGCCGGCAAGGCGAAAGATGCAGCCAAGATTGTGGCCGTCACGACTGACAAGAGCTTTTTCATCACGGAGCCTCAATCATCGTCATCGTCGTAGCGGTCACGATGGCGGTCACGGTAGCGGTCCCGTTCGCGTTTGTGATCACTAGTCCAATCTTCAATAAACACCCGACGCTTAACGTAGCTCTCGCAATAGCCGTCTTCGCAATAAGTATCGACAATCCGCTCGCGCACCACGCCGTTGTTGGATGAGCTCTTCGAACTCGTATTCGAGGATTGGCTTCCCGCTTGGGCCACGCTGGTCGTCATGGCCGCAACAGCAAACAGGACAAACTCGATACGAATCGCTCTCTCCTTCGCAGGCTATCATGTAAGCCATTGGACCTGAACCGTCGATGAACGGCGGCGCGTCTACAATCCGCCTTTCTCCGAAAGGATACGCGGTGTTGTCGGGGCATCGGCCGCCGCCAAGGCCGAGGCTTGCGCTGCCGCCGGATTGGCGCAAGGATGATCTACCCGCTCTGCTGCTGCGGCGGGCACAGCCTCGGCGGTCGCGCGGCCCGGTGTTCTCCCCGAACACCCGAACGCACCAACGGTCGCGCGGCCGGGTGCCCTCTTGACCGTTCTGCCGACCGGCGAATGCGATCGCTGCTCTATGAAGCGGCGAACGTCATGCTGACGCGCTACAAGGGACCGCTGAAGCTGAAGGATTGGGCGCTGGCGATCGCGGCGCGGTCGACGATGCGAAAGGCGCGGATCGCACTTGCCCGGCGGCTGGCCATCATCATGCATGCGATGCTGCGGTACGGCACCACCTTCAAACCCGCGTAGCCATCAACAGCGAACCGGACAGGAGACCGAAACAAGCTCCCGAGCGGGGGCGACGCCCGAGGGAGGGAGTGGATGACGGCGCCGATTCCGTAGCATGTGGTCGATCATATCGGCCGACTGCGATTTCAACCAAGCCGCTCCATTCCCAGCTAACCCCATCAAGTGCCCATGAGCACGTAGAGAACGCAGGCACCGAAAGCGTCGATAACGCTCACAACCGAGTGCCGCCCTTGACCCATTAGAGAACAATATCGGCGCAAAGCCGCTATTCGAATTGATGGGCGAAGGTCGCCTTGGGTCAGGGCCTACGGTAGGACCTCGTCGAAGGAAGGTCCGATAGGGTCCGGAATTGGTCTTTCGCGTCGAGTACCAAGCGTCATTTGCACCGGGAGGCATGAGGTGACGAAAGAACTTGCCGCAAGTTCCTGCTCGGAATTTAGAAGCATTACGTGTAATCGGGCGCCGCGTTCTCGGCAATGATTCGGAACACGCTTGCCCGACTGATCCTCAGCACCGTTACGATGTCACTCGCCGACTTCCCTTCTGCCTTCAGGCGTCCCGTCTTGATGTTGTCCAGCCGCATGCCCGCGCCCGATATCTCGACTCCAACCGACATCGTCACTCCGCTTCCCTGGGGAAGTGCGACGGTTTGGAGTATATTCGCCTGGCGGGTTTCGAGACCTGATCTCATCGGGGAGGGACGCATGACGGGATGCTGCCGTATTTCGAGCGCCGTCGTCGGCGCAGTGCTGTCTGTCGTGGCTTTTGGGATCGCAGCCGAGTCCGCCAGAGGCGAAGGCCAGTCGGTCTTCGTGACGAGCCCTTCGCAGCCGATGAACGTCGGCGACGCGATTGCAGCGGCTGCTGCATATCATGACTCCGGTGCATACGATAAGGATGTCGCTCTTGTCGCGCGGCAGGCGGCAGCCTGGGTCGCCGAGCGGGCAGCGGCAGTGCAGAAACCGGCAGTCGTGTTCGATATTGACGAGACTGCGCTCGCAAACTGGGAGGTCATCAAACGCGACAATTTCGGCCGGCCGATCGCTGGTCCGTGCGACCTTGCCCTGGATGGGCCGTGCGGGTGGGCCGCGTGGGACCAGCTTGCTGCCGACCCGGCAATAGGCCCGACGCTGGAGGTATTCCGGGTGGCGAGGACTGCAAATGCCACGGTATTCTTTATTACTGGCCGCCCCGAAAACCAGCGGGCGGCGACCGAACGCAACTTGCGCGAGGCCGGCTACGAGGGCTTCGAGAAATTGTATATGGTGCCGCCCGGGGCCAAGTACGCATCGGCCGCCGACTTCAAGACGCCGGTGCGGGCCAAGATCGAAGCGGCGGGCTACACGATCATCGCTAATGTTGGCGATCAGCCGTCGGACCTTCTCGGCGGACATTCTGAGCGAATCTTCCTGCTCCCGAACCCGTTCTACAGAGTTCCTTGACGCAGGGCCCGTCATCAAGGCTCGGAAAATTCAAAACTGAGACACTAGTGAGGCGGCCCACTTGTGAGGAAACAGTCCATCGATTTGTACACAGCGGCCGCCGGAAGGTGCCGCAAGTTCAGGCCGGCGGCGGACCCAGGATTTCCAATCCGAACTCGGCAGCGACGGTCCTAATCTCATCCATGTCATCGTCTCCGAGACGGCGCTCGGCGACCACCTCGAAGAAGCGTTCGAGGCCTGCGGGCTGGATCACGGTCAGGAGGCGGCCAGTGCCCGTGCCCATGTTTTTGAAGGTGTGGACCTGATGGCGGGGTAGGAATGCGATGCCGCCCGGGCCGACGTCGAGCACCTCATCGCCACGCCAGATCCGAAATGTCCCTTCGATCACGTAGGAGATCTCGTCCTCCCTGTCGTGTCGGTGAAACGGTGCGGCCACGCCTGGCGGCACGATCTCCTCGATCACGGCCACATGGACAAGCGCTCCGGCCGGATCACTACGGATGACCACTGTCTCGCCGAACACCTCGAGTGCGCGGTCCACTGTGGCGCCGGGTACATTCCTCCCCGGTTCCGCCATCCGCTCCTCCATCAGTCTTTTGCGGCACGGTAGTCCTGCGCCGGACCCATCGTTCGCGGCCTAATGGGCTTTTGGCTTCTTGACGATCTCGTAAAGCGCCGCAACAGCATCGCTGATCTTATCGGTGCCTTCGGGCGGTTGGCTATTGGTCTGGAGGGTGATCATCAGATCCTCGTCGGCGAACCAGACATAGAGCGTGCGGTAGCCGAGGGTCTCGCCCTCGTAGAACCACTGGGGGCCGAGTGGACCGAGGATCCGGTAGCTTAGCCCGAGGGCGAAGCCGGCGGGGTCGTCGGGAGTTACCTTCGTGATCGGCTCGCCGGTCTTCGTCGAAACCAGCTGCGTCCACTCCTTCTGCTGCTTCGGCGGCACCACCTTCCCGCCAAAGGTTGCACGTATCCAGCGATCGACGTCGCGCGCGCTGGCGATGGCGCCGCCGGCGGATTGCGCCCAGGATAGAGTGTCTCCGCGCGTATCCCGGCCGATGATCGGCGCGTTCCACGAATCCTTGCAGTCCGGCGGCTGGTAACCGGTGCAGGCTTCGTTCTCGAAATAGCCGTGCGAGAGACGCTTGATGACCGACTCCGGGTAGATGCTGGCCTCGTAGAAGGTCGAGTAGAGACCATGAGGCTCGATCACGAGCTCATGGACGAGATCGCGGTAGGACTTGCCCGTGGCCTTCTCGGCGATCATGCCGGCGAGAATGTAGTTAGTGTTCGAGTAGTCGTAGCCCTCGCTCACCGGCAACTTACTGGTCGCGCTGGGGTAGGCGACATCGGCAAGCTCCTTGAGCGTAAGGGCTCGCATGGGCTCTTCCGCCCAGACCCGGGACATCCACTCGGTCTCGGAATAGGTGGGAATGCCGCTCGTCATGTTGAGGAGGCGGCGGATGGTGACGTCCTTCCACGCCGCGTATTCGGGAAGCCATTTGCCGACCGAGTGGTCAAGCGAGAGCGTCCCGGCTGCCTCGAGCTGAAGAATGACTGCGGCAGTGAAAGATTTGGACGTACTCCCCATATGGTAGAGCGTGTCCTGGTCGACGGGGCGTGCGTCGGCGTTACGGCCCGTCGTTCCGGCAAAGGCTTCGATCGCCGGCCCCGCATCGCCGAAGCTGACATAGGCGGCTATGCCGGTGAGCTTTTCGATCAGCGCCCGCGCAGCGAGCCACGCTTCGAGCGCATCCTCGACTCGCTCGACCTGGGTCGGTTCGGCAGCCGAAGCGGCCGCGACTTCCCCGGCGGCGGGAACGAACTGGCAGACCATCGCGTACGCAACTCCCGCGGCGGGAAGGGCGCGTACCAACGCCCGCATGGTTATCTTCATTTTCATGCGTTCCTCCCTTGAGCAGAATGATCCCCGGCGCGTCTGATCCGGATTCGGCTGGTCAACGAGAAAAGCCGTTAGGTTTTGGGTTTTGGAGGTCGAAGTCGGCACGGCCCGTCCGGCAAGGGGACCAGACAATATCACGAATTGCCGCCTCGATGTTCGGAATTGACGCACGTCTTCCTCCGACGGATGTCTGAAGGTCCGAAATCGAGTCCGTCAAGACGTTCCGAGCTGTGAGCTCGAAGGGCGGCAGAGGGTCGATGCCGTGGAAAAACTCGATTGGCGGATCCTCTTTGGCCTGTTCGGAGGCATAGCGGTAGCATTTTGTAGACCACATGCTTTTGACCATCGGCGAGGATCTGCGGGTTGGCCTCCTCATGCCGGTGTCGGCCCCGTGGCCGCTGTGAGCCGCACCAGGCGTCGCAGGTTTTGCGTGATGGCTCGGCCTGTTCGAAATGGTCCAGCGCTGCGCCGTGGACACGCGCAGCTGGACTATCGACTGGAGGCCGGAGCGCTTGTCGGCCAGCTTCCACGGGCGTGACCTGTTTGCACCGGTCGCGGCCATGCTAGCGCGCGGCGAGCCGCCACCGGGCCACCCACGGCGGGACGAGATCGATCGCCGGAGGGACTGGCCGGATGACTTGGGCGAGATCGTCTATGTCGACCATTTCGGCAACACCCTGACCGGACTGAGGGCGGCCATGCTCCCGGCCGGCGCAAGGCTCGCCGCGGCCGGCCGCGTGCTGGAACGCGCGACGACGTTCAGCGACCAGCCGCCAGGCACCGCCTTCTGGTATGAGAACTCGAACGGACTTGCCGAGATCGCTGTCAATCGGGGGCGCGCCGATGAACTCGGTTTGGTGATCGGCAGTTCTGTCGAGATCATCCCTTGAACGAACCCCGCATCCGTCACGACGTTGATCTACTGTGATGCGCAAACGCTCGAAACAAAGGCCGGGCACCGATCGGCCGAAACGGCAAAAACGCCAGGACTAGGCGCAGGCTGCGACCGGTAACAAGTGCCTTGCCGAGCAGACTCTGCAAGGTTTTGGCCACGCACTACGCGAGCAAGTACCCGGTAAGATGAAACGCGATCGTTTCGCCTGGATTCGCGAGCATGTGCTTCTTTTCGGTGTCCTCCAGCCAGACGGACATGGTCAACTCGCGACCACGGCCCTCGTCTGGATTGCGCCATCTCCGGACCTACACGGTGGCGACCGACAAGGTCGTCTGTCGACCGAGGTCGTGTGGAAACGCGATTGCATGATTGCCGATGACGGCCGCTGGTTTGCGCGTGCAGCGATGGCGCGCGGCGGCAGGTGAGCGTGGTCAGGTGGTGATGGCCTTCATCAGCGATTTGACGCCGAAAATGTTGATCATGCGCTTCAAATTGTAGGCGAGCACCTGCAAGCTCATTTCCGTATTGACCTTTTCGAGCGTCTTGGTCAGGAAATGGGTACTGCCCATCCATGCCTTGAGGGTTCCGAAAGGATGCTCGACGGTCTGCCGGCGGATGGTCATGGCATCCGGCATGCGATCGAGCCTGGCCTGCATCTTGTCGAGGACGCCTTCGTGCTCCCAGCGCTTCAGGCGCTTGTGTTTGTCGGGAGTGCACCTGGGCTTGAGCGCGCAGGTCGAACAGACCGTGAGATTGCGATAGTGATCGATATTGTCCTGCCGGTCCGAGCGCACCTTCCCCCTGGTTAGGTGGTTGCCGGCCGGGCAGGTGTAGCGGTCCTTCTCGGCGTCGTAGATGAAGTCCGCCACGGTGAAGAGGCCGCGCTTTGCGTTGCCGGATGTCTGTGTCTTGGGAATGCAGGGCAGAACGCCGGTGCCCTCACAGGCCAGCACCTCGTCGCCATTGTAATAGCCGCGGTCGGCCAGCACCGCGAGTTGCTCGCATCCGGTCGCATCCAACGCCTTTTGTCCCATCGAGGTCAGTTGCGCCCGGTCGCTGCCGATGTTGGTGACCTCGTGTGCGACGATCAGATGGTGCTCGGCATCGACAGCCATCTGGACATTGTAGCCGACGATACCGGTGCCCTTGCCGCTGGTCGCCATTGATCGGGCGTCGGGATCGGTCAGGGAGACCTGTTTGTCGGGCGCGGCTTCAACCTCCTTGCCCATCTCCTTGAGGGACTGCATCTGTCGGCGTAGACCCTCGATCTTCTCCTTGAGGCGCACCGTCTTGGCCTCGGCGACGTCATCGTCCTGCCGGTCGGCGCGGTCGAGTGCCGCCAGGTAGCGCGCGATGCTGGCCTCCACCTGCTCGATGCGCTTGGCGACCTTGGCCACCGTGAAGTTCTTGTCGCGGTTGTTGACGGCCTTGAACCGGCTCCCGTCGATGGCGACGACAGCCCGGGTGAACAAATTGAACTGGCGACACAGCACGACAAACTGCGCGCAGGCCGCGCGGATCGCCGGCCCGTTATCGCGACGAAAGTCGGCGATCGTCTTGAAGTCCGGCATCAGCCGGCCGGTCAGCCACATCAGCTCGATGTTGCGCTGGGTCTCCCGTTCGAGGCGCCGGCTCGACTGGATGCGATTGAGATAGCCGTAGAGATAGATCTTCAGCAGTGTCACGGGATGATAGGCAGGTCGCCCGGTCGCCTCCGGCACAACCCCGGCAAAGCCCAAGGCGCTGAGCTCGAGTTCGTCGATGAAAACTTCGATAACGCGGACCGGATTGTCATCCGTCACGTAGTCGTCCAAGCAGTCGGGAAGTAGTGTCGCTTGCCGGCGGTCCTCGCCCTCCACAAAACGCTTCATCCCGATCCCTCGCTGATCGGGAATCACTTTATCAAATCAATGCGTTTCCACACAGTCTGGACCCTTTCCGGTCATTGAATCCCGACACCTCAAGGCGAGTTGGCCCGCCGGAGGAGTCGAACCGAATGAAGCGTCGTCAACCCACCGTCTGTCTCGCAACCGCGTAGATGGCGATCGGCTCCGTGAAACCCTTCAGAGTGCGTGTTCCAAGCGGGCTCAGGGAAACCGCACCAGCCACGTCGGCGGCAGTAATTGGGTCGAGAAGAATCTGCCCGTCCTCGGCCGCAGAGCACAGCCGCGAGGCGATATTCACGACGTTCCCGATCGCGGTATAGTCATGGCGGCCCTCGTACCCGACCCGCCCCACGGTCGCGACACCCTTGGCGAGACCGATCCCAAATCCCATCGGTCGGCCGCGGGCGCGCCAATCCACGATCAAGCTGCTCACGGCCGCTTGCATGCTTTCCGCCATTCGAATGGCGCGAAGAGCCGGGTTGTCAATGCAGGGGACGGGAGCATTCAACAGGATCATCAGACCGTCGCCAGCAAAATGGGTCAGTGTGGCCTCATACCGAGTAATGCTCTCGCCGACCGCATTGTAATATTCGGCAAGCACCTGCATGACTTCCTCGGGTTCGGTCGTGGCCGAGAAGTTGGTGAAGCCGCGGAGGTCACCGAAGACGACCACAACATCGGCACGGCGCGCGTCGAGCAGATTTCCGTCTCCGGAGCGCTCCACGATGTCGGCGACTTGCGGCGAAAGAAATCGTTTCAATCGGGCGATCCGTTCCGAGCGTTCCTGTGACAGCGCCAACTCGCTGGCCATTTGGTTGAACTGGTCGGCAAGGAGTTCCAGTTCATCGCCCGTCGCAATGTCGATCTTGTGGTTGAAACGGCCAGCGCCGATTTGCGCAGCACCGTCTTTGAGCAAGCGGATGGGCCTAATCATGCGGCCTGCAAGCAGATAGGCAAGCGCCAGCGCCAAGACGGAACCTCCAAGCACGAGAAAGCCGGTCCGCCGCAGCGCGGCACGGATCGGCGCATAGGCCTCGGATGTCGGCAGTTCGGCAAAGACGAGCCAGTCGACGCCTGCGACAGGGGCAGCCGTAGCGATAACTGCACGGCCTTCAAAATCTTCCCCCGTTACGGGTTCCCCGCCGCTTGCAAGAATTGCCTCGCGTAGCGCCCGCAGCCGCACATCGGTTGCCTCGTCGATCCCTTGCAGCATCCGGTTGATGTCAGGATGGGCAACGAGCTTGGCGTTGTTGTCTAACACGAATGCGAGGCCGCTGTTGCCGACACGAATGGCGGAAATCGCATTCCAAATGAGTGTCAGGTTGACCTGGGCGATTGCGACGCCCACAGACGAGCGGTTGCCGCCCACAGATAGGGTCATATAGGGCTCGGAGCCTCGGTTCAACGTCACCGGACCATACCAGACACGGTGGGTTCGCGCGCCGACGACGGCAGGATCGTTCGAACGGTCGATGCCGCTATCGATTTCGTCCTGCCCGATGCGCGAAACTCGAACGCGTTCGATTCCTTCGCCGTCGACCAGAGCGAATTCGACAATGGCCGGGATCTGGCGCAGCAGTCGCCAGGCATCCAAGCGATGCGCTTCAATGTTATCCATCGTCCATGGCAGTTGAACGGCCCAACGCATCTGGTCTCTGATGCTGTCGAGAAAGCTGCGTATCTCGCTGGCTGCGGCCGCTGCCTCGATCTTCAGGCGCGCATCGAGCGTGGCGCGCTGATCGTGATAGCCAAACCAGGATTCACTCGCGCCATTGGCCAAGAGCGGTACGGTGACAGCGATGAAGAACGCAAGAAAATACTTCTTGAAAAGCGACAGCCGTGGGGCATCACTGCGCGCAGTCATTCGATGACTTCATCGGCGCGGACCAGTATGGAGGGCGGAAATTCGAGGTTCAGCACTTTCGCCGCCTTGAGATTGATGATCAGTTCGAACTTGGTCGGTTGCTGGACCGGCAGATCGGACGGCTTTGCTCCCTTCAGAATCCGTCCAGTATAGACGCCAGCCAAACGGTAATTCTCCCGTATGTCGGTTCCGTAGCTCATCAGCCCGCCGGCCAAAATGAACTCTCGATGCTCATAGATCGCCGGGATGGCGAGGCGTGTCACATGGGCGATGATCTGATCCCGGCGGCTGTTGAAAAACGGATCATGGCCGAGAATGAGCCCTTCCAGTTGCTGCCGAGCGAATGCAGCGAAGCCCGAGTCGATCTCGCCTTCGTTGCTTGCCCACACGACATGGACTTGCTTCGCCTTGGTGCGCGCCGCCGCCTCGACCTCCTTTACATCGGCCTCGGCGGCGGGATTGTTGGGGTTCGCCAGCATGCCGATCCGGTGGGTTTCGGGGAGGACTTCGTGCAAGATTTCCAGCTTCTTGACTTCGAGCTCGGATGTGAATCCGGCGGCACCCGTCATGTTCCCGCCAGGATGGTTCAGGCTTTCGACGAGGCCAAATCCCACCGGATCATCGCTGCCGGTGAAAACGATCGGAATTGTCGAGGTCGCAGCCTTGGCCGCCAGACTTGGCCGGTCGCCGCCGCTCGACACAATGATTGCCACGTCACGGTCGACCAGTTCAGCAGCTAGAGCAGGCAACTGGTCGTAACGACCTCGCGCCCAGCGGTATTCAATTGTGACGTTTTGGCCGTCGACGAACCCCGCTCCGCGAAGTCCTTCGTGATATGCAGCGAGAAGGTGCGCGAACGCGTCAGGCGCGGCCAGACTGAAAAACCCGATCACCGGCATCTCTGACTGCTGCGCGCCAACAGCTTTTGGCCACGCAACCGCCGCAGCGGACAAAATCAGAAAGTCACGCCGCCGCATGATCGTCTCCGTGACATGGGCTGGCTAAGCCTGAATTGGACAAAGGTACCACAAACTTTGCGTTGGTAGCAGGCGAGTCGACGAAGGCGTAACCTTAGGTCTCCCGCTCTGTTCTGGATCTCGTCGAACCGGCATTACCCGCTGCGCCGGGCAACTATCATGACGGAGCACAAGCCAGCCGAGCCAACCCACGAATGTCCAATTGTGGGCCAGTCCAGACTTTCGAGTCGGAGCGACGGAACGACAACTTCGGGTCATGGGCGTGAGTTCAGCCGAGGCAAGCGAACTTCCGCAATGGGGTGGAAAGCGGCATTCCTCCAGGGTACCAAAACGTCAGACTTTCACCACTAGCGTTTAGGGTCTGCCGGGTTGTTCGTGGTCTTCGTCATGGCCGCGAAGGTTACCGCATCGTACGGAAAGTGTGAACGCGCGGATAAGGTGCCGGGAGCAGGATGGATGGTCGTTACTCCCTCAGGCGGCGCCGAGCAAAAGGAAAACTGGCATGCCCACCAAACGAACCAGGCGGATCAAAGCGACTGACGATCTCGACAATGTCCCGTTGACGAAGATGCTCGCTCAACTGCTCGACGACATGAATAAAGTCAAAGAGCGAATAGGCGGGGACGTCATCTCGGACGAGCGGGTGGACGCTATCGCTTTCATGCGATGATGTAGCGGGCGAAGTCGTCGAGAATGGTGGAGAGGTAGAACCATCCCCAGCCAATGACCTTGAGATAGGTGAAGTCGGTCCGCCAGAGTTGGTTGGGCGCCGTCGTCTTGTCCCTGAACTCGTCGGCGGCCTTGATCACGATGAAGGCCGGACCGGTGATCAGGTCGTGTGCCTTGAGCAGGCGGTTGATTGGCCATGCACGAGCCACCTTGGTCGACGCCGCCGGAACGCGCATGGGGGCATAAAATGCGCATGCGGTTGCCTCGCCGCCGCAACGCCGCTACCGTTCGGGTCTTCCGCAATCAATTTTTTCCAAAAAAATGCAAACCAGAACCGAGTTTCCCAACACGATCAGTGTCATCGAGCATGCGCTCATCCCGCTCTCCGACGGGGTCACCCTGTCCGCGATGATTTGGCTGCCGGAGGATGCGGAAGCAAATCCCGTCCCGGCCATCCTCGAATATCTGCCTTACCGCAAGCGCGACGGAACGACGGAGCGCGACGCGCTGAACCACCCCTATTTCGCGGGTCACGGCTACGGCTCGGTACGCGTAGACATTCGCGGCTCCGGCGATTCGGAAGGCGTGCTCAAGGGCGAGTATCTGAAGCAGGAGCAGGACGACGCCCTTGAGGTGCTCGCCTGGATCGCCGCGCAGCCCTGGTGCACCGGCTCGATCGGCATGATCGGCATCTCGTGGGGCGGCTTCAACGGGCTGCAGATCGCGGCCAGACGGCCGCCGGAGCTGAAAGCGGTGATCTCGCTTTGCTCCACCGACGACCGCTACGCCGATGATGTGCATTTCATGGGCGGCTGCTTGCTAGTCGACAAGCTCGCTTGGGGCTCGACTATGTTTGCTATCAACGCCACGCCGCCGGATCCGGCGCTGGTCGGCGACAAGTGGCGGGAAATGTGGATGGACCGGCTGGAAGGCTCCGGCTTCTGGCTCGAAGAGTGGCACCGGCGCCAGCGCCGCGATGACTTCTACAAGCATGGCTCGATCGCCGAGGACTATTCCGCAATCCAGTGTCCGGTCTATCTGGTCGGCGGCTGGGCGGACGGCTACAGCAACCCGATCTTCCGCATGCTCGCCAATTTGCACTGCCCGCTAAAAGGCCTCATCGGGCCATGGGCGCACAAATATCCGAATTTCGCGCTGCCGGGGCCGCAGATCGGCTTTCTCCAGGAATGCCTGCGCTGGTGGGATCAATTGGCTGAAAGGCATCGACACCGGCATCATGGACGAGCCGATGGTCAGGACTTGGGTCAATGGTCCGGTCCGGCCCAAGCCTTTCAATGCCGAAAAACCCGGACGCTGGGTGGCGGAAGAAAACTGGCCCAGCCCGCGTATCGGATCGTCTGCCTGGCCGCTCGGGCCGGGCACGCTGGGACAGCCGGGCGTGCGGTCTTCGGAAGTCGCGCTGACGATCTGCTCACCGCAGACCGTCGGTCTCGCGGCGGGGAAATGGTGCCCCTATGGCCTTGACGCGGACCAACCCGGCGATCAGCGCGAAGAGGCCGGAGGCTCGCTCGTCTTCGATACGGAAATTCTTGCGGAACCCATGGAGATCCTCGGCGCGCCGGTGCTTCATCTCGACGTGGCGTCGGACCGGCCGAACGCCTTCGTGGCGGCGACTCTCTCGGAGGTCCTGCCAGATGGGTCGGCGACGCGGCTGACCTACGGCATCCTGAACCTGACGCATCGGGACGGTCACGAGGATCTGAAGCCGCTCGAGCCGGGCAAGCGCTACACGGTGCGGATCCGGATGAACGAATGCGGGCAGCGGATCGGCTCCGGCAACCGGCTGCGGCTCGCCATCTCCACGGCTTATTGGCCGATCGTCTGGCCGTCGCCCGAGTTGGTGACGCTCACCGTCGCCGCTGGCGTGAGTTCGCTGGAGCTGCCGGTTCGTCCGTCGCGATCGGAGGACGCCGGGCTGCGGCCCTTCGAGCGCGCGGAAAACGCGCCAGCACTTCGGCGCTCGCTGGCGCGGCCGGGCGAGGCCCGCATCGAGATCCGGAAGGACCTGCGTACCGGCAGGGTCGAAGCCGAGCGCTTTCAGGATGACGGTCTGACCCGGATCGAGGATTTCGACTGGCAATACGGGTCGAGCGCGCGCCAGCTCTACACAATCCATCCCGACGATCCGCTTTCGGCCGAAGCGCACATCCACTGGTGCAAGGAATTTTCCCGAAACGGTTTCCGCGTCCACATCGATGCCCGCACTCAGATGCGGGTAACCAAAAACGAGTTCCTGATCGACGGGCAACTCGAAGCCTATGAGGAAGAGGAGCGCGTCTTCTCGCGGAACTGGACGTGCCGCATTCCGCGCGATCATGTCTGACGGGCGGTCGTTGCCAAGCGCAGGATTCTGCGTCATCGTGGAAGCGCAAGGCAAGCAGGATTAAGAAGCCGAGGGAGTTTCTTATGGCCAGTGAGGTGCGTTTCACCAGGCGGCATGTTCTCGGAACCATGGCGGCGGCCGGACTGACGGTTGGGCTCTACCCAAAGATTGCCGTTTCGCAGGACGGCAAGATCCTGCGGCTTCGCTCCTACAGCGACATCCAGAACCTCGATCCGGCGTATCGCAAGGCGGCGCCGGAAGACGACATCATGCGCAACATCTTCGTCGGCCTGGCTGGCATGAAAGCCGGCGACGAATGGGCCTGGGAACTCGACGGCGCATCCAAACTCGAGCAGGTCGACGACACGCATATCGCATTCACGCTCCGCGACGGCCTGATGTGGAGCGACGGTTTTGGCCCCCTCACAGCCGATGACGTGAAGTTCTCGTTCGAACGGATGGCCGACCCGAAGACGGAATCGCCCTATGCGGGAGACTGGGCAGCGCTCGACCATGTCGAGGTCAAGGACGAAAAATCAGGCGTGATCGTGCTCAAGGAGCCGTTCCCGCCACTGTGGAATGTCGGCATGGTTTTTGGCTCAGGCAAAATCGTATCGAGGAAAGCGCTCGAGGCGTCCGGCGGCAAGTTCGACACCAAGCCGCCGGCGCAGTGTGGCCGCTATTACCTGAAGGAGTGGCTGCCCAAGCAGCGTGTCGTTCTCGCGCGAAACCCCGATTGGCCGGGCGACAAGCCGGATTGGGACGAGATCCACGTCATTCCGATCGAGGACGAGAAGGTCGCCGAACTCGCCTTCGAGGCAGGCGATCTCGACTATACCTGGGTCGCCGTCAGTTCCATTCCGCGTTACCGTGAAACGCCGCCGAAAAACGGCTCTGTGGTTGTGAAACCCTCGCTCGCTTATGTCTGGCTTGGCATGAACCAGGAAGCAGCACCCTTCGACAATCCCGACGTGCGCCGCGCCGTCCAGCATGCCATCGATGTCCCCGTCGTTCTCGACGCCGCTTATTTCGGGGCTGCCGAGCCGGCGACCGGCGTGGTCGCTCCCGGTCTTCCCGGCCATCGTGAAAAGGTGCTCTACAGCTACGATCCGGACAAGGCTCGGGAGCTTCTCGCGAAAGCAGGCATGGCCGATGGCTTCGAATGCACCCTCGACATCCTCAACAAGGCGGAACGGGTGAGCGCCGCTCAGGCGGTGCAGGCGCTGCTGGCCGATGTCGGCATCAAGGTCACGATCCAGCAGCATGATTCCGGCACCTACTGGAGCCTCGGCGACCAGAAGGCCGGGGACGCCTGGAAGAAGATACAGCTGCACATCGCCCGTTTTTCGATGCAGCCAGATCCGAGCTTCGCTACCGAATGGTTCACGCCGGATCAGATCGGCGTCTGGAATTGGGAGCGCTGGAACAGCCCGAAATTCGGCGAGATGGAGAAAGCGGCGAAACTCGAGCTAGATCCCAAGAAACGCCACGACATGTATGTGAAGATGCAGGATATGATGGAGGAATCCGGGTCCTACGTGTTCTTGACGCACGAGGCCGTGGGCGTCGCGCACAGCAAGGGGGTCGAGCCGGCCGTAATGCCGAACGGCACGCCGATCTTCCACCAGTTCAAGAGCGTTTGACGGAGCGCCATACGCACCTCGCCCGGCCGACGAACGGCCGGGCGAGGTGAAGGGAGGCGGTGAGTTGCTTGCATATGCGGTGAAGCGCGCTGGCCTCGCCGTCGTGATCACGGCGCTTGCGCTGATCCTGCTGATCAGCACGATCCAGTTGATTCCCGGCGACCCGGCCGCCGTTCTGCTAGGGCCTCTCGCCACTCCGGAACTGCGCGAATCCTTTCGCGTGGAAATGGGCCTGGATCAGCCAGTCCTGATCCAGATCGCGCGCTTCTTTGGCCGCGCGGTTACCGGCGACCTTGGCACCGATGTCCTCACCCATCGCTCGGTGCTGATCACCGTCGCCGAACAGATGCCGTTTACGCTTGCCCTGATCGCGGCCGGGATCGGCTGGGCCGCCCTGCTCGGCATCCCGCTCGGTTGCCTCGCCGCCATAAGGAGGGGAACCCTGGCCGACCGCGTGATCGCGGTGCTGTCCGTCAGCATGATCGCGGTTCCGTCATTCGTCATCGCCATCTACAGCCTGCTGTTCTTCGCCGTCCGCCTCGGCTGGTTTCCGACGATCGGTGCCGGCGATCCCGGCGATCTCGGCGATCAGCTGCACCATCTGGTCCTGCCGTCGCTCGCCGTTGGGCTTGGCTGGGTCGGCTATCTTGCGCGCATGGTGCGGGCCTCCATGCTCGAGGTTCTGACCGAGAACCACATCCGCATGGCCCGCGCCTTCGGCCTGCGCGAGCGGACCATCACCTTCCGTTACGCGCTGAAGCTCGCGATCATCCCGACGGTCGTACTGCTCGGCATCGGCGTCGGGCACATGATCTCCGGCGCCGTTTTCGCCGAGATCGTCTTTGCCCGGCCCGGTGTGGGGCGCCTGATGTACGATGCCGTGATCACGCGCAACTACCCGCTCGTCATCGGCGGCGTGATGATCACCACCGCCTTCTATGTCTTCTGCACTCTTGTCGCCGATCTTGTCGCGGCATGGCTCGACCCACGTGTCCGCTCCTCTCTCTGAAACCGCCAAGGTGGATCCGCTCCGCGCCAATCCCGGGCAGCGCGCGGTTTTTGCGGCTCGTTTCCGATCCGATGGGAGCGCTCGGCATTGCGCTCGTGCTGGCGGTCGTCTTCGGGGCGATTTTCGCCGACGTGCTTACCTCCTTCGATCCGACCAGGATGGCGCTGCGCGATCGCTTCCTGCCGCCTGGCGCGGCGCATCTTCTCGGCACCGACCAGCTTGGCCGCGACCTCTTTACGCGGGTCCTGCACGGCGCGCGGATCGCCTTGGCAGTTGCCCTGGTCGCCACCAGCCTGTCGTTCGTCGGCGGGCTGGTGCTCGGCATGATCGCCGGCTATGGTCCGCGCTGGCTCGACGCGTTCCTGCTGCTCGTTTTCGACGCCCTGCGATCGTTCCCGACCGTCATCCTGGCGCTTGCCCTGGTGACGCTTGCCGGCCCGAGCCTGTCGGCGGTGGTTCTGGTCGTGGTGCTTGCCACCCTGCCGGGTTACGCGCGGGTGGTCCGGGCCCAGACCATGTCGCTCAAGGAAGCGGAATTCGTCCTCGCCGCGCGAGCGCTTGGCGCGCCAACCTGGCGAATTCTTGCCGTTCACATCATGCCGAACCTGATCGGACCGCTGCTCATCCTTGTTTCGATGGACATCCCGGTCGTCATCACGATCGAGGCGGGAATGAGCTTTCTGGGGCTTGGGGTGAGGCCGCCGACGCCATCGTGGGGCTCCATCCTGAACGACGGCTTCTCCTTCGTCCGGGAAAGCCAGTGGCCGGCGGTCGCCGGCGGCCTGCCGATCGTGCTCGCGACGCTGGGCTTCACGTTTCTCGGCGAAACCCTGCGCGACCAGTTCGACCCGCGGCTCAGGAAGGACGCGTGATGGCGGCCGACCATGTGCTGAGCGTCGAGCGCCTGTCGGTGGATTTCCGCACCGCCGCCGGCCGGCTGCATGCGCTGCGCGATGTCAGCCTCACCGTGCCGCGGGGCGAGATCGTCGGCATCGTTGGCGAATCCGGCTGCGGCAAGTCGACCCTGATCAATTCGGTGATCGGGCTATTGTCTGGCAATGCCGAAATTGCTTCCGGGCGGATCCTGTTCAACGGCGCCGACCTCCGCACCATGCACCCGGACGAGCTCACGCGGCTGCGCGGCGACCGGATCACGGCAATTTTCCAGGACCCGATGACCGCCCTCAATCCCGTGCTCTCGATCGGGACGCAGATGACCGAAATCCAGTATCGGTCCGGGCTCAGCCAGGAGGCCAAGCGCGCCCGCGCCGTGGAGTTTCTGGAGAAAGTCAAGATCCCCGACCCGGAACGGCGACTTGGCCAGTATCCGCATCAATTCTCGGGCGGAATGCGGCAGCGGATCTGCATCGCCATGGCGCTGCTGCCCGAACCCGACCTGCTGATCGCCGACGAGCCGACGACCGCGCTCGACGCCACGCTGGAGGTTCAGGTGATCCGCCTGTTGAAGGACCTGCAGCGCGAGGTGGGCTGTTCCATCCTGTTCATCTCGCATCATCTCGGCGTCGTGGCGGAACTCTGCGACCGGGTGGCGATCATGTATGCCGGCGAGGCCGTAGAGCGAGGCACGGTGCGGGAGATATTTCACGACGCGCGCCACCCCTACACCCGCAAGCTGCTCGAATGCGATCCGGCCCGCATAGCGCAAGCGACGCGCAATCTGCCGACGATTCCGGGCGACCTGCCGGACCTGATCGATGTTCCGCCCGGCTGCATCTTTAGGCCCCGCTGCCCGGAGCGGTTCGAGCGCTGCATCGAAAAGCCTGAACCGCACCGGCTGGGCGGCGATCATCTTGCCGCATGCCACAAGGCCGAGCAGCTTGAACCGGTATGACCGCGCTGCTTGAAGTCGAGGATCTGACCATCCGCTTTCCGGTCGGGAGCAGGGTTACAGCCGCGTTCACCGGCGCGCCGACACACATCGAAGCGGTGGCAGGCGTCTCGTTCTTGGTCCAGCCGGGCGAGACTTACGCGCTGGTCGGCGAGTCCGGCTCGGGCAAGACCAGCCTGGCGCGCGGCATCGTCGGGCTGGTTCGCGTCCATTCCGGGACAATCGGCTTTGACGGCCACCGCATCTCGCGCCTTACCGAAAAGGCGCTGCTGCCGGTCCGCCGCGAAATCGGCATGATCTTCCAGGATCCGGGCGGTTCACTGAGCCCCCGCCTCTCCGTCCGCTCCATCCTCGCCGAACCGTTCCAGGTCCACCGCCGCCGCGGCGCTTTCGATGTCGATGCCGAAGTGGCGCGATTGCTCGACGATGTCGGACTGCCGGCCTCGTTCCTGTCGCGCTATCCGCATCAGCTGTCCGGCGGCCAGGCGCGCCGCATCGGGGTGGCGCGGGCGCTGGCGCTGCGGCCCAAGCTCCTAATCGCCGATGAACCGACGGCCGGCCTCGACGTGTCCGTCCAGGGCGAGATGCTCAACCTCCTGAACGAGCTGCAGGCCCGCCTCGGCATCGCCATCCTGATCATCACGCACAATCTCAACGTGGTCCGCCATGTCGCCGACCACGTCGCCGTCATGTATCTCGGCCGCATCGTGGAGGAGGGCCGGACGGCCGATGTTTTCGCGCGGCCGCGGCACCGTTATACCGCTGCCCTGCTCTCCGCCAACCCGGTGCCGGACCCCGACGCCGTCCACGCCCGCCTGGAGATCGAAGGCGACGTGCCGAGCCTGTTCCACCGGCCGCCCGGCTGCGAATTTCATCCGCGCTGTCCTTTCGCGCTGGATCCATGCCGCAGGATTTTCCCGGCCTATGCGTCGGCGGGTGAGGAACATCGATTTGCCTGTCATAATCCGGCGGAAAATTGAGTTGACGCCCAAGGAGTGTTCCATGTCCGTTGATGCAACCGCAGTCCGCCATTTTGAAACCGTCTGGATCGCGATGCCCGACGGCGCGCGCCTTGCCGCGCGCATATGGATGCCCGATAGTGCCGACGCAGCGCCGGTCCCGGCCATCCTCGAATACATCCCCTACCGCCGCCGGGACCGCACCCGCGTGCGCGACGAAGCCACCCATCCGCGCTTTGCCGCCGCAGGATATGCCGCCGTACGCGTGGACATGCGCGGCTCGGGCGACAGCGACGGGGTGTTGCATGACGAATACCTTCAACAGGAGCTTGACGACGCCTGCGACGTGATCGCCTGGATCGCAGCACAGCCTTGGTGCGACGGGAATGTTGGCATGATGGGAAAGTCCTGGGGCGCCTACAATTCGTTTCAGGTCGCCACGATGCAACCGCCCGCGCTGAAGGCCATCATTCCTGTCATGGGAACCGATGACCGCTGGGCCGAGTGCATCCATTTTTCCGGGGGCGTGCTTCTAAACGACAATTTTTGGTGGGGCGTCATCATGCAGCTCTACAATTCGCTGCCGCCCGACCCCGAGATCGTCGGCGAGCGCTGGCGCGAGATGTGGCGCGAACGGCTGGACGGCATGCGCTTCTGGCCGGAGAAATGGCTGCGGCACCAGACGCGTGACGCGCAGTGGGTCCATGGCTCGGTCTGCGAGGATTACGATGCGATCAAGGTGCCGGTCTATTTCTTCGGTGGCTGGGCCGATCTTTTCCGCGACACGCCGTTCCGGATTGCCGAGCATCTCAAGGGTCCCTGCAAGGTGTTGATAGGCCCTTGGGCGCATCTTTACCCGCACGAGGGCATCCCCGAGCCAAAGGTCGATTTCGTGGCCGAAGCGCTGCGCTGGTGGGATCATTGGCTGAAAGGCATCGACACCGGCATCATGGACGAGCCGCGCCTGCGGTTTTTCATGCAAGACAGCGCCCCGCCCGAAAGCTTTCGCAAGACGCGCGACGGACATTGGGTGGAAGAGGAACAATGGCCTTCACCGAACGTGAAAGCTCGCCAATTCTGGATGAACACGGGCGCGCTTACCGGGGCGGCGGAGATAGGGGGCGCGCTCATGACGATCTGCTCGCCTCAGACATACGGCGCAGCGGCGGGTGACTTGTGTTCGTTCGCAACCGAGGGTGATCTGCCGGGCGACTGCCGGATCGACGCGGGCGGTGCACTGGGTTTTTGCTCCGCGCCGCTTGATGCATCGATCGACATTCTCGGACAGACGCGCCTGACGCTCCGCCTTTCGGCGGACAGGCCGCAGGCCTTTGTCGCCGCCGTTCTGGCCGACGAGTTCCCAGACGGAGCGCAGTCGGTGATCACCCGGGGGTTCATGAACCTCAACCATCGGAATGGCGCCAAGGCTCCTGAACCCGTGACGCCCGGTGAAGAGATGGAGGTGAGCTTCCCTCTGCACGCCATGGCATGGCGTGTCCCGGCGGATCACCGGCTGATGCTGTACATTTCCTCTACTTACTGGCCTGTTTGCTGGCCCTCGCCAGAGCCCGTCACGCTTACGCTGGCGCCGGGGCGTTCCAAGCTTGA